>NZ_JAKRNP010000005.1:0-469549 GCF_022346845.1 Paenibacillus sp. ACRSA | reverse complement strand
GATGACGAGCTTGCCCGTTCACTCGATTTAATCAATAACAGACCCCGTAAATGTTTGGGATGGAAAACCGCTCACGAATCTTTTTCAAAGGAACTGTCGCACTTGGCTTGACAATTCGTCAAATAAAAAAACTCCACTTTTGTAGTCTACTCTACGGAGTGGAGTCTACTGAATGTAAAATACTTCTTGTTTCAATAATTCTTCAGGTTTCTTACCAATGGGATCACTGTGGAAATAATCAATCTCAAATTTCACGGCTCTCTGCCTTGCTCACCGTCAAAATGCCTAATCTTCTCCATTTCTGATTGGACTGTTTCTATCCGTTTGAAATTTGATAACCGCATCGTCATAATGCTTTTTCCGAACAACTCATTCCAGATCAACTGAGAGTGCTGGTAGTAGGTTTCCGGCAATCCTGTATGAGCCTTTCGCTTGTTATGCATGACTTTACAGTGCACCATGACTTCTATGCTCGTTCCTGCTAGATTGTGTCTATTAGCCTGTAGAAAGATGGATATCATGAATCCCTGTGTTTTCATCTCAAGTGCTTTACGAGATTTTATAATCTTGAAGCCCGTAAGTGGTAAGAAGTCCCGCAGCGACTTTAACGTAAACTCGATCAACTCATGAGCTGAGGACTGCTCGCTAAATGCATACTGAATAAGTATGGAATCTATCGTCAATTAGAGCACGTTGCTGTGTGGTGGACTGTAGGATCTTGCGTGTATAATAGAATTATTTTTAAACTCACCTATTGTACTCCAAGCGTTAGTTGACCTACTCATTACTGATGATTAGCTTCATCCCATCATGACTAGCAACAAATCCAAGACGTTCATAGAATCTGTGAGCATCTTTACGCTTTTTATCTGTCGTCAATTGGATCATTTCACATCCCTTAGCTTTAGCCTGATCGATGGCATAGTTAAATAGCGACTCGCCAACACCTTTACCTCTATAATCATGGCTAACACGAACACCTTCAATCTGACCTCGTATTGTACCCAATCTTGTTATCCCTGGGATAATCGTGAGCTGCAGACAACCGATCACTTTATCATTGTCTATAGCAACGATTATTGAATTGCCGATCTGTTCTTCAATCTTCGCAAAAGCCTCGATGTATTCTAGGGGTAATGGTTCTTCATAGCGCTCCCGAGTAGCACCAAATTCGTCGTCAGCTAACAATCGAACGATGGCAGGAAGATGTTCTATAGTAGCAGTTCTAAACTTCATAAATACCTCCAGTAAGATATGAATTTTCACAGTAATTCTTCATTAAAGTAAGGAGCATCTGTTTGTTCAGATACCAATTATCGGTATTTTTATAATACTTCTCATTGTATTGTTTCATCCAATGAAACCAAGTTTCTATTATGTACTCATTCTATCTTACATATTATAAAATGAAAAGAAATTACACACCCCATTAGTTCATTATTTATAGGATTTATCTATCAAGATAATATATATTATATATTTCTCCAATGAGGAACTTTGCCTTATGATGGTTATGTCACTACTTGAATAGTTTAGGAGGACTAAATATGAGAAATCAAATGGCTTTTTATGATATGGAAATTAATCGGATAGACGGCAAGCCGGCTGATCTAGCAATCTACCGTGGAAAAGTCCTACTTGTTGTCAATACGGCAAGTAAGTGCAGCTACTCCCGTCAGTTCACAACTCTTCAGGAGTTATACGATAAATACCGAAGTGATGGTTTGGAAATTCTAGGATTTCCATGTAACCAATTTAATGACAAAGAACCTGGGGAGAATACAGAGGTGAAGACTTATTGTGAGGATGAATTTAAGATAACGTTCCCGTTGTTTGAGAAAATAGAAGCTAGGGGACAAAACACTCATCCGATATTCCAATTTTTAACGGAGCAGGCACCATTTCAGGGTTTTGACACAGAAGAGGTCAATGGTCAGTGGATGAAGAATTTTCTAATTGAAAAATATCCCGATATATATGAGGGTGACGGAATCAAGTGGAATTTCACTAAATTTCTGATCGATCGCAATGGTGACGTCCGTAGAAGATTTGAGCCATCGACAGAACCAACCGAATTGGAAGGAATCATTCAAGCATTGCTTTAAAATTCCCTCCTCATTCCCATACCTTGTCTGCCTCCTAAAAAAATGAGTATTAAGGTGCCTTTATTACCTTCGTTTAAAAGATCATGAAAAACCCCAGCGAGGATAGCCAAGCTGAGGTTCATTCATGTATTACCTTTGTGTTTAAAGTTATCATTACAGTCAGCATTTTTCCTTTAACTAACACACTAGGCGCTTTGAACACCTTTAATCACTTCAACTTTTTTATCCCCTGCTGTCTTGGCTACATCTAACGTTGTTTTACCCTGAAAAGTGATTATCACACCTGCAGCCATCATAGAGACAATTAGAGCAGCACTAATGATTGTGGAAACTTTCTTTTTGACCATAATAATACCTCCAATATGTTTGACGTGCTCCTCCAGCAAAGGTTCAGCCTGAGACTGCAAGTCTTTTGTAGTTATCAGAAAACGAAAAAGGCCTGAATAAAGAGGACAGCACAATGTACCATTCCAATACTTTATCCAAGCCTTGCTTACATTATCAGTAACACACTCGGTAAGTAAATTTATGAAACGTGTTTATTCCGGAATAAAGCGATTTCATTTACCTCACAAAACAATTACATGATAACTTTATAAAATTAAAGCTCTCATTTGCAATAAACCTATTCTCTTTATTTCTTCTACATGGATTTCGGACAATGCTTCACTGATTACTCATTACATGTAGATAAAAGTTCAAGTCGTTTTCTAGATGCTTTTTCATTAACTCCTCTGCCCGCTCACCGTTTCTAGACTTAATTGCCTCGTAAATTTCTTCGTGCTCATCGATAAGGTGAGGACGATTATAGATCACAACTGTTTTTCTAAACAGATAAATGATGGCTTGCATCCGGTCTATAATATCGATCATGAGTGGATTATTACTCGCTTTTACAATGTCGTTATGGAAACTTTCATTGGCGGACATAATCTCATCTTTTGTTCCCGTTCTCCCAATCTCCACATACTTATACAGTTCTTCAATTTCGTTATCTTTCAAAAAATTCGCTGCACATTTGGCCGAGTACCCTTCGAGCAATATCCGAACATTAAACAAATTACGTAAATCCTTTTCAGTAGGTTTAACCACTTTTTTTTGAACAATTAATCCTTCGTTTTCCAGCTTACGTATCGAATCTCTTATGGGTGTTCTACTCACTCCAAGCTCTGTAGCGAGCTTCTCTTCAACGATCTTCGTACCGCTAGGAAGCTCACCGTTTAAAATCTTGTCTCGAAGTATTTCATAACATTGATGATACGCCGGTCGTGAACTATTATTCTCATGCACAAACTTCACCTCTGTCTCATTTCTCATATCAATATAGTACCAAATTATGTTCATAAAATCATTCCAATAAACGATATACACCAATAAAAGTATACGTTATTTTAAAAATTGTATACAAAAATATATTTAAATGTATACAATTTTAAATTTTTAGTATACAATGAAAACGCAATCAATGATGTAAGCGGTTGCTGATGAAGAATTTCATTCTTTTCGTCAATTCGCTTCTTCGTTCTTCACATCTCGTCTATTGAACATATTCAATCATGGGCATAGAAGCCCTCGCTTACAAAAGTATTAGGAGGAAATATCATGACTAAAAAAGTTGGTTTTATTGGATTGGGGATCATGGGGAAACCGATGGCTCTAAACCTCAGAAAAGCAGGACACGAATTAACCGTTAATGACCTCAATCAGGAAGCGGTTCAAATATTGCTAGATTCCGGTGCAACTGCAGCCTCCTCAGCCAGAGAAGTCGCTGAGAATTGTGAAATTATCATTACGATGCTCCCTGCATCCCAACATGTGCAAGCTGTTGTTTTGGGTGAACAAGGTATTTTATCCGGAGCAAAAGAAGGTTCTATTATTATTGATATGAGCTCCATCACTCCTGCCGTTTCCATTGCTCTTGCAGAAGAAGCAGCAAAAAAAGGCGTTGGATTTTTGGATGCACCCGTTAGCGGCGGAGAGCCTAAAGCAGTTGATGGTACTTTAGCAATTATGGTGGGCGGTAAAGAAAGCGTATTCGAAGCAGCTAAGTCCGTGTTGTTTGATATGGGGACGGCGGTCACCTTGGTTGGAGATAGTGGATGCGGAGTTACTGCGAAGCTCGCTAACCAGATCATTGTTAACTTAAATATTGCTGCGATGTCCGAAGCGCTTGTCCTGGCTGCTAAAGCAGGGATTGATATCGAGAAAATGTATCAGGCGATTCGAGGCGGTTTAGCAGGCAGTGCCGTTCTTGATGCAAAAGTTCCACTGATTCTGGAAAGAAACTTTGCTCCAGGAGGTACGATCGCGATCAATATGAAAGATATTACAAACGTAATGGACACGGCTCATGAGATTGGCGTACCTCTTCCCCTATCCAGCCACTTGTTAGAAATGTTCCATGCCCTAAAGGTGGACGGGAAATTAATGGACGACCACGGCGGGATCGTACAGTATTATGAAAAATTAGCAAATGTCGAAGTAAGGGGTCTTGGCCATGAAAACAAATAACCGGTCTGTAGAAGAGGTTTTCAGTAGAATTCCTTCTCCTGATACGAACCTTATTCATGGAATAATTGATCAAGAACTTCAACACTTTAATCGTAAAATTATCGTTTTGGATGATGATCCAACCGGCGTTCAAACTGTACATGGCATCTCGGTCTATACGGACTGGTCCGTAGATAGTATCGACAGAGGATTTCAGGAAGACAATTCGATGTTCTTTATCCTCACCAACTCACGTGGGTTTACAGCTACTGAGACGACAAAAGCACACCAAGAAATTGCTGCTAATATCGTAGAAGCTGCTAAAAGAAACAATTGCGAATTCACGATTATAAGCCGTGGTGATTCTACACTTCGAGGTCACTATCCACTTGAAACTGAAGTGTTAAAAGACACCGTTGAAGCTAAGTCAAATATACGGTTTGACGGTGAAATACTTCTCCCCTTCTTCAAAGAAGGCGGACGCTTCACCATCGATAATGTTCACTATGTTCAATATGATACGGAATTGGTTCCTGCGGGAGAAACCGAATTCGCCAAGGATCGCACCTTTGGTTACACCAAATCACATTTAGGTGAGTGGGCAGAGGAAAAATCGAATGGGCAGTATAAAGCCGATCAGATGACTTACATCTCGCTGGAAAGCCTTCGTGCCATGGACATCGATCTCATTGAACAGCAACTGTTAAAAGTTAAGAACTTTAATAAAGTTATCGTAAATGCGGTTGACTATTCGGATGTTCAAGTCTTCACCATTGCTTTGATTCGAGCCTTCAATAAAGGTAAACATTTTATGTTTAGAAGTGCTGCTGCACTTACGAAGGTCATGGGAGGCGTTAGTAACAAAAGTCTGCTCACGCGTGAAGAAATGATGAGTGACAATACAAACCATGGCGGATTAGTCATTATCGGATCACATGTCAAAAAAACGACGGAACAGTTTGAAGAACTGAAAAAGTCCAGTGTAGTAGAATTTGTTGAATTTAACGTTCACCTTGTTCTGGAACCCGATCAATTTGATAATGAGCTTAACAGAGTTGTTGAAACAACCAACCAACTGATCCTCGAAGGTAAAAATGTGGCTGTCTATACCAAAAGAGAGCGATTAGACCTTGGAGAGGATAGAAAAGAAGATGAATTGAAACTATCCGTCAAAATTTCGGATGCAGTTACGAGTATTGTTAAACGATTAGAAGTACGACCAGCCTATATCATTGCTAAAGGTGGCATTACCTCAAGCGATATTGGAACGAACGGACTGGAAGTCAAACGAGCTACTGTTGCCGGACAGATTCGACCTGGCATTCCCGTGTGGACAACTGGGGATGAAAGTAAATTCCCGGGAATCTCCTATGTCATCTTCCCTGGAAATGTGGGTACTGTAACCGATCTAAGGGAAGTTGTTGAATTGTTGAGTACGAAGTAATTCGAAAACCGTAAGTATGACCAGACTGTGAGGAGCAACACTAATAACAAAGCAATATAAACAATTAGTGCGCTCCTTATCATCCGGTCTCTTTTATCAAGCAAATACAGAAATGAGGAAATTAGATGCCAATTATCTCAGTCACATTAGGAGTCATTATATTACTTATATTAATGATGGCTTTTAAGTTAAACGCTTTCATATCATTAATTATTGTTTCCTTAGCTGTTGGCTTACTGGAAGGAATGACTCCGATTCAAGCTGTCGAGTCCATCGAAGCTGGCTTAGGCGGAACACTCGGTCATTTAACGATGATCATCATATTTGGAGGAATTCTCGGTAAATTAATGACCGATTCTGGTGGTGCTCAGCGTATTGCCACAACCATGATTAGTGCCTTTGGTCAAAAACGTACTCAGCTGGCAGCCGTTATTACAGCAGCTATTGTTGGAATCGCTTTATTCTTTGAAACGGGAGTGGTCGTGTTAATTCCATTGGTATTTACCATCGCCAGAGCTGCACGAGTACCTGTTCTATATCTCGGAATGCCCGTTATTGCAGCACTTATAACCATGCACGGATTCGTACCTCCGCATCCTGGCCCTACAGCCGTTGCTAATGTTTTTGGAGCCAATATCGGATTAACGATGATCTTAGGTATACTTGTTGCGATCCCTGCTTTCATCCTTGCCGGCCCTGTATATACGAGGTTATTTAAGAAAGAAGCCTTGGAAATCGATATTCCCAAAGGTCTATTCAATCCAAAAGAATTTAAGGAAGAAGAGCTACCTAAATTCGGAATCAGTCTTTTCACAGCACTTCTACCTGTCATTTTGATTGCGCTTCAAACTTTTGTCGAGATCTTTGCACCTGAATCAGCATTTTCATCGGTAACTAATTTTATCGGTAATGCCAATGTCGCTTTGTTGATTTCTGTCTTGGTTGCCATTTTCACTTTTGGACTGAACTTAGGCAAAAAAATGCCAGAGGTTATGAAATCTCTAAGTGATTCTGTAAGTGGTATCGGAATGATTCTCTTGATTATCGCTGGTGGCGGTGCGTTCAAGCAAGTGTTGATCGACAGTCATATTGACCAATATATTTCTGATCTTATGGCAGGCTCCACTCTATCTCCTCTGATCCTAACCTGGTTAATCGCAGCCATCTTGAGAATTGCCGTTGGTTCTGCAACTGTGGCTGGGATGACAGCAGCTGGTATTGCCGCACCTCTGGTTGCTGCCACAGGAGTAAGTCCAGAACTCATGGTTCTAGCAGCTGGTGCAGGAAGCGTAACGTTCTCTCACGTCAATGATGCCGGCTTCTGGATTTACAAAGAATACTTTAATCTTACTATAGGTAAGACGATAAAAACCTGGTCAGTTATGGTCACGATTATTTCATTGGTAGGACTTGCAGGTGTCCTGATTCTAGATATGTTTATGTGAAGAATAATTAGAAAAGTTGATGCAACTGAGCCCAAGCAGGGGTTATCCCGCTTGGGCTCTTCTGTTAACTGGCTGTTCTGCCAAAACCTTAGCATATAATGTTCAATCTTCACTAAATAATTGACTCAGGGATGTACATAAACTTGTATCTCATTAGACTGGTTATTGAAATTATCATAAAGTTCAATTATATGGAAGTCAGGTTACGATGGAAGAATATAAAATAGTATTAAAGCGATTCACCGGGTTTCTTTTTAGTTTGTTTCACAGAACTACATTTATAACTGATAGCGGTTAGATTAATGAATTCTAAAAATAATTAACATTTATTGATTTTCCTTGAAATAGAGCTTGTATTTATCCTGTAGAATTCGAGCAACCTCAGCTGATGTCTTGGTACCTGCATAGAAGTCATCATACAGCGCATATATCTCAGTCGCAAACATGGGTTCGTAGTTCGCAAATGATTTTATGTTCTTAAGTATGGACATAAATTCCTCAACATCTTTTTGATTCGGTTTTTTCAGCTGGAGCTGAGCTCCTTTTCGAGAGGTATACTGTCCATCCGTATAGCTTTCGATTTTCTTTTGAATCTGGTTTTCTAACTGATCCAATACGACAGAGAACTGCGGTACTTGATCTAATTGATCTACATCCAATCCCAATGCGAACTTGATATATTCCCAAGCGCCTTCTGAAGATTTCGAAGCTGCACTAATAGCATATAGATCATGTCCCATGCCAAAATAACTTCCGCTACCTCCATCCAAGGTTGGATAACCAATCATTGTCGCAGGCTGCTCGCCATAAAGTGCAAAATAACCTAAATATTCATTGAAATCACCAAAGGTTCCTCTTACCAGCAGACGCTGACCAGTCTGAAACTTCTTGGCATCTTCGTCTGCAGACCCGGATCCATGCGAATGACTGTGGTCATGTCCATGATCATGGTCGTGTTCATTCAATTTCGCAGAAAAATCCAATAGTTGTGCATACACCGGGTAATCGTAATGAACGGTTTCTTGAACTTGATTCAAAAACTGATTTCCAGCACCGACAAATGTCATAAACTCCGTCGGACTTTGATGTCCCATAATTTCGATATGATCTTCGTGCACAGTTTGGATGACTTTCAAAAACTCTTCCATGCTCCACTTGGTCATACCATTGGTTAATTTGGTATTGGCAAATAAAGTATCAACAAAAAATGTTGGAGAAAGCCAATAGAGTCCACCATCCACTTCATTGGCTTGCAAGTAATTAGCTAGAAAGGCCTGCTCATTATATTTTTCATCTGATTTTATAAAATTGTATAAGTTGATAAATGCACCATTTTTCGCATAAGCGGTTCGGTCTATGCCATGGAGATTAATAATATCTGGAATATTTCCTGATGCGATATCTATATTCAACATCGTTTGACCTTTAACATAATCCGCTTGATCATCACTATCATAATTATCATATTCTCCATAATCTTTAACTTCGATCTGGTAATTATTCTGAGATGCATTGAACCCTTCTACTGCTTTGGACAAGCCATCACTTGCGTGCCAAGTCGCCAGAGTAAGCGTTTGTGTACCTGATTCTTCTGCAGTTTTTTGAGAAGAACATGCCACAGTGGTTCCAATCATGATGATCATAACTAATAGTAGTAAAGCTATTTTTTTCATTCTTTTTACCTTCTTTCAATTTGAGTAGTGTTTTTTTATTCTTTGTTCCCTGCATATGAAATGCCCCTGGATAAATCTTTCCTACCATATAGAAACAACAACAAAGGCGGAATCATATACAAGACAGCTGCTGCAAATGTCTGACCCAGATGCTCGTTACCCGTTCTGGAAAGATACAAAGAAAGCGGCTGTTGCTCAGGGTTCAGGAATAGAAGTGGTTGCTCTACCATATTCCAATAATCAATAAATACGAGTAACAGGACAGATACAATCATACTTTTGCACATGGGGAGCACAACATATCGGAAGATTTGAACTTCTCCTGCGCCGTCCAGTTTGGCTGCTTCAAAATAAGATTTGGGAATTCGTCTCATCGTTCTCGTCAGTAGATAGATGGGGAAAACCGAGAAAACGCCGGGCAAGATCACCATCCAACGACTACCCTCTATACCAATGGACTGACCCACCAGATAATTGGGTACTAACATCACTTGATTGGGCATTAACATCAAAGTAATGAAGATGAAGAATACAATACGTTTGATCTTATCGTCATAACGTGCGAACCCATAAGCTGCAAACAACGAAATGATGATCTGTAAAACCGTAATGGGTACAACTAAAATGACAGAATTCCAAAAGCGTTTTAAAAAAGTGGAATCGGAGATCGTTGCTGCATACTGATCGGTCGTCATACTTTCAGGCACCAGTGACAGAGAGATGGTATCTGACACATGTTCCTTATCACTGCCCGGGTTCAACATAGCTTGATAGTGATATGTAATTTCCTGCTCTGTCATGAGGGAACTGCTAACCGTCAAGATCATCGGCATTAAGAATAAGATCGCCATGAAGCCTAAGCCCAGAAACAGGATAATCCTTTTGATATGCTGCACGTTTTTTCGTTTCATCAGTCTTCAACCTCCTTCCCGAACTTTCTTTCCAGTCCGAACAGTATGCCAATGATCACGACCATGACCAAGGCTTGCCAAACGGCTGCAGACGAAAGTTTCTGATATGCCGCACTTTGGAACGTGTTGTTAATAAAGTTTTGTAGCATATACAGACCATCTGCAGGGTAATTCCCCACGAGCATGTACACTTCCCTGAATATTTTGAATGAGCAGATCATAGCGTATAACAAAACGAAGAACAGCACTGGCGATAAGTACCGAAGTTTAATACGTAGGAAAATATATCGTTCAGACGCACCATCCAAACGTGCTGCCTCAACGAGATTTTCCGGAACGCTAGAGAGGCCAGCTGTGAACAAAATCATGTTATATCCCATCGTTTTCCATATAAAAATGAATACAATGACAACCATGCCGTAACCCGAATGAAGCCAATGCACGATCTGTCCTCCACCAAGTGAGAATATGGAGTTGATATAACCACGATCATGGAATAAAGCTTGCCAGATTAAGACAACCGAAGCGGTGGGAACCATCATCGGTGTGAAGAAGAATGTGCGAATCCAACTCTTTCCTGGAATAGACCACTCTAAAATTGCCGCGAATAACAGCGCAATTACGATTGAAGCCGGAACAGCGGTGAACGTAAAAATCAGAGTATTTTTAACAGCTAACCTGAAGGCATCGTTATGAAGTACTTGCACATAGTTCTGCAAGCCAACAAACTCTTTGGTGAAAATATTGCGGATACTGCTGTAATAAAAGACCAGTCCAAACGGGATAATTGAAAATATCAGTACTCCGATCAAGCTTGGAGTTATCCAATACCAGCCCTTCCATTTATGTATCCATTCATATTTAGCATTGTTTCTAATTGTGTTACTGTGCTTCATTACCATCCCTCCTGAATACGTACCAACAACCAATAATCGTAATAATTACTATTAAAACAAGTGTATATTTTATCGTAATAATTACGATCTGTAAACAATCACTTTCGATTGTCTATTAATAAGATCTTCCCTCAACGAATTTAGACCGACATTTGGCGATTAGAACTTGAACTTAATTTGATTCCTAAAATAAAAAAAGGCCGCTATTAATAGCGACAGGCTTAACGATGATAAAAATTCATAAAAGCAGATTGGAGACCTTTGGAAGTCACACTATGTTCTCGATTTTTATGAGTGATCAGGTCTTGATTCACTGAATCCTGAAACCATTCGTGATTTTCAATACCTGCACGGTGCCGATGCCAATCTTGTTTCACCAGACGGATATTCACTGGATATTGCATACATGTCACGTCCAGACTCAGAGGAGATCCAGCTGGAGCTGCAATTTTTGACTAATGTAAAAAAGAAATAGTCATCCCACTGACTTGATGAAGCATCTAACGTGTTCCTAAGTTTAAAATAATAAAGCAGCCGTTTCGTATAGAACTGCACTCCCCTCCTACATACGTAGATTGGTGGAGTGCAGTTCAACGACGGCTGCTTATTCAACTACAGTTAGGTTAGCGATTTAGATTTAGAAATTAAATGCAATTGATCCTACACTGTAAAACGTTGAACCAACTTTTGCATATCTTCGGCCATTTTGGCGAGTTTTAATGAGGATGAAGAGATCTCTTCCATCGCCGCCATTTGCTCTTGAGCTGCTGCAGATGTAGTCTGCGCACCACTAGCCGATACTTTAGATATGTTAGCCATCTCGGCCACTGTAGCAGAAACTTGTTCTGTGCTTGCCGATAACTGCTCTGATACAGCGGATATATCCTGAATTTGACCGACAATGTGGGAAGTAAACTGTTCAATATTCGATATGGTAATCGAAGCTTCTTGGCTTACGCGCATGCCTTCACCCACTTGATCACGAACCTTTTTGTTCATTAACGAAGTGGATCTATCGATTAGATCAAACATTTTGCCAATTGTTTCCCCAATTTCGTCTGCACTTTGTTTGGATTGCAGTGAAAGTTGGCGAACTTCACCTGCAACGACAGCAAATCCTTTACCGTGCTCTCCTGCTCTCGCTGCTTCAATCGATGCATTTAGAGACAGCAGATTCGTTTGCCGAGAAATATCAGCGATGGCTTCATTCATTCTATTCGCTTCAGTTGAGAGCATAGACAGCTCGTTAATCAATGCTGACGTTTCTGTGACAGCTCCAAGAATCTGTTCCATCTGTTCTCGAACACTGGTTATGGTTGTACCACCAAGCACGACAGCTCGCTCTGTCTCCTCTGCTGAATAGACAATCGCGCCTGCAGACTCAGCAATTGTGCTAATGCCTCGAGCCATTTCTTCAACTGCATTTGCGGCTTGTTCAGCATTTTCTGCTCCGATTACAGCCGTTTCCGCCGTTTGTTGTACTGTCTCAGTAACATGTTGAACAGATAATGTGGTTTGTTCTGTGCTCTCCTGTATCATTTGCGAAGAATTGTTCAGCATAGATGATGTCTGATTAAGTTCACTGACAACCGATTGTAGTGTAGTGGTCATCTGGTCAAAGTCATCTGCCAAAAGCCCGAATTCGTCCTTGTTTGTGAGTCCCACTCGCTCAGACAGATTTCCTTCTCTGACATTGCGGGTAGCTGTGCGAAGCTTTTGCATTGGCACCATAAAGGATCTTAGAATAACAAATATAATCAATCCTGCTATAAGAACGGAAATACTAATAACAATATAACTTGTAACCATAATTGGTTTTGCTGCTGCTATAAAATCTTCATGCCCCATTAAAGCAATGACATTCCAACCTGTTAAAGCATTGACGCCAGTATATACTTCCAAGTCATACGCAAGGTCAGTCCTCACAAAGTGGGAAAATGCCATGGGTTCATCAGCGCTTAAAGAGGAATTGGGCTGGAGAGGAATTCCACCAACAAGTTCTCCGCCAAGCTCGCCGCCTCCACCTTGCGTGATCGCACCTGCCCAAGCTGCGATCGTTCGATTGGAGTCCACGACAACCACGCTTCCGTTTCCGCCAACATTTACGATGGATAACTCTTTTGCGAGAACATCCAAGTCGAGTCTAATATTGGCTACACCTTCTCCTTCTCCAAGAGATCTAGATATGTCCACAACAATTTTACCGGATAGTTCATCTTTCATGATATTAGAAAAATAAAATTTTCCATCATTACTTTTTCCATTGTTGTACCACTCGTTCTGACGCGGATCATAGTTTGAATCGGATATTTCTGGGGCAGCTATATATTCCCCCTGTTCGTTTCCAATTGTTATAGAAATAATATCAGGATATGTAGAGGTTAATCGATCCAACTCGGTATGAAATATGTCTGCGCTCTCTGTTAACGAGCCGGGTTCAATCATTGTATCTATAAAATGTAATAGTTCTGCTTTTGCACCTACGATGTTGTCGATGTTCTGCCCTGTCATAGTTAGAATGGTGTTTATCGGCTCTGTCATTTTTTGCTGGACTTGATCTTTAGCACTTTGATATGAATAATATCCAATCAGTGCGGTTGGAATAATGAGAACACTAAGAAATGCTACAATCAGTTTAGTACTCATTTTGTTGAAAATGGTAAGTCCTTTCTTGTTAGATAACAATCTTTTACTTTTTCCCTTCAAGTGTATCATCCTCTTTCTCTTTCTATTATGCTTGATACAACAACCCCAGGCTGTCATTGTACCGAATCCTAGTTCCTATGGAATGATCCGATTGTGTGACACAACTTGCTTTGCATTCAAGTCAATAAACGCAAAAAAACCCATATACACACACACTCAAAGAAACTTTGAGCATGTATATACATAGGTTTTGCCTGAGAATTCAGTAACAAGCCTTATTTGAACTGTATTATATCATAAATATGACGTAATTGGGCTTTTATTCTGTGACTATCGCTCTAGCCGATCGGGTCAATGCCCCTGAGATCATCACACCAATCAATACCGCAATCATGGCATTCAGCAATCCGAAATGTTCTCCCAAAAAACCTAAAGCAGGCTTTCTTACCAATGATGCGATGTAACCGGAAGTAGCTACTGCACTACTCTTGCTGCTGCCCCCTGTGGGTCATCACCGGCTGCGGACAAACCAACGGGGAAACCTAAGGAAACACCCAGCCTTTATAGAAAGACTCCAGCAGCTGCAAGTAGGTAATGTTGACCCCATATCACAAGAACCAAGCCGCAGATCGCCGCGTTTTCCATAACGAACCCTTCACCTTACTTCTGTGGCATTCCATAATTGTAAACACATTCATTCTTTACGTTGATATAAGCCCCTGAGCCCACGTTCCCTCTCGTCAATTCTTGATTTTTTTCTAATTTATCGAAATATACTTCCCCGTTATCTTAACGCTTTCGCCATTCCGTATTTCATCATAATTATCACTTCTTGGTTACTATATAACCAAAAAGTACGTACTATTTTTAAAGTAAACGATGGTACATAATGAGCCTAGTGATCATGAACAAAAGCAAATCCGTTTCTCAATAAACACTCAAAGGGGTTATTACAATGGGGAAAATTCTTATTACTGGAGCAACAGGTAATCTCGGTAGCAGAACACTAGAGCTTCTTCTTACAAAAGTTCCATCCGATCAGGTCGCCATATTGGTACGTAATCCCGAGTCCGAACAAATCAAAAGGTATGTTAAAGAAGGTATAGAAGCTCATCAGGGTGATTATTTGGATTATAACTCCCTTCTGCAAGCGTTTAATGATGTTGAAAAAGTGATGCTTATTTCCGCGCAAGCATTTACCGACCGCAATACGCAACATTTTAATGTCATCGCAGCTGCCAAACAGGCTGGTGTTAAACAAGTGATCTTCACGTCGATCATACGAAAAGAAAATTCAAATCTTATCATTCCTGAAGTCACTTTGTCAGATATATTTGCAGAACAAGCGCTTAAAGCATCCGGATTATCCTATACAATTCTACGGAATCCACCGTATCTTGAAGTCATGCATTCGTATTATGGAGATCCACTTAAAGTCGGCGTAAGATTACCAGAGGGTTTGGGTAAAGTAGCCGCTGCATCTCTGGATGATTTGGCTGCAGCCAACGTAGCTGTTCTCATACAGGACGGACATGATAATAAGTCTTATACGCTAAGTGGCAGCGAAGGAAGCACATTTGCAGACATTGCTGAAGCACTCTCTGAAATTCATGGGGTACACATCCCTTATGAAGCAATTAGCGAAACAGAATATACAGACACGATGGTAGCGGATGGACTCCCTATTCCTATGACCGATTTCTTATTAGGTTGGGTGCGAGCAATCAACACTGGGGAATTCTCGGAGACATCTGGGGATCTTGAGCGTCTAATTGGCCGAAAACCAATGACATATATAGATTTCTTGAAAAACAAATTTCCGTTTTCTAAAGTTGAAAATTGAAAGCTAGCATGTTTCCCAACATACGCCACCCAATGAGCTGCTGAAGTATTGGCCAGTCGAGAATGACTATATTCTCACTGGCTCTTTTTATGTAGTAGAGAGTATATGCCGTTAATTCAGCATAAATAGCAGATCATCCTCATCGGCTGTTACTCTCGTTGTTATCCAATTACAGTTCACGTTAGTACAATATGCGATCCTCATATAGTTAAACATTCCTTTGAAGCTTCACATTAAATTCTGTCACTGACGAAGTTACATACTCCATATAACTCACAGATCCGTTAAAGTTTAGATAAGCTTCATAACGCATACGGATTCCAGGTAAAGTAATCAAGTCCAGCACATTTTCCTTTGGAACCCATCTACATTCGCTCGTTTCTTCAGACGTAGTTAACGCTCCACCTGTAGCCTTACAGACGAAATCAAACATAACCTTCGTAGGAACATCAGTCACACCGTCATACCACTTATGAATTGCTGTATTCGACACAACACTAATTAAATGACTGACCCTGGCTTCAATTCCACTTTCCTCTTTGATTTCACGAATGACTCCATCAATCAGATTTTCTCCAACTTCAGTTATACCCCCAGGATACACCCAACCATCGTCGTGGGCTTTTACTAAAAGAATATTTCCATCTCCATCTTCTACAATTCCACCTGCTGATACGATATGTGTCGGGAAAGCCATTGTACAACCTCCAATTAAGATGAATTTGTATAATTATTCCACGCAGTTCCCGTACTTTCCTTTTTGGATGGATAAAAGATCATTAAACTAACTAAATATATCTGCAATGAAGAAAATCACTTTGTATTTTCCTTGACCTAAAGCTCAGTGAGCAGATGACCAGCGTGAAGTTTAGCGAATAAATTAGCGGACCACCTTTTGTAGCAGGATGTAATTGCAAGTATGGGAAGTTAAACACTGATTACCTTTTTGCTTAAGAAATCTTCAATAGTTGATTAAAATATAAAGCGACTCCTATTTTCTAGGGGTCGTTTTTTTCAAACTTTTTGAACACTCACAGCGTTTAGATTATATCTTTCTATGGAGGCGAAGATGATATGAAACGTATGGTTAAGGTAGGTCTCACAGGAGTATTGCTCACTTCTGTGTTCAGCGCAGGTGCCTATGCAGCATCTTTAATTCCTAAGATCTTTATTCATGGGAACCAGATTAATAGCAGCAGTACAGCGCCGAAACTCATAGATGGATCAGTCTATGTTCCACTTCGCACTATTTCGGAGGGACTTGGAGTAGATATTCAATGGGATAATATAAACAAAACAGTATATGTGAATTCAGATCCACAATTTAAAGCGGAAACTGGCAGCGTCACCTATGTAAATCAACGTAATTTAGCTTTTCAATGGATCATGGCATATGATGATCGGCTGAAAAACGATGTGATTGCTTTAACTGCGCCTGGATTCAAAACAAATCTCTATAATGAGAGCATTCCTTCAGGAACTTATAATATGGCAAGCATTGTTGAGATGCATCCTGTAGATCGTAATGATACTAGTATCACCGTCCGTATTGTACAACGAGTCACTGCAGAAGATAATTACAATGTTAAAACGGAAAAATGGAAATTTACCTTTGAGGGGACGGATAAAATTAAATCAGTTATGGTTGTACCTAAATCAACACAATATTTTGATCGGTATACGTTGTTCCCTGGAACGAGTTTTGGGGAATAATCAAGAAACCCTATACTCCTAGGCTTTCACGATTACGAGATAGAGATTTCCGTGCATCCCTGGAAGTTTCACTGCTTTATGGCTACTACAAATTTTTCATTTCCTTTTTTATTAAACAAAGCCACTTCATAATCGGATTCCCATGTAAGTTCACCTAAATGTCTAGCATAGGCAAATTCATCTGGCTGATCTGATATCGCCTTCTCTAAAAGCACTTGCGTACCATCTCGATGTGAAATAGATATGTATATATCCATCGTCTTCACATTATGATGGCATATCACTTTAGCATCGTACTTCTTATTTGGGCTTTTTATGGCTTTTTTCCAAGTCCATTCGTTTAAGTAACCTAGCTCTTCAATTTTTAGAGCTGTCTCCTTAAATGGTTCAAATCGCCAATTATGACGTACAGCAACTTTTTCGATTCCGCTCATTAGCAGTTGAAGCGTAGTCTTTTTCTTCTCTAACTCACTTTTTGCATTAAATTCACTCAAATTAAATTGAGTTGGCACTGACCATACACCTGAATCGTTGACAATTCTTTTGTCCGAAGTGTCTTCTACACATTCTATAAGGACTTTCCAACAATCGTTCGTTTGGTATCTCCCGAATAAACGTTCATACATCGCTGTGATACAACGCGTTTCTAAGCTAAATGAACGTCTTTTCCATTTCCAATTCAATTCATAATCTAGTTTCGTTGCTTCGTTGTAATCACACTTTTGTGTTCTCATTACAGATTCAATAATTTCATCATTAATAGTATATGGTAAGTCTAGGTCAAATTCCTTTAAAATTCTCATTGTAACTGCACCTCAGCATTTGAATTACATGATTATAGCTCTATCCACCTTCCATATTAATCAATCTTAACTTTATCAGCTAGAGCTTGTGGGGGTGATGACTGGGCTATTAGATTTTTAATCCATACTTCAACTTTTTTATTTTGAAATGACTTCTCAAACTTAGTCTTAGCTACGCCAGCGACAACTATTTCACTATCCTGATCTTGACTAACCCAAATTAGGTTTGTTGCAGAGTCCTCTGCGTTATTTTGTTCGATTACTATTTGATGGTTTTGCTCTCTGACTTCTATAATTGTACCAATGATGTCAGCATCAGATTGAGTTTGTTCGTTTTGAGAACTACAGCCGACTGTTAGTATTAGTACCATAACGAATGTAAGTCCACTTACTAATTTAGCCATATTCTTCACCCTCCTCTTCCAATATTAAGTCCAGCATTACAGTGCGGATTTCTTAACTCTTCATAGTACCATTCAACAATTTTGTTGTTAGCACGGGAATTACTCTAAACTTTATTACTTTCATTAGTCTTTTTGTTTTGTCGGTACCGAATAATGGCAAATGGTAAATTAATTGATCCAGCAATAATAGGAGCCACAATAGATATCCATTGAGGTATGGTAGGATAAATAGGCTTTCCATCTCCAACAGGTCCTACCTTGGGTTGACTGCTGTCCCACAAACCATATAAGAGACCAATAGGAGGCAGTAATATGCAAAATACACTCGCAACGATATGTACGACATACTTGTTCATTCCTAATCCTCCAATCAATGTATTCATAACTGACCCTATTGATCATTATACTATATCCAAAAGTTGGAAGTAACACATATTTGCCGATTACATCAAAAAGCACATTTTTGATCAACTGAAAAAAGTCGCTATGATAGCGACTTCAACAAGATCATTTTTTTACTTTAAGAGCCTTTAGAAACTTAAGATCATAAGGATGACAGATCCTTGCGCAACCTCTTTTTGTCTATTTTATCCACGGCCGTTCTGGGCAAAGTGTCCACAAAAAATAGTTGAGTCGGCCATTTGTGCCGAGCAAGGTGTGGCTCACAGAACATTTGCAACGTTGTCAGATCTAAAGTTCCGCCGTCCCGCAACACTATGAAAGCGACGAGTTCCTCCTCTTCGTTTGAAGGTGAATGTCCAATTACGGCTACTTCGTTTACCGCCTCATGGGTCACGATAACATGCTCCACTTCGGCACAGAACACATTGGAACCGCCCACAATAACCATATCTTTTAAGCGATCTAATACATAAAGGAAACCTTCGACATCCAAGCAACCGACATCACCGGTTCGGATCCAACCATCCTGCATGGTCGTGGCAGAGACCTCCAATTGGCGCCAATATCCGAGCATGGTCTGCGCACCTCGTACAACGATTTCACCGACCTCTCCCGTGTTAGTTTCATTTCCATCTGTATTTAATATCCGAACTTCGAAAGCCTGCTCACCCTGGGCAGCAAGATCGGCGGGACGACCTACGGATCGAAGGCGAAGAGGATTGTCCATATGGTGAGCTGGAAAGATTCGACTTATGGACATTCCGCATTCTGCTTGTGAGTAGTTGTTAACAATTACAGCTTCAGGGAATTGCAGCACGACATTCTGGAGTGTTTCGGGGGAAATAATTGACCCTCCACAACCAATAAGTGTCAGACTCTTCAAGTTTCTATTTGTGACGGATGCCTCACGTGTAAGGTCACGAAGCAGTTGACCTACTGTGCTGAGCTGTGTAATCTGATCACGTTCAATGGCTCTAATAATACGGTGTATATCCGCCGGATACTCGTCTAAAAATACAAGACAGCCACCGGCAGCCATAGTCGCCCATAATTGAAACTGACCAACTAGATGGGAAAGATTGAGCACTAATACACGACGCCTGTGATCATGACCAAAGCCTGCAGAAGGCGTAAGTTGATTCCAAGCAGCCATGCCTCGATGCGAATGCATTACCCCTTTTGGTCGACCAGTTGTTCCGCCCGTATAAATCAGGACCGCCGTATCATCTACACTTTGATTGAAATGACCCTTCGGAGGGGAAATCTGTTCCTGCTGTATAAGAGCGGGGAGCGAATTAACATTTGATCCTTCTTCGTCTGTCGTGAACAGTTTTGGATAATAACCAAGAAGCTTTACTGCAGCGAGAGTTGTCTCAGCATGACGGTTGTCATGAATAACCATCTGTGGTTCTGCATCTTGAAATATGGCAGCGAGTTCAGGCACCGTTAACAAAGGCGAAGGCACAAGTGGTATAGCACCGATCCTTACTGCTGCATATAATGCAACGACGAGTTGGGGATCTGGATCACCTAAAAGTGCAAACCGATCGCCCGCTCGGAGACCTTCAACATAGAGGGCATGACTCATTCTATTAACTAGACTGTAGAGCTCCCCATAACTCATCTTTTGTCCGTGTCGCATTAATGCTGGTTCCTCAGGGTACAGACTTGCAGCAATTGGCAAGCGTTCAGATAGAAGCAAGTAATCGCCTCCAACATTTTAATTTCCATTATATCCGTTAAGAAAACTATGGAATAAGAAGATAGTAGCATGTATCTGGAATAAAAGGTAATCATCATACCCTATTAAACTCATAAATTCTCCTGATAAGAAACGTTTTATAATTGAATAATACAAAAAGGAGAGCCTCAGCCCTCCTCTTCATTTATATCTCAATATTTAATGTGTTTTTGCTAGCATTTAATTGCAGAGTGGCGCCTAATCCTTTAATCGATTGTACTGGAATATACGTAACCCCGTTAATCACTTTTGGAGCTGTGCTTAATGTAGAAGCCTTTCCGTTATAAAATACGGTTTTACTCCCCATTGTCAGAGTTACCTTAAATTTATCTTTAGTTAGACCTATCGTTGCACTGTCCTGATCGTATGTAAATGTTGCATCTAATGCATCGGCAATGTCTCGTAAAGGAAGCAAGTTACTCCCTTGATATTGGACAGTCTTATTAGTAAAATCTACTTTTTTGTCATTCACATATACTTTTAGAGAAGATTCAGTATATTGTGGTTTAGTTTCTTTGGGTTTTGCTGGGGTTGTTTTTTTGGAAGATGATGAAGACGAACTACCTGATGACTTACTACTTGAAGATGAGCTACCACCATTATGATAATGATACTCTCCGTACTCTAATCCCCATTTGGCACAATTTGTCCAACACGTATGACCGCCATTAGAATCTGTTCTCCCCGGATGAGCAAACACACTTGTTGCACTGGATAGAAGAAACAGAGATAACACGGAAGTTACAAGTACCTTTTTGTTCATATCTAGCACTCCCTTACTGGTTCTATTTTCCTATGTATCATAACATACAATATAGGTACCTACTAGATTTTAATCAACAATGGATAAATGCTCTCTTCCTTAATGTTGAACTCAGAATTGTAGTGATTAATTAAAGGAAGCCGATAACTAGATTAGCGACTTTCAATGTACTTATATTCTTGTTCCTCATTACAATTTAAAAATACCTGTTTTAATCTTGATTCCCATACGTGTCATTCACTACAGTGTTACCGAAGCTGGTCAAGCTTCCATTAGGACCAGTGGCCATATCTAGATACTGTAGCCCTGAGCCGTTACCGTACCAGGATCAAGACAGCCTACCCCTTTTTCCTGAATATATTTCATAATCGCATATTCATCAACGTCTCCATTAATGTGGTATCCACCGAACTCACAGCCTTTATCGGCGTTACTATCAAATTTCAAAGGAACTCCCCTATATTTCGTTATATAAATCTAAAAAAGCGCCAAATGGCGCTCAGATTGGATCAAGAATTATTCAATTGAAAATCTCTTCGCACAACTTCGCCCTAAACCTCTATTCGACAGATACGCCAAGCGCCTTGTTCTTTTCTTTAAACCTCTCGTTATGAGACGATACATAGGCCATTCTCGGCGCCTCGGGATCCAAATACAGCTTGGCGCTGTTAAGCGCTAAAGCCGCATCCGTGAACGCTCCAGCAATCAGGTTGAGCTTACTTTCGTAATTGGCGAAATCCCCAGCTCCGAAGATGCCCGGTAAGTTCGTCTCCAGTTTTGGACTGACATATATGTTCCAGTCGTCCATATCCAGCCCCCAATCCTTGATACCTGTAAAATCGGATTTCAGACCGTGGTTGACAATAACCTCGTCTATTTCCAGCTCGCGTGATTCCCCTGATTCGATATGTGCAATCGTCACTCGTTCAATTGTATTCCCATTACCGCTGTATAATTGCGTGACTTCATATGGCGTTAACACCTCGGCAGAAGACTCCTTCATTCGACCGATGTTTTTCTCATGTCCACCGAAACGATCGCGCCGATGTACAACTGTAACCTGAGCAGCGATAGGAACTAGCTCGTTCGCCCAATCGACAGCCGAATTTCCCCCGCCTGAAATAAGCACTCGTTTTCCTCTAAAAGGCTCCAGCTCCTGCACCGTATAGTGCAGATTGGATACCTCATAGCGCTCTGCTCCTTCCAGCTCTAGCTTCGCCATTCGCAAAATGCCGCGGCCAATTGCCAAAATGACCGTGCGTGTCCAGTGCCTTTCTCCCGTTGCCGCCTCCAGAATGTACGTTGAATCCGCTTGTTTCTCCAAGCCGATAATGTGCTGACCAAATACAATGGTTGGGTCGAACGTTCTCGCCTGTTCAGACAATTGTGCTATTAACGTCTCACATAGGATCGGTGTAACCCCTCCAACATCCCATATCATTTTCTCGGGATATATCAGCATCCGTCCACCCAGATCGTCTTTGGCTTCGATTAACTTCGTCTTTAAATCGCGCATTCCACTATAAAAAGCAGTATACATTCCTGCAGGACCACCGCCAATAATTGTCACATCGTATAATTCAAGCTGATCTGTCAATTCATATCCTCCTCTAGCCGGCTCATCTACACCCAAGCTACTGATAATCATTATCAACTTCATTGTAGCTTCGGCAACGACTCAATAACAATGGACAGAATCGACAGTTGCTTTGTACAAAATGGAGAATGCAAACTTTAAGAAACAGCCACAACTATATACCAAACTATATCAAGCTAACGATCGTAGGATATCATCAATTTTTTTACTGTTCGAAATAATTCCGTTATTCATCCAGGTTAGAAAGTCGACTTCGTAAACACGGTTATGCCGCACAGCTGGTAGATCAAGCCACTCTGGCCGTTGCAGAAGTTCCCTCTCCTTACCTTCTGCCTGGCTGTGCCACTTATCAAATGTTATAAACAGATGATCCGCATTTAGCTTATGTAAGTCATCTACGGAGAGATTGAACATACCTGGTCTATTTGCCTTAGAAAATATACCTACTGCCGCATGGGAATGTAAACCAACATCACCATAAAGGACAGTTGAAACAAAGCCTTGACCCTCATCAGTATATTGAATGATGTGATCTGCGGAAATACGCAGAAAGGCAACCGTTTCACCTTTCATCATCTGACTCAGTGTATGACTCGCGCTTCTTGCTTTGAAATCATACTTGGCGATCGCATCATCGGCTAACTCCGTCCGACCAAAATAATCGGCAACGGTTCGTAGGAGTGTACGCCAGTTATTGGTCTGGTCACGTAGAATACACGTGTTGGATATGCGTCGACACTGTGAATATTGTTGTTGCTCATAACGATCCATAAGTAATATTAGATCCGGTTTATAACTGGAAATTGTGTCAAAGTTACCGCCATTCTCGTCAAACGTTGGAATATGATTTAAACCTAGATAGTCTTGTTTGCCCCACTTTGCATGACTATACTGGGCGATCGGCTGCATATCCAGAGCAACGATAAAATCCTCCAAATACGGTGCGACTACTCTAAGCTGTCCCTTCCGGCTACGGCGATATTGTCCTGGCGACATACCTACCGTCTGCTTGAAACGACGATTGAAATAATATTCATTGTTAAATCCAGCATTCAGCGCAATATCGAGCAGCTTATCATCCGCACTTATGAGCCACTTCTTGGCTTGATTAATACGTACTTCATTCAAGTACTGGAGAGGTACTTGACCCGTAGCCTCTTTGAACAATCGGGTATATTTCCAGCGATCAATACCTGCGAGGGATGCAAGCTCCTCTACAGTTAGAAGCTCGCGGTAGTACTGATGAATATGCTGTATGCTAAGCTCCACGCCTTGCTGATCCACATCCGTTCCCTTATCTTCGGACGTAGGTGCATTCTGCCGGAATAAGAAGAGCAGTAGCTCTTGAAATCTCACAAACCGTTGGAATAATTCAAGTTCATCACTCGCCCCGCGAAGACTATATAATTCATCAAGCAGCTCGATCATCTTCGCAAAAGGTGAGCAGACAAGCTCATCCTTATCCGGTATCAAGCTCGAAGCTGTCATACAATCGCCTGTTGTAAAGCACACTCGGTAATGACTGCAGCTCATAAGTTCTTGATCAAAAGAGAGTAGACTCCCAGGACTCCTTAAATAGCATTTTCCCTGTCCCGTTCCGCTCATAATAAAAATCAGTTCATAGCATTCTTGATTATTTCGTTCACTGTCGTGCAATTCATTCACTTCCGCTTGCTCACCAGCAACGATGAAGTGAATCGATTGCAGCACATATTGGACTCGAGGAGCCATCCCGGCTTGTTTGCGCTGTTCAATATCCATCGTTCTATTAACCGCCTTTTAATTGATATTCATTCTCAATAAATATAGTGTAAAATAAAATGAGCCGCCTATCAACCTTCGTTGACAAGCGGCTCTTTCCTCATGATGGCGATGAGTCCGCCAATGAACTTGATCAGTCTTATTTACTGCTCAGAAGTCAGTAAGCGAAGTAAGTCATCCATTTTTAATCCATTAGCTGTAATAGCTCCGGTCTGCCAATGCGATCTCTCTAATGGATATACATGTCCATTCCTAAATGCAGGGACATTCTTCCATAATGGATCTGTTTTCATTTCCTCAAGCGCTTTGGCATTGCTCTCTTCATCCCATGTTCCGTTGGACGGAAGAATAATAATGTGGTCTGCGTCAAGCTCTGGAACGACCTCCTTCGACAAGACGATATTCCCCTCCGTCATCGCTTCAGCTAACCCGGGCGCCTTCAGCCCTAGATCCTCATACAAGAGTTGTCCAACAAACGTGTTATGAATACCGAAAATATTAATCGATTTGTCTACCACGTTCATCCGTAAAACAACCAGCTTTTCATCGCCGATCGCTGCGTTCAGCTTCGCCTTCACATCGACAATACGTGCATCGTAATCGGCAAGAACTTGCTCCGCCTTGTCACTTAGACCAAGCAATTCCGCGATTAAGGTCAATGTTTTCCGTGAATCTGGAAGTATGTCGTCCGGTATGCGGAACGTCGGCGCAACCTTGGAATAGAGTTCGTATTGTGCTGCATCAACCTCTCCAGCGGCGATGATTATGTCAGGCTCAGATACAAGCAAAGCTTCGATGTTGCCGGTCACGTCGAACAACGGTACGTCTAGCTTCAAATAATCCTGCTTGCCCCACATTGGGTTGTAATATTGAACTATAGGCGTTACCCCAAGTGCAACCAAGTAATCTTCACGATAGAGAGCTGAGATTCGCTTCGGATGGGTCGGAATCTCTACTTCCCCGAATCCGTCGTTTACAACGCGCGTTTCCGCCAGGGACGTTGCTTCATTTGATGCTGCAGTTGTCTGTGCCTGCTGATCGGTTGTCACTGGAGCCACTGCTTGCTCGCCTGCCTGGCCACAACCCGTCACCGTAATCATTACTGCCGTTATAAGCGACACCCATCCTGCTTTCATCAATCTCCATTTACCCATGATCTATCCACTCCTAGATGTTTTATGTTTAGTAGCAAAACAATTCACTTATGTATAATGATAATCATTATCATTTTGCCTGAATAGATTTTACTCCATATTAGAGGCCATGCTCAATATACATTCTCTACGATTGGCTTTATACAAACTCGTCACTAGATTACTTACGAAGATACAATTAATACATTAATGATCCTGATTTATGTTAGACCATTTATTGGGCAATGTTAGCATTCTGCTGCAATGGTTGGATAGCTGTTTGATGCCAGTTGAGCATTCTATCCATCATTATTAAGGTAGCAAACAAGATACGTAAATTGATCTATTCATATTTAAGAACTTTTCAGAGCATGATAGATGAATGGAAATAACTTAATAACAAATATCAAAAAAATGTAAAGTGGGTTTTTTATGAGCTTCTTTCAAAGATTAAAGAACTTTAAATCCTCTAATGGAAACCGGAAATACTTGTTAGACCATTCCAGTAAAGAATGTCCCGAAGATCATCTAGATGTTCCGGAATTGAACACTTTGGATTGGATACAACAAAAGTTAGGCGATAGCCCTGATGTAATGATCCGTTCCCTTACCGGTTTTAAAGAACAGACTAATATTGATGTGACCATCATTTACATAGATGGACTTATAGATCAACAGTTACTGACTACGATGCTAGATGTTTTAGCGAATAGCCCCATTAACTCAGAAGATGATCCGATAGCATGGATTAAAAACCACCTACCGATCGGAAGTTTAAAGTCCGTTGATAAAAATCAACTTTTGGTATCTGTACTTGAAGGTCAGGCAATCATCCTAGTCGGTGAAGGAGACACCGTATTTACCGTTTCCATTGGAGGTGGGGCTCGAAGATCTGTTGAGGAACCTACATCCCAAACTGTTCTACGCGGACCAAAAGAAGGATTTATTGAAGACATTTCCACAAACATGGCTCTATTACGCAGAATTTTACGTACACCCGATTTGCGCTTTGATCCTCTAACGATCGGTGAATATACAAAAACTAAGGTATCTGTAGCATTTATTCGAGGAATTGCTGAACCAGAAATTATTCTTGAAGTAAAAAAAAGACTTCTGTCCATTGAGACCGATAGCATTCTTGAAAGCGGGTATATTGAAGAATTTATACAAGACGGGGTGTATACGCCGTTCCCAACACTTATGAACACTGAGCGTCCAGATGCAGTTGCTGGCGGATTATTAGAAGGATTAGTTGCGATAATCGTTGATGGGACTCCCTTTGTTCTACTAGCCCCTGTAACTTTTTTTCGGTTCTTTATCTCCAGTGAGGACTATTACCAAAGGTATGATATCGCCTCATTTTTACGGATAATTCGCTTCTCCTCTTTCTTAGTTGCTCTGCTGTTACCCTCCATTTTCATTGCAGTTACTACGTTTCAGCAGGAGATGCTGCCAACAACGTTATTAATAAGTCTAGCTGCCCAGAGGGAGAATACACCTCTTCCTGCACTCATTGAAGCATTTTTAATGGAATTGACATTCGAAGTGATTCGAGAAGCTGGGGTACGTATGCCACGTGCCATCGGTCCAGCAATTTCAATTGTTGGAGCTCTAGTACTAGGACAGGCAGCTGTCCAGGCAGGACTTGTATCTGCAGCAATGGTCATTGTCGTTTCCTTTACAGCTATATCAAACTTCGTGATGCCAGCCATCAACATGGCCGCTGCGGTACGTCTATTGAGATTTACCTTAATGTTACTGGCAGGATCTCTTGGACTATTTGGAATTTTAGCTGGGCTGGTTCCCATCTTAGTTCACTTGGTTTCCCTACAAACATTCGGGGTTCCCTATCTTCTTCCAGCAGCGCCGTTCAAACTTCAAAATATGAAGGATCTTGCACTACGCTTCCCTTGGTGGAGCATGCGAACAAGACCTGCCTTCATTAGTAATAGGAATCCTGTAAGACAAGGATCTAATCAAAAACCAAGTCCTCAATTAACACGTGATGAAGGGAATGAAGAACAATGATAATCAAGAAGATATACCTATTGGGTTGTATTTCATTGCTCCTCTCAGGATGTTGGAATCGAACTGAACTCAATGAAATAGGTATTACTTCTGCAACGGGGTTTGATCGTACAGAAAATGATTGGGTGGCTACATATCAAGTCATTGTACCGTCTTCAATCACTTCCAACACAGGTGGTGGATCCGGGTCTTCTCAGCCTGCAGTAAATGTATTCTCTTCGGTTGGAAAAACCATATCTGAAGCAGCCAATTTAACCAATTTAGAAAATCCCCGGAGACTTTATTTTGCACATAACAACGTTGTTATTATTGGAAAAGGTGCTATAGATCAGGGAATCAATCAACTAATCGATATCTATTTACGTACTTCAGAGTTACGCGAAACCGTCTGGTTACTTGTATCGGATCAAAATGCTGATACTATTCTTCGTAAACTGATTCCTCCTGAGAAAATACCTGGTGAGAGTATAGATCAAATTCTTCGTAAAGAAGCAGATACTTCATCTATATTCCCACCTGTTACGATATTCGACTATGCCAGTAAAATGAAGTCGGATGCCAAGGCCATAGGTATCCCGATTATAATGGTCTCTGGAAAAGGAAACACGGAGCAAAAAAAGATGTTGGATACCATGGATACGTATAAAGAGGTTTCTCAAGCTAACAAATTACGACTCACGGAACTCGCCATTGTTCACAATGGGCGTTTGGTCGGACATATGAATCAACATGAGAGTCGTGGCCTTAGCTGGATTACCAATAAAGTAAAAGGAACTGTCATTTCTATATCTACATCAGAACAAAAACGAAAAGAACCCGTTGCTCTTACCATCTTGAACTCTAAAACCAAGCAACGTTTAGTTAAAAGCGGTGACCACTATGTGATGAACATTCATGTCAAAGCTAAAGCCAATATCAGTGAATCGGAGTCCAAACTCAACTTATCAAAAGATACCATGGTCAAACAACTTGAAGATCAAGCTGGGAAGGACATTATGGAAGAGATAATGGCAAGTTGGAAAATTATGCAACACCTTGGAACAGATTTAGGGGGATATGCAGATACAGTTCATCGTAAATACCCGAAACAATGGCAGGAGATTAAAGATGATTGGAATCATGAATTTAAAAAAATGGAACTTAATATTCACGTTAAAGTGATCATCAAGCGCCCCGGCATGCTGCAAAATTCGTTTAGCAATTTAGACTAAACGAAACGATCATATAGTGAGGAGATCCGTCTTGAGCAAATTAACCCCGAAATTATCTGATCTGGTTGTCACTTTCTGCGTGTTTGAAGTAGGGAGCACCACGTTATTTCTATTGGGAGGAACCGCTAAACAGGATGCATGGATAGCTATGCTCATCGCGGCAACTGTAGGTTTTTTCCTTTTCTTGATGTATCTTTGGATACATCAATTGGATAAGGGCAAAGACTTATACGAGCTCCTACAATATTATATCGGTAAAATACCTGGCAACGTACTAGGATTCTTTTTTGCTATCTATTTTATGTACGAAACTTCCCGCAATTTACGCGACATGGGAGAAGTGACGGTTCTCACTTTATTAAATAGAACGCCTATCGCCTTTATCATGCTTGTGGCCATCTTAGTCGTTGGAAACACGGTAAGATATGGTCCTGAAGTACTTATGAGAACCTGTACCATCCTTTTTCCCATTTTTGTTGTCAGTTACACGGTGTTGATCGTGTTAATCACCGCAGCGGGTCTATTACACGTTGAAAATATGCAACCCATTCTCGAAAAAGGCCTACCACCTGTATGGAGCGCATCCTTCCCGGAGATTGTGTCCTTTCCCTTTGGACAGTCTGTCTTGTTC
This sequence comes from Paenibacillus sp. ACRSA, assembly GCF_022346845.1. Lineage (NCBI taxonomy): Bacteria > Bacillati > Bacillota > Bacilli > Caryophanales > Paenibacillaceae > Paenibacillus > Paenibacillus sp. ACRSA. Next base: position 439,909 of record NZ_JAKRNP010000005.1, on the reverse strand, counting down.
TTAGTATTTTTTAAACTCACCGAACATGATTCCAAGTTTAATAAAGCTCTTTTGAGTGCATATGGTGTAGTCTCCATAATATTAACCATAATAAATCAAATCAATATCATTGTTCTTGGACCATCCATAGCTACCAATGCTTCAACCCCCTTACTTGAAACCATTCAGCTCATTCAATTTGCTGGAGTTCTAGAGAGGATGGATGCCCTTTTTGCACTAGTCCTTTTTTTAGGTTTAGGTATCAAGATGGCTGCGTTTTTTATTGGTGCTGTAACAGGTTTAAGCCGGATTACAAACATAAAATACAAATTATTAATCATACCTACAGGCATAACGATTTACTTGCTATCCTTTCTGTCACCCAGGTACACGGAGTATATATGGCTGGGGCTTAACGTTTCAGTTAAGTGGGTTTCCCCTTTCTTTCAAATCCTTATTCCACTTCTACTACTGGCGTTTATGCTACTACAAAAAAAGAAAAGGTTAAGAGCATCCCAAAATACAGGAGAGAACCGCCAAAACCGTATTTGATACTTTACTGCCTAACGTTCAAAATCTCAGAGCCAACATGAACCCTACACACCGAGTTTGATTTAGCCATTTTTCTGCGTTCTTTGGTTGGCGTTATCGAATTTCAATCCTCCATCCTTTTAAATGTTCTGCTCCATAGATAAGGGCGTAATTTTCAATCAATCGTTGTATTGCTGCTATCTGTTCTGACATAAGTTTGCTATCTGCTGCCACAATAAATGCAGGATGAATATCATTATCGCTAAACTGGTTCATAAACCACGTTAGTGATTGTACATCCTTGTTAAAGGTGAAATCAAAAGGTTCTTCGAATCCAAAAACTTGATACGAACTTATATCATGAACCTGAAGAATCCGATTAAAATTGTTATCTGACTTGCTTATGATTAAGTCAGCAATTTCAATCATATATACAGAAGTTGATCTCGGATCGTAATACCCAAATAGATCAAGATTAATCCATTTATTTGGTACATTGCTTACAGTTTCGTGACTATGAAATAACCCATCATGTCTTGGAAGAACGAATGCAGGATCAATGATTTCTCTGCAGTGCTCCATCATCTCTTGCTTTTTTTTATTTACATGGCGAAATTCTTTGGGTCCCTCTGGGAAAATCTTATTAAACTTTTGATAAAAATATCTTGGAGAAGAAAAGCCACTCTCGATTGAGATATCAACGAGACTTAAATTTGTCGTTAATAATCGTTTTATCGCGTGCTCGATGCGTAAGTAATGGAGTAAATTTTGCAATGTATCTCCGATTAACAACTTAAATTGTGACGATAAATAATCTAAATTCAAATACTCATCTGTCATCTCAGCAATTTCATTCAGAGAAGCTTTGTTGGTGTAACCGTGGTTATTAAATAAATAATCATAGATCTTCCATATTCGTTGTAACTTGATTGGGTTGCCTTCGAATATTCTTTTGACATCTAAATTCCCAATAAGCAGATCCAACAATGGTTCGATTATATGCAATGAATTTAAAAAACGTAGCTCACTTTGGTTGTTTACCACTGGGGTTATTAGCGTGCAGATCGCTTCCGTTATTTCTTTGACTCGCTCTGAGCCTAGGTATGTTCCAGGGCCAAATTCGTGTGCAAACCAGACTTTGGACAAATCTGAACAGTGATCCTTAGCAAATTCAGCATCAATATTGATAAGTAACACCAAATTATCTTCATGGATATGTGACAAACGATGAACTTGATTGATATTGAAGATTTCTAGTCCACCAACACTCAATATTCTATTCTCGTCTGCGATGGCAACTTGAATGCTCCCTTCCAATACAATGACTACCTCAATGGAATTACTCCAACGAAACGGTTCATCTTTGATTCTTAAGAATTCCACTTTTAAGGGAGGACTTTGGTTCTGATTACTGCTCACCTTAATTTCCTCCTTTCAACTTAACGATGATAATTAAATCACAGATATTATCTAAGAAATGCACCTTAACCTCTAAGAAATGTGAATTGTTCTCTCAGCTTCATTTTAGGAAAATGAACTATAGAACATCAATGAAATTTAAAATGAAAGTTGGGTGATTACCGTGGAACAAATTGAAATCACATTGAAGCTGAATCCACAGCAACAAGCACAAGTGGCTAATTTATTTTACGAAGCTTTTCCATTGAAAGTAAAATACCTTTGGTTTTTTACCAAAACGAGAGAACAAGCCGTTGAGCTATTAGCTCAATCTATTCAATTTGAACAAGGCATCTATGCAATCCGAAATGAAGAAGTCATTGGCTTTCTCGGTTACAATCTAGGCAAAAAAGCCTTTGCACCTGCGAAATATAAGGCATTTCAGAAGGTTTATCCGCCTTTTGCAGCGATGTGGCGATATTTCTTTTATACCTTGTATTTAAGGTTCCATATGTACAACGAGGATATATTACAGATTGATCCTATTGCAGTATCTGAAAAAGCGCGTGGAACTGGAATAGGTAAACTGTTATTAAATGAGGTAGAGCAGCTCGCAAAAACGATGCAAATTACTAAAATAAATCTTGAAGTTGTTGATACAAATCCGTCAGCACAGAAATTATATGAGCGTTTCGGTTATAAGATCAAAAAAGAACTTACATCTGGCTCATTTACTGTAAAAGCTGGCTTCAAAAAAGTAATATTTATGCAAAAATGTGTAGAAATCAACAGTCACACCTAATCTCCCGACACCTCGGATTTTAACTACTGGTTATGGATACAAAATCTCAATTTCACCTGGAGCATAGGATTGCTCTGCGTATTGCCCGCCCCATCCACATAGCAATTTCAAAATGGGTTCAAGGGATTGACCCAGCTCTGTTGTTGAATATTCAACTTTTGGCGGTACTTGATTGTACATTTTCCGATGAATTAATCCGTCTGCTTCTAGCTCTCGAAGAGTTTGAATCAGCATCTTCTGTGAAATGTTGTTCATGAGCCGCTTAAGCTCTCCCGTCCGTTTAGGTCCTTTTATTAAATAATATAGAACAAGTCCTTTCCACTTTCCTCCGATAACCTCTAATGTCACTTCCAGTTCACAGTAATACGTTTTCATATCATACACCCTCTCTCCAATCTATTATGAATTAAAAGTTACTAGAAGAACAGTACCTACTTTTTAGTGATATAGTCACCAAATGGTGATAATTGTGTCATTACAACTTATTTGTTACGCCGAGGCGTTCATTCAATGGCATCAAGAATAGTTGCATACAGTTGCGGTAGCATATCATGTCTCATGTCTACGGGCACCTAACCACAAGCAAAACAAAAGCAACCGACTCATTGGGTCGGTTGCTTTCTTCATTTTTCTAAAAACGATAGTCTCCTAATATTCTGAATTACATCCTGTCATTATGCTGATCATTATGATAGGCATTTTCATTATAATAATGTTCAAACTTTTTTTTCATTTTATTAGCGATCAAGTGGGTTCGGCGGGTATGGACAAGGGCTCTAATGACAAAAAACAGAGCTATCAATACGACAATAGAATAAATAATATACATAGACAAACTCCTCTCTAGAAGGTAGATGTCCTTCTTTTACCATTCAACCTGATCAAAACGCATGTCTTTATAGTAGAACTCTCGATCCTGTTCGTTAATCTCACGAAGAACTCTGCACGGATTGCCCACAGCGATTACGTGTGCAGGGACATCCTTCGTTACGACGCTACCCGCACCAATGACACTTCCCCCGCCAATCGTGACTCCTGGTAGAATAATCGCTCCGCTTCCAATCCACGCTCCATCTTCAATAACGACGGGTAGTGCAAACATCCCGCCTTCTTTGCGCTTCTCAGGGTGTACCGGATGACTCGTTACAGCAATCGTTACATTTGGGCCAAACATGACATCATTCCCAATGGTTACTTTATAGTCATCCACCACGGTTAGATTGAAATTGATATATACATTGTTGCCAACGGTGGTATTTGATCCGTATGACATGCGGAGCGGAGGTTCCATCCATACATTCTCGCCCATGCTACCAAAAAGCTGTTTCATTAGCGTTTTTCGCATTTCAACATCATCTGGATGCAAATTATTAATTTCATAGCACAGTGCCTTGCCACGCTGACGTGTTTTGGCTAAATCCGCAGCCTCTTTCGGATAATTCGCATCGTGATCTGTAAATAGTTGTTTGCTTGCCATACGTTCCTGAATATTCATACCATCTTCTCCTTTTTGAAAAGCTAATATTTATAAGAGTAAATTACATAATCCTTTGTGATAATCAGGTTTATGTAAAGTTTCTAGTCAAGTTGTTCAGCCACTTAAATTGACGATAACGAGTGAAAGCAATAGGTAATTTAATTAATTCATCTAAGCTGATGACGATATATAAGAAAATGGGAGACACGTGCCAAACAAAAGCACACAGATAACTAAGGGGTAGGATAATAAGCCACATCACAACTGTGTCGCACCATAATCCAAACTTCGAATCTCCACCAGCCGGGAATATACCCGCTATGGTTGTGGAGTTAAACGATTTTGCAATGCAGTAATACGCACTAATGTATAACATCCCATCCAAATAACCTTGAGCAGCAGGGTTTAAATTAACGATGGAGTAGACCATAGGTTTAATGAGCAAAATTGTGCAACCGGCTATGATTCCAAAAATTAATGCGTAATAACACATGTTGTTACCCGCATACCTCGCTTTATCCATTTCACCCTGCCCCAGATACTTTCCAACCAACACAGACCCGCCGGTAGCTATACCTCCACAGAGAACAACAGCCAAGTTTTTAACTACAGATGCGATGGAGTTCGCTGCTACCATATCGGAGTTCACATGACCTATAATGGCAGCCGTAGCGGTAAGTGCTCCTCCCCATACGATATAATTCCCCTGTACTGGCAGCGTATATTTCAAAAAATCCTTTAATAGATTACGCTGAATACGGTCACGTACCGGTAAACGAAAGCGAATAGATCCTTTTGTTATGGAATGAATCACACAACATGCTAGTTCAATCATACGTGCCAATACCGTGGCAAGAGCTACTGCCGCAATCGCAAGTTCCGGATGGGATGGGAATAATACAAAAATGCAAATGGCATTAAATATAATGTTTAAGACCAAACATAAAGAACTAATCCACGCAGTGAGTTTTGCATTTTCCATACTTCGAATCACACTGAGATACATCTGCGATAATCCCATCACAAGGTAAGAAAAGGAATTAAACTGTAAAAACTTTGACCCATATTGAATCAGTTCAGAATCATTGGTGAATAAGTGCATCAGTGCGTCGGGAATCAACAAAGAAGACAAGAAAAACAGAATCGATATCCCTAAGGAGAACACGCAGGCAATACTAAGAATGCGCTGTATGGTGGGTGTATCCTTCTTCCCCCAATACTGAGCCGTGAGGATACTCGCCCCCGCTGACAATCCCATGTAAAACAATGTTAATGTAAACGTGATTTGTCCTGCGAGTGATACGGCTGCCATTGCAGATTGACTTATCATACCCAACATAATGACATCAACAGATATCACCGTTGCTGATATTAGGTTTTGTAGTGCAATGGGGATCACAAGCGATATTAACTCTCGATTAAAGTCTCGTTTGCCGAAACCTTGAAGTTGCATGCGTTTTCTCACCTATATCGATCCTCTCTGTTGTTTTGCATAATATAAGAATAGGATACAATGATTGTTGTTTCCATCAATATTGGCTATACTTTTATCAATATCGTACACATTTGTGTGAAGAAGGGATTCTCAATGACAGACTTAGACTTAGAGGTGTTCTCTGATTTATCAAAACGGTTGGATTATAATCTTCCTGAGTTACCGCTTTATGTCCGCAAGGGAAGCCTTCATCAATTTAATAATCATGCAGCAGTTGCACATTGGCACGTGGATCTGGAGTTTATATATGTATTAAAAGGAACGATGGATTTCTCTGTGAATGGAAGTATCACTCGATTGCATCAAGGGGATGGACTTTTTGTGAATAGCCAACGCTTGCACTATGGTTACGCCATTGCGGATCATGACGATTGTTCGTTCCTCGTGGTCGTTATTCATCCCTCTATCCTTGGTGAGAAAGCTTCATATATCCAAACGTACTGGGAGGAGAAGTTCAGTTCCAAGATGGCTGATTTTGTTGTGCTCACGAATCAGGAGGACTGGCAACAAGATGTATTACTGTCCATTCAGGAACTCTATCGGGAAATGCACACGGAGCAACGACACCCCAATCCACTTCGTTTGGTAGCCCAAGCGTTATCGTTGTGTGCTACAATTGGCGATCAGTTAAAGCCCGTTTCCGGTCAACCTGGCGTACTAACGCATGTTCAGGAAATGACTCATTTCATTCACCAGAACTATGATCAGAAGATAACGCTTGAAGAGATCGCATCCGCTGGAGCTGTTTGCAGAAGCCGTTGTTGCCAGTTGTTTAACAAATATGTGGGTCAATCGCCGAGCAACTATGTCACCCAATATCGAGTTCAGAAAAGCTGCGAAATGTTAAAAGAAACACGGAGATCCATAAGTGAAATTGCACTTGCTTGTGGTTTTCAAAGCTCTAGTTATTTCTCATCCATTTTCCGTAAACAGATGGGCGTAGTTCCACAGCATTATCGCAAACAAGTGACGATCAACGACTCCAAGTAACATTTCTTATCCAATAAAAATAGGGCAATCATAAGATTGCCCTGACATTTTGAACATGCAATACCTGTGGGTAGACCAGTCTTATTGCAAATCCAGTATTTTTTGAACCGTTAGAAGAACGCCATTCTCTTCATTGGATTTCGTAATAAAGCTCGCTGCTTTTTTTGTATTATCACAAGCATTACTTACTGCAAAACTATATTTGGCGATGGCCATAAGTTCCACATCATTCTCACCGTCACCAAATGACATCGTTTCGTCGTACGTGACACCCAACATTTCTTGCAGTTTCTTAACGGTCTCTCCTTTGTGGGTGTGCAATGCCGTAATATCCAGCCATTTAGACTCCGAGTCAACAATGTAAATTTGTCCACTCAACGTATCCTCCACATGCGCTCTTAATGCTGTACTGCGACCTTCTGTATCAAAGACCGTAATTTTGATAAAACGACTCTCAATTGTTTCAAAGGAATCTGTTTTAATTACACGCTCATAGGAGCCTTTAACCACTTTGTACATATCTTCTGAAATGGAAGAATGAACGTAAGCAGCATCGCTTGCACATACGATAAGAGTCATCGTTTTGTCGAAGTCCTGAATTCGATTAATCGCCTTCAACGCAAGATCCTTGTCCATGCTGAACTCTTTAATAACTTCACCATCTTTTTTAATTCGAGCAGCGCTGTCACCCAGGATCCAAACCCCTTTGCCATGCTCATCAAACAATTTCTCTACACGTTCACATTGTTTCCCGGTACATGCGACGAAAGTAACTCCTTTTTGCTGCATTTCTGCATACACTTTTTTGAAGAGCTCGACATCGTACGAACCTTTATTGTTCAGAAACGTTCCATCTAAATCAGTAACTACCAGTTTAATCATCGTTATGACCTCCATGTTTTAAGTATGTCCTTTTTGTCCTATTTGATTGAGATGATCTTCTTTATTTAGACACTTTATAATGGATATTTAATAAGTGTCCAAAAAAAGGTTTATCATGTGTTGACTTCAACTATGAATGTGATCTCTCGCTACAAAGCAAGATTAAGATATGTAACTGGTTTCATGTCAACATTTTTTTTTGAATTCATGATACTAGAAGCTCTTTAAATTAATAATGATACAAATAGAAGCTGCCGTAACATGAACATAATCGCCGCAACTCTATCCTGTGAATGGTTACGGCGATGGCTTCAGAAGCTCTATGATATTGTAAGCTATTTACTATTGATAAGACCCCTCTTCGACCTTTTTTCCTAAATTCATGGAAAACTGAACACCAATCATTAACATCACAATGACCAGCATGGTTATAATGGAAGCGTTAAATTGACCTGTTAGATCGAACATCCATCCGGTAAAAAGTGGTCCGAAAGCACCCAGAATATAACCTCCCATCTGTGACATAGCCGACCAGGTTCCCGCTTCCTCTGCAGTACGTGTTTCCATGATGGGCAGCATCAGCGCTAGAGGAAATAATCCGCCAGCACCGATTCCTAAGAAAAGCACGGCTGGGAGCATGGGAGCCGATAATAGAAGTAATACCAGACCGATAAGCTCTGATACACTGCACAAGACGAGTAGTAGTTTAGGATTACCTGTGTGATTCACGATCCCTGGAACCAACAAAGCAATCGGAACCTGAATCAGGGTGAACACGGTCAGCAGCATTGCGGCGTATTGCGAACTGTACCCAAAACTTAGAGCAATGGGCGAAATCCAGGCCGTTAAGGCATAGAACATACTAGCCATGAAGCCAAAGAACAAGGTGAATTGAATTGCTTTTTTGTTACCAAGCGGTAGTCTGAGACGCCGAGTCTTGTTGCCAGAATGTTGTTTTTGCCTTATTAGTGCAATCCATATGATTAGAGCGACAATCCCTAAGGCAGCCCAGCATGACATAGCCAATGGCAGGTTATTCTCACTTTGAGCATAGATTGGAATGGTTAAGCCCGAAGCAAGTGCTGCGCCAATTGTCATTGATACCGAGTAAATACTAACAACACCAGGACTCGTTGGAAAATATTTTTTGATAAAACTAGATAATAAAGGTCCGGCGAAGCTGATCCCGATCCCTCCTGCCAAAGCAGTACCAAGGAGTATTGTGACAGATTCGTTAATACCACGCATGATCGTAGCCACGGTGATGAGCATTAACGCAATACATAGTGTCCGCTCCAAACCAAAGCGTTGGCTTAGTGTTGTGGCAACTGGGGCAAACAGTCCCATACATAGGACGGGCAGTGTAGTCAGTAGGCTAGCCGTTAAAGCACTTATGCCTAGCTCGGATTGAATAACACCCATCATAGAGGCAACCGATGTAATGATAGGACGTAGATTCAAAGCCGCTATAAACAGAGCGAATAAATAGAATGCTTTTTTCATATGACTCTTCCTTTCCATTCGTGTTGAAGTCACTATGAGTATAAGCGGGCAACATCCATTGATCAATCCAATAATTCGTATTATTATGATAGTAAAATACTATGAAAAGCAGAAAGGAAACATCTATGGATACTCGGAACATTACGTATTTTATAGCTGTCTTTGAGCATCTTCATTTCACGAGAGCCGCAGAGTTACTCGGAATTTCACAGCCTACGCTTAGCCAGCAGATTCGCTTGCTTGAGGCAGAGGTAGGTATGCCGCTCTTTGATCGAATTGGCAAAAAAGTAGTGGCAACCGAGGCTGGAAGGCTACTTCATCAATATGGTATGAAGATGCTCCAGGCTGAAATGGATGCAAAGAATGCGATTAAAGAGTTGCGATCCGAGAATCGTGGAACCATTCGGCTGGCTGTATTACCTTCCGATCTTGACTTCCAACTCGTCCCGTTGTTCGTTGATTTCAAGAACCGTTATCCTGAAACTAGCCTGCAAGCATTCTCAACGATCTTCGTCCGAGAGGAAGTCCTAGCACATAAAGTAGACCTTGGAATTGGTCTGAGTGGTTCTTTAGACAAACGTCTGGTTCAAATTCCACTAGGAAGCGAGCCTTACGAATTGTTTGTTCATTCAGCGAGTGAACTGGCGAAGCGGCAGGCAATTACGCTCGAAGAACTGACTCAGCATGCTCTGGTAATGTACCCGAAGGGGTATCTGGGCAGAGATTTGGTGGATAACGTTTGTCGGGAGCAAGGCTTTGAGCTAAATACTGTCATGGAGGTAGGATCCGCTTCCTCTTTATTACAATTGGTGGAGGCTGGCATCGGTGCGACCATTCAACCAAAAGAGTTACTAAAACAACATCCGGAATGGTCACATATCGTATCAATCCCTATAGCTGACCCTGCTCCCATTCGTCATCTGGAGTTAACCTATTATGCTGATCGGTTCATCAGCAAGGTACAGCAGCAGTTAACAGAATCGCTTATTGAATTCTTTAAATCCAGAGGGGTTAGAGATGACTTGGAATTGCGAGGTTAAATAAGCATAAAATAATTGCTCTTACCGTCGTGAATTCTATAGTTGGAGTGCTTCACCTGAACAACTTCAACTGGCTAAACCAAAACAAAAAAGCCGCCAAATAGCGACTTCGATAGGGTTATATTCTTAACCCTCAATATCTGGGATTATTACATTATCATATCAGCTCACTCTAGAACTATTGAACTCGACATAATACCTTGTAAAAATTCATCAAGATGCTCTGCCACTTTGGTGACTTCTTCAAATTCAGGTTCTTCTCCACGCACGATTGTACCTAGTTCGTTGGATAAATCAATTGCATAGAAGGAATAGCCCCCATGAACGGAGATAACGATCGGTAGATAATGATCCCACCATGTCTTAATCTCAGATGTCCATTGGTCATCTCCGTCTGCTGCCTCCAAGCTGAGTAATTCGAATTCGTTCCATTGAAACGCTGTATCTGTGCTATGATTATATTCATTTTCACACAGAAACCATGTCTGCTCACTAGGTGAGACACATTGTTTAACAACACGTAAAAAATCTAAATATTCATTAGGAATATGGTTGTATCTTGTACTCACATTAGCATCCAAATTTAAATCATGACTCGACTCGGAGCGAATTGTCCAACCATTGGTTTCAGCCCAAAGTATAAATTCATGGAATGTACTTCTCACAGTGCACCTTCTTCCCCCTAATAGACTCGCTTTAACTCTTGGAATTGGTTCACATTTATACGGTTGTCATTGTTGGTCAATTTTAATCTTCGTCTTCACTTAGATACACATATTCACCGTCTATAAGCATTTGTAAATACGCATCAAAACTGTTCGCAATTACAGCATATTCATCTGGGTCATGCAAAAAGCGAATGATTTGACCCTTAACCCCTAGATTAGAAGGGTTAAAATCAATATAAAGTCTTGATGTCCCCCCATTGTTCATACAATCTGAGAAATGAATATATTTACCTGGAAGCAGCCCCTCTGAATTTATTTTAGGGTCAACGGCCTCCTCTTCCTCTTCATATTCCAATAGATAGGACACATCTTCCTCTTGTTTCGAACTTTTGAGCATTTCCTCGGTGGAAAGTAAATAATATGGATATCGACCTTCTTCAACATCAGAGCCTAGAATGCAGACCGTAATTTCTTTATCTCCGTACTTCCTCCAATATGTACCATCTATATTTTCTAGCAAACGGATTAACGATTCTGGACAATCAGGATACTGTGCCCTCAATGTATCAATATCCTCTTGTGCAGCACCATGTGCTGTGTTTAGATCATCAAGTTCTTCTGCTGATAACCTTGCTCTTAAGCCAGTTAAAAATTGGTTTACCAAATCCATGGTATTGCCCTCCCAATTAAATATAATAGAAATTTCGCTTAAATAGACAGATAAAATGAAGTCAAACCATTGTTTTGTTAAAATAAATAATTCTGTTCTTCCATTCCATCGTTTATATCAAGTCCAGTTTACCATCTTTACCCAGTAATGCTCCAGTTATGTTGGCAACTTGATTGCAACTTAACTAAACTTAGTTAACATTACAAGACTTCAACGAGCACATGCTTAAATCCTGGGACAGCACAAAAAAACAGCCGATAAACCCTATCGGCTGTCCGTAAAAGTTATGAAGTATGTCAATCTACTTAAGTATGATTAGTGAATCGTCGGAACTATTCCACCATCCATACGAATCGGTGAACCTTTAAATGGTGTTGCAAATGGACTGCAAACAAATGTCGTAAGTCTGCCGATCTCGCTTGGTCTGATGAAGCGTTGTAACTCCGATTGCGGAAGATTCGCGGCCATAAAAGTTTTCTCTTTCTCTTCAAAGGTCATATTCTCATCCTGTATGACGCTCTCAATGATCTGTTGTACATTCTCTGAAAGTGTTGGTCCAGGCATAATCGTATTGACCGTGACTTCCGTGCCTACTGTTAATTTGGATAAACTCTTGGATAAAGAAAGCAACATGGATTTCGTTACAGCATATTGCGGCATATGTCCAGGCATCACCGCTTCTTCACTTGCAATAAAGATAATTCGGCCAAAACTATTGTTTAGCATGGTAGGCAAATAAAATCGGGTTAGCGCGTCTGCAGATAGTACGTTGGTCTGAATGTATTTTTCCCATACGGCATCATCTATATCATAATAAGATATCAGCTCATAAATTCCGGTGTTATTTATCAGAATATCAACTTGTGGAAACTTCTCAAATAATGCTTGACGCTCTGCAGAATTAACAATATCGGCTGTTGCATTTTGAGGAAATGTATCAGGATAAGTAGACTTAATTTCATTTACAACACGTTCTACCTCTTCGTAATTTCGTCCATTGATCAGTACGTTTACACCTTCTTTAGCCAATTCGATTGCAATGGCTTTACCGATTCCTTTCGTCGAACCTGTTACCAATGCCGTTTTATTATTCAATCCCATGTCCATGATCGTATTCTCCCTTGTCTGTTCTAGTTGTTTGGTTCTCGATGATTGATGATTAATGAGTGTGTCCGCCTGAAAATGAAGGATGATCTCCTGAGTTTGCATCCCCCTCCGCATGTTCAATGCGCCAATTAGCGGGCGTATCGCCTTCCCAGGTGCGGAATGCACGGTAAAATGAATTTTGATCTTCATATCCGATTAGGAATGCCACTTCCTTGATATCAAGTGATAAATCTGATAAGTATACCCGTGCCTGTTCATGCCTTGCTTCCGTGAGCAGATGATTGAAATTGGTGCTCTCATCGGTTAATCGACGCTGCAAAGTCCGATTGCTCATACCAAGTTCCTTGGCGACCATGTGTACATCAGGACGTCCGGCGCTGAAGCTACGCTTCATAATCCATTTGACCGTCTCCGAGAAGGAACGATTCCCTAGATGTTCATGTAACGTGCGATCCAGTGCAGGGGTCAGAATTTCAAGTAACTCTTCATTATAAGTAAGAAAAGGAAGATCCAGATCTTTCCGATGTAATGTCAAACGATTGCGATTGGCATCCGTTCGAACCTGGCATCCAAAGTAATCTTCAAGAGCCTGATTGTCTCCCATCGGCTGTGAAAACTCTACAGCTCTAGCCGTCAGATGCCGGCCTGTTCCTCGTCGTCCCAATTCGAGAAGGAATGCTAGCGTAATGCCCACCAGAAGCGGTGGACACGCTTGATCGGTAACCAACCATTGCAGATCTATGGTGCATTCTTCGCTATCTTCAATCATCTCTAAACTTTCTGGAGGACACAGCTGTTTATATCGAGCCATCCGTTGTAATGCATCACGATAATCCCGTGCGTGAAATGTGGCTAATATAGGGGGTGGATATTTCGTTACCTCATAAATGGTTGCAAGTTGGATCATGCCATGAGCAATATCACCTGCGAGATCTGAATATGCCTGCCAGATTGCATAATATTGAGTGATATTCACCACTGAATCGGAAATAATCGTAAGAGGTAAACCGGCCTTGCGTGCTACATCATGTGGGTTAATGCCGATCTGACGTAGTCCTTCCCAGAATCCCGATGGCATCTTAATGCGTTCAAAGGAATCGCTTGTCATTCATGTGCACCTCCTTCTGCTGACTTACAAATTTAATGATACGCCTAAGGTTCTAATATGTAACTAGCATAACATGACAACCTACTAACACATTGCGCCATGCTCAATCTCATCGTTAATTGGAGCATATCATGTGCCAATACGTTTAATTGCGAAGAAGTAATTGTTCTGAGTTTTGGACATTTTCAGTTCATTAAGCGTATACAAACGCCAAGGGTTACACAAAAGGCTATCCTCATGGATAGCCTTTTCTCCAGACCCAAATATCGATATGCTGACATAATTATTCTGCAATTCTGCTCCGAAACTTAGTCAATTGTTTTATCCAAACGGAAAGCTCTTCCCTCTTGATGAATATGAAGTGCCACAACTTGACCATCATCATTCCGTTCAAAATCAACGCTTGTATTCAGCCCCTCTGTTGAAAATTTCGTCTCCGATTTGGGAGACAGTCGGATTGGGGACTGTTCTTGTATTCGTAATGCCAAGTCATTACCTTCTAGGTTGATGGAAGCATGTAGTCCGGGTGTTGCTTTATAATCGCCTACGTACTCCTTAAGTATATTCGACGATACATCCACATTTATTTGGTCAGGAGAATATCCGAGCCATTCATATTCGCGCGCAATAGCGTGCTCGATTTCTCCAAGCAATGCATTACCTTCATTTGAATTAATCATAATGACGGCACCATAACCATGATGTTTGGATAAAACAAATCGGGATACGAAACCTTCATTCCAGCCGTTATGACCAAAACGACTTCCTTCCCCTTCACCTTCTAAGAAAAAGCCTAGCCCCATATGATTCTCAATCTGGGCAGTTAACATTTCATTAAGTGTATCCGCAGAAAGAATTCTACTCGAATGATGTTTCAATGTTGATTGCAATTCGATGCCTATACGAGCAAGATCTGAGGGTACCGTCCAGAGACCTGCTGCCGCCATCTCTGGATAGACGTACCACTTGTCAGACAAGGGTTTACCTTTCCAAGGATGTCCCGTCGCGGTAGACTCATGCCTGTGGGAAGGCAATGGCTGTTCATATGTACTATTCATAAGGCCCAACGGGCTGAATATCAACTCGCTCATAATTTCATCCAAGGGTTGGTTCAACGTATCTTCAACAAGTTGTTGTACGATAGTCGTCCCCCCTCCGGAATATCGGAATTGCAATCCTGGAATCATATTAACCTCCACAGATGAGGTATTTGCTGGAGGCTGTCCATTCAGAATCTGTACTAGTGTGGGAAGTTCATTGGTTCTTTCATAACCGGGAAATCCTTGAATCGTAACGCCCGCACTATGGCTCAATAATTGCCGCAGTGTGACTTTTGGCTGCCAGCTGGAAACAGAGGGTATTTTCCAAGATGTCAGATACTCGTTCACGTCCCGATCCAGATCCAATTTCCCTTCCTGTACTAATCGCATAACAGCTAAAGCAAAAATCGGCTTGCTGACCGACGCCGCTTGGAAGAGTGTAGTCTCGTTGACAGCCTCAGGTTTCCCAGCCTCGCATAATCCGAATCCCCGAGCCCATTCCAGTTTGAAATCATGGATAACTGCAATAGATACCCCTGGTGTGTTGTAATACCTCATTCGTTCTTTAAGCGTTGCTTCTTGACCGTATTTATTTTGAAGATGAGTTTCGGGTTGTAAACGCTTAATAATAGCTTCGATTCGTTCTTCAATTGCCATGGACATCGACCTCTTCCCACTTTATCTGTTTTGGATATAATTCCACGAGCTGGCCAGATTCCCCTTTCATCTCAACAATAAACTGAACAAGTACAGGGTAACTATTTCATTACTGTAGACGTTTATAACTTAGTAGAGTATACATAAGGAGGATTGGTCATGACAAAATTATGGATTGTAGTTCTTCTAATGGGTTGTATGTTGACTAGTTATTCCGTTTCTTCTGACTCTCAAGTTATATCTACTTCTACTAGTGAGCCTGTTCAACAAGAAGAATCCAATCTAGTCGGCTACACCAGTAAAGAAGAAATTGCAGCTGCTCTTGATGCAGCGAAGATCGTCAATTTTCATTACATAGATGAGAGCCACTATGAGGGGGATGAGCTGCAAATTGTGCAGACCTTGAATCGAAATATGAAAGGTATACTGGAGTTTGATGCTGGAGCAGTACGTTCAGCCTATGTCCAAGAACACGCGGTTCACGAGGGAGAATTCAGTCAAGTGTACGGTGCAATTATTTCGATGGATGAGCCGTGGTTTAATGTGCTTCAAGATGGAAACATCGAAGTATTTGTTAAACAAAAAAATGTGTATTTCAATGAGTCTCCCTTACAAACAGATGAAACTACTAAGTTATACTTTATGCAAAAAGAAGATTCAGAATGGCGTATTCTCTCTATTACGAATTAACACTCCATGCATATAAAAAGTCGTGAGTCTTAATGACCTCACGACTTACTAGTGATCCGAATACCTGATTACAACCACGGTGTAACATGAATTTACTTACCATCGTATGTATTTCTAAACGAGCTTATAACATATGATCTTCTTTCTTTAATTTCCTAATTTGACTCAGCTCTCTCCTGATTTCTAGTAACCGTCTATGCGGCATACTTGGTTCTACTGATTCGGCTTCTACATTTTTGTGTCGGATATCCAAATCATTTAATTGTTCTAGAGATGTTTTCTTGTTTGGAACTGGACTAACCTTACCTGTTGTAGCCTTGATCGATTTGGATCTCTTCGATTTCATAATCTGTTCAAATACGCTGTCTTCTTGGACCATTGTACATTCATCCCTTAGTCTGTAATGCTTCTATTGTAATCAATCCATGACACTTTGCACACTACTAATTTGGCTTCCAACCACCGTTTCCCATCCTTTCTTATTTTATCCGACATTTATTTATAATTGGAATCTCAGATTTATATTCCTTTACACTCATATCGCTAACAAATCAAAGAAGGCGTGGCTCGTCAGACCAACACCTTCTAACTACATTGAAATTAATTCACTATAGATTATCAATGAAAAGGTATCAATGGAAAGAGATAAATCAAACTTGATAGCGTCTTATAATTCTTCATATTCAAACCAATCGAAATCGACATATGAAGGATTCTGATAATCGTCGACCTGATTCAATCCTTTTATAGAATTAGGATCTGCTTGCTTACTTCCGTACAGACCAATATAGGTGCCAGTGAAGCCACCAGCACGATCGGTACTAAGCAATCGACCATCTGCTTTTTTGAACAACACGTCCCACGAAGCATACTCATTGGCACGATAGTAAAAGCTGTACTCCTGTTCATGCCCAACAACTTTCAATTGAATATGACGATCGCTCCACGAATGAGTAATCAGAAGTTTGTCTACCCCAGCCTCCCGCTCCACAACGCGAATAACGGATTTCCCTTGCTCCAATGCCAGCTCCATACGGAAGTGGTTATTCTGATTGTGAAATAAGGTCAGACCAGCGGTTTCACCTTCATGCTGGGGAATGAACTCCATATGTGTAGATGCACTGAACATCAGGTGCTGCTGCCGCCGACCAACAAAGGCAGGATTGCTCTGTTCCGTCAGCTGCTCCTTTTTCAATCGCAAGCGCAAATGCCCAGGTCGTTCTGTCACGCTCCAAAATTCTCCGCGCGGCGTTCTCAGAAAATTCCATATCGGAGATAGAGAATTCTCTTCGAAATCGTCCCGAATCGGCGCACTTGGCCACCGCACTTCAGGCAGGTTAGGTGATCTCGTTTCCAGCTCCAACCTGCCCACCCCTGGACTAACAACAGGCCACTCCTGTTCCCACTGTACGGGTGCCATGAAAGTTTCCCGACCCAGGTTTCGGTAGTATCCTCCGGCTATTCTGGATGCTAGACATAGTAACCACCATTCACCTTGTTGTGTTTCAATCAGTTCCGCATGACCTACATTAACAATCGGATACGCTCTTCCCAGATGTCGGTGTGTCAAAATCGGGTTGGCGCGGTGCCCCTCGTAAGGACCTGTGATGTCTCGGCTACGCGCGATGGTCACGGCATGCGTATGTCCAGTTCCTCCCTCCGCAATCAACAAGTAATACCAATCATCCTTCTTATAGATATGCGGCCCTTCCTGAGCATGAGCCACCTTAAGCGCACCCTGCCATATACTTACTTTCTCACCAATTAGCTTACCCTGCTCCAGATCGATCTCTTGAAGCCAGATATCCATATGTTTGGGGTATTCCTGACCTTCAGGTGGAATCCGGTTTCCCGTATAGTATGCTCTGCCGTCTTCGTCGAAAAATAGCGATGGATCAATACCAGGAGCATCTTCAAGCCAGATGGGATCAGACCAATCGCCTGACGGATCAGTAGTGGTTACATAGAAGTTATGCTCCTTCTTTTCGTTATCAACAAATGTAGTAATCATATAGAATGTGCCGTTATGATACCGAATTGTTGGAGCCCAAATGCCCCGAGAAGGCATAATCCCATCCAAATTAAGCTGTGAAGCACGATCAAGAACATGGCCTAGCTGCTGCCAATGAACCAGATCTTTACTGTGGAATAACGGTACGCCGGGAAAGTATTCGAAACTGGATGTAACGAGATAATAGTCTTCTCCTACACGAATGGCCGATGGATCTGGATGAAATCCTGGCAACACGGGATTGCGAAATGTTTTCACGCCAAGTTCTCCTTCATTTAAGTGTTATGGATTATCAATCAGCGTTCTCTTGCACAAATGAAAATTCTGCGGCTGGATTCCAATCATCTGCTCCGGCAAAGAGCTGGGCAGGCAGATATTTCTCTGCTTCTTCCGTCGTCAACTGAGTCGTCCAGTTAAAACGTGCTTTGGGATTCGCTCCAGGCCCGTAACTGGCATATTCAGCGAAACGTGCTGTACGTTCATTATCCGGGTTACTCCAGTTATTCCATCCGGATGAACTAATGTGATTATCCATATAGCTGTTGATATAGACTACATTGGCATAAGGTCTCCACGGTCTTCCAAGAGGTATAGTTCCAGTAAGACTAGAATCGCCAGTAATGCGGCTATTCAGGAATACATAACCAGTCTTCTCTTCCGCAGTGGATGCTGCTGTAACGTAACCATTGCTTAAGCTATGAATGACGCTGTTCTCAAACAAAGCCGTTGCATTGCCAAAGATAAAGTCGACATCACCTTCAATATAACTGTCCACATAATATTGTCGTCCATCATTCACATAAAGTGTGTCCTGCCACCCCTTCAAGCTAACGTCTCGGAATACCAGACGATCGCCACGAGCGAGCAGAGCAACCGCTTGACCTGCATTGTCGCCAGCATCATTCTGTATTGTCAGATGCTCCGCCGTAAAATCGTTTGTCTGCACCCGGAAGCTATAGCTACCTGATGTACCGAGTGCATTACCGGATGAATCCAATGTGCTGGCAGAATCACCATAGATCAATACAGTGCCCTCCCGGCTCTCTCCAATAATACGTAGATGTTTTTTGCTGGACGGTACGTCCAGCTTCTCTCGGTAAATTCCATCCTTGATTCGTATGATGGTAGGAAGCGTGCTATTGTCTGGCACAGCATGAATAGCTTCCTGAACCTGTTCATATTGTGCATTTCCGTCAGATGACACGGTTAGAACTGGTGCAGGAATTTCAGATATTGGAGCGGAAGACATGCTCTCGCCAACTTCATTTAATGCCGTAATGACATAATAATAAGCAGTGCCATTGATTAACTGTGTATCAGAGAATGATGTATCATTTACATTGGAAGCTACAGTAACGAATGGGCCTTCGGGTGACTCACTACGTTTCACTGCATATTCCTCAGCCCTCTCGGCTTCTTGCCAAGCAAGAGTGATTGTACTTTCACCTGGCTCAGCATGAATCTCTGATGGAGCTTGAGGTCTACCATCATCCGATGCTGGTCGTGTGCCAGCGGCTGCGGAGTCAAGACTTCGGGTACCTTGAGCGAGTGCGCTCACTTTGTAATAATAGGGCTTACCGTTCACGAGTCCTGCATCCATATAGGAAGTTCCTGATTCCTGATCAGCAATGACATCGTAAGTTCCAGTCACAGACGTTGCCCGCTTGATCACATAAGTCGATGCCCCTTCTATAGCTTTCCATGTAATAGAAACAGATTCGGGAAGAGAGTCTACTGTGACTTGGGGAGTAGATAGAGCCATGGTTGGTGTTATAGCAACCGGGGTAGAATCTGCTCCCTCTCCTCCGATACCAGTAGCAGATACGACGTAATAGTAGGTCGTTCCATTATCCAGTCCCCCATCCCGAAACGTAGGAACAGCTGTACGAGACGACACAGTTGTATACGGGCCTTCAGCCTGCAAACTGCGTTTTACAGTGTAGTGGTTAGCTGCTTCAACTTCTTCCCACGTTAAATCTGCTTGTGCATTTCTCGCAACAGCCATCAGATTCTCAGGCATTTCTGGTCGTACAGCATCCTCCGAGGGTGTCACTGTAGACGTATTGGAATTACCGCTCTCGCCCAAAGGACCAACGGCCGTCACGACATATGTGTAGGTCGTTCCATTGGTGACCTCTTCGTCAATGTAGGTTGTCTCCGTTAACTCAGAAGCAATCCATTCATAGTCGTTCGCGGACGAGATACTGCGCTTTACATTGTACGTAGAAGCTCCGTCCGCTTCCTCCCAGTGTAATCTCACCATACCATTGCCTGGTTCGGTACGAAGACCTTTAGGAGAACTAACCGGTTCAACATAGAGTTTGACATTGTCATAGAACAACGTACCTTTACCCGTGCCTGGTGTTCTGGCGAACATTCGTCCTACACCGTCGGCAGTCACATCGGCCTGGAACGGCACATCATCTGCGACGCGCACATCATCAACGTATATATCCGCTTTTTGCGAGGCTACATTGCCAACGATCTTGAAGTTGTACCATTGATTATTGACCGGTGCATCCATTAATTTGTGATCTTTGCCGTCTTTTTTGTATATTAGCGTATATTGATCCTCTGCTACCGGAGCAGAAGGTTTGCGTAGCTCGATGGAGAGTGCGGAGCGACTGCCCGTTCCATTTTGCAATTGCAGAACGGTTGATGTGCCCGGCCAACCTTGAGACATGATATCAGCCTCGAACACAAAACTTCCCCGCTGTGGTGGAAATGATCTTACGAATTGGGCGATCCCAGCACCATTGTCATATAACATGAGTGCTTTAGTAGACGCGTTTCCTGTAGTTCCTGTGGGGATCTGGGTAACAACGACTTTAAGGTCAAGTGTCTGTGGGTCAGGTTGTACAATGTAATTTGCTGGTGTCGTATTGATCTCATTATCCTCAAAGTCATCATCCATGTAATAGATGGTCTCCGGCTCTCCTTCCGCTGCTGCACTAGCCTCATTGGAATAGAAGCTTGTGCCATGATCATTTGTAGCCTTCACTGCGTAATAATAGGTTTTACCTACAGTAAGATTGGGATCTGTGTAGCTGGTGGTCGTAATCCCCTCATGCTGTAGCATGTATGGCCCTCCAGGTATCTCTGCTCTATACATTGAATAAGAGTCTGCACTCTGCACTTCATCCCATTGTAAGTTAATGGACTTGAGATCTGGCTCAGCTACAAGTTCAATAGGTGCTGTTGGGAAATCAGCAGGCAACTCCTGAACAGATGCATTGGAGAAAAGAGATGTATTTAGCTTATCAACTTCATCATCCGGTTTGGAAGCATCGGCTGCCAATCCAATGTAGACCGTTTCGTCTGCTTGGAATGATTGTGAATCGATAACAAACCAATCGTTACCGTCCTTGGATACAAGTGAAGTCACTTGATCCCCAAGTCGCACAAGCTTAACCCAATACGGGAGTGTGACCATGCTGCCTTTTTCCTGATGAACAACTTCATTGCCCGCTCCATCACGAACGAGGCTAATCGCTTGTTGTCCACCCTTCACATAAGTGACCATGGCCGCAATAAACGGAGATGACGCATCCAGGCTTTTACGAATCATGACACCTGCTTCGGCTCCATCATCGGTAGCTGTCACCTGATCAACTCTAGCTACAATTTCGCCATTCCCTTCTAAGGTTTGATAAGCATAGTGGAAATGATCCTTCTCTCCACTGATATCTCCAGCTGATTTTACCGTAACATCAGTATCGCTAGCTCCCAATTGGGTATGACCCGTAATGCCCGGTTCTCCAATATCGGTGGATGACCAAGGGGTAATACTGTTCTGCTTGTGAACATGTACCGTGACATTGTTGGACTGCGTTGAAGTGCCTGAGTCATCAATCGCTCGGACGGTGAGATAATGCGTGCCATCCTGCACATCTTCCCATGTAAACGTGTAAGGCGCCGTATCATCTTCCCCCAGTTTCACATCATTTTGATAAAATTCCACTTTGGCAATGCTACCATCAACATCAGAGGCAGAAGCGGTGATCTCAACGGAAGACCCTTCAGTCTGAACGGTATGGTTGGCAGGAGATTGAATTGTAACCGTAGGATTCATAGATCCATTGCCAGCTATGCTGTTCAAATATACTTCGAGATAGGTATAACCTGATTCATGTATTTCATTGCGGTCAGCAGGATTATTAGGATCGAGTCCCTTGCTAATCTCCCATTCGTCAGGCATACCGTCGTGATCAGAGTCAACCAGAACTGAAGCAGTCTCCTCGAACTCAAGGTAACCGCCAACTTCCTTTTGTGAATTAATATGTTGTCCGGTGCGGTTTTTCACATCATTTACGATTCGAGCATCGATGGCGTCCCGCCTAGGCAGACTTGCACCTGCTTTTGCAAGAACTTGCTCATAGGCTGTTTCTGCATCATCAATCAATGCGGGATTAGCCATCTGCACAGGAGAGAGTAGTTTGGAATCTGGATTCGCAAGTTCTCCCACGCCTAACCAGTTGTCCGCTGTGACATCGGGATAACTATCCACGACATTGCCACTCACATGTATTCGTGTATCAGGTGCAACATCAAGGAAAATCTGATCCAGGGCGTTTCGATACGTATTCGGTCCGTATTTATAGTAGTTATTCATGAGGTTATAGTTGCCTTCCTCACCACCATAAGCAGAGAAGAACCCCCAATTGTAGACAATATTGTTGTAAGATTCGGTATTAAAACCAGGAGCTCCTGCAAATCTTGGGTTACGGCTCACGTTATGAGCAATGATGTTGTGATGGAAGGAGGTGTTGTTCCCTCCCCAGATACCTGCATATCCATGCCGCCCCTTCTGATGCGTAGTCATCAGCATGCTCTCAGCGATGACAGACCACTGCACAGTTGTATTCTCGTTGGCGTACATACTCAATACTTCGTCAACAGACCAAGTAAACGAGGAGTGGTCGATCATAATGTTTTTGTGATATCGTCCACCAAATACGTCATCTTCACTTGGGTGCTTATCCCCGAGCCGGAAGCGCATATGCCTGACGATAATGTTGTCCGCTTGGAAAGTAGTCCAGTAATCGGATACAGTAATTCCTTCTCCTGGAGCTGTCTGTCCAGCAATCGTGATATTAGAACCGGTAATCGCCAGAGGGGATTCCAGATGAATCGTTCCCCCCACTCTGAATACTACGGTGGTATCGCTCTGACTAACAGCATCTCGAAGTGACCCAGGGCCGGAATCGGCGAGGGTGGTCACTTCATACACTGACCCTCCCCTACCACCTGTCACGTACTTACCGCCGCCTTCAGCACCGGGAAATGCGGGCAATAATGGAGTAGCTTCATCTTCTGCAGCAACCATACCTGGTAGCAAACTGAATAACATCGCAACGACCAATACGAATGATACCATTCTTTTCAACGAATCTTCCTCCTCCGGTTTACATGTATTGGTGAAGATTGTTACCTCACTGAGAACCAAATGCTCATGCAATAAACCTTTCTGTGATCTGGCATCACCTCCTCAAAATAATGTAAGCGTTATCAGTAAAAAGATGCGAAAACCCGCTGTCATCCGAAACCTGTCCGTACTCTTCCTGCGATCACGTTCTAGGTTTCCGATCCAACGGGTCTCGTCATAGGTCTTTAAACTTTGGCATGCAGCATGTACTCGTATTCGGTACATGCGAGCAAGAAAGCTCCCATGCCTTTTTGATCATTCGTTATAATCGGTTCACTTATATAATACGCGTAACTTCCGTCACGCCTTGCATCTCCACCGAGCCCTGCAACCTGGCAGTTTTTGTAGAGATTCACCCAACCCTGATTGGTTTCCAATACGAATTCAGAGATTAATCCTGCATAAGCATGATTCAATATCAGTTCCCATTCCCGTGGTAACCATCCTAGCCGAATCCCTTTTGCCATGGCGTAGACGATCATGCTGGATGCTGAAGCTTCCAGATAATTACCTTTGCGATCTCCCTCATTCACTACCTGATACCATACCCCGCTAGCTGTATCCTGATAAGCGCGCAGCGCAGTCATCGTATCTGTGAAGATATCAACCAACTTGCGATAATCGGGATGATGGCTTGGTAATAACTCCAGAACATCCACTAAAGCCATAACAAACCAGCCGATAGATCTGCCCCAAAAGTTAGGTGATTGTCCTGTTACCGGATGGCTCCAAGGCTGAGCGCGTTGTTCATCCCAAGCATGATATAGCAATCCTGTAGCATCGTCTCGGGTATGATGGGCACACAGTATAAATTGTTTGGTCACATCGTTCAACAAGTCCTCTTCGGGCTCCCAACGAAGCAAGTATTCCAGATAGAACGGCGATCCCATATAGAGACCGTCCAACCAGATCTGATAGGGATATACTTGCTTGTGCCAGAAAGCTCCCTCAGACGTGCGCGGGTGAGTCGCAAGTTGTTCACGTAACAGACCTGCCGCAAGCTTATACTTTATTTTCCCTGTCCTGTCATACAGGCCGAACATCAGCTTGCCGTTATTCAAATGATCAATATTATGTTCTTCCATCCGGTATCCCCGAATCGACCCATCATCTTGAATAAAATAATCCATATTATGCTGGATGTATTGTGCATATTGCTCATCACCAGTCGCTTGCCATAACCGTTCAAATCCTTTTAGCACTACTCCATAATCATAAGACCACTTGCCGTGATGTCCGTTCTCTTCATACAGCTTAGGGGTTCGCTCCATGATGGATGCGGCTGTTTTGGCTGCCCATAGATCTTTAGCAGATTTCGTCTCAAGCATCTGTAGATCTCCTCCTCCGCACGTATTTGCTGTTTATTTATTGTTTAAAACGGTTTGATGAGCTGCCTCGTATTCGGTAATGATTTTGTCTCCACCTGATTTTCTCCAAGTATCAATAGCATTTTGGAAACCGGCACGATCCATCTTGCCCAGGATATACTTGTATGTTGCATCCGTGATGATCTTCTGCAACTCAGAGCCTTGTTCTGAGAACGTTGGTGATTCCAGTGAGTACACTGGGTTCAGCACGGCAAAGGTTGTATTTTCTTCAATTAACCGTGTCGATTCAATACGGAGTGGGTCAGCATCCACAATGGCATACCCGTTCTCGTTAGGGCGGGAGGATGAAAATGGCTGTACCTCTTGCTCCCACAACTTGGTATCAATAATTGTGGCACCATTGTTCTCGTCGAGGCTATAGTGCACATCTTTGATTCCATATGTCATCAAGGTAAATACCTCTTCACTCATCAGATCATCCATAAACTTCAGAACACGTTTCAATTCAGCTTCGTCCTTGACCTCCGATTTAGGAAAAGCAAGTAACCCACCTACGCCATTGGATGTCGACCATATAGCTCGATCACTTTCATTGCCTGTGGATGTAATATCATTGACCATGACAAGCTCCATGTCATCTTGGACTCCTTGGGCAAGATTGAACAGCCCCTTGCTATCAAATAGAGCTCCCACATAGATCCCTGCCTTGCCCTGTGCGAAGCCTTCCTGCTGATCCTTCTTGGCTGTTACTGCAAAATCCTGATTAATGTATCCATTGGTGTACAGCTCTTTCATATAATCCATCGCCTGAATGTAACCTTCGGACTCAAACTCAGGTGTCACTTTGCCATCCTCACTAATCGCCCAACCACTTGGCGTACCAAAGTAAGATCCCAGGGTCTTAAACGCACCAAATACCAAATCACTGCGATCAATGAAACCGGTTGTATCTTTCACGCCATTGCCATCAGGATCTTGTTCTGTAAATGCTTTTGCTACTTCCATGAGTTCTGTCGTTGTTTTGGGTACAGGCAATCCAACCTTGTCGAGCCAGTCTTTACGTAAAATAACACCATTGCGCGCTACCTGCTTCTGCATCGGAATACCATATAACTTTCCTTCAATGGATGCCGAATTACGCATATCCTGAGATATGCCTTTCAGGTTCGGGAATTCGTCGAGATACGGCCCAACCTCCCAGAAGACGCCTGCTTTGAGCGCATTGCGAACTGAAGAATTCTCCAGAATGGTCAAGGATACGATGTCAGCGAGAGAACCGGAAGCAAGGGAAGTATTAAGCCGTTCTTCTTTAGAAGCATCCGGAATCCAAGAAAACTGTATATCCACATCCGTAATCTCCTCGATTTTGTTAAGTACGGTATCCGTAGGTGGTGAAGCGGTATGCATGATATTCAACCAACTAATCGTTGTTTTGCCATCAGCATTGGTTCCTGAATCCCCACTTCCTCCCGTACAGGCAGATAACAGTAAGGCTCCGCTTAACGTAAGCGCTAACAATTTGAAAGTTCTATATCTCATCGTTCAATCCCCTTTTCACCAATTTATCGTCATTCTGGATAGCTACTAGTACACGCCGTCTTCTCCTAATTTTTTGGCGAGACGATTAGCGAACATAACCAGTATCAGACCTACCAGACCTTTGAACAATCCAACCGTTGTACTAAAGCTCAATTGTCCGTTCTTCAAACCTGCCGTGAAGATATACGTATCAAATATCTCACCTACCTCCCGGTTAAGCGAATTCAGTAACAAGTACATATGTTCAAAGCCAAGTTCCAGCGTGTTTCCGATTTTGAGAATCAACAACGTAATAATGACCGGGCGAATGGCGGGTAAAGTTACATGCCACATTTTGCGCAATCTTGACGCACCGTCCATCTCGGCAGCTTCATAGAGCTGGGTATCTACAACGGTAATGGCTGCGAGGTAGATGATCGTTGACCAACCGGCTTCCTTCCATATAATCTGCAAAATGTACATCGGACGAAGCCACTCAGGTGAGGTTAAGAAACTGATCTTGCTACCACCCAATGCAGCTATAATTTCATTGACGACGCCCCCATCCACACTAAGAAACACGTACGTAATGGAGACGATAATCACCCATGACATGAAATGTGGGATGTACACGATCGTTTGGATGGAATTTCGAAATAATCTGTGCCGCACTTCATTCATCATGAGCGCAAGGATAATCGGAATCGGGAAGAAGATCACTAATTCAAGCGCGAACAAGATCAATGTATTGCTAAGTAGCATGGCGAAGGTTGGTTCCGTAAACAGACGGACAAAATGTTTGAATCCCACCCATGGACTATCTCTAATCCCTAGATACGGCTGATAATCCTGAAATGAAATAATAAGTCCACCCATCGGAAAATACTTGAAGATCACAAAGTATATAAAGCCGGGAAGAATCATTAAATAAAGAAGCTTGTTGGATGCAGCGGTTCTCAAATAATGACCTAATCCTGTCTTCCCATATGCTTTGTGTTGCAACGAAACGACTGAGGGCTCAGATTCTCTCACTGCTTGCTGACCTCCTTGTTTGGGATTGTGTAGTTGAATGCTTCCTAAGCATATGAGATGTAAGCGATTCCGTACATAATCATTAGCTATTGTAGTTGAAGGATTCCCCGTCCAGCGCAGCTTGAGGCCAGATTAACAGGTGTAGATCGTAGTTCATGATTATTTTTGGTACTATGGATTATCATGGAATTTCAATGCTTTTGCATCACTACAACGTTCCATTTCAAGTCAGTAGGTCAGGATTATGTACGTAATATGCTTCGCTTGTTATGGTAAGGGAGCACCACTACTTAACAAGGAGGAACATATCAAAATGTCCAAACACAATGTTAAAAAGGAACAACTCGGTGGCGTCATATTCAATGTAATGAATTATACGTTCTTGCTTCTTTTCTCTCTGGCCTGCCTATTACCTTTCGTAAACGTCGTTGCCAGTTCCTTCGCTTCCACACAGGAGATTGTGCAGAAGAAGTTTATTCTGTTTCCGACCTCCTTCTCACTTGATGCTTATCGTTACATCTTCTCTACACCTACCATCTTTAAAGGACTCGGTGTATCCATCTTCATCACGCTGGCAGGAACCGTTGTCAGTATGACGCTAACGGCGCTTATGGCTTACGGATTATCCAGAAGATATCTCTTGGGACGGAACTTTATCAATTTCTTAGTCGTCTTCTCGATGTTGTTCAGCGGGGGGATGATCCCTACCTTCCTAGTGGTAAAAGCCGTTGGATTAATCGACTCGTACTGGTCCATGATCATCCCTACCGCGATCAATGCATTCAATCTGATCATCATGCGCAATTTCTTCCAAGCGCTACCGGATAGTCTAGAGGAATCAGCCAAAATTGATGGTGCCAACGACTTTCGCATTTTGCTTCAGATTATGATTCCACTGGCTTTACCATCCATCGCTACTTTATCCCTGTTCTATGGTGTATCCTATTGGAACACGTATATGAATGCGATCCTGTACCTCAACGAGTCCACGATGTGGCCGCTGCAAGTATTGCTCCGCCAGATCGTCATTGTCTCCAGTGGCATGGATGGCAACAGCTCGGTAGTAGACATCGTCCCTCCATCTCAGACCATTAAGATGAGTGTTATCGTTGTAGCTACTGTACCGATGCTGCTCGCGTATCCTTTCGTACAGAAGCACTTTACCAAAGGGGCTTTACTTGGTTCAGTGAAAGGTTGAGCTGAGGCACATATTGAAAATAACAAACCCCTCGGGATCAACCTGAGGGGATTTACACTTATATGGAATGGAGTAAGAAATGGCTTCGAGAACCAAACGTGATGAAGGATTATTGCATAACGATGAGATAAGCGAACCTGCTCAGCTATCCATCCGCAACCTTCGATATGCACCAGGGGTGAGGTTCTCTTTTTTCCGAAAAGTACGTATAAAGTTTTGGGAATTCTGATATCCCAGTCGTTCGGCTATATCTTTGATGGGCATGTTCGTGTCCACCAACCATTTCCTTGCTACATCTAGTCTGATATTCATTAAGTACTCGCTAAAGGTCATATTGTATTCTTTACGGAAAATGCTACTTAGATAGTTCGGCGTATAATGCAATCGTTCACTTATGGATTCCAATGACAAGTCCTGATCGTATTCCGTGCGTACAATAGACGCCATACGATCTGCAAGTGTGCGAAATTGTTGGCTCGCTCTTTCCTGCATACTATCTACCATAGGATAGATGACCTCGTGAACAAGAATGTGTTCAACTTCTTCCGGATTCAACGTGTGCAGCAGTCGATGATACAATGTGCCGTTACTCTGTGTAAGCAACACGTGCGTACCAATGAGTTGCTCCAACTGAATCAAATTGTTCACAAAGCGAATCAATGTGATTTCCAGATTCATTGGATTAAGGCTATGCTTCATCATATCCGCTAACAGCGGGTATAACGTGCGCGTCACCTCATCTCTGTCTCCAAGACGGATGGCATCGAACAACCTGCTCTCCAGTTCAGTAGGGTAATGGAGCAAGGTAGGCCCGCTGCCAACCCGTAAGATATCCTCATAGAAAATAACCGACTCTTTACCCAGCTTAAGGCGCTGGTACAATGCTTCAAGACTCATATCACAAGCTTCTCGTGTATTCATAAGGTCTTCATACAGACCACTAAAGCCTACGCTGACTGATGCAGACCAATACTCTCGTGACAATTGGATAACCCTTTTGGCATAGTGCATCATCACTTCTCGATTGTCGGAAGAACTGGAAGTAAAGGATAATATCGTTGCTTGTGTCCGTTCATTCAACACGACGGGTAACATCCGTTGTGAAGGGGGAATGATCTCCTGCACTAACTGATTAACGGCCAACAGCAGTGTATCTTTATCAGCCAGCGGTCCTTTCCCGGGACGGTCAATCTGAATCAACATGGTCGCATATTTCTCGTTGTGCATCTTCGTATACGCGAATCGTTCGAGATAGCTATGGATCTCTTCCCTGGTTAACCTATTCTGTAGTACATTTAGAACGAATTGAGTTTCAAGTTTAGGTTTTTCAAGATGGATAAGCTGTTCAAGATGTTGTTTCTCTGAAACAATAGAATGGATCGACTGAATGATCCAACCAACCTCATCCCTGACCGTTCTCTCAGCACGTCCGCCAAGACTATGCTGAATTTGAAGAACGGGTTTGGCAAGACGTAAAGCTATAATGTATGCAAGAATGATCATCAGAGCCATAATGACGGCACCCATTACAATTAAACCCATACGGGTCGATGATAGAGCTTGGCTAACTTCTTTTTGATTCGGAATGGTGATATAAGTCCATCCATTATAAGTAGAGCGGGCATACAAGCCCATGATTGAATCACCCGATGCAGCAGGAATTGTAATCTTTCCCGAAGGAGGCTCATTAACGATTTGTTTGCTGATTAAGCTCATTTGCTCAGCGGATATAGAGCTTTGTTCGGTTAAAGCTGCATAGAGCAATTCACCCTGTTTGTTCAGAATGTAGATCGGAGCATCGGATTGCGTCTGTAGGGATTGATTTAGTGTTCGCAAAGAGATGTCTGACATTGCGATGGCTTCTTTGTCCTTCGAATACATCGGTAAAGCATGCAGCAATCGAAGACCTTCCTTTGTTTTCGTCCAATAGAGGTTATTGCCTTCAGGGTCAGCGAATAAGGCTTGCATCTGTTGTTTCTCTTCATCTGTAATTCGTGATAACGAACCGTTAGACAGGCTCCAATTCTGCTTCAGACTTACAAGCGAATACTGTACGCCATCAAGCCCCATCGTCGCTATATAACCTAACTGGGAATTGAGTTCTCGGTAAGCTTCATAATCTTGGCCGCTTAATGGACTGTTAATGACCTTACGAAACGATGGCGTCGCACTGTACGTGGCAAATGCATATTCAATGGTTTGAATTTTTTGTTCCAGTGTATTTCTCACCTGCAAAATTAAGCTTTGGTGTCCTTCGCTTACACGTGCTATTACAGATTTTGTAGTTGAAACATAGATATAACTTCCAAAACCTACAACGAGCCCGATGCTAAGGAGTAGGATCGAGACAAAGATATTCGTAAACGTTTTACTCTTTCGCATGTCCGGCTCCTCCATTTGATTGAATTGATCCATCAGATCTAATTCCATTTCTCATGAAATCCTTCACAGCAACGATGTAATCGCTTGCATTTTACCGTACTATAAAAATTTCGAGCCGTTGTAGATCTCGTCACACTAGAAGTTTATCATGGCATTGAACAAGAATATAGACATAAAGAATTTAAAACTAGCCAAAAATTGCACTGGAGGTTAAGATAGATGTTGCCTTTTTATGAGATTCGTAAGGATGAATTATCGGTTATTCGGAACTTGAAGGAGATTTCTTTCCCTCCACATATGCATGGTTATCTTGAAATTCTATATGTCATTTCGGGGTCTCAACGGATTGAAGTGAATGATCAAACGTATGATTTGCAAGAAGGTGATGCAGCAATGATATTCCCTGAAATGGTTCACCGTTACCAAACAACTGGACTTTCCTCTACGAGCGAGGTGTTGATTATTGTCCATCCCAAGCTCTTAGGTGGTCTGTTTCCTGATCTGACTCGCTTCCATCCTAAGAATCCCATTATCTCTAACCCAAATGTTCATGAAGATGTTGTTATCGCTTTTGAGAAAGTGAAGCGGGATGATGATTATGCTATTAAGCTTGGTTGGACTCACATCATCATCGCGCATCTATTACGCGAAATTGAATTTGAACAAGTACAGCAACTTCCCGTGCAGGATTTATCTAAGAAGCTGATGGAATATTTAGCAACACATTTCACTGAGCCCATCACCTTAGACACTCTTGCCTCCGAGTTTAACGTCAGTAAATATTATATTTCTCGCATCTTCTCCAAGCGATTCAAGATGAATCTGCGAAACTATCTATCAATGCTTCGGGTAGAGTATGCTTCCATGTTAATTCGTACAACAGATGCGTCTCTGACAACCGTATGGATAAATGCAGGATTCGATAGCCAGCGTACGTTTAATCGGGTGTTCCAGGCTATTTACGGCATGACACCGCGAGATTTTAAGAACAATGTGAGTAATTATCTAAAATGAATGAACAACAACCAGAGTACCATTGATTACAATGGCTCTCTGGCTTTTAAGGTGGAAATAATCAATGATTAATGACTCTATCAATAATTAATATGGTTTACAATTTCGTCTATAACTTCCTGACAGGTCAGGATCTCTTGGATTCCTCCTGCTGATGGAGAAACGCTGATGGTTCCTTGATCTAGGTTCCCTAATAGGAGCGCCTCTTTATATCCGTTTTTATGATACGGAACAGCCTCTTGAGCTTTCCCTTCCTTAATGAGCTGATGAGCTGTTATTCCTCCTGGCGTTGGAATTGTTCGCTCATGAACTCCTTCAAGTTCAATCATTTCATGGCTTTTGACATCGACAATAGCTTGTTTAGCTGCACGACTCGCTGGATTTTCAACTGTTGCTATAAATCTTGTTCCCATGTATACACCCTGAGCGCCCATCGCGAAGGCTGCCTTAGCTCCTCGTCCATCAATGATACCGCCAGCCGCGATTACAGGTATACTAACCGCTGCGGTTACTTGGGGTAGTAAGGTAAACAGACTAACATTGTACTGACTAATATGCCCTCCTGCTTCGCTACCGGTGACAATAACAGCGTCAGCGCCATGTTTCTCCGCTTCCATGATGTTCTCAACTGTAGGTGTGATCGGTCGATACAGAACCGTTATGCCGTGCTTTTTTAACTTAACCATTTCGCTTGGAATCATCTGGCTTCCAATCGCAACGACATATTTCACTTCTTCTTCAATCAAAATATTGAAAAGCAATGTAGTAAACGGGTTATTACCGCTGTCATCAAACGGAAAGATATAATTCACAGCAAAATTCTTGGTTGTCAATTGCTTCACTTTACGAATCTCGTTTCGTACATTGTCAGCGTACTCTTCCAAACTATTGGGATTTAGGGTTTGTCCTGCATTTGGCCCCAGTACCCCCATTCCTCCAGCATTACTAACGGCTGCAACAAACGCTGCGGAAGTAACCCAGTTCATAGCCGCAGAAATAATGGGATATTCTATATTTAATAACTCATTAATCTTATTCATTGGATAAACTCCTTTATATATGTTTAATACGTTGATTGAGGAATGCCTCAATGTCTTCTATACTAGTTGAGACCTCCATATTAGAGAAGTAGGCAATAATAATGAACATAGTCACTTTTTTAGTACTATAGGATAATTAGATGGATCAGTGAGAGGAAGAAATATATGACTCGGATATGTTTGGATGGATTTCATGAAGAATTTAAGGAAGATTACCCTATGATTTTTGGGATGGCCTACACTCAACACGTACTATCAGGACGCTGGAAGTTTCTCATCATCTGGTTTTTGAAAGATCAAGCACGACGATTTCATGAGATCAGATCATTTCTGAATGATATACCGCAAGGCTCTTTAACGAAACAATTGAGAGAGTTAGAAGAGAACGGGCTCATATCAAGAGAAGTATTTCCGGAAGTCCCACCACGCGTAGAGTATTCTCTGTCAGAAAAAGGACGTGATTTCCTGCCTATCTTAGATATGATGGAGAAGTTTGGACTGAAGCATGGGGAAATTCGAGAGACGCATACGAGTGATCCGACTGAGAAGCAATAATGAATATATCGAGTCATGAGACTTAATTCGCTTTCAGTTCAGAATACGGGTACAATCACCTCAAGTTAACTTTAACTACGAAAGGATCGTTTAGCATGTATAGTATTAGTGAAATTGAGAAAATTACAGGTTTACGACCCTCCACCCTCCGCTATTATGAGCAAGAAGGCATCTTACCTCATGTTGAACGAAATGCTTCAGGTCGAAGAGAATATTCGAACGAAGTCTTAGAGTGGCTGGAGCTGGTTATCGCTCTGAAAGATACGGGAATGTCTATTGAAGATATTAAGGCATACACGGTGCTGATTCGACAAGGAGACCCTTCCCTGGATGATAGAAAACAATTTTTGCTTATGCATAAAGCCAAGGTTGAACGTACCGTAGCTCAGACGCAATTCCATCTGGAGAAGATCATACGCAAAATAGCGATCTATGATGTTTTGATGTATAAGAAAATGAAATAGTCTACTGAAATGAAGTATTTAAAATCAGTATTGACTTCAAGTTAACTTTAAGATGTAAAGTGTGATTATTAACTTGAAGGAGTGATTATATTGTCAGAACAAAAAGTGTGGTTTATCACAGGATGTTCAACAGGATTTGGTCGACACATCGCGGAGCAAGCGATTGATGCAGGATATAAGGTCGTAGTAACTGCCCGTAATGTTGATCAGATAACCGATCTTACAACGGGGCATGAAGATCATGTGCTTGCTCTCCCACTCGACGTTACTAATTCGGAGCAGATCCGTAATGCGATTGACCGTACAATAGAGAAGTTTAATCGCATTGATGTACTCGTAAACAATGCAGGTATCGGCTATTTCAGTTCTGTCGAGGAAAGCGTAGAGGAAGAAACACGTAAAATGTTCGAGATTAACTTCTGGGGACTCATGCATGTTACGAATGCTGTACTTCCTCACATGCGTTCCCAAAAAAGCGGCCACATTATAAACTTCTCTTCCATTGGCGGCCTAACTTCCTTCCCAACTCTCGGGTATTATCATGCTACGAAATACGCCGTTGAGGGCATATCTGAGAGTCTCTCACAAGAATTAGCTCCCTTCAATATTCATGTGACCTTAATGGAGCCAAGTAGCTTCCGCACAGATTGGGGCGGCCGCTCTTCTGCCAAGACAGAGACAAGCATACCCGAGCTTAAAGAATCCATTGTCGGACAAATGTTGCAGGGTATTCAGCTAGGGGCTGGTCAAGAGGCTGGAGATCCTGCAAAGGCTGCTGAAGCCGTTATTAAAATTGTGGAGACTACAGAACCTCCTCTTCGTCTATTGCTTGGACAACAAGCCTATGATGCAGCAACTTATAAATTCAACAATATACTTACGAGCATAGAAGAATGGAAAGAAACAACGATAAACGCAGATTATAAATCCTAGTTTTGATCCTTTATTTGCTCACAAAACAATATAAAATAGCAGCTTCCTGTGAAAATCTGAACAGGAAGCTGCCATATCTAATTTACATACTTAATACTTTTCCCTTTAACTCTTTCCATGTGTCTGTATACTGTTTTTTTAACACGGTATCCTTGATATTTGCAATGGATTCCAAAATAAAATGCTCTAATTCATCTATTGAATGACTTTGTACCCACAGAGACAATTGCTCCACGACTTCCTGTTGATAAATAACAAGGGAGCCATATACATGATCATCAACTCCTTCTCGAGCAGGTAGTTGTACGCTTTTCCCCTCATAACGATCCATAAGAAGAAATAGCTTTTCAGGGGTAAGCATTTCAGTTTCTGCTAAGCTTCGGGCGAACATATCTGTAAGGTACGGAATATCATCAATAATCCCTGTTCCGGATGTAGCACGGTGACTCCCGTATGATTCGACAGTTCCATCGTCGTAGATATTGAGATTGAACGGTTTCTTACTGTCATATGGAAGCACACTGTCTTGATCCGGGTCAGTAATTATAATATGTTCCGTTCTTGTTAGAACTGTAGGTAGTTCTTCTTCCAAAGAACGTCCGAGAACTCCCGGATTGTTGCTGTCCAGTCTTGTTGAAAATCCGTCTGGCATTGAACTTCCGTTTTCTTCATAAGTGAATTGTCTAGAGATCTGATCGACCGGAACCAAAACATCAGATGTAACATGATTGATTACTATGGGACTACTAAAATGATTTGCTAAGGCCACTGGGGAAAATGCTTCCCATTTAGCAACATCATTTGCGTCAGGGAAATTGGATAATATCGGCTCAAACATACCAGACACCATACCTAAAAATGGAATTGGCAAATCCATCATTTCTTGCAACATTGCCTTTTCACCGCCATCTCCGGCAGTTATCATTTTGAAAATACCTTTAACCATGACCCAACCCATATTATCGTTTACTTTGTTTCCCTCTTGAAAGTACTGATAAAAATTAAAGTATACATTAGCAATTGGTGAATTCGCGATCGAAGCATTTATACCCATCTGTAATGCATTAAGCATAAGTGTCGTATATCCACCTGCGCTGCCTCCGACCAGGGCGATTCTTTGAGGATCGACTTCTTTCATATGACGAATCGTATATAACGCGGCATTATTAAAAACTAAATCATCATCCGTTAGCTGTCCGTTGTACTTATTATCAAAGTTCGTTGGTGAAGCAACCATCCACCCTTCAGCCAAGTACTTGCGTAATTCTACTGCATTCTCGGTCATCTCATAGTGAGGAATATAGATGACAGGCATTGGTTGCTCTGAAGTTTTCGGAATGTATAGCCGGATTGGTCTAGTGTCTACTGTCTTATTTTTGTTGATATAATTGATATCCACGTTTCTTTGCTCTATATTTTCTAGAGGAGGAAGTTCTTCTTCTGACTGCGTTTGTTGTGCAAATATCTTTTCTATATCCAATTCACTGCTATCCACTTTTGAAGGAAACAACATATTTTTCACTCTAAGTCCCACGATTAAAAGAACGATGATCAATATACATATGCCTATTATTTTAATCAAATTCTTCATTTACATTCTCCTTATACTCTGATCGGTTCATCTGAATAGTCCGAGGACGAACAGGCTAATTTTAATAATTTTCAATATCCATCCCTCCCCACATATTAGCGCTCAATTCCCACACGCAAGTTATTCATTACGTAATGCTTCAACCGGATCTTTAGCCGCGGCCATTCGGGATGGAAATACGCCAGCTATAAGGGTTAGCAGTGTACTCCCCAAAATGAGGTATATCGCATGAACCGGACTCAGATTAGCGATATTAGATATGTCAGCAAATTTCCGAATGAGTAGATTAACAGGATATGTAATCACATAAGTGATTCCTACTCCCAGCATTCCTGCTGCTAGTCCAACAATGATGGTTTCTGCGTTAAACACCCT
Source organism: Paenibacillus sp. ACRSA (assembly GCF_022346845.1). NCBI lineage: Bacteria > Bacillati > Bacillota > Bacilli > Caryophanales > Paenibacillaceae > Paenibacillus > Paenibacillus sp. ACRSA. The sequence continues at coordinate 403,006 of NZ_JAKRNP010000005.1, read as the reverse complement.
TGATATATCTCGCTTGCGAGCACCTACACTACGAAGAATTCCGATCTCTTTAGTGCGTTCAATGACAGAAACATACGTAATAATGCCAATCATAACCGTTGATACAAATAATGATATCCCCGCAAAGCCTGTTAATACATAGGTAATCCCATCCAATAGCTTTTTAGTTATAGAGGTAATGCCTTCCGCAAAATCCGAGTAAATTATTTTATCTGTGTCCGATCTTTCATCGTTATATTGATCCAGATAACCTTTAATCTGTTCTTTCCCTTCGAAATCTTTAGGGAATATGTCGATGCCGATTGGCTTCGTCATTACACCAAGTAATATCTCCGCTCGTTCTCTTGCTTTCTCATCTACAAAAGGAGTACTGCTGAGCACATCGAGATCAGATTTTGCCTGTGTCTTAGCAATAGTACTTTGTTGAGAATCCTCAAGCATCGCTTTTGTTAATTTGGAAGAATAAGCAAACCCTTCATTTAGAAGACTGCCATTAGCCTCATCTTTCGGTCTCAGAATCCCCGTTATTTTGAGGCTGGTTCCCGAGGGATTATTGTACAATTTGCTGTAATCATCCGGTGCAGCAGCTACAAACAAGTCATTACTCTTTCTCGTGTAAAAAAGATTGTTCGGGATGACCTTAAGAACAGTCTTTCCGATAAAATCAGTCAGTGAATAATTTGATTTCACATCTGAGATCCCTATTTTCTCAAAGAAGTCCTTCTCCAGTCGGTTATACTTATCTACCACTAAGGCTACTTCATTCATCTGAGTAGGTAATTGGCTTCCTTCCCCGATCAGATCATACTGAGATAGAATCAAGTCTTGATTTTCCGGAAGTTGCTGCCAATACGATTTTCCGTTAAAGTCACCTGCTTTGTTGAAATCAACCACGGTGTCTTGCCCTTTCGCCAAAAGGTTCAGATGCAGCCCGTAATTAAACGTTATATTCGAAACCGAGTTAGGCAAATCTGTCTTCATTTCTTCAATGTAGTTTAGAAATGGATCTGTGATCTTGTTCGTATGTTTCTGATTGTCTGCATCCGAGCGAAAAGGATATATTACATTTTGAGTTGGATATTCTGATAAGTTGGTAGTTGTGCTAGAGCTTTCCCCTGTGCCTTCGACAGTGCCAGCTGTAATGTTAATCGGCAGTCCACTTAACGTACTTGATTGCATGGAATCCAGATAAGTTGACAAACCATTAGAAAGTGCCAGAACCAGTGCTACGCCTATAATACCGATACTACCTGCAAAAGCGGTCGTAAGTGTTCTACCTCTTTTGGTCAATAGATTCCGAAAGGATAACATCAGTGCACTTTGCATGGACATGGATGTTTTGCTTATTTTAATCTTGTCCGCTTTAGGAGTTGTTTCTTCTATGAATACATCTTCATGCAACGGATCACTGTCAGATACGATCTGCCCGTCTAACATGCGGATAATACGGTCTGAATACGTATCTGCTTGCTCAGCGTTATGTGTCACCATGATCACAAGTCTTGTTTCAGAAACGGCTTTGAGAATATCCATGATCTGATCACTGGTATGACTGTCTAGTGCGCCTGTTGGTTCATCTGCCAGAATAATATCAGGGTTATTCACCAATGCTCTCGCAATAGCAACCCGCTGCATCTGTCCTCCGGACAATTGATTTGGCTTTTTCTTTATATGTTTCGAGAGTCCTACCTCGCTTAATGCTTGTTTGGCTCTTCTTTTCCTCTCAGCTGGCTTAACACCAGATAGTGTCATCGCGATTTCGACATTCTGTAATATGGTTTGGTGTCCAATCAAGTTATAACTCTGAAATACAAAACCGATAGAATGGTTACGATAAGCATCCCAATCCTGTTCTTTATACTTTGTGGTGGAAATTCCATTAATCAATAGATCTCCGCTCTCATATTGATCTAACCCACCAATCATATTCAACAGCGAAGTTTTACCGCAGCCCGACGGCCCGAGTATAGAAACTAGTTCATGTTGACGGAAACCAACCGTTACTCCTTTTACGGCTGTAACATGTTCACCGCTCGTATACGTTTTTTTAATATCCAATAGTTTAAGCTTCATCGTAAGTTCCTCCAGATTTGATTCAAATCAATATGTGTTGCTCTTGGCTCTTAAAGTAATATAGCTGATTCAAATAAACTGAAAATAAACGATCGATCATGTTTTTTAATTAATCTTTCGATAACATTTTCTTTGAAAAGACAAAAAGAAGATCCTCAGTGGTAATGAGGATCTTCTCTTCTTGGCTTGTTCAATAAATGTCATTTAAAAAATCTCTTAAACCAATCTATATACTCTGTCATGTAATATTTCTGTTTCATACCATGATCCTGACCGACAGCTTCCACATAGTTCAGCGAAGTTCCTTTTTCTTCTGCAATTCTGATATATTTTTTCGTTTCGTTCATGCCTACCATGCCATCCTTCTTTCCGTAAGTAACAAATTGCCTTACATCAAGAATTAATAAGGTATTCATATGGATTAGACCGGTAATGAAGGACAAAGGCGCGTAGCAAATAAGACACTTGTCTTCTCATAATCAATATTCATATCTTTAAGTTTGCTGTTTGAATGATTGCCTGCGGCCTGATTCGACCATATATCAACCTTTCTCTCAATATCCTCAACTGGGGCACCTGTTTGATTGCCAAAAGGATTGGCAACCATAATATATGTGATAACTCCAATTAGTAATACACACAACACAAAAAAACAGTTCCTACAATCTTTAATGTAGAATGTTTCTTTTTCATACTTCCTTTGATCCCCTTCTCTTTTGGTCTAAACACCACTTCATCGGTTGCTAGCAACGTCTTGCCAGTTCGCATTTGTAAGGATCTCTGCATCATCACCAAAGAATACATCCCCCGCATGAACATCACCTTTTAGCCAGTACATAAACCATGCTGTCATATACCCATCAGCATGAGTAAGCATATCACCGTGATCTGTGTTGACACGTCTTGCCATAACTTTGGTTACTGTATCCGGGATATCCGCATAATTTTTATGGAGTGACCAAAGTGAAGCAATCCCTTGCCCTTGAGTTTCCGTTATGTCTCCGGCAGTCCCGGCATCAAAAGATCCTGTACCAGCAACCATGAAATATGGAATTTGGACTTTTGATACGTCGTAGCTCCAATCTGTTCCCAATTGGTTTTGCTGTCCCCAGAAGCTTGAAGTGGCGCTTGCTGTATACATAGCTTTGTAAAAGCTCCCGTTTTCCTGCTTGGTTACAGCATTTATACTTCCTACACCACCTTGCGAATGTCCCCCAATTCCAATGTTGTCTACATCGATCTTCCCATAAAAATCACTGGTGGGATCCTCATTCAAACGTAGCATAAAGTCAAGACTGGCTGATGAAGATGCACCTGTTCTTGAATTTTCATCCTCATTACCCACCACAATAAATCCCCATGAAGCCAGATGTTTAAAAACAGCTTTGTATTTTGAAGCCGTGATTCCTGTACCGTTGGCCATGATCACAAGGGGAAGGGCATACGCACTGTCTTTCAAGTCGGATGGATACCAAATCTCATTTTTCTTAAAAGCAGCATTATCAGAGTCAAATTCCTGATCGGAAACCTTGTATGGCCCAAGTGCTGTATACTGTGCCTCAATGGGCTTATCCGTTTGAACAACTTTATAATAATTTGCACTACGATACGAAAGAATTGCAATAATCCCTATTATACTAAGAAGAACAATAGCAACTATGGTCAACAATGTTCTTTTGATTATTTTCATATAGCTTCACCTCGCTGAGCGTTCATTTTGTCCCTTTAATTAGGCATGTATTTGTCCAAGTATTCATTGATTTTGTCAGTGTATAATTTAGCTTCTTTCCGATCGTTCTGTAAGCCGTGACCCGAACGTTTAAATTCAATGAAATCATGAGGAACATGATTGTCCTCTAGCGCTTTAAGAAAATTTCTCGTCAGGCCGAACGGTACAACTTTGTCATAGGTGCCGTAGGCAGCCAAAGTCGGAACGGAGTTTTCAGTTATGTGTGTGTAAGGTGAGATTTCATCTACATATTTCTTGTACTCACCGTTTCGCATCATGTCTACAGTAATATCCTCACCCGTCATGATGGAGGCAAAACCAGCACCCGCTTCTGCAGCTTCATTTGATTCGTAGGGGTTGTCACTATCATCAATACCAAGCCATAGAGATGGTTCGAAGCTAGGAGGCCCAACTCCTTCAAAGACCATTTTGACTGGGATTGGTGAGGTGTCCGCATCACGATATGCATATAGTAAAGCAAGCGCGCCGCCAGCAGATCCACCTGAGATAGCCATTTGATCAAGGTGATAGCCTAGTTCTGCTGCCTTTTCCTGAATGACAGGTATACTTTGCTTAATTTCTTCAGACATTTGATAGAGATTAGCCGTATTTTCATCCGTACGTAAGCTGTAATTGACGCCCGCAGCGACATACCCTTTTGAAGCAAAATATTTGAGCATTTCAGCATCTTCACTCTTATCTCCGCCTGTAAATCCGCCTGCATGAAGGTACACGACAAGTCCATAAGAATCCTTAGTCTGATCTGCTGGTACATAAAGGTCATAATTATTTAATTCTTCTTCACCGTACACCAAATCGGTATAGATCGTTCCAACAGATTCATTCCAGTCCACCTGTAATGGATTACTAAATGTCGGGAACTTTAGTTTTATGAGAGCTGAACCTGAGAAGACTAATACAAAAGTAAGAGTACAAGTTAGTAGCCACATCATTTTTTTCATTAGAAAAGTCTTCCTCCCAGTAACATATTCAACATCACACTAACTGCCAATCTTCCTAACACAAATGCAACTACCACAATCATGGCTAGAACGATAAGACGTTTTTTGGTTAACATAATATCTCCTTTTCTTCATTCGTAAGATGTTCAGAACCTTAGAGCCACATTATCATGCTTAAATAAACTGAAAATGAACAAGACACGTTCTTCTTTGCTTTTATTCACTTGAAGCCAATACTTGTGATAGAATGCAGTTCAGTTATCTACAGATGTAACAGAAAGGAATGAGGGGCATGTTTCAAATCCTCGTTGTTGAAGACGATACAAATACAGCCAAACTCATGAAGACGATTATTGGTTCTGCAGGATACGAGGTATTTTGGGCGGAGAATGGCATCGTGGCGTTAGAATTATTAGACAAGCAGCATATTGACTTAATTGTTCTCGATATCATGATGCCTCAGATGGATGGATTCGAACTGGCTCAGACGATCCGTGAGAGCAGGAATGAAATTCCTATTCTCATGGTTAGTGCGAAGCATTTACCCGCTGACAAACGTAAAGGGTTTATGGTAGGAACAGATGATTACATGGTCAAACCTGTGGACGAAGATGAGATGCTGCTTCGAATCAAGGCTTTGCTGCGCCGTGCTAAGATCCAGAATGAACGGAAGCTTCAAATAGGAAAAATCACGCTTCAATACGATGAATTATCGGTGTCAAGAGAAGGTGAAGTACAGACACTGCCGCAGAAAGAATTCTACTTACTTTACAAACTATTGTCTTATCCAGACAAAATCTTCACACGCATTCAGTTGATGGACGAAATTTGGGGCATGGACTCTGAGACCAGTGATATTACGTTGAATGTTCACATTAACCGGTTGAGAAAGCGATTTGGCGATTATCCTGAATTTGAAATTATTGCGATCCGGGGCATTGGTTACAAGGCGGTGAAACACGATGAGTAGAAAAAATAAAAACATTTCGTTACGTGGTTTTGGACTCACATTTATGTTCATGTTCATTGTACTGTTTATTTTTATCGTCTCCATTTTCCTCGCATGGTTCATTATCGTGTTTCTAGTGTACACCGGGCTCTATACACCACCAGCCACTGACAATCCAGACGCCGGAGGCGCTGTCGTCTTTATTGCTTATTTCGGTTCAGTTACTGTTCTTGTCAGTATCTTTGCCTCGTTGGTCTTCAGCCGAATCCCCCTCGCTCCCATACGAGAAGTTATTCGTGCATCCGAAGAACTGGCTACGGGTAACTTTTCCGTTCGAATCCATCTCAAGGGGCCCAAGGAATTAAAAAAATTAAACAAAAGCTTCAACCATATGGCGGAAGAACTGGGCAGCCTCGAAATGCTGCGTTCCGATTTTATCAATAATTTCTCGCATGAATTCAAAACACCTATCGTTTCCTTGAGGGGATATGCAAAAGTGTTGAAAAAGAAAAACTTGTCAGACGTGGAGCGCACGGAATACCTGGATATTATCATCAATGAGTCCGAACGTCTGGCTGAACTTGCCACTAATGTCCTTCAACTTTCCAAGATAGAAAGTCAAGCCATCATTACTGAAAAAACGTCATTTAACCTGACGGAACAAATTCGAACGATCATCGTATTGTTAGATTCCAAATGGTCTGCTAAAAACATCAGTTTTCAGTTCAATTCTACCGAATTCATGGTTAATGCCAATGAAGATATGCTTAGCCAGGTATGGATCAATCTGCTGGACAATGCCATCAAATTCTCGCGTTCGGATTCCGAGATTACAATCGATGTGGACTCTAAGGGTGGACAAGTCAGCGTTTCTATTCACAACAATGGAACAGCGATCGATGTGGATCAACAAAAATACATTTTCGATAAATTCTATCAAGGAGATGCCTCACACGCCTCCCCTGGCAATGGATTAGGTTTGAGCATCGCTCATAAGATCGTTCTATTGCATAACGGCTCAATTCGAGTAGCCCAATCTGATGACACGGGGACAACATTCGAAGTGCTTCTTCCATTGGATTAGGATGTCATCACTGATCCATCCACACACAGCAAAAAGACACGGATATTAATATCCGTGTCTTTTTTCCAATCAGAACCTTGTCCATTAAAGCAACTTAATTACCTCTTCTAGCTCATCCACCAGTACTTTTGCAAGTTCAAAATTAGTATCTTTCAAAGCCAATTCAATTTTCATTTCAACTGCTTTTTTCTTTTGTTCAGTTTCTAAATAATCTTTATTAAAATGACTCGTATAGATCATCTCTCTAAATTCTTCAATACTCATTTTTCTAATCTTTTGATCCTCAATGATCACAACATAATCCATACCATTGACGACTGAATAAAAATCATGCGAAATCATGAGTATGGCGCCTTTGTAGTCCGCAATCGCCTTTTCCAGTGCGATTTGTTTATAGATGTCTAAATGGCTTGTCGGTTCATCCAGAAGCAATATATTTGCTTTACTGGCAGCAACTTTAGCCAATTGAAGCATATTTTTTTCTCCACCAGATAAAGATTCTATCTTTTGATTGAGAATTTCTCCTTCAAAATCATAGTTTGAAAGATATGATCTAACCTCATCATACGTATTAAACCCAGCATTGATGAATTCCTCTAATATGGTGTTCGAATCCTTTAATATTTCACCTTGAACCTGAGATAAATAAGCCACTTTGACATCAGCATTGATTTCAATTGCAGCATGGTTATTTTTAAAGATGTCTCGAAGCAAAGTCGTTTTGCCGGTACCGTTTGCACCGATAATGGCTACTTTATCTGTAGCTTTCATCTCAAAACTAACATTATCCAAAAGCAACTCGTCATATGCAACGCTATAATTATTGACTTGTACAATACGGGTATTTTTAGGTTTATTATCCATACCAAAATGAATGTTCGGTTGCTTAATATCAACAAATGGCGCTTTAATTCTACGCGCTTCCAATCTTTCAGTGAACTTAACTCTAGCCTTTAACGCTCTCCCTCTCGATGCTTCTGAATCATTCGTTGCGATCTCTCTAAGGTTAATTACGATATTCTCGTTTCTCTTAATTTCTTCTTCTTCCGCGACTGCGATTTCTTGTAACTCCACTTTGGTCTGAAGCAGTGAGAAGTTATAATCGATATATCGTCCATCAAACTCTTGGATCTCCGTATCTTCAAGGTGGATGATTTTGTTGAAACAATGATTCAACAGATATCGGTTATGCGTAACAACCAGCAGCATTCCCTTGTGGGAATTAATAAGTTTTTTAAGTGCATTTAGATTTTCAAAATCCAAAAATACATCGGGTTCATCCATAATCATTAAGTCTGGACGATGGAGCATTTCCTTCATCACTTGAATCAATTTGAATTCTCCACCACTTAAGGAGGAAATGTTAAGATCTTTTAGCTTCATAAGGTTAGCCAGGTTTAGCTGCTTATTAATGTTGTTTTCGAAATTATCCCCGTCCATCGACTCGAACGCGTCTAACGCCAATTGAACCTTTTCCATCAGCGAGTCCATATCCGAAGTGGTTGCCATTTCATCATAAATCGACGTGATTTCATCTTGGATTTTGATAAATTCTTCTGCGATAAATTCAAATACAGTCATTTCTTTCGCTTGGTCATCTTGCAAGAACTGACTTACATACCCGATTCTATACTCTGGGTCTATCTCTAACTTGCCATCATATAAATATCGTTCTGGATCCATCAGAATATCAATCAGCGTACTCTTCCCACTGCCACTCGTTCCGATAAAAGCACAATGCTGTCCTTCTTCTAATGTAAATGAAATATTGTTATATAAATCTTTTTGCGGAAATGAAAAGGATAAATTATCAACTGTTATCATAGTGTTACCTTTCTTTCTATCTATAATGGTGACTATTATTCAATGTCTTGCGAACACAGACTTTTAGAGTAACACTGTTTCACCCCAAGTACAATTCATTTTTAGCCCCCGCTTAGGAGATTTGTCACGTTGACTTATGCTTGATTCCTCATTATAATTCGGACATCGAGAGCCTGTCAGGCATGGCTTGCCACCAATGCTTGTTGGAAAGAATTTAGAGGGCTTTAGAGGAATGAAGCTGGCTCTATAAATAAACTTAATAGTGAAAGATGTGAAGGATTATGACTAAGGAGAAAGTATACTTTGGTAAAGAGATCGAAGTCATGTTTAATTCGGATGTCTGTATTCATTCCGGCATTTGCGTAAAAGGTCTCCCTGGAGTTTTTAATTTAAGTAAACGTCCTTGGGTTGATCCAGATGCTGACACTTCGGAGGCCATTGCACGGCATATTGACACATGTCCAAGCGGAGCATTGACCTATAAACTTCTGGACGGAAAAAATTCAACAAAGAAAGAGGATGAACATGCATAACGTAGAACATGAACCTGCAAACAAAAGATTTCTTATTCAAGATAACGGTGACATTGCCGCAGTAATGACGTATGTAATTTCAAGTCCGGAGCTCTACATTATTGACCACACTTTCGTTGAGAATGCTTACCGAGGTCAAGGTCTTGGTGATAAACTGCTCCAAGCGATGGTAGAATACGCACGGGAAAATGGTATTAAAATTTTACCTTTATGCCCTTTTGCCAAAGGACGTTTTGATCGTATTACCGAATATGCGGATGTCCTCAATAAATAAGAACTAATCATGTATGGACGACAATTTCTCCATAAGCCAGTTTCCTTTCTCACCAAATTTTAGATGGAGATTCAAATGCGTCAAACGCTCTCATACGAAGCAAATTTAAAAAGGTGCTATCCCTCAAATTAATGAGGAATAGCACCTTTCTATATAACGTTAGTATACTTCAGTTGTAGCTCTAATCACAACATGTTAATGGAATGCCTCAAACATTACAGCTACTTTCGTACCGTCACTTGTAATGGATATGATCTCGTTTCCCCTGAAGAATTCCGAAGTACAGCTTCATACTCGTAGCTTCCAGGTGACCTACCTGAGATGGCGGTAACAGCAGACTGTGCATTAGGTGTAAGAGTTTGGAGCGCTTGTGTATCAATCAGTACACCATTCTCATACAACTCGTATTGCGTAGCATTGGTTCCCCACCATAGATTCATCGTGACATTATAGTTACCATCACCGTCCCAGTTGTCATTCGACAGAACAGCTTGCCCTGGGGCAGCATCTGTAACGACAACTGTCAGGGGAACACTCATGGTCGTCCCCAGTGAATTGATCAATTCCCCAGTATAAATATAAGTGCCATTTTTCTTCCCAGTAATGTCTACTTTAACAGACTGAGCAGATGGCGATTGATCAACCAGTGAAATTTCTTTAATCAACTCACCATTCTCATACAATTTGAAGTGGTTACCATTATTGCCCCACCACAGATTCATGGTGACCGTGTAGTCTCCATCCTTGAGTCCTGTGTCATAGCCATTATTGTCAGACAACACTGGAATTCCAGGAGCCCCGTTCGCTAGTGGGGTTGCCTGATGGAGCCATTCCTCCCACTTAAGCAGCACATTGGCCTGTTCATCCGTAAACACGGTTCCTCGAGCTGCTTGAACATCATTGCCGTAGGATGCGAGCAGTTGACGTGCTTTTGCCCCGTCACGATCATTTGCTGCCTGTTGCGCTTGTTGTAACGTGTTCACAAGCTGATTAGCAAGAACGCTTGAATTCGGATCGCTCGATTCATCAGCAAAGGAGTTAGTCAGATTAATCAAGCTGTCGAATGTAGCAATTACCGCAAAGCTATATTCTACTGTCTGTTCCCAACCCGCTATATCGGAGACGGTTGCTGTGACCTGGTTCAGGCCGGGTTCCAATGTGTACGCTGGAGTGTCCAGAAGCACACCCTCCGGCTCTGTCACACCGGATACCGCGTCAGAGGCTGTATAGCCAATTTCCACGTGCTGATCAATCGTGTACTCCGTTTGGCCATGAATTTCGATGGTTGGAGGAACGAGATCAATCGATACGGTCAAAGACTGCTCACTTTCCTTGTTACCGTCCACATCGACGCTCCAGTATGTGATCGTGTGTGTACCTTCTTCAGTTAAAGTCAACTGTGTACCACTCACTGTCTCGCCACCGTTAATTTGATAATAAGTCCCTTCGACCTCGGAATCTTCGTCAATTGTTGTAAAGGTTACTTGTACTGGAGAAGTATACCACCCGTCATGTTCATCCCCTTCCACGGTTACCGTGGTTTGTGGGGCTTCCTGATCTGGATTTTCTCCTTCCAACTTAACGTGAGCTGATAGCGGTATATTCAATTCCTTCACAAGACCTGCCACAAGTTCAGATACTTTGACTGCACCGTTCATCTGCAAATGTGTATTGTCTTCCGTTGTGCCTACCCACATAAATATTGATTTCGTTCCTTCTGTGCCAAGCTCTTGGAAATACTCCCAGCTAGCTTGGTTCAGATCAATAATAAGTGTTTCTGTCTCCTGTGCCGTTTCCTTCATCGCCTGTACGTATTCCGGGAAGCTCTTATTCAGCACCTCTCCAGTAAAATCACGACGGTTGACTGGCGTGACCAGAACCGGAATCGCCCCTCTTTGCAGAGCACCGTTAATGTATTCTTTCAGATATACTTTAAACTGCTCTGGGGTAAGATAACGCTCTGGACGGGACGGTGTGGAATCATTATGAGACCACTGCATGAACAGATAATCCCCTTCATTGATGTCGAGCAAAATATCGTTAAGGTATCCACCGACCAGGAAGGTTTTGCTGCTCAATCCCCCAACTGCACGGTTATCAATGTTGACTTCATTCTGATCAAAATATTGACCCAATGTCTCGCCCCAACCTGCTTGCGGACGATAGCTCTCCGCGTAATTGGCAACGGTAGAATCACTAGCAAGATAAACAATAGGCTTATCGCTTGCATTGTTATCCGGTAGACGCTCCAAGGTCAACGCATTGATTTTTGGTGCATTTCCAGTGAAGTTGAAGTTAAAGATTCCATCGATGAGCGCAATATCATAGGTTACTTCTTTGAACTCGCCCTTAGCAATCGTTGTGAGCGGCAGTTTCGTCATCTGCTCTACAACGACATTCGCGCTAGTCGATTCTTCTGCATCTCCTATGGTCATCGTTACACGATAATTAGCTGGCTCCATTTCCACAAGGAAAGAAGTGCCGTTTACCCGAGTAAAGTCCTCTTTGAGCGCATCCCCAGTTTCCCTGTTCTCATCTTTGGTCAGCGCAGTATCAGCAAAACCGTATTTATTGCCTTCAATGTACGCTCTCTTGGCATCTACCTTGATGTATCCTTCGGCAGCACTGCCAGAACCAAAGTCGAGTTTGTATTCGCTAATCTCTTCGCCCGGTTCACTCGTCAATGAATCCTTCGCAACCGTTAACATGTTAAACGTATGGTCAATTTGAGCTTGGGTTGCTTCTGTATTAAAGATAACTTCCGCAGCTGCCAAAGCCCGATTGACCACGGCTTGTGATTCTTCTGTATATGCCGACAGATCAAGCGCCTTAACTTCATCGTACAGCTCAACCAAGGCTGTCTGATCGCCGCCCTCTGAATCAAGCTGAGTTCCTTCAATTCGCACGTTATCAATCTGAGTAGTCCAGTTCAGCGTACCTCCGCCACCTTTTCTCGTACCAAGGAACCGAATAGCTCTGACGTTATCTGCATAAGCGATAGAACTCATTGGGATATCTTGAATCGTCTGTGTGATGGTCGGATCCGCCTGATTCGTTAATGTTAGATCCAATGTTTTCTCGGCAAAATTAACGGATGCATCCACATTGACCCATTGGTTCTTGGAGATCTCTGTAGCTGTTCCCCCTTCAGGTATGGCTGTATCACCTGTGCCGTAGTCCGGGTTATATGCACCGACAAAATAATGAATTTTCGTGCTTCCGGTTTTTGTAAACAACGTGAATAGAGCATTTTCGTTCGAATCTTGAACCGTGAGGTGACCTTCAGACGGATAGGCACTCACATTACCGGATTGCCAGTCAAAGTTCACGTCCACTTTATCGCCATTTACGGCATCGAACAGACGGAACACTTTCGCCCGATGGCCTGATCCAGAACCTGTGACCGACAGTACCTTATTTCCTGACTGTTCAACCACCGTGCCCGCCATAGTTCCCGCAATACCAGTTGCGTTCACCATCGCATACTGATAGTCCGCTGCCGCGCCTTCAAAATCCTCTTCATAGAGCTGGATTTCCGGCTCAGGCTCGGGTTCAGCAATATCCGGATCAATGACCAGGGAAGAAATGCTAAGCTCCATGTCTTTCACCGCGCCGGCAACCAATCCAGCAATTCTCTGCGCACCATAACTGCTGAAATGGGTGTTATCGTTGATCCCATTTGGGTATTTCGGATATTCGCCTGGATTAGCATATAGGAATACTTTTTCCGTAGCTGTATTACCAATTTTGTTGAAGTACGCAATGCTTAATTTGCTGAGATCAATCAGCGGCACATTCAGCTCCTGCGCCACTTCTTTGGCTGCTTGCACATATGCCGGGAAGCTGACGTTGAACTCCTGAGTTAACGTATTAAAATCTCTGCGTCCAACCGGAGTGAGCAGTACCGGTGTAGCGCCGCGTTGTTTCGCACCGTTCACATAACGGGATAAATAGACTTTATAGTCCTCTGGTGATGCATACCGATCTGGTATACCTGCACTAGCATCATTATGACCAAAGGAAATAAAGAAGAAATCCCCTGGCTTAATGCGCTGCAGAATCGTATCTAAACGACCGTCTACCATGAACGATTTACTGCTTCGTCCACCGATTGCATCGTTCACAATCACTGCCCCATTAGAGAAATAACGTCCGAACTGTTGACCCCATCCTTCTTGCGGAGCTTGCATTTCACTATAAGATTGCATCGTTGAATCACCGGCCATATAGATCGTCGTTGCTGTACCGGCCTCTTTATCTGGATATTTCTCAATAATGATGTCTTGGATATCTATGGCTGTACCTGTAAAGAGAAAATCAAGCTGCCCATCCACTAAGGCAATATCATATGAATACTCCAGCGGTTCTCCTGCATTCACATTGGTTACAGCGAGCTTCTGGACAAATTCAGATTTGACCCCAACGTTCGAGTTTTGCGCATCGCTACCCAATCGCAGCGTTACCTTATAGTTCGCATTCGGCAGATCAACGGCAAATGTCGTGCCTGCCGCGACCGATACCTCGTTTACCCCTACGTTAACACCGCTCGTATCCGTAAATCCATACCCTGTCTCTTGTGAGTATGGCGTATCTTGAATGCCCGTACTTTCAGAAGCTGTGTCTGTTCCAAAATCAAAACGGTATACAGACTCCAGCATTTCCGCTCCACGAGTCAATGTCAGATCAGCTTTAGGAAATGAAGTTGACTCTGCACCAAGATAAAAGCCAGTATGTGGCGGCTGGTTATAGGCTACATTTTGCCATGCTACGCCCAGACGATATACAGGGTCTTGCATCAATGTAGGGATGCGATACTCTGTAGGAATCGTTGTTGTATAGAGACGATATTCTGAACTATCTTCACTCCGCAGCAGAATTTCCTCACGCCAGTCTCCCAGAATATCCGCCTGAAGCGCAGGATTTCCTTTGGTATGGTTGTTCGTTAATGTACCGGTCGCCCGGAAGATTTCATCGAGCTTTTTATTTTCGTAATCCCATTTATAAATGAGCGGAATTCCTCTAGCTGTACTGTTATCCCACTCATGATCAAACAGTTCACGCTGAAGATCTCCATCCCACCAGATGGCAAAGTTTGCGGTTTTGGGTCCCTCTTCAACGGTGTAGATAGGCTCTCCGGCAGCCGAGTAAGTACTGGTTACAGGCACACTTTGTCCGTTAGTAATCGTTGTTGCCCATGATTCATATCCCGGATGGTTCGGATCAATGTCTGCAGACATCCCACGACCTGTGTCAAAACCTGTTTTCTCTCCCCAGAGAATTTCACCTGTAGCAGCATCGCGCATCTCAAGTCCGTATGCAGCATTGGAATGCTCGTGCACACTTACGACCTGATGACCCGCACGGTTCGGATCAAGCTTGCCCGCGTGCATGGCGTCGCCGTGACCAAGTCCAGTGCTATACAGCAAGCTGCCATCATCGTCTATCGCTAAGGCGCCGAACATGATTTCGTCCTTGCCGTCATTATCGGCATCCAGCACACTAAGATTATGGTTACCTTGTGCCTGATACTGTGATCCAGCTTCGTTGGTGTCAAATCTCCAGCGCTTAACGAGTTCGCCGCCAACATAGTCATACGCAACGAGCACCGTGCGAGTATAATACCCCCGACTCATGACAACACTGGGCTTCGTACCATCCAGATAAGCAATAGCCCCAAGGAAACGGTCTACACGGTTACCGTAACCATCGCCCCAATCGTTGACATTGCCTCTTGGAGGATCATAATCCACGGTGGATACGGCAGCTCCGGTCTCACCGTTAAATAGCGTGAGATATTCTGGGCCAGTCAATATGTATCCGCCTTCATTACGGTGATCTTTCGATCCATCGCCAATGACCTTGCCCTGTCCGTCTATCGTGCCGTCTGCAGTCTTTACAACTACTTCGGCTTTTCCATCGCCATCCAGGTCGTACACCATTAATTGCGTATAATGCGCTCCGGCGCGGATGTTGACTCCAAGGTCAATCCTCCACAGCTTCGTGCCGTCTAATTTGATCGCATCAATATACACATTGCCGGTATAGCCTGCATGTGAGTTGTCCTTGGAATTGCTTGGACTCCACAGGAAGACAATCTCATATTCACCGTCACCGTCCAAGTCTGCTACGGAAGCATCTCCCGCATAATAGGAATAGGTTCCACCATCCTTGGTTCGTCCGTCGGCCGGTTTATCGAGTGGAATAGGTAGATATTCGTTATGCCAGACCGATACAACTTCCGGCTCCATTTGTTCCTTGCCCGCAATAATAGTAGAAATCTGATACTGTGAGCTGTCGAAGCCAGTTGTGTCCACATAGTTTGTCACGTCGCTTATAGGCGACGCGTTTACTTTGGTTCCGTTTTTATATATATTGAAAGCGATCTCATCAGGATCATTGTTCAAATACCTCCAACTTAAGAAAACACCGTTGTCTGTGAGAACCGCAACCAAACCACGATTCAGATATTCCCCTTGGCGGCCCGTCTTGATGTCGGACGTCTCTGCACGTGCCGGAGCGGGAGGTACAGCCAATGAAATAACCATAAGGAATGCTAGAAAAGATACAAACATCGATTTCTGGATGGAAACAGTTCTTCGGTTCATCGGATTAGCTCCTCCTTTATCCAAAAATTCATTTTAAGAAATCTACCCTACTTGTTGTACAATGAACACTAACTACAGTCACCATCCTTTCATATGTTACCGCTTACATTTATCTTACAGGTCTAAAAAAAGACAGACAATCTAAAAAATGTGACGTATTATATAACATAATTGACTTTTTTAGGTAGGGGTGCAGGTATGAATCATACGGTCTCTTATGCTTTTCGTAATGACGATACATCAATCATGACACTGGACTCTATTGGATGGCAGATCGTCTCAAGTGAGGAATATCGTTGTCCAAGTGATGACAGACCGGATCCGGGGCATGTTGTTTTTCAATACACCCTGAATGGCCAGGGTTATCTGGATATTGACAATCAAACACTTCCTTTACCTAAGGGGCACGCACTACTCGTCAAAATTAGCGGAGAACATTGCTATTACTATAAGCAAGAAAATAACGAACCATGGGAATTTATTTGGATTAACATTCGCGGAGATGAAGCCAATCGAATATGGGATATGATTCATGATAATGAGGGGCATGTCATTTTGCGAAACGCGGATTCTTCCTTAATTCAAGAATTGTGGCAGATCATCCATTTGATTCATCAAGAGAAAGTAACCGACAAGTATCGCCTGTCCATGCAAGTCTATCAGTGGTTGCTTCTCTTAGTGCAGACGAGTCGGGATGCGGAGAGGGATATCGGTGTCCTATCCATAACAACAATCGAGAAATGCAAAAAGTTCATTCGAGAGAACTATGCTTCCCCCTTGACGCTGGATCTACTGGCAAGCCACTGTGATATCAATAAACACTACTTATGCAGATTATTTCAGAAATCGGAGAAAACATCACCGCTAGCTTATCTCAAGGACAGACGGATTGAGGTTGCCGTCCGACTTCTCCGCACAACAGAAATTCCGATTGCTCAAATCGGTCAACAATGCGGCTTCGAGAGCCCCAGCTATTTCGGCAAAGTCTTTCGGCAATATATGTCCATGTCGCCCAAAGAATATCGGTTGAATAAGTTAACATTTCCTTACGAAGCGATCTACTATGAATAGATCATCTCTGCTTTTGCTTAAGGCTCACAGGTATCGAGACGTTCAATGTCGTAGTTTCAAAACGCTATGGAATTGTAGATTTGGTTTATACGATTCTCAAGAGATTCAAACTGTACGAATCTATCTTCTCGGAACAATTCTTTTTGCTCATAGAACATGATGAATGTCGGGACTGAAAAAATTAAAAAACGCCCCGCAACTTCTGTAACTTGCTTTGCATCCACTTGTATTAATTGAATATGAGGATAGTTTGTCAAAAGCTTCATTAATTTGGGGAGAATCGCGTGACAGACAGAACATTCTTCTTGTGAAACATACAGTAATATGAGTGAACTATTTTGAATCAATGTATCGATTTCTTCGATAGAGTTTAGT
This sequence comes from Paenibacillus sp. ACRSA, assembly GCF_022346845.1. Taxonomy (NCBI): domain Bacteria; kingdom Bacillati; phylum Bacillota; class Bacilli; order Caryophanales; family Paenibacillaceae; genus Paenibacillus; species Paenibacillus sp. ACRSA. Next base: position 385,527 of record NZ_JAKRNP010000005.1, on the reverse strand, counting down.
ATTTGATGTTTGATATCATTCAAGTCCTTTCATGTTAGCCTTCGTACTGGAAACGATCTAGAAATCGCCTAACGATGAGATTAGTTGATTTACTCTCACGCATAACCCAGCCAATGGAAATGACACGTTGCATTCCTTCAATTTTGAGGATGGTAAAGTCATGATGCAGTACACTACGATCGTGAGTGAATGAATATTCATGACCGATCGTCACCGCATTCAACTGAGCAAGAGCCGCATTGACCACTTCTGAGTTTTTTGTCCGAAACAAGACATCCACCTCTCCCACCGCTTGAGAAAGCTGTGTTACAAATTGATCTACCAATTCATCATTAAACAAGACAAGCGTTTCATGTTTCAACTCATGCATAGTTATTGACTTTTTACCGGCTAGGCGATTCGTGTGATTCACACATGCGTGCATCACTCCTTCATCAATGGGGACAAAATGCAGTCCCTGCAAATGGTTTTCCATATCATCTGTATATAAAGCGATTAAACCAAGATCGATCTCTTTGTTACGGACATCTTTGATAATACTACGAGCTGAACTTTCAGATAACTCAAATTTCAGATCGGGATAGCGCTTTTTCATACTTGCAATGGTAGGAATAATGCCAGGAACACCTCCCGGTATAGCAGATAATCGCAATTCCCCCTGAATCGATTCCCCAATATACTGCGCATCTTCCTTCATCATTTGCACCGTATCCACAACGGATCTCATTTTATCCAGAATAGACTTGCCATGTTCTAACAGATAAGCTCCATTACGAGATCGATTAAATAGCTTCACGCCCAATTCATGCTCCAAACGAGTAATGGCTTGACTGATCGTAGATTGCGTAACAGATAAGTTTTCTGCAGCGATGGTAATCGATTTTGTCTTCTCAACTTCGAGTACATACATCATTTGTTCCAAATTCATCGTTAGCCTCAGCTCTCATTACATTAATTTTATTTAAGTTGTGTAAACTTTTCTTAAATATACATGAATAAAAAAGTTAAGTATACTTTAAATTGAAGATGAATGTAAGCGAAATCAAATATTCTACAATCCAAAGGAGTGTAACATATGAACACATATGAGAATCGATTTGCAGGAAAAGTAGCGATTGTAACAGGTGCAGCATCCGGTATCGGTTATGCGATTGCAAGAAGACTTGTCGAGGAAGGAGCTTCTGTTCTCGCTGCCGATCTGAATACGGAACGTTTGGCAACCATTCAAGGTGAACTAGGAGAACGGTTTGTCGGAGTAAAAGCCAATGTAACCATTGAAAGTGATGTAGAAGAAATGGTTCATGCGGCTGTTAAACAATTTGGGAAACTTGATCTAGCCTTCAATGTGGCGGGTGCTTCCCGCGCTGGCGTAATTACGGAACTTTCAGAAAAAGACTGGGACTTTACTGTGGATTTATGTATGAAGGGTGTCTTTCTAAGCATGAAACACGAAGCCATTGAGATGGCTAAACATGGCGGCGGAGCTATTGTAAACGTTGCTTCCCTCAACTCTCATGTACCTATGTATGCTGGATCGGCGTATGCCTCTGCCAAAGCTGGCGTTGAAATGCTCACCAAGAACGGGGCTCTCGAAATGGCACGTAATGGTATTCGCGTGAATGCCATCCTACCAGGTCTCATTGATACGCCATTAACCGCCGACCTTCTCTCCAATGCAGATATTAATGAGGCTTATATGGAGCGAATCCCAATGAAACGTGCAGCACAACCGGAAGAAATGACTGGACCTGCCCTGTTCCTTGCTAGTGATGATGCAGGATATGTATCTGGTTCAAGCTTGATCGTGGATGGAGCTTGGGCTACAACAGGTTATCCAGACCTTAGCCGTTGGTTCTAAACTAGCACACTCTCCTATTGAACATATTTATATCTAGTAAAAAGTCTACGGGACCGAGCTTGACTCTATTCCGTAGACTTTTTCTTTAATTAAGTTGAGACGACCGCCGGCAGAAGATGCCGACAGTCGTTGTCTTATTGCGTAGTATGCTTCTCATCATATTCGCTTGATATTTCTTTGAGCGATCTGATTTTACCATGAGGGTGCTGTTCTTGCTTTCGTGACTTCCAAGCAGCTTCCTGCCTTTTCTTCTGGCGAGCCATAAAAGATCTCCTCCTCTGGAAATGAGAAATGATACTACCTCTTTAGGATGTCGATGTTAAGCTACTTTCATTCATCCTTAACTCTTATTGAGCAGTGTATCCACCGTCTACGATCAGACTGTTGCCTGTCATATAGGAAGAATCGTCACTCGCCAGGAACAGAACAGCTTTTGCCATTTCTTCTGCTTGACCAAGACGTTTCATTGGTGTTGCTGCAGAAAGAGCCTGTTTGCTCTCTTCAGGAATAATCGGTGTATCGATAAAACCTGGGCATAATGAGTTAACACGAATGTTATTTTCTGCATATTCCAGTGCAAGCGAACGAGTCAAATTCACGACACCGCCTTTGGCTGCATTGTAAGCTGCAGAACCGGGTGAACCAACCCATCCATACATGGAAGCCGTGTTAACGATCGTGCCTCCACCAATTTTCAGCATTTCGCGAATGGATTCACGTGCAACCAAGAATACGCCGTCCAAGTCTACATTGACTGTATTGCGCCATTCTGCATAATCCAGTTCATGTGAAGGATGCACACGTCCGATCCCTGCATTGTTGAACACGATATCCACTCGACCATAAGCCTCAACGGTTTTTTTGAAGATTTCAGCAACTTCTTGTTCACTTGTGATGTTGGCTTTAATGAAAAGTGCATCTGCTTTAAGCGCTTTCAGCTCCTGCTCGAACGCCTTTCCTTTTTCTTCATTCAAATCTACCAAGACCACTTTGGCTCCCTCAGAAACGAATAGACGTGCTGTCGCTGCGCCAATTCCGGATGCTCCGCCTGTAATGACCGCTACTTTATCTTGAAGTTTGCCCATGAATAATTCCTCCAGTATAATATAAATATTTTGAATAGCAGCTATATAAATAGTGCTATATGATGTTTACAAAACTAATTGTATGCTTAAAATTGTAACAATCCAATCATTAAGATAAGACCAAATGTCTACCTCATAGACACTTTTCTAAACAATGTCGATTTTTATAGGAGATTTATTGAATGAATGATGAACTTATTGTGACATCTCAACATCGTAATCGTACCAAAGAACACCTCAAAACAGCCTTAATTCAGCTTATTAAGAAAAAAGGCTTCCACGCTGTGTCGGTGAAGGATATCGTGGAGCAAGCGGGTTACAATCGCAGCACATTTTATTTACACTATCAGGATAAATATATTCTTGGCGAAGATCTATTAAATATGGAACTCAAAGGATTGCGAGGCGCGGTAGGCAAACCCTATTGGAATGGTCAAAAGGTTTTGACAAACAAGCTTACTGCCGAATCTTTTCAGATCGTGGACTATATCTACGAACACCGTGAATTCTTCGAACTAATTCAATACGATGATACGTTGCCCGGTCTACATACAGGATTTCCGCAAACAATACTTAAAATCTATGAGGAACAATTTATCTTTGAGACGATCAACAACTCCCCAGTGAACATGGAGTATTTCAAGTACTATACCGCATACGGTTTCTTTGGACTATTAAACAATTGGATCTTAAGCGGATATCGTGAATCACGCGACACATTTATCCAAAACGTTATTGAACTCACAAGAACGCATATTCACTCTTTTCAGTATGTGGGCGACAAATTTGAGTAAGCTTATCAATTGAAACTTCTCGTTAATATACTTTCCTTAAACGAAAGGTAAAATATGATTCAGATTGAACACATCGTCATTCCAAAAAAAACAAGCTACCTGTAGGCGGCTTGTTTAGATTTATTTAAAGTTACTATTACATTTCATGCTGAATGAACCCACAGGTTCAGATTAACTTACTTTGACTCATGACTAGTGCTGTTATTACTATTACGTTATACGACACCAAGCAACATCTAAAAATCACCATACATCGCTACATCTAGCTCCACCGTACCGCCAGACCACGCTTTTAGTGAAGTCCACTCTGCCTCTCCTTGCCAGAAATCGGCCTCAGTGGAGAGCCCCAAGGCTAGAAATACGGTCGTACACAGGTATAAACTGCCTGTCGAAATATAGGCTTCCCCGATTGCTGGTTGACTCCCGGCAAACCCAATACGAAGCCAACCATGCTCATCAAAAGTACCTGGCATCTCAATCTGTCTCTTCATTACGGCTGTAAGTGCACAACGAACCTGTGCTGGCAACAACTTCTCCGGCAGTTCTTCCCTAAGCGCCATCAACGATAGATGCTGAAATGCCCCGAACCGATATGCGAGTGATCGTCCAAGAGGTGGGTAGGCTCCTTCCGGGGAGATCATTCGTTCCAAAACAGCCGCATAACGCTCTGCTCTTTCTAACACGTTAACTCGAAGTGCAGCCCAATCTTCAAACTGATCGCCTACTGCATCTAGAATATCGACGAGCATAGGTTGGATGACAAAGCTATTGTAATAGTCCCAATGAAATGCAGGCCCGTCCCCATATGCTCCGTCTCCTTTATACCATTGCTCATGCTGTCTTAATGCATAATCGACACGCATGCGATCCCACTGTTCTACACCCATTCGAAATAATGCAGCTTCAATCATGGCACTAAACAGGAGCCAATTGCTAAAGACCGGACGAATCTTTCGTGTAGCCACCAACGCCGTGATTAAATTCTTTTTTACTTCTTCGTCAAGCAGTGCATACAGTTCGTTTGGAGCACGGAGAACTGCATTGGCCAGAAAGGCTGCATCGACGACAGGTTGACCACCTTTTGTAAAATTCATATAGTCCGGTGAAGCTGGATCAGTTGCAGCCTCAATTGCTTGTCTAGCCATCATAGCCATTTGTGATCGAACTTCACCTTCATCACCAGAACGAGACCCCTGTTCAAGCCATGGTGCAATCCCCGCTAAGGTACGTCCTAACGCTTCCAAATATGTATAATCAGATCGGTCGCCCGCACTTGCTTCAACAGGCATCTCTACAGCCAATTGCCGGTGGGATAAAGAACGTAAAACAGGCTGTGCAATCTGAACTAACGTGTCCACCCAATATTTTCTGTCGTCCCTCATGATGCATCGCTCCTTAGCTAGGCTCGTATTTTAGATCAAGTATAGATCGTTGTATCCTCTCCTTCAATAAACTATAATGATCAAAAACTGACCTATCGTGCTAGGAGTGTATACAGATGTTGAAATTAATTTCGTGCGGATTTCATACCATTCACCACGAGGGGATTATCCGGAATCGCCCGAATGGATCAGGTCATTACACATTTGTATTCTTCAATAGCAGTGCAGTAGTGACGCTACGTGAGCAAGCGATGATTGTAGAAAAAAATACATTTATCCTGTTTGGCCCAGAGACGCCTCATGCGTACCGCGAAATGGAGAATCCTTTTATCAATGACTGGTTTCATTGTTATGGTACGAGCATGACTCATTTTCTTATGGAATTGAATTTTCCGCTGGATACTCCGATCGAAGCATCCGATCCGCTGCTCATATCCAGATGTGTTATGGAGCTACAAACGATCAACCGACTTGATGGTTCACTACGTGAGCGTATCATCGATTGCGACCTCCGGTCTTTCTTCATGAAATTGAGTGATCTGCGCGAGCGAACGGCTCCTCATCAACTGAATCGTTATTATATTGGATTTAATGAACTGCGTAACGAACTCTACCGCTCACCTCACCAGAATATCTCTGTGGCGGAGCTTGCTTCCCGATTAAATGTGAGTAAATCTTATTTCCAACGTATCTATAAGCAGTTATTTGGCTGCTCAGTAATGACGGATATGATTAACGGAAGGCTTGAACACGCGAAGTACCTTTTGGATCACAGTGAGATGTCGGTAACCGAAATAGCCAGCTCGTGCGGTTATGAAAATGATACCCATTTCATGCGTCAGTTCAAGAAATTTGTGGGTACCTCCCCAAGGCACTATCGATTTAGACGTGAAACTAGTTATTGATCGGCTCTAAACCAAAAAGGCTAGCCACAAAAAAGGCTAACCTATCAGGTAACAAATGTCCTGTGATATTCCACACATGTTAATCTAATTCGGTCTGATATTGTTCATACCGATGAAGTATTATCTCCGATACTATCGCAGTGGCGCAAAATGGCTGATGGAAGACAGTATTTTTTCCGTTTCCGAGATCATATCAGGTGTAAGCTCAAGCTCCACCGCTTTGAGATTCTCTTCAATCTGCGCCGGTCTGCTAGAGCCAATGATGGCAGAGCTTACCACGCGTTGACGTAGAATCCATGCCAATGCGAATTGGGACAATGTTGCTCCAATTTCATTAGCAAGTTCCGACAGCTGCACAGTACATTGGAGCACGTCCTCACGCAAATAGCTATTGATGACACCATTGGTTTGATTATTCGCAGCCCGTGTACCTTCGGGAATCTGCTGTCCCGGTTTATATTTACCCGTGAGCACACCCTGTGCCAGTGGAGAGAACACGATGAGTCCCAGCCCTTCCTGCTCGCATTGCTCAATCACTCCTTCTCTCTCAATATAGCGTTCAAACATATTGTAGATCGGCTGATTGGAAATTAACGGACGCAAATTCAGACGTTTGCTAATCCCTGATGCTTCTGCAATCTGTGCGGCAGTCCACTCACTGACACCTGCATACAAAATTTTGCCTTGCGCTTGCAGATCATCCAATGCTCGAAGTGTTTCGTCAACAGGAGTTTCGGAATCAAAACGATGACATTGATATAAGTCAATATAATCTGTACCCAGCCGCTTTAAGCTCGCTTCACACTGCTCAACGATGTGTTTGCGGGACAATCCGCGATCATTCGGTCCTGATCCTTGCGGGAAAAACAGTTTTGTAGCAAGCACGTAACTATTGCGTGAATACTGCTTCAACGTACTTCCCATCACCTCTTCGGCGCCCGGATACGAATTCGATGTATCAAAAAAATTAATGCCGAGTTCATACGCTTTATGCATACATGCGCGCGCCGCTTCTTCTGAAGTTGCTGATCCGTATGTCAGCCAGCTCCCCAATCCAATTTCACTAACCTTCAATCCACTTCGACCAAATCTTCTGTATTTCAACTAAATCACTCCTTATAAGAATGGTTGGATTAGAGCCTATTCGTGTAAACGCTCTATTGTACAATCTTAGGATAGTGGTTAAACTTAGGTTTAAGTCAAGACATTCAACCATTTTTTTGAAAGGAAGATTTGCTTGGAATTTACGATTAAACAAGTTGCGGAACGAACCCAATTACCTGCTTCTACTTTGCGTTTCTATGATCGGGCAGGTCTCATGCCTTTATTGAAGAAGACGGAATACGGTACCCGTAAATATTCTGAGATGGATATATGTTGGCTGGAATTAGTACGTTGCCTGAGGGACAGTGGCATGCCACTTGAGGAAATCAAAGCATTTATGCTGCTCTGTCTGGAAGGTTCCGGTACTAGTGAACAGCGGAAGGAAATGTTGGAGACGCATCGGCATAACATTTTGAAACAAATGGACATGTTAAACTGCAGCCTTGGTACCATTGATTACAAGCTAGAGCACTATAATGAGATTGGCATCTTCCATATCGATACCAAATAGTACATAGGATGTTTATTATAAAATAAAAAAACGCACGTGTTAGGTACGAATTGCATCCCTTACCCTAACGAGCATTTGAACATTAGTTGGAGGTGGAAGTAAGATTATGAAAGATATGAGTCGAATTATAGATACATTCTTAATTCGTTTACACGAACGTCTCAAACAATATGAGACAACAGATCCTGAGATCATAGCTGAGTTAAGGCACATTTTGAAATTATGGCCTGAGGTGCCAAGCTCCGGAAAACTCCCAAGTCCACAAGGATCACCTGCCGCTAAATATCTCGATATCGCTTTGAGTCTGGGTGACACGGGGCCTGAGTCAAGTCTGACTGCTGCGATTAGACCTTTGGCTCCCTTCCTCCATTGGACCTTCGGTTATCCACCACATCCGCTACACCCAAACCTAGAGTCACAAGTATCCTTCACACAAATTATTGGACCGGATGATCTAGGAATGGCTGACCACCTGCTGATCGGCCTTACCTTATTAGCTCCTGAAACGCTTTATCCTGCTCATGTGCATCCTGCTGTTGAAGTGTATATCCCCATCGGAGGGGTAGGAATATGGAGTAAAGGTAGTGATCAGCCAATAGCAAAAGCACCAGGTACTATGATTCTTCATCAGAGCGGAGTTGTGCATACCACAGAATCGAAACTTGATCCCGTCTTGGCGCTTTATATCTGGCGAGGTGATCTTATAACATCATCAAAATTCTTAACTGATTGAGAAAATTTATCTGGGTAATGAACTAGAACACTTGGAATGAACAACCGGTCATTTCCTTCCTTCGGTGTTCTAGCACGCATTAATCCTTTAAGATATTTTTGTTGCTGTTAGAATTCATTTGTTTGTTTGCATACGCAGCCGCACCAATCATGCCTGCTTGTCTACCTAGTTTAGCTTGTACGATATCACAAGCACTGGAAGCAAGTGCTAAAGCATGTTTTCTAACGGTATCTCGTACTGTTTCCAGCAAACGTTCCCCAGCAGCAGACATTCCACCACCCACGATAACGACTGCAGGATTCAATAAATTGATCACATTCGCAAGACCAAATCCAAGAATGGTGCCTGTTTCATGCATCACCTCGATCGCAAGAGCATCTTCAAGGTCATATGCCTCTGATATCATCTGGGCAGTAATGGCTGTCCTATCGTCTCCCACCCACTGCGTGATGATACTTGATCTGCCTTGCTCAAGCTTCTCTGTAAACGTTCTAACCATGCCTACCGCAGATACATATCTGCCTAGACAACCCGAGCTTCCACACCGACAAGGCCGACCTTCCCTGAACATATTCATATGACCAATTTCACCAGCACTAGACGTGGTACCATAGATTACCTTGCCATCATTCACAATACCAGAGCCTAGACCTGTGCCTAATGTAATTAGTACCAGGTTCTGATAACCCATGCCCGCACCGAACTGCCATTCCCCATACATATTTACTCGAACATCATTATCAATAAAGACAGGAAATTCGAAATGCTCCTTCATTGCATTCAGCACATGAATGTTCTCCCACCCCGGGAAGTTAGGTGAGAATATCGATAGTCCTTCCTCTGGATCTAGTAACCCCGGGATGCCCATCCCCATACACTTAATGGAAGACTGATCGATGCCTTCGAGCAACAGCATTTCTTGCACGATTTCTTGAATTCTATTTAATACATGAGCTGGCCCATTAGCCGCTTCCGTAGGGTCACTTCTTTCGTGAACGATGTGAAAATTCATGTTGAAGATTGCCGACTTAATATTGGTTCCACCTAGGTCAATGCCGATTACATAGTTACTCATGCTCATAGTCTCCGTTCTCATATGTTTAGAGTATTGTAAAATACTTCATGCCTAAAATGAATGGACATATGAGACTATTATTAGGTCGTTTTCCCACACGGGTTCATTTCATGCGAGGGGCTATTCCTTTGTCCTACCGATGGTTATCTGTTGTTCCGTGAAATTCTCAACATAACCGCTTTTCTCATAAAAATGGATCGCATGCTGCTGAACACCTACTCTTGTGTAGAAGGGATCACCAGCTACAAGTGGTAAGCTAACATTCTCACCTGTACTGGCTGATTTATATATCGCCGTGATCATTTCTAATGTGCTGCGACCACTTGTTCCATCGACTAGCGGCGGCTCCCCTGATTCAATGGAAGTCAAGACATTGTCAATCTGAGCGGTATGTCCTTCGTAAGGTAAATTGGGCAAGTGATCATAAGTCTCTTGAAGCTGTTCCTCAAGTTGTAGATTCTTTTCCGGAAATCCGTTCGCTCTTGAAGAGGAGGCCGTGATTTTCCAAGGCGCTGAGATTCGGGCATGTTGTCCCTGAAAAATGAACTGTTGCTCTTCGCCATGATGCACAACCGAACTCGTTATCTGTCCCAGAGCTCCGTTCGGATAACGAAGCATCGCAATAGATATATCCTCTACTTCGGCATTATCATGTGCAACATTGCTCATGAACGCCTGCACCTGATCAGGACGTCCCATCATCCAGAGTAGCGCGTCGATATGATGTACTGCATGATTCAATGTGCAGCCGCCACCCTCTTTCTCCCACGTTCCACGCCACCAGAGATCGTAATAACAATGACCTCGCCACCAGAATGAATCCACCTGTGCATGCAAAATCGCTCCCGCAAGTCCAGTATCCAGCATCTCTTTCAGCTTCATGATAGGATTCGTGAATCGATTTTGGGCTACAACCGACAGCACCTTGCCGCTCTTCTGTGCGGCTTCAATCATTCTATCGCATTCTTCAAGCGAAGACGCCATCGGTTTCTCAACCAATACATGACTTCCCGCATTCAGAAAATCAACAGCGATCGGCGCATGTTCATACGGAGGCAGACAGATCGAGATCAGATCAATCCCCGCGTGAAGCAGCTCTTTGTAATCGCTAACAATTTTGGCGTTCAGATTAAATTCACTCTTTTTTGCTTCAGCTTTGTCGGGATACAAATCACACAATACGACGATCTCGCACCTCTCTCGAAATTGCAAATAACTATTAATATGAGCGTTGGATATGGCTCCTGTACCTATAATTGCTACCTTTAACATCATGAATCCCCCTCTTAACTTTTGATGTTCTTAACATCATGCTATCTTAGAATAACGGTCTATTGTGATCCTGTGATGTGGATAAAATAACGTTATGTTGCGGTTTTCAGGGAGCTTCGTTATAGTAAACATGCTGGATAACAATACATGGGGAGAGATGCTGAGGTATGCGATATGACCTGTACAAGTTCAATGAGAATATCCTTCATTTCGGGTATAGGCGCACAAGCATAAATAACGAGCATATGGAGACATTTCATTCTCACTTAGGCATCGAATTGTTATTGATTCATCAAGGAAGCGGAACGATGATTGTAAATAACCGGAGCTATGAGATTAAACCGGGCATGTTCTGCATTTTCCAGCCGTATCAGCTTCATCACCTGAGACTGAATTATTCCAACAATCCATGTTTTGAACGATCTTTAGCTATTTTCGAGCCCGCTATGTTTGAACCCTATTTCGAGAAATGGCCTGTTTTATATGCGTTTTTCAGACATATTTATGTAGGGAAACTGTCCTCGCCCTGCTTCTATGATCTGGATGAACAGCACATTTTGGTTCACTTATTCAAGAGCTTTCAAGAGCAAATGTCCCAATGGGACGAATCAAATCGATTAGAAGAAATTTCACTGTTTCTGGTAAACTTGCTGCATCACCTCAAGCCGTTATGGACTGAATTTGTAGTTAACTCCAAAGTTTCTCCCACGGAACGCAAAAACCATCAGGTGGAACGAATTCTAGGTTGGATCGAAAAAAATTATCATGTTCCTTTTCGTTTAGATGAGTTAGCTCAATCGTTGCACTTGTCTTCCTATCACCTTTCCCATCTATTTAAAGAAGCTACTGGAGTCAGCATTTCTCAATATATCGCCACTCGTAGGATTCATCAGTCTGTTCGCTTATTAACGACGACAACCAAACCAATCTCGCTCATTGCTGAGGAAATCGGCTTGATCAATGTATCGTATTTCTGCAAATTATTCAAAGAACAGATGGACGTCACACCCCACCAGTATCGTAAAAGATGGGTCAATCATCCGTTTCGTCTGGAATAGACGTATAACATATATTCATGACGAGAGAACTTGTCTTATATTAGCGTCTAGCCCATCCTTTGCCCGTAAGAAAATCTTTCATGAATGTTCTCGGATGACGAGCTAAACTTCGTACTGCTGACTCAGACCATACCTTATTTTGCTTTGTGCCTGCACGACTTGAATAATATATTCGGGTCTCTTCATCATACTGTTTAATTACATCATCCGTGTCCATATTGTAGTGATTTTCGTGATAGATGGCTTCAAAGGGTAATCTAGGCTTGATATCATTACGTTCATTCGGATATCCAACTACCACACCGAATACGGGAGCCACATACTCTGGAATATGCAGCAACTCCGCGATTCCAACGATACCGTCCCTCACCCCACCAATGTAACATACACCTAAACCCATTGATTCAGCAGCAAGTACCAGGTTTTGAGCCGCCAACGTAGCATCAATTGCACCTACTAGTACGGCGTCAATGCCTTCAATTGTGTCTGAAAGATCTGTATTCAACTCTTCTGCAATTCGTTTATGACGATGTACATCAGCACAAAAGACAAAAAAATGTCCACCCTCTGCAATAAACTTCTGGCCGCCTGCGAGGTCGGCTATTTTCATTTTAAGTTCTAGATCAGTCACACCAATGATTGTATAAGCTTGTTGAAAACTCGCGGACGAGGCTGCTTGAGCAGCTGTCACTAATTGCTTAATCTGATCATCAGTTAGAGCTTGATTGGTGAAAGAGCGAACAGATACATGGTTTAAAATAGTTTCAATCGTTGGATTCATTAGAACCTCTCCTTTTACATTTTGAGTTGAATTAAATTGGAATCGGTATAAGTAATTTAAATATTGTAATGACCTGTACAAAATTAGGTAAAAAAAATCGGCAAAGCCGATTATGCTAGATTTGCCATGGTACCCTCAACGATGTGTTCTGCCATACTGCGATTATGTGTAGTAGCATTAATCGTACGCAAACCATAATAACTACACACGAATGTTCTTGCCAAATCCAGAGCAGATCTGTCCGAATTGATCTCTCCTGTCTGAAGACCTTCATCCATCACTTGACATACAATACTTTCCAAAAGCTCTACATGACGACTAGATACACTCTCTACTGTAGAGTCAGTTCGACCACGCTCCATGGTAGCATTGATCAATAAACATCCTTTGCTTGTATCTTCAAAATCTCGTTCCACTGCCCATTCTAGCAAATTACGCAGCCTTTCTTTTACTGGCCCAGAACGTTCCAACATGGCAGTTTGCTCCTGAATCCAATGCTCATGATAGCGATGAAGTGTCTGTTCATATAAAGCATGCTTGCTACCAAACGCATTATATAAGCTTCCCCGCCCAAGACCTGTACTATTACATAAGTCCTCCGTAGAACAAGCTTCATATCCTTTCAACCAAAAGGTTTCCATTGCTGCATCTAACACTTCTGGTTTGTTAAATTCACGAGGTCTTCCGCTTTTACTCATGTTATCTCCCTTCTTAGAACCAGCTACAGAACACAGTATAGATATTTTGTAACGACCTGTCAAGAAGTGCGATCATCTATGTCTCTATTTACCTCTTTAGCTACATTTCTATACAGATAAGGTAGTGAGATCTAACTTAGACATCACGCTTACAATGACAGATAGTGGCTACTATTACCAAGGCTAGTGTCCATAAGATGCAAATGCCTGTACCTTGTATGGGCGTAAACCCATTGACTACATCAGAGGAAGGTGGTATGTACATATACAATCCTGCCGTATCTGGAAAGTAATCTCTAATATGAGGTAGAAAGTCCCTCGACAATGGACTCAGTATAAAATAATAAGTAAGTAGCACCACTAAAGCAGACGTGGTTCTTCTTAATATAGCACCTACCGCCGCACTGAGAAGTGTGGTTAATGTTAGATAGCCTGTGGCACCTACTAATGTTCCTATGATTACATCTAGTTCAACCACTGCCGGAGTGTCTCTCATCATGATAAAAGGATATAGTACACCAGATAAAACAATAATAAATGCGGCAGGAATAGTTATGATACCCAATGCTACATGCTTCATGGACAATTGAATACCACGCCAAGGTACGGTAGTCAAACTCGTTCGCATCTGTCCACCCGTATACTCCGAACAAGTAGCTAAGATACCGAGAATAATGAAGCCTGCCTGAAGGTATACCATAGATGCAAGTCCTATATCTAGTGTACTTTGTTTCCCTACTGTCCCGTGCAAACCAGCAGAAGCAGAAGTGAAAGCTGCTACGAAAAATAAATTAGCTATAAGTGTACTCATAATAGTAGTCCATATCCATGGTAGTGTAACTAACTTATATAATTCACTCATAAGAATTCGCGAAGTCTTTCTGCTAGAAGAGACATTCATGATGCAACATCCCTCCTATGAAATACAATAGCTGCAACAATCATAAGAACGACCACCCATGTAAACATGACCAAGCCGCCTATGAGCGGAGTGTGAAATCTGTCGCTCATTGACATGAACATATCGATGCCGGCACGATCTGGTAAATAGACTGCTAGTGGTGTAACCTTAGCAAGCATGATACTAAATGAAACAATAGATGAGTTTATCATGAGTACAGTAAGCGGTATAATACTATTCTTGGTTAGAAGAGTAAGCCCGAAAGCTATCAGAGAAGTGAATACCCAATAAAAAACTGCACCGATAAGTCTGGACCATTCAAATGCAGGAGCATACTCTCCAAGAATAAGCTCAGTTGATAATATAGTTGTTACAATAGCTATCGTACAGAGCAGTACACTGATTGCTGTCACAGTGCCTGCCTTTGCCAGCAAAAAATAAAGTCGGGATGGTACTATAGATAAACTTGTTGTAATCTGTCGTCCCCCACCAGATTCACTGCTTTCTGTGAAATACTCACTGCTTACAGCAAGCACACCAAGGATGATGACTCCTTGTACACCAAAACCTAATCCTACATATCCAACTTCCGCTAACCTTGTGCTAACTCCAGCGATAATATCCTCTTTTTGAGCGAGACTATCCAAGCCAGAAAAGAGTGCTGGGGCAACTGCTCCAATGAAACAGGCAAGCCAGATGCTCGGAAGGGAGAACAATTTAGACATTTCCGCGTTGAATGCTCTCATCCCATATCACCTGCATGTTCCGTAGTAAGGGCAAAAAAAGCCTCCTCTAACGTGGAATATTTGCCTATGACTTCTTCCAATGTTCCATCTGCAACAATTTTCCCCTTCTTAATGACCACCACATCATCAACCGTCTCTGCAAGCTCTCCCATGAGATGACTTGATAGTAGCACCGTATTTCCAGACTCTGCACGTTCACGTAGGAATGTCCGAATCCAGCGAATGCCCTCTGGATCTAGCCCGTTCACAGGTTCATCTAATACCAATATTTTCGGATCACCAAGTATTGCAGCTGCCATTCCAAGTCTTTTCCCCATACCAAGAGAGTAACTGCCCACTCTTTTACCAGCTGCGTTAGTCAGGCCTACGATTTCCAGAACTTCCTCAACACGTGTGAGCGACAATCCTGCGGCACGAGCAATCCAGCGCAAGTGTGCCCGTCCTGTTCGCATACGATGGGCTCCTGATCCATCAAGTGCAGCACCTATTGTTGTTAGAGGATGCTGTAATTCTCTGAATGGGATCCCATTAATTAATGCGCTCCCTGAGGTGGCACGATCTAAACCAAGCAGAATACGAAGTGTAGAACTTTTACCCGCCCCATTCGGACCTAAAAAACCCGTTACTCTACCTGGTTCGGCTTTGAAGCTAATACCAGATAATATTTCTTGAGTCCCACGACGTTTCACTACGTTATTAAGTGTAAGCAACTACAACACTTCCTTTCTGTTATGGCTTTCATTATATAGAGGCTAAGTTACATCTCGGTGATCAACCTGTTTACTTCTAGGTTAACTTTGGCTTACGCTCTCCAAAATAAAAAAATCCCCCATGGGAGACCATGGAGGATTTGATTCGAATTTCAGATATCCATACTGAACTTAATGAGTATCTCTCGTAAGTGTTATCGTCATATCAATCAATCTGAATGCGCTTGTGGTTGTTCTCTTCCCCTGAACGTTTCGGAACTTCAAGCTTCAACACGCCATCTTCCAATCTGGCTTTGATATTCTCTTCATCAATTCGTTCCACATAGAAACGTCGAAGGAATTCACCCGATCGGCGCTCCTGCCGGATAATACGATTGGAATCATCCTTATGCTCTTGAAAATCATGACGTTTGGCTCGAATAATCAATTCATTGCCTTGAACCTGAATATCAATATCTTGTTTTGCGATTCCGGGAAGATCCGCCTCAATCCAATACTTGTCCTCATCTTCACGAATATCGGTTCGGAATGGCTGGTTGCTGGTTGCCAGGGGAGATACCCATGGATGGTCAAACACATCATTGAAGGATTTCAGCATGTGTCCGAACAGGTCTTCATTTCGTTTACGAAACGGAGTCATCTCAAACATTAACATCATCTCCTTAAATATGATTAGTTTGTTGTTGCTTACATGTACAATTATAATGCTCTCATAAATGATCATCAAAATGCGAAAAAAACGAAAATAAACGATATTTATGCAATAAGCCCTGTTAAACCAAAATAGATCCTTTTTTCTTAGTTTTTGACCTTTTTTGACCTTCTGACTTTCTCTGATAAATGTACTAAGACCGAGCCGCCCCCCAATCAATGAAATGAACTAGCTACGTCTCTTCTAAATGACATGTAAAGGCAAGCGAATCAAACTTTGACCAGGTGCAGAAGTGGCTAAATTATCTTCTAAATGGAATGATTCAACAGGTTTAATCTCCGAGAATCTTTGAAGAAAAGTGGTTAAAGCAATATTTAACTCTAATCTCGCGAGAGGCGCACCCAAACAGAAATGAGGGCCTATACCAAACGTGAGGTTTCTCTTATTATTTTTCCGATGAATGTCCAGTTCGAAAGGTCGCTCAAACATGTGTTCATCCACATTAGCTGCACTCATCCATGCGATAACTAGATCTCCCTTTTTCATTTGAACACCTAACACATCATTATCTTGCTTGACGGTACGATGTCTCTTCGAGATCTGGAAACGATAACGGAGCATTTCTTCAACGGTGTTAGGAACTAGGTCAGGTTGTTGCTTCAATTGACCATATAATGTTGTGTCGTCATATAACAAGGAGTAGAACATGCTCGATATCATATGACTTGTTGTTTCAATCCCTGCCCCAAGTAACAGCATCGTTGTTCGAACAACCTCGTCGTCTGTAAATTTCTCATTGTCCACTTCTACCGCCAGTAGATCAGATATAATGTCTACCCCAGGGTCAGCTCTCTTTCGAACGACGATTGGATATATATGTTGGAAGTATTCTTTAGCTGCAATTTGCTTTTTCTTCTCTAACTCGTCTTTGTCTTCATTGTTGGATGGCTGGAACAAAACATCTACCCATTTCTTGAAAAGATGACTATCCTCTAACGGGACTCCTAGTAGATCAGCCATTACCATGGAAGGGATTGGACCAGCATAAGCTTCAACAATATCTATCGTGGTGTTACTCTCTATGTTATTTACGACATTCTGAATGACCTGTTGGATGCGCGGCTCCCAATTTTTCAGACTTCGTGGTGTAAATGCAGCTGACATCAGCGATCGATATTTTTGATGACGAGGTGGATCCATACTTGAAATACTAACTTTTTCAGGAATAGCTCCCTCTTTATTTTTAGCACCTACTTCTAAAATGGTTCGATTCCCTTCTGCAGAAAAGAATTCATGATCACTAAGAACCTTCTTCACATCATCATATCGAAAAACATTCCAACAATCGGTCTCCTCGTGATAATAGATTGGATTGTCGTTTAGCATCTTTTTGTACCATTCTAGTGGAAAGAATTCTTCAGATCTGGTGTTAAACTGAGTGATTGCTGGAACCGAGATAACCTCTTTACTCATTCGTAGTACACCTCCAAGAATATTCTTCATACATATGAAAATACTTGCTCAACTAATTATATACGCTTAGTATAATCAATTTCAATTTTCCGCCTATTTTTGTGATAAAACCCTAATAAATAAAGAAATTTTAATTATACCATTCGTATATTTTATCTATTTATAACAAACAAAAAAAGGTTGGCATTTGCCAACCCAATGAGAATGCTATTGTCTAATTTGTTCTATATACCACCAACAGGATTCAATAAACCTATTCGCCTCGGATTGAACATCGCTAGATTTGTGTTCGCTATGAAATGCTTTGAGCACCACCTCAATTACAGAGACATTGAGCTCATCCTTCTTCTGGAGTAATGTTAGAAGTCCTGTTGACAATTGTTTTAATTTCAAGGACTCATTGGACTTCTGTATTCGTCGATTGAACTCTTCAAACTCCTCCAACCATACTTCCAGATAGACAAGGTTACGATTCGTACTCCTATTCTCATGTAATGAAGCTAGAGATGTATAGTCAAAAATATGTTCATTCTTTTGCTGCATTTTTCTTAATATGACTTCAATATACGTTAATACTTTGGGGACGACTTCGTTCCAATCTGGCTTCTTCGTATGAAGACTTCTTGATGCATTCGCAATCTGATGTAACATGCCATAACATAAAATAGCACCTTCACTCGCGTACAAACTAATTTCCTGTCCATATACCTCTACAAATCTGGAGGATAACCATTTCAGCTGCACTGTAGCTAAGTTTGCAGAGTTAATCTCTCCGGAATAAAATCCAGACCAGTATAATTCCCACACCCGTTCTTTGTCGGGTAGAGACATAGGAATGGCGATCTGATCAACGAGTAGATCAAAATCAGAGTGATAATGTTTGTCCTCAAGTTCTTTTCGAATCAAGATATCCTCTTGCATCCGTTGATTGAGAATGGAATATAAGCAATCTTCCTTCGAATCAAAAAATTTATAAAAGGTTCCTTTAGACACACCTGAGTGATCTAAGATCATCTGAATCGTTGTATTTGTAAAACCATGCTCGATAAAAAGCGTAAGTGCTGTCTCCAATAAACTCTCTTTTCGACTACTCATCTCTATGATCGCTCCAAGTCTGTTCAAAGTATATGTAATATGCACAAACCATGACTTCTGCTCTTTTCCACAGTTACAGCACAATTATAACCCCGTTTCACTAATCTGTCCTTCTACTGTATATTTGCAGTGTATTCTCTGAAAAGTTTCTCTTACGAAATCTTCTAAGAAACTAAAAAACCGCTGAATAGCGGCTTTAATAGCGTATGAGTTTTGCAATTGCACTGCAGCATCGATTTCCTAGCTGTTTAGGATTGCTTTCTGGATTTCATAAGGTTCTTGTACAGATACATACCACCGATTTCGAGTTGTAAAATCTACTAAGCTGAGATAATGTCCATGGCCAGCTCCCGTATCAATGCCTACTTTTCCACTGCCTATCCAAATTTCCCAAGGCGCCACATTGAACCGATATGTAGAAGTATGACCAAACACTACGGTATAATTCAGATCTACCGGGCTGGAGATAAACGGATCTCGTATTTCAGTCAGATCCTCAGGGCTTTGACTACTCAAAGGAATGCCTGGACGTACCCCAGCATGGACAAACAAAAGTCCATTCCTTGCGTAGTATAAGGGTAACCGTTCCAGAAATTTGCGATAATGTTCAACGGGAGTATGATCTTCGGAAAGAGGATTCGGCATGGAGGCTAACCATTTCCGTTCATTATTGCCCTGTAGAGCGACCGCACCATTCAAAGTCAGTTGATATACCAATTGCAGTGTTCCCCAAGAATCAGGCCCTTTATTGACATAATCCCCAAGCAAAATCAATTGATCCTGATCGGGTCGATACCCCGCGGCATTCAGTAATTGTTTGAGTAAATGGCCGTAACCGTGAACGTCAGAAACGGCAAGAAGTCTACCTATTCCCATGTTCTGCGCCTTCTGGATAGATCATGGTTTGCTTGGGTGACAAGTGAAGCCAACACTCCGAACCAGGTTCAAGGAATTCTTTATTGAATGCCTGGATAGATTGGTTATCTCGGGTTCGCATGATGACTCTCCAATGAATGCCTTCAAAAATGGATTGTTTCACGATTACAGGAATTTGATTAGACTCCCTTTCTTCTCTCTTCATAGAAATACGTAATTGCTCAGGGTGAGACATAACGATGGCACGCACGCCCATTGCTCCACGATCCATCATTTGTCCCCTAATATACTCTTCAGCGATAAGCGTAGCAGAACCGTCCGTTGTAAATATAGCGGAAAGCCGGTTATGATACCCCATCAGCTGAGCAACCCAAGGTGTCTTTGGACGGTTGAACAATAGATGCGGTTCTGCGAACTGATCAATCCCCCCTGCTCTAAGCACCATAATTCGATCAGCCAGAGTAAACGCTTCAAGCATATCGTGTGTAACGTAGAGCGCGGTCGTGTCCAGATCGGATAATAAGCTCGCCAATTCACTCCGCATTTCGGTTCGAAGCTTAACGTCCAGATTGGATAGAGGTTCATCCATCAGCAAGATCGAAGGTTCAGTGGCAAGCGCTCGCGCCATTCCAATCCGTTGCTGTTGACCACCAGAACATTCCGTAGGCAGTCGATCGAGCAGCCCTTCCAATTGAAGCATTGATTGCAAGCGATCCAGTCGTTGCTTTCTTACAGATGAGTCCGTTCGTGATCGCTTCATACCGTATTCAATATTCTGTCGCACGGTCATGTGCGGCCATAACGCATAATCTTGGAATACCATATTAACCGGCCTCTTCTCTGGAGGTATAAACTGTTTCTTGCCATCTACCGTTTTGCCACCCATTTCAATGACGCCCCCGTCGATTGTCAGCAGACCGGCGATGAGTTGTAGCAAGGTAGATTTCCCGCAGCCGGATGGACCAAGAATGCATATGCGTTCACCTTGGTTCATTTCAAAAGATAAAGGCCGTAAAACCTCTTGTTTGTCAAACGATTTGTGAACCCCTTCGAGCTTAAGAATTGGTTTCATATTGCGAACCCCCATATGTTCTGCGGTGGTGATCAGCCGAACGGATCGCTGCGCTCTTTTGGAAGCGCCGATCATTCCAGCGAAAAACAGCTTCACCTGCAATCTGGATGAAAATAATGATAGCTAATAGAATTGAACCACTCAGGATCGTTGCCGCCGTTGCATAACCATATTTTCCAAACTCAAAAGCCTGGTCAATAACAAGTGGCATAAGCACATAGTTTGCAGGCTGTAGCATTGAAGCTAGAGCCAAGTCAAATACACTAGTACCAAAAGCAGCCAACACCGCGAGAAGTAATGAACGACGTGTCAAAGGCAAAACGATATGCGCCATTCGTTCAAGCGTTCCTGCACCTTGCACTGCTGCAGCATTTAGTACCGAAGAAGATATGGCACCGAACGAGCCCAACTGAACACGAACAGCATAAGGAATGGCTCCAGCGATGACGGCAATCACGAGCAAGGCAGGTGTACCATACAAATGCAGATTGATATGCTCTAGCCATCTTTGATTCCAAACAAAAATGTATCCGATGCCCATCACGATTCCTGGCACGGCGAGGGAGACAATAGAGAATAGTTGCAGCCCGCCCTTCATCGGAAACTGCGTAAACGTGAGTACATATGCCACAATGAATCCAATAATCATGCTAATTATTGCAGCTATCGCTGCAATGGATAAGGAATGGATCATGCCATCTAAGAAATTCAGTCTAGTATGATCCGGTAGACTTGTGGAAAATAAAGAAACATAATGTTCAAACGTAAAGTTCTGAGAAGCGAATCCATTGCCCATCTTTTTCATCAACGAGACGCAAACGCTGCTCCCGACGGGAATACCGATGCTGATGGTTAAGAACCAAATCGTAATCAGATTTAATAAATAGGTTTTCCGAGGTTTAATTTTTATCGTTTTTCTAGCTCTGGAATTCAAAAAATCAAATCTCGACTTACGCAGGCTAATCATAAGCACAAACATAGCCAATCCCAGTATAATAACCAGATAAAATGCAAGTACACCAGCCATATCGAATCGAACCGGTGATTGATAAATGGCGGAATAAATGGAATAAGTCAATGTAGGAAAACGATACACGGTGGACAATGCTGCAGGTAAACCGAAATCACCAACAGTATCGATAAATACCAACGTGGCTCCGGCAACGATGGATGGTACCGAAAGCGGTAGTTCTACCGTGCGCCACACCGTCCAAGGGCGAGCGCCGTTTAAGCGAGCAGCTTGTCCGTATTGAGTGACATTCCATTCGGCTGAAGCGAGTACCGTCAGATAGGCCAAAGGGAATTTACTCAAAGCCATGATGAACATTAACCCTGCAGGTTGAAATACTGCATGTGTTATCCACTCCATGCCAAGAGACCGGCTTGCGATGCCATCCGTTCCCGCAAATAAAATCCAGCCTTGCGCCAACATAAATGAAGGCATGATCAGTAGAAGCCAAACGCCAGCATCAAGCAAACGTCCAGTCGCGTAATTCCATCTTGCCCTTGCCATCGCTAGACAGGCACCGAACATTGTACCTAAAAGCGCTGTCCCCACACCTAACCACAAAGAGTTCATCAAGGATTGGCGCCACAAAGGGCGATTAAAAATCTCCCCGAGCAGCCCTAACCCTTGAAAACGAATTTCTCCAAAAAATATCCCTGGCAAAAAAGCATTAAGTAAAACAGCAAGTAACGGCAAGAATATGACAACAAATAATATTAATGCAATGCCGACTCCCCAACGAGTTCCTGAATTTTTCATTAAGCCGCCCTTAATTTACATTCTGGTCAGCAAACCAGGTTTTGATCTGCACTTCATGCTCAGCAGACCATTCAGCTGGAGGAAGCAGGAATGTTGGATTAGACTCGCGATCCTGGCGTGAATCCACCCCTTCTACAAGCGGTGTGAAGAAGCTGTCGGACGAGTCGAGCGAAGCAAGCATTTGCTGCGTTTCGGGTTGGAGCATAAATTCAACAAATGCTTTGGAAGCCGCGGGATTTTTAGTATGCTTGCTGATCGCAGCGACCCTGAGGCTACCAGGAGCACCCTCTTCAGGCCAGATAAGCTCGACTGGTTCGCCGGATTGCTTCAGATCATAGGCGTTGCTCTCTTGCAGAGCGGCAATATCAATTTCTCCGGAGACCAGTGCGCTTCCCAAAGGTCCGTTCTTGGGATAAACCCTCAGTCCTTTTTTCATCATCTGTCCGTACTTTTGTTCAGCATCAGGAATACCCCAATGATAAAATAGCGAGGAAACGAGTGGGTATGCCGGGGCAGCCACTGCAGGGTCGGCTTGTCCAGCTGTACCTTCGTAATCGAAAAATTCTTCCCATGTATTGGGTGCTTGTTCCTTAGTCAGACGATTGGTGTTATAGGCAATGACTGCAGATGCATGGATGGTAATTGGCGTGTAAGCATGATCCTCAGGAACGAGTGATGTTCCATAATCGCTGAGGTTATTTATGTTTTCAGGTGTCCAATCCGTCATAAGAAATCCTCTGTCAGCCAAATTTCGAATGGAACCGTGACCGTCCATCATGACGACATCCCATTGTGGGTTACCTTGTTCAGCTTCAATTTTGGCTAATGCCTCCCCGCCACCATAATGGACAGCTTCCATTTTGTAGCCGGTTTGTTTCTCAAACTCAGGAGCCACAATATCAACAAAATCATTCCCGTACAAAAAAATGGTTTTTCCTGTATCTTCATTGGAAGAGTTCGGATTCACGGTATCTTTTACCGCCGACGAGACATTTGTCTCCGTGCCTCCTGAAGCAGTGCTGTCATTCGCGCTCGTTCCTCCGCCACATCCAGCAATCATCAACACTAGTGCCAGGCTTATTCCGCTTAAACGCTTTTTCCAAACGTAATTCATGTTTTTCCCCCTAAGATCTTATTTAAGAACTACTGTTAATCTTAAAGGTGTTGTTAACGATTCATATTATATTAAAGTTAAAGTTATTTTAAATGATATTAATGAATTATATGATAAGATAGATATTATCTATTTTAATGAAGAGGAGCGTTTACATATGAACCTGCAGCAGTTGAAGGTATTTGTTCATGTCGTTAATTTACAAAAACTGTATTTGGTTGCTGAGAAGCTAAATATTACGCAACCTACAGTAACGTTCCATTTAAATAAGTTACAAGAGGACGCAGGTATGGCGTTGTTCCATACCAAAACATATCATGTTATTAAACTGACTGAAGCTGGTAGATCCTTGTACCACTATGCTAAGCAGATTGTGGCTTTGGATGACGAAATGCGCCGGACACTGGAAAATTACAGAGAGACCGCAACCGAATGTTTGAGAATTGGAAGCACTCACACCCCAGCTACCTATATTCTTCCGGATTTATTATCTGAATTCAGACAAGAGCATCACATATATTTAAGCTTAGACGTTAAACCAGCCACACAAGTCATAGAAAAAATAAAACTTTATGACCTGGATCTTGGTGTCATTTCGCATACGGGACCTGATGATCCGGACTTAATCTACGAACCGCTGATGAAAGATGATCTTGTCATCATCTTCCACCCCGAACACATTCTTGCTACCAAACCCACAATTGAACCACATGATTTGCAAAACCTCCCACTCATTGCGCATGAAGAAGGCTCGAGCAGTCGTGCAATTATTAACCAGTGGGCTCTTGAACATGATGTTCAATTTACAGAAATTATGCAAGTTTCAGGATCTGAAGCACTAAAATCAATGGTTCGCCAAAATATGGGGATCGCAATGCTTTCGCAGGCTTCCATCATTCAAGATCTTACCAAAGGGGAAATCATGTCTTGTCCCATTCCAAACTGGAGTCCAATCAGAACAATCTATGCGGTCAGACACCGCAATAAACTTCTAACACCATGGCTTCGGCTCTTCTGGAATCTGCTTGTAGGTCGTTTTTCCTCGCAGATTAATCAATAAGCGTGGTTTCTTCGCGGTTTCCTATAACAGATTGTAAACATCGATATTCCTTAATATATGACGGGAACTACTTTCCTAATGTTAGTTCACCTCTCTCCTATTTAATATTTGCAGCGTATTCACAGAAAATAATAGTAGTATTAACTAGTGAGATGTGCTACTTTTTGCTTTTTTTCAACGTGCGAGTGCGTAGATGGAATATGCTGAATATGATCAGCGGAGTGATGGTTTTCTATTGTGAAATTTTCATATGTTGAAATATTCATCTAAATTTCATTAACCTTTAAAGTAAAAATAAGATCAGGCTTAGGTAAAATTAGTGCATGACGCCCCATGTTCGCTTTACATCTGTAATTGGAAGAAGTAAAAAAACTTAGTGTTTTTCGTCAATAACGTTTATATCCCAATATTTCAATCTCGATTACAATATTTTCAAGACAAGATTAACTCTACTACAGCTCATAAGGGGGAACGTACATGAACAAGAAAACCAAAACTCTCGTGTTGTCTCTACTCATGTCGACCGTACTACTCGCAGCTTGCTCGAATGATAGCGGTGTTGGTCAAAATCCAACAAATACAGACAAGGATACTAGCGATTCCGGAACCGTAACCATTCATACCGTTACATCTGAGCATACTGCTGCGAAGTACCCACAAGGTGATGATATTACGAACAATGTATGGATTCGGCGTTACCAGGAAAAGTTCAATATTAATGTTAAAACCGACTGGGTCAGTGATGAGTACAATACCAAACTGAACTTGGCAATCGCATCTAATGATCTCCCGGATGTATTTAGAGTTAACCCCTCTCAATTAAAACAGCTGGTCGAAGCAGATATGGTGATGGATCTGACAGAAGTCTTTGATCAACACGCTTCAGATCGTGTTAAAAGCTACATGGAAATGGACAAGGACAGCTATGAATCTGGTAAGAAGGATGGCAAATTGTACGGGATACCTCAGATGCACTGGGGATTAATTGAACAACCAGACTTCGTATGGATTCGGAATGATTGGAAAGAAGAGCTAGGTCTGAAAGACCCGACATCCATGGGTGATGTTAAGGATATCGCATTAAAGTTTATGGAGAAGCACGGAGGTTATGGCATAGCGGTGGATCAGAGTCTAGATTACTTGAATCTGCTCGCAATTGCTTGGGGCGCACATCCAGATATGTGGATCGAGGATTCCACTGGAAAATTAGCTTATGGCTCGATCCAGCCCGAAATGAAGAAGGCACTTGCTGACTGGGCGGAGTGGTATAAACAAGGAATTATCGATCCGGAATTTGCGATCAAAGACTTCAACGCAATGAATGCAGATATTGTCGCAGGCAAAGTCGGGATACAGCCATTTTACCAATGGTGGGGTTACAATCCTGGGGTAGATACGGTATCCAATCTGGGCAAAGACGCGATCTTCTATCCTTATCTCATCCCTACGATTGACGGTCAAGAAGCGAAGCAATCCATCTTCTTCGCGAACAACAATTATATTGTTATGAAGAAAGGATTCGCTAACCCACAAGAAGTAATCAAAATTCTGAACGACTACGCCTACATCGTGGACGAAGGCAGTGGTAAGGAATCCGAAGAAACCTTGTCTGATTTACTAGATAATGATATTGCACATGTTGTAGGTGCGTTCCGCGTACTTAATCCCAACTCCGACTATGAGCAGTTTGAGGCTGTTTCCGCAGCCCTTGAATCCAAAGACACTAGCGGCTTAACAACTTCGGGCATGTGGCAGAAATACAACAACAGTGTTGAGTTTATGGAGAACGCAACGCCAGGATCAGTCGGTGATTATTTGCAACAAGGAGCGCCTAAGAATGCCTATAGTCTTGCCAAGAAAGTGCTAGACAGTGAGAACTATATCAAGACAGCTTTATGGGGTGTTTCACCAGAAGTACTGTCGAACTATGGGTCAACACTAGATGATATTCTGACTGAAGGCTTCACAAAGATCATTATGGGTAGTGAGAGTATTGATTATTTCGATGTTCTTGTCCAGAACTGGCGAGCTGCCGGAGGCGATGAAGCAACTCAGGCGGTGAATGAGGCCTACGGCCAATAAATCATACTGTTGCAATGAGGGGATGAGCATCGTCTCACCCCTTTTTTTGATAACGGTTACAAATGCTACACATCTAGAACGGAGGAATTATAATGCTGCGAAAATGGAAACAGCAGAGTCCTTACCATCTCATGTTGATCCCTAGTCTGGTCTTGGTGTTTATTTTCAGCTATATCCCTTTTTACGGGCTTATTATTGCATTTCAGAAATACAACCCCGGCCTAGGCTTCAACTCACCTTGGGTTGGGTGGGACAACTTCGCACACATATTTAATCAGCCGAACTTCGTAAGAACAATCTGGAATACATTGTACATGTCCGCTTTCAAAATTGTTGGTGGGATCGTCGTACCTGTGATCTTCGCATTACTACTTAACGAGGTGCTCCATAGTGGAGTCAAACGTACGTTTCAAACCCTCGTATATATCCCAAATTTCTTATCCTGGGTCATCATGGCCGGCATCATGCTCGATATCCTTAGTGCCAACGGCATCGTTAATACATTCCTTGGTGTATTCGGGATTCAACCTATTTCCTTTCTTGGCACACCCTCCCTATTCCCATGGACGATGATTGTGAGTGACATCTGGAAAGGCTTCGGATTCGGAACGGTTGTTTACTTGGCAGCTCTTACGAGTATTGACCCTGGGTTGTATGAAGCCGCAGTGATTGATGGAGCCAAGCGCTGGAAGCAAACGATCTACATTACGTTGCCCTTGCTTATGCCAACCATTGTGTTAATGACGGTATTATCCCTCGGTAATGTGCTCAATGCTGGATTCGACCAAATCTATAACCTGTACTCCCCTGTCGTGTATCAAACGGGAGATATTATTGATACCTATGTATATCGATTAGGTATTCAGCAGGCGCAGTATTCGATTGGTACAGCTGTCGGATTATTCAAATCCATCATTTCCAGCATTCTGGTTGCAGTCTCGTACATTCTGGCATATAGAGTAGCCGGCTATCGAATCTTCTAAGGAGGAACTCTCATTATGGTCTATGATAAAAGTTTGAGCAGGCGTCTATTTCATATTGTGAACTATACGATCTTGCTGATCATCTCTCTACTCTGTATCCTCCCATTTATCAACTTACTAGCTGTATCCTTCAGTAGTAGTTCGGCTGTATCTGCAGGTAGTGTTACATTCTGGCCTGTCGAGTTCAATACCAAAGCCTATGAATTTGCCTTAACAGGTGGAGCATTTTTCTCCTCTCTCTGGATCGCCGTTAAACGAACGATACTCGGGACGTTAGTGAACCTTGTATTAATTGTTCTCACTGCCTATCCGCTTTCCAAAACGAAAGATAAAGTGATGGGTCGTAATATCTACATGGGCTTTTTCATCGTCACCATGTTATTTAATGGAGGGTTAATTCCAACTTACCTGGTAGTCGTCAAAATGGGACTCATTGATTCGATCTGGTCGCTGATCCTGCCCGGTGCTCTACCTGTATTTAGTATGATTATTCTCATGAATTTCATCAGAGGATTACCTGAAGAAATTGAAGAATCCGCCATCATTGACGGTGCGGGACCAGTGCAAGTTTTACTTCGCATTTTACTCCCACTCCTCAAACCCGCCCTTGCAACCGTCGGCTTGTTCAGTATCGTCGCCCATTGGAATTCTTGGTTTGATGGCATTATCTATATGAACAATCCAGCCAATTATCCATTACAAAGCTACTTACAGACCCTCCTGCAGAGCTTTGAACAGATCATGTTGAAATCTGGATCGGATTATACTCAGCTCTTATCCATGATGAATGCTAGAACTGGACGCGCTGCTCAAATGTTCTTAGGTGCTATACCGATCCTGCTTGTATACCCATTTCTACAGAAGTACTTTACTAAAGGATTGGTGCTGGGTAGTGTCAAAGGATAACCCCGTGACTCGTGCCTTACATGCACTCAACTGGCTAGAACGTTATTAAAGGACTTGCAGGATGAACTGCAGGTCCTTTTGTTTAATTCATGTCATTATGAAAAATTCAACCGATTAGACTCTCATGCATAGGTGCTCCATATACCTAATATACCTAATCATTTATTAATTGATAGATTTATAATGCACCACCGGACACATAACTACTGGATATCTGATATGCCAGGCAGCAGAATGGTAAAAACCGTCCCCTCTCCTACAGTACTATCCACCTGGATCCCATAAGGCTTCCCAAAATGCAGCTGAATGCGCCGCTGTACATTGTGAACTCCAATCCCTCTTGTTCCATCGCCTACCCTCGGCTTCTCATCCATGAAATTCTGAATGATGTTTTCTTCCATGCCTACTCCGTTATCACAAACTTCGATCGTAATATCATTGCCCTTCGTTTGGATTCGTATCGTTATGATGCCATCTTCTTCAAGCTCGGCAAGACCGTGAAAAATAGCATTCTCAACAATAGGCTGTAGAATCATTTTGGGCATTCGGTAGTCCATTAATTGATCCTCAATCTCATAGTTCATCTGAATGCAATCATAGTATCTTACATTCTGAATAGTTACATAATTCTTAATGTTATCTAATTCCTCACGAATAGTTACTAGACTATCATCTGATCTCGTGGCGTAACGGAGCATTGAGATTAGTGCATCTGTCATGTCCACGATTTTGTCAGCTTGTTGCATGGAGGCAATCCATTTCACTGACCCGAGTGTATTGTACAGAAAATGGGGATTGATCTGGTGATGGAGAGCACGCATCTCGGCTTGTGCCTTCTCCATTTCTTCTTGCTGCACCCGCTCGACCATTCGTTTTAATTCATGCGACATCTTGTTAAATCGTACCGATAGATGTCCAATCTCATCTTGAGAGCGAATATGCTCGACTTGTTCAAACTGCCCCTTTTCTACAAGTGATATGTTACGCAAAAGTCTCTTGATTGGCGTTGTAATGACATGGGACAGAAACACGGATAAGACGACTGCAAAAAGAAACATCACGACGGCGAGCGTTATTAGATTACGACCTAAAATTTTACCGTCAGCTGTTAACTCATCCAATGGCATGTAGAGATAACTTGTCCACTTTTGCTGACTTAGAGGGCTAGTCACTACAACATTCGTTGCTTCAGGTGGACGGACGTTTCCGCGAAACAATGTACCAATCAATCGCTCATCCACGTTATACACAATCTTATCGTCCTCATCCACGATCATGAATCTAGAGCGCAGCCCTTCCTGCAAGTTACGATTGACGATTTCGATAAATTTGATGTCAATGCTGACCACGATTACACCAAGCAGCTTTCCTGTAGAAACGTCATGAATTTTTCGCGCATGTGAGACTGCTAGAATTTTGTTCTGCAATTGCTCGTCAATTCGCGTAGTCAACGTGATGGTTCGATCATTTCTATGCAGGAATTGTTTGAACCACAATTCGTTTGCCACTTTGTAGTTTGCATCAATAGGCTGGTGAGGACTAACGAACAGATCTGGACCTCCGTTCAAGTTATAAAGATAGATGGAAAACACGCGATCCTTCATCATAATATAGTTCATCAGAATATTGTAAGCTGCAATCTCTCGCGGCTCATCACTATTTCGAAGAAAGTCCTGAATGGGAAAACTGCCCTCAGGTGTCGCAGATAGATCATTGCTCAGTCCATTGCTCGCCAAAAGAGTAATTTTTTCGATCTCTTTGAGAAACTCATCAATTCGTATATTGGTCTGCTTAGACAGATCGTTCAGCACATTTGTATAATTCTGTGTTAATAAACGTTCAGAAGAATAATAGGAATTGATCGTCATCACAAGTACCGGAAGAATAATGACCGTTATACAGATCACCATGATTTTGTGCTGGATTCGCACGAATCGGACATGCTTCATAGAATGCACCTCTATTCACGGTTTACATGGAATCCTTCTGTAGATCCCGATATTCTTCGGGTGTATGTCCGACAGATCGTTTGAAAATCTTACTGAAATACGTGTAATTATGGTAACCTACCTTTTCAGCAATCTCGTACACTCTTAGCTCCTTGCTCAAAAGGTAATTCTTTGCATGTTCCATACGAACTCGCGTCAAATATGTGATAAAGTTCTCCCCCTTTTCCTGCTTGAACAATCGGCTAAGATACGACGGATTAACATTAATTTGATTCGCTACGCCTTGGAGTGAAATATCTTCAGCGTAATACTTGTTGATCATCTCGATTGCAACGTCTGCATGGGTATGTTCCTGCATGTCCTGGGAATTGATCTTGAAATAATAAGCGATATAGTCCAGCATATCTTGGTGAATATCCTCCCAACACTCTCCCTTGAGCACAATTTCATAAGGTGATTTCTCTGTACAATTACGCTTGCCTCTTTCTGTCCCACGAGACAGATGCGATTGTATCGTTTCCATCAGCAAAATATATTGCTTACGAACACTGCTCTCATTCGCTCGCTTTGCTTCCAGATCAGATCGAATGGTTTGAAGAAAATCCTTTGCACTGTTGTAGTCTTTGCTGACCCACAATTTAATAAAATTCCGTTCCTGCTCTGGGTTTAGCATTTCGTTCACCTCTTGCCTAGGTGGAGCTTGAAGGACATCATTGTAGTACAGCACCTGATTGCTGCCCGTAAAGAAACCGTGATGTAGAGCGAATTCTGCTTGTTCACATGCCTTTCTAATGTAACGAAAGTCAGATACGATTGTACTCACAGCTGCTGTGAGTGAGAGATTCATAAAATCCTTTATGGAGGATAAAAGTTTCGAACATAGTTTGTGGAGATCAGCTTGTATTGAGCCAGTCTCAGGAAGTACATTGACGATAACCCAATATTCAGACGAGCTTTCCACAAAAATTTCCTTTTCCCACTTGGATGGAATAATCTCTTCCATAATGTTCAGGAGCGAAAATCGAAGTAGCTTCTCCCCCTTCTCGATATATTTTTTCTTCGCTTTCTCGTAATAGTTAACGAAGAACTTGATTATCACCAATTGATCTGATCTGATGCGAAACTGCAGTTCCTCCGCTTTGACCATGATCTCCTTCTCATTTATGAATCCGCTTACAATATCTTGAAAGAAACTATCTTTCAAGTGCCTCAAGCTCTTAGAATAATCAATTGTAACAGAAGGTACGTTAGCCGGACTGATCTGTTCATTTTGGAGTTTCAGCGTAACGGTAGTCAGAAGCTCGGACAGCGATGATTCTGTGATCTCGCTTTTGATTAGATAATCTGCTGCGCCAAGCTTCAGGGCTTCCTTCACATAATGAAATTCATCAAAGTTGCTAAGGATGACATACTTACATGTTTTGAGCACACAAGATAACTCTTGGATTAGCTCCAGCCCATCCATAACAGGCATTTTAATGTCCGTAATAATTAGATCAGGCGAAACTTCCAAGGCAAGCTCTAGCGCTTCTTTTCCATTCCCTGCCTCACCAACCACATGAAAACCAAACTCCTCCCAGTTAAGCATCGAGCGGATTCCAACGCGCATAAGTAACTCATCATCTACGATCATCAATTTATACATGAGAATCCCCCAATCGGAATGTTTCAATGAATACACCATACTACTCTGAAAACAACTGAAAAATGAGTGTCAATCTGTAGCTATTCTACCATTGCTGAGACAGCGAGCCTACCTTCTCTGGAACTAAAAAAACCTTGGTTGGAAACAACCAAGGTTAACATACTATTATATTTGCTCATAGATTCATAAACTCAATTCGGTAAATGAGTTATCTCACGACTCAATCTAATACGCTTACAAACCATATTTTCGAATCAAATATGTTGGAGTACAGCTCCATGCATGGCAGTAGCTGTTAATTAGATTACTGCCGTATGGTGAGTAGCTTTTGTTATGAGGGTCGTATAGCTCCCAAAAGGTATCTGCACCGTCACGGATCATTCCTCCCCAGTAAGATCTAATTAGTGTTATAGCTTCTTCCCGAAGTCCCGCGACTAGTAGCGCTTCTGTCAAATAATGATATAAATATGGCGTAGTCATACCGATTAAGGTTTTTTCCTCGATCAGCTGAAGTAGGAGCTTCCGATTTTGTTCTTCTGGCAGAACTTCCGCTAATACCATCCATATTTGAGAAGCCCAAGATAGTTGCCGTGCCTCACCGCTGACGAAGAATTCTAGATTCTCGTCCCATAGATTTTCCATCGCAGCATTTTCTGTGAACCGTATCTCTTTATTCCAAAGATCAGAACAGTTTTTGCCCTCTTCACCACCAATCGCATTTGCCAATCTTACAGCTCTTTTTAGTGTATAT
The DNA here is from genome assembly GCF_022346845.1 of Paenibacillus sp. ACRSA. Lineage (NCBI taxonomy): Bacteria > Bacillati > Bacillota > Bacilli > Caryophanales > Paenibacillaceae > Paenibacillus > Paenibacillus sp. ACRSA. The sequence goes on along the minus strand of NZ_JAKRNP010000005.1, from coordinate 352,491 downwards.
ATAAGAACTCCTTGGCTTGGTGCTTGTTTGTTCAGATCCTCATGCCAGTCAATAAACGACCACCATGAATCACGATCTTGAACTAATCCATCCTCAACGTTCTCCAGAGCCAATTCAATCTGGCGTCTGGCTGTTGGCCATAGATCTTGCAACGTTTCTTGGTCTCCTGTAGCCTCCCAGTAGTCACAAAGTGTAACAGTAAACAACAAAGAGTAATCGTACAAATACGTATCGTCGGCAATCAGTTTTGGTTCAATAAACAGATTAGCGCTCACCCTGCCATGCTCATCCGGCAGTCCAGCAAATAGATATAGACAACGCTTTACCAGATTGTTGCTTTTGAACGTCTCATAATTAGCCAACGCTTGCAACCTAAGATCACCGAGCCAGAGTCGGCGGTCACGCTTAGGGCCGTCTTCAAATACGTCCTGCATACAATCTTCAAGCGTTCGAATACTTACTCGGTCAAGAGCCTCCATCTCAGGTTCTTGATGCTTAAGAGATTGCAGCGAGGATCTATCGGCAGATGTTACTGTATGACAGCTTAAAGAATCAAAGACTACACGATATTTAGGAGAAGTATCCAGCACCTCGATTTTTAAATAACGAAAGCTGTATCTGCGAGGCAATTCAATTTTAGCTGGGAGCACATCAATGAACATGAGTTCCTCTTGCAACCATGAGCTACTTATCCAACCATTGTAAGAGGAGAACGGCTCTGCCACTTCAACAGGCATTTCTCCAAAAGTTAACTTCAACTTAAGTGGCGCGTCTGGCGGACTTCCAACTGGAGAAACGGCAAAAGACAAATAACCAACGCGGTGATCTCCGAAATCGACAATTACAGAATCGGATTTGCCTAACTTCGTGTTAGACAAATCCGCGGCACTTCCGATCTCAAATACGTTCCAGCCGTGAATGGATTCTGAATCAGATCGTACTTCCACCAATCGATTTGGCAGAACTTCACTTTTTCGAAGCACAGGTTTCAAATTTTCAGCTTTGGCAAGAAGATGTTCGTCTCGCATAATTGTAACATTATGGGCTTGTATTTTAGCTGTGTTGGACATGTCAAATCCCCTTTAGTTTTGTATCTGTTCATTGAATATCAGCGGCGAGATCCTAATATCGTCGATGCTCGTTCCATTCCTGTAAGTAAACTGGCACTAGCATTAGCAGCAACCGACCATTCTGAATTGGACTGAACCGAAGCCTGTAACGAAAGATTAGAGAATGAATCTCCAATGCGAACGGTATAAGATCCATTCGGTACCTTCCACAATTCCTTCTGAGGCTCCCACACTGCAAATGCTCTTGCACCAAGCGACAGCTCGATCGTTACGGACTCTCCCGGTTGAAGTTCCAATGAAGTATATTGTCGAAGTACAGGAGACGGTTCCGAAGCTGAAAGCGGGAACTCAACGTATAATTGAGGCACTACTGTTCCAGAACGGTCACCGGTATTGGTTACCTTGAAAATTGCGGTGACTACGCTCTGATTACTAGTAGAATCAGGTTCTCCCATTTGTAAATGCAAATCATGATAATCAAACGATGTATAAGATAGGCCGTGACCAAATGGGAACAATGGTGTAATACTCCGACTCAGATATCCACGATAACCGACCTCAAGTTTCTCACTGTATACCGTATCACCCTGAAGACCTGGATACTGTGCACTGGTACACACCGGACTCTCTTCAATAGACATCGGGAACGTTATTGGAAGCCGACCTGATGGATCTGCATTACCGAACAGTATCTGTGCTAATGCGTCTCCACCATTAATTCCACCATACCAACCAGCTACAACCGCTTGCACTTCATTGAGCCAGGGCATAGCTACTGGCCCTCCAGTGTTCAAAACGACAATTGTGTTCGGGTTCGACGAAGCAACTGCAGCGATTAATGAGTTCTGAGCACCAGGCAAATCCAGATTAGGCTTATCATAATTTTCAGTCATATAATCATTGACTACAATAATTGCATAGTCTGCCTCTTCCGCACATTGCACTGCTTCCTGAATATAAGATTCGTCTGTATTGGGATACCATTCAAGGGCAATAGAAGCTAAAGCTGCAGGTGCACCATCGGATGTATAGTGAACTTCAAGATCAACGGCTTCACCCGCAACCATATGCTTAACCGCAATTCGATTAGTCAGACGAACATCCCAATTATCAAGTAGCAGCTCCCCCTCTAGAAACAATCTTGCACCGCCTGAAGCTGGTAAGTAAAATGTATAATCTGCCGTCATCGGCGCGATCAGCTTTCCTACCCATCTAGCAGATGATGGTCTTTGTTTACCCGACAACTCCCAATTCACACAAAGATTTGGAACGGTGACACGATCTATCGGTTCTCCTCCAAGAGCATTGTCAGGGTAAGTGTAAACGACTAAACCATCACTGAATGCTTCTGCAGGGATGGTGTACTCCACATTGGGTGAATCATACATGAATGAAGGCCCCATGGGTACAGGTGTAGTTCCACGTCTATAGGTCACTTCCACTCCAGAACCTACTTGCTTGCGTATTCCTTCAAGTGGGGTTATCGGCTTGCCCGGAACATAAGCACTGCCTCCTCCGGAAGCAATATATCCTTCTGCAGCAGCCTGACCAAAGACGGCTATTTTACTTTTCTGATTTAATGGTAAGACTCCTTTTTCATTTTTGAGCAATACGATCGAACGAATTGCAGCTTCTAATGCTTCTTTCTCACCCGACAACCTCAGTACTTCCCCATTTGAAGCGTCTCTCTCATTAGACTCAGCACGCTCAAATAAACCGGCAGTGAACATTTCTTTTAATATTCTTTCGACACTTTCGTTAATCGCTTCCAAGGAAACAAGCCCACTTTTCACTGCCTCTTTTAACGGTTCACCAAAATAGCGTTTATGCGGAAATGTCAGTTCGTAGTCCAATCCTGCATGTATAGAAGCAACTGTACTCTGTGTAGCCAAGAAATCAGAAACGACAAATCCTTCAAATGCCCAATTATGCTTCAAAATTCTCTGTAACAGATCACGGTTTTCTGCACCATGAACTCCATTGATTTGATTGTAAGAAGCCATAAGAGAAGATGCTCCACCTTCTCGAACAACTGCTTCAAATGCTGGAAGATAAATCTCTCGTAATGTACGTTCATCAACTATACTATTCTGTGTGAATCGTTCTTCTTCCTGATTATTTACCGCATAATGTTTGACACAAGTCATGACACCTTGATCCTGAATACCCTTAACCACTTCTACACCCGTTCTTGCCGCCAAAAAAGGATCTTCCCCATATGCCTCAAACGTTCGCCCATTTAGTGGACTTCTAGCTATATTAACCGTGGGACCTAAAAGCAACGATGTTTCACGACTTTTTCCCTCTCGTCCAATTTGCTTGCCGTATCGATATGCATACTCCGGTGAGAAGGAAGCTGCAAGTGCAATTGGTGCGGGTAGTTGTGTGCCTGTATTCTCATCAGGCCCTGTGATACCAGCAGGCCCATCATTTAACTTCAAACGGGGAATGCCAAATGAATTGTTTGGCTCTCCCCCATGCATCAACGCGAGTTTGTCATCCAGACTCATCACTTCGAGCAGTAATTCTGCTCGTCTAGCGGGTAATTCCATAGTATTCATCCAAGGTTTAAGCACAATTCATCACACTTTCTTTAGTATAATTAGTCTTCCTGTCTATTTGCTTTGACTTCCTGAAGCTCTCTTAGAATTTTCGGATATTCCCGATCCAGCTTGTAGAACCATAAAACGATGAATTGCAGAACGCACAATATAAATGGAACATAAATGAACAAGAACTCAATGGAACTTAATGCGGTTGCAGAAATAGAAATTTGACCGCCAACATATCCGCCATATGCCAAAATCCACCCTACTAAAGCCCCACCAATACCACTTCCTGCTTTACCACCGAAACTTGAAGCGCTGAAGATCAATCCTTCTGTCCTCATTCCCGTTTTCCATTCACCGTAATCAACCGTATCGGCCATGAACGCAAAGATCGTACCCATGACAGGTGCCATCCCAATCGCCTTTACAATTGTTGATATGACAACAATCATCAGATTTGTCGGTTCAATTACAGGAATCAATGCTCCGATAGCCGTAATGACAATACCAATCATGGCTACGTTCCGTTTACCAAACCGTTTGATCAGTGGAGCTAACATCAACAAAATTAGCAACATTGGTGCAAGCTGTACAATCGTCAGTAAACCTACTAGATTGCCATCACCCAGAACATACTGAGCATAATAAATGTTAATTCCTTGTGTAGCTGCCTGACTTCCATAAAAGAATGTATTCAACATTAGAACCATAACCCAATACTTATTTCGGAACAGCGCTGGAAGCCCTCGCTTCAGCGGGATTGGTTTGTCAACGACTGAGGGAGTTACCCGTTCACGGGTTAACAAGAAAGTAATGACGAACAAGATAGATCCTACAATTCCGAAAATTGTGAAAGCTATTGTCCAGCCTCCCTTTTGGCCTCCAAATGCATTGACTAATGGCATAGTAAAATTCGCAACAATTACGATACCGAGCAACGCCATGATCATACGAACGATATTCAATACCGATCGCTGATAAGGATCTTGTGTCATCAATGAGCTCAGCACACCGTAAGGAATATTGATTGTGGAATAAATTATATTTATTAACAAATAAGTTACATAAGCATAGACGAGAGCTCCACCCGGACCAAAGTCCGGCGAAGAAAACAGGAGTACACCTGCAATTGCGAATGGTATGGCCATCCATAAGATCCATGGCCGAGCTTTTCCGAATCTGGATTTGGTTTTGTCGACCGCAACTCCAACTGCAACATCCACAAATGCATCCATTATACGTGCGAGTAGAAACAATGTACCTATTGCTCCAGCCGCTAAACCGACAACATCGGTGTAATAAAACGATACAAACATGGATAATGCGGTCCAAATCAGGTTGCTAGCGATATCCCCTGACCCATACCCAATACGTTCTTTCCAGCTTAATTTCGACATAGCTGCATCTTCTGAAACTTCTCTTTTTACAGCATCTGTGGCTATACTCATTTTAATCCCTCCATCTGCTTTACCCCATGTGTATTAGATACATTTAAAGCTACAATCTCTTTTAGAAAATCACTTTCAGTCCGAAAAAATGTTGATTTTCTTGTGCTTTTTTTGCTAGGATAAGGTCATCTTTATTAAACCGCTTTCTGAAAGCGTAGACAATTTTATAAATACATGTGTTTTTTATTCTAATTACAGGTCAACAAAAAAAGGAGCAGTTATACCCATGAATATACAGGAACTGGATCTATATCTAAGAAGAATAAATGAGATTGAACACATTCAATTAGTCACGGGTAAGAACGTTAATGATGTTACGCCTTTGGATTGGAAGGTAAACGAAGAAGGATATATACGAATGCCAGAAGATGGCTTCTTTGAGAGCGGACCTATTCAGTTACGTAAGCATCATCGCTTTTCAGCAATGCCTTTACACAGGCATACGTTTATTGAGATTAATTACATTTATTCCGGTACATGTACCCAGCAAATCAATGGGGAAAAAGTCTTGCTGCGGGAGGGGCAGCTCTGTCTGTTAGATTCAGATGTGCTGCACAGCATTGATCGAATGGAAGAGAACGATATTTTAATTAATATTATTATTCGCAAAGATATATTTGCTTCTGCGATCCTCGGACGTTTTGCTACAGGTGGCATTGTTTCGCAATTTTTATTCAATGCAATTGCAGAGGATACATCACATGATCGCTATATTGTTTTTGAATCAGAAAATTACGAGAAACTACAATTTTTTGTAAAAAATATGATGTGTGAAGCATTTGGTGAAACTATGTATACACAGGATATATTATATGGACACATGATAATCATCTTTACTGAGTTAATGCGAGTTTATACGTACCGTACGAATACTGTTCCGTCTGAACATACACGGGTGGATTTGCTAGAGATCCTCGCTTATATAGAACGTAACTATCGAACCTGTAAACTTACTGACTTGGCTGAGAGGTTCAACTTCAATTCCAATTATCTTGGCAATCTACTCAAGAAGAAAACCGGACAAACATTTATGGAGCTTGTCAAAACGCAGCGCATGTTACAGGCTGCTTCACGATTGACCAATACCAACGAGAGTATTGAACAGATTGCAGAAAGTGTTGGATATGATAGTCCTGGTTTTTTCTATCGCACCTTTGTATTAAAGTATGGGATGACTCCTAAACAATATCGTAAAATGGCTCTTTTGCAGAGATCATCTAGCCCTTTTAATTCAACTGAAAAAATCAATAGTGAATAGTCCATATGCTTCGGAATCACATGTGCATTAATCGCTGATACAGAAAAATCAGACAATATTATCCGCATAACGTGTGGTTTTTTAAAACAATTCATACACACTTAACTGGCTAAAGCCATAACAAAAGCCGCTAATCTAGCGGCTTAGTGACAATGGGTTATGTCCCTCTTCAATGATGCTTAATATGCGCGCCCTCCCCCTCGATAAGCACCAGCCTTACGTTTAAAGCTGCTTGTCCTCCTCATGTTGCTCAAAGCGCTTACCCCATTCAGCAATACTGTTTAAAATCGGCATAAAACTATCCCCTAACGCTGTTAACGAATATTCAACCTTAGGAGGCACTTCTTTGTATACCTCTCGATGAATAAGTCCATCTGTTTCAAGCTCTCTTAGCTGCCGTGTAAGAATCCCTTTGGATATGCCGGGTAGTAAGCGTTGAAGCTCATTGAAACGTCTGGTCTGCATGCTTATTAGCCATAGAATAGTCAACTTCCACTTTCCAGCTATCATATTTTGCGGCTTAGCGATAGCACATCTTTTTACGTTTTCAGAAGAATCTATGTCATCCGTAGTTGAATTGTACTCCATTTTAGCCATTGAACATCACCAATCTCCCCAAAGGTTCTTTTTTTGTGACTATGTTATAAAAATATAACTACTTACATTAATAGATACTATGCATTAAGATAAGTCCGTAGTCAAGCCGTCCATTATGATGACGCGACTTCAATAAGATAAGTGATTGATTTTAAGGAGGATTATGGTTTATGGGAAAATATCAAAAAACGAACGATTTTAACGAAATCGTATTTGGTCGTCGCACTGTTAAAGTTTATGACCCTGAGGTTAAAATAAGCCACGAGGAAATGACTGAGATTTTGCAAGAAGCGACGCGTGCGCCTTCATCTATCAACTTACAGCCTTGGCGCTTTCTGATTATTGACAGTGATGAAGGTAAAGAAAAACTTACTCCCCTTGTTACGTATAACCAAAAGCAAATTAAAACTGCAGCAGCTGTCATTGCAGTGTTCATGGATATGCAGCACATTGAAAACATGGAGCGCATTTTGAACAAGGAAGTTGAGCTTGGATACAAACCTGCAGACATCAGAGACTTACAGTTAAACACAGTCAAACCTGGGTATACGAACATGCCTGAATCTGAATTACGCCATTTCAACACATTAGACACCGGACTCGTATCCATGCAGCTTATGTTGGTTGCAAGGGCACACGGATATGATACCAACGCTATTGGCGGTTATGATCGTTCGAGAATCAATGACGTATTTGGCTTAGATAAGGAACGTTACCCTACGGTTATGTTAATTACGATCGGTAAAGGAGCTAGAGAAGGGCATCAATCTTATCGTCTCCCGGTAGAGGAAGTTGCTACTTGGGTATAAATAGCATATAACAACAAGAACCAAGGGGTTGTCTTCAGACAGACAAGCCCTTGGCTCCATAACTACAGCAGTTACTTGTTACTTGATGACTGTATTCGCGCAAGCTCCTTTTTGACAATGGGTACAACTCTCGTTCCGAACAATTCAATCGTTTCTAAAAGGTCACGATGAGCTAACATACTATTATCTACATGCAGCAAAAATCGTGTCAGTCCCAAGTTCTTTCTCAACAATATGATTTTCTCGGCTACATACTCAGGATCACCTGTATATAACGCCCCATTTATGCTTCGAGCTTGATCAAAAGACCTACGTGTGTACTCTGAGAAACCACGTTCGCGGCCAATTTTATTGATTTGATCAACTACTGCAGGAAATTGCATATTGGCAGCTTGCTCGCCATCTTCTTTAATAAGACCGTGTGAATGAACAGCAATCTGTAATTGGTTTAGATCATGTCCTGCTTGAAGCGCAGCTTCTTTGTACACCTGAACCAAAGGAGCGAATTGCGCTGGTGAACCGCCAATGATCGCAAAACAAATAGGTAGTCCCAAAACTCCTGCGCGAATCGCTGAATTTACGTTTCCTCCCGTGCCAATCCATACAGGTAATGGCTCCTGTACTGCTCGTGGATATACCCCTAAATCATGAATCGCAGGACGGTGTTTACCTCTCCAAGTAACCTTCTCTGAAGCGGAGACTTGCAGTAACAAGTCCAGTTTTTCCTCAAATAACTCATTGTAATCATCTAAGTCATATCCGAACAGAGGGAAAGATTCTATAAATGATCCCCGTCCAGCCATAATCTCTGCACGTCCACTAGAAAGAGCATCTAATGTTGCGAAATTCTGATATATTCGAACAGGATCGTCAGATGATAAAACAGATACTGCGCTGGATAGACGTATTTTATTGGTTTTAGATGCAATGGCAGCTAATATGGTTGCGGGTGCCGAGCTTGCATAATCCTCACGATGATGTTCCCCAATAGCATACACGTCTAATCCAACCTGTTCAGCTAATTCAGCTTCCTCAACAGCCTGTCGAATTCTCTCTGCATGAGATACGCCATTCGCTGTTGGTTTAGATTCTAAGAAAGTACTTAGTCCAAATTCCATAGATTCTGATGATTGATTCATTCAATCTCCTTCTTTCTATTTTTATTTAAATGTTAGTCGGAAAATCATTCTTCACTCATATTTTGAATGCCATATCCAATCTTTTTGAGAAGATTAATGAGTTGTTCCTTTTCATCCGTTGTAACAAAAGACAAGCTTCGAGAGATCATATCCACATGTTTAGGAAAAATTTCATCAAACAGAGTTCTTCCTTGATCGGTTAAAGCGATAAGATACGCCCTTTTATCTTCCGAATGTTGTTTCCTTTCCACTAACTCCTTCTTTTCTAGCTTATTAATTACATAGGTAATACTTCCGCTCGGTATAGAAAGCAATTCACTGATTCTCTGAACAGTTTGCGGTCCCTTGCTATAGAGCAATTCAAGTGTTATAAAATTCTCCATGCTGATATTGTAACTTTGAATATCTCTCTGAATTGTTTCTGTCGCTGCTTTTGTAGCCTTCATCCACACACGAAATAATCGTAAATCAAGCTCACTCTGCTCGTTCATCTATCAAATCATCCTCTTCCATAGCATTTTGAAACTTAAGAACAATTGAAATTAAAACGTATCTATAAATTTATCATAATATTATGATAAATTTATCCTAACTATAGGATAAATAATTGTCAACAGTGTTTCTGTCCTAACATTTATCATAATTACAGCCCAGCGTTATTGCTTACACTCTCAGCATGATTGTCGTTAACAAGTTGTACAACCCATAAACGCGATGTTATGAAGTAGCACCTTTATTATAACAAAATTTTTAAAAAATCCTCTGGAGGCTCCTCTGACCTCACGTATAGCGTATGGTTTTCTTTCGATAAAAAAAGCCTTGGTTGGGAATAACCAAGGCTGAACATGCTTTCTATTACATGCTCACTGAGCTGTCTAAGATGATATCTCATACAAATCCGCAGGTAGCGCCTGCACAATTGGTGACCAATCTTCAATCGTATACAGATAAAGTTCGTGCATTGCCCGTGTACAAGCGGTATAAAGTAACTTACGTTCATTTTCCTCGCCATACGTTTTCGACGAAGCATCATAGACCAGCACTGCATCGAACTCGACTCCTTTGGCAAGGTAGACGGGGATCACCATCAACCCTTTTTCAAAGTGTATGGTCTCTTTTGTAATGAGTTGTAACGTTTCGTTTCCTTGAGCTTGTAACATCGCGTACGCCTCACGGCTCTCGGCTGCCGTTTTCGTAATAATTGCGATCGACTCAAATCCCTTGTCTCGAAGTGCAGCGATGTCTGCCATAACCTGTTCATCACGTTTTTCTCTACTAATTAACTTGGTTAGAAGGGGTTTCGGTCCTTGTCGATCAAACGGTACAATCTCCTCACCGCCAGGCAACATCGCTCTTGTGAATTCAACAATTTCGCTAGTTGAGCGATAGCTACACAATAGGGAAAATAGACTTGTGTCAGCTTCGCCAAAAAGGCGAACCAGTGGAGATTGATCTCCAACCAGACTTGTTGATTGCATGAAGATGGCTTGCCCAAAATCACCGAGCACCGTCATCCGGGCTCGAGGAAACAGTTTTTTCAAATACTCATATTGAAAGGACGAATAATCTTGACCCTCATCTACAAATACATATCGAATTTCCGTGTTTGTCCGGACACCTTCAATTAACTCTTTTACATATAAATACGGTGTTGCATCCTCATGAAACAACCTGTTTTGATCCAGCATATCCTTGGTTTTCATGCATATTTCTTTCCATAAAGCAGGAACAGGAGCTCCATTTGTTTTTTCTTTATATGTTGCTTCATCAACAAACAATTGAGCGTAAATGGCTTTGAGATTGACAAAAGAGAAATTTCTCACATTTTTCTTTAGCGGCTTAAAGTATGCTCTGACAATCTTTTGACGGAGCAGCTCTTCCTCTCGTTGCGTGAAATCGAAGTCACCTTCATCCCCTCGTTGCTTATGTTTGCTATCTCTAAGAATGGCAGCATAACGCTCTGCAACGTCGAAAATCTCTTTCTCCTTATGCAGCATTCCGAATGCTTCAACGTATTGCTCGGTATCCAGATAATTCAACTCTTCCTGTACCCAAGAGGATTCCCGTTCCAACCGTTCCAGCGAACCTAGTTCACTCAGTAGCCACTCCTGCAAGAGAGCAACTCGGTTGATTAGAGGCAAGGTATGATCATATCCGTAAAATTTCTCCTTCATCTGCTCTGCCGTAATCAGATCACGATCCTGTATCCGAAGTGCCTTGAATTGCATACCTTCATGTCCCAACGATACTCCATAGCTCTGTAGAGCTTGTAGAAAAGATTGGGATGTTTTGTATTCAATCCCCTGAAGACGAGCCTCATAACCTGGCGTTCCTTGTTCGGTCAGAACATATTCAATCTGATCAAAAGCATCCTCTGAGCGCAGTGTGGAATCGAGCCAATAGTCGAGATATTCTTGAAATGTTGTCTGCTGCATATTCTCTTCACCAAGCTCAGGAAGGACGGTGGAAATATAGCTGGCAAACATGGGATTTGGTGAAAAAAGAACAATCTGATCGGCCTTGATTGTCTGGCGATGCTTATATAGTAAGTAAGCTATCCGCTGCAAAGCCGCTGAAGTTTTACCACTGCCGGCAGCCCCCTGCACGATTAGCATACGACTTGTATCATTACGGATAATGGTATTTTGTTCTTTCTGAATCGTTGCTACAATGCTCTTCATTTGCGAATCTGCTCCAGAGCCAAGCACATGCTGAAGCAAGTCGTCCCCGATGGTTTCATTTGCATCAAACATATTATTTATTGTTCCGTTTTGGATCTGAAACTGCCGTTTAAGTTCCATCGTGCCATCGATGGTTCCAGAAGGGGTAACGTATGAGGCAACCCCGGGAGAAGCGTCATAATACATGCTAGCTATGGGCGTACGCCAGTCATAGATCAGAAAGCTCAAGCCGTCTTGATCAACAAAGGAAGACACGCCAATATAAATTTTCTCACTGAAGTTCACTCCCTTTTCTCGGAAGTCAATTCGCCCAAAATATGGTGATGGAAGCAGACGCTTTAAGTTTTTCCATTGCTGCATCAATCGCTGATGACCACGCTCTCGTTCGGCTAATACTGCGGACTGTTGGTTAATGGTGAAGAAAGACTCCTCGAAGTCTTCATTAGTACCTGTGTTCATCGTAACTTCTTCCCAGAATCGCTTGCGAATGTCCGATGCCTGATCATGTAATCCGGCCACTTCCGGCTCCAGTTCAGAGATCCTTACCTGCAGTTTGTTTCTAACTAACTCCAGCCGTTCCTGTTCTTGATGCCAATTGTTCTTTTCGATCATCCCTGAACCACCCTTTTCCCATTTTTTAGGCCAAAAAAGAGCATTGACAAATCCAAATCCCAGAGGTATACTATATTTAGGGATAATAAAATATACAACTATTGATTGGAATTATTAATGCGCTACTGATTATATCACAGCGTTTTTTCGCGTTCAATTTATTTTTTTATCTTTGGACAATAAATTGTGCGATCCACTTTGACCATTCCTCATGAGATTACATTTATAAGATAACATGACAAAGAAGAGGCACCTTGAATGATCAAAATGCCTCTTCTTTGTCATGTTTAATACGCACATAGAGTGCCTCATTGCTCAGCTCTACCAATAATAGCTTTTGTACCATAATCCTCATTAGATACGAAGTCTGCCTTCAGATTCATTTTGTTTAACATATAATTTACAGTCGACAAACCAATACCTGCTCCACCCTCATAAGAAGAGTTATTCATACCTGGGCCTCGGTCTGCAACGATGATTTGTTCTTGAGCTACATCAACCACAATGTGAGCATATTTCCCCTCTGCTGCATGTCGAAGAATATTCTGAAACAAATTATCCAGAACACGTGACATCCATTTTGGATCTGCATCCCAATAAAAAGTTTGCTCCGTCGGTAAAACGATTTCAAGCTGTATCTCTTTTTCTTCAAATACGGTATACCATGCAGCAACAGATGCTCTAACTAAACGTACAATATCTGTTGAAGCGGGTTCAAAAGGATATTTCTCTGATGTTAGCAACGTGTAGGAAAGCAAATCATCCATGAGTACGCCAACTCTTGTAATCGTATGATTCATTTCTGTTAACGAGTGTTGTTCTTCTAGACTTATGGTTTCTTTGTTTAATCTGGTGACATGTCCTCTCAAAATCGTCAGTGGCGTACGTAAATCGTGAGATAAATTGGCAATAAGTCGTTGGCGCAATAACTGCTCTTCATATTCTCGCTTACGACTGTCTTCAAGCTGTTCAATCATCCAATTAAACGAACTTCCTAACTGGTCTATTTCATCCATACGATCCATTTGAACAGATACTGGTGTAGGGAATGAATGATGATCTGCTGCAAATGACATGACTTCCTGTAAGCGTGTGAGACGATTACGAAGTCGGAAGAAGAACAGCCACGAAATGGCAACAAATGCGACAATAATAAAACCAAATAAAAAGAGCATAACGAATATTGGATTTAGAGTATTAAGCTCCTCACCATCGACAGAGAAATTAACGAACATAGAGAAGAATAACAGTAGCAGGGGAGGCGAAAAAATAAAGAGAAAATGTCCTCTTAGGTAATGGCGAAATAATGATCTATTCTGTTTCATTGTTTCACCCGATAACCTATTCCCTTCAGCGTTTCAATAATCTCCGGGGAATCTGGATTACGTTCCAGCTTTTGACGCAGTCGACGGATATGTACCATTAGTGTTTTATCGCCAGTTATGTATGCTTCTTGCCAAACTGCTTCATAGATTTGTTCTTTTGGTAATACTTGATTAGGATGCCGTAAGAAATACATTAAAATTTGATGCTGCCTTCCTGTCAATATAATTTCTTCCCCTGTGTCTTTGTTAAATACCATTCGGCCTGCTGGATCGACTTCAATATGGTTACCTAATGAAATTCGTTCAGAATATGTTGTCCCCCCTCGACGGATTAACACTCTTAACCTTGCAACTAATTCTTCCGTGTGGAATGGCTTAGTTAAATAGTCATCAGCAAATTGTAGACCATCTACCTTATCATTAATCGATGTTCGAGCGGATAACAATAGAATAGGAACAGCAGGAGCTGCCTTTTTTAATCGTTTTCCCACAGTAAATCCATCTAATCCGGGTAACATAATATCTAAAATAACGACTTCATGCTGACTCACTGCTTTTTCAGCTCCTTCACCAGTAAGTAGCCACTGAACTGCAAATCCTTGCTGTTCCAATTCTTCTTTTACCCAACTACCTATGTTCTTATTATCTTCAATATATAATATGCTTCTATTCTTCAAGTAACATCCCTCTCTCTATTTGGTGTCTACTTTATACAGATTAACATAATCACACTTAATTAGAATCCGTTTCCACCCGTCAGCAGCTTCATTCTTTTCTCCAAAGTCCTCCTGAACAAGGTACGAATCCGCAGTCTGCATAAAATGAATGATGTTTAGCATCATACGTTAACGTTACGATCTCAATTCCAATTCGTTCCGCTTCCTGGAGCAATCCTGTCACTAACGCTTGGCCAATACCCCTTCGTTGATATTGCGGGTGAACAATGATATCTTCCATATAACCATGTTGCAATCCCATGCCTGAAATATAACCAAAAGCGATTAACTCCTCCTGATCTCCTCGTAAACCTGCCCAAAAATTGCAACGTTCAAATAAAACGGGATAATCAGAGTAACGACCCTCCCAACCTACCAATTCTCTTAGCGCTGGGACTTCGTTAGGCTTGATGGGTAAATTAACAACGATTTCTTTACGCAATACTTCCCCCTCCTTAAACGTTGAATCTCAAAAGTTAAGTTGTTAATCTTCATCTAAACGAGCAGCCCAATTTTTAAAACAATCGAGTATTTCTTCAGTGTTGAGCGTACCACTTTTGAATCTATGAAAGTGTATCCATTATCATTAACTCTTCTTCGGTATTCGTATTATCTCACCATTCTAACTTTTCGGATCATGCTTTACCATCAAGCTTATATATTTTCACCGACGTTATATGATCACGCTAATATGTCGACAGAGAGTATATTTATTACAATTTATATGGATAAATATGCTTTTTATAAAGTACTTGGTTCGGGTAAATCCTCATTTCCCATGGACAAATGTGTAAATCATATAATGTATTAAAAACCAATGTATTTTAGAATTACTAACATAAAAAAAGGCATTCCTATTTAGGAACGCGCTTGGTTAGTATTTAGTCTTAACCATACAATTATTGATTAGCAGCTTCGGTTTTGGAAGTTAGCCTTTGAAGATATGTTTTGCTAGGACGATGTACTAGAACTACGATAAGCATAAACAAATGAATCAGAATGGAGAGCACCTCTTTCGAAGCAATTGCTTGAAGAAGAGTAACTATAAGCAAAATGATTGTTGTTTTATACAGCTTGCAGCTAATAAAAGTAACAGCTAACAGTGCGGGTATTAGCCTCACATAAATTTCCCCTTCTAGATACCCAAAAGTGGAATACAAATTTTCACTATTGACATCAAGGTACATAAATCGAGCATCTGCTTCTTTGATTTTAATCTGGAGTAACACCATCCAGTAAACCAAGAGTACTAATTTCAAACCTAGTAAACCTCGAACCACGTGTAACATTACAGGCATTTTCATACAGTCGACTTTCTCCAATCTCTTATGTATTAACAATTTTCCTTAATTATACTTTTTGATTAGTAGATAACATATTAGTCTTAAGTATGGATTTTACCAAGTTGTATTCATAAATGTGAATATAGATAAACTTGAAGTCGTGCATCTATTACCAACGATTGGATATTTCACGTCTTTGCTATCTAAACTCAAAGATGATCGTGAATTTTTATACTTTTAATAAAACAAAAGCAGACGATTGTCTAATCGCCTGCTTCTTGAATTTTGTGAATATGATGAAATCACTGACTCTCAATCCTTCACTTCTACTAATCGTTATCCATAAACTCGAAATACCCCGGTGCTCCAATTGAGACAGTCGTAAAATGGAAATACCTCTTCTCAAGCTCCTGATTCTCTTCACTCATCTCCAGAAACTCCGGATCTTTCAAGATGTCATCATTCATAATTCCTTCTCGCCAGAAGCTCAGTTCCAATGCTCGAATCGCAAAGGAAAATCCTGTCTTTGGATCATGATCTCCGACCGTGGGATAATCTTCCCTAAGGGAATAAATCAACACCTCAGCTTTCGCCTTGAATACATCCACCCCTTGAAACAAGCAAGGAACGTGAAACTCTCCCGAATACTGTGGATTGATCAGTTGAATAAATTTCACTCGACCATCGGCATCATATTCGAAATGTTCACGCATAAATAACATCTCGATATAGCTTGGATTCATGGGAATATCATCATCTGCTCTCCAATGATCCAATTTCTGAAATGTCTGCTCTACCTCTTCCCTACTCATTCCTAGTCGAAAAGGACCGATCCCAACAAGCGGCGTTATTGTGATTTCGTTCATTTACAAACTCCTTGTTATGATTCTATTGGTATCTAGTCAAGGTCTAAAGCTTCCCTTACGCTACAACTTAAATTGCGGCACTAGGGAAAACAGAAACTTGCTTCTCAAGAGCTCTACTCAAAGCCCGAATGATAAGCTCATGATCTCTACCTTCGTGCAGTCCGCTTAATGCAAGTGTTGCGACCCACTCATCATGTACTCGAATCGGGAAAGCTCCACCAGTTGGAATGTAGTGAGGTATATTCTCCATCTCTGTATTCCACTTCTTGTTTAAGACATGGTCAACGTGCATCCAAAGACTTGAGTGCCCGACTAACTTAGCCGCTCTACGTTTTCCCTCCATATAATTAATGTTCTTCCAAGCCTTGCTATCCATCATATATTGGAACAAGACAAGCTCGTCACTCTCTCTAATAATCGAAACAGCAATCTCACGATCGTATTCCTTAGCTAGTTCTGCAATGATATTTCCCAACTTTAAAGCCTCTGCAGCACCAAAATGGTCATATCGAAGCATCTCCTCTTGCTCCTTTAATACGTCTAAGCATTCTGGAGTGTACGACAGACCCGCACGGATGGTATCCAGAATTTCAGCACAGCGCAGAGAAGCGGTCAGTGACATGATATCACTTTCAGTCCGTCCATTCTTAAGACATTCTACGAAATGATGGATCTCACTGTAGAAATCATCAAACTCATAAGGAATGTCAACCTTCTCCGGTTCATAACCATCCCGAAGAACGAGCATTCTGACAGGCCGATGGAGATCCTCGACAACAATACTGCCACGTTCTCCCTGTAGCACAACTTTTCGTTCCTTTTGGCGATCAAATGCACACTCTAATTGCGCTTTGACATGACCTACATAGAGTTTCGCATCAATATAATAATCTATTGAATCCTTCTGAGATGCTGCCACAGTTTCTAGTTTAACACTCCCGCTGGAGAAATCTTCAATCCAACTTGCACAATACGTTCCAACATCTAACAATGAACCTCCAGGACCTGGCTGAACATGATATGTGTCCATTCCATCAGGCATTTGGTTACATAAACTCGCTTGTATAGAAGTGATCGTGCCAATTTCACCCGCTTCCACTCTTCGACGCAGATCTATGTACAGTGGCACAAAGCGTTGCTTCATAGCTTCCATAAATAGAACGTTTTTGCTTCTAGCCACTTCTACAATATCTTGCATTTCTTTCAGATTCAACGATGCAGGCTTTTCACACAACACAGCCTTTCCTGCATTCAACGCTTTAATTGCCCACTCATGATGCAAGTGATGAGGTAATGCGAGATAGATCGCATCCACATCGGGGTCTAACAACATCTCATCATGTGATACATATTGTCGATCTGTTGCGTATTTATCTGCAAAATCTTTTAACTTCGATTCACTGCGCCCACTAATAGCATATAGTTTACTGCTAGGTTCATGTTGTAGTGCCGTGGCAAAACGAGTTGCGATATACCCTGCGCCGAGAATTCCCCATCGTATCATCTGTAATCCCCCAATAATGTATATTTCATTCTTTGGTGTACGTTCAGCTTAATAAAGAATATAAGAATTGCATCTGCAAAAGCAAGCACAGTTCCTGTCAAAACAATCCCTCTTCTCATCTGTAACATTAACTTAAGTCAATGCAGACCACCTGAGTCACCATTACACTAATAATATTCGTACACTTCAAGGAGGTAGCTACAAGATGAAGAATGGATGGGAGATATCACCACATCGCCGTATAGTTGCGTTAACTATGGGATTGGCTTTACTGTTTATGGCTGTTGCTGCAGGCTTTGCATATGGTTATGTCCATAACCAATTACTTGTACAAGGCAATACAGAAAAAACAGTACAGAACCTATTCCTGCACAATAATCTTTATACAGCAGAAATAGTAGGTTGGATCATCGTTTGGTTATGTGACATTGTCGTCACCTGTACCTGCTATCTTTTCTTCAAGAAGCTGAATAAAAAACTAGCAGTCATATGCGCAAGTCTCCGTCTGGTTTACACACTCATACTTGGCTGGGCCGTAATGAATTTGATATTCATCATCCCACTGACCTCAAAAAATGTTCATGCATCAAGGGAAATTACAGTGTCGCACGGAGAACAAATAATGAGCTATTTGCAAAACTTTCAGGACATCTGGTCTGTAGGTTTGATTGTATTTGGTGGACATTTAATGGTTCTCGGGATTTTGGTTCTTAAGGCAGATGTGGCACCTAAGTGGATTGCGATCTTACTTCTGTTAGCGTCTGTTGGCTACTTCGTAATACATTCCCTTGAACTCGTCGGTCCAGCAGTTAAGAACGTTACAGACATAATTAATAGGATCATGGTTATACCTATGACTGTTGGAGAGTTGAGTTTCGCGCTTTGGTTAATATATAGAGGAAGTGAAAAAAGAACGAAAAGCAAGCCTTTAGCAAACTATTCTCATTCTTGATCCATTCTCTTTTTGATTCGGCTTAGTGATTCAGGGGTCATACCTAGATAGCTGGCTAATTGGTGTTGTGGCACCCGGTCGATTAACGTAGGCCGTTTGACCAAAAGAGACTTAAAACGTTCCTCTGGTGAAGAAGCAATAAACGCAGCAAAGTTCTCTTGAACCTCACTAAAACTCTGCTCGATCATCTGACGAGTCATGGATTCTAATTGGGTGTATTTCGAGTACATATCCTGTTCTGTCATAAGATCACCAACAACCAGGACGGAATCCTCAGCACACACAAAAGTACATTCGGAAGCTTTATCAAGCTTATGATGATTAAATAAAGCGATGGCCTGTTCTTCTGTATAAAAATTGGAGGTGAATTCTCTCCCAGCCATATCGATTGAATATTGCCTAACACATCCTCGTATAACAAAGAAGCATTTCGTAGGAATGTCACCTTGTTGAATAAGTACACTTCCTTTGTTGAACTCTTCTATTTGAATTTCATTTAGAATAGCTTCCTGTTGTTCGATGCTAAGCGAGGTGAGTCTACTCATATAATCTAAAAGTATATTTTTCATTTTATATACTAACCTCCTTTAACAAGCCTGTCATAACAACATAATCGTTCATTGTCATCTCATTCCATCGCTTTGGTAAATTGTTCATATAGAAAAAATACCAATGTTCATGGTAATATCGCTACTTGTGCATACATAACAACTGGGGGTTAATTTTATGAAGAAAAGATATACTAAACTCATCATTTGGGTTGCCGTTATACTGTCAATTGCCACAATTGTTGTACTCATTGATAATTATAACAGCAATAAAAACGCTGATATCAACTCACGTTATTATCAAGGTCTCGTTTCGAGAGTACAGAAGCTGGATCAGACACTGGATAAGATCAAAGAGTCAGAGGCAAACGGTAATGCTGTGCCGGAATTTGATGTGCTTCTTGATATTAATTTCGTAAATGACTTTTTCACTACTATAAAAGAACAGACAAGTGGTTTTCCTGATGTAAATGTTCTACGAAATGATTTTACATTATTCAGATTTGAATATGCCAATGTTGTGAGAAAACAGTTAGAAAGTAACCAACAAGATGCTGAGACACAATTAAAAGTAGCCCATCAGATCAAACTTTTTCTAGACGAATTACCTAGAGAATACGAGGATTCTACACAATTTTCGGATCAATTCAATACTGCAGCTCAGCATATCAAACCACTAACCCATCTTAACTTTTGATCATCATCCGTTCCCAACGTTTATAGGTAATATCGAATGAAATGCTTTGTAGGATCAGGTTATACATGATTTAAGCCGCGACTTGCGGTTTTTTTCTTATTTTTATTCACTCCACGAATCGTTTATAGTCCTGTTCATACGTTGCTTGACTCTCTTCATATGTAGGAACCTCAATGAACTCAATGTTTACTATTTGCTGTTGCCAAAAATCCGACGCCAGTTTCGAATTATATCTTTAATACTTTTTACATCCCAGTGTGCAGAACGTTTGGACATGACATTTATGTATATGGGTTTGTGACCTTTTTCATTAAACGGTGCAAAATGATTTACTTGATCTGCAAGATCTTCCTCATCTCGCGGATATATGTAGCTATAAACGACATCTTGGTGATTTTCAAGAAACGCATCAATTTCTTCGCAGAACGCTTGGTCTTCCACTCAATCAAGTTTATACCAATGCCTAACTTCCACATAGATTGTTTCCACTGTTGTTCACCAGTCTCCTCTATTCACTCATACGTTCACTGCATATATTAGCACATGTTCAATTTTCCATTTGACGTTTAGTTTAATGCAAACGCAAAAAGCCGCTGGATTTCAGCGGCATTCAAATTCAATGCAAATTATGATATTTTTCTAACAGCAAACCATAGCTCTACAAAGTTCAAACCATCCTTCTCACCCGTAATTTCGAACTCCAATCCCTCCACTTGTTCATACCCTGTAGTAGGAAGCCACTCTGAGTAAAATCGTTTGTATAACGTTTCAATCGTTTCATCGAATTGATCCCATGTAAAGAGATCGGATGAGAAAATTGCCCATGTATGAGCTGGAATCATTACGCTTGTGTATCCATCCATTTTACTTGTTTCATTTTTGAAGGCACATAACATGTATGGAAAGGTATCTTCTCCGGTTTTTTGATAACTACAGGCAGCGTGTACTTTATGATAATGCCCATTCAAGAAATCAGGATGGTCACCCGCATTCGCAGCGAGCCTCTCAACCTCCCCATTCTCGTGGCTCTGTTTCCATAAGTTCGCCGGAGTGTCTACTCCGTTTACTTGAAACACCTTCGCTACTCCGAATATTTGAAAGGCTTCTTTGGTTTCGATACGATAGTTCATAGCCGTCTCCCCTTTAATTGAAATAAGGAAGGATAACCGAGGATAGGCTTTGAGGGCAGTCCCTTCTTCACGTGCCATTGCTGGATTAACACCATGCAGTGATTGGAACGCCCTTGCGAATGAAACCGGTGATTCATAACCATACTTTAAGGCAATATCTACAACTTTTATTTTGCTATTCTGCAATTCAATGGCAGCGAGTGTAAGCCGTCTTCTTCTGATATATTCTGCTAGTGATACATTGGTAATGAATGAGAACATTCGCTGAAACTGATGCGAAGAACAACAAGCCTGCTCAGCGACTTCCTTCAGTTCAATCTCGCCACTCAAATTAACTTCAATGTAGTCCAATGCCCGATTCATCCTCATAAGCCAATCCATCTGATCCCTCCTCTTATTTCAAATTATAGGTGTATCTACGTTTCGCATCGCAACCATCTGTGCACAAAAAAGTTTCGTCAGTTAAACGTAGCTGCCATATTCGGTTGTTCAACATGCTGCCAATTGGTATTGTGCATCATCTCCGCCGCATCTCCTTGAAATGCCTTCATCGCTTCCTGATCATTGAGCAGACGATAGCTCATCCAAGCCGTCAAATACCCCCTGTGATTGCCACCATTCCCTTCAATCGCTGTATGCGCTGCCCCTTTTGCCATTCCCATCATCACAGGTGTGTTGCTGGCAGTATGTTGTAAAGCCAATTGATTCGTTGATACGGGTGAAATTAGAAAATCTCGTGTGCCACCCATGATGAAGAAAGGAACTGTAATTTGCGATGTATCGTATATATCTTCTGGATCACAATGCTTCAAGTCCGGGAGAGCGATAGATACAATCGTCTTAATCCGCGAGCCACTTGTATAGTTGGTATGCGCATTAATGACTCCCGTAGATCCTTGAGAATGTCCCGCTACTCCAACATGTTCAATTTGTATTTTCTCGTAAAATATACTTCCCAACCGTTCGTTTTCCTGTGTTAAATAATCAATCGCTTCTGCAATCTCTTGGCCTGTTCCTGTGGTCTTGCTATAGGAGTCGATGACAACAAATCCCCAGCTAGCAAGATGGGTTAAGAGTTCATTGTAATGATCAGGAGTAGCGCCTGTTCCATTCCCCCAAGAAATGATAGGATAGGATTCATCTTTTTGAAATTCTGGATAGTAGATTCGGTATACAGGGTCACCCATGGGACTCATAACTTCTTCTACCTGGACAAGATTACTGCCAGGCTGCGAATAATGCTGCTCAATGCTTCCCTCTGCAAGCTCTGGTACATTGGAGTGGATAATGATCTGCAAGAAAATGGTTGCTGGAACAGCAATGATTAGAATAATAGCTAACAACCAGACCATCCACTTTCGCTTTCTCTGAATGTTCATATACACGACCTCTGTATTTATTAATAGTTCACTTAAATATGTTCATGTTTTGTGTTACACCCTTTTAAAATATGAATACCATTAAACTAACAAGAGAAAAAACAAAGCTTATTTCAGCAGTGATAATAAGTAGGCAACTGAATGAGATTTTGTTAAGCCAATTTCTCGGGAGTGTAGTTCGAATCAGATATAAGTAAATTAATACCATAATTACAACCGGCGAATATTGAAGAATATCTATCCCATCTGTACTTGGCAATATAATAGTAAGCATATCTCTCGTTGTGTCATTCACAATCATAAGCGCATATACCAATCCAAATAATGCTGAAATTAAAAAATGAGATGCGACCTGAACTCGTTTTTGCCTAAGAAAATAAAAGCGTGGTTTACGGCACAATCCATTGTCCATGAATACATGTACCTCCTCAAATTTTAGAGAATGTAAAGTATCTATTTAAGCGGATATCTGATCTGAATGTTATGTACGGATTGTAATCCCTCGTAAAGTGCACGGTTATGGTCAGCGCCGACAATACATAAAATACGTGCATTGGCATTGTCTTTGATGGCATTTTTGATACGTTGCAGCATGAGTTCGTGCCTGCATTCCCATCTCACCGCATGTGAACTTGTATCCAATTGAGCGATCCACTCATACTTAAGCTTCGTGACATCATCAAACGCTTGATTATTAAAGGGGATTGTCCCTTGACTTGAAGCTGCAAGCTGTTTCTGCCACCAGTTCTCGAATTCATGTTCTAATTCTTCTTTTTGAGAATCGGTATAATTCCGCAGCGGATCAAAATCATTCCAGACATCCAGTTCAACCCAATCGACGGGAACAAATTTGTAGTTTTGCTCCTCGCAAAGTGGAAATATAAGATCATAATATTCGCTTGGAGGTTCTCCCCAGTACCCTCTTTCTATTGGATTTGTTGTGTATTTTTCAAAACTAGAAGGTAGTACCTCACCACATATGACGTCTGGTTTAAAATCCAAAATCAACTCCTTCAGGATATCCAGTGTTAAATGATGCTGAATTCGCAATGCATTATCGTGTACAACGCCTAAGATCCCTACAACTGTCATACATACATCCCCTTCAAATCATAGTATTTATGCCTTTTTTTCGTTTTACAGTAACAACATCCATACTTTGTATATCGTATCACATATATTATGTTATCTCTTAAATTAGGAGGTGAAGCAACAACATTTTCGAGATTATGAGTACACGCAGATTAGAAGTTTGACCAACTCTAGTTCTGTGCCGATTCAAGTTCATGAACAAGTCCTTAATACTCCACTAGTTCATGCTATGGACTGTAGAGATTGGGACAAACTCTTGTGCCATTGTATTTGATTATTCACGTCGAATTAAATCAAGAAAATAGGATGATAGATTGGAGGAATCATCATGGTACGTACGCTAGATGCCCGTACTTCGCTTGGATCAAACGGTGTTGCTCCACTTAACATTAATCTACCTGCCAATACACCTACGCTCGTTGGTATCCTCGGACTTAACATCGTCAATCCAGGACTATTAATCCGCACACAGTTTAATGGAACCTATCGCATCTCTGTGGCTAACTTGTCGTCGATCCCTTCTGCTGTTCGATTCGAAATCTATAGAGGCTCCACGAATACAGGAACACCGATCTACGTTGTCCAAAATCCGGTATTTCCTTCGGTAGGGAGCATTATAGCCAGCTTTGAAGGTTCGGATTACAATGTGCCTCCTCCTCCTTCAGGACAATTAATCTATTCATGTTATGTGACATTTGTTCCGGCATCACCTTCAGAAGTAGCTACGCGTGTAGGGCCGGAATGTTTCAATGCTGTCACATACAGTGATGACTAAATCCCAACTCTGATGAATTAGAAAGGAGGATGACTATGGTCAGAACGTTAGACGCACGGACATCTCAAGGTTCTAATGGACTGTACAGCCTAACTCCCAGCTTCACGAATGGTGTTCCGATCTTATTTGCTCAGGTTGCATTACAAGTTAATAATCCAGGTCCATTCGTGCGGACACTTTTCGCTGGAATAGTCGAACTTACTGCCAATGTGTTGCCTGTGAATGGGAATTTGGTTATCGAAGTATACCGAGGATTGGGTGCTTCGCAGCAATTGGTTTATCGTGCAGGCACTATAGTAGTGGCGGATCAATTTTTCAGCCCATGTGTATTCAGTTTTACCGGCTCTGAGTATAATGTGCCAACCGCGGGTAGTAGTCAGATCATCTATTCCGTATATGCTACGTTCAGCTATAATCCTTTGTATAATGTGAGCGGTATACGATTAGGTCCTGAGAGCTTTAATTCAACGCTCTACTCCGATGATTAGAATGTTCGCATCGACTCTGTAACTCCGTTTTAGTTAAACAATAAACAGCCAGACACCTGAACTATCCCTTCGTTGTAGTGGTTTATAAGCAATGGGGTTAGTTTTATAGGTTGAATGGCTGTTTTGTTGTTCGGTGAAGTAAAGGCTAGCTTCTCTTAAAAATTATTCTTTCAATTTAAATATTGATCAGAATCTGTAAATCACTTCACTCTTTGGGAGATAAAATATATCGTTCATTGAATATCGTTTACTACTCATCCATCTAAGTGTATGCTAAGATCACTTCCGATCTATCTTTCTGAGGAATAACAAGATTAGGAGTATTATCGCTACGTCAGGAGGCGAATATGAAAAGAAAAGGAAGATTTAAGAAAATGGTAATCTACATATTAAGTTTTCTACTCATGGTCATCGTTGGAGCTCTATTATTTATGCTACTTTACCCGAGCTTTGGCGGCAATCCATCTAAAGAACAAAAGGAAACCTATAAGCAGCTTGAAAATTATACAAACGGAAAATTTGTGAACGAAGTATCAGGCAAGTCTGACTTGGATTCCTGGAAAACCTTGTTCGAAGGTACAACAGATGGCGCGGCTCGGAAAGAGAAAAAGCCTTCCAGCCCACAACCCGTTGCAGAGATCGATTGGAATAAGGTTAACAACGATGAAGACAGCATCACTTGGTTGGGGCATTCCACATACCTGCTAAGTATGGATAACCGCAAAATGTTGGTAGACCCTATGTTGGAGTCGGTCGCGTCCCCTGTTTCATTTGTAGGTTCGAAGCGTTATCCGTATAGTACAGACATTTACAGCAACATTGTTTCTGAAATGCCCACCATCGATGCGGTATTAATCACACATGATCACTACGACCATTTAGATTACGCAACGGTTGTTGAACTGAAAGACAAGGTGTCACGCTTTATTGTTCCTCTTGGAGTTAGTGGTCATCTTGTACGTTGGGGAGTCCCTGCAAGTCAAATAACGGAATTAAACTGGTGGGACGAAATAGAATTCGAAGGAATGACCCTTGCGTTAGGGCCTGCCCGACATTTTTCTGGTAGAAGCTTGTTCAATATGAACAGTACGTTATGGGGAAGTTGGGTTATCTCAGGTACTGAGAATCGCTTGTTTATTAGCGGTGACGGAGGATATGGAGCACATTTCGAGGAGATTGGCCGCAAGTATGGACCTTTCGACTTAGCTGTTATTGAGGGCGGACAGTATGACAAGAAATGGTCTGATATTCATATGATTCCCGAACAATCTATTCAAGCTAGCCTGGATGTTAACACGACGAAAATGATGCTTAGTCACTGGGGCGCATTCACGCTAGCCAGTCATGACTGGAGAGATCCGATTCAACGAGCTATTAAGGCGGCAAAAGATAAAGACGTCGATATTGTCGTTCCTCAAATAGGCGAAACCCTCTCGATCTCAGCGCTTAAACCTGCGTTACCTGCCTGGTGGGATGACAATTCTGAAACTGAAGGTTAAGCAACCTTCAACATCATTATTCTTATAGGTTACACCCCATTGATTAGAACAATTCTATACCAATGGGGTGTTTACACTTGATGATCGTGTAAATTTACTTCATTCAGTTCATACCCGGTGTATTGTCTGGAGTCATTAGCTTAGAGTTTTTTTTCTTTCGTGGCTGCCCTCTCCATGAGAGGTATGTCCATATCCGTAGCATGTGTTCGACAGGGCCGCTACGAAACCTCTTGAGGTAAAGTGGACTGATCCACAATTGTAACCCATAGACTGCAAGCGCAATAAGCGCACCCACAAATACGCCAGCACGGCCAAAGAGACCTAGACCGTATCCATAAAAAATCATTGTGCAGATGACGCTCTGCATCAGGTAATTCGTTAGTGACAGACGACCCACGGCTTCGAACCTACTGAGCAGGTTCACACGGCTGCCGCTGGTATATAATATTGCAAAAGCGTAGATGTAGCCAAGTGCTAACAACGAGCCCCCAATGGCTTCCCCAATTCCAATCGCAAACCATTCTTGTTCCCTACCAAATTGGTGCATAAGTACACTATATGCTTTAAGAATTAAACCAATGGGTATGAGCAACTTAGCACGACGAAGGTAAACTTGTCGCATGGCTCGTGGATCGTCAAATGTACCAACTCTTGCGGCGTACATACCTAGAAGAAACATCGGGATGGTCATCAGTGGCGTAAATACCAGCAGTAGGAGGATCAACGCCGGATTCACTTCACCGCCTAAGGGATCAGCATGATTATTGAAATCCTTAATCTCTGCATAACTTCCACTTCCGAAAATTTCTTTACTCTGTAAGATATACGTTTCCATCTGAGGGGTTGAGTTGGCCAGCGGATTCATGGGATTCGAAGCTGGCAGACCACATAAACCGGCTGCAACCAGTAGCACAATCGCCCAGATTAGTAATGTCTTCGGCTTTCGATTGAGAAACATTAATAAGAAAAACCCAAGTATACCGTAAAACCCAAGGATATCTCCTTCCCAGACATAATTCATATGTAACAATCCGATAACGAACAAGAGCAGAAAGCGGCGAGACAGATGACACTTCGGTCGTAAATTCCGGGATTGAAGGCTTTCTGTCAATTTAATCATACCGAAGCCAAACATAAATGCAAAGATTGGCATGAAACTTCCCACCACAACAATCTTTAACAAGGAGTAGACCGCTATATCCACGCCTTCAACACCGAACAATTGAAGTTCATTCTGACCAAACATTCCATATTGGAAGACCAGCATATTCGCCATCAGAATGCCCGCCAGACTAAAACCACGCAATCCATCAATGAGCCTGATGCGCGTTGAAGAGGTATTCAATTGGTTTCCACCTACCTTTTTCCATATTAGCAAAAAAGTAATTTTAGCACATCTTATCTAACGTGTCTTCTCCCATTCCATACTGGAAACGCAAATAAGAAAAGGATGCTCCATAGCGTGATGCTAGGACACATCCTATTTATACGTTGAAATGCACTATATCTTTTCACTTTTTTGGAAAATAATTATTTACTCACCTAAAAAGATAACTTCTGTCTCCAATTGCACATTAAATTTGGCGTAAACTGTCTCTTTAATCAGGTTGATTAATTCTTGATAATCCTGAGCAGTAGCGTGATCCGCATTAATAATAAATCCCGCATGTTTCAATGAAATCTCCGCTCCACCTATACGAGTCCCCTGCAAATTACAGTCCTGAATGAGCTTTCCGACAAAATGACCCTCTGGACGTTTGAACACACTACCACAAGAAGGATATTCAAGAGGCTGCTTGGCTTCTCGCAACATAGTCAGTTCCTTCATTTTCGCAGCAATAGCTTCTTTATCACCCTTTTGCAGCTTAAAGGTCACTTCCAGAATAATGTATTCATCATTTTTAAAGATACTGTGACGATAGCTCAGCTTCATATCTTCGCGAGACATCGTCTTCCGCTGCCCATCTCGAGTAATGACATCTGCACTTTCGACCACATCATCCACCTGGCCACCATAAGCACCTGCATTCATGTAAATGGCGCCTCCTGTACTACCAGGGATCCCACATGCAAATTCTAGCCCGGTGAATCCATGATCTAATGCAGCCCGCGAGACATCGATAATATTAGCACCGCTTTGCGCAATAATTCTGTCCTCGTGTACTTTAATTTGATCAAAATGACTCAAAGACATGGTCACGCCCCGTATGCCCTTATCTTTTATGATTACATTCGATCCTTTTCCAATAATCGTGAGCGGGATCTGATGTGTGTTGGTAATTTGAACAACGTTTACGATTTCTTCTGCCTCTGTTGGATGGATAAGTGTATCCGCATACCCGCCTACTTTTACATAGGTGTGGTCTTTCAAGGGTTCATTTAATCTAAGCTTTTCATTAGGTATTACATTTTTAAAAATGTCCATATAACGTTCTCCCTACTACTGACTGGTTTTTTAAATGAAACTTTAAACATTCTTTGTACATGTATAACAGCAACTGTATTCCCTCATATTTCAGTATGAAATTTTATTGATAAATATACCGTGCTCATTACAATTCATATGAAGAAGTCCATTATTGAATCCACAGTTGCTTTAGCTCCAGCTACCAAAATAACACGATGCATGTAATTATGCTATAACTATAAACATCGTTTACATTCTGTAGTGGCATATCCATTATACAAAAATGTTTATAATACATAAAATAAAAATCTGATGATTGATTATTTCAGATGACGGTACCCTACCAAATAAAAAAAGCCGCATTGTGGCGGCTTGTAACATATAATGCTATTTGATTGCATCGTGTGACGGAAATACTACTTTACATTTCTTACAGATAACTAGCTCAATTACATCAGCAATATCTCCATTTTGCTCTTGAAGCACTTCGTACCCTGCATAATCCACTTCTATCGAATTACAATCTGGACATTCTAATAACACACTATTTCCTCCCTAATCATACTATAATAAACCATAATACTTGTTCTCATAGCGAATTAACTTTTCTATTATATCAGAAAGCAACATCTTATACTTTTATACGGAAGCAGTGAAAAAAAAACCCACTCATACATCATCATAAGCCACGCTAATTCAAGCATAACTATGTGATATACAAGCAGGTCAATCTTATAACCGTTTATTCAATACTATACTAATTCTTCAAAAGGAAATACGAACCCAATCCGTTATAGTGGAAAGATTCAAGTTATTTTTCAATGTGTCATCTACTTCATCAAATGTAGGTAGCTGATCGATGTTACTGCTTATCCATTGATAAAGCCCCTTAAGTCCTTCTGCATTTTGTGATCCTAACATTGGACTAATCGCTGCCTCAAAGTGTTCAAAAGGCAGGGAAACAAATTGAATCTCTTGACCCAGCACTTCGCTGAATTTCGCTGCGATTTCATTCCCCGTGTAGGCTTCGAGACCAGGAGCAGCGTAGATGCTTCCCGCTAATTCAGGATGAGTCAGTGCATACACATGATACTGCGCAGCATCATCTAAGCTGATCCAGCTTATTTTTTGATCTGCAGGCACTGGATAAGCCAATACTCCTTCGTTTAGCACGCCAGGGATCATGAAGTTCTCCAGATAAACAATAGGCTCTACAATGATGTAAGGCAGCCCACTTTTTTTAACATCTTCAATTAATTGCCGATTAAGCTCTACGGCTAGTGTATTTGTTGTATTATGTTGAGGGACAAACCCACCCGTGTTTACAACAAGCAATTCTACTTTTGCGTTAACCGCTGCTTCGATGGCATTATCGATATAAGTTTGAACTTTGGCTGAATCAAACTCAACGGGAATGTTTAAGAACACACGATCTACACCTTCGTGAGCCTTAGCCAGAACCTCAGTCTCTGCCATGTCGCCTATTACAGTCTCAATTCCTTTACTCTGTAGCAAATCTGCTCCTTCAGGGTTACGTGTAATGCTTCTTACCTTCTTGCCACTTGCAAGCAAACGATTGGCCACCGCTCCGCCTTGTGCTCCCGATGCGCCATATACTAAATAAAGATGATCTTGTTTCATTATGGTGAGTCCCCTTCGTGGTCAAATTAGCATTGAACCATTAGACTTTCTAATGATACTATCAATATAGCAAATCAGATTAGAACGCATAAGTACGCACATTTGAGATATTAAGTATCCCATAAGATACTTAAGGAGGGACAAATTGAAACAGCACGTTGACGCTTCTGATGACCGATGTCCAGTCGAGGCTAGTATTAATTTGATCGGTGGTAAGTGGAAAATCTTGATCTTATATCACTTGATCTCTGATAAGTCAAAACGATTCAATGAGCTTCAAAAAACACTTTCGACCATTACTCACCGAACACTAACACGACAATTGCGTGAGCTTGAGGAAGATCGACTGATCCGCCGGATCATTCATCCTGAGGTTCCACCCAAAGTTGAATACATGCTAACAGATACGGGCAGAAGTTTGGTGCCGATCCTAATGGAATTACAGAATTGGGGAACGAATTATTTACAAAACTCAGACGTAGATAAAGCGTAATGGTAGAATTTCTTTTCAGTTAAATATGTAGAACTGCTTAGTTCAATGATAAAGAGAAGGAAACCTGAATAAGGTTTACCTTCTCTTTTTACTTCACCTTTTCAAATCCGAAGACATTCTTCTAACCTTTCAATATCGCCTCGATCACCGTACTTACAGATTCGCAGGTACTCCCCATATACACGAGACCTTCCAATCTCTGTTTCCGCCCAATTTTGCCTATTGATCTCGACATTCTCATACATTGTGTCAAAAAGTGCCGGCATATAGTCAATGTCAGGATGAAGGTGCTTTTTCAACGTACGATATTGCCGTCCAGCGGCATGACTCTTACATACCATGAGTATCGAGCGAGTGTTGGAAAAATCGAATACTTCCTTAGCGAACAATACGTTCTCTAATGTATTAACGGACTTACTTTCTACATAAATGACGTCGGACGGGATGCCTGCCTCTATCAAATGCCGCCTAATTACATATGACTCTGGAACTTGGTTCTCTCTTTCCTGTTGAAGACTAACCCAACTGCACCTGCCTGTCACTACAATCTGTTTGCCTAAGCCTTTCCTATACGCAGAGATCGTTCTCGTCCAGTGGCCAGCATGTGTACCTCCAAAAACAAAAATGACATCACATGGAATATCCTCGTCAACGCTATGCATGAACACCGCTTCTGATATTCTATTGATCTGATCCTGAGTTAGGTTCGGAACTGCCGGCTCTTTCGCAATTTCACTATTCATGTTCATTTCGCCCCCCTTACTTTCAGATCAGGTTACTTATGAAATGCCCCTCAAATATACCATGTGATGCACATATAAACGGGAGACTTTTGCTATACCAATACCTAGAGTAAAGAGATCAGAGTTCCGCCAATTGCGCCTGTCACCACGATCAGCCATGGTGGCAACTTCCAGTAAACTAACATGCTGAATAATATGGCTGCAAACGCAAAATCAAGCGGGTTCAGAATCGTACTTGTCCATATGGGCTGATAAAATGCAGAGATTAAGAGGCCGACTACCGCTGCGTTTACGCCCATAAAAGCCGACTTGGCTTTGGGATTACGACGCACTACATCCCAGAAAGGAAGGGTTCCTACAATTAATAAGAAGGCAGGTAGGAAAATTGCAAAGGTTGCTAATACACCTCCACCCCATCCATACATCACTGCACCTAGATAAGAAGCAAATGTAAATAACGGTCCGGGAACGGCTTGAGTTGCCCCATATCCTGCGAGAAATGCCTCTTCGCTGAGCCAGCCTGTGGATACAAATTCATGTTCAAGTAAGGGTAGGACCACGTGTCCTCCACCAAATACGAGAGAGCCAGAACGGTAGAAGCTGTCAAACATCGCGATCCATTGCATGGAAGTTATTTCTCTTAGAATAGGAAGTAGAATTAATAAGCCTATAAATGACACTAAACAGAGCACGGCAACACTTCGTTTAACCGGAAAACGAACCTGATCATCTGAATCCACTTCATGTTGAATATGATCCCGGTATAACAGGAAACCCATAATTGCCGCGCCAACAATCATTACGACTTGAGAATATGCGGTTTGCCACAATAATGTAATGACCATAGCGAGTAAGGCAATGGCTTTCCTTCTTAGATCCGGAGTTAGTTTCTGAGCCATTCCTATGATCGCGTGTGCAACGACAGCGACAGCAACAATTTTCAACCCATGAATCCAACCGGCACCGCTCACATCCACACCTTGGAGAATTAAGGCAAATAGAATTAACACAAAGACAGAAGGTAAAGTGAAACCAAGAAATGAAACAATGCCTCCCAACACGCCAGCTCGCATTACCCCCATCCCTATCCCCACTTGGCTACTGGCAGGCCCGGGCAAGAATTGGCACAAGGCAACGAGGTCAGCATAACTCTTTTCATCCATCCATTTTCGTTTTCGGACGTATTCTTCATGAAAGTAACCTAAGTGAGCAACAGGCCCACCAAATGACGTAAAACCTAACTTCGTCGATACCCATAAAATCTCAAGTAATGATGTAAATAAACCTCGCTCGTTCATGGTTGTTCTATGCACTTCTCTCTATACTTATTTCATGTCTATATGGGATGCTAACATATACCGATAAGCGCTCTCAACACATCTTCAAAAAAATTACAATACGATAACATTTCTTATACAAGGTAATGGATTTCAAGAAAAAACATAGAAAAAAAACAGCCATTCCGATGTTGGAACGACTGTACTGTGTATTCCGTTTAAGCTCCTGTTACTAGAACAACTTATACCAGTATAACGTGGTTTCAATATTAGGAGTATAGGACTGCTTAAGTGTGTCAACTCCACCGA
This sequence comes from Paenibacillus sp. ACRSA, assembly GCF_022346845.1. Classification (NCBI taxonomy): domain Bacteria; kingdom Bacillati; phylum Bacillota; class Bacilli; order Caryophanales; family Paenibacillaceae; genus Paenibacillus; species Paenibacillus sp. ACRSA. The sequence continues at coordinate 319,204 of NZ_JAKRNP010000005.1, read as the reverse complement.
GTATGAATCCTTGTTTCACATAAAATCGGCATGCTCCAAGATTATCGTCTTGTGCTTCTAAGGACAGGCCTATAAGTTTTCTTTCTTTTGCCCACTCTTCTGCTTGATTTAAGAGCAACTTTCCAACTCCACTGCCTCTATAATCTTTTTTAGTAGCAATGTTTTCAATATAACAAAAGCGATTCCAATCCTTAATAATTCTAATTTGTCCTATGCAAGTATTGTTCATATAAGCTAAAAACAAAGCTTTATCGTCTTGGTTTATATATTGGCTCCAATCAAGTTTCTCATCTGGAAAACGTGTTTCTCTGGCTTCGTCAAAAAGAACTTCTGTATAAGACCATTTTCCTGATTGGAAACTGGGGACAACTCTACCATATAACTCAAAATAATCATTTGTCGTATTGATATCCTCTATTAAGTCATTATTTAGTGGTGAAATAATGATGTTATTTTCACGACTCAATATTACACACTTCCTTTTATGAGGTATTGAAAATAGTTTATTTAAGGATGATGAAACCGACCTTATTCAACATTACTGCCCTCGAAATGAATAAGTCTCGGAGTGAGCCATGAGATGTTAACGTGCAATTCGTCTTAACTTGCCTTAGCAAGTTTCGCGGCACGAATCGATGCCGTAGCATAAACGATGAGTGCAATCCATATGAATCCGAAACCGACAAGCAGAACAGGCGATACGGATTCTTTGAACACAAATACACTGAGTACCAGCATAATCGTCGGACCGATGTATTGAACGAATCCAAGTGTGGACAGTGACAACCGCGCGGCTGCTCGGGCAAAGAACAACAACGGCAGCGCCGTTACTACCCCAGAAAGAAGTAATTCGAGGAACATTGGTGTAGGCAGCGTCCAAGCCGTCGTTTTCCCTACAATCCCCAGGTAGATCCAGTAACCAAGTGCAATGGGGAGAACTACCGCTGTCTCTGACAGCAATCCTACCGAAGCATCCTGAGCAATCTTCTTCTTCGCCAGACCATACAAACCAAAGGATACAGCAAGTGAGATCGCGACCCACGGGAAGCGTCCATAATCGATGGCAATGATAAGCACAGCCGCTCCAGCAATAGCAATGGCGAGCCATTGACCCCGATTGGGCTTCTCACGTAGGAACATCACCGCCAATAATACATTCAGTAGCGGGTTCAAATAATAACCAAGGCTTGTCTCGACAACATGCCCGTTGTTGACTGCCCAGATGAAGATTAGCCAGTTGGCAGCGATCAACAGTCCACTGGCGGTGAGGGCTAACAGTTGTGTCCGATTAGCCAGAATTCGTTTCATCTCACCCCAACGGCGCTGGATCGCGACAAGAATGCCCATGAAGACAAATGACCAGACTACCCGATGCGACAGAATCTCACCTGCCGGCACATGATTAAATAACTTCCAATAAAGCGGGAGAACTCCCCACATGATATACGCGATTATAGCGTTAACCAACCCGTTGTTCATAATGTATGAATTCCTCTTTTCTCTCTATGATGTCTGAACGGATTATACGCCTCATTCTATATGTAAGTAAAGACAATAATCTGACAGCAGAAAAGACCCTCTGGTTCAACTGCGTTACATATTTCACTGCACAACTAGTCGATTAGGAGGGCAATGTCTGTACAAACGATTGAAGCGTATTCGTATAATAGATGTCGTTCCTGCGGATGAACAAGGTAGAAACTTTATTGAATTCTTCAGGCATATCGTAACCATGCAGCTTGCCTGCATTTATCCAAGATTGAATAGACGATTTGGGAGCAATGGTGATGCCAATACCAGCTGCAACACTTCCGATGATCGTTTCGAAAGTGCCAAATGACATCACTTTACGAGGCATGATGCCCTCTGATCTCAACCAACTCTCCAGCCTTTCTCGATACGTACAGCCTTGGTTGAACAGTAACAGCGGCATAGTTGAAGCATCTTCAATAACAAAGTGATCACTTTTGCTCACGATAACTAATTCTTCATCAAAAACATGATACGTTTCGATTAACGGATGATTGACTGGTCCTGTCATAAATGCACCATCTAGCCTTGAATTCAACACATCTTGAAACAAATTCCCACTAACTCCTGCATGTAGAGCGAGTTCTACACGGGGATATTTATCAATGTATGGCGACAAAATGCCAGGTAAATGTGTCATGGTATCCACAATCCCGATGTTCAGAATCCCCCTGGGGTCTTCCGAATTTTGAAACGCATATTGGATCTCGTCAAACTTCGTCAGAATCTCTTCTGCATATTCCATTAATCGTTTGCCTTCGGAATTTAGAATCATGCCGCGTTTGTGTCTCACAAATAATGCGGTCTGCAATTCCGCTTCAAGCTGTTTGATTCTGGCGGTCACATTTGATTGTACATAGTTTAAATCCAATGCAGCTTGACTTACACTCCCTCGCATGGCGACCATTTTAAAAATTCGCAGATCATTAATATCCATTGCTCTTCCCCCATCATAGACTCATCCAGCATGTATGTTGATCGATTTTCAAGCTCTTTTAAGTATCATTTTAAATGATGATAACTAGCATTTACAATCATTTTACTCCCTCTCTCCTGTCACGTAACATAAATCACGTTGAATTAATCGTATTGGAGAGGATTGAAATGAGCAAGAAGGTTGGGCTGGGTACGTTATTATGCTTGATCGCTAGTATGTCATGGGGAGCTATGTTTCCGGTGGCACACAGTGCATTACATATGATGGATCCATTATACTTTTCGTTTTACCGCTATTTATTTGTAACGATTATTCTTGTCGTGTTGCTTTATGTTAAGGAAGGGAAACAGGCTTTTCGCTTTGAGGGTCTGAGCCCCAAGCTGTTGTTCTATGGAACGATGGGATTCACTTTGTATAATTTCATGATTTTCTCTGGACAACATCTAATGGGTGATTCGGGTATCATTGTTGCCTCGATTATGGAAGCTCTGATGCCAATGATTACGGTTGTGATCCTTTGGTGTCAAACCAAAACCACACCAGCAAAAGCCACATTAACCAGCATAACGATTGCTCTGATCGGAGCTTTACTCGTAATTACTAATGGCAGTCTTTCATTTTTCATGATGGCACGAGATCATCTACTTCCTGTATTACTAATCTTTATGGGAGCTGTAGGCTGGGTTGTTTATTCGCTTGGCGGGGGTTCCTTTCCCAAGTGGTCTGTACTGAGATATTCAACACTCACTTGTCTGCTCGGAACGGTCGTTTCGTTTGTCATCGTATCCTCGGCTACTCTGTTGCAATGGCTTCCTGCGCCCCACTGGAATGACTTGCTCTCTATTAAATATCAGATGTTATTTATGATTCTTTTCCCTGGAACGATTGCTTTATTAAGCTGGAATACGGGGATGAAAATGCTCTCACCTGTTAATGGCATCTTATTTATAAGCTTAGTTCCTGTGACCACATTTATGGTAATGTCGTTTCAAGGCTATTCGATCAGTCTGAATGAATTTTACGGCGCGTTGTTGGTCATTTTTGCATTAATCCAAAATAACCTCTCCCAGCGTAAAGCTCTGAGTAAGACAAACCTTCGTGAGAAATCAGTTTAAATGAAGAGCATGCTCTTTCCTATATAGAGAGATGGTTAGAGGTAGTAAATCGAGTTTATGGATCAGTTTGTATGTTTAACTTCCATTAAATATGTGCGGATAAAGAATCAACCCTTCACTTATCCTTGATTCATTTATCCGCACAATTACATATCCATTTTCTAGATCGATTTATCGTTCAGTGTTCATATAATATAACGCACAACGCTTAATGCGTCTGAGCGGAGTTCTGATCTTTCTTAGCCACGAGTAAAAAATAAGTAACGACCGCGACAATACTCGTTCCTAACAAAGTAAGTCCGAGCGGAACAGCGGTGTCCTCTCCCGCAATACCAACGATTGGAGCAACCAAAGCTCCTAATACAAAGGGTACGACACCTAGAAGCGCCGCTGCACTACCAGCCATTTTGGATTGGCTTTCCATAGCGAGTGGGAATGCGGCAGTTGACGTAATACCGATTGAACATACGAAGAAGAACAATGGAAGAACCAGAGCAAACAGTGGCCCTTGAGCAATCGTTACCGCTACAACGACAACACTCGATATGAGCGCAAGCCACAGACCGGATAACAGAAGCGTCTGCTCAGGAATGCGGTGTGACATGCGTCCCACAATTTGCGAGCCAATGATTAAGCTAATTCCATTCGATGCAAACAATATGGAGAATACCGTCGGACTTACACCGTATATGTTCTGGTAAATAAACGGTGTGCCTGCCACATAAGCGAATACACCCGCGGTCATAATACCCTGTGCCAGCATGTAACCAACAAACTTGCGATCACGCAGCATGGTACCATAACCACGAAGTTGAAGTTTAAAATTCGGAGCGATGCGCTTTTCAGGAGGATTCGTTTCTTTAAGACGCCATTGCGTCATAATGTACAAGAAAACGCCTAGGATCGCGAGGGAAATAAACACACCCGGCCACGATGTGAACGTAAGGACCCCACTACCTGCAATTGGAGCTGCCAAAGGGCCGAGATTTCCTACAAGCAACAGTAGAGAGAAAAATTTAGTCAGTTCATGGCCACTATACAAGTCACGAGCAATAGCGCGAGAAATAACGATTCCTGCGGAAGCTGCAAATCCTTGTGTGAAACGGAACAAGATTAGCATACCAATGTTAGGCGAGTACGCACACGCTAAGGAGCAGATGATATAAGCAACCATAGAGATTAGCAAAGGTTTACGTCTGCCATGAGCATCACTGATTGGCCCCACAACGAGCTGACCCATACCTAACCCCAATAAACAAGCTGTAAGACTGAACTGAACCAGTGATGCATTCGTGTTGAACATTGCTGCAATTTCAGGAAATGCCGGTAAATACATATCGATTGTAAATGGTCCTAACGTCGAAAATACGCCCAACAATAGAGCTAGACCAATCACATTCCATTGCTTTCTTTTTGTCATGATTCCTTAAGTCTCCACTTCATCTATATTTTTAAATAAATTGATACACATCGTTATATTGTAAAGTTGAACCTATGAAAATTACAATCATTAATTTTAAATGTAAAGAACGAACGAGCCGCAAGTGAAGATATGCGAGCCGTCCGTTCCTGTTTGGTTCCTATTCAACTGGGTCAACATATTCCACATTCACTAGATTCATTGCGTAGTTAAAGCTCCAGTAAACTCTCTTACTTTTTCAGCGATTTCTTTGGCATGGGTTCGATATAAATAATGATCTGCCTCCAATAAAACCATCTCTGCATGAACAGAATTCGCTAGCTGCTTCTCGTGTTCGGGTACCCACTCAGGCGTTACCGGATGCTTGGCCTGAACAAAGAGCTGGACAGGGAGATTGGGTGGAAAAGATATTTGCGCTGCGGATTGGAAATTCGAATACATACTCACAGCTTCATTTAATTGAGTGTTGTTATACATATTTTTTTGTCTCAATATTTGCAGTTGTTCTTTTGTTACTTCACCATAAGGCATATCTTCATACGGATCATCACTTAGCTTTAATTGGATACGGGGAAAGCCCAAATTACGGAACCATTTGATCTGCTGGGTCACGGACGAATCGATCTTCTGTTCGCTCAATGTTGGAACACTGCTATCTAGTCCGATATATGCGCTCACTTCATCTGGATATTGGTTCACATAATTAAGACTGTATAATCCTGAAATGGAGTGAGCCATCAGGATATAACGATCAATCTGAAGACTCTGTAAGGCTTGATGAATTTCACTTACAATCTGTTCCGTAGAACGTTCCTTATCCGTTTGATCGCTCAATCCATAGCCAAAAGGCTCAACCACAACCACTTTATAATAAGGGGTTAATTCTGATAGCAATGGCTCAAAATCAAGTCCAGGTGCCGCATTGCCGTAACCAGGCAGAATGACTACAGTCTCCTCACCTTCCCCCTGAATGAGCACATTCATCTGTTTTCCATCTACAGACACATATTGACCATAAGGCTCAATTCTTTTTTGTTCTGAATGACTAGCGATTTGATTATACGTATAAACACCAGCGATAAACAGTAATATGGCTATAAGGATCGCAGCGAATATTTTAAGTAAAATAAGTAACACTCTCTTGGTTTTACTGCGCTTTCTCCCTTCTTTATCTACGGATGGATTCACATTCATCAACTCCTCTATATATCTATGCAACTTGTCTCGTCATTCGCTAAACCAGTCTACCGAACAAAAATGCTACAGTTGAATCTCTTTCATATACGCTTTGAACTCCGCAGCGATTTCTTTGAATTTGGTATGGTGAAGGTAATGAGAACCTTCCATCGGAATCATTTTGCCCTGTGCAGATTGTTTCACCTGCTCCTCATGTAGCGGAATCCACTGTGGATTGTGCTCGTTATTGGATTGCACGAAGAGTAGCACAGGCAGATCACGCGGATAGGCGAGTTTTTCGCTGTTTTTGAAATTAGAACCTAGGTGCTTGAGCTCGTCTATCATTGTATCGTTACTCGAGACTTTATTTGAGATCAGATTCATCTGGTCCTTAGTATGTTCATCAAATGCAAGCGATTTATAGGAATCTCCACTTACTTTTTTGATTAATCGCATCAGCCCTGATGTTTGAAGAAACTGCATCGATTTCAGTGGCAATTTCACATCCATGCCAGGTTGATTCGGCACACTGCTATCGATACCAATAAAAGCCTGAACCTCATCCGGATAATTGTTCACATAAGTAACACCATAGAGTCCTGTGATCGAATGCCCCATCAACACATAACGGTCAATACCAAGCTGTTGCACAGCCTCGTGAATTTCACTGACGATATTCGCTGTCGTCCGCTCCTTCTTGGTTTCATCACTTAATCCATAACCAAAGGGCTCAATCGCCACCACTTTGTAACTCGGTGTTAACTCATCAATCAACAATTTGAAATCAAGCACAGGTGATGGAGTTCCTTGACCGGGCAAGAGTACAATCGTTTGTTCGCCGCTGCCTTGAATAGAAACATTCATTTTCTTCCCGTCCACTTCAACATATTGACCATAGGATTCAATTTTATTTTTCTCCATACTGATACTAATCCCATTTACGATAAACGTAATGCCTAAGAATAGTACAAACGCTCCGACGATTCCTCCAATGATTTTCAACCATAATTTCCGTTTTTTACGTCCCTTTGTTCCAACATTACTCTCTACCGTTTCTGCCACGTTCATCTTCTCCTGTCCTTATATCTGTCATGCCGCCATGGCAACATTATGTAAACAATGGATTCAAAAATTCCTTTTGAATCGACATTCCAAGTATAAGCAAACAAGATGTCCCCTTCATGACGGGAATATGAACTGAATATGAACAAGCTAATAATGGATAAATATAAAAAAAGGAGAACTGCTGTTATAAGCAATTCTCCTTATGCATTACATCGTTTCTTGTTGAGCTATGATCATCATGCTTCTTGATCTAGGATCATCCTTCGTTATTCTTGGATCATCAGTCTTAATGATCGAGGAACACAAGTTGGATAAAGAACAGTACTGCAAAAACGTAAAATATCGGGTGTACGTCTTTGCCTTTGCCGCGAAGCAGCTTGAGCACTGGATAGAAGATAAAACCTATGCCAATACCTGTCGCAATACTATGCGTAAGCGGAGTTAAGATGATAATCAAGAAGGCAGGGAATGCCTCTTCTAGATCCTTCCAATCAATTTTACTGATTACATTAATCATAAAGTAACCGACAATAATGAGTGCTGGCGACGTAATCGCCGGAATGCCGGAGATAACACTTACGATTGGCGCAAAGAACAATGTCACGGCAAGCAACACACTCACTGTAATTGCAGTCAGTCCTGTTCTTCCTCCTGCCGCTACTCCTGTGCTGGACTCAATATATGCGGATGTCGGACTTGTTCCGAGCAATGAACCTGTTGTTGTACCTACCGCATCTGCCAGTAACGCTCCACGTGAACGTGGGAATTTGCCATCCTTGAGCAGTCCTGCTTGTTCAGCCACACCAAGCATTGTGCCCGTTGTATCAAACAAAGTGATCAATAGGAAGGTAAATATGATCGTGTACAAGCCATTGGAGAAGACCCCTGCCAGATCCAATTGAAACGCTGTCGTCCCGAGCCCTTGCGGCATGGATACAATCGATCCTGGCATTTGGAATAGTCCTAAGATCCAAGCAAGTATCGCGGTAACCACCATACCGATGAATAGATAGCCTTTTACATTGTAAGCCATTAGAACAACCGTGATAATTAATCCGATGATTGTCAGGTACGTCATTGGCTCTGCTAAGTTCCCGATCGTAATCAGATTCGATTCTGAGGCAGTAATGATGCCCGAATTTTGCAAACCTACTGTTGTAATAAACAAACCAATCCCTGCTGTGATTGCATGTTTTAAGCTCGCCGGAATGGCATCTAACAACATGTAACGGAACGAAGTGATCGACAAAATGATGAACAAAATCCCTGCAATGAATACCGCTCCAAGTGCAACTTGCCAAGAAACGCCATATCCAGAAACGACACTGTAGGCAAAGAATGCATTAAGACCCATTCCTGGTGCCAAGACAATCGGGTAGTTAGACCAGATTCCCATAATCAGAGTCGCAACAATACTTGCCAGAATAGTCGCAATGAACACACCATTAAAGTCCATGCCTGTACTGCTGAGAATTCCTGGGTTTACAATCACTATGTATACCATCGTGAAGAATGTGGTAATCCCTGCAATAATTTCTGTTGAAACAGTCGTGCCTCTTTCTTTCAGTTTGAACCAGTTGTCCATGGTAAAGCCAGCCTCCAACCTTCATAGTATTAACCTAAGCCACACATCAAAAAATCCTAATCTTCGTATAGGATTGTTAACTATTCGCTCCTATATTCGTCATTAGGATTTAACAGCTAAGCTTTTCACCAAAATAATCATACTCATCTCTGTGTTAACCTGATGTCCCTTTCGAATATTAATAAATTTAGCAGGCATTGTCAATGAATTATTCGATTTGTTCACACTATTTACGAACTATTCATATTATTTTTGTAATATTATTCGTTTTTTTTGATGACTGATTCATATTATATAAAAATTCTGAAATGCCATCCATATAGCCCTGAACGGTAATGTTTCTTGGTGCAAACAAACTGATTAATAGCGCCCGGATCGTCGAGTCCACCGTTGTAGTAGACAGCATGGAGTGCTCGGTATTTGGCAACAGCTTCACGTGTAATAGTTCCGGTGGCGAAACCTGTTCCCTTTACACCTGCTCTGTTTCTCTCACATCAACGTTTATGTCATGGTCACCAACCATAAGCAGAATCGGGGAGTCAAAATGAGCGATATCTTCTGTTGCATCTGCGGTGTAATTCTTACTGACAAATATCCAGCGATCTCTAGACATCGCTTCTTTTGGATTAGTCATATTCACATAATCTTCGTAAGACCCGCCCGCCTTCAACAAGGTCTGACCTAAGGTCAAGGACTGAAATGCAAAAACAAACCAAAAAAACACCTTAAGGAGCTTTCCCCCATCATTAGACAGGAATATTCGCTTCAAGGTGTTTTTCTTCATATTCATTTTTAGAGGTGATATCTTAGTTAAAGAGTTGGATTAAAATTCCAGTTCATCGTCAGCTCGTAGCAAATTTGGAATTTGTACAATAAAATGCACAAAATCGTCTTCGAATTCAGGATATACAACTCCATCATATTTTGCGGCTATCTTCTGTACCGTTGTAAGACCAATGCCTTCGTGTAACGGCTTCGTAGAATAACCTGGATTGAAAATATGTTTATAGCTACTTATTTCTTTGCTCGATCTATTAGTAACTTTGATAACGCTTTTACCACTTCTTTTTAGAATCATAACTTGTATCCATCGATCCTTAGTAGGATGCTGCTCTACTTCATCAATTGCATTTTGCACGAGATTACCAACCATCTTATTGATATCACTTACCGTGCACGGGATGTGTGATAAATTATAGTAAACAAAAATTTCAAGTTTAATTCCTTTATGTGCCGCCACTTCTCTAAATGTACTCAATAAGGCACCCACTGCTGGATGATATAAAGGTAGCACTTCATTCAGATCACTAACCTCATCCACCATCGTCTGGACATAATCTGTACATTCAGCATAACGTTTACCCTCAAGCATACCGAAAATTGCCTGTAGATGAAAATTAAAATCATGGCGCTGCGAACGAATTACCTGCATGAAGTTGAACATCTCTTCCTGATTTTGTTTGTCCATGATACTTTCTATTTTATCGTTAATATACAAAAAGAATATCTTAATAAAGTATATAAACAGAATGAAAATAACAAATGTGAACGAAAACACCATCCACTGGTGAACCATAGGATATAAACGCAGATGATATAAACAGTATAGAATCCATATAAACATTATAGACAACGTGAATATGGCTGGAAATAAGCTATAAGCGACTTTTCTTGCTAAACTGCCTTCGGATATCAAGTGAATGTCTGCTCTATTGGAGAAAATTGACACCTTTCTGCTGTATATCGCCAAGCCTAATACGGCATACAATATTAAACCGATTAAGCTCGTATATACGTTATATTCACTTACCCCAGACTTCATAAAGTAACTTGAAATCACTTCTCTCAAGAGTACATGAATTAGATATACAATGGATGAAAGCAAAACCACAATAGAGGAGAATGAATACGATAGTTTAAAACACTTTTTGAACAAATAAATGAGAACTGCGAGAAGTCCTAATGTCCATAAAGAATATTCCTTGGGGAAAAATAGCTCTGAGCAGATCACAAGTAGGCTGATTGCTACAGAGCTGATTGTTAGTGGTTTGAGGCATTCCTTAGGATTGGTGCCGATTAGAGATAATGCAAATAAAAGTGAGACGAATATGACAACAGGATAAGCAGAGATACTCCAGATAGTTGAAAACGTGATGTTCAAGTCATTTCACCGCCAACACTTGCATAATTTCGATTCGTTTCATCGTGGTGCATCATTGTTTACCAAATTTTAATTCCATTCTTGATTAATACCTGCTTGAGCTCATGGTGTTTATCCCTACTTAAAGGAATAATCTCGTCTACATCTTTTAACTGAACCGTATACGAACGTTTAAATTCGTCGGCGTGTATGCTTTTTATTTTATCAATCGGAATTAGAAAAGATTGATGGGTGCGAAAGAAATTATAATCACTGAAGATTGCCTCCAGCTTCTGCAATGAATCCGTTAATTTGAATTTCTCGCCTGTCTTGCAGAAGATGAAGACTTTACGTTCGATTTTTTCTAAATACAAGATATCATTCACATTAATAATCTCTAGTCCACCCTCGGTATGAATGCCAATCTGGGTTCCCTTTTTGGATTGATCCTTGTAAGCCAGGTCTCTAACTCTGGTCAAAGCCTGTTCTAAGCGTAATAGATTGACTGGCTTCACAAGAAAGTCGATCGGCTGATATTCGTATCCATTTAACGCCAAGTCAACGTGACCGGTTATAAAAATAATCATTACATCCGGATATGCCACTTGGATATGACTAGCAAGCTTAAATCCATGAATGTCTTCCATTTCAATGTCTAAGAGAACTAAGTCGATCTTATTTCCTTGCAAAAACTTGATAACATCTGCACCATTTGAAGCTTCTCCTACAATAGTAACAAAACTAAATACCTCTAAAGATGATTTTAAAATATCCAGACTTATCTGCTCATCATCCACAATCAGGATATTTAATTGTCGGTTCATAAAATCATCTCCAATTCGTGCCTTGTTCATCGAAAAAGGGCTCTAGCTTTAATTATAACCGAATTGCAAATCAAAATATTTACGATACAGAGAATTTTCTTTATGATATAGCTCCTCATGTATACCGATGTCTTGAATCTGACCACCAGCTATAACAATAATGTTGTCGGCGTTTTTGACCGTTTGAATATTATGGGCTACAACAATCGTTGTTCTTCCCTTCATCAGATTATTCAAAGCTTTCTGCACTTCGACCTCATTATGGGCATCCAAATTACTTGTTGCTTCATCAAGGAGTAAGTAATCTGGATCTTTGATCACGGTTCTTGCAATCGCAACTCTCTGACGTTCACCACCTGATAATTTTGATCCGTACTCACCTACATCCGTATCATAACCATCTGGTAATTTCATTATAAAATCGTGGGCATTCGCTAGTTTCGCTGCTCTAATCACTTCCTCTTCCTTGGCTTCACGATGTAGGCCATAAACAATGTTATCCCTGATCGATCCCGCAAGGAGCGGGCTGCTTTGCGCAACGTATCCCATTGCGTTCCTCCACTCGTCCATATTAATATCATCAACCGGGGTGTTACCGAACATAATCCGGCCAGAGTTGGGTTCATAGAAACGCTCTAACATATTCAGAATTGTCGTTTTTCCTGATCCACTTGGCCCAATAATAGCCGTCACCTCTCCTTTAGGAATGTTAAAATTCAGATTGGAGAGAACCTCTTGTTGACCATAGCGAAAGGAGACTCCTTCGAAGCGGATATCTTCGTCAGGCAAGGCAAATGATTTTTTTCTTGCGAGCTCTTCATTCTCCACTTCTAAAATCTCACTTACTTTAGCAGTAGCACCCTGTGCCTCTTTGGAAAATCTGAAGAACATCACAAATTGTGTAGCATACAAGGAGATCGATTGTGAATACATAAACATCGTAATAAGACTTGCCATATCCAGTTGCCCTCTATTTACAAGGACGCCACCATAGATCAATATTATAGCCTGACAATACGACTGAATGGAATACATGGCAGGCTCAGAGATTAAGCTAACTTTAGCTTTATAGATCTGTGCTTTATAATGTTCCATTGCTACTTCGTATCCTTGCTGCAACTCTAACTCTTCTGTACCAGAGGATTTAACTTGGCGAATATTGGTTAATCTCTCTGTAACAAAGTTAGTGAAGTTAGCATATCGTTCCTGCATTTTATGTTGTGCTTTGAAATAAAATCGACCGATTGTAAAAGCAATTAGGATTACCCAAGGAATCACGACAGACAATGCAAGAACCATGGCAGAACTCATGTCAAAAATCGTCTTAAGAATCAGAAACAACCCGTATACAATATTAACAAGTGTAAATAAGAAAGTAATCGTATAACTAATCTGAGACGTATCACTTGTGACACGGCTTGTTAGTGAGGTTGGATTGAGCTTATTAAAAAACGAAACCGGCATTTTAATAAATTTAGTCCATACTAAATTTTGAATCTTGCGATCTGTTGTGAGTTCAATCCATGATGCAAATATGCTTGTGGGAACATTGATAATGGTTAAAAGTAGGGATACTCCAATATAGGTTGTAACGATTTGCCGATCAAATATTTCCCCGCCCATAATGTTTCCAGCTAATTGAGGTAATTTAACAGATACTGTTGTTAAAGCAAAACTGAATAGAAGATTGAGTATATACCATTTCCACGGTAGTTTGGATTTAATGATTAGTTTGAAAAATGGACCCCATTTTTGCTTTTCGACTTCGTTGATTTGCATACTATTACCTCCTTTCGTTCACGTAAGTTTTATGCATCAAACTGTAATTCGACTAATTTTTTGTACAGTTTATTGTTTTCTAGCAACTCTTCATGACTGCCTATACCATTAATCTCCCCATCTTCTAAGACAAGGATCTGGTCTGCGTCTTTAACCGTGGCTAAACGATGTGCAATGATTACCGTTGTTCGTCCAACCGCTAGCTCCTTTAGAGATTGATCGACGATAAATTCGGATTCGGCATCCAGGCTTGAAGTTACTTCATCAAAGAGTAAAAAAGGAGGATTTTTTAAAATAACCCTTGCTATGGCAATTCTTCGTCTCTGACCTCCAGATAGCTTAGAGCCATTTTCTCCAACCAGAGTATCAAAGCCTTGCTCAGAGGATTGAATAAAATCTAGCGCACAGGCTGCTGAAGCTGCTTTTTCAATTTCCTGCATACTTACTGTTCTGTCCACGCCATACATAATGTTGTCGCGAATCGTTCCAGAAAATAACTGTGTATCTTGTGCTACATGACCAAAAGCTTTTCTCCACTCCTGCAGTTTGTAATTGTTAATGGCACCTCCACCAAACTGGATCTCACCAGAGTTAGGTTCATAGAATCGCATTAACAAATTGAAGATGGTTGACTTACCAGCACCACTTGGCCCTACAATCGCGGTAATCTTACCATGTGGGATGGTAAAGTTCATATTTTTAATAATTTCTTTTTCTGCATATCGGAAAGAAACATTTTTAAACGAAATATCCTCATCTTTCGGTTCGAAGGATAACGCTCGATTATATTCCTCCATAGGCTCCAGCGTAATTTCTGTAATACGTCTTACTGCTCCTTGGCCTCTTTTCACAAGAACCCAGTTCCCCATAAGAATAGATACCGACGTTAAAAGACCTTCTGCGTAAAGATAAAATGCAATCCAAATATCAATGGTGATGATCTCTCGTGAGATTAAATAGATCCCTAAAAGGATAATGATGATGGTTTGCAGAACCCTCACGAGGTTATTAAACAATCCAAAAAGATGCCCGAACATATGAAATATAAAATTCACTTTAAATAATTCTTTAATATAGCCTTTCCCTCTTTTTTCTTCCTTTTTCTCATTCACAAAGGACTTAACAAGTGGAATATTCACTAAAATCTCAGATATGAATCCAGTTAATTTGGCAAGCTTTGCTTGAATTTTAACATTGTACTTAAAGTTAATACGTCCATTTAAAATCCCGATTCCGATGGATACTAATAAAATGCCTACTTCTGCCGCAGCTAATCGCCAATCATAGCTAAATAGGATGAGGAATGCGCCTACGATTCCGTAAACAGAAGACAGTATATTGCCGATCCCGTAAGCTAATAGGTCGCTCAATTTTGTTGTATCATCAGTCGTACGGCTGATCATGTCTTTCGCATTGCTTTTATCAAAATACGGGATGGGTAGCACAATTAAAGCTTTCAAGATTAATTTACGAAAACTCAAGGTTACTTTGGCTGAGGCTACATTCGCCAGAAATTGTCGTACAGCTGTAAATATAGCTTGTCCTAGAACGACCAAGATACTCCCCACGATGATGGGTCTACTTATATCACCTGCAGTGATCTTTTGAGCATATTGGGGGAATAAGAGACTAAGTTGCGCGGATGCGAGACCTACAACGGTAGATAGGATAATCCAGAAATAAGGAAGCTTCGCTTGAATTAATAATTTGAAAAATGGCTTCCAAATACCACGTTTACCACTTTCATCGGGTTGAACTGACCCAAGGGGATTGGGTGCCTGAACAGAGGTGGGGCTCTCCGTCATAAGTTGACCTCCTTCTAGAACTACGTTTAACTAACATCAAATGTAACTTATTATTCAAATGGTAATACTCGGGTTAATTTTAAAAAAACTCATAGACTGATCTCGTTGTATGAATGTTCGTGTGATGACTTCAACATCAAATCAGGCTATGAGTGGCTTGTATTAATACATGTATTTGCCTACGATTTCTTTCATTTCATTTAACGGTATAAAACCAAGTTTTTTCTCTAATACTTCTCCATCCTTCATGAAGAATACAGTAGGTACGCTAGTAATACCCTGTTGCTCAATAATATTCTCCGTCTCATCGATCTTAAGCTTCACAATATTGATAAATGGAGCTTCAAAATCAAGCTCTTCCAATGTTCTTTCTAACGTTTTACAAGGAGCACAATTAGATCCATAAAAATCAACAATGACAAAGCCTTCTTTGGTTGCATTCTCAAATTCATTCTCTTTAATTTCAGTAATCGCCATGTCTCTTTCCTCCCTCAAACTTTTACAATCTCTTATCAATTTATTTTATTTTAATACTTTTCTTCCGTTTTTCAATCCATTATGTGCATTACGGCTATTATCGTGTTTATCACAACCAAATTCGGGATAATTGGGAACGGAAACGGTACAAAAACCTTACACAATCAGTCATTAATTTATTTATAATTATTCATATCTCTGCATTTTGCCCATTACAGTTGATCAAGCGCCTGCTTCAAGTCATCGATAATATCTTCCACATCTTCTAATCCTGTGGATAAGCGGATAAGACCATCCGTTATGTTAAACGTGTTCCGATCTTCTTCAGCAATTGAAGAATGTGTCATAGAAGCAGGATGCTGTACGAGTGTTTCTGGATCACCTAAACTAAATGAAATCATAGCAAGTTGTAATGCGTTTATTAAGCGTTTGGCCTCGTCAAATCCACCCTTTACTTCGAAAGAGACAATCCCGCCCATATCTATCATTTGCTGTTTGGCTAACTGATGCTGAGGATGTGAGTGTAGACCCGGATAGTGTACCTTTTGAATTAACGGATGGTCTGCAAGAAATTCAGCAATCTTTGCGGTACTATGGCAGTGCTGTTTCATTCTTAAACCAAGCGTTTTTAACCCACGCAATATCAAGAATGCATCCCACGCACTCAGATGTTGTCCTAAGTCACCTACCATGTTCTTTCGCATCCAGTTAATCTCTTTTGTTTTGCCTGCGATGAATCCAGCTATGACGTCCCCATGCCCGTTCAGATACTTTGTCGCACTATAGACAACAACGTCAGCTCCTAATTCAAGTGGCCTTTGTAAATAAGGGGTCATAAAGGTATTATCAACAATAACCGTTATCTCGTACTTATGTGCTAGATTGGACAGACCTCTGATATCTAAAACGGTCAAACAAGGATTAGAGGGTGTTTCGAGATAAAGAACTTTGGTATTCGAACGTATGGCACGTTCTACAGCGTTCAGGTCTGTACAATCAACAAACTCCGTTTGGATTCCATAGCGTGGCGCGAGATGATGAAGGAACTTATACGTCCCTCCATAAATATCTCGTGTGCATAGTACATGGTCTCCTTGTTTTAAATAGGTTAGAAGTGCACTTGAGATGGCTGCCATACCACTACTTACTCCCAGTGCTGATTCTGCTCTCTCCAGGTGAGCTATTTTCTCTTCTAATATCTTCACCGTGGGGTTCCCGTACCGGCCGTAATAGGTTCCTGCTTGTTCTCCATTAACACAAGAAGAAGCAGCTTCGACTGTTGGAAATGCATATGCAACTGCCGGGACGACAGCCGATACAACTGCACCCGATTTTTCACAAGGTTCCTGAGCGGTATGAATAATAGCTGTGTCTATACGCCAATTGTTATCATATTGTTTCGCCACAATCACTGCCACCCCCATTCATTAAGAATCCAGAAAGATTGATTAACGGTCTATACTCATTAGTCATGAAGTTCAATTCTTTTTTTAGACAGATTCAGAACATAATTGTAATAGTACATTTTGTACTGTTGTTGAAGGTAATCTTCAAACGAATAGCTTTTCTTCAATTCCTCTACGGGTTGATCGGCTTTATTCGCCATTTCTTTTATATCTTTTTCATACGTTTCTAGATTGAATTCATTGCCACCCTTAGCATCAAAAGATTGACCCAGTAGCATTTCTTGTATACCTCTTGTTAGCGATTTCCGAACATAAGCTTCACTTTCCTCTAACGATGGATTTTCAAGCTCCACCGAGGCATATTTCACAACATAGTCCTCATAACTCGAGTTCTCCCGGGCTGCATGTTCTCGTACGTTTTGAAGTTTATGGGCTATATCTTCCTCACTCATGTCGAATTCTGATCCGTCTATACCTGCTTTAATCCAAGCTTGTGCAATTTTAAATACATTCTGCTTTTTCAATTGCTCAGAGAAATCATGGTATAAATGAGCTTTGTACTCCTTGATCGTATGAACATGCTCTATATTTAGGCCTTCAATGAATTCATCTGTTACCTCGGGCACAATTTTTCTTTGAGCATTTACTACTTTTAGGTTCGCTGCCTCTCCATCTATGCTAATGCGCTTAACTTCCCCTATTTTCATTCCAACAACATGCTCTTCAATACGTTTGTTAAAACCAATGCCTACGGAAACCTGTACATTACTTTTATTAAGATCAGTGTTGTCACTTTCGATATCCACTGTAACAATGTCACCTGAAACAATTGGATCAGATGACTCAATCAAAACTACATGTTTCTTTGCCACAAATGAGATCGCATCTTCAACCTGGGATTCAATTTTTTCATGTTGAATGGAAAGCTCCTCAGGTATGATAAATGTACTAAAATCATATCTATTTAATAATTTTGATTTTAACAATCTAGTCACTCCTTTATTATTATCATGGTTTAGCTACCATAAAGTTTCACATATAAAAGAATCTAAAATATACAAGATACTTGCACACCTGTATATTCTAGATCTTTTACTTGGTTAAGAATTGTTAGCCGCTAGACACACAGAATGTATCTCTTATTACTGACGTATTTATCCGAAAGCGTTAGGATATTAGATCTGTAACGACATCGAACACTTCTTTATTTTCATTAATTTTATCTTTGTTACCAATTACACAAGAACGGCCTTGCGCTACGATTTCTTCAAGCAGTTTGGCATATCCCTGTATATCCTCAGCCGTAGTTGATAGGATCTCTCGTCTTTCTTTCTCCAGATCAGCAAATGATATGTTACTAAAGTAGTATGCATCACTTTGCTCACCTTTTTCGCGATCGGATAAAGGTCTATCTTGCCCTGCAATGGTGCCAATGATATACTTTGTCATCGTTTGTTGGTCTTCATTGAAATCAGCCAAATGTTCGTAAGCATGATCGTAAACATTGAAGGTAGCTGCTACATTCGGGTCTCTATAGGAGTAAAATGAACAGATTCCCCATCGACTAATCATCATGCCTACTCCATATGCCCCACCTTTTACCCTTACAGCATTCCACAGGTAATTCAGGTCAAGAATTCTCTTCAGAACCTTGAGCTTACCCGAGTATTCATAACCTAATGTTTGATATTGGTAACCTTTCGTGACGTAAGAAACACCGCTAGAAATAACATAAGCTTCATTTTCTTCAGTTGTATCACTGATTTCTGTAGGTTGAACCTTGTGATTCTTCGTTAAATCATTTAATTCTAACCGAGGCAAGAACTCGCTGAATACGTTAAATAACGCCTGATCTCCAGTGAAGCTTAAGACAAGATTCGTTTTGGTAAAGACATGCTGTCTCGTTTTCTCAAGTGCTTCAAGAATAGATTCTTGATTCCGATCAAAGTCCTTCAAGATACTACAAATAAAACGATAGAAGTTGATTCCATCTAGATTTTCTTCATATTTGGCAGCGTGAGATAATTGGGAATGCACCCGCATTAACGCAAAGGAATGACCGTTTTGATTCAGACTCATCTCAAGATTCAGCTTGATTTCTTGTAGCAATTCCAAAATTCTCTTCTCATCTGTGAACAGCGAGTGGTTTATGATTTCGTTCAAATAATGGAAAGAAACTTCGAGATGAGGCTCAAGCACTTTAGCTCTAGCTCTTAATCTCACATTCAGATTCTCTTCATTTGAATTTTCAAACGTTTTATTAGAGAAATCCAGTCCTCCAAACTTGATACTGATTTCATTAGATAACTCGTTATAGTTATAATTTCGGGTATCTACCTTACCCAGGAGCTTGCTTAACAAGGAAACGTAAGGAATGTAAGACTCACCCAGTTCTCTCACCACATTTTTGATATCAAAATAGAGATTGTAGTGCGCAATCTTACTGGTGTTCATCTCATGCCACAGTGTATCTATGCCATTAACTTTTACTTCCGTGCAAGGGATTCTCTCTGGACTCTGGTTAAGGTCACTCAACGTGAGCATTGGAATCTGTTCAAGATCTTCCTTCGTATCTCGTGTAGACTGTCTTTGGATAAGCTTTTCTGTTTCCTTTTGCAGTTGATCAAGCTCTTCTGTACGAAGTGAATTCTGATATGTCTTAAGTTTGTTAAGTTCAGCCTGACGCTTCTGTTCTCCTAATGTCCTGGATGGCTTCACCACTGCAAAACTATTGTGCTTACTATTCAGAATGATCTCTTCAATGAGTTGTTCGAAATAGTTTGTAGTCAGTGCTAATTTCATCTGTTCAAATAATTTCTCATATGCTAGACAATCTTCGGGTGTTCCATCATATAGCCAGTTATCCATAACAAATAAGTTATAAACAAGCCCTTTTGGCATACCAAAGTCTGCTTCTCTTAACTGAAACTCACTCCCGCTGATCGCACCTTCAATGAGCTTCTTATCAATTCCTTCTTCTACAATTCGTGTGAGTTCTTCGATAACTGCAAGCTTGAATTCTTCTTCCTGTCCTTCGTGAGCATTTCTAACGATGATTGAGAAAACGGGCTGACGCAAAGCACTATTAAACATCCCTGACACATGCTGCCCAATCCCTCTCGCAAGGAGTGCCTTTTTCAATGGTGCGGCTGGGCTAGTTAGCAGGATTTCCTGTAAGATCTGAGAGGCCACCGCACGTTCTCTATCAGAATGTTCACCAATTACAAAATTTAACGCCATATGCACTTTATTTTCTACCGTATCTGTTTCCAAAACTTCATATTCTTTAACAACAGTATGCTCCTGAACCGGTTGCTGTAGAGGTATGCTGGAATCCATCTGCTTTTTGTCATATTTAGATAAGTAATCCTGATCCAGAAAAGCTAACGTTTCTTCTACATTCAGATTCCCGTACAAAAAGATGTAGCTGTTGCTTGGGTGATAATACGTATAATAAGCTTCCATAAAAGCGTCATATGTTAGATCGGTAATCTTCTCAGGATCTCCCCCTGAAACATGACGATAAGGGTTATCCGGGAATATGGATTCATTAATAGTATTGGCGAGGATGGTATCAGGAGAGGAAAATACGCCCTTCATTTCATTAAATACGACACCTTTGTAGATGAGCTCATCCGAGGTTTCACTTAATTCGTAATGCCAACCTTCTTGTTTAAAGATCTCATCGTGCTCCCGAATATTTGGATTGAATACGGCATCCATATATACGTCCATGAGATTCATGAAATCTTTCTCATTCCGACTGGCTACGGGATACATCGTTTTGTCCGCAAAGGTCAGCGCGTTTAAGAACGTGTTCATCGAACCCTTTAACAATTCAACAAACGGCTCTTTCACATTAAATTTCTCTGATCCACAGAGAACTGAATGCTCCAAAATATGAAATACACCTGTGCTGTCACTTGGTGGCGTACGGAAAGAGATGCTAAACACTTTATTATCATCCGTACTATCTACATATAATAGTCTAGCTCCAGTCTTGGTATGTTCTAATGTATATACATTGGCATTAAGCTCTTTAACGAAAGTTTCCTTGTTGACAGTGAAGCCAGAATACACTTGAGTAAGGTTTAATTTCGACATGTTTTACCCCCTGATGAAATTTTTATCATTCTAGCATTGGGGTAAATGTAAAACAATATCGTTGGTTTATTCAGGAACAATTCATGTCTATTCAGGATAGTATGGTGTTCATTTGACTTTGCTAACTTCAGTTCCAAGACAAAATAAAAAGAGATCGTTTCCTGGATTCAATACCTGGAAACGATCTTTTTAGGTGATTAATTAGAATGTATGAGCAAGATCTTTGGCGCGTTGAATTGCATTTTCTTTAATCTCATTTGCATTCAGATGTGACTTTGCCAGACCTTCAAGGACAATATGTTCAAAGCTTGGAACTCCAAAGAATTTCATCATCACCTGCATGTGTCGATGGCCCATTTCGAATTCCGACGCAGGAGCCTCAGAGAACACTCCTCCACGAGCTTGGATGTGCAACGCTTTTTTGTCTGTAAGTAATCCGACAGGACGACCTTCAATATATTTGAATGCCTTCCCTGCTACGGATACAGCATCGAAATACGCCTTCATCATCGGTGGATACGATAAATTCCAGAATGGCGTAACAAATACATATTTATCTGCTGCAGCGAACTGATCAGAGATTTCACCCAAACGTGCGACTTTACTTTGTTCTTGTTCAGTCAATTGATCAAATGAAGTGCCTGCGCCAAGCTTACCCCAACCGCTGAATACATCAGCATCAATCATAGGGATATTATCCTGATACAAATTAATATGTATAACTTCATCATTAGGATTAACTTCTTGGTACGTTTCTACAAAAGCTTTGCCTGTAGCCAAGCCATAAGATTGTTCTTCTGTAAGCGGGTGTGCGGTGATATAAAGTAATGTACTCATTAAATATTCATCCTCTTCTGTATTTGATTTAATAGAATAATCCTGTAATCACATCGATTACATGTAATCATCATAATTACAAGAGATGCGTTTTGTCAACAATATATTTTCCTCATCACAAGTGATATAATATTTGGGCATAGATTTGACTACAGATCGTGTTAGTCATTAAACAAAATGGAGATGAAGTTATGTCTATAAATACGCGTTTTTCGGTTGGAATTCATATTTTGGCGTTTCTCGAAATCAATACAGGGAGTTCTACCTCTTCAGAAAATATAGCTAAAAGCGTAAATACGAACCCGGCTGTGATCAGGAAAATTATGGGTATGCTCAAAAAGGCAGATTTGATCCATGTTCGTCCTGGGATCGCAGGTGCCTCTCTTACTCGCAGCATTTCTGAGATTACTTTATTCGACATCTGCGAAGCTGTAAATACTGAGAAAGACAGAGAGCTTTTTAATATGCACAAAAATCCGGATCCAGACTGCAACGTTGGGAAATATATAGAAGATACGCTTGAACCCATCTTTGGCACAGCCCAAAGAGCGTTGGAAAAAACGCTGCAGAATGTTACGATTGCAGACATTATCAATGATATATCTAATCAGCAAGATCAGCCCGTTGCTATCTCGAAAATGTAATAACTAAATAAAGCCTGACCGTGTATGTTAACGGCAGGCTTTTTCAGTTCAATTATAGTTACTATAAACTTATGAAGATCAATTCTGTATTCAAATTCTTTTTGAACACTTTACTTTTAAAATATACTGTGCTATTGTTGATTTCGATAAACATGAAAATGAATTGCGTTAAGAAACGGAGGGAAATCATATGGAAGATCATTCAGAAGCCATTAAACAGGCAGTTAAAATATATAAAGCTTTAGGTGATCCTACCCGTATGAATATTACCTTGATTCTAACGAAGGAAAGTAATTTGTGTGTTACAGCAATTGGTCAAAGACTTCAGAATGTGGCTGGTTCTACATTGTCTCATCATCTGAAGCAGTTAACCGATTGTGGTTTAATTGAGTCTACCAAAACGGGCTCTTTCATACACTACACCTTAAACAAAGAAAAAGCTGAAAAATATGTGCCATTTTTAGGTGCATAATTTTTTGCATACCATTTCTATTATTCTAGAAATATAGAAACGTAAAATTCTCTACTTTATGAAACCATATCCTAAGGAGGCCAACAGCATGTCAACAGCAAATCTTACTCAGTCCAACTCCCCTTCATTCTCTGAAGTCATTCAGACCCGTCGAGCCATTCGTCATTACGATCCTTCCGTTCATATTTCCCATGACGAAATTAAACAGTTACTGGAGGAAGCTAATCTCGCTCCTTCATCCACAAATCTGCAACCTTGGCGCTTTTTCATTATTGATACGGAAGAATTAAGAACCAAGCTGCTCCCAGTCACATTTCATCAAAAACAAGTGATGGAAGCATCGGCCGTTATAGTGGTGCTTGGTGATACAGAAGGCTACAAACGTGCTGGTGAAATTTACGGAGAGGCAACGAAACAGGGATTGATGCCAGAGGAAGTGAGCAAAGCTTTTATTGAAAAAACGCTGAATAGATATAACGCTCTTACCAAAGAAGATATAAGCAGAATCATACTCGTTGATGGAGGTTTGGTCTCCCAACAGTTCATGTTGGCAGCACGAGCCCACAATTATGATACAGGCCCTCTTGGCTATGATCCTGTGGGGCTTATCCAAGCGTTCGATATAAGTGATCGATATATTCCCATCATGGTTATTACACTTGGTAAGGCAGAACAACCAGGACATCCATCCATAAGACTGCCTATAGACGATATTACCTTTTTCAATACAAAGCCTGAGTAAATAAGGGAAACAATAAAGACAAGCTGTATTCAATCTTGAAATGGGATTGTCTTTATTGTTTTAATCAGCCCATAAATGACTTCAAATGAAAGAGGGTACCCCGCCTTGATATGGCTTGTGGGGCACCCTTTTAGGAAATAAAATTACGGATTGGTTGACCAAAGTACAGCTTCCTTCAATAAAATCCGTTGACTAAGCTTCAATTGAGCCACAATTAGTTCACCCAAATCTTCAGGTTGCATAACCTTCTCGGGATTACCGTCTGTTAGCTTGGATTCAATTGCCAAGTCTGTAGCTACCGTACTTGGTGTTAGTGTAGTTACTCGAATATTTTTCTTACGCACCTCAAGCATTAAGGATTCACTAAGTCCAATAACTGCTGCTTTGGATGCCGTATATGCACTCGTCAGTGGCGCACCTCGGAGCCCTGCCGTTGAAGCAACATTAATAATATCACCTGTATTACGCTCCATCATCTCTGGCAATACTGCGCGAGTTGTATAATATACCCCTTTGACATTAACGTCGATAATATTGGTCCATTCTTCGGGTGTCAATTCCATGAATCCTCCGAATTTACCAATTCCTGCATTGTTAACAAGGATGTCGATGTCTCCTAATTCGCTTCGAATTGAATCCACTGCTGTGGTGATTGCATCCATGTCAGACACATCTGCTGAGGCTACTGCAACGTTCACATTGTACGACTTAAGCTCTTCCGCTACATTTCGTAAATTTTCAAGACTCCGGCCAACTAGACCTACATGTACACCCTCTTGTGCAAGCGAGATTGCGATTGTTCTACCGATACCTCGGCCTGCTCCTGTAATTAATGCTACTTTACCTGTGATGGATTGCATTTTAGTTTCTCTCTCCTTTTATGTTTCATAAGTAACCTGAAAACATTATAACTATAAAGTTCATATTACATGCTTAAATTCGTATTGAATAGAATGCACTTTTTGGTACGGAGGTTACCAATTGGTAACCTCCTAAGATCACTCCGTTTCCTGTTTAAGTTGTTCGATCCGGTTACTTCCCCATGTATACATCATCTCGACAATCGGTAATATACTCATCCCGACCGTTGTCATCGAATACTCTACTTTTGGCGGAACATCAGGGTAGACCTCCCTATGAACAATCCCATCTTCAATAAGTTCACGGAGCTGACTTGTCAACATTTTATGCGAGATTTTTGGAAACAACTTCTGTAAATCACTGAAACGGTGCGGGCCTTCAACGCCTAAATGCCATAAAATAACAACTTTCCATTTGCCACTGAGTATAGATAAGGTATACTCCTTTGCACAATGATAGTCTTTTTCTATTAATCTGTTTCTTATTTCTTGTCTTAAACTATCTGCCATTTCTCCATCATCCTTAATGATATTCATCATTTCAAACCTTATATCTTTAGTCAATCCTATGTATTATACCATCAATATCAAAACAGATCTTAAATAAGAAACAGCCCGACTCCCTTATAAAGTCAGGCTGTTTCTTATTTAAGATGAATTCAAACAACAAATAATAAGGATTTCTGTTATTTCAACTTAGCATTATCCTCAAGAATTGAATGTAGTCTTTATTAGTTTAAAATGAGGCTTGAAAAGCTAGATGTGTCTCTGCTTTTCAAGCCTTCGATCTTACTTTTGGTATGGTGGCCATGCAAAATCTTGGCCAAGACTCGCTTTTGCGTCTAAAAACGCCTTGTTCTTGTACTCATATAATTGCTGGTATCCTAATTGATCCTCTTGAGCTGGCATTTCATGAAATAGTCTTTCGACTTCTTCTTCACTTTTAGCCAAAACTAACTTGGCTGTCATCTTCGCACGATAATCTTTAATTTTCGCCTCGATCCCGGCTTCGGTTGTTCCGCCTTGAACTGTCGTTGCTTCAAAAGCAAGATCATTGTAAGCAAATTGTTCAAAAAATGCATCGTGCTCTTGCGTGATTTTTTCGAATTCGTTGCTAGGGGCCGGCGTTGTACGCTTGATTGGTACCCAATTCAATAACCAACCGAACGTGTCGTTACCATATTTGCGTTTGGCAGCCTCAGGGTCAGCTTCAAAGTCTTTAATGCGCTGTTCTGTAAATTTCACAC
The DNA here is from genome assembly GCF_022346845.1 of Paenibacillus sp. ACRSA. Classification (NCBI taxonomy): domain Bacteria; kingdom Bacillati; phylum Bacillota; class Bacilli; order Caryophanales; family Paenibacillaceae; genus Paenibacillus; species Paenibacillus sp. ACRSA. The sequence continues at coordinate 293,039 of NZ_JAKRNP010000005.1, read as the reverse complement.
GACCTTCATCGTCATAATCCCAGGCAATCCCTTTAGGTCCGTAAAACACATTAAGTGACATTTCATCTGTTGATAGATACTCAAATAAACGAATGATTTTCTCCTGATGTTTACTCTCTGTGCCAACCATACTTAACATCCAGCCAGACAAAGGACTCGGTGTAGCATACAACTCTTTCCCTGCATCCCCCTTAATGGGTGAGACCGGAACATACAATGCCTTATTGTCATTTTGGTACAGAGAGTCCCATTTCAGAAGAGCATTTGTTTTGGCAAAAACACTTCCTGCCGCGATTTTCTCCATTTTCTGATCATCATTCAGAGTAAGGCTATCCTGTGGCAACAATCCTTCCCGATACAATTGATTAAGAAATTTAAAAGCTTCCAAGGATTCAGGTGTACGGATCATATCCTGCCATTGACCATCTTCCGTTTCTGGGGCGGCGCCGAAGAAATGCATGAGATTATGGTGATCAAAATAGGCGGGAATCATATTGAAGCCATTATATTGAATACCCGATTCCTTCACTTTTTTCAAAGCTTCGATTGTACCTTGTTTGGTTGCAAAATCTTCGGGCTTAACACTTACCTGATCCATGATATCTTTGCGGGCTACCATATCAATATGAGTAGCTAGCGTATCTCCTTCCTGCATGTTTTCTTCTGCATAGAAAAAGTTAGGCAATCCGTAATAATGTCCATTTTCATTACGATACCAATCTTGAATGGATTGAGGAACCTTGAAGTCCGGAGTATACTTCTCGATTAACTCATCCAGCGGAACCACTAAACCAGAATTTTCTAATATTTTGCGCTGAGGTGCCACGTTCCATACTGTAATGACATCCGGAATATCTCCTGAGGCAATCATCGCACTCAACTTTTCTTCGTTTCCGCTGATAAACTCAACTGTTATCCCTGTCGCATCCGTAACCATTTTGTCCACCAGCACATTGTCCGCGTCCCACTGTTTCTTATACCAGTCTGCTGCTACAAACCATTTAATTTTAGTTGGTGCATTACTATTTCCCTCATCCTGAGCAGTTTCGTCGGCGCTCTTTCCTGTACATCCAGCTAATAGAGATGTGAATAACGCCAATACCAGCAATACGACAGTAGACCTGTTTATACGTTTCATTCGAACCCTCCCCTTGTTGTTTGCGATTCAGATTCCTATATTGTTAATCCACTCTGTATAATGTTGTGGAGATTAACCTTTGATCGATCCAATCATGACCCCTTTAACAAAGAACCTTTGCAAAAACGGGTAAATCACTAGAATAGGAGCAGTTGTTGCAATCATCATAGCAAGTTTGAGTGTTTCAGGACTCGTTTTCTTCGCTTGTTCAGGAACAACACTAGCAGCCTGCGCACTCATTCCCTGTGCAAAGTCAGCATCCGTAACGACTCGCATCAAGAAGAGCTGAACGGTTTGAAGGGAGTCCGATGTCGTAAACATCAACGTATCATAATACGAATTCCAGTGTCCAACGCCTGTAAATAATGCAATTGCGGCAAGTGCCGGCATCGATAATGGAATGATAAATTGCGCAAAAATTCGGTACTCACCTGCACCATCGATCTTGGCTGATTCAATTAACGATTCAGGAATAGACCGGAAGAAAGACAGCAGGATCATCATATTCCATACGCTGAACATCGACGGGATGATATACACGAGAAAGTTATCTAGAAGTCCGAGGTTACGATATAACAAGTACGTAGGAATTAACCCTCCCGAGAAAAACATCGTAATCATGATATAGATCAGATAAACGGACTTTCCTTTAAGCGAAGGTCGAGATAAGCCATAAGCAACCAGACCCGTGAACAGCACGTGAAGTACTGTGCCCAGTAACGTTCTTGCTATAGTCACTAAATAGGCGTTGTAAATCGTAGGGTCAGAGAATACAGCGATATAATTGCTTAGCGTAAATTCTCTTGGCCAGAAGTAAACCCCACCTCTTAAATAGTCAAGTCCCTCATTAAAAGAACCCACAAGTGAGAACCAGAATGGAGCGAGCATAAGAAACATAATGAAAATCATTAAAAGTGTGTTAAATATGGAGAACCACTTTTCACCTGTACTTTTGATCACTACAGCTCCTCCTCCTTTAGAATAAACCTCTATCTGTGATTTTTTTGGACACGTAGTTTGCCAAGAGTAATAGCATGACAGCTACAACGGATTTGGCAACACCAACAGCTGTAGAATACGAATACCTCATCTGCTGTAGACCCGTTTTATAGACATAAGTATCAATTGTTTCACTCGTCTCTAGGTTCAGAGGATTTTGCAGAACCAGGATCTGTTCAAATCCTGTATTCAAAATGGCGCTGATTGCAAAAATTAACATGATCACCACTGTTCCCATAATGCTTGGCAGGGTCACATACCACATCTTCTGAACTCTTCCCGCCCCATCTATGGTCGCAGCCTCATACATATCCTGATCGACCCCTGATATCGCAGCAATATAGATAATCGCACCCCAGCCGAGTCCTTTGATGACTTCTCCAGTAACGAGAATCATCCAGAAGTTATCCGCTTCCCCGATAAAGTTAACTGGTTCGGACAGAATGCCAAGTTGTACTAATAGGAAATTAAGTATGCCGTTTGTTGGAGATAAAATTGTGAGGATTAGTCCACCAAATACAACCCACGACACAAAATGCGGTAGATAAGAAATTGTTTGAACGAAACGCTTGAATCTGGAATGGGTAATCTCATTGAGCATGAGAGCAAAGATAATGGGTGCGGGAAATCCAATAAGCAGGTTCAATCCGTTGATCGCGAGCGTATTGCGGAGTACGGACATAAAATTGGGATCCAAGAAGAATTCTTTGAAATGCGTTAACCCTGCCCAAGGAGATTCCGTTATGCCAAGAAACATGTTGTATTCTTTAAAGGCAATCAGAATGCCATACATCGGAATATAAGAGAAAATAAAAAGAAAAATCAGCGCGGGCCAAACCATGCTTTGAAGCTCAAATTGCGCTTTTAACCGAAACCAGCGAGATGAAGTCTGTTTCCGGTGGGGAGCCTTATTGTGGTGTTGAACTTGTACAGTATTGTTCACTCGGTCTGCCTCCTGTTCTCTGTAACCATCATTTGTTATCGCTTACATTCGTAATGGTTTCATCATAATGAAGCAGCCGCGCTAAAAAAATATCATGATTTCAGAATTGTTATCTCATTTTCAGGGGATCATCACATTCTTGTGTGTAAGTATGAAAGTCCCACTCATTTAAATGCCATTATTTCAGATTCGATACCATTATTTCAGAACTGTATTTTAAAGCGCTTTCTTTTGTTGTAAACTGAGAAAAAACATAAGGGGTCTTCACCATGCAACCTCGATTCTGGACTGATTACAGTATTAAAAGACGAATCACTATCGCTTACGTCATATTTATTTTGATTCCATTCTGCCTTCTATCCATTCACTCTTACATTCAAACTAGAGCATTTCAAAGTGAGCAACTGTCCAATAGTTTGCAACAGACTTTGTCGGTTCAGAAAAGTGCAATCGAAGGAAAGCTAAATCTCGTAGAGAGCATTAGTAACAATATCACTTATAATGCACGTTTAAACAGCTTTTTGTCCGAACCATTTGATAATCAAAGTGGTGCCGTGGAGCATTACTTGCAGATCATCAGCCCCATCGTCTCGTACAGCCTTCTGTATAACCAGGTCGAAATTAATGACATCAAAATATACATGACCAATCACAGTATTCCAGAAGGATTCGGCAGCTTCTACCACGATACAGTAGTCCTCGGAGAAGTTTGGTATACAGATTTCATTGACTCGGAAGAACGATCCGCTTGGATACCGAATCCAAATGAAAACACTTATGTGTATTTGCAAAAAATAGTCAACTTAAAAGGGGATTTTCTAGGCGTAACAACGGTCTCCGCTCTTAAAGGAAACTTGTTTGCATCGTTGAATAATATGCCTGAGGAAAATGCTGTTATCTATTTAACGGATGAAGACGGGCTGCTTCAATATGGTAGTAAAAACATAGCGCTCCCAACGGAAGCGTTAAACCATACTCCTAGTGGACAAATAGAATTAGGAGGTATTCTGTATATCAGCAAACAGGTCGATCGGCTACACTTGAATATCGGGATGATGGATCGACTCTCACAATCGTGGATGTCGTTTCAGCTACTAACGACTTTAGGTTTCATTACAGCCATCGTATTATCTATACTTCTGTTCTATCAAGTTTTAAAAACAACGTTCATTAAGATTAAAGCTAGTATCCGTGCTATGGATCAGTCCATTCGCACTGGCTTTATCGAATTAGTACCAGTCGAACGAAATGATGAAATTGGTGTAATCGCCGAGAAGTTCAATACATTGCTTGTCCGAATTAGTACCTTGGTTGGAGATATGGTTAAGCGGGAAACGATACACAAGGACGCACAGTTAAAAGCTTTACAATCACAAATTAATCCCCATTTTATATATAACACTATTAATTTGTTCAGCGCAAAAGCGGAAATTGCAGGGATGTACGATGTATCTGAGGCTTTTGCCGAATTCGGACAAATGCTACGTTACAATATGAACGACGAATCTCACTATGCTTCCATACGTCAAGAGATTAACCATGTGCAAAGTTACATTGGTATTCAAAAACTACGGTATGGCGAAAGACTGGATTTCACATGGAGTTGTGAACACGAATTTATACAACAACGAATGATTCGCTTTATCTTCCAGCCCGTTGTAGAGAACTGCATTACACACGGTATGAACCAACAAGATCAACTCTGTGTCAAACTGGAAATAAAACGCTATAACGATCAAGAACTGATCGTTAGTATTACAGATAACGGGAAAGGCATTCCTATTGACAAGTTGCAAAGGCTTAATTCGTATTTCAGGCATGAAGATCAACAAGAACAAGTAGTCTTGGATTTTAACGGCTCTGGAATCGGGTTAAAAAACATTAATCATCGGCTACGGCTATTCTATGGGGAAGATTATTTTATACGATTGGATAGTGTAGAACAACGTTATACAAGGATTACCATAAGGCTTCCATACTTCTATGAAACGGAGGATGACCGGAATGCTGAACCTACTCATCGTGGATGATGAAGAGTTAATTCGTGAAGAGATTAAGTCCAAAATTATTCGCCTTGCGAACCCTAGAATATCTAATATACACCTTGCCTCGAATGGCCTTGAGGCTTTCAAAGCATGTCACGAGTTCAATCCGAATATTATGATATCGGATATTCGAATGCCGGATACGGACGGTTTAACTTTAATTCGTAAATGCTCAACAACATATCCATCGATCAAATTCATTGTACTTAGCGGTTATGGCGATTACGGCTATGTTCGTGAAGCATTTAAATATGGGGTCGTAGATTATCTCCTCAAACCGGTTCGGTTGTCAGAGCTCGAAACGCAGTTAAACCGCGCAATCGATCAATGCATCGCGGATGAAACTGAAGAATTGACTTTAAACACGATGGCAGAACATTCGGATAAGGGTGCTTCTGCACATGAGCAGCTCTTCTCTAACAGCTCTAACGACTCTAACACACTCAGCAATAGTTCTAAAACTCACAATTCTGCAGCATCCGTTTCACATCCGAAATCGTTAATCGGAATAGTCAAACAGTATATCGCGGAACGTCCTTATGATAACGTCACGCTAACCGAGGTTTCTAATCTCGTTTCCATGAACTATACCTACTTCAGTTCTTGGTTCAAAGAAGAAACTGGCTGGACGTTCTCAGCCTATATGATGAGAATCAAAATGGAGGAAGCCAAACGACTTCTCGAAAATCCAACCCTTCGTGTCAATGAGGTAGCCAGTCGGGTAGGATATGATAATATATATCATTTCTCCAGAGCATTTAAGAATTACACAGGTTTGGCACCGAAAGAATACCGCAAACAAAGCCTACAAAGATAAGGATGCATTGCATCCCAATCCTTGTAGGCTTTTCCCTCAACATAATCTACAATTCTCTTCATTTCCAATTACATATCAACTCACTTTATCAAGATTAACACACCTCTCTTAAATACATTTCTCAACTCCATCGATCGTTTATTAACTCCCAAATAGAAGGCTACGTCCCTTGGCCATTGACATTGTATCTACTTGTTACATTATGTTTACATGTTGATCAAACTTTTGCGACAACTGCTCGTTATTGTGAAAAGGTGCAGAATACAACAGTAATATTGTGCCGTTATTAAATATGTTAAGGAGGAAAATGAATTGTTAGTTCGTTCTCAGTCGCCAGATGAATCCTTCAATACTAATGAAAAAGCATCAGATTACTTCGAAACTAATCACTCAAACAGCTCTACTCAAAAGAGCAAAAGTAATGGTTCGGGGCGATTAATTGCCCTTGATGCAGTAAGAGGGCTTGCCGTAATCGGGATGTTTTTACAACACTTTGCCTTAAACGAGAGAAACGCATTTGTAGCAGGTAACACAACACTCCTATTCGTTCTGTGTGGAGGGATTTCCTACTCCATCATGGCTCAGCGCATGAAAGAGCGTGGAAGTGATGTATCCATTTTTCGATCCAAAATGCTGGCTCGGGCAATCTTTGTAGACATTATAGGTTACTTGCTTATTATGTTAAATACTCCGTATGGTATCATCTTACCTGCTTATGCAGCCATGTTCATACTGGCCTTGGTTCTGGTTAACCGTTCGACTCGTGTAATTGTTTACACCGCGGTGGGCTTATTGCTGTTCGCTCCCCCACTCATGATTCTAGGGATGAGCTACTTCAAGGGTGCTTATCTGCTTCAAGATATTGCTGGTGGTCCAATGTCTGCTCTGGCACTTGCACCTGCCTTCGTTGCAGGAATGGCTATTGCTCGGTTTAACTTAACCAACAAACGCATCGCAATAACACTTGCAGTCAGCGGTTTCATTATGTTAACCATTGGTAAACTACTAGCAATCTATGTACTCCCTGATCTAACCAGTTCCTTTGAGTCATGGCTTGTGAGCATAATGAATTTAGATCAGGCCCCGCCTGATGAATATGCAATCTGGCCGCATAATGTAACTCCACCACAGATGTGGCATTTGCTTCTTCAGACAGCTCCGCATACCGCATCCACGTTCCAAACCCTGATTGGACTTGGTATTGCATTCTTCGTACTAGGGCTTGTGTTCCTGATTCCTGACAGAATAAAAATCGTTTTAACCCCTTTTGCAGCAGTCGGGCGAGTAGCTCTTACGATGTATGCCCTTCAGTTCATTATTGTATGGGTTTTGACGATCCTAAACATCGATTATGATTTAAGCGTAATTCCACTGAATGATCTGCTTGTCGTTATCGTTACACTGGTGATTGGCTCCATGATTGCACGCATGCCTAATGGTCCACTTGAATCAATGATGCGAAGTTTTGATCGGCTGTTCAGTTCTTTTGGTTCAGCATCTACACCAAAGTAAGATATTTGTTTGTTAGATAGATAAATCATTATTTCTAGATACAAAAGAAACCGTCGATCTTTTCAGATTGACGGTTTCTTCTCTAATCTATTAAAGCCTTGAAAAAATACTTCTTTCCATATTTGATTGTGACTTGATGTATCATCCCCGTATTTCCATTTTGAAAGGGAACGTTGAAGAACCTGTTTTGTTAAATATTTATATCAATATATTTCCTTTCATACGCTTAATAAGTAAAAACGTTTCAATTTTCTACATACCATCAACCAAAAAAACAAGATCAGTCTGCTAGGATTGCAGACTGATCTTGTTTTGAATTAACGTTTCAAAGTGAGTAAATTGAGATTTTTATAGAGTTAAATTCATTCTTTCGTGAATGGTATCATCCGGTGAATAATAACCGCAGCTTGTGCTCGATTAGCAATTTCTTTTGCACCAAAGGTCGATACCGTATAACCTTTAATAATGTTCTCATGTGTCAACCAAGCAACAGCCTCACGTGCATATGGGGCAATTGTACTACGATCAGTAAAGCTAGATAACGAATTATTCAGGTCGGCACTTGTAGTATGCTGGCTATGTTTGAGCACATTAGCTGCCATCTGCGCCATTTCTTCTCGTGTAATCGCACGGTTAGGTTCAAAGCGTCCACCGCCCACACCATCCACTAACTTTAATTCAACAGCTGATGATATATATGGATATGACCAGCTTGACGACAGAACGTCCGTAAATGAACTTTGAGCCTGTGGATTAGTATAATCAAAAGCTCTTAGAAGCATTGTCAGAAACTCTGCGCGCGTTAATGACTTCAACGGCTCAAATTGATTGTTGCTTGTCCCTTGGATAATACCTTGTTTAGCTAGGTCACGAATTTCGTTTCCTGCCCATGCATCTACACGATCCAGATCATTAAACTCTGCTTGTGATTCAGATCCATGCTTGTCTGTTGAATCCGCATTATAAATGGAGTTCGCCAGCAAACGGTATTGATGCTGTGAGTGCCCAAGGTTCGTTAGATCATTGGCAAACACCGTAATATTTTCGTTGTTTTCTTCGTAGGTGAATGCCATGATATGACCTTTGGCAACGTCATGCCCTGGCCACCAGCCTGATTTGTAAAAATGGTCTTTCGTACTGAAATTAGCAAGGACTTTTGCATTTTTCGGTACAGATTGAATATACGATCCGGTTACAGTATATAAATATTCCTGATCATCATAAGGAGCTGTAATAACATTATCTTGCTTCACATCCGCCAAGAAAACACCCTCGTAACGTTCCCATTCAGGCCCGCCGTAAGTGAATCCAGGAATCAGGTCCTTTACGATCATCATACCCATACTTCCATAAGCTACAAAAGGTTTACCCTTCTTAATCTGTTCGTCGACATCAAACAGGTTAACAAGCACATCTGCCTTCTCGGGTTCAGGTGTAACTTCGAAGCCCAATCCTTCCAGGACAAATGCAGGTTCACCGAGCGTTGCTACTGTTGAGCGCTTCAGGTTCTTACCCTCAGATTTAATATCGCCATAAGCTCTCACGTCAAGGAAGTAATGGTTAGCCAGTGGAGCCAAGTCAGCATAAGAAACGACAAAGTCTCCTATTTCAGTTCCTTCTCCACGTGAAGTTAACATGGTGACCTCTTTCCCTGATGCTAACAGTTCATTTACAGCTTGGATTGCATCGTTATTCGTGTTTTTAATAACAACATATGTCGTATTATCCGGCATTGAAGTCGAAGGGATGGATACGGAGGTTACCGTCGTCGTTTTGTTTTTGAATACGTTCTGCTCTCGAACTGAGTAAGCATTAAAACCACGTAGATCAGGGAAATTCTGAACGATCTCTCCGGCCACGGATTCAAAATCTGATACGTCAATTCCGTCATACAAAACCAGATTAGCCATCCCCCTCAGCGCCTGATGCATATTGATAACAAATGATCCTGCTGGATATGTCTTATCATCAACGGTAATCGCTTCTGTCGAACGTTCGATCTGAACTCCGTTGCGGAGAAGGTACTCTATCATCCGATAGGTTTCAAGTGCATTTTTTTGAACACTCTTGTCGATAGGCAACACATAGTATTCTGGGAAGAAATTCTCGTTTCCTTGACGCGGACGTCCAATCACTTCATTTTTCGCATTAACCAAGTATTGATCTACAGCGTGATTGTCCACATTCTCGACACCTCGTTTGTAGATTTCCAACTGGTTCAGAAACAAACTTTCCTTATGATCCATGACGTATGAAGTAGCTCCTGCAACACTGTAATATAACGCCTTCGTTGATTCTTCGTTATTCTCAGGAATTTCAAGTGTATGTCCTAATGCACCATGATGCATGGCGAATACAGCAGTGTAGCCGGGTGATGCATCATCCCAGTTCGTAGCGGTGCCTTTGGATACGTAATTAGGATCCTCCATCGTTTTGCGATGTTCCTCATATGGAATGTGATAATAATCGTACCGGGTATTGGCTATGCCAGCTTCCCCCATCGCTTTTGCTTGTTCCAGCATACTGTCAATCACCAGATCATACTCCATGTTTGGATCATGCGGTGGGGTTGTTGGTTCAATCAGGAAATTTCGATCAAACCCATGCAGATCTAGGAAAGACAATGGAGACCATTTGGCAATCTGTTCTGTCACAATTCTCGTCTCAGGCTGGGTCTGATAAGAGTTATCCCGGTTCAAGTCAAAATAGTTGGCATTCCATCGTTTCGTATGATACCGTCCATCTGGATTATCGGTGTAAATGAATAGAAAAAAAGCATGCTCAAGTGCATCATTTACATCCAAAGTAACTTTGTTCGCTTTACCATTCGGCAATGTTGTGTTATAAACAATGTCCTTATCCAAGGCCATAGATTTAAAATAATTAAAAATAGCATCCACACCAGGGGATTCATTCGGATGGATATTATTCAGCCAGATTGGAACTGCATAATCGCCGAATGCACCAGATTTGATATCCTGCTGCAATTTCTCAGGACTGTTGATCATGGCAGGATGGGTAATATTTTGATATTGATCCACGGTCGCCTTATCCTTGGCTACAATCGTAAGATAGATATCTCTACCCTCCACTGATTTACCGATCGAGGTCGTTTCAATATATCTGTCGTTCTCCTTAGCTGCCTGAGCTGTAACCTCATCAATCTCTGGCTTCAAGTCATCGTATCGAATGAAGCTGTCATAAGGTGTTAATTTAACTGGAGCCTGAGCAATCACTTGACCACTCGCCACGGCTGCGAGTTCATATGTTCCCGCCAGTGACCCAAATAACTGGGCTTGCAAGTGTGCTTCAGCAAGATTAGTCGAGCCATACGGAAGATCAAACGTAATATTTGCCGTTAACTCATCTTTGTTCGTCTTCACATTACTAATTTTAATAAAAGACGGGCCGGTGTAATCACCATCAACGTAAGTTTTCCATTCGGTTAACGGCTTGCCATCATATGTCCAGCCTATGCTTTTGGCATCTACTCCTGCTGGAAGTTTCAACTTCACTTCAAAGGTTCTTTTCTCCGTCATCGATGCAACATCATGATTCATGATTAATGTTTGAGTTTTCTTCAAGTCATTCATCGTGTCTTCACCCTTGCTCTGCACTGATGCTGCCATAACCGCACCATCAAATGCCGTACTCATTATAACTAACAATGATACCATAAATACGACTACACATTTTTTCAACATTTTCTTAATCATCTTGCTCCTCCTCTTTCATATCCCCATCCAGTCCCTTAATGTTATGGATTGGATGATATCTCGACTTCTGTTTCGGTTTGTGCAGACTCCGATTCACCATCTTCAAGAATTTGCTGAACATACTTTTTCAGTTCATTGCTGCTGGTTACACCCAACACTGCTGCTCGTCCAACATATTTCTCCTCAAGCAGTTTCGTTGGTGGAATTTGCTCACTTGCTTGCATCTTGCTCTTGTATCCAACGGATGCCAATTGCCACATGTCCTCCACCGAGAGATTCGTATCAATATATGGACTAACTTCTTCCAGAATCGTTGGTAGCTTCATAATGGACGTTGTGCTTTTCATTTTCTCAACCATGGCATTGGTAAAATCACGTTGACGTTTCGTTCTCGAATAGTCTGACAGTGCATCATGGCGAAAACGTACGTATTGAAGTGCTGTTTTCCCATCCAAATGCTGCTCGCCTTCTTTTAAATTGATATCGTACTCATGGTTATCTGCTTTGCTCTCATAGGTCATATCCTTCTCCACATGAAAATCAACTCCACCGACTGCATCAACCAGTTTGATAAATCCTTGGAAGTCGGTGTATACATAGAATTGGATTGGGATACCAAGCAGATCGCTAACTGCTCGCATGGCAGTCTTCGGTCCATGGGTAACCGCCGTATTGATACGATTCTTGCCATGTTCAGGAATATCGGTATAGGTATCTCGAAGTATAGAGAATACATGAATGCTCTTTTTGACAGGATCTAAGGAAACAACCATCATACTATCTGATCTTGGAATCTCATTTTTCTTATTCCCACGCGCATCGACACCCATTAACAAAATATTCACTGGCTCTGTACCTAACCATTTTGGTGGTTCTACCACCTTTTCCTCACTCGCCATTACTTCAGCAAAGGGAGAATTCTCGGACGTTTTCTGTAAACCTTCCAATCCTTTATAGATGGATGTGAAGTAATAGAGACCAAAAGCAACAATAGCAAGAACAATTATGATAAGCATCATAGCAATTCTTTTCTTTTTCACAGACTTTACAGACATATCGTTACTCCTTTTCAATTCGTTAAAATTGTGAAGTCAGTTTTAATTACTTTTTAGACCTTCAATTAAAAGCGAAGCATAAAATCGACTGCCATCTGGCTTCAAATGCACACCATCCTGGTAAAAGAACTCATCTTTCCCTTCGCTAGCTGTATACCAGTCTACGATTTTGGCATTGTTGAATTCGGGTACAACTTCTTCAATGTTGGAGTTCACTATGTCCTGCCATCTTCTTGGAACTCGCGTCGTTACAACCAAGACCTGCTTGGCATCAGATAATGATGTAAGCAAACTACGAAGTTGATCTTTAGAAAATGGTCCATTTGTTCCGAGCTCAATAATGATGTGCTCCCCTAGTTTTCCTTGCTCTCTCAACTCATCAGTTAGTTTATTCGCCTGAGACATCTGTCTTCCGACTTTGCCCTCCACAATAACTTTTGGAAGCTTCTCCTTCAGGTAAGGCTCAATACCAACGAGTACAGAGTCCCCTATGACCGTAACCCCTTCACCCGTCATCGATGCAGAATCTGATTTCTTCACCGGCTGCTCTGTCTTTTTCGTTTCCAACTCACCATTAGACTGCAAATGTATCGAACTCACACCATCCTCGGATGAATCAGAAAAAGAATGCTGTTTGTTATCCCGACTACTTTCGGAAGAGGCTAGCGAATGGAAGCCCAGATATCCTAACGTGAAGATTAGAAGAGTAAGCCCCCACACCATCCATGCTTTAGTTTGTTTCATTTTGTATTCCTGCCTTTCACTAAGCTCTATGTTTTGTTCATTCGTTATGAGTTGTGTTTGAGATGTTCTGCCAGCAGGGTAGCGTAATATTTAGCTCCTTCAGGGGTTAAATGAACTCCATCATGAGCAAGCAGCTCACTTCTGTTCTCACTGGCCGTATACCAATCAATCAAATTCACATTTTCATATTCACTGGCGATTTCTTTCAATGAACTGTTAACAGAATCTTGCCAACTTCTGGGTACACGCGTGTTCACAAGATAAAGTTGCTTGTCTTGCAACGAATCCAGCAAGGAGCGCAATTTACTCTTGTTAAACACCCCATTACTCCCCAATTCTATGACGATGCGTTCTCCTAACTTTCCATTCGCCCGCAGTTCGTCTACGACTTGTTGAGCCTGCGTCATCTGTCTGCCTACCTTACCGTCAACGACAACACCTGGAATCAGCTCTTGGATATAGAGTTCTATATCCAACATGATTGAATCACCAATTAGCGTCATGCCCTCACCAGCATTAATGAGATTGGCTACTTTATCTGCATCAGGTTGCTGTTGTCCTTCGTTATTCGCATTCGGAATGGACATTTGGCTATCTTCACTGGGTTCGGTGGATGATACATCCGGGACGATAGGTTCTTGATTTTCATCTTCTAATGCTCGGTGGACGGCGGAAGCTTGCTTTGATTCAGGCTGTATCTGCGCTGCATTCGAAATCCAGGATTGGGCAATGAAGAAGGCGATTAGTGTAACGCTCAGTCCGATCATTGGCTTGAAGCGTTCATGATGCCTAATGGAATACCATCTGGCACGCAACCTACCTTTGCGGATTGGTTCTTCAATGAACTGATATGAAAGCACCGACAATAAAAGAATAATGATCAGTCGCAACATAATCGCTCCAAACCCTAGCTCTTCACTGATTCCTCCGGGCTTCATTAATATAATGACGGGATAGTGCCATATATAAAGGCTGTACGAATGCTTACCAATCCAGGATAAGGGACGACAGCCCAACATTTTACCTAAACGGCTCACTGGATGTACTAATACCGCAATGATGACCGCTGTGACCAGAGACAGATACAAGAAGCCGTACTGATACAACGCATTATCATACTCATTCGTACGATAAATCATTATCATTAGCACAAGTAAACCTAGCGCTCCAACGAGATCTAGCGATGTACGTGCTGAAGGTGATATCCTCTCACTCAGTTTCCAGCTTGACCATATCACAGCTAATGCGGCTCCGATGAGTATCGCAAAAGCTCGGGTATCCGTACCGTAATAGACTCGACTTGGATCTGTTCCGGGTACATATAGTAGAGTCATGACTAGTGCAGATATGACTACCAATACCAGCATCCAAAGCAGTAGCCTTCCACGCCGTGGTGCAAAGCTTAAGGCAACCAGCAGAAGGATAGGCCAAATCAGGTAAAACTGCTCTTCAATTGAAAGTGACCATAAATGTCCAATGGGTGAAGCAGGACCAAAACTCTCAAAATATGAAACTTGGTGAAAAATGAGATACCAGTTATTCACATACAATATGGAGGAGATAAAGTCGCCCTGGAGCGATATTAATCTAGCTGGGTCTGTCACGATTAACCACAAGGCAACCAGCGCAAGCATTCCCAACATCGCGGGCAACAATCTGCGGAACCTTCTCATCCAAAAGCTCCAAATCGATACTTTATTGTTCAATTTCCATTCCATAAGGAGCTGATCTGTAATTAGGTAGCCCGATAAGACGAAAAACACTCCGACTCCTAACAGTCCACCTTGAGCCCATTTCATATCCAAATGGTAACCAATGACCGCCAGCACAGAAATCGCTCGCAAGCCGTCAAGTCCAGGCATGTAACGTTTTTTCGGTAGATTTTGTTTCCCAATCATATGTTTCATTCCTTGTCTGTATATGGGCTATATCTGTGACTCTTGTATTAATATAATCAGTGGATGTCGCCAAAGTTTGATCAAGATGTAAACAAGTTGTCACAACAGACACATCGCTATTGACAAAGAAAACACAAAAAAACCCTCTCCATACGAATGTATGAAAAAGGGTTGTGAAGTTTTGCTATTCAAATTCAATAATATAAGCTGGCTCTTCAGTCGAATCATCATTAGGCATCGTCTTAGGATTCGCAAAGATCTTAGGTCCCTGTATAAACAAACGTGTGTTATCAGGACTCCATTTCATGTTTAACGGTAAAATACCGTGATACACAGGCTCATTGTACAACACATTTCTACCTTGCATTTTGCCTACATAAACGATGTCTTCATCCTGTAGTTTATATGCAATAAATCTTTTGTCTGGAGAAAATTCAAATGCAGTCACGCGTTCTAGGACAACTGAAAGCTCACCGTTCCGCTGATCGTATTCATAAAGTGTACCGTCCCTTCCAAGGAAAGCAAACTGATCGTTGCTGATCCATGTCATCTGATTATCTGCAATTTGACGTTTATAGTGGGTCTCAAAGTGCCCATCGCTCAGTAAGCCTAGTACAATTGTTGTTTTGTTGGACTGACTTGAATCCAATAGCTTAATCAAAACACTTCGACCATCATTGGATACTCGAACATCTAGTAGCGTATCTCCATTGTTAAAATCGTTTAAAGTATACGATTTGACTGAGTTGGCTTTAGTATCATATATTCGTAAGCTACTTTGATTTTTTTCAACAGCATCCAGAACAAGATAACTTATGAATTGGCTGTTATCTGACCAAGACATGTTCTGAAAATACTTTTGATCTTTCAAGCTGAATGAATCCAACTTAGCTGTTGTCTTGTCTTTTATCGAGAATAAGTTTAGGTTAGCAGCTGTTCTCGTTATGCGAATATCAGCAATGTGTAATCCATCAGGCGAAAGTGTCATCTGGTTGTTATTGATCTTAATCTCTGGCATATCTCCAGATAGGGTCTCACTCTGTTCAAATGGGAATGCTAACCGCTTCAACATCATTTGCTCGGGATAACCTGCCGACTTGAATGCTCCCACAATGGAGTTCGTAGTGTCCCAACCCCACCAATAGCCCCTATCAATGTTTTCTTCCGGAAGACGGTATATTTTTTGGACTTGTACAGGACTTAGATCATGTTGCATCTGTTCGGATGTGTCGTTCTCTGCTGATATAATAATGGTTTCATTCTGAAATCGACTACTACACCCTGACAGCATGAGACACAACAGCAGCAAGCCTAATCCCCATCGCATATATATTTTAGTCATGATGGCTCGCCTCCTCTGTCTGATGATACAGGTCAAAGTCCATCGTAACCTTGGTATGATGATCTTCACTAATGATGGAAATTGAACCTTGTAATTCATCCACAATTGATTTGACGATGCTTAAACCTAATCCGACACTGCCTTCTTCTGAGTCCTTGGAATGTGCCAGATAAAATGGCTCAAATAGCTTCGTGAGCTCGTCCGCATCAATAGGGTCACTCGGATTTTCAACAATAAATCGAACTTTATCTTCAATTCGATGACCTTGTACCGTAATCACAGAGAAGTCCAAACTGTATTTAATTGCATTATCGATGAGGTTAATAAATAGTTGTCGAATTCGATCCTCCTGAGCGAGAAGAAGTAATTCATCTTCCAGATCTAGTATTATCCTTTTTTTATACCGTTTAGCACGAATGGACATAGAATCATGCACATCTCGCAGAACCGCACCTGCGTTAACGAGATATAGTTCCTGGGTAGTCGCTTGCCGGCGTGAGACTTCAAGTAGCTTCAGCACCATCTTGTGCAGTCGCTTGCTCTCCTCGACAATATGATTCATCCCTTTTTCAAAAAAGGTGCGATCCTTCTCTCCGTTCGCTTTAATTAACTCAGCATAGCCTAGAATAGAAGTTAACGGTGTTTTGAGTTCATGGGTGATATTATCAAAGAAACGCTTTTCTTGCTCATGAAGCTCCTTGAGCTGATCCCGATCCTTACGGATAATGTTCATTTGCTGATCAATCTGATTAATCATGTCATTAAAATTATCAGCGAGTCTGCCGATCTCATCTTTTCGTTTAAGTTCAATACGCACATCCAGATTGCCATTTTTCACGTCAGAAGATGCTCGCGCTAGTTTTCCAAGCGGAAGAGTGATGTGTCTGGATAGAATGAAGGAAAATAAAAATGTAACCGCAAATATAGAAAGTGTAATATAGAGCGTCGTATCCAGTATTCGATTACTTTGTTGATATAGCAGACTGAAATCCTTGTAGAAGCGTAGAATACCAACTTTCGATCCATCGATGACGACTGGATAGGAGAACAAAACGGATGTTTCTTCTCCTTCATAATTGATGTTATACGCGGTGTTGCCCTTAATAGCCTCCTGCAAGTCAGTCCGTTCAGGCTGAGAAAATAACGTTGTGTCCGATGCGTATAATAATTCTCCATCGACGGTATATACACCGATACTGTTACCAGTTGCATGATTTAGATTATTTCCTAGTTCCTCTGCCATTTCTCCATAATAAAGCTCATTGCTTGTAAAATGATTGATCAGAAAGGTTTGACGAACGTATACGTTGCTATTATTTTTCAGACCTTCAAGCTCGGTTGTGATCAGGTTTTGATTGCTCGAATGAATAATCTCCTTCACCGTCTGACTCAACACAACGAATGAAAAAGAGAAGATTAACAGGAAGCCCAGAAGGAATTTGATACTGATTCTATGCATGTCAATCACCCGTTTTTCTGAACTTGTATCCAATGCCGAATACGGTGGTAATATCTTCCGTTGCATCAAGCTTTTTGCGAAGTCGTTGAATGTGTGTATCTACGGTACGTGTATCTCCTGCAAAATCGTACCCCCATACTACATCAAGCAGATCAGACCGACTGAAGGTTCGACCAGGATTCTTCACTAAAGTCATGAGTAAGTCATATTCCTTAGGTGTCAGCTCTACAGGGTGATTATTTTTACTGACAAGGCGCTCTTCAGGACGAATCTCGATATGATGAAAACGAATGATTTCTGTATGTAACTCATTTTGATCCCTGTGATTAGATTGCTCCACTCGTCGCAAAATGGTTCGTATACGTGCAATGACTTCTCGCAGATCAAAAGGTTTGGTTATATAGTCATCTGCACCAAATTCCAAACCAAGCACTTTATCCGTAATATCCGATTTCGCCGTAATCATGAAGATCGGAATGTTGTACTCAGCAGTAACCTTCTTACATATATCCAATCCGCTTTGATCTGGAAGCATCCAGTCCAATAACAACAGATCCGGTTGAAAGGATTGTATTGCTTGAATCCCGTCGGCCCCACTAGAAGCAATACGTGTCTCATACCCTTCCAAAGAAAGACCGTATGAAAGTAAATCTGCAATAGGTGCATCGTCTTCAATAATAAGGATTTTTGAATTTCTCATGATAATCTCCATCTCATTCGCTTATTCATGTCTCTTCGCTTCTTGACATTGAATCCTATGTTAACGATTTGAGCGAAAATAATCAATTCAGAACAAATACAAATCAAAAAGTCGATGCCCAGATGGACATCAACTTTAATAACCACACTACGATAACACGCGTAACAGTATACTAACCTTGAAAGCTCATTGGAAATTGCTGAACGATTCCGGTTGTCATCATGTCTGCCATCTCTAATGCTTGTTGTTCAATTGAATCACTGAGTGCTACATTCGTTGTGTAATCCTTCGCAATACGAGTAGCTACCGCTTCACTTAACAGTCTTAAATGTTCGTACAGCATACGTTGCCATTCTTCCTTAGACCAATATGGATTAATTCTGGCAAAAAATTGAGCAATATCGTCTGCATTAGCATACCAACGTTTCTGGGCGTCCCCCGCTGTAGTCGTATTCCCAGCTTTTAGTGCAGTAACCAACTCTGCCGCAATGGTCAGATGCTCACTCAGCAGCTTCTCAAACTCATTGGCAATAGCTGAGCCATAGATCGGTACAAGCACCGCTGCAAAATCTTGTGGATTACGAAGAAGTCTTGCCGTAGTCTGGTCTGCATCTCCAAGCCCATCAACAATACTGTTCACAGTTAACCTTGTCCAGAAAACATGTTGTTCCCAAAGTGTCCGCAATTTCCTGTTTAGCTCTACACTAGTTGGTGTCCATTGCATAAAGTGCTCTTGTCGAAATCCAGGATAATAATAAACGGGATAATAGCTATACATCTATCCGTCAGCTCCTCTTTTTCAACAATATATAGGCGAAACACCATATTGGTGCATGATAATTGGGTAATATGTGATCTAAGGAGGGAGAACTATGGAACCGCATAAGGAAAAGCTAACTAACACAACAAAGGATTTCAGCCTAAGAGACGCTGGGTTAGTGTTTCTTTCATTTTCTTTCATTTGTGCAGCTATTATCTTTGCCCTTGTCATTAATGATGTACTAACACTTCAACATTTTTTATCCTTGGATTCGCCTTTAGAAATGATTGGGATTATTGTCTTTTCTACGATTGGTCTACTGTTGTTCGGGGTCATTTTGAGTTCATATATTCCTGCAAAATATATCGATGACACGAATAAAAGCTATCCGGATTCCTCAATCCTTACCCTCTTGCTATTTATGTTTGTAGGCGCATTGTTTGAGGAGATGTTATTTAGAGGAATTGTGCAAAATGTACTATACGTATTCATTGAAAGTAACTGGATTGCAATCCTTATAACCTCATTGTTGTTCATCGGTTTTCATATTCAATATTTCAAGAAACCGATCATGCTTATCAACATTACCATTCCAAGTTTCGTTTTTGGGTGGATTTATACAGAAACGAACAATCTCGCCGTTCCAGTTCTTGTCCATTTCCTTATGAATGTAGGTATAACGCTTTTATTCAAATATAATATCATCCGCCTCAAACGTTAAAACATAACTATGCCCATAGATATTGGAGGGATGCCGTCAACACCTTTATTTACATAAAACAACTGGACTGGGGAATGCTACAAAAAAATTCTCCAGTTTGGAGTGAGATGGATGAAACAAGCCGGATCGAAGATCAGCACATCTGAGGTCGTCATTGTCGTTATTAATTCGATCCTAGGAGCCGGAATTCTAACACTACCTCGAACCATTAGTAAAGCAGTCAAAACACCAGATGTATGGATCTCCGTTATTGTATCCGGCGTGTTGGTGGCACTAATCAGTGTTCTTCTCGTTACGTTATGTCGCAGATTTCCTGGAAAATCCGTATTTGAATTTGTACCTGAAATTACAGGTAAATGGATTTCATATGTTGTGGGACTTTTGATCATTATCTATTTTGTCATTCTGTGTTCATTCGAAGTTAGAGTCATGGCCGAGATTACGAGCATGTACATCCTTGAGCGTACGCCGAGTTGGGTTACAATCATGGTTAGCTTATGGGTTGGCATTTATATGATCAGTGGTGGTCTTAAAGTGATTATCCGCGTTTTTGAGATCGTATTACCTGTGACTCTCTTATTGTTAGCCGTGGTGTTCCTTTTAAGCAGTAGAATGTTTGAATTGAGTAATCTTAGACCTCTTTTGGGCGAGGGACTTCTCCCAGTGTTAAAGGGGATTAAACCTTCATTTCTCTCCTACTCCGGATATGAAGTGTTATTGATCATTACAGCCCTCATGTCGGATGTCAAAACAAGTAATAAAGCCGCGATCTATAGCATTCTCATCTGCACTATCATATACCTGGTTACCATCGTCATGGTCGTAGGGAATTTATCATTGCCCGGTATTGAATCACGAACCTGGCCTACTTTAGATATGGTGCGAAGCTTCGAAATTGAAGGAATATTCTTTGAACGCTACGAATCGCTTTTTATCGTTTTTTGGCTCTTGCAAATTTTTGCGACATATGCGTTTAAGCACTATTTTGCCGCCGTGGGTATTCGAGATTTGTTCAGTCTCCGAAAAATCACAGGTATAGAATATGCATTGCTACCTGTACTCTATATCATTGCTTATTTGCCAAAAAACCTAGAAGAAACATTAGCCTTGGGAGATTTTCTAGGAAATATATCTATTTTTTTATTCGGTCTATTACCACTCCTGTTGCTGATCATCAGCATGATCCGTAAAAAGGGTGGTAAGCACACTTCTAACGAAGGCTCAGAATTACAATCCCAGAGTCAATAAACGCCTAGCCTTCATGGTCTTTGCATCTTTGCATCGAGTTAGATCATAATGCTCATACTACACACGGAATATATATAAGGGAGACTTGGTATGGATCTGCAAAGTGGAAAATTGTACTGGCCGACAACGGTTGTTAACCCACCCTCTTATCCTAAGCTGGAAGAAGATATATCCTGTGATGTACTCATTATTGGCGCTGGGAGTTCAGGTGCTCAGTGTGCCAACATCCTTAGTGAGCAAGGCTTGAAAGTAGTCATTGTAGACAAAAGAAAAGCCGGAGAAGGTAGCACCAGCACCAATACAGCTCTGATTCAATATGCCGGTGAGAAGAGCTTTGTATCGCTTAGCAATTCCTTTGGCGAAGCAGTGGCTGCTCGTCACCTTAAGCTATGTGAACAAGCGATTAATGATATTGAGCGAGTCAGTAGCGAGCTACCTATTCATCCAGATTTTACAAGACGTGACAGCTTGTATTATGCAAGTTACGAGGAAGATGTCTCTGCTCTAACCGAAGAGTATGCTCTACTTCAAAAATATGGATTCAAGGTAGATCTGTGGGATGAACACCACATCAAGCAAGCGTATCCTTTTCAAAAAGCAGGCGCTCTGTATTATTATGATGATGCTGAGATGAATCCGCTAAAATTCGTATATGGACTTCTTGAGAAAGTAAGATCTCATGGTGGCTTAATGTATGAGAACACCGAGATAACGGGAAAACGATTCGAACAGGACTACGCTGTTTTCTACACCAAGGAGCGTCGTGAAATTCGGGCAAAACATGTCATTATCGCTGCCGGTTATGAAGATCGTGAGTTTAAAGTTGAGAAAAATGCGACGTTAGCGAGCTCTTACGCTGTCATTACGAAACCTATTGACGATTGGTCGAGCTGGTACAAACGAACATTAATATGGGAAACCGCCCGTCCCTATGTCTACATGCGTACCACTCCAGACAATCGAATCATTATCGGAGGGATGGACAAGGATACGGAGTACGTCACTACACGAGATTCTAAGCTCTTAGCGAGTAAAGACAAACTCATTCAGGAGTTTAACCAATTGTTCCCTGACATCCCGGCAGAACCCGAGTTTTATTTGGGAGCTTTCTACGGGGGAACGCATGATGGGTTACCTGTAATCGGCCAATATGATACCTATCCTCATTGTTATGTCATTATGGCTTACGGAGACAATGGGACGGTGTATAATGGTGTATTAGCCAAAATAATTGCGGATAAAATCGTTACTGGATCAAGCCCTGATTGGGACATCTATCTGCAAAGCAGACCACTTATCACTCACTAAACCAGATTTAATAATACAAAAGGCTCGATCTAGTAACCGTAATGGTTAACGATTCGAGCCTCTTTGCTTTACTTGTTCAACGAGTTAAACCAGTTATCTAGTGCTTGAACGACTTGCTTGAGCTGCTCATCCTCGGTAATTCCAGGTGTACGGTCTCCTTTTTGCATGCCGTACGATCCAAACTGTCCGTGGTTGCCTCCATCTATACTGACAAATGTCGTATCCTTCGGAAGATTAGTTTTTGTTTTCTCCCATTCTTCCCAGTTCAATACGCCATCATTGGATCCTGTAATTTGCAGTGCCGATAAGTTGGTAT
This sequence comes from Paenibacillus sp. ACRSA, assembly GCF_022346845.1. Classification (NCBI taxonomy): domain Bacteria; kingdom Bacillati; phylum Bacillota; class Bacilli; order Caryophanales; family Paenibacillaceae; genus Paenibacillus; species Paenibacillus sp. ACRSA. The sequence continues at coordinate 270,318 of NZ_JAKRNP010000005.1, read as the reverse complement.
CCTTCAAGCTCCCACCGTCATCAGCGTAAGATGCCAAGTAGAAAATCCCCTCAAGTTGATCCGCATGCTCCGCGGCATACCGTGAAGCAAATGCGCCACCAAGTGAATGACCACCAAGTACATAAGCTTCATCAGGATGTTCAGCGATAAACGAATCTGCTTTGTTCAGTCCAAAAATGGCTAGATTCAAAGGCATCTTGGCAATGTATACTCGGTGACCATGTTCAGCCATCGTTCTCGCTAGTGGCGAGTAGCTAGATGGTTCCACCAGACCTCCAGGATAAAAAACGATATTGGGCTCTACTGCATCAGTCCCCTTTGGTTCAAAGCGGTATCCCTGCTTCACCTCGGTAACCAATACCTGTTCGTCACTTTGCATAGCTGTTTCAGCTTGTTCGGATGGGCTGTATGTAACCGAGGATAGGTAAACAAACAAACCCACAACAAGAGCTACGACGACCACGCTTATCCATATCAGTATTTTTTTCCATCTGCTCATGCGTTGCGCCGTTTTCAAAATAAAACCACCTTTACTTGTTACGAATTGGATTACATTTAAATTATATTTACCGGTAAGTAAAATTACAAGAGGATTTTGCTAATGATCGAAATTTGTCATAAAATATTCATGTGAAGGAGCGAATGCAATGCCAGAGAAACCAGCAAAACGGTTACGAGGAAGACCCAAACAGGCCGACACTGATATATCCATACAGCAGACAATTATTTATACAGCGTCCACACTGTTTAAAGAATACGGCTACGAAGCAGTCTCGCTTCAACAAATTGGGAAACAATGCGGGGTATCCAAACCAACTATTTATTATCATTTCGCGAGCAAACCCGAACTATTCAAGGTAGCGATGACAACGATGCTTAACAATGTTCGGAAGGTCACTTCACATTTGTTGAACGAAGTCGACCATCTGGAGCACGGTTTAGTGCGATTGGCTGAGGCGAGATTAGCGAATCCTCATGCAGAGATCGAAACGATGATGAGAGAAGCTGAGTCTTTTCTTGATGAAAAGCAAGTTCGTGAAATCCGTGAAGCTGAGCTGCAGATCCATGAATTGCTGGCTGAACATTTCAGGCTCGCTATGGATCAGCAGATCCTTCGTGAAGAAGATCCCATGTTCTTGGCAGAGACCTTCTCGACGCTAATGTTAATGGGTAATCGTGAAAACAATCCACAAAAGTATGAATCACACCTTGCCCTCGCCCAAAAGGTAGTTTCCCTCTTCCTACAGGGCGCAAAGGCAACTTGAAGTAATAAATGAATGAATGTTATACGATGTCGTACAATTGGCAGATCGATAGGTAGGATTTTACGCAAGCAGGGTCTTAAGCACAATAGCTAGCTTGTTGATCGACGGGAGCTTTCGTTCTTGGAACGGAGTTTCTCGTCGTTCCGCTTTTCATAAATGCTATAGTGTGTGGTTCTTGTGTAAAATTGTAAATGCGCAGCAAAAAAGCCGCTCCGTGAGCGACTTCGAATGAATCTATGATTTCAATCTGAATATGACTATCTGTGGTTAAGCGAGTGTATAAGCTTATTTTTTCAACTTTTCCGGATTCTTCACTTTAATGGATACAACCTCACCGCAATCAAGACAGATGGTGTACACTCGTTCAGAACCAAGCGACATCTTTTGATTCACTGGGCGCAGATTAATGAAATCCATCGCTTCAACGAACGAAGTTCCCCCACAATCTTTACATGTTCTCTCCGATGCTTGCATTTTTTTTATTCCCCTTTCCGTCATCACTCATCCTCCAAAATAAAAACCTGCTCAATAGTTGTGTTAGATACACGAGCCGTAAACGTTCAACGTGATTGCTCAAACGCAAGCTCTCCTTGACACAAATTGTAAAGCAAACTTTACAATGACTATAATTTAATAACGAATATATTGTCAAGTTATCCTTCATTTACATCTTACTGGAACAAGTAGCTTCGATCAAATGGTTCGGTAGCGATTTAGAATTCGGTTGGCCTCTTCTTGTATTCGTTCACACAAAGACTGCGGTTCAATCACCTCAACGTCGCCTCCCCAGCCTAAGATATAGGGTACCAACTCTTCTGGATCATGGACACGATAAGTTACCAGAAGACTATCGTTCTGTTCCTCAGTAGCCTCGATATAAAAGTGACCCGTCTCTGCAATTTTGTCAGCTATTTTAACATTCGCTCTAACCGTTACTTGTTGATTTCTCTTATCTTGTGGACGATAGTTCATAAGATGAAATTCCTGCGGCATAACATAACGTGATTCCAACACAACCAGGTCTGTCATTCGTGACAAGCGAAAGTGTCGAATATCCTTACGAGTGTCACAACGTCCGATCAATGTCCAGTTTCCTTGAACGAGTGTCAAACCGTAAGGATCAACCTCTCGCATGCTCTTACGAGTTCCATCAGAATCAGCTATTTTTTTCAGATAGGTCATACGTATTTTTCGTCTTTCCAAAATAGCTTGACGCACCTGACTTAAGTAGCTCTTGACCTTATTGTCGATCTGCGGTTCACCCGCATGAATCACTCTCATCGTTTCGCGTATACGAGTCGACTCCTCACGTACTCCTTCTGGCAAAACAGCTTCAATCTTTCTCTGTACTTGTTCAACTACATCACTGTATTTGTTATCAAGCCTCTGTGAGATAAAATCCGTACCCAACAGTAGTGTTACTGCCTCTTCTGCAGTGAAGGTAACTGGCGGGAGAAAATACCCATCCATCAAGGCATAACCTTGTCCAGGGGCTCCAAAAATAGGCACTCCCACTTCACTCAAAGCCTGCATATCTCGATATATCGTTCTTACACTAGTCTCGAATTGAGCAGCCAGATCCTCCGCCCTCAACATCTTATTATTACGCTGAAGTTCAAGCGTTATTGCGAGCTGCCGTTCCGTTTTGTTCACTGTTCTTCCCCCATTAACCATGTAAGAAATCATACTTTGATTCATTTAATTACATTGCTCTTTGACACTAACATTGTTATTCGTGACAATGACATTGGAGTAACCTGACAATGATTCTGTGTACGAACATATCATTTTGTTGGTAGTCTCACCATTTGAATCAGTGATCTTTAGATAAATCCCACCTTCTCCAGATAAACTTAGGTTAGGACGAATTTTGATTACTTCACCACTTTTTATTTCTGCACCATACATATCTTTAGATCCACTTTCAACTGTCACGCCTTGAGCTCCAGTTACTAACACGCCCGTCTCTACAGAGGATAGATTAAAATCGGATTGGTTATCAATGGTCACCGTGAAGCTACGGAACTGATTTAAGAATGAAAAAGCATCACTTTTGACTAAACTTAAAACTACAATAGTAATTCCAACAACCATAATAATGCAGATTGTCACCAGCAATAAAAGGTTCTTGTTTGTCATTTAATCACCTCATTGGACTATTGTTCCAATATAACCCATTCTAATTCCTAAGTATAGCAGATCGGTCTTAGGCTCAATCCATGGTTCGCTTCATAAAAAAATCCCCTTCATATAGCAAGATTAAGTCCGTCTTAACATTGACTTTTCTCTTGTCTACTAAAAGGGGATATACCTAAAAAGTGATATCTAAAATAGTGGTGACTCTATTTCAATCATAATCAGGCCATGTCTATTATTTGTTGAACGTAACCTTTTCTGAACCACCTTCAAATAGGATGGATGTCTCACGCGGTTTCGTCTCTGCAATTTTACGACCATTTCTGAAGGAATATAGCACGCCTGCTTGTTTACGGATGGCTTCATATTCATTCTCTGCTTCAAGCACGATGAAGTTCGCTGGCTTACCTTCTTCAATACCGTATACATCCTCAATATGCAACGTTCTTGCACTATTGCGGGTAATGAGATCAATTGAATTCACGATCTGATCATATCCAAGCAATTGTGAAGCATGGATGCCCATATGCAGCACTTGAAGCATGTTGCCTGTACCAAGTGGGTACCATGGATCGAAGATATCATCATGACCGAAACATACATTCAAGCCTGCTTCCTGAAGCTCCTTCACCCGAGTCAGTCCTCTTCTCTTCGGATACGTGTCAAAGCGTCCTTGCAGGTGAATGTTAACGAGAGGGTTAGACACAAAGTTCAGATCAGCCATCTTCAATAGGCGGAACAATTTATACGTATAAGCATCATTATATGACCCCATCGCGGTTGTATGGCTAGCCGTAGTTCGGGAGCCTAGTCCTCGTTCGTAAGCTTCCTTCGCCACAACCTCTATGAATCGAGATTGCTCATCATCGATCTCATCACAGTGAATATCGATCAGTCGGTCATATTTCTCAGCAAGATCAAACGCGACTTTCATGGAATCAACGCCATATTCACGTGTGAATTCAAAATGCGGAATGCCGCCAACCACATCAACGCCCATTTTGAGTGACTCTTCCAGCAATTCCGCGCCGTTTGGATACGAGTGAATACCTTCCTGCGGGAAAGCAACAAGCTGGATGTCCATATATGGAGCCATTTCTTCTTTTACTTCGAGCATCGCTTTTACTGCAATTAAGCTTGGATCAGTCACATCGACATGTGTCCGCACATGCTGGATGCCTTGAGCCAGTTGCCATTTCAATGCCGTTTTGGAACGGGTTTTGACATCCTCATGAGTTAAGAACGCCTTGCGCTCAGACCAACGTTGAATCCCTTCGAACAGCGTACCGCTTAGATTCCACTCTGGCTCCCCTGCCGTAAGTGTTGTATCCAGATGGATATGTGGTTCAATAAATGGTGGCAGTACAAGTGAGCCGTTGACATTAATGACTTCGTCATTAGCTGTCGTCTCCAGCGCTTCTGTAATCTGCACAAACTTTCCGTCTTTTACTACAATATTCCAAAGGCCTTCTTTACCCCGCAATTTTGCGTTCTGTATAATCATTCAAATTCCCCTTTTCTTTATTTTCTTTTGCTGGAACAATCATCATGAGCAAGACATAAGCTACCGCTGTTCCGAGTAATGCGTTAAGTGGTGTTACCCCTGGTGCAAGCTGAGCAAATGCAACACCGATGGCCCAAGCAATCATCGCTATCCAGTTTACATTTTTGAAGTTCATTTCAGCAAAAGGCTTATACGATCTACGTTTCACAATAAAGTAATCTGCAATAATAATGGCTCCAATCGATGGAACAGCTGCACCCAGCACATTCAGGAAACCAACGAAGTTGTTATACATCCACATGGCAAACACTGTACCTACGATACCATTAACGATCACGAAGAATTTCTTCGATATTTTGGTGATGTTGGCAAACCCGAGCCCAGAAGCATATAGCGCATTATCATTAGTCGTCCAGATATTCAGACCCAGAACGATAATTGCTGGGATGATCAGTCCTTGCAGGAACATAACTTCTGAGATATCTGCTAGATTATAAGCCATCGCTCCTACAGCACCAAATAGAAACATGAGTGAATTCCCTAAGAAGAATGCAATAACTGTCGCCGTAACCGCTTGTTTGGAAGTACGGGAGAATCGAGCAAAATCGGGCGTTAGTGTTCCACCGCTAATAAATGAACCAATGCAGATCGTCAATGCTGCCGCCGCAGTAAGCGTCTGTGTTGGTGTGTAGTCAAGTAATCCCTGTAAACCACCTAGCGTGTTAACCCCTTCAAACATCGAGTAGCTACCCAGAATAGCAATTGCGGGAACTGCAATATAACCAAGAATGATCAATGACTTCATGCCGTAAATAGCGGATGCGGTCATCGCAAGACCAAACACAATGATCAATAGATATACGTTCCAGTCCATCGCTTTAGCGACCGGGATGGCAAACATCGCTACGCCGACACCGAACCATCCAACCTGTGTAAATCCAAGCAGAAATGATGGAAGATACGACCCTTTCGCACCAAACGCATATTTTGCAAGTAAATGTGTGGACAATCCCGTCTTGGCAGCAATATGTGCCAACGCTCCTGTGTAGATCCCGAGCACTAGGTTACCCGCGAGTACAATGCCGATGAATTCCATGAATGTCAGACTGACGCCCAGTGTTCCACCTGCCAACATACTTGCTGAGAAAAATGTGAACCCAAGCATAACAGATAACGTCTTCCAAAAATGGTTTCGTTGTGCCTTTGGTACCTCTTGCCATGAAAATTCTTGATCTTGTTTGCTCATCAGAATACCTCCAAAATAAAGTGTTCTGATACCATAAAAAAAGCAGAAAAAAGAGGCTACTCGTCAAGTTACACACTGACAAGTAGCCTCTTCTTGCATTATAATCCGCGCGAAGACACAGAGCATCCCTGATGGATATGCCCCGATTCCTGCGTGATTATAAAATCCGCTGCCCTTGCCAGCCTCTCTGGACTGAATTAAAGGTACCAGTATTCAATTAAACTCTATTATTTTAGAAAACGCTGAAGATGTCAATGTAATTATTATCCATTCATTATTAATGATTAATTTTTCATCAAAACTTTTGGACTACATACCCTCTTCATAAGAGTTTTCCAAAATACCGTAAATCGTCATATTGATCTTGCCAAAGCGGACTTCACAGAGTTCAGCTGGAGCAAAATGTAGACTTTCGATACACTCTTCTAATCTACCCAGATTATATTCTAAAACCTCATCTTCCAAACCAAAAATAAGGCTAGATACATCATAGCTTAGTTGATCCAGTTCATTGTTACAGGAGAAGGTCAACTTCTTAAGTTTCTTATTTCCAACCATGGATGGTTCGTCTAGTTCAATGTTGCCCTGAGCGCCATTTAGTGCATTCTGAAACGCTTCAATAAGATCATTAACACCATGTAGATCGAACCGAATCGTCATGGCGTATTTCCCATCTCTAGTCAACTTGATCATGACTCTAAGCCCCCTTATTCTAGCACTGGATTACAATTGCCCTCCAATACTGCCAAGATAGCAGATATGAATCCAGATCGCTCGGATGATGTTTGATGGCAGTTCCAATTCTCAGGTATAAGCCGATGAGAACTTTCTCGTAAATCGTCGTTACGGATGCCTCCCCCTTGAAGCGAACCTGATCTAAGATTAAATGGAATGTTTCTATCGTTAGATCATCAGGAGATGAACAAAATGCATAAATTACATCATACAAGGGATCTCCAATGACAGGTGTAGGGTCAATCACACCCTTTAATCGCCCATCTTCGAAGATAAAGTTATGTACACCACAATCTCCGTGCAATAAAAATGCTTCCTTCTCTTCCTCCATGCCTTGTATCAGATTACATACCAGTTCATGATCTTCATCACCTAAGTGTAACCCGATCATTTGAGATTTTTCAGAACGTTCGTCTTCAAGAAAATCACGCCATGATTTACTCGGTTGATCCACCCATCCCCAGCCTTGCCCAGCACTTACCTGCTTATAATTATTAATAAGCCCATGAACAAGCGTCTGCAATATCTCTGTTTTATTCCCATCAGGATAATCCGTTGAACCGGTGATAAACGAGTACACGAGATACGTATTTGAGGGTTCTAAAAATATAAGCTTCGGGAGTAAGTGTGATGGTTGATAACGGTTTAGGTAGATCGATTCAGACTTAACCACTTGAGGCTCATTTATTTTCACGACATACGGATTACCATCTGTGCGTTCTATAAGATATAGCTTACTCACTGTGCCTCCACTCAATGGTTTGGCTGGAATAGCAATAGAGTTTAACACGTTATGACGGACTAGCTCTTGTATAATCTGTTCGATGTTCATAAGTGACCACGCTACTTTCAGTGCTTAATATGTCATGTTTATGATACGGTTTCAACAACTTCTGGGTATAATCTTTCGTATTCCTTATAGAGCACATAATGGTGGACACCCTTAGAGACATGAAGGGCTTCTTTCGCAAGCTGTATGGCAAGATCTCTTCGACCCGCTTTGAGTTCTATTCCTCCTAGCAGCGCAGACCTCATCCAATGTTTCTTGATAGACTTCAGTCGTTCTCGTGCTTGCTCGCTGTTGCCCTCCTCCATCAGAAGATACGTTTCATAATATGCCCGGTAATCGGACCAACGAATATGAGGAATAGCTTCTCGAATAGCATTCATGTCCTTGTTATAAAATCCATAAGCTGCCTTGAACGGGGCTTGTGATGCTTTCTGTTTATATTTGAGTAATATCTGCTCCATGACGATCTCTGCTTCGTCATCCAGCTTATTGGCTAGAACATAATTGATGTACATCCCAGGTGTGTTTTGCTGATTCCGCAAATAAGACTCGACCCGCTCAATGTTCTTATCGAATCCCAAAGGATACAAATGAATCCGAATATACGCGATAAATATACCCATCAAGACAACACTTATCGTTAGAACTTTCGAATATTCATTCCAAGTCATGAACAACACAAACCAAAATCCGATAATAGCCATAACAACTTCCCAACGTAGCTTCCGCATAACCAATCTCCCCCGAATGATGTAAATAACAAAAAAGCAACAACAAGTAAATCAATTTCATAATACCATTGAGTTATGAAATTGATTCAAGTAACTATTATATCAAAACAACCATCATTTTTGTAAAATGTTAGGGAAACCATTGTATAACTTGACTTAATACACTGGGGGTGGTGATCCATCACTCTTCCAATCGTATAACAAATAAAATAGCCGGATCAACGGTGATCCGGCTCTGTGAGACTTGTGTGGTACATCGATGTTTCTATGATTTTCTACGATGTCTTTCTGATACCTTTCTAGTATCTTTATGGTCTGCGCAAATGCCTTCTCCTAATTCTCAGTGCGAAGAGCCTCTACGATATTCACTCTGTTCAATCGATGCAATGGCCAGATCGTTGCAAGCAATGTCGCAACCACTGCTCCAACAAAAGCAATGCCTAAACTTAACCATGGTATGCTCCAGGCTGTATCAACTGCACCTGAGAAGAGCGCATGTATTCCATAATGCAGAACAGTGCCCAGAATCGTTCCTATCGTAGCCGCAAATAAACCATAGAACACACCCTCAAGGATAATCATTTTCTTCAACTCTCGCTGAGTCATGCCAATAGCCTTGAGTACAGCAAATTCTTTGGTACGTAGAACTAGATTCGTACTTACCGTGTTCACAATATTCAGTAATGCAATAACTACAATAACACCGATAAATCCGTATAAAATGATACTTAACGTCATGGCATCATTTTGAGCTTGTGCAATTTCCGTCACGCGATCATTGTAGTTAAATCCCGCATCCTTTTCACTCAAGGATTGAAGATAATCGGTTATCGGTTTATTCGAAAGTTCAGGATTCGCCAGGATAAAGATTCTAGAATAGGCATCATTGCCAGTGATCTGCTTGTACACTTTTGGAGTCGTGATGAAGGTAACAACTTGGCTGCTATTATACTCCATTGAAAGCAGATCCTGATTAACAATTCCGACTACAGTTACAGTCTGATATCCGTGAGAATTCATATCTCTAATCCGAATATGATCCCCTACCTTGAACTCTGTTTGATCCAGAATCTTTTCTTTGCCATCGTCTGTGAACAGACTTATTCTTTGTTGAACAATAACTCCGTTCTCCTGGTTCATCGTATCTTTGTCTATTTTTCCAGCGACAAGTTTTGCTTCTAGCGCTTCCAGTCCGTTATCTCCATACGAGGTTAAGAAATTGTTATCGGTTCGGTATCCTTCGTCCTCTGCAACAACATATCGCGCTCCATTCAGCGCCATATACTCCGGATTAATCTTATCTTCTGGGATGATCGCAGCCACCTGACTGTTGTAAAACTTATAGGCATGATCTACCGCATCAAGGCCTGCAATATGCTCATATACCATATCGTCCATTTGGCCAGCGGGGTTATCATAGGATAACGAATACGAATACTGTGCACCAGAGACCTGGGTGTTCTGACGCATGAAATCGACCAATCCACTAAATACGATGAACAATACGATGCTAATAATCATCGATAAAGCTGTAATTCTGAACCTCTTCTTATTCCGCTTTAGATTACGACCGGCAAATTGTCCGATGATACCAAACAGCTTCTGGGCAACATGCGATGTATTAACCTTGGCGACTTGTTCAACCTTCCCTGTGCTCTTAAGTGCTTCGAGTGGGGATACACGGGCAGCTAATTTGGCTGGCCCTATGGCCGAGAAGTATACACTGAGCAAACCGAGCAAAGCCGCTACGATTAAGATCGGGACAGAGATCACCATTCTCATATCATTTAAGAAACCGAGTGCGATCAAGCTGATATTATAGAAGAGTACCTTCATAAATAACGTGCCCATCAGAAGTCCAATCGGTATGCCAATTAAGCTGAGTAATGCCGCCTCCTGCAATACGATTTTGCGAATTTGAGCTGGCGTAGCTCCTATACATCTCAGCATACCAAACTGCGAAATTCGTTCGAGAACGGAGATATGAAATGTATTATAAATAACAGCAATAGTAGATATCATCACGATCGCAATAACCGCTACAATAGCCAGGCTTAAGCTAAGGTTGACCCCTTCATAGGTACTTTTGCCGTACATTTTAAGCAGCTCATTATTGTATTCAATTCGGATATCCTTCAGATCATTTTCTTTGTCCAGTTGCTTAGCGGTATCCTTTTCGGCATAACCCAGCTGCAGGGCGTCGATCATATTACCCATTTTCTCTTCGATGTGATCCAACAATTTCATCTGCATATATACGAAATACTTCTTGTTCTGGTCAATATTCTGGTGATCATCATACGTGATAGCAGGAAAGATGTATCGTGAAGACCAATCACCTGTACTTGGGCGCTTCATATAGCCGACGACCGTATATTGTTGTGCCGATTGTGCCTCAAACGCTTCGTCAAGCCCCCAGCCAAAATCGCCTAAGCCGCTTATTTGAAGTTCTTTACCTGTAGAAGCCTCTTTACGAATACCAAGGTTAAGGTTAATACGCTCGCCCAGCTTCGGCTTGACTGGAAAATAACTCAAGCTGGAGGCCGAAAGGATAATTTCATTCTGCTTCGTAGGCAAACGTCCTGAATCCAGCTTCACTTGAAGCATGTCTAGCGCATTTGCATCATATCCTTTGACATTCAAGTAGCGATATGGCGCTGCGTTGGGGTCCTCTTTCTTCTCTTGTTCCTTAGACTCACGAATGATGGCATATCCTTCCCTACTTGCGACCCCTGCACTTCTCACGGTTGTATTGTTCTCGATCTTGTTGACCGCTTCTCCCGGGATATTGTTCATGGAAACGTGGTAATTCCCGAAGTCACGGATCGTCTGTCTGACGGTCTTATCCCAGTAACTCATCCCCATCGTACCAATGGAGGTAAGTAACGTAACGGACAGAATAATACCAAAAATCGTTAACAACGATCTCTTTTTCTGACCTTTTACATACTTTCCAGTGAGGCCTGTATAACTTCTCAATGCGTATTCACCTCACCGGGTTGATAAAGCACGCCATCTTTAATCGTTACAACGCGATCGGCCGTTTTGGCTATATTGAGATCATGTGTGATCATAATCAACGTCTGATGATACTTTTTAACGGAGTACGTTAATAGCTCCATAATCTCCTTACTGCTTCTGCTATCCAGATTACCACTTGGCTCGTCTGCCAAAATAATCGAGGGTTTATTGATTAATGCTCGTCCAATCGCTGTTCTCTGCTGCTGACCGCCAGACATTTCAGAAGGTAAATGATGTTTACGGTCCGTCAAACCTAGAATGTCCATCAGCTCCGATGCATATGTTTTATCCACTTTTTTGTTCTCCAATAACATCGGCAAATGGATATTTTCCTCTGCGGTCAATACTGGGATCAGATTGTACGATTGAAAAATAAATCCTATCTTTCGTCTGCGAAATAACGCAAGTTCCGTTTCGTTTTTACTATAGATGTCCGTTCCATCGATGATAACCTGTCCACTTGTTGGCTGATCGACCCCTCCGAGAAGATGTAGAAGAGAGCTTTTACCCGAGCCACTTGCTCCTACAATTGCAACAAATTCTCCTTGCTTTACCGAAAAATTCACACGTTTCAAAGCTTCAACTTTGGTATCTGCACTACCATACGTTTTGGTTAAATCTACGGTTTTTAATATTTCCACCTGAGTACCTCCTGAGTTAAGTTCCGATCCATGTCTGTTATTATACGGACGGAAGCTTACATTCAAGTGAAGAAGAAGCTTACGATATCGTAAGCTTCCTCATCGATCTCCTTTATTGAACGAGATTCTGAATTCCGTTCCTTGTCCCGGCGTGCTATCAACGCTGATGAATCCGCCCTGTTCTTCAATGATAGACTTGGATAAGGATAGACCGATTCCAATACTCTGGGACTTTGACGTACCGGAACCTCGATAGAACCGTTCAAAAATGTGCGGCAGATCTTCAGCAGAGATGCCTTCACCTTCATCTCTGATGTTAATCGTATGGAACAACGTATTTTCCTCAAATTCAATAGAAATGCAACCTTCAGGTGGTGTATGTTCCAATGCGTTTTTAATAATATTAATGAATGCTTCGGTCAACCACGCCTCATCTGCTTGCACGTACAAGTCTACATGGTCATCTATAAAGATTTTCTGCGCTCTTTGCTCAGATATACTACGAAGTGACTGTAACACGTGGTCAATGACCTCTCTGATCCGAACGTTCTCCTTCCGAAAAACAATCGCACCCGCCTCAACACGCGCCAGCTTCAACAAACTAATAATCAACCATTCCATTCGTTCTAATTGCCGTTGACTTCTTTCTAGAAACTTCACCCGTATCTCCGGCTTCATCGTATCGTCCTTCAGCAAATTCTCATTAAATACGATTAGTGATGCCAATGGTGTCTTAAGTTGATGGGATATATCAGACAATAGATTACGTAGGAAAATCTTTTCTTGTTGGAGCATGTCTAGACTGTGACGGAGTCTGTCGGCCATGGCATTGAAACTACGCCCTAAAGCGCCAAAGTCCCCCTCATCATGCTCTGGAAGAGGCCTCTCGAATTGTTGTTCGACAACCTGTTCTGCAGCGTGAGAGATTGTCCGTATGTTGCTGAATACCTTACGATATTCCCAGTAGATCAAGAACAAGAGCACTACGGTAAACAACAAAACAATTGCTGCTGATTGCAACGGCGATGAATGATTGGCTAGAATAGGCTGATTCTCTACAGGCATATCCTCTGTGTAGGCGTATTGTGAGAGCACTCGTTTTCCTTCATCAACCTCACTTGCTTGAGCCCCTTGTGTGATGAAATGGATAATCTTGTTCTCCAGGTGAGGCTCCTGCTTCAACACGTATCCAACTAACGCAGCATTCTGATTCAACAATGCCTTGTTGATCTCACCCATTTGATAGCTCATAAAAAAGAACATCGTTACTATACATATCACTTGTAATGCTATGACTTTAACAACAACAGACTTCCATTCTGGATTACGGAGAACATCAAGCATGATCTATCGACCTACCACATCTGCATTCCATTTGTAACCGACTCCTCGAACCGTTAGAATATATTGCGGCGCCGCAGGAACATCCTCTATCTTCTCTCTAAGTCTTCGGATATGCACCGAAAGCGTATTGTCATCAATGAAGTCACCGGATGAATCCCATAAATGACTGAGAATGGTTGTGCGACTGCAAATTTGTTTGGCATGGGACATGAGCATAAGTAACAATCGATATTCCATAGCCGTTAACAAAATTTCTTGATTGTGCTTGAGTACGTTACCTTCAAGAACACGCACTTCCATATGATCGGAGAGCCATACACTTACTTCTTCTCTAGCCTTGGTATTCCGTCTTAGCACAGCTTTCATGCGTGATAGGAGCTCTTTCGTTCGGATGGGCTTTGTCATATAGTCATCTGCACCTAGATCAAGCCCGGCAACGATATTGGCTTCTTCATCCAGAGCAGTCAGAAAAATAATCGGAATCGGGGATGTTGCCCGAATCTCCTTACATAAGGTGTACCCCGACCCATCAGGTAAATTTACATCCAATAAAATCATATCTATATTCTCAGTCTTTAAAGCATTTCTCGCTTCTTCTAGGCTGCCCGCAACCGTTACGGTATACCCCTCGCTCGATAATGTATATTCCATTCCAAACACTAAATTTTCATCATCTTCAACCAATAATATTTGATTCATTGTGCACCTCAATTGATATACAAACTTGATTTTTAATCTATCTGATTTTGCATTTGTTTATTCTACATGATTTCAGCTTCGTTTTGATATATGTGGTTTTTATTTTGTAATTGTAACCAAGAGCTGCTCTATAGCAAAAAAAAGACCTCACCAGATGTTGATTGGTAAGGTCTTTCAGAGTTTCAATAAAGGTGATGAGCTCGTTCAAACTATTTATGTTATATCGTGTTGACTTGTTGCTCGCTCAATAATGCTTCAAAAGCTTTGATATTCGTACCAAACTGTGGAACCGTTTGGGTCTCTTCAGCCTGTTTAACCAGTTCAACAACTAGGTCATTGTATGGCGTTGCCACCCCGGTGCCTGCCGCTCTACTGGATACGACTCCATTAATATAATCAATCTCGGTTTTGCGTTTCTTCTCCAGATCCTGTAGCATACTTGCTTTAAGGAGTCTTGAAGGTTCCATCACGGTACGAAATGTTTGAACTCGGGCAGCAATATCTGCCTCACTGTTCAGTTCAAGCGAAGCAATATCGAAGCCATTCATTTTCACAAATTGAACTCCACTTGCATGTCCAACCTTAATTGTCTCGTCCGCAATGTGAACTGCGCTCACAATACCAGCCTCGTGGTCGATAATATCTCCATACTCTCCGTTTAATGCTGCTGATAATCCGCTAAATGCATTATTAATTAACAGCTTCGACCATTTCGTCCCAACCAGATTGTCCGATATATGTGTACCTCCGACCAGGTCTAGAACGGATTTAACTCGCACAACTCTCTCGGTAACTTCACCATTTAGCTCGCCAATCTGAAAAGCATACTGCTTAAACTGAGTATATTCCGTCGTCAAGCTAGACACGCCAGGTTCAATGAAGGTAGCACCGAACTCTACGGAGCCTGCAATGACACGATGTTCACCAACAATCGCAGCGACTTTATCTTCAGGGATTCCATTCTGCAGGGAGCATACGATACTGTCTTCTTTCAAGAATGGAAGTAATTCCTGTAAGATCGCATCGTTATATAGTTGTTTGGTCAGAAGTAGGATAAGATCATATTGTCCTGACTTCTGCTCTGGAGTTATTGCTTTTACTCTGGCCTGAAACGCTGTGGTACCAGTCACTTTGGCACCTGTCTGATTTAAAGCTTCAACATGCTCCTGATACGCATCAATTAACTCGACATCCATTCCACCGTCCGCTAGATAAGCTCCGACGATCGTTCCCAAAGATCCTGCTCCTACAATTGCAATTCTCATGATTGTGTATCCTCCTTATTTCTCTTCTAGGTAGTTATATACAGGCTGTGCAGCATTTAAGGTTAGGTTGGTAAGAATATGGGATGCAGATACTACTTCCAACACAGGCAGATCTGCAAGAGGTGCTAATGCATGTTCGAAGAGCTGAAGCCGGGCAGGTCCTGTCCAGGCTTCCTTCACTTCAATATCTGTAATTTGAGTACGAATTAGATCACAGATTCTTAAATTACCGTTATAGTCCGTTGCAATCTTGATCATAAAATTCGGACGACATATTTCACGTTTAGCAGCCTCTTTATCCATTTCCACATGCTTGTAACCCATGGTCGCCGTTGCGACACGAAGTGTTCCATAATCTAGCGTACCAACGAGTGTATCTGAATCGGTGTAGAGCTTGGGTGCACCCAGCTTTTTCGGATATGCCGTAAGCTCTCGACCACTGGCAATCGCCGGGAAATTGTCTACATACATTGAGTGCACATAATCGCCATGCTCACCATTGAATTGAACGGGAATGACTTGTCCTGCTTCCGTATAAGCACCGAGCCCAGATACATCCGGCATCCACATCACTTCGAATTTGACCAGAGGGTCTGTGATCTGCAAAGGCTCTGGTACTGCAGCTCGCAAAGCTTGCTCATCCGTTCGGTATATAATATTTAGATACTCCCGATTCTTAAATTTATACGGTGGCATTGGATAAGCCGGAGCCGTTAAGGGTGTATTCAAATTGTTAGCTATGTTATTTACATCGATTTTCATCAAAGGACACCTGCCTTATCCAAATTTATCTCTATCTCATAAATAAATTCTACATCAAAGTTTAAATTTAATATAATACATAATAAGGACTATATATATTTATCAGAATAAATAAGAGGTGTACATGAATGGAGCTACTTCAACTCAAATATTTTCAGACAGTGGCTTATACGGAACATATATCTAAGGCTGCTGCACAACTAAATATAGCCCAGCCCTCGCTGAGCTTAACCATTAAACGGTTAGAAGACGAACTAGGAACACCTCTGTTTAACAGAAAAGGAAGAACGATTGAATTGAATGCGTCGGGAAGAATTCTGCTGAAGCATGTGAATCGAATTTTCTTAGAAATTGAGAATGCAGAGATGGAAATCAAGGCAGAGGAGCATCAAATCTCCAACACTATCCGAATCTCCATTACGAATCCTCGATTTCTGACAGGTCTCATTGGAGACTACATTAACGCTTCTCCTGAATCTAAGCTTCAGCAAGGCATTGGGAGCCGAAATGAGATTATTACAAATTTGAAAAGAGGTGATATGGATCTGGGGATAACGGGCCATCCGATTGATGACGAGGAGATTGAGAGTGTTGTTCTTGTTGAAGAAGACATTGTGCTAGTTGTACCTAAGAATCACGCTTATCGTGGCGAGACGACCATATCCTTAGGTGTTGTTGCGAAGGAGCCCTTTATCTCACTGGCTGACAATAAGGAGTACAGTCGGTTTACAACGATGCTGTGCCAAAAAGCTGGCTTCCTCCCCAATCTTGCATTTGAGGTTGATTCGCATACGTTGCTAGAAATTATCCGACTTGATCAAGGTGTGGCCTTGCTTCCCGTGTCAGTATGTAGAAATCTGGGCTTGAACTATATGCAAATTGCAGATGAAGCTTCCGTATATCCGATCAGCTTGTCTTGGGTTAAGCGGAAATGGCTCTCTCCCTCCGTTAAGGACTTTCGTGAATTTATTATCTCATATTACAATGAGAATGCTGGCATGTTTAAAGTTTGAGGTGACTTAAAACTGGACTAGGCATACCTATGACTACGTATATATAACGATCCATAACCAGAGACCACGTAATTCCCTCTCCAGGAACTCACGTGGTCTCTTCATTAATTTATATTGTACCAACCGTCCGGAATCATCTCACGCTCTAGTTCTAACAATTCGTGTATGATCTTATCCGCATCACTGATGGAATTCACCAGCGGGTCGGTCAGCATCGCCCTTCTCAGCTTCTCGTAGCTCTGATCCAGAACAGCTTCGACGGTAAGCTCATGCGTATCCAGTACAAGTTCCTGCATACCTCTTATTCCACGTGGCATCTCACCTACATGGACTGGCTTAACACCATCCATACTCACGTCACATAACAGCTCCAAAAATGAATCCTTATTCATATTGGTTACCGCACCTTGATTGAGAGTATTGATGAAGAACTTCTTGCCCAGATTACCCACCATATTTTCAATAATATCTGTAGCATGATCCGGCCCGAATGTGCCCATGTAATCAGCAATCGGGATATTTCCTGCAAGAAAATCATCCACCTGTTGCCACATTTCGTCGTGCCGCTGATATCGATCCTCTGTCTCCCAGATGGATAAAGGCGGGATCGAATCTGCAGACTTACCGTGACCCTGCCAGTATCGAACATATTCCTTCGTGTGTGCTGTGCATGTAGGAATAATACCGAAGATATCATACAACTCGTACGTAATTGCATCGTTAAAAAGAGCTTTAGCACCACGATCGCCGCCGTTATTCTCATCCCCTGCCAGCTTGCGCATCGCTTCAGCAATTTTCGGCATCACATTTTCCCCTTCAAACTCGGCTTGGAGTAGCCAAGTAAAGTGGTTCACACCAGCGATGCGAAAATCAAATTTCTGATCGATCTCTTGGGTAAACTCGCTAAGGTCTCCGATGATTCCGGCTCGCACAGCATAGTAGGCCTTCTTGTGTGGCATATGGTGGCTATCGCAGAGTGCAAACGATTTGAGCTGTGGTGCATAACGATGTAGCGCAATCCCATGAACCGTTGATGGATTAATATAGTTAATGACCCAGGCAACAGGGCATAGGGCTTCAATGTCTTTTGCACACTCCATAATAACCGGCAGTTCACGCATAGCTCGAAAGATCCCACCTGGTCCAATCGTATCACCGGAGCACATTCGAATACCGTACTTCAGAGAAACCTCACAGTCGATACCACGATACTTCACCGATTGCTCCGCAAAGCTGAGTACAACGAAGTCTGCCCCCGGTAACACTTGTCTTCGATCCACAGATCCCTCCACCTTAAGAGATACATTATTCTCCCGCGCAACCTTTTCAGCCAATGTTACCATTTTCGAGAGACGTTCCTCATCCGTATCCACAAGTGCTAGTGTTCCCTGATTCAAGTATGGGGAATGAACCATCTGCCAGATGGACTGACGACCAAAAAACAGGCTGCCAGCGCCGATCACGACCACTTTGGGATGTTGCTGCATCGTTGTGTCATTCATGAATTAATCCTCCTCGTAACGTTATAAGTTCATTATAAGAAAGTGGCACAAAATCGGAATGTGTGATAGTTTTCTATACATGTCATATGGTACGATTATATGGCTACTCCAAACCCTTTTGTGTATTAATTCAAATTATAGGATGTCATAAAGTTAAACAAAGCGAGGATTAATCTGATGCGCACCCATCAAGTTAATATGAGTGTAATCGATGAGCTCTCTGACCATATTACACTTCGGATGAGCTCTTATCTTGAACAGACTCACGATCGAAAGTGGATTGAGCACAAGTCGCATTCTGACTATGATCTGTGGTTGATTACAGCGGGCTCAGTTCAAATTACCGTTGAAGGCATTGAACATACCGCAACTAAAGGCGATATCATATTTTTTTATCCAGATATGCCCTATATGGCAACAACAACGGAAGAGGTGTGTCGATTTGTGTATATGCACTTTGACTTTAGTATCGCTGAGCAAAAACGAATTCTAGGTGAATTCCAACTCCCAGGCATCGTACCTGGTAACTTGATTCAAGAAGAAACCTCGTTATTTGCATCTTCCTATCGACGGTTTAAGCAGAGCAAGGGCACTTCTGGCAATCCACTATATCTAAAAGCGACTCTGCTTCTCGTCATCGCAAAAATATTAGAGCTTCATGGGCAAGGCTTGTATACAGGTACATTTCTGCAGAATCGGAAGTCTCAAAAAAGCGAAGGAAGTCTGGATGTTCTTCAGAGCGTATTCCAGTACGTTGATGCGAACCTGCACCGAGCCATCCGGATTAATGAGCTTGCGACTGTTGCGGGTGTCTCCGAGAAGTATTTTATCTCGCTTTTCAAGAAAATTTTGGGGATCACGCCGGGGCAGTACATCAATCAGATTAAAATGAATCGAGCCAGAGACTATCTGTACGAGAAAAAATATACAATCCAACAAATCGCTGAATTTTTAGGATATCCTGATCCCTTCACCTTCTCCAAAGCATTCAAAAAAATGTATAACGTCCCCCCTTCCAAATTCGAATAGTGCACCTTAGCTCCATAATTCATATCTATATCAAAATAAGCTACAAAAAAGAGGCAACCGATCTACACCGGCTGCCTCTTCCTATTGAATGAACTCATTCACGATCTTGAGTTACAAGTAATCCATCAGTATTCAGTTTTCCTCATATTCAAAAGGGGAATCTGGAGAATACATCTCATGGAAAAAACCTTTAAACGGTATGTCCTCTTCCATACATTTAATAAGATATGCGAGATGCTCATCATGATCTTCTTCCTCTTCCTGCTCGTTATACTGCATCACCTGAAATATATCCAGAATGTTCTCCAGCAAGTTGAGTTGAATGAATAACGGCAGGTTCTCCAGCATCGCTTCCGAAACGTGCGTTTCCGAAGTATATCCAGCAAGTACCGTTTGGAAATAATCGTCCATGAACTGTCTACGTTTGTCTGCATCTGGTTCGAATTGAATCCAGCCAGCGCCGTTTGACCAAATAGATGCAAGGTCTAACATGTACCAGCCAAAACAAGCATTATCAAAATCATACACCGTGATCTGACCGGTATCATAATCAATGGCGTAGTTCCCGTCATTAAAATCAAAATGAATCATGCCAAAGTTCTCTTGACTTAACTCCAATTGCTTAACGGTTTGCAGCAGCTCAGCCATCTTCTCTTTGAGCAGAGGGAACGCTCCAGGAATTAAGCTCGCGATTTTTTCTGTATTGTATCTCTCCAGAAATGGATATCTGCGATGAACGGGCATATAACTTTTCGATTCCTGATGCATCTTGCCCAGAACTTTGCCGCAATTATAATAGTACTCGCTAATGGGAACCCCTTCCCGGTACTGATAATGGTTTTCTACAAGCAGTTTGCCTTTGGCTTTTACAAACAAACTGATATAGAATGTATGTCCTTCATAAACGATTTCTTCGAGTAGATGACCTTTGTTGGAATTTACAACATTAGATACACTTGCGCCATGATCATGCAGATAACGGACGTATTCGAGCTCTGCCAAATAATCATTCCTGCTTCGATCTGGCAAAAAAGAAATACGAAGAATGAGTGATTCATGCCCCTCTTGATCACAAGAGTACACGATATTCCGACCTCCCTCATGAGGTGGGATAAGCTGAATCGTGTATCCTTCCAGGTCGAACATCTCGGATGCAAATGGTAGTACATGCATGTTGGTAATGTGAGTAGCTTCGTTAAAATGAATAATAATCTCCTCCAGTAAACATTGATAGGCGGTCTCCCGCATTACAATGTCCACAAAAGGAATTTCTTGAACCGATCATCCTTTCGTGGACCTAAAGCACAATCACCTTGTTAGACATTAAAATTCGCTCCTTTATATTTGGATATAACCAATATATCCTATGATTCCATATTATTCTAGTTGTTTATTTAGTTTTTTGGCTGTGTTAAAGGGTAGTGTTGATCTTTGATAGTTATATCAATTTTTGATATACTCTCAACAAGAACAAACGTTTGGGTAATTATAGTTCTATCTACACTCAATTTAGATAAATTTATGATCGGAGTGATTATCATGAATACGTTCTTTGAATACAACTGGCAAGTAAGAAACGAATGGTTTAACTGGTGTAATCAACTAACAACAGCAGAGCTATTAAAAACCCGCATAGGTGGAGTAGAGAATATTCTGTACACTCTTTTTCACATTATTGACGTTGAATATAGTTGGATTCGTGGTATCCAGGATAAGGAAGATGTCATATTTGATTTTGAAAATTATAAAACGCTTGAGAAGATAAGAGCTCTTTCAAATTCATTACGACCTGAAATCGTTGAGTTCTTAAAGACCAATTCAGAAGAAAGAAGCGATCAATTGGTAAAAGTCCCCTGGGATGAAGATGAATACACAAAAGATGAGATATTACATCATTTAATTGCCCACGAGATTCATCATATCGGGCAACTTTCTGTATGGGCGAGAGAACTAGAATTAACGCCTGTATCCGCTAATTTTATCGGTAGAGACTTAAAGCCAATGCAATCTTACTTAAAAGATTAATAAAGCCATTTATTTAGCATCTACTGGTTCATAATAGTACCTGATCAAAATGTCCTGGTTATAGTTCCCAAAACCCTTTCCGAATAACGTAAGTCCACCTCGGCCAGGTACACCTTCTTCTGGGCTTAAGCGAATCGTCCAATATGTAGCGGTATTGAGATTCAAATCATTTATTTTGACATCCGAAATGCGCTGCCCATCAATAAACGTGCCATCAGCATTGATTCGTAGCACTTTCAGTACACCATACTGGTTCACATCAGAATGCCACCACTGTGGAGTAAGCTTGCCCTTGCGATCCCCAAAGTCACCAGGACTCGTCCACGTTCCAAGAGCATGACCATTCAGCGTAAAACGAATATCCGACGGCCAGTTCTCATTCACTTGAGGAGCCTCCGAGCCAAGCTCTAGTGAGATTTCGATCTCCGTGATTGCCTGATCTTTATATAGATAATTAGGAATCTTATATTCGAGAAACCCGCGTGCTAACCAGAGTATGCCTGCATTCACCCGATCCGGATCCATGAAGCATGCTGGCGTATCGTATTGTCCAATGATTTGGGTCGTCGTCGCAATCCCGCATGTTGGCCATGCCTCATAATCCGTATATTGCCCTACTGGAATGGAGACTTCATGGTAAGGTGCAGCCATTGGCTCTGGGGATAGATTAATCGTCATAAACTCTTGCTGGATGTAACAAAATTTATAGGTTCCACCGTTTTCTCTCCTCATTCGGCTACCAACAATGCCAGCTTTCTGTAACTTGCTCACATGGGTACTAACGATGGCTTTGCTCAAATATAACTCCTCGGCAAGCGCATTAATGTGCATCTCTCTCTTTTGCAGTAATAAACGAACAATATTTAAACGAGCCTCGCTTGCAAGCGCCTCGTAAACGATTAGCGAATTAGCATCCGTACCGAGCATCATGAACTCCACTTCCCCCCTCTTTATGAATTCGTTATTTTGCGAACCCTGTAAAATAATATTGCTCCTAAAAAAGCATTATGATACATATTAGATAACAAATCAATATATTGATTTTGCTTTTTGGCGAATTCAATACATGACGTATGAATGAAACAAATAAAACATATCAATTCTATGGAGGTTTTCATTTTGCTTACATCTAAGATGCTTATTGATAAAGATTTTCAGATCGCTGAAGTTGATCCGCGAGTTTACGGCTCATTTGTTGAACATCTGGGACGTGCTGTGTATGGAGGGATTTATGATCCAGGTCATCCTACTGCAGATGCGCAAGGCTTCCGTCAAGATGCAATTGAAGCTATCAAGGCATTGAATGTACCTATTGTTCGTTATCCGGGCGGAAATTTTGTATCAGGTTACAATTGGGAAGATGGTGTGGGACCTGTAGCGGAGCGTAAACGCAGACTTGAGCTTGCTTGGTGGACTATTGAAACGAATGCGATTGGAACCAATGAATTTGCTGATTGGGCGAAGCTTGTTGGAACCGAAGTGATGATGGCTGTTAACTTGGGTACCCGTGGTATTGATGCAGCAAGAAACCTTGTGGAATACTGTAACCATCCTTCAGGCACGTATTGGAGCGATCTGCGTATTTCTCATGGTTACAAAGATCCTCACCAATTCAAAACCTGGTGTCTAGGTAATGAAATGGATGGCCCTTGGCAGATCGGAGCGATGACTGCACATGAATACGGCAGAATTGCGAACGAAACTGCGAAAGCGATGAAATGGGTTGATCCAAATATTGAACTTGTTGCATGTGGCAGTTCGAGCCGTGGTATGAGCACATTCGCTGATTGGGAAGCGACGGTTCTTGATCTCTCCTATGAGAATGTAGATTATCTGTCCCTGCATGCTTACTATAACAATAATAAAGACAACACATATGATTTCCTCGCTAGTTCTCTGGATTTGGATCAATTCATCGACAGTGTCGCTTCGATCTGTGATTTTGTGCAAGCGAAGAAACGTAGTAAAAAGAAATTGATGTTGTCCCTAGACGAATGGAATGTCTGGAACTCTATTGGTACGAGCCGTATGGAAGAACGGTGGCAGATTGCACCGCCGGAGTTCGAGGATGTATATACGCATGAAGATGCGCTGGCGGTAGGCTGTTACCTGATTACCATTTTGAAACACGCAGACCGGGTGAAAATGGCTTGTCTTGCACAACTGATCAATGTTATTGCACCGATCATGACCGAG
The DNA here is from genome assembly GCF_022346845.1 of Paenibacillus sp. ACRSA. NCBI lineage: Bacteria > Bacillati > Bacillota > Bacilli > Caryophanales > Paenibacillaceae > Paenibacillus > Paenibacillus sp. ACRSA. The sequence continues at coordinate 246,414 of NZ_JAKRNP010000005.1, read as the reverse complement.
AACAACGGAGCGATCTGGTTCCAAACAACCTACTTCCCGTTCATGCATGCATCCAACTTCGGACGTGGCACCGTGCTTCAATCTATCGTATCTTCACCGAAGTACGATTCCAAAGACTTCACGGATGTGCCTTACCTGGAAGCAATCAGCGTGCATGATGAAGAAAATGGATTGATCACTATCTTTGCGGTAAACAGACATCTGGACGAACAGATGGAACTGAATGTAGACCTTCGTTCTTTTGGCGAAACTACATTTGTAGAGCACATTGTATTGGAAAATGACGACTTGAAAGCGACCAATACCAAAACAAACCCACATAACGTTATGCCTCACAACGGCGGGCACACGAAGGTAGATCAAGGAAAAGTGCAAGCTGTCCTGAACAAAGCATCATGGAATGTGATTCGTCTTAAAACAAAGCAAGCGTAATTCACTGGTAGAGTTCAATTATGTGAACGTTCAATACCTTCGATAGCAATGTTGCCTTTAACGATTTATCTAATGATACGACAAAGACCTCTAGTCTTCTTACGAAGCTGGAGGTCTTTTTTTGATCTCAAACATGCAAATGAACTCTGATATTCAGGCCGACTCTTCAAATGAATCATTCTGAGTCTTCATGTTCTTCATTTCCTAAATACATAACGGTTTTCTCTCCAGCAACCAATCGTAGAATCTGCTTTCGTAATTTAGATGGGTTGAGGGGTTGTGCCATAATATCTTGGATCTCCAACCATTCATACGCCTCATGGGCTTGTTCATTGTGCAGATTCGCATGATCCAGCATGCCCCTGTACTCGCATAAAAAAAAGAAATCTACTCGATGAAGAGCTTCACCGTATACACCTTCGTTCACAAACTCCAATGACAACGGCTCTACATCGACTCCTATTTCCTCTGCCACTTCGCGTTTAACAGCATCAGTCAATGCTTCGCCTGCATTCTGAGTTCCGCCAGGTAACGTATAATATACATCCTGATTATCTTTGTGCTTCAAGGCAAGCATTCTTCCATCTTGAATAATCAATGCTTTGGCAGAATTTCTAATCTTTCTTTCCAATTTCAATCCCTCTTTTGTCATTAAACTGAATCGAGTTGTTGAGGGTTTTGTCTGCTGGCTTAAGAGTAGTCCCTTTCTCAATAAACGATATTATTGACGATGCCTGACTACTGTTGTCGAATGCATTATTGAGCTTCAGATTTATTCCGCTTAACTTCACGATTTTATGAAGAAGATTTTAACACATAATACTCAACAAATTCTGAACAATTATGTCATAACGCCTTGGCGATCCGTTCACATTTCTGAATTGCCCACACGTAATGATTGGAAGTGTTAGCTGCAAAGTAACTGTACAAATTGCTTGTTTTCACCCATTTATAATGTTTCTTAGTCATGATTTCTTCGTTGGTGTGATTTCGGATAAGCGTCATCACTCGTTCATGGCTCAACTTTAATTTTTTGATCGCATGGTTCAAAGTTACATCCTGATAGTTTTCCCAAATCTGCATATTGAGCTGATCAATCGTACGCCACTTAAAACCAGGTGCAGGCATCGAAGGGATATCGCCATCCATGCCTTCTCGGTACCATCTCTCCAACATGGCATGCCATTCATATAAATGCATCAGCACATCGCGAAAACTTTTGTCTCTCTCTTCTGTTTCAATTGAATGGCCTCTTTTGCCTCTAGGTACAGATTCAACAAGTTCTAGCAAGGTTGTGAAATGGTGATCACTATTCAATAATAACTCTTCTTTTTCACTCGTTCCGATCATGAGCCAAAACTCCTTTTAACTTCATCTTAGCATGGGCAGGCTCGTTCTGATAGATATCCTAGTTCTAGATTTCTGACCATTTATAAACAATTTATATACTAGTTAGAAGATACCCTCACCGTAATTTGAGTGATATAATCTTCCTCTTTCTGAACAGCCACCTCATCTACAAGATATTCTTCGTACGCGAATGATTCTATGCTGAGTTCCTCTTGTTGTAGATATGTCATTAATTCTGCATATGTAATCCCGATATTTCCGTAGCTTCCGTGATGAAAAGTCACTGCGTATGTTCCTTTTGGTTTAATCATCGTGGCAAGCTCAGGAGTTTGAGTTTTGGCAAACAAGTAGCTCTTATCATCCCATTTCCCCGCATGAATATTATCTTCACTTACCATCGCTCCAACAAATGACGTGTTGGCTGACTGTGTCCGTCTCTCAAATTTTCTAAAGAATGTTAACCACTGGAGATCCGTAAGGACATCCGATTCTTGGATTATTGGGCTAAGCATCAGATATTCCTCCTTTTGATCAATCAAACGAACCTCATTTTTCCAAGCTTGTAGTCCCCGATGAGTGTACTCTATCGTTTCTTGCAAAATATTTCTGATATTTTTTAGCTTGTCCATTTCTTTGTCCACCTTGTGAATCATTTCATTGGACATCTGCAAAATATGATCAGGTGTTCTTTCCTCCAGATAGGTCTTGATCTCCTTCAACGGAATACCAAGATCTTTCAACGCAGTGATCATTAAAAAGGTATCCAGTTGGTTCAGCGAATAATATCGATATCCCTTGTCATCCACATAAGTCGGCTTGAAGAGTCCAATCTCATCGTAATGAAAGAGCGTTTTCTTGTTTACATGGCATATCTCTGCAAACTGACCTGTTGAAACATATGTTAACCCCTCCATGTTTTCCCTCCCTTTTGCACTTGACTATCCTGTAACCGGATACCTTATTTTAAATTTAGTAATAAACAAAATCAAACCCCTAGGGAAAATGCACGGCGTCCTTAGGGGTAACAGAAGGTGTCTCCTATGAAAGTAGAAATTAAAAAAGTAGATCAAAACAATTTAGGTGATATCATATCCTTGCGTGTACATCACACTCAACAAAACTACATTGAAACTCCTGCTAAATGCTTACAAGATGCTAAAGAATGTCCCTTTTATCAGCCTGTTGGATTGTATGTGGATGGGGTCTTGTTGGATTCGCTATGTACGGTTTGTTTCCGAACGAAAGTGAAGATGGTAGAGTCTGGTTGGATCGCTATCTGATTGATATGCAATATCAGGGTCGTGGACTAGGTAAAATACTGCTGCAATCATTAATTGATCATATGGTCTGTCTATACTCATGCACGAAAATCTATCTCAGTCTGTATGAAAATAATAAGCCAGCGATGAAGTTATATACACAATTCGGCTTTCAATTGAATGGTGAAAAAGACATTAATGGAGAGCATGTGATGGTTAAATTGATCTAAGCCAAATATTCGTCTGCACCTGCTCAATGCTAATTCTCTAAATAGAATCTTAAACGCCTTTTCTGATCTTGCTCGGTACAAATTCATTTCTCATGCAGCATACAAAAAAAAAAAACGAGCAAGGCAATGATATGCCTTGCTCGCTCTTCTTCGCGCTTCCACTCCCACTGCTCAACTATAATTTTATTCGCTCAGGCTATCCCAGAACGCTTGAAATGCACCTGGCTCCACTTCAAGGAATACGGGTACATTACCGTAACGCACTAGACCTTCACCGAACAACACTAAGGACACTTTCGTTTTGTCTTGTAGCGTAAGATAGATCATTTTGCGATCTTCCTGTCCGTACAATTTCTCTTCCAGATCTGGGCTGGTTACAATCGGTTTAGCAGCATTCAATGCCGCGACAAAGGCATTCAATGATTCGTCTGCTGGCAGCTGTTGCAGCTCCTGTAATCCATTGTTCCAGCTAGCAAAGGTTTCCCACTGCGCGGCCGTAATATTACCTTCAATATGCAGCTTACCGATAAGATCGGCACCTGTATTAATAGTGATATCATTATTCTTGTCAAATAATTGTGCGTACACCTGTCCATCAATTTCAGTATAGGACATGATTCGGAAGTCTTGATCATACCCGTTTACTGCATAAATGTCTGCCTCACCAATGTTGGAAGCAAGCTCCGTATACTTATCTTGGCCGCTTAGCTCATGGATGCCACCTGTTGTCGTGCCAAGCTTCTCGCCACGCAACGCAAGGGCATCTGCACCATCGAGCGATGTTGCTGATTGGGTATAGACATTGCCCTGATAGACGACTAATTGCATCATATCTGCCATAGCACCTTTACCGTCCGCGGTTGGTAATTCCGTTTTTGGAATAACAACTGGATCATTGGATGTATTCGGTGTATTGGTTTCATTTGAGTCGTTGGTTTCATTGGAAGCCACACTAGTCACCGGTGCATTCGGTGCGTTCCATTGCTGCCATACACTAGGAGCGGCTATTCCAATACTCGCAACAATAGCAACGCTAGCTGCAATGTATAGAGGTTTACGTTGACGCTTTTGTTGCTGGCGCTCTGCATTCACACTTTGCTCCATCCGTTTTTTCATTTGCTCATCTGCTTTCATCGAATCCACCGCTTTCTTATAATTTCGTCTGAATTGTTCCTCGTTCATAGCTGTTCTTCCCCTTCCAGCTCCAGCTTTAACAACTGTCTTCCCCGTTGTAATCGCATCTTCACTGCTGACTCGCTAATCTGTAGAATAGCGCCGATTTCTCGGATCGGATAATCTTCGTAATAATATAAGTGAACCACCGATCTATACTTGACAGGCAGGGACAGCACAAGTTCAATCAACGCCTGGTCTTCAGGGTTATCCGTTGTGAGAGAATCTGCGCCCTCCAGCTTGATCTCCCGTTTGCGCCAACCTCTGCCTAATAAGGACTTGCAGTGATTGGTGATGACCCGAATTAACCATGCCTTCTGATGCTCTGCGTCGTTGAAGGTGGGGGCTTTTTCTATATATTTGATGAAGGTATCATGAGTAGCTTCCTCTGCGTCCTCTCGTCTGCCGAGGTGTACCATGGCAATCCGGAATAGCGTATCCGCATATGCCTCGTAGATGTTCATCACATGATCGCCCGGCTCGGGCACTGATCGCTGCATGGTGTCTTGCCCTCCTTTATATGTTAAACACTCTTAAGGACGACATTTGGTCACATTTTGTTTTTAATATTTTCGAGATGTCCTTTGCATGTACGTAAAATCCGTAACCAAACTGGAATTTACAGTCCCCAATTGAATCAATTTCATAACTCATTAAAACGAGTTTTATGTAACTAGATATACAAATTAAACCGTTTCGATCTATATCTAGCCTTATTTAAGCAGCTGAAGGTATTATGAAATTGATTCATTTATCAAAACAAAAAAGGCTACTTTGCAGGATACCAGTCCCGAAATAGCCTATTGCTCACATATTATTATTGATCAAATGTTTGTTTAAATGATAATGTAGCTTCCACTTGTTCGTAACGAACGAGCATCCACGCTCATTTTTTTGCTATTTCAAAGTTGCCTCCGATGGTCGTTCATCCAGATGGGCAAGGATCCGGCACAGGATAATTGCTAAGATAATATAGACAACGATCATACCTACGATACCCTGCCAGTCCTGCACACTGTAGAGCAACCCTCCACCTGTTCCACTAACACTTGAACCAACATAGTAGAAAAATAGGTACAGGGCATTCGCCTGGGATACATGCAGCTTCGCCACAAGACCTACCCAACTGCTTGCGATGGAATGTCCGCCGAAGAAACCAAAGGAAAATAGTGCAAGTCCTAAAATTTTCACCCACAAGTCAGAATGAAGTGTACATAGTGCACCAGCAAGAATGATAACAAGCGTGAAAATAAGAACATGTGACCTGCCGTATCGATCTGCCATTCTTCCCATCCAAGTGCTACTTAAGGTGCCCATAATATATACAACAAACAAGCTTCCAACAACAGATTGACTAAGGCTATACGGCTCTCCAGTTAATTCAAAGCCAATATAGTTAAATACCGTTACAAAGCCACCCATCAACAGAAAACCGAGTCCGTACAGACAGAGCAGACGTGGATTACGGCATTGGGACCATATGAGCGGCATAATACGTGAGAAGCTTACAGCACTCTTGACGTAATTACGTGAGGGTGGAATAACAAGCCAGAATATCAGAGCAGCGCATAAACCCAGAACACCTATAAAACCAATAGCTGTCCGCCAACTGAACCAGTCTGTAATTACACCGCTGATAAAACGCCCTGCCATGCCTCCAATGGAATTACCGCTGATGTATAGACCCATGGCATACCCTAGATTGGAGGTGTCGATCTCCTCAGCCAAATAGGTCATAGCTGTAGCTGGAAGCCCCGCCAGTGCGACACCTTGAAGGATACGAAGCAATAAAAGCTCCGTAAATCCTGAACTAAACGCGCTCAATATAGCAATTAGAGATGAGATCACCAAAGCAGCAGTCATGATATAACGGCGCCCGACCAAGTCAGACAAAGAGCCCACAAATAGCATCGTAAGTGCCATAGCAACGGTCGTTACCGAGAGGGTTAAGCTAGACTGGGCAGGCGTAATTGCAAAAGCTTTACTGATTTCAGGCATCAAAGGCTGCAAACTATATAATAATGCAAACGTGATAAATCCTCCGGCAAACAGTGCAAGACTGATGTTTCGAAATGTCGTCGTTCCCTGCTGAATCATTGCATTTTCCAACTTTCTGGAAGGAATGCCCCCTGATCGGCTCTTGCCAAATCGCTTGCGTGAAGCCTTCCATCAATCGTTATTTCGTGAACAGTTTACGCTCCATATGAGTCAGAAACTCAAAACCATCTGGAGTCACGATCACCGTATCCTCGATTTGGAAGCCACCAGCACCAAGCTCATAGTAAGGCACCTCAACACAAAGTACCATACCGGGCTCCAGAATGTGCTGGTCACCCGGGGAGAGGGTCAAATCATCATACAGCTCCAGGCCAATAGCATGTCCTACATGCTGACGTCGATAATGAGGGATACCTTCGCGTTGTACGCGTGATACCGCTGCATGAAATATGTCCGACGCTTTGACCCCTGGGCACACATGTTCAAGTGCCGTCTCCCATCCACTTTTTACCGCATCAAAATGCTTTTTCATCCAAGGTGTAGGCTCACCTGCAACCACTGTGCGACCGGTATCTGCCCAATACCCTTCTAATTGCAAACATAGATCGAAGCGAACCTGGTCACCTGATTCTATCGTGTGAAAATAATTCTCGATCAGAGGCAGCGCGCTTCGTGGCCCTGCACCTACTGCAGTCATCGCCGGAATCCCGCCGTCTTTCATCACGGCCAGCCGATAGTAGTCTGCAATCTGCTTCTCATGAACACCTGCTTTGATCAGATCAATTAATTCCTTCTCAATCCGTTCATTCAGAACGGCTGCTTCTTGTAGCCGACTCACTTCATAGGATGTTTTGATCAACCGGATATGTCGAAACAGGGCATAGGCAGGTATAACGGCTTCATTAGGTACCGTTTTCTTGATACCTTCCAAAATCTGTGGAGCTATCCGCATTTCATCAATTCCGATAGGCTGATGCTCGATACCCAACTGTTTCAGTGCCGCTTGAAGCGCATCTAACGGACTTTTGTGAATAACCGTGGATTGTAACAAGGAATAGAACAGATCAATATCCGGGGTTGAAGGCTTGCCTTCAATCGTGCCTTCCACGAAAAAATCGCTGTATGCAAAAATATCAACGTTCGTTATGCCAAATTGTGCGACTACTCCCAGACGATTGGTCGGGATGATGATACAAGGTCTTGTCGATCGATCCGCAGGAAGTACCGCATAAATTTGCATCGTCCAGTTACTCGCACGCAGCTGTGAGCCAATGACATATTGGATATTCTCCGGTGTAGTCGCAATTAGAGCTGCAATCCCTTTTGTCTTCATCACTTCTTCTGCCCGCTCCCAGTTCAAGCCAGCATTACGAGAACGCTGTTGTGAGCCTACTTCTTCCATGTAATCAAGACCTCCTTTGTTTTTTTCTTCCGCCCAGCATGCCTTCCATTCCTGTAAGCGAACGCAGAACTAGCCTAATCAGAAGAAACAGCACCAGCGCAAATACGATTAAAACAACGGATACCACCGCAATCGTAGGGTCTTGCCATTTTTCCATATACAAAAATAACTGAATAGGCAACGTGTAGCTGTCCTGCCGCAAGAGTAATAATGCAGCTTCGACTTGATCAAATGTGAATACAAATGCAATTGAGCCTGAGAGGAGCAAGGACAATTTAAGCTGTGGCAGCGTTATGGTAAGAAAAATCCGTATTGGACTTGCGCCCATATCCGCAGCAGCCTCCCGATATACAAGCTGTAGATTAGCGAGCGCACTACCCACAATTGTCAGAACAAAGGGGAGAACAATGACTGCTTCACCCAAAATCAAGGCAAATAAACCGCCTGCAATATGCATTTTGGAAAAGAGAATCAGGTAAGCAATACCCAACGTGATTTTGGGCATGACCATTGGGGAGACGAAGAAAGCCCGCAATAACCCTGATCCGCGAAACGGATATTGTACGATGGCAAGTGAAGCTAGTGTGCCAGTTACAAGCGCTAGTAGTACGGCACCTGTAGAAGCAATAAGACTGTTTTTGAATGCGTGCAAAAACTGAGTTTGCTCCGCTAAATTAGCATACCACTTCAGTGTGAACCCTTCTGGTGGGAATTTACTTGCCGATCCCGAGCCTACTGACGTCATCACGATCATAAGTAATGGTAACAGCAGATATACGGCTACCATGCCTGTAAAAACATAGAGTAGCAGCTTCGTAAGTCTGTTAGAGCTAACCATGTGCCTGACCTCCTTTGCGGGAACGTCTAAACATCAGCATGTCCGCGCATTTGTTGACGATAAGTGAGACAACGATGGAGGATACCAGCAGAAACAAGCTAGCAACGGCTGCCATAGGCCAATTCGTATCCAGTGTTCGCTGATATATGAAAACAGGCAATGTCATTACCCGACCTCCCCCAATAAGCTGAGGTGTGGTAAATGCGGTTAGGCACAGCGTAAATACAATCTGAATACCACTTGCAATGCCTCTTGCCGATAAGGGCAGCGTTATGGTAAAAAAGGTACGCCAACTGCCCGCACCTAGATCCTGAGCAGCTGCTTTGAGGGATACATCACTCTGCGATAACACATTCAGGATAGGAAAAACCATAAATGGTAGAAAAATATGAACTAGAGCAACCACTACACCCGTCTCGTTGTACATCATGTTGAAGCCTTCTTCGGTAATCCCCAGATGAGTGAACAACCAGTTCATCATGCCTTGTCTTGATAAGAGCAACTGCCATCCATATGATCTCACAACGGCGCTAACCAGCAAGGGTAGAAACGTTAATAGTAGCAACCACTGCTTCAAGCCTGGTTTCTTCAAGCCCACGATGGTGTAAGCCAATGGATACGCTAGCAGCATGCTCCACAGTGTAACCTTGAATGCAATCCGAAACGTCGTCCCAATCAGTTTCCAGTAATACGGGTCCGTTAGAAAAGCACGGTATGAAGCCCAGTCCCATCCCCGAATTAATTTGCCGTTCTCATAAATGTCGAAGCTGTATCTGCCAAAGATCAGCAAGCTACCGAGATAGACGACTCCCATCAACACTAAAGCAGGCACGAGCAGAAGAAACTGGGTCAACCAGTGACGATGCTGAGAAGAATACAAATTGACGACGCGTTCAGTTACCCGTTTCATGATCTATTCTCCTGATTCGATTCAGGTTCAGATAACAACAGTGCATCATCCGGGTCAAATCCAATCCGTACGATATCACCTGGTGCATATCGAGATGCACCTCGCTGATGCAGAACGGTCGCCTGAATACGTAATTCGGATGTTATTTCCAAGGTGTAGCGTATACTTGCGCCCCCATACACGCTCTCAATCACCCTGCCTTCCAGGGAATTCACAACACTGCCCTCGGCTTCGGCACCAAGACGAATATACTCATAACGTAACGACAATACGGATGGTGTACCCGTTGGTTGGACGCTTCCTCCCCTGTTTTCTTTCACAATAAGTGTATGACCGAAACAATCAACGCGAACAACCTCTCGATCTGATCCTAATACGGTTACGTTGATAAGGTTCGTATCCCCGATGAATTTCGCTACAAAATGATCCGCAGGATTCTCATAAATCTCATCAGGCGTCCCATATTGCAGCAGCTTTCCACTTCGCATGACACCAATTCGATCAGACATATTCATCGCTTCGCTCTGGTCATGTGTGACAAAAATGAATGTTCCTCCGAACTCCCGCTGAATACGTTTCAGCTCATGCTGCATATCCAGGCGCAACTGCATATCAAGCGCAGAGAGCGGTTCATCAAGCAATAACACCTCTGGCCGGTTAACTAGCGCACGGGCTATCGCCACACGCTGAGCCTGTCCTCCCGACAGTTGCGAGATAGCTCGGTTGCTGTAATCTCCAAGCTGTACTAATTCAAGCATTTCATAGACTTGCCGTTTAATCTCCGCCTTCGGTGTTTTTTTCACCTTAAGACCGTATGCAATATTGTGGAATACATCCATATGAGGAAACAGTGCAAGCTGCTGGAATATCATGTTACTGTTGCGACCATAAGCAGGAACTCCCGTGACATCGCGCCCTCCCAGTAAAATGACCCCTTCATCTGGCTGTTCAAGTCCACCCAACATGCGTAGCAGTGTTGTTTTGCCACAGCCACTTGGCCCCAGAAGGGAGACGAACTCTCCCTTTTGAACCTGAAGCGTTACCTGATCAACGGCGGCTCGCTCTCCATATGTCTTCCTGACACCTTTCGTTTCAATGGAAACGGGTTCTCGTCCGCTGTTCATTCTATTCCTCCAATCTATCCAGTTCGGTTTGCGAATAGATTTTAGGCCGTGTCTGAAATCTGCGCCTTCGGAGTTTTCAGACACGCCCTAATTATTGCAGCTTCGTTTTCACCAGACGATCCCACAGTTCTTTCCAAGCAGAGCTGTTCTGTGCCAGCTTGTCCCAATCCGGATTAATGCCGTTACTTTGTGTTTCAACGGAGAAGGAAGGATCGTCCTTATACTTATCAGGTACCGTTGCAGTAGTGCTAGTTACAGGCGTTCCGGTAGCATCAGCATAACTCGTTAGCGACTCAGCATTCAGCAACTCATTAATGATCTCGTTAGCCACCCGAGTCTGTTCAGGTGTCGATCCTTTGACAACTTGCAGTGAATACGGGAAGGATATCGCTCCTTCTTCAGGATAAGCAACAGCTAGTGGTGAACCTGCATCAATCCATGTCTGAGCAACTTGTGCACTGAACGGTGCAATAAGAGCATCGCCTGATTCAAGAAGTGCTTTTAATTGATCATTGGAAGTGACGAGTGTACCCATCTGATCACTATGATCCGCCACGTACTGGAATGCAGGCTCTGGATGTTCATATGAAGCACTAATCTCTTGGCCTTTAACCTCAATTAATGGTGAGATGTAAGAATAAAACATGTAGTCCCACAGAGCAGTTTTTCCTTTGAATTGCTCGTTCTCCCACAGGTCATTCCAACTCGTTGGCGGCGTTTGAACAAGATCTTTGTTGTACACTAATGCAAAGCTGGATACACCCCAGATGATCCCTTTATTATCCGGCTGATGAAATTGTTCAGGGATATCCTTTATATTCGTCACGATGCTTGTATCAAGTGGTTCCCACATATCGTCGTTCAGACCTTTCGCCGTAGCGTCGGCATTGAAGTAACCAAAGTTGACGATGGGATCGTCAGGATTCGCTTGTTTGCCAGCAACCATCTTCGGATACATCACAGAGTTAGTGGATTCTTCAAACGTTACTTCTACGTTTGGATGTTCTTTCACGTATTCAGCTACAACTTCTTTTGGTACAACATCCTGATTGGAACCAGCCCAAATGAACATCGTGAGCTTCACCTTTTCCCCACCAGATCCTGAAGTACCCGTTCCTTCGGAAGAATTGCTCGTATTACTCGCTCCCCCGCAAGCTGAGAGTACGAGTGAAGCAGCCAGTGTGAGAGAAGCTAAACTGAGAAAACGATTTTTCTTTGACTTAAACATATTGAATTTCCCCCATCGAATAAGTGATATAGGCCCACAAAATCATCTAATTAAATCTATTTAGTTGATGTGTTTCAATAAAACGTTAACTTCTTCTTCGTTTTCTTTCTCATTGAAGTCCAATCTGCTGTCGCAACTCTTCCATCATTTCAGGTATATCGTGAGGAGTCAGGGAAGCATTGCCTGCGAATCTGTGTTCAACAGCATTCATCGTTCGACGTTTCAAATAATCACGGAGTGCAATCGGATAGTTGTTCAAGGCATTAACCAAAGCCAACTGCATCTCATCACTCCACAACGTTTCATACTTCTCTCTCGTATGACCGTAGTTGAAGTCCTTCGTCTCCTGCTGACGTTTATTACCACGCTCAACCCGAGTCTGCTCCTCATCCAATTCTAAATCTCGAATCACAACGCCGTACCGTTCGAGTGCCTGACGAGTCGATACTAACCCACTTCTAACATCCTTCAGCACGAGTTGAACATCTCGTTCCATAGGATCGCCATATCCGCCGCCACCTTGGGATAGAAAGGTAACCGTATCTCCCGGCTGCAGAAGCAGTTCATCAATTCTACCTAACTGCTCTTCGCTATCAAGACCAACATTCAGAATAGCCTCACCGTGTGTACCCACACCGCCTCCAAGCCTACCCCATGGTTGGAACTCCATTCGTTCCATATTTCTTGCTGTCATCACCGTATCCGGTGTGCGAATCCGAACACGGAGTTGAATCCCACTTCCACCGCGGAAGGTTCCTGCTCCTGCCGAATCTGGACGTAGACCGTAGTGTTCAATCATGACTGGCATCTCAGCCTCTACCGTCTCGGCTGGGATATTACGTAGATGTCCTACCGCAAAATCCATACCATCTATACCATCCTTCATCGGTCTGGCACCTGATCCACCACAGATCGGCTGTATGACACCGACCTTTTTCTTCCCGTCGTTTGCATCGGTCATCGCCATCATGACAATACAGGCTTGTCCTGCTCCAGCCGCAGGTACTCTGCTCGCCTGTGCTTTACCCAAAGCACCAGTGATGACATCCATCAGACGAATAAAGGTTGCCGCCCGAGCGCCGACCGCTGCCATCGGCTCTGGATTAAGAATGGAAGCTGGAGGGGCATAATTGCGTACCAGACGAATCATGCCAGAATTCCACGGAATAGTCGGATCAAGTGTACGAAAATAACGGATAAGAGCAGGCACCAGCATGTAGTGTCCTTGTTGGTTATGCGTTGGAATGTTAAACGATGCCCTGACCTGTGGATCGGAACCATTGAAATCGAGATAGATATCGCTCTTGTTGATTGTCATGCTGCATCGCAGACGAATCGGATACCCGCCTGGTCCCTTTTCAAGGTAATCCCAGAATTCATATGTTCCATCTTGAATGTCACTGACAATAGCACGCGCTTTCAGCTCCGCGTATTCCAGTAATTGTTCAATGCCCTGTTCCACTCGCTCTACGCCATATCGCGTAATCAGTTCGCCAATCCGCTGTTCTCCCCGATTTAATGCCGCCATGAGCGCTCTGAGATCACCCAAATTCTGTTCAGGAATGCGGCTGTTGTCCAGAAACATGCGCTGTACAGTTTCATTAAGAACGCCAGCCTCATATAATTTAATAGGCGCGATCCGAATGCCTTCCATATGAATATCATAAGCGCTGGGAGATACACTTCCAGGCACCTTGCCGCCAACATCTGATGAATGTACAAAACACATTCCATATGCAATAATGCGTCCTTCATAGAAGAAAGGTTTGATAAGATGCATATCTGGAAGATGGGTTACCATGCCTTGCGTGGTATAGGGATCATTGCAAATGACGATATCGCCCTCTTGCCAATCTTTAACGCTCTGTATCGTTGCAGCAGCGGGGATTCCAAGAGATAGATTGTATCCCGTTTCAAGTGGAGAGCCAAATGTCTCACCTGTTGGGGACAGTAAGTATGTTCCAAAGTCACCGGTTTCTTTGACAAAAGCAGTAAAGCCCGTGCGTAACACAACATTCGCCATCTCTTCAACTGTTGCTTGAATCCGATTATTGAAGATCTCGAGAAAAACTTTATCAACGATCATCATTGCATCTCTCCAATCAAATTCCCATGAATATCTCTGAATACCGTAAAACCTGCGGGAATAAAAATGGTCGTATCATACTCCTCAATAATGACTGGCCCCTGAACCACAGCGTCAAGAGGAATCTGCGCCCTGGCGCATACCTTAGCTATTCTAGGAATGTGATCAAAAACAATCATGCGTTCTTCTGGTTCATTCTCATCTAACGATTGGTGAGCTTCCACTTCATGATCTATGCTGTTGTTCGATGGCACAACGCCTACAACACTTACTCGAAGACTGATAAACATAACCTCAGCCTCGGCCTGACTAATGCCAAACACTTGTTCATAATGTGAGTGAAATTTGGCTTTGGCCAGCTCTGGGTTATTAATCTCTTCAGGTGTAAGCGGAATTTCGAGATCAAATGCCTGTCCCTCATAACGCATATCAGCACTGAATAAGCAGTATACGGACTCCAGCTTCAAGCTTCCTTGAGCTTCCTCTTGAACCCAGTTCCGTCCCTTATGTTCTAATGCCTCGAAATGGTTAGCCAATTCTCCTGGAGCCAGAGCCTGACTGTTCTGGTGTAACGAAAAAACAAAATCATTCCGCAAGTTGGCTACCGTACATCCCATGGCACAAAGCGTTCCCGGTGAAGGCGGAATGAGCACTCTGCGGATTCCTACCTCCCGAGCCATCAAAAAGGCATGCATTGGTCCAGCACCGCCGTAAGCAAGTAGTGTAAAATCACGTGGGTCAACACCCTTTCGTGCCATTAACGGTGAGAATTGGGCGTACATATTAGCCGTCGCTACATCTAGAATAGCTTGAGCCGTTTGTGTTGCATCCAGCCCGAGGGTGTAACCTAGTCGATTAAGAGCACTTGTTGCAAGCTCTGGATGAAGTTGCATTTGTCCACCTAAGAAGCGATCCGCTTGCAGAATGCCTAGCTGAAGATAGGCATCTGTTGTGGTTGGGTCAAGTCCTCCCCTGTCGTAACAAGCTGGACCTGGACTTGCTCCTGCACTGCGAGGTCCTACCTTAAGAACACCTACTGAATCGAGCCAGGCAATAGAGCCCCCACCCGCACCGATCGCCGTTACATCAATCGCAGGAATGATCACTGGGAAATCCCCTACCTTGTTGTCGGTCGAATAAGCGGGGTGTACATCAATGAGAGCCACATCGACACTTGTACCGCCCATATCAAACGTGATAACTTGTTCAATGCCTGCGGTATGTGCGATATGTGTTGCTGCGATGACACCTGAAGCAGGACCAGACAACAGCGTACGGACAGGTTCACTTGCTGCACTTGAGGCTGTCATCATGCCACCATTAGACATCGTTGATAACAGATTGGCCTTTAACCCGTATGCTTGTATACCTTCTTGTAGCCTTTGAAAGTACGATCCCATTCGTTCCCCGACATAAGCGTTCATCGTCGTAGCAAGTGTACGCTCAAACTCTCGCTGCTGCGGCCATATCGTGCTGCTGCTACATACAAAAAGATGGGGATATCGCTGCTTAATCCGTTCTTCTGCTTGTTTCTCATGAGCAGGATTCACGTAGGCATGCAAGAAGCTGATCGCTAGAGCCGTAATCCCTTCTTCTACTAATTCATCTACAGCCTGGAGGAGCTGTTCTATAGACAGTGGGTGCAGCACTCGACCACTTGCCAGGACACGTTCATCGATTTCCTTAACCAGATGCCTTGGGACAAGTGCCTCCGTTTTGTCACCGTACAGATTGGTTGTATCTTCTAATCGCAATCTACGAATTTCGAGAATGTCACGAAAACCCTTCGTTACCAGAAGTCCCGTTTCTGCACCATTTCGCTCAATTAGCGTGTTAACCCCAAGAGTTGTTCCATGGACAAATAGATCAATGTCTTGAATATCCACACCACGTTCCTTAAGTTGATCAAGTGCATTAAAAATGGCCTGTTCAGGCGCTGAAGCAATGGATGGAGTCTTTAGCGCAGTAATGATTTTCCCCTGATCGTCAGTGACCAGAGCATCCGTAAATGTGCCTCCGATATCAACGCCTAAACGGTAAATGGTGTCCAAAAGCTCAGCTCCTTTTAAACCGTATCCATAGGTTTTATTTTGTTTTTCATCGCAAAGTATCGTTTGACGTCTTCGATCATCTGGTTAATGTGGTTGACCATGGCTGCCTCAGCTCGTTCCGGTGAACCAGAAGCCACTGCCTCCAATATTTCCTGATGATCTACAACGAGTTCGCTTCCAACGGTTCGCCGAATATACGCTGTTTCCAAGAAATCACGACTGGTTTCCCATACCAATTCGACGGCATGCAGCAAAATCTGGTTCTGAGCTGCATAAGCCAGAAGTCTATGAAACTCCCGATCTTCTTCATAAGGAATCATATTATCTGCGAGCATGCGATTCTGTACCACGATCGATTCTTTCAGCAATTCAATATATTCCTTCGTGGCACGCTGAGCAGCCAATGAAGCAATCTCCCTCTCAAGTGCTCTTCTTGCTACAAGAACGTCTAGCAGTGCTTTTTCACCTGAGTGATTTAACATCTGGATAAAACGCATGTTTACACTTTTTTGCTGCAGTTCACGTTCTAGTGTCTTCATCCGTTCTTGACCTGCTTCTGTCAGTACTCTTCCCTTACGTCCTTGTAGTACGGTATATCCATCAACATCCAACTCCATGAGTCTTCTACCAATCGTAGCCTGACTCAGATTATGGCTCTTGCCAAGTGTATGTACGAGCGTGCTTGCACCGATTGGCGTGCTCGCCTCATGAAGCTGCTTCAGCAATTCATACTCTAGCTCTAATTCCAACAATTCAAGAGACATCTGATCCCCTCCCTTAAACTCTCTCTCCATTGTTGTTACTCACTGATGATTAGCAAAATTATAATCTTATCCCCTAAATTTTTCAATAATTCTAATATAATTAGTATTTATTATTTTGCATTCCGTTGTTTCTTAATATTTTGCTAGAACATTTGCACTACGCCGCAAATAAAGAAAAAACCGCGCTGGGCACGGTTTATAGGTTTACATGATTTTAAGTTACTTCTTTTCTCCAATTTGCAATGACCATATCTGTTCTCTATCTATTACTAGTATTATATTCTACCTATTATTTTATTGATCTTTACCTATTCGTTAGAGACAGCAAGGTCGCTTTACTTTATTTCCACCGGCAACTTACCACCAGCCTCAAGCTGTCCAAGTAACATCTTGATTCCTGCTAACGTATTAGGTTCCTGCTTCCCGTACACAGCCAAGGCTGAGCGTACGTTCTGTAGATAGATGATCTCGTAGGGATTCCCAAGGGACAACAACGTATATCGCTGATTACGCTTGTTCATCTCATCAATTAAGACCTGGTAATCGTTCCAGCCGAACTCACTAGCCACATTACGGAATTGATAGGAAGCAAGAATCACGTAATCCGCTTTAGCGAGCGCTTGAAGAGTTGCCTGTGTATTCCCTTGACGTATCACGGATATGCCTGTTTTGATTGACAGGTTATTTGCCGATTGTTGGAGCTGTCTCTCAAGCTGCTGTGCCTGCTGTTCATCCGCTGCGACAATCACAACCTGATCACCTTTATTTATCGAATCAACACGCTTCCCTTCTCGACTTGCCAAGAGGGTAACTGCTTTCTCTGCAATATCCCGTTCCACGACGCGATGCTGATCAGATCCGATAACCCGGTTCAATTGTGCAAGTTTGACCGAAAGTGACTGACTGCGTTCAAATAGTCCGTATTTGGATTTGGCTTCCAAAATTCGCGTGACAGACGCTTCGATGGTTTCTTTCGGAATCGCGCCCTTCATCACTGCGTTTAATAGTGTCTGATGGGCTGCTGCAGAATCTTGGGGCATAAGAATAATGTCAACTCCAGCGGAAACTGCTCGTTCTACCGCCTTATTCTCTCCAAAATGCTCAGCGATTCCCTTCATTGTAAAAGCATCCGAGATGATCAATCCATCATATCCGAGTTCATCCCGAAGCAGACCCGTGAGTACCTTCTTGGATAATGTAGCGGGTACCGGAACTTTTTGGCCATCCTTCAGAGAAGTCATTTGCTCATTATCGATCGCAGGGAACGCAATGTGTGCGGTCATGATCATATCGACCCCATTGTTAATAGCTTCTCTGAACGGCTTCAGTTCAACGGCATCAAGTCGTTCACGCTGATGTGTCAACACAGGCATGCCCAGATGAGAATCCACTGCTGTGTCCCCATGACCTGGAAAATGCTTCACTGCAGCGATGACACCTGATTCCTTCAAACCTTTAATCATGGCAAGACCAAGTCGTGTCACCAAATCAGCATTCGAGCCAAATGAACGTATCCCGATAATGGGATTGTCCGGATTGCTGTTAATGTCGAGAACAGGTGCAAAATTAACCTGAATACCTAGCGCCCTCAGCTCTTCTCCTGTCAATTGAGCCGCAGATTCAGCTAGCGCTGTATTTCCGGTTGCACCAAGCGCCATCTGTCCCGGTAGATTCGTACCGCCTGGAATTCTTTTAATGACGCCGCCTTCTTGATCAATACCTAGAAACAGCGGAATATCACCTGCTTCTGCCTGCAGATCATGTGTAAACGTAGCAACCTGCCGGGCATCCACTATATTTTTATCAAAAAGAATAAGTCCACCCAGATCCTGGTCATGGATATTCCGCTTCAGACCTTCATGAACTGTCGTTGTGACTTTACCATTCCATTGTCTAATGTCTGGCATGAGCATCTGACCAACCTGTTCGCTCAACGTCATATATGAGATCAATTTATCCCAGTCTTGAGCCTGTATAGCTTGTTCACGCTCAAAGCGGATAACCCGCGACATAAATACGGCATATTCAGCGCGTGTAACTGATCGATTCGGCCGATAGGTTCCATCTGCGTATCCGCCCACCAGGCCATTGGAACTCAACATAAGAATCGGTGCGGCTGCCCAATGAGACCCCGTGTCTGTCCAATTTGCGGATTGCTTCCCTTCTTCCAGAGGATAGGCTCGCGTAAGGAATGCCGCCGTTTCAGCACGGCTAATCGGTGCATTAGGACGGAAGCTACCATCTGGGAACCCGCTCGCCAATCCATTCTTGGCAGCTATCGTAATCTCGCGATAGAAAGGATGTGTCGTTGGAACATCCGAATAAGTGCCACCTTGTACAGGCCGCTGAAGCTCTTCTACATATAACTCTCGTACCATAAAGGTAACAGCTTGCGCCCTCGTTACAGACTTCTCCGGCTGAAATATTCCGTTTCCGTAGCCTGCTACTGTCCCGCGTTCAGCCATATACTGAATGCCATCTTCTGCCCACTTGGAATACTGTAAATCCGTAAATCGCGACTCTGCGCCTGCGTTTCCTGCCCATAAGAGCATGGAACCAAGGATCGTACTAAGTAGTGTCATGCATTTTACAAACATCTGGTTTCCACTCCTGTTGCTGTTCTATTCATCCTATTTAGACGCTATGTGTACATATTTTGTTGCTCTTACATTTCATTTTCTAGTTCTACATACGCAGATCACCAGATCCAATCCGGCGATAATATGTAAATTATAAAATATTAATATTACAGATGATCATTGAAACAAGTTATAATGGTTCACAGCAACTGAAAATAGGCTGGTTAAGGTATAAGTACTAACCATCAAGTTTGGAGAATGTCACATGTTACTAATTAATATTACACTCGTTATGATTGTGCTTGGTCTTCTTTTAGGTTTTGTCGGTGCTGGAGGTTCCGGATTCATTATCTCCGTTCTTACCGTAGTCTTTGGATACCCGATACATGTCGCATTGGGAACCGCTTTGGCTGCGATGTTCTTCTCCTCTCTATCTGGTTCGATTAGCCATTATCGGGAGGGAAACTCCGTTCTAAAAACAGGCGCGATTGTAGGCTTAGCAGGAGCAGCAGGTGCCTGGGTCAGCTCCGGCTGGTCATCCTTTATTCCTGAAGATCGGCTGGGTATGTTGACCTCCATTATGCTCTTTGCATCAGGGCTTGCCTTATGGTTAAGGTTAATTCTTGTCTCCCGTCGTCCAACGATTACTAAAGAACATGCCTCAACACAGACTAGCGGAGTCCGGTACTGGTTGTATGCCATTCTGATTGGTCTAGTTACTGGCATGTTATCTGGGCTATTTGGTATTGGTTCCACACCATTTATACAGTTGGGTCTTATGCTGCTGTTAGGGATGTCAATGCGTTATGCGGCAGGTACAACGATGCTCGTAATCATTCCTATTGCACTAGCCGGTGGTGCCGGTTATATGAAGATCGGTTACCTCGATCTGCAATTGCTGCTGGCTGTTGTGATTGGAACCATGTCCGGTTCATATGTCGGAGCCAAATTTACGAAACGCGTTCCTGCAGCGTGGCTAAAAACAAGCATGGTGATCACTCCCATGATTGGAGCTTCGATACTGTGGCTGTAAACCAAACGAAAGATCCATTGACATAAGTCAATGGATCTTATTAAGTGGGAGCATAGCGATCTGCCTCTATACATGACAGAACACCTAAGATAATAACGTGGCATTACGCCATTTCTAATCTACGGAAAAAACTGCTTTATAATCTACTAGTTTTTGCAAAGTACGTATATTTTCCTGTAAAAATTCTCTATTTTGCTCAATTCCTCTATTCTTACACCATACTACTGCGCTGAAAGCATCATAAAAATCATAAAATGGAATTACTCTTTCCAAGTCGATCATTGGACGAATCGTTTGATACCCCTCAAGGTATGCGGATTTCATGTGCGGATTCACTTCCCATATGTATCGATTCATTTTGGTGAATTCTATTTCAGTGGAACCTGCTCGCGCACTCTCAAAATCAATAATTCCCGCAACCTCATTACTATTAACTAATATATTTCCTGGTCTAAAGTCCATGTGAACAACAACAGGCCCATCCGGTTCGGGTAACGCAGAGAAAGCATGATCAAAATAACGTATACACTTCTCATATAATGCTTGAACAAGAATCTCTCTACACGGCTCTTTCCATTTATCAAAATTATGTTGAATATGTAATCTCCAATTATTCTGCTCAAGTGGCTTGAATCCCTCGGTTGTATGATATCCGTATTGTTGCATGTTGACCTCATGAAGCATTGCATGATACATACCTATCTGAAAAGAAAGCTTATCGTCCATATCTGCTGTGCTAGGCATACCTGAAATCGCCGTGAGAAGTAGTGCTCCGGTTGTAACCTCATCTCCATACCAGATGTCCAATACCTTCGGAACTGGGATTACACCTTTCAATGTTTCAAGAATCTGGAACTCACGGTGTAGCTTATCTCGATTATAAGGAATTTTAACATAAACGTGCTCTCCGCTTGTAAGCGTAAGCCTGTATACATCCGAACTATATGACTCTGGAACATCATCAATCTTCAATACACTTAGTTTCATCTTCTCAATTACTTGTAAAATAGAAGACATTAAGTAACTCCTCTCTACGTAGGATTTGTTTGTTTGATTGGCTCGTTGTTTAATTAGTTTAGTTTATTCCGTTTTATTCCAATTCAATTGTATCAATGTATCAGCTTATTGAAAACAAGTCAAAATGCGCTAGATGAGCGATTGTAGTTGCACAGTATATCTATGCCCAATATCTTTAAACAGTGAAAAAGCCTGCTGGCTTCTCTTCCAATCCTTAAGAGAGAACAGCAGGCTTTTATTTATCCTTTTACACCACCGATTGTCATACCTTGTACAAAGTACTTCTGCAGGAACGGATAAACCATAAGTATAGGAACACTTGCAATAATGGTCATCGTTGCTCGAATGGACGTCGGCGTAACCGCTGTCCCACTGTTCTCGGCAGATTGATACGCATCGCTTGCCGTTGCTGTAGCTGCAGTTGTTGACGTTTGCAAAATTTTCATCAATTCGTACTGTAAGGTGCTAAGTTCTTTATTGGAAGAGTTGTACAG
This sequence comes from Paenibacillus sp. ACRSA, assembly GCF_022346845.1. NCBI lineage: Bacteria > Bacillati > Bacillota > Bacilli > Caryophanales > Paenibacillaceae > Paenibacillus > Paenibacillus sp. ACRSA. The sequence goes on along the minus strand of NZ_JAKRNP010000005.1, from coordinate 224,446 downwards.
GAACACATCAAACCACGAGTTCCATTGTCCCACTGCCACAAAGAGTGATACGGTTGCCATCGCAGGAATGGTCAATGGAAGGACAACGCGGATAAAGGTCGTAAACTCTCCTGCTCCGTCAATACGCGCTGACTCCAGAATACCTTCGGGAAGTCCCTCAATAAAGGATCGAATGACGATCATATTGAATACACCGATCACACCCGGAATGATATACACCCAGAAAGAACCAATGAGTCCAAGATCACGGATCAATAGATAACCTGGAATCAATCCCCCACTAAAGTACATCGTGAATACAAAGAACATCGTTACAAACTTACGAAGCACAAACTCTTGACGACTGACCGTGTAAGCCAACATCGCTGTACAGAACACGGATACCACCGTACCAATCACCGTCCGAAGTGCCGAGATTAGCGTGGCGTGATAGATGTCCGATTCACCGAAAATATACTTATAATTATCCAAAGTCCACACCCGTGGCCACAGATAGATTCCACCACGAATGGCATCATTCGCATCGTTAAAGGACACGGCAATCATATTAATAAATGGATAGATAGTTACGATCATCAGGCACACCATGAAGGTAATGTTTATGGTGTCAAACGCCCGATCCCCTGTGCTGCTATTACGCAGTCGGGACGGTTTTCCTTTTCGCATGGCATTGGCCTCCTTTTAGAATAATCTGCTTTCTCCCATTTTTTTCGCTATAAAGTTCGCGGAGAAAAGGAAGATGAAGCTGACTACGGTTTTGAAGATGCCTGCTGCTGTACCCAAGGAAAAGTTCCCCATTCCCAAACCATATTTCAGTACAAAGATATCCAGGTTCTCCGAATAGTCCATGTTCATCCCGTTACCCAGCAAATATTGTGGTTCGAATCCGGACTCAAGGATACTCCCCATATTCATAATCAACAAGATGACAATAACGGGCTTCAAGCCGGGCAGTGTGATATATAACATCCGTTCGAATCGACTAGCTCCGTCAATCTCGGCAGCTTCATATTGAGCAGGGTCAATGGCTGTAATGGCGGCCAAATAGATAATCGTATTCCAACCGACATCCTTCCATACTTCTGTGGCTCCTAAAATCCCCCAGAAGTACTCCCCTTTCCCCATCCACAAGATTGGACTATCAATCAGGTGAAGCTTCGTAAGAAGCAGATTGATAATACCATCGGGTGACAGAACGGTTAGCACAATACTTGAAGCGACTACCCAAGAAATAAAGTGGGGTAGATAACTGACCGTTTGTACAAACCTTTTAAAGATTACATTTTTCAACTCATTCAACAACAGAGCCAGCGTGATGGCTGTTACGAATCCGAGTACGAGTTTGATCGAGCTCATCACCAGCGTATTGCGCAGCACTCGGTAGAATGTATTGTCCTCAAACAATATACTGAAATGATGCCATCCTACCCATTGCTGATCCGAGAAGGATCTCGCTGGTTTGAAATTCTGAAAAGCCATGGTCCATCCCCATAGCGGCAGGTATTTGAAAATAAAAGCCCATATGACGAATGGTATACACATCAAGGCCAGCGTTCGTTGCTGAACAAGCCGTTTAAAGAACGAATTCGCTTTGATTCCCTTTGGTTCCGAAGCCGGAGGCATCGACTGAAGGGGTACATTTGGTTTCTCCACGTTGAACCTGCTCCTTTCCTATGCTGTTATTCATGCGCGAAAGAAGGCTGATGTCCGATTCTCGAGTTTTCTCCCGCGCATGTAACAGTTTGTTTACAGCGTTCCTCTTACCATTTGCCTGCTACACGATCCTGTACAATTTTCGTAATGGTCTCTTCGTAGCCAGCTTTGTCCAGTTTGCTCAGCTCAGTCATGTAGGAATCCCATAGTTTGCTGAAGTTCGCTGGTGCTCCCAGAATCATCTCAGGCAAATATTTGCGTTGAAGATCATCTGATTTGGTCGTGAAGATCTGTTCAGGTGATCCTTGCTCCAGTGCAATGGACCATGCAGGGAACCAAGGCCGTTCTTCAGGCTTGTTAAACAATTCACTAAACGTTTGGATGCCATAGGCGTCTAGGAATTTCTTGTCTCCTTCCGTGTATGACGCTGCAGCTACCTCAGGCTGGTTGCCTGGGCTGTATGCGTTTCCATCAGACAGTGTAGATTCACCACCATAACGCGGCCAATCTGTGCCAAAATAGGTGAATCCGAATTTACGGCTCAGTTCTAGATCATCATGAGCTTTGCGCTGATCGTCATCGGCAAAATAGAAGCGTCCATTCTTGTCCACGCTATACGTCTCGTCCTTGATACCCCACTGTACTAAGATCTGATTCTCTTCCTTAAGCAGGTTATCAAAATATTGAATGATACGAACGGGATCTTTCGCATTGACTGTAATGCCAGTTGCATAATTGTTTACGAACCCAGGAGGGTCGATATATTGATCCTTGATACTTTCATCAAACACAATCGGGAGCGGAGCATATCGTTTCTCATCAATCCCTGCCGCTAGCAGGTTTTTGGTTGCGTCTCCGATCTGCCAGCCGTAATTGAAGTAACCAAGGACACGGCCTGAAGTCAGCTTCGCCAAATATTGGTCTTTGTTCATTGTGAATGATTCTGGATCAAGCATGCCTTTAGCATTGATTTCATTCAGCTTCTGAATCCATTTTTTCTGTTCATCGGTTCCAGCAACCACTTTAGCTTCATGTGTATTCATATCGACCATGACGCTACCGTCATTCGGATATCCGGCTAGATGCATGGCAGGATTCTGCAAGGTGAAGAAGTTGTTAGCTACTCCCGCGAGTGATACAAAACCGATGGTATCCGCACCATCAACAGTTGGATGCTTCTCCTTGTAATCCTCAATTAGATCAAAGTATTCATCCAATGTGGTGATTTTGGGATAGTTGAATTCCTTAAGTACAGAACGCTGAATCCAGAACGCCCCGCCGCCTACGTTTGGATTACCAGAGTATTCGCCCTGATTGGCTGTGTACGGAAGCGCATAGATTTTTCCATCCTCTGCATTTCTCATTTTGTCAAAATACGTTCCATATACCCTCTTAATATTCGGTCCGTACTCTTCAATGAGATCATCCAAAGGAATGTATGCTCCAGCATCTAATAACTTGGACATCTCACCACTGGAGCTGATGACATCTGGGTAATCTCCACTGGCGATCATAACCCCTGCTTTTGTAGCACTATCACCGACAAGGTATTCCATCTTAAAGTCCACACCCGTCTGTTCTTGCAATTCTTTACCGATCCTTGTCTCACTTGCCAATGTATCCTTCTTGCCTGGAGAGAACATGTAATACGAGAATGTGACTGGGCTGTTGTCATCCTCCGTTGGCGTTGAAGGTGACGAAGACGAATTGTTCTGACTGCATCCAGCCAGCAAAGCCATGAGTACTACGGCTAAACCTGCCGTTTTCAATTTTGGTTTCACCATGTGTGAAATTTCCCCCGTTCGTGTGGTCTGAATGGTTTCGATTACCATTTGCCTGCTACACGATCCTTCACTGCTTGCGTTATCGTGTCTTCGTATGTTTTTTTGGTCAATTGATTCATTTGCCCCATATATTCATTCCACGTGTTCTCAAAGCTTGTAGGCGATTCCATGATCATTTTCGGTAAATATTTCTTCTGTAGATCATCTGCCTTGGTAATGAAAATCTGTTCAGGTGAACCCTGCTCCAGTGCAATAGACCATGCAGGAGACCAAGGTCGTTCATCCGGCGTACTGAACAATTCCGCAAATGTTTCCACGCCATACTTCTCTAGCAGCAATTTGTCACCATCGGTATAACTGAAGGTGGCCACTTCCGGCTGGTTCCCCGGACCATAAGCATTTCCATCCTCTAACAGAGAGTTATTGCCATACCGTGGCCAGCTGTAGTTGAAATAATCAAAGCCAAATTTCTGACTCAGTTCGGGATCTTCGTGGTATCTGCGCTGCTCATCATTCTCGAAATAGAAACGTCCCTCATCATTCACGCTATACGTCTCATCTTGAATGCCCCACTGAACGAGAATCTGATTCTCTTCCTTGAGCAGGTTGTCAAAATACTTGATAATCCGTACCGGATCTTCAGCATTCACGCTTATCCCGATACCGTAGTTGTTCACAAAACCAGGCGGATCGATATACTGATCCTTGACGTTGTTATCAAATACGATGGGAAGTGCCACGTAGCGTTTGTCATCATTGCCGGCCTTCTTAAGGTTGCTCGTCGCATCACCAACCTGCCAAGAATAACTAAAGTATCCAAGCACTCGACCTGACGTCAATTTAGCAAGGTATTGATCTCGATTCATCGTAAAGGATTCTGGATCGAACATACCTTGAGCATTAACCTCACTAAGCTTCTGAATCCATTGTTTCTGGTAATCTGAACCCGCTACGAGTTTAGCTTCATGGCTCTCCATATCTACCATCACGCTGCCGTCATTCGGGTAACCTGCCAAGTGCATCGCTGGATTCTGTAAGGTGAAGAAGCTGCTTGGTTCACCCGCAAGTGTGGCGAAGCCAATGGTCTCCTTGCCGTCGATCTGAGGATACTTCTGCTTGTATTGTTCAATTAAGTCGAAATATTCGTCCAAAGTCTTGATTTTGGGATAGTTGAATTCTTTGAGCACAGCACGTTGGATGTAGAAACCCGTCTGGAAATTAGGCTCTGACACATACCCGATGTTCGCGGTGTATGGGAAGAAGTAGATTTGACCATCCTCTTGTCTGAACTTGTCCATATCAGGCCCGTATACTCGCTTGATGTTAGGTCCGTACTTTTCAATCAGCTCATCCAGTGGGATGAATGCCCCTGCATCCATCAATTTCGCCATTTCACCACTAGAGTCAATAATGTCTGGATAATCACCGCTCGCAATCATGACACCAGCTTTCGTAGCACTGTCACCCACTAGATATTCCATTTTCCAATCCACGCCTGTCTGTTCCTGAAGCTTCTTACCAATCGTCGTATCACTTGCTAAGATGTCCTTCTTACCCCCACCAAACGTGAAGTATTTGAACGTAACCGGTGAGTTGTCATTGCTGTCTGGGGAAGTAGCTTCTGGACTGGCTTTGTTACAACCCCCAATTGTGACGGCGAGCAAGATAGCTAGGCCTGTAATCAGTGTTTTCTTTCTAAACATGCAGCAGATGCCCCCTTTGAATAGTCTTAGTGTCTGTGGCACTCTCAATATATCAAGATAGCGCTTTCAAAGTTACCCATGAAAGTGTACCTTCTGCTTAGAAAAGTATATCCAGCTTCTTCACTCGTCTCTCATTCGCTCTGGATCAAGTGGCAATGTAATTTGAATATGTGTTCCTTCTCCTTCCCAAGTCTGAATATGGAATGAGAAATCGTCCTTGTAGCACAGTTTTAAGCGGCTATATGCATTCTTCATACCGACATGTTCACCCATATCTGTGTTTTGATCCAGATAACTCAGCAATTCCTCCAAGCGAGCAGGTGACATGCCTATTCCGTTATCCTGCAAAGAGATATGAAGCCGATCATGCTCGGCGGAAACCAGCAGTTCGATGAAACCTTCGTCTGGGCTTGACTCAATCCCGTGGATACTTGCATTTTCAACAAACGGAAGAATGACCATCTTAGGAATTCGATACATAAGTATGGCCGGATCTGCTTCAATGCGATATTGAAGCTTTTCGCCGAAGCGGTACTTTTGAATTTGCAGGAAACTCTCGATTAACTCCAGTTCTTCCTTCACCGTCACATCATGCTGATTCCAACTGATGGACTTCCGGAACATCTTAGCCATGTGATGCACCATTTTGGCTGTCTCCTTCTCGCCCTTGATCAGACTTCGCATCCGAACAGATTCAAGCGTATTGAATAGGAAATGTGGATTAATCTGACTATGGAGTGCGTGGAGCTGTGCTTGCTGTTGCTTCAACTCCAGATCTTTTTTCTGTATATCCGCTAAGTAAACTTCATCAATTAGATTACGGATCGTCTCGGTCATGCGATTGAATTCCATCGTAAGTTGACCAATCTCATCCCTGGCGTTTTCAGGCGGAATCGTCTGGAAATTCTGCGTTTTCACTTTTTTCATATGCTTAAGAATCCGTACGAGTCGGACATGAATGGATCTGGACATCGCTGCAATGATAATTGTAGGCAACACAAAATTGATGCAAGCAAGCCAGACGACGAATGCACGTGATCTGCGCACCTCACGTAGTACAATTTCTTCATCCATAACGCCTTGCAGAGACCAGCCCTCCAAATAGTTAATACCTGTGAATGTACGTTCGAACTGAATTGTTTTGTTCGGAAACTGGATATTGCTGTACAGCTCCCCGAGCTGAGGGTCTATCGTTTGCGGTTCGTTGGAGAAGCGGATGTGCCCTCCCGGATCGACCAAATATACTTCCCCATCAAAACCACTGTTGCGAAAATGCTCTTTAATTAGATCCATATTTAGGTCGATCTTGAGAAGCTGTTCTATCCCGCCGGTACCCAGATTGTCCAGTCGCTGCACCAGACTTAACATCTGATCCGTTGCAATTAATGCAGGATAAGGAGCGGAATGGTTCTGAAACTGCTGGTACCAATTCGTGCTACGGACACTATCGGTCAAGCGTTCAATATATCCTGAAGATAATACGGTAGGATTATCCGTGTATACTTGATACCAGCGGATTCCTTCAATCAATTTACCGGAAAATTCTCCTTGTAGATATGAATTGTAAGCATCAATATATTCAAAATGACTACGGAATGTACGGGAAAGTGTGTCATTGAACACAGGGTCAGCATACAACGAATAAGACAAGCCCACGCCTTGATCTATCGTTACACGCAGATCATTTTTCAGATTGTTCAAGGCAACTCCCGCATCACGTGTTTTCTGGCTACGTATATTGGCGGTAGTCACATTGTAGAAGACAACGTTTGTAACAACGATAGGAATGAACACAGACAGTACATACATAAGTAGCAGCTTGTCCCGAAGTTTCATGTAATTCAGGTTCCACCTGATCATTGTGCACCTCGCTGACTGTTTTCTTTGATAAAATTCCGATATGAGGTAGGTGACATGGCGACGATCTTCTCAAACTGTGTTACGAAATAATCTGCATTCTGAAATCCTACGCGCGCAGCCACCTCGTACATTCTTAGATCTGTCTGACGAAGGAGCTTCTTCGCTTCCTGGATCCGTAGTTCAAGCAGATACTCATTGAAATAAAGGTCATAGCTTTTGCGAAATAGACGTCCAAGGTAGACCGGGTTCACATAGAACAGCGCCGCGATACTTTTAAGGCTAATATTCTCCGTATAATGCGAGTCAATATAACGTTTGATTTTGCTAATATCTCCTTTGGACTGCTCTTTCCGTAATTGTGCAATGTATTCCTCCGCCTCCTCTAGCGCGACCAAGAAAGCGTCTTTAAGCAGGCGTAAATTCCATCCCTCATGACTTTGCTGTGCTAATTCCTTCAACCGTTGCAGTCCTTGGTCATCCCCGCCCATCTCATGGACTACAGCGAGAATCCCTGTGGTACATCGCAGTATTGAACCTGCAACGGCTTGAGGGGAAAACCGGCGCACATGGAATTGCGTGAACATGTCATTCACTATTTGAAGACAGGCAGCCTGACTCCTCTCTTCCAAACTTAGGATCAGTGGTTCAATATCATCTTGATTCACGTTGAACACATATAATGGTTTTTCCTTAATCTCCATATATCTTACAACTCCGCTATGTTCAGCATACTTGTGACGAATTGCTTCTTCCGCCTCAACATACGACCTTGGAACATCACTTAATTCGTTCACGAGTGTGCCTGCATACAGTCCGATATCTACCTTTAAACTTTCACTTAGCTTTTTGTGCATACAGTTCAGCTTATCTTCCACAATGCTCTTGCGGTTATTCTCCTTCCATATAAGCATGAGGACAAGCCTGTTTCTCTGCTCCATAACGAATACACTGAAGAACTCATTCTCCAGCACCTGTAACACCTCACGCACTCGCTGGACATTAACTTTTCTTTCATGTAGACCCGACTGCGGTTCGATCAATACCATCATCAGATCACCCTGCGGGTGAATTCCTAACACCTCGGTGTACCGATGCTCTTGCTCCTTCTGTAGCTTACCTTTGAGAATGTCCTCAAGCATAAACGTGCTGGCTTGTTCCTCTGCTAAGAAGGCATGCTTTCTTTTGTTATGAATCATGTTGGCTGATTTCTGTAATGTTGCCGTCATTTCTTCATCATCGATCGGCTTAAGAATGTAATCATGAACTCCGTATTTGATAGCCTGTTGTGCATACTTGAAGTCATGATATCCACTAATAATGATGAATACCGGCTCCAGGTTTGGCAGTTGTTCTATAGCACGGATCAGTTCCAGCCCATCTAGAACAGGCATTCGAATATCCGTAATGATGACGTCAGGCCGCAAAGATTCCGCCATATGTAATGCTTCCAAACCATTCTCCGCTTCCCCGCTAATCTCCATGCCGAGGACATGCCAATCAATCAGTTCATGCATCCCCTTCCGAACAAACATTTCATCGTCCACTAGCAATACCTTTAACATGTATTTCGTCCCCTTTCCTCAACGAAAATAAACCGCCGGCGCATGTTCTCTCTCGACGGGCGGAATCTCGTAAGGTTCCTTCTGCACAGTATGATGAATAAGGACATAGCCAAATTCCCAATCCAGATGCTTATGCCCCGAGTGCATTGCAAAATTCTGGTTAGATGTGCCTGATTGCTTACATTTTATAGCTTAATGTAAGCAATTTCATTGCACGGATTACTAAATTTATTGCGCTAAACGACAACAGAACATATGAACTGCCACATTTACAACATCGAACTAAGTTGGAAGAAGAACACCTCCTAACATCAAAAAAAGTCGCTGACCCAATTGAGCCAACGACGTGTAACCATTCTCGCTATGATGATGTGGGTATGTTCCAATCTTGATCCGTCAGTAAAAGGGTATAGCCTGATTCGGGAACATTGAATTCCCTCTGCTGCTTCCGGTAAGATACGATGACTTGGCATGAGTGGTCAGCCTGTATTCTGGCATGCACCAGATTCCCATTTTCCCAATCTAGATCGACTTCGAATCCACCCCTAGCTCGCATGCCGCGAATAGAACCTTTCGCCCAAGCCGTGGGGAGAGCAGGCAGTAATCGCAGTACTCCGCCATGACTCTGGAGAAGCATTTCTGCAATACCTGCAGTGCCACCAAAATTCCCGTCAATTTGAAACGGAGGATGATTACAGAACAGATTGGGTAAAGTTGATGAACGCAGTAGTTCCAGTATATTATCATGAGCGAGTTCTGCCTGCTCTAACCTTGCCCACATATTCAGAATCCAAGCTCTACTCCAACCTGTATGCCCTCCACCATGCTCCAACCTGCGGTCTAAAGTTGTGCGAGCCGCCTCAGCTAATTCCGGTGTAGCACTCGGCGTAATCTGTGTCCCAGGATGCAAGGCAAATAAATGGGATATGTGCCTGTGACCTGGCTCCACCTCTTCATAATCCAAACTCCACTCCTGGATCTGCCCATGTTTCCCAATCGTGATCTCTGGAATTCGGGTTAACGCCACTCGCAATGTTTCACCGAAGTCATGATCCTGTTGCAGAATCCGCGTACTCTCGATGCAATGTGTAAACAGCTCTCGGATGATCTGATTGTCCATGGAAGCACCGTAGCATAACGCTCCTGACTCTCCACTTGTTAACACATAGCGGTTCTCGGGTGAAGATGAGGGGCAGATAACCAGCTGGCCGCTTGGATTTTCCACCAGGTAATCCACAATGAACTGTGCGGCATCCTTCATCGTAGGGTACACCTGCTGCAGAAATTCCTTGTCACTTGTGTACTCGTAGTGATCCCATAAATGTAATGATAGCCAAGCACCACCCATCGTCCAGAACGTAGAGGTTACGCACACATCTTGGGGTGCGCTGTCAGCCCAGATATCGGAGTTGTGATGAGCTACGAATCCTTCGCAACCATACATCATTTGGGCAGTTTCCTTACCTCGAACTCGCAGTCTCTCGATAAAGTCAAACAACGGGATATGGCACTCAGAGAGATTACAGCTCTCGGCAGGCCAGTAGTTCATCTGTGTATTAATATTTATCGTATATTTACTATCCCATATCGGAAGCATGTCTTTATTCCAGATTCCTTGAAGGTTAGTGGGTAATGAACCCGGCCGGCTGCTGGAGATGAGTAAGTAACGACCGAATTGAAAATATAGCCTTACTAGCTCAGGGTCGTTTAGCCCTGTTCTAAGTTGCTCCAACCGCTGATTGATTGGAAGTGTGGCAGAGATCGAGTTATCTCCCTCACCTTCAAGGTGGATATCCATCCTTTTGAATAAAGATTGATAATCTTTAACATGCTCTAAGCGCAGCTGATCATACGATTTTGCCGCGGCTGCATCTAGTCTACGAACACACTCGGTTACCAGTTCTTCCTTAGGAAAACGAAAATCCGTGCAGGCTGCGATTAGAACGGTTGCCTCAGTTCCATTAGTTAGAGAAAGCTGGCCGCTCCCATAATGAACCTGTCCATCTATTGGCATGATCCGAATGGCACAACAGAAGCGCACGCCCTCTTCCCCGCCACTCCTACCCCGGATAATGACATCATGCGTGCCGCTCTGTTCAATTCGATCCAGATAGGCCTGGAAACCAACGGGATGCCTCAAGGTATCCGACCATTTGGTTCGCTCCAGTACCGTTCCTCTGCCAAACAATGTGGAGAAATCCAATTGGCTCGGAACACTTGAGGTTAGATGTATAGCCATGACATGATCTGGATGACTCGCAAAGTATTCACGCCGATACTTCACTTCACCCGCCGTGTATTCAACGCGCACCGTACCTTGGTCAAGATCAAGATGTCTTTCATATTGAGCAGCCTCATCTTCACCATGATTCATAGCTATGTATAGATCGCCTAGTGGCTCATAATGCCGCTGCCCGTCAGGTACACCTACTAAAGCAATCGCTGCGAGTTCCTCCGCTTTACGTATCTCCCCAGCAAAAATGAGGTCTCGTAACTTGTCCAGTGATTCAAGGGTCAGCGGATTATTCCGCTCCATTGGCCCACCATACCATAGACTATCCTCATTTAACTGAATCCGTTCCATATGGGTCTTCCCAAAAACCATTCCGCCCAAGGTGCCATTTCCTATAGGGAAAGCCTCTTCCCATTGTTCAGCAGGTTGGTTAAACCAGACTTTGTTCGAATTCATCTCATACCTCCAAAGGAACTCAAGTGTATGTACATTTCTTCCATATACTGTATCAGTTTATCCCTACCAACAGTTGAACGAAATGAAGAAAACAAACATAAAGATGTACGATCCTAACCCGTTTGTATGAAAACACGAAATTATTCCTTGATCTGTATTGCATAATTCTAATAGTCGCCAACAAGCCCTAATGACGGTTTCGTTCGCCCACAGCATCAGGCAAAACCAAGTGCTACGAAGCCACAAAAAAATCCCCTGCAGTAGGCAAGAACGAGTCCATCTAAACTAGATAGTCAGTCACTCCTTCTTGTCTACTATAAGGGGATACCATGATTAACATGTCTTATGAGTTTACTAGAGAACAGTTGTACTTCATACGAGATTTAATACAATTGAATTAGACATTATAGAAATAACACTTTCAATCGCAAATTAGAATTTTGTCTCTAGTAGCTCAATATTGTCTTCTAGACTGCTGTTCATGTCTACGCCAACCTTCTGAAGCTTCGTCTCATAATACTTTTTCACATCTTCCCATTTATAATACGGGTAGCTCTTCGTTTCGATCGGGAAGGCAATTTCCTCTTCATTTCTCAGCATCTTCACCATATAATCCTCACCATTGGAATACAGAATCCACTGAATATTAGCTCCCATTGGAGAAATCTCAGCACCATTCCAGCTCTCTGCAACTTTCTCCGGGTTGTCTACACTGACATTCGCCCCTTTGATGTCCAAGAATGAAGATAACGGAATAATCGTTTCTGCATGCGCAAATCGGAAAATTCCCGCCGTGTCCTTACTTTCAATGGACTGTTCAGTAGATACGAGCAGCTCTTTCACGAGTGGTGCAGCAATATTCTGAGGTAGATCTGTTGAAGTTAGAGACGGTCCTTTCTCGTAAAAGTCTTGAATACTATCCAAGCTTTCATACCATTTCAATTGGTTGGTGGTGAAGTATCTTCCGAATTCTAAATCACCTTCTTTTTTCAGGTTCGAAGAGATGATATACAACTCATATAGATTGGAAGCTGCTTCGGTTGGATTGCTCAGCTTCACTTTTCCTTTCTCGTCCTTCAATTGGAACTCACCCGCATCTAACCTCTGATAGAAACTTTCAGAGAACAAGGGCGACAGCAGCTCCTTCGCATACGTTGTTCCTTTTTCCTGTGTAGCATAATTCTCGTACAGCTTAACCCATTCACCATCTTCGGCAAATTCATTGTATTTCGTCGCCAGATCGTACGGTCGCAGATATGGGTCGCCCCCTTCTTCAAAAGCGGAGGAGAGGATGTCTACCTTCTTGCTGCCTAAGCTTCCTTCTAACCCTTCAATAAATTGATCTCTACTCTGCGGAGTCCGATCCTTGAAGGTTGCTTGCGCAATGACCTTTTTATCGTCCGTGAAGATATCCTTGAAATTGTGACCCAGTCTTGATCCGATGCCTTTCAATTCTTCGCCGCCAGAGATCGACAATAAACCATAGTGATCCTTCTCGATGTCCATAAGCTTGGCAATTTCTTTCTTAAGTTCTTTGCCCAAATTCGTGATCTGCCCATCTTTTTCAGCAATGCTGAGTAGTTCATACAACGTCTTATCATACTTGGAGCTGGACAAATGTCTTGAGCCATGTCTTCCTACCAAATTAATAAAGACCGGCTTATACCCGGCTGGTGCCTCTGAATAACTTGTTGTATTCTCAAAAGGATACGGTGTTTTGGTACCACGATAACCTTGTGTATCATTCATTTTCTGCCCAACGAATACGGATTGTGTCCGCTCGTCCCAGTCTACCTCTTTACCAAGCGCCTCCCCAATAACTCGAGCGGGAACATATGTAATTCCGTTATAGACAAAAGACTCACCATCCATTTTCTGTCCATCCACAACGACATTTACCGCTTGCTCAGACACTTCAATCGTGCGCTTAGTACCTGCACCGTACACATCAAACACACCGATCGATGTTAGCATCGTGAGTGAAACTACTGAAATTCCGATTTTTTTAATGTTCATTTTCGTTGATTTTCCCCTTAGTCTTCAGATATATATCGTTTTTTTAGCTCATCATACTATAGGTGAATAGTATTTATTCTATATCTACGCTTTGTTAAGATTATGTAAAATTTTTAATAATGAACGTGGTTGCGTCTCCGTTCTTGGCATACAATCAGTAGAAAATACACAATTAAAGTTGTTTAATCAACTCATGTTTATTATAAGAGAAGGAAATACACATGATATGGACATAACAACCTTGAATTGGGTTGATATTTGAACAGTGCTGACATAAGTGACCCTTTTATATATTAAAGAAAGCTTGGTGAAAAATCCGATGGCAAAAATAGATCGAAGAATTGCAAAAACTCAAGAAGCACTGCGAAGAGCTGTCGTTGAATTAATGAATCAAAAGAGTTTTGATGAAATTACTATTCAGGACATTGCAGATCAGGCAGACCTTAATCGCGGAACGATTTACCTACATTACAAAGACAAATATGATCTATTAGACAAAATGATTGAGTCCCACATGGAGGAATTGGGGGAATTGGATGAATGGGCATGCAAGTTGGATTGGAACAATGGCCTTGTCCCATTTTTCGAATATTTTGAGAAAAATCATTTGTTTTTTGCAACCATGCTAGCTAGTAAAGGGGCTCCGTCTTTTCGCGCCCGGCTACTGGAGTATGTAATGGCAGGGTTCAGTGGAGAAATTGACAGAGAAAGCGGCAAAAATAAAGACCTCAATGAAGATGTGATGTTGCAATATTCCGGAACAGCTTATGTAGGAATCATTGAATGGTGGATCAGAAACGACATGCCATATCCGCCTGAGACGATGGCTAAGCAAGTTGGCGTATTATTGGAGCGAAGCCTGTAAAGAACTAGGAGCAGCTATTCATTATTCCTGTTCATAATCTGAAAAGTTTGACTTCTATTGTATCTTACAAAATGAAAAGCCCCAGAATTAAATCGCCTACTGACGGTTTACCTCTGGGGCTTTTCCCTCATTCCATTCTTATCTTATCCAATGAAGTTTTTATTCAGGTCGTTTAAAGAGCCACTGATTACGGAAAATCCAGTTGGTCTAATAATTTCTAAGCCGATCTCATTCCAACGTTCCTGAGGAATTCCGGTAAAGTGGAACACATGCTTTTGCCCTGGTGATAACTCAGGGATTACATTGACAATGCGTTCACCCTGCGGATCATTCATTTCCAACGTATAATTAGATACTCGATGACATGGAATATCATTACGTACCTCAACGGATACGACTACTTTGTCTAACTCTGAACTCACACTTACGGTGATCGGTGACGCTAATTGACGTAATACTTCATAAGAGGGCTTAGGCATACCGTTAAGACTCATCGATCCGTGTACACGTTGCCGAAGCCTGCCCTCCCCTTCCTCACCCATCTGTGTTCGATAATCGTTCAGACTGAAATAAATGAGCGCCGCGATCTCTGAATGCTTACGATACTCCCTCGTATTCTCCAATAGAATCTGTGCACGGCGCTCGTCTCCACCTTCAAATGCAGGTTCACAGAGTCCATACTCAGCTACTACTACAGGTTTGTGAGGTATGCCTTTCGTTATGCTTCGAATGACTTCTGGGCGATCTAACTCACCGTGCCATGTACCGATATAATCATTCCACATGATCAGATCACCTGCACCCGTTGCATCCTGAGCGGGATTGTCATGTACTGTATTTGATACGTAGTTGATAAATCTTGTGTCATCAAGTTGTTCTACCTGAGACTTAAGTTTATCAAAGAATAGATTCGTCATTTCAGATTGACCGTTCAGCTCATTGCCAAGTCCCCATGCGTAAATGCAAGGGTGATTGTAATGACGATGAATCATCTCTTCGGCATGCTGCATCGAGATGTTCAGCCATTCGTCTCCCGGTTCACTTGGTGTCTGCCAGTGAGGAATCTCCTCTTGCACGAGTAAGCCATGCCGATCACACCAGTCCAACAGCTTGCTATCTTGTTGCCAGTGGAAACGGGTAATGACACAGTTTGCATGTTTAATATGGTGAAGCATCTCAGCAAGCTGTTCAGCTGTCTCGGCCATGCCATGCTCCGGATTCGATCCTGGCATCCACTCAACACCGAAGAGTCGTACAGGCTCGCGGTTAAGCAATAATGTACTGTCTTCTGAGCGAATCTCTCTAAAACCTATTACGGTTGATATCTCATCCGAGAGAACTCCATCCACATATATAGCAAGATGAACCGTATATAAGTGAGGTTGGTCAAAGTGCCACAGCTTCAAGTGGTCTACCTTGATATCGCTAAAGCTTAGGAATCCATCCGTTTCAGCGATCTCCCATTCCTTTGAATTTACGAGACCTTCTTCATTAGAGAGGGTCACTTTCAACTGCAAAGACTTGATATCTGCCTCAGAGCTGAGCTCCCACAACCGAATTTCACCAGATAACAAACCATATGTAGCCGTCGTTCCAGGCAGATCATCTTCAAAGAAAGGAATTGCTTGGAGCTTGGAATAGTCAATCGCTACATGGCCACTAACGATCAGTGATACACCTCGAATAATACCGCCATCGTCTGCCCAATCGAAACTATTTCCTAATGGAAGTGCAGTCTGACTATTCTCATTGTTGACAGAGACGACAATACGATTGTCTGCATTACAATGAATGAAGTCGGAGATATCGACGACAAATGAAGTGTATCCTGAATGTGCGTGCTCCCCTGCTCGTTTTCCATTTACCCATACCACAGCATCACGATATACAGCGTCAAACTGGAGTCGAAGCAGTTTACCCTCCCAATCCGAAGGTACGAACAAGTCATAGCTATACCAGCTCATGCCACGAAACTCCTCTAAGCCCTCGTGCACATTCCATGTATGGGGAATATTCACACTCTCGCCTGAGAAAAGACCTTGTTCATACCACTTTAGAGATAGCCCTTCATTCCTATGATCTGCCTGAAACAACCAAGAACCTTCTAATGGAACTATTATTCTCGCGCTCACTCTGATCCCTCTCTCTACCATGTTGTTTAGTTCATGATATAGGAGTCTCAGATGCATGACCATTGAATATCCTCTGAATGTCATGGACAATATTGTGAGCGAAATATGGCAACCATCCTAGCAATCAACAGGATAAGCAAAATAACTACAAATGCAAATACAAATAAGAACAAGTAATATGTTAGTCCGTACAAGATTCCATGACAAGCGCATAGATCGCAGCCTCTTTTATTATTTTCAATTGAAGTTCCCTTCCATGTTATGTATTCGCAATTTGAATATTATGAATATTCATTTTCTTCCCGGCATATGCCTCATTGTTACAACGAAGTTTGACCTCTACTTTATGTTCACTTGACTCAATAAAACGAATCGTTTGATCTGCTAAGTTGATGTTTAGTGCACCTTCATGCTCCTCATAATCGTCGAAGAGAGCATAAATAATTTTCCGGTCCTCATCTTCTAGTCTTCCGTAGATCGTTACTTCAAGAATGCCCTCAATGCCGTTCTCACTGCTATTGGGAACCATATACTGTTCCATAAAACTCTTGGATTTTTCATCGTTTAATTGCTGAAGGAAGAATTGAAAAGGAACTCCTTTAAATGTAGGTAAATAGGAGTTGCGCCACGGCATCGTTTTATTCAATAGATTGAAGAACCAACGAAACCTCAAAGGCTCTGGAAAAGTTACGTTGATCTGCCGATCAGTTAATTTCTGATACACTTTATCTATATTCTCAATTTCAAGAGCAAAACCAACTAAACCTCTGTGTCCTTCATTATACTTATTAGTCCATTCCTTCACCCATCCTCCCCCGTCTGCTTGTTTAATATGTACTAATTCAAAATACTCTTTGCCAATCCACAGATTGGATACTTTAAAACCTTTTGTCCCTTTACCCCATTTAGGCATATAGGGTAGGCCGATAGAATGAACAAAAGTAATATATTGCTTACTTTCTTGGAACGACTTATCAACATTGACGACTAAATGATCAATTTTCATATCCGACGTCTCCTATCTTTCCATGTACTCTATGGTATGTTACGTTTCAGATATTCTATCATATGTTGGTTATTATCTGGTTACTTAATTATAGACCAAAAAAGCCGCTAAATTAGCGACTTAGTGGATAATAAGCTTCAATGTCTCGGGGAAAAACCATCGAGTTTCTTCATTTCTGCATCTACATCCGTACGAGAAAAAAAATGAACTCACCTGTTCTGTTATTGTTGAAGCACTTGTGGATACAGAGCAGAGATGCCACCCGCCAAGCCTTGCTGAACACCTCGACTTACCTCATCAGCAATAATCTCATAAAGTCCAGATTGTATTCCGTCAATTGCAGTCTTGGCAATATCCGTTGGATTTGATTTCGGCGCTTCAATACCTGCTGTCATATCTGTGTCCATGTACGCGACGTGTAATCCTGCAACCCTTACGTTTTTGGCAGCTAACTCTAATCGTAATGCGTTCGTTAATCCCCATTGCGCAGACTTTGCAGTCGAATATGCACCTGAATTACCCGTATTGATCCAAGACAAGGCAGACAGGATATTTAGGATTGAACCTCCTCCATTGTTTTCAATTACCGGTGCAAAAGCGCGAATCATCGATAGAGTTCCGAATACATGCGTGTTAAATTCCAAATGAATATCTTGAAGCTCACCTGTAAGCAAAGAAGCTCCTGTAGAAGAACCAGCATTGTTAATAAGCAAAGTTGCATCTACTGCGATTTCAGCCGCTGCCTTCACGGATTCTGGATCGGTGATATCAAGCTGCAATGGAATCGCTCCCGGTAAATGAATGGATTCAGGATTTCTTGCTCCAGCGTACACTTTGGCTCCTCTAGCAAGAAGTTCAAGTGCCAATTCCTTGCCTAACCCCCGATTAGCACCACTTACTACAGCAACTTGTTTAGTCATATCCATCTGGCATTACTCCCTTACTTATATTAGTGTTATTTATTGAGAACAATCGTTCTAAAATAAGATAAAAAAAACAGTTAGAATATCTAACTTGAATGTAGTATATCAATTGTAGAACGATCAGTAAAGTATTTTTTTCGCACCTCTTCATTTACATCGCGATTTCGCTAATATCTTATGTACATGCACCAATAATCAATGCATCAATCTAGAAAAAGATTAATTGACACATTGATTATGCGGTTTAATTTCTCTTTGTCCGTTGAGGTTCTTGCCATAGCTCTTATGCCAACGGAGATGTTGTGAAGATACTCTGCTGTTTCTTTAGGGTCTAACTCCGGAGAAAATTCCCCCTCTTGCTGTCCCCATTCAATAATCCGTTGAAACATCTGCTCTACCGAGTTAAAGGACTCAAGAGATCTGCTATCCACTTCATTATCATGTGATGCCAGTTCTACTGCCGCATTGACAATCAAACAACCTGTAGGCATGGATTCTGTTTCAGCAATCATATAATCGAAAATGCTATGCAATGCTTCCACTGCAGTCTTGGACGCTTTAACTTCTGCGAGCAATGATGCATTGACCTTATCAGCGTAGCGATCCATAGCCCGCAGAAAGAGTGAATGTTTATCGTCAAATGTATCGTAAATACTTCTACGGTGAATTCCCATATGTTCAACTAAGTCACTCATGGAAGTCTTCTCATAACCTTGCTTCCAGAAGATATTCATCGCTTTATCTAGTACTTCATTAACTTCGAATTCTTTACTTCTAGCCATTGTTACTTCCCTCCCCCACATAATGTAACACAATGGGAACGATCAGTAAATTAACCGGCTTTTTTACACTGATATGATGTTCCTGCAATCTGTATGTATCATCCAAAGTGCCAACGTTCCGGAGAAAGTTGGCACTTTGGATAAATAAAAATTGTTCGATGGAGCTGCTTCACTTGTCCGCTATATCGTAACTATAACTTCATTTCTACATTTCGACTTGGATCACTGTATTTATATATACCTGGATTTAACTCTAGCGTAGCATCCAATGGGATATTACGATAGGTATCCATATTTACTCCCGTAGACACCATACCTTTAGGAGTAATCTCTGGTACGATTTCTTGGCCGTTAATACGTAATGTAGTTTGGTTAACCCCTTTGAAATCAGGCGATGTTGAAGAAGACTCTACTATCATGTTCTGCCCATCCATATAATACGTAAACTGAATTTCGAACTCTTCAACCTGAAGCTTGGTTTGTTGCTTTTCTGTTGTTGGCTTATGAAGAGTAACCCAGTTCTTCGTCGTATCCCGTTTCTCCACTACAGCATCTTGCAGTATCAGTTTCATAGGAACATCAGACCAGTCCTTGTACCACACTGGAGATTCAAACTGAAAATAATGCTGATATCCTTCAACCTGATCTCCTTTTAAGAATCGCCCACCCATAACCCTCTGATCTCCAATGATTAACTCCGTTGTGTTGTAATGAACAATTCCTTTACTCAGTGAATCCTCTTTGTTGATATGAACTTGAATATCTAATGGGGTAATGGCTAGCTGATCGATGCTAACACCTGTTCTTTCTTGAAATTCGGGACTCGTGTTCAGTGATTTAGAATACATCGCTTCACTCGCTTTTTTTCCATCTGCTTTAAAATCAAATGTCCATGTGCCCTCGATTCTCTTCGCCTCTTCAATATAACTGAGATGAAGATTCGAACTCTTCCATTCAGTCTCGGACATGTTGAATACCTGTTCGATCAACAAATCTGAATCTTCGTTGGGTAGAATCGTTGGAATAGCATTCCATTCATTATCGTGGTTATGCATGATTAAATGAGGATTTCCACGTCCTAAATCTGTCGGTGATGCCGCCACTTTATAACGAACAATCGTTTGATCTCCTACATGTCGAACCGATTGCATATGAATTGTGGGATACTGTGCAACTTCGGTGACGATCGTTTCTTCCGTTTCATGTTTAGATGCTAAAGGAATATCTCTATCACGGTACAAAATTAGATTTTGCGCTTTAAAGGTATACTTTTTGGCGTCATCCTTCAGCGTATCAGGGGTTTCATAGACTCCCAGGAGCTTCTGGTTATTCGGATCGTAGCCCAAATAACCATAGACTTTTGCTGTTCCAGCAGGCCCGATCAAGGTATTGGTCTCAGTAGCAAACTCAGTATATTGCGTTAGATCAATTGCAGCACTCAGAGATATAAGCATTTTCATCTTTTCTCCATCAGTCACCACACCATTCAAATTCATGGTCACCCCTGCATTGGAGGATTGCAGATCATACTGTTGTCCAATGCCATTTTGCAATGCTTTGGCGACGTTCCGACCACCCATCCGATCCCAATCAATCGTGACACTGGCGAATACAGGAATAGCGACGAGTAAGAAGCAAGAAAATGCGATCCCAACGGGGATAGCTTTAATTCGATGTAACATCCCGCTTCGTGAAGATTGCGTTTTGGCTTGACGGTGATGAACTTCGTTTTCTATGGCTGACCACATGACATCATAATCTGGCTGAGGAGTATTCTTATCTTTTTTAATATGCTGATTCACTACTTCTCATCTCCTTTAGTTGGGGTTCCACCATTTTATTAAGAAGTTTTAGCCCTTTGTTTAATCTCGACTTTGCCGTTCCTTCAGGGATATTCATCACTTTAGAAATCTCAGGTATGGTCAACTCATTGATGAACCGTAGCACAATGACCATTCTAATTTTGTCAGGAAGCTCGCTGTATAGCCCTTCTAGTTCTTCTTTGGTTTCCCGATGAGTTAGACGCTTCTCCACAGGATTATCATCCTGAGATTTGGACAACAAATAGTGGCGCACTTCTTTCATCCCGCCTGTTTTACGTCTTCTAATCACACTGTTACACTCATTCGATGCAATTCTTAATATCCAAGACTTCATGTTCCTTACCTTCGTTCTGTCAGCCATGATCACTTTGACAAATACTTCTTGGCATAGATCCTCTGCATCTGCCTGATTTTTCATCACATAGTAGCAAAAATAATATACATCCTCTCGATACAGCTCAAAAATTTGTCTGTCAGTCATTCTGCACCCCCTTTGTGGTTGTCAGTAATAAGACTAATAAAGCTATGTATTCGTTCATTTTATAGAAACCCAAAGAAAAAAGCCGCTAGATTAGCGACTTTGAACTCATCAAATGGTTCTTGGTATTAAAAACGCCTTCTCTGTTTTCTCAAAGCCAAGTCGAGGATAATATTCCATCGCCGTAGGTGCAGAGAGCAACAATAATGCTACCTCTTCGCCTAGATGGCTACGTACACGTTCGATAAGCTGTTTTCCAATGCCGTTTCTCTGATACTCCTTACTCACCGCTAGATCTGATAAATAACAACAATACGCAAAATCCGTAATTGCTCTTGCAAGTCCAATTAACTTGTCATCATGCCAAGCAGAAACCGTAAGTGTTGCGTTCTCAATCATTCGTTGAATTCGATCCCGATCCTCTACAGGACGTTTAATTCCTGAGCTTCTAAACACATTCTGAACATCCTCTGGCTTAAGAACGGCATTCGTTTTATACAAAATGTCCATTGATGCACCCCACAATTTATTTTAATATACAACGAACATATTAGAATATTGGTAGGGTGTGAAGATCCAATTTGCATGAAATGGACTAGTCCAATGTGATTCGTCTGTACAATATTATGATCCAAACGCTTCTAACAAACGAGTAACTTCATCGGCAGTAATCGGGATCACTCCGCCATGTCGCTTATGGGTCTTACCTAGGTCATACGCATCCTTATCCACCACCCGGAAATCTCCACTGTCGAGATCTGAGGTTAATAAAGGAAGATAACCATCACCCTTAGCAAATTGATCCACGATCAAACACCATTCATTGCGGTCATTCATCTTATAAATCTGAGGCCCTTCTACGCCAGGAATCGCTTCCAAAATAGGAGCAGATAACGGACTGAAAGCATCCTTATCCAAGGAAGAACCCTTCTCTACCCGAATATTTTTCGTCGTTTCATCTTTCGTATAACGGTAGTAGCTCCCATTGTGCGCGATAATGGTTGTGTCGATAATGTGGTTCTCTCGCTCAATATATAACTCCGTCGGAGTAAAGCTTCGGAAGTCCTTGGTTCGTGAACTATAGATTTTCTGTTTACGTTCGGTTTCAGAAGAGTCAGAAGCTCCTCTTCTCGTTGCCGACGCCCAGAATACTAAAAATTCATCTGTCGCCTCGTCATAGATGGCTTCAGGTGCCCATACACAGCCCGCGTCGGATACACCAACGGTAACTGCGCGAGGCGATGACCAATGCACTAAATCTTCGGATTCCCATACAATAATGTTCTTGCTTCCTTCATTTACTGCTGCATCCCAGCCTTTGCCGCTTGCAATCCGGAGATCTGTAGCAATCAGATAAAAGCGGTTATCCTTAGGAGAGCGAATGATAAATGGATCACGAACTCCTTTCTCCCCAATCGCTGATCGCAAAACCGGTAAACCTTGATTCAAATCTTGCCAATGCAGCCCATCCTCACTGTAAGAGAAGTAGACCTGTTCACCATCCGCACTTTCTCCAATAAAATGAACTAGAAGATAACCCGTATAAGGTACATGTTGTCCTGTCACAATGTAACACTCCTTCTAAGATCTAATAGAGGTACGTAGTCTCGTTGTGCTTAAACGTCCTATCAGTTGCCAGGCTTCAACTTGTAAAAGTGAGCTTTGGAACAACTGTTAGTAAGGACTATATCCATATTAAATGATTAGGGAGGGTTAAATAAATAGTTTTAATCCATTATCAGCTTGTTTAGAGCGAATGATGATCATAACACCTTTAGTTAAGCAGGTTCACGAACCTCTGACTAATCGTATAATTGATATCTTCGGGAACGGGTTGTAATCCAGCTTGAAGGGATTCAACATTCGTCAGGATACGATATGCTGCTTGCGAGATCAGCCCAAAGCCCATATCCATAATTTCAATAGGATTACCATCAGCTCCTGCCAAGTTAAGTGGGTTAGCCTGATGCAATAGATAGATGCTTTTCTCAGCATACGTTATTCGTTCAATACCTTCTTTGACGATTTCAACAGACTTCGAAGCCTTCTTCAATTCTTCCACATTGATTTCAAACCCATAATGCCCTGAGTTAGCAAGAATAGCTTTCTCTTTGAATAACGGAATATGCTGCTCGGTAATCACATTGAAGGTTCCCGTTACCGTGACGATTACATCGGCTTCAGGGATCAATTCGTGCAATTCGCCAACCAGATGTCCTTCTGTTCTGGCATTCAACAGTTGAATCGGATTAACGTCATACACGAGTGTAGTAGCTCCCAATCCACGGAACTTTTTGGCTACACCGCTTCCACAATAACCATATCCAATAACCAGTACTTTTTTGCCGCCAACGAGAAGACTCGTAGTTCGCATGAAGCCATCGACAACAGATTGACCAACCCCTAGTGCATTTTCGAAAATTTGCTTCAAGGGCGAATCGTCAATTACGATGACAGGATATTCGGGTTGGACACCCTTTTTCTCGATTAAAAGCTTGCCTGTGCGCGTCTCTTCATTGGCACCAATCGGGTTCCAATTAGGCTGTAATTCATGATGAGCAAGAATCAGACTTGCCCCATTGTCCAAGAAGAGGTCAATCTGGTTAGTCATCACCATCTTAAGATAGCGTTTGTGATCATCATATTGGTCTGCTTCTTTGGCAAGAACCGTCACATTGGGTAAAGAGGCCAGGTATGCTGCTGTATCTTTTTTAGTTGTACCCAGACAACCAACTAAGTAGATATGTGCGGCTCCACCGGCTAGGAGTCCCTCGATCCAGAATCCCGTTTTCGGCTCTATATGCATACTGATTGCAATGGTTTTACCTTTGAGCACCTGCTCCTCTTGGAACCAATCATTAAGCTCTGCCACAATCGGCATCCTCTCTCTAAACCAATGCATCCGAGATGCCCCAGCCTTAGCCAAACTTGGATCATCAATAATACTAATCATAACGAACCCCCTCGTTAATTATCTGTTGTGTTGTAATTCGAGGTAAGTATAATATGATACAAGGTCAACCAATAAGGACAAAAGTCCGCTTTTTGGGGGCTCTTTTTTAAAATTGTTTCCGCAAAAGGAGATTTGACTACTATGCCCACTAAGGTTAACCCGGATATAACGGCCGCTGTTATGAAAGCAAATCTACAACATATCATTACAGATGAAGCTCTAGCTATCTTGCAAGTAAGAACATACGCAAAAAACGAGACGGTTGTCGTCTCGGGTGATGCGTTAGCATTTTTCTATATTATTATTGAAGGCAGAGTGGCAATTCATAACTATTCCGAGCAGGGGAATGTAGCTGTTGTGGATTATGTAGAGCAAAACGGAGTATTAGGTGATATGGAATTCTTCAATCATTGCAATTATCTTCACACGGCTGTGGCTGTTGTACCAACAACCATATTACTCATTCCATTAGAAGTGGTACACTCTCATCTAACAACATCCGTCCCTTTTCTCATGCGCATGTGTTCGGTACTCACGGAGAAATTGATGAAATCTTCAGTAAAAAATGCACGATCACTGCTGTATCCGGCCAAAAATAAACTGTGCAAAACGATTGTACAAACCTCAGAGAAATTCGAATCGGCAACGATTCCTTTTGTTATGAAAGACATGTCCAGCATGATGGGTATCTCCGATCGCCATATTAGAAGATTGCTCAGTGATCTAGTGGAGGAGAAGATTATCCTGCGGCAGAACAAAACGATTCAGATTTTGGACATGAAGCAATTACAGCGATATTCCACCGATTTTTAAAAGATTCCCCAGTCTTCTTACGAGGTAGACACTCTGTAGATGATAATATCCAATCCAGTGTCTGTGGCTTTTCCCTCACCAACGAGAATATCGCTATTCAGAAAGGATAATGCTGTACTGTTCGTAATGATTGTAGGCGATGTGCGAAACAATGAAGATTTCAACTTTTTATTGATATTTCCGTTATTCTCGATGTAAATCTCACAGCTTTGTCCAGTAAAATCCTCACCTTGGAGCATGTATCTTGCCGACAGACTGTGTCGATCTCCGCCCTTCCCAATAACCTGTGTATCCACGCCACCATGAAGCACGATGCCTTCAAAATATTTGCCCGTTACATCTCCTGTGAACGTAATCATAACGACAGAATCATCCTCTATATTGCGTAATTCGACCGTTTCTAAGATCTTCACATGAACCGTAAACACTTCTTCTAATTCCATAGTTTCACCCCTTTATTGCATCCTATCATACCCTTCGCGGCAAAATAAAGGAAAGAGCCGCTATCTAGCAGCGGCTTCTTACACTCTATAGTGGTTGGCTATTAATCCATATGAGATCCGCCGTTGATATCAATTTCCTCGCCAGTAATGTAGGAAGCTTCAGTAGAAGCTAAGAAAGCAATGGCTGAAGCAATCTCTTCCGTTTCACCCGGGCGCCCCATTGGAATGCCTGCAATTACGCCATCAGCAGTTGGCTGATCTAAAGATTTCCAGATATCCGTATTCACAAGCCCTGGTGCGATACAGTTAACCGTAATACCATCTGTCGCAACTTCTCGTGCGAGGTTCTTGGAGAAACCTAGTACAGCTGCTTTTGATGCAGAATAGTGTGCTCCACCAAAAACGCCGCCGCCCCGTTTAGCAGATACAGAGGATAGACTAATGATCCGACCATAATTTTGTTTCTTCATCGTTTCAAGCACGGCTTGAGTGCAGAGAAAGAGTCCGAACATGTTTACATTAAATACACGAGTTACGTCCTCTAATGTCATTTCTGCTACGGTTGCCTTCTGGGATATGCCTGCATTATTCACCAAGATATCAATTCTTCCGTACGCTTGCAGTACCTTCTCCACCATGGCCTGATTCGATTCTAGGGTGGTAACGTTAAGCTCAACTCCAATTGCTTCCCCCCCTTCTGCACGAATAGCATCAACGGTCTCTTGAATTCCTTCTTGGTTGATATCAGCAATAACGAGCTTTGCCCCCTGCTTAGCTAATGTAAGTGCAATCGTACGCCCAATTCCTCGTTTAGATCCACTTCCTGTGACAATGGCTACTCTGTTGTTTAATTCAAACATGTTATACACTCCTTCAGATGGGTTGACTGCGATCGTTAAGCAAAATTCTTTCTCAATACTTTCGGATTAAGAAGTTATTTTAATAGGGAATGTGCAGTCGCTACGATGTTATCTATCGTGATTCCGTTCATTTCAAGCAATTTTTCGTATGGAGCAGATTCTCCGAATTTGTCCTGAACACCAATTCTGCGGACGACAGCTCCGCCTTCCTCGGCTACAACTTCACTTACTGCACTGCCAAGACCATTTAGGATGTTATGATCCTCCACAGTGATAATCCGCCCTGTACTTAAGCAATCTACGACAGCATCACGGTCTAGAGGTTTAATCGTATGGAAATCTAGTAATTTAACGGATACACCCTCGTTCTCCAACAGTTCCGATGCTTTCAAGGCAAGGTGTAAAGTGTCTCCATTGGCGATGATGGCAATATCTTTGCCGTCCTTCAACTTTTTGGCTTTACCAATCTCGAACTCTTCATCTTCTCCGTAAATGACCGGAACCGTATCACGGGTAAACCGAAGATATACTGGGCCATAATGTTCAGCAGCCTTGGAAACGAGCTTGCGCGTAGAAGCATAGTCAGCAGCCATAATAACCGTCATATTCGGAATCGTACGAAGCACGCCCATATCCTCGATGGCTTGATGGCTTCCGCCGTCATTAGCTGGGGTAAGTCCACCATGAGAACAAGCAATTTTCACATTCAAGTGAGGATAGCAGACTTCTTGGCGAATCTGTTCAAGCATGCGTAGCGAACCAAAAACAGCATATGTGCTGATAAAAGGTATTTTTCCCGTTGTTGCTAGTCCTGCGGCAAGTCCTGCTGCGTTCTGTTCGGCAATACCCACGTTGATATGCTGGTTCGGAAGCTGATTCGCAAACTCAGTCGTTTTACATGATTTACCGATATCAATATCAACGACATAGATGTTTTTATTCTTTTTGCCAAGCTCTACAATTTCGTGTCCAAAACCTTCGCGCGTCGCAATTTTTTTCTCCGTTACGTTATATGTGCTCATCATTTCAGACCTCCCGCAATTTCTTCCAAAGCCTGTAGATATTCAGCTTCCTTCGGAGCAACCCCGTGCCAGTTACATACATCCTCCATGAATGAAACCCCTCTGCCCTTAACGGTATTGCATACGATGCAGATTGGCTTCCCGTGTTGAATATCACGAATTTCGTCCAATGTATCTACGATCTGTTGCATGTCATGACCGTCTATTCTTCGGGTATCGAAGCCAAAAGCCTTAAATTTCAGCTCCAAATCCAAGTTTGGCATGATCTCATCACAAGTCCCGTCAATCTGCAGGTTGTTATCATCAACAAACACAATTAGATTATCAAGCTGATATTTGTTTGCCGTTTGAGCAGCTTCCCAAATCTGACCTTCCTGGCATTCACCATCTCCCAGCATAGCGAATACTCGATATGACTTGTCGTCCCTTTTACCTGCAATCGCCATGCCTACGGCACAAGAGAGCCCTTGACCGAGTGAGCCTGTTGAGATGTCGATTCCCGGACACTTTTTCATATCAGGATGTCCCTGAAATGGAGAGCCGTACTGTCTCAGCGTGTGTACATTCTCCATTGGAACAAATCCCCGGTGAAGCAATGCAGCGTACTGAATTGGGCATACATGTCCTTTGGATAATACAAAGCGATCACGCTCTTCCCATTTTGGATTAGCTGGGTCAATGTTCATTTCCTTAAAATACAATGCCGTAACGATATCAGCTGCGGATAGTGAACCACCTGGATGACCAGATTGTGCTTCATAAATCATCGTGATCGCTGTTTGTCTCAACTCGATTGCCTTTTGCTTGAGTTCCTCAATGCTGGACTTGGTCATTATGCTCACCTCATATGAATTTGGTAGTTAATTATTGTCTCCTTGTTAACTTGTTAACTTGTATCCTAAGTTGTTGTAAAAAAAACGAGCACTTTGCTCAGATTCTAATACTCGTTTCACGTGCGGTTACCCTGTTTTAGTTGAATTAGTATGATCTAATGGTCTACCTGGACTTACTTTATAACTTTTACCGGATTGTTTGACAAGCAACACGATGATAGTCGCACTTATTATCATGCTGATTCCAAGTACTGTCAACCCGAGATTATGGCTACCTGTCATATCATTGATAAATCCTACGAAGTATGGCCCGAAGAATCCGCCGAGATTACCAATACTATTAATCAACGCTATCGCACCACCTGCGGCTGCTCCTGTCAGGAATGATGGCGGAATCGCCCAGAATGGAGAGTAAGCTCCAAATGCTCCACACAAACTAATCGTTAGAAGTGCGAACGCTCCTATCAAACTGAAATCTGCAACATATACACTTGCTATCATGGCAATCGCACTAACCGTCAAGCAACCAGCTACATGGAATTTACGTTCGTTTTGTTTATCTGAACTTTTGCCGACAAGATACATGACAACCATCGCACACAGATACATGAATCCAAGCAACCAGCCAATACTCTGTAAGGACCAACCTGTCGATTCAGTTAAACCTCTAGAAATCGTTGGCAGGAACATGTTAATTCCGTAATAACCAAACATCCAGAAGAAGTAACCCAGTGCCAAAATAAGTACATCCTTATCTCGCAATACTTCAAGGAAAGTAGGCTTTTTAACTTTTTGTTTCTCCAGTGCCTCTTTACGCGTTACATCCAACAGCCAAGTCTTCTCTGCGCCTGTCAACCACTTCGCATCTTCGATACGATCCGTTAAGTAGAAGTAACAGATAATACCGAGAATCACCGCTGGAATCGCTTCCAAAATAAAGAGCCATTGCCAACCTGACAAACCGAGCCAATCAATTTGTAGCAAGAACGTTGATAACGGTGACCCGATGGCGTTGGCTGCTGGAATCGCAATCATAAATCCAGCAATCGCTTTGGCGTGATGCTTGGATTGGTAGAATCCACTTAAATAATGCACCATGCAAGGGTAAAAACTCGCTTCAGCCACACCCAATAAGAAACGAACGATGTAGAATTGGATGGGCGTTTGAATAAATGCCATAATGACGGCGATAATACCCCAGGAAACCATAATGCGGCTAATCCATCGTCTTGCACCAATTTTAGACATCATCGCACTGCCGGGTACCTCAAGCAGGAAGTAACCTAGAAAGAAGATGCCTGCACCAAATCCATACACAGCCTCGGAGAACCCGAGGTCTTCATTCATTCGTAATGCCGCAAATCCAATATTTACGCGATCCAGAATTGAAATGGCAAAGCACAAAAACAAAAATGGGATCAAACGTAATGTTACTTTGCGGACAGTCGACTTCTCCAATTGCTGCAGATCCATATGAAATCCTCCCGTGAAATGATTCATTCCTTTGTTATATTAAACGCTTACAATTTCAGTTTCAAAAAAATAATGTCCTACATTATCGACACAACTCACTGAAATGAAGCGTTTCCAAATACTTGTGATGATATGCACCTCCTGTTAATTTGTAATCTTGTTAACTTGTATCCTAAGTTTATCTGTTTTGAATATAACAATTAACTTTTTAATTGTCAATATGTTATTTTTTCAATTTTTTATGTATTAAAAACAACAAATAATCCCTATGCTAGATGCGATGCATAGGGATTATGATTAATCTTTCCAATAACGATTAAAAAGATTCTGCATGTGCTGTTTCATTAGTTTGGATGCCGTATCTGCCTGCTTATTTTCAATAGCATCAATGATTTCCTTATGCTCGCTAAAGTTAGTATCACGGTAGTCAGGGCGGGTTACCGTTCGATCGCGGATAAATCTCCACATCTCCTGCTGTTTCATCGCTTGAGTAATGACTGTCATGAACTGAATGAACAGATCATTGTGTGAAGCTCTAGCAATCTCCATATGCAAGCGTTCATCCGTCTCCGGTACATAGTTTCCACCTGCTGTCTCTGATTCCATCTGTTTGATGGTTTCTCGGAGAAGCTGAATCTCGTCTGCCGTAGCCCGTTGTGCTGCCATACTGGCGATAAGTGGTTCTATATTCATTCGTGCTTCAACAATATCCTCGGGGGATACGGAGTTGATGAAAGACTCGTCCGTTACCGCCTCATCCTGAGCGATCGTGCTTTTGACATAAACGCCTTCGCCCTGTCTGGAATAGATGTATCCCTTCATTTCCAGAGCGCTCAGTGCCTGTCTAATTGGAGCACGGCTTACCCCGAATTGTGCGCATAGTTCTCGTTCTGTTGGCAACTTGTCCCCAATCTCGAACGTACCTGATTGTATTTCAGAGAGAATCTGATCATAAATTTGAATATACAGTTTATTGCTTGATACGCGATTAAATTGTATTGAAATCACTTCCCTCTGTTAGTTTCATTACATCTAATTACCAAAATGTTATATCAATAAACATTATATAAATTAGAACCTTGTTAGACAACATGATAATTAGACAAATCGCTGGAATTCTACAAAAGTACATGGTTTGGACAAGCTTTTCCATTATTTTTCACACGAGGGCTATTCAGACAACAACTTGGTGTTAAAAACCAACAAAAAAACATGACCGCCACAGAGCGATCATGTTTTCTTCCAATCCCACATCTCAATGCATAACCATTAAGACTTAGTAGGCAATATATTTTTGTCAAATTCGACTTCGAACAGATATTCGTCCAAATCTACCTTCATCGCTTCATTGAATATGTTCGATGCAATCATCTTGCATCCGACCGTGGTGATTAGCACAATCTCTTCTGAGGAGAATTCGCTTCTTAATTTATCGTAGATAGACTCATCAATGGTGTTTGGATTGTTAACCAATCCACGACCATAATCAATCAATACTTTTTCGATTTCAGTGAATTCGAACTCATTGAAGCTGATGTTCAGATCGCGGAGAAGCTTCGCATGATAGGTGGAGCAGACCAGACACTCATTCTCGGTCGAGATTGCATAACAGTAAAAATAAATAGCGCGACTGCCTATAATTTTTTGTAGCTCATTACGCACCGGATAAAACTCCATCGCATCAAAAGACGGCATGGAATACAACAATGTTTTAACCATATTCGTTACTCGATTGCCATTTTTGATTCGCTCATCCACAAAGTTCTTGGCTTCTTGAGACATGTCTTCATATTGTAATGCGGGTACCACACTGCTCATGTAAAATTCCTCCTCTTAAGTAAAGTTAATATGACGTCTTTAAGTAACAAGTAACCGTCATGTTTGGACAGCTTATTGAAATTGTGGAATATTAATTCTCGGAATAGCCTCAATCAATGACCGGGTATACTCATGCTGCGGATCGTGGAAAATTTGCTTGGTTTCCCCCGCCTCGACAACTTCGCCAGCTTTCATGACCATCACGCGATGCGAAATGCTATAGATCACCTCAAGGCCATGGGCGATAAATAGATAGGATACACCCTTCTGCTGTTGAAGCTTCTTCAGCAATTCGAGAATCTGTGCCTGAATGGTCATATCGAGTGCAGAGGTCGGTTCATCACAGACGATAACGGCAGGTTCTGCTGCAAGTGCTCTGGCAATGCCCACACGCTGACATTGTCCACCAGACAGTTCTCCGGGATATCGCGATTTGAACTCACGGGGTAAACCAACATCATCCAACAATTCGTCCACCCGTTTATCGATTGCTTTAGCGTTCATCTGAAAGTACAGCTTCAGTGGTTCAGCCACGATATCTCTGATCTTCCATCTTGGATTCAGGGAAGAGACCGGATCTTGGAATACATATTGGATGCTGCGCTTATCAGAGCGAATACGCTTCGTGCCACTCAAGGCTTTGTCGCCCAAGATGATTGAACCTGATGTAAGTGGAATCATGCCAGCAACCATTTTTGCAACCGTCGTTTTGCCACTGCCGGATTCACCAACAATGCCTAATGTCTCCCCTTGCCCTAGATAAAACGAAACATCTCGAACCGCGGAAAAATCGGTGCCGTTCCTCGTCCGATATACCTTATGAAGTCCCTCAGCCTCCAACAGATGTTTGCTCATATGTCCACCCCCTCAAAATAAATACGGGGCATGCTGTTTAGCAGCTGCTTGGTGTATGGATGTTCCGGTCGCCCGAATATTGCTTCCTTCGTACCTTCTTCAACCAGATTGCCATGTCTCATCACGATGACACGGTCAGCAATCTCGTGAACCACACCAAGATCATGCGTAATGAACAGCACCGTCATGCCATATTGCTCTTTCAGCTTCAGGATTAACCGCAAAATCTGAGCTTGAACCGTCACATCCAATGCTGTTGTCGGCTCATCTGCAAGCAGCAATTCAGGTCGGGAAGACAAGGCCATCGCAATCATGACACGCTGCCTCATTCCACCAGACAACTGAAATGGATACTGCTTCACAACCTCATCCACATTGCGAATCTCCACTTGAGTTAACCAGGATTTCGCTTCTTCAAGCGCGGCTTTTTTGCTCATTCGCTTCGGCGCATGCAAACGAATGACATCCACCATTTGTGTTCCAATCGTGTAGACCGGGTTTAATGCACTCAGTGCATCTTGGAAAACCATAGCGATCCGTTTGCCACGAATACGCTGCATCTGTTTCTCATTTAATGTCAGCAAATCCTGACCGTCAAACCAGATCTGCCCATGGGTATATTGTGCTGCAGGTCGTGGTAGCAATTGCATAATCGATTTGGCGGCAACGCTCTTGCCGCTTCCCGACTCACCTACTAGGCATAATATTTCACCCTCACGGATATCCAAGGAAATATGATGAAGCACGTCCGTATGTTGGTCACGCTTGGTGAAGCGAATGCCCAATTCATTGATGCGCAGGAGTGATGTGTCTGTCATTAGCTTCTCTCCTTGCTAAGGTCGAATTGCCCCACATTTGATCCCGGTTGTTTCAGAAGCCGCTGTAAGGCTTCATGGGCAAGCACAAGATCAAATATGGATAGACCGAACGCATTAAACATTATTTTACGATCAGAGTGCCGCTGGATTGCCAGATCAGGCTCAGCCAGAAGTGTTTCTAACAATGTTACCTTACCGCCAATTTCCGGTGTCTTGCGTGCAAGACCGAATAACGACTGACTGCTAGATGGAATGCCGGCTTCATAATCATCACATACAATATGGTCAAATGATTCAATGGCTTCTGCATCAATGTCACGCATGCCAATATGAAGATACAGATGACCTTGAATAAAATGGTGTGCATGTAGGTAAGGAGTGGAAGCGGATGTCGCCCCGACCACAACCTCAGCACAATCAAGTCGTTCCGGAAGAGATGCATGGACACGGCTCCGAATACCCCGTTCTCCAAGAATATCTGCGTGATTTTCAAGCAACTGTTCTGCATGATGCTTCGTACGACTCCACACATGAACTTCCTTCAGTTCAGGCATGAACGGTACAATACTGCGAAGCTGGTGACTCGCCTGGAATCCAGATCCACAGAGGAACAATGATGATGCCTTTGATCTTTCCAACGTTTTGATCGCAGTCGCGGATACTGCGCCTGTACGGAGTCCGCTAATCAACTCTCCTTCCAACAGTGCAAGCGGTCTGCCCGTTGCTAATTCATTGAGCACAACGACCGGATGCGTATAGGGTATCGAAGGATCGGAATGTGGCACATGTGAAGTCCATTTCAGTCCAGCCACGCCTTCCTCAGCAAGATACGCAGGCAAGGAATAGAAAGCTCCCGCTTCTCTAGCTCCAGCAGCCATCGCTACCTCCTGTGCACCTACTGCTGTCCCCTGTGCCTTTTGACTAAAGGTTCGTTCAATCAGACGTTGTGCAACTAAGGGGTCGGCTATCCCACTTTGCTTGATGCTTTCTCGTGATAGAAAGTACATTCGCTCCATCCTCCTTCCTGCTGTGACATGATTTGTTGCCCTGTTGCTTCGAATCGCTTTCCTTCGAGGCGCTTCATATTCATCGGAACTCCGCTCGGTCTCTAAGCCAATCGCCGAACAGATTAATCGTCATAATGACCAGAGCAATAGCCAGACCCGGTATCGTAGACAACCACCATGCCGAACTGATATAACTCTTGCCGTCATTCACCATTCCACCCCAAGACGGTGTTGACACATCAATACCGAGCCCAAGGAAACTTAATGCTGCTGCGAGCAAGATCATGTGTGACATCTGTAAAGCAGCTTGTGTAGCGATCGTATACAGGGTATTCGGTAAAATATGCTTCGCCATGATACTGATGCTCGGTACACCCATGGCTTTGGCTGCTTCGACGTACTCCAACTCTTTCAGCGAGAGTACCTGACTACGAACAACACGTGCAAAGGTCACCCAACCTGTAACTGCCAGCACAATAACAATATTTGTTAGACCTGACCCAAGCACAGCAACCATAACGATGGCGAGCAGCATGCTTGGGATGGACATCTGGATATCAGCTAGACGCATTAATACCGCGTCCGTCTTACCACCGAAGTATCCGGCTACGATTCCAATAATACTGCCCAGCACACCTGAAATGACAACGGCGACAATGCTGATCCAGAGCGAGAGTCTGCCCCCATATAACAATCTGCTGAGCACATCCCTGCCCAATTGATCTGTGCCAAGCAAGCTCATACCGCCGTCTCCGCTATACGTGCTCCCTGGCGGAATAAGGATGTCCTGCAATGACTGCCTATACGGATCGAATGGCGCGAATAGCGGGGCAAAGACCGTCAGCACGAAGATGACGGTCAACGAACCTATGCTGGCAATGCCCTTGGCATTGGCACGAAGCAAAGATCGTTTTTTCATGATTATCCCTCTCTTCGTTTAGTGCACTTTGATTCTTGGATCAAGGCGATGGTAGATCAGATCCGTCACAAGTGTAATGGCGATATAGATGATGCTGATCACAAGAATACTTGCCTGCACCAACGGGAAATCGCGGTTGCTGACACCTTGTATGATCAACTGCCCCACACCTGGCCATGAGAAAATCGTTTCAGTCACCACTGCGCCAGCGATCATGACTCCGAATTCCAGGCTAATGACGGTAATAACCGGCAGAAACGCGTTTTTGAGTCCGCGTTTCAAAATCCGGCTAGGTTTGGAGAATCCTTGAGCTTGACTTGTAATCATATACCCCTTGTCCATGACCTCAATAAGAGAGGCTCGCATAGTGCGTGCAATTGGAGCAATCGGGTATGCTGCTAGAGTCAGTGCTGGTAGTATAATTGACTCCAATCCGCGATTGCCTGACGTTGGCAACCAGTGGAGATTTACTGCAAAAATCATGATTAACACGATACCAATCCAGAATACTGGCAGTGATTGAGTTAAGAAAATCCAACCGTTGACCACATAGTCGATCCAGCTATTCTTTTTGTATGCCGACACGATCCCTGCCAGCAAACCAACAGTGACTGCAATAATGATTGCAAACATGGCCAGATCTATGGTTGCTGGCATTCGTTCAAGCACCAGCTTTAGTGCGGATTCTTTGTAATACAGCGAGTTTCCCAAATCGCCGGTAAATAGGTTTTTTAGATAATCGATGTACTGCATCCAGAGAGGTTGATTGAAACCTAAGCTCTCTCGAAGCGCGGTCACCTGTTCTTCGCTCGCTTCAGGTGGAAGCATTAGGCGCGCCGGATCACCTGACAAGCGAATAATGAAAAATACAAGCGTTGCCGCACCGAGGACTGCAAGTACCGATTGTCCCAAACGTTTAAGCACGTAATGCTTCAATGGTTAACACTCCCATCCGGGCTTGGCCAAGTCACAAAAGACGCCTGCCGATTTACTCGTTACCTGCTGAAATCGTCGATACCGGAATGGATCCATCCACACGGCCGTCCCATTTCAATCGATCAGATACGCCATAGTACTGGTTCTCCTGATACAGGAAAATGCGTGGTGCATCTTTCAACACTTCATCTTGGATTTCTTGATAAAGCTGTTTACGTTTAGCCTCATCAGTAACTGATCTTGCCTCATCCAGCTTAGCATCTACGTCCTTATTCGCATAAGTGGAGTAAGACTCTCCTGAACGAAGAATGGCATAGATCGCTGCATCTGCATCAAGCGTGTTCGTACTGCTCCAACCAAGTACATACATATCCGATTGTTTGCCCGCAGGTACGAGTGTACGATACACTGAACTTTCTACGTTATTAACTTTGATATTTACGCCAACGGCTTTGAGTTGCTCTGCAATGACTTGCGCAACATCCGTGTTTTTGATGTACCAGCTTACCGTATCCAGTGTTGCGGAGAATCCGTTCGGGTAACCTGCTTCTGCTAACAATTGCTTCGCTTTTTCCAGATCATAGCTATATCCTTCTGGTTCGCCAGCATATCCGAAGTCTTTTGGACCAATCAAGCTATTCGTTTGAACAGCAGCGCCTTGAAGCACTTTATCTACAATAGATTTAACATCGATTGCATAGTTCAGGGCTTGTCTTACTTTTGGATCATCAAATGGTTTTACATCGGTTTTGAAGCCAACATATACCGTATTGCCCGCACGTTCAACTGTGGAGAGACGTGCAGTAGAAGATGATTCAATCTTCTCACGATCTTCTGGAGATACCGCTGTGATCAGATCAACCTCACCGTTCAACAGCGCGCTTACACGTGTCGAAGCTTCAGGGATAGAACGGAAAGTAACCTTCTTCACATCAGGTTCGCCGCCCCAGTAATTCGGGTTAGCTTCTAATACTACATTGCTGCCTTTATCCCAGCTTACGAACTGATATGGGCCTGTGCCGATCGGTTTTTGAGCAAATTGCTCTTGTCCTACTTCTTCAGCATATTTGGGAGGTACAATTTCAGTTGGATAACGATTAAACCGTGTTGGTACAAGTGGGTCAGGTTTCTTCGTTACAACGTTAACCGTGTACTCATCAACAACGTTAACTTCTTGGATCGTAGATACATAACTAGCTGTCGGTGCATTGTTCGCTGGATCAAGCACACGATCAAGGGAGTACTTCACTGCATCGGCATTGAACGCCTCACCATTGGTGAAGGTTACACCCTCACGCAGTTTGAATTGCCATGTTGTATCATCGATTTGGCTCCAGCTTGTCGCTAGACCAGGTACGAGTTTTTCTTCTGCGTCCCGTTTAACCAATGTATCGAAGATATTGTCCACGACCTGTGCATTTTCGGTCAGAAAGCCCGGATCCAATCCGTTTACGTCAAATGCTCGGGCAATCGTGATTTCTAGTTTTTGATCTTGCCCTTCACCTGTTGTCTCTTCACCTGCTCCTGATTTGCTCGTTGTAGAGCAGCCTGCAGCGAACACAGCCAGCAGTGTCAAGATTAGAAGAAACTTACTCTTTTTCATGATGTACAACCCCCGTTAATTAAATTATGCTAATTTGCCCAACATGACCGCGTAACCGTTCTGATGAACTGTCGATGCTGCATGAATGGATAAAATGACACCATGTTCAATGGGACAGATTATGGACTGCTCTTCAAGTCCCGGATATGACAGTACGCGCATCAGCTCTTCCCCTAGCCGAGCGTTCTCTCCAACTTGCCTACTAAACGTTAACAAACCGCTCGTTTCAAACCGCATTTCAACGATGTCAGAGATCTGTGCAGGTTTTCGGTTCATGCCAGGTGTTTCTTCTGCCTGAGAAAATTGTTCGGATGAATATACGCCAAGTTGATCAAGGATCATCTGAACAGCTTGTAGATGCGTATCCACGGCTGTGGAAGTCCAGTAATTGCCTCCTCCACTTTCCAGTAAGACGGCCGGGATCCCCTGTTGACACACTTCATTAATCAACATCCCTTTGGTACCCGACTGGCAGACATACGTCGCTGTAAGCGGGATTTTATTTAGCGCCGCCATACTACGCTCGAATGCAGCTTCATGGTCGGCTGCTACCATCGCAAACGGACAGACATCCAACCAGCGACCGCCTCCATGCAGATCAATCAAAAAATCGGCATATGCGATGATATTGTTAGCCAGCCAGCGACCATAGCGACCGGAGTATGAATCATCTGTTGCATTTTGACCAAAAACCCGGTTCAGGTTTATGCCATCCAGTGGACTGCCATTCGTTCCCGCAAACATCGCGGTTGGATTCGTGACAGGACACAATATCAGATTTCCAGACAAATGCTCCGGCACAATATCCTTCAAAAGTTTAGCGCAAGCGATTATGCCATCATGCTCGTCTCCATGCAGTGCAGCCTGTACCCATACCGTTGGTCCCTCTTGGATTCCCTTGATCAGAAACAAAACGATCGTTTGCTCCTCATGAATCTCTTGAATTCGGGATACACTTGCCGAGGGTTGTTGTCTGAAAGCTTGTTCCAGACTTGCATAAACGGGATATGGTTTTGCAAAAATGGAAGTTGCAGATAGGGACTGATGCATGATGAAATGAACCGCCTTTCTATAACCAAGTATTCTTGTATGAATTATAAAATTTAGTTGATATTATCAAACGATGTGTCATTCTGTCAATGTCATAAATTGTATAAAAATAGCGTTATATGTCGAAAAAACAGTTATAATATGCGGTTGATATCGATTACAAAAAAATGAATATTGAATTATATAATAAAGAAATTGTTCAAACATACGAAAAAAGCCGCTCTAAAGCGACTCCGTATAACATTATCTACAGTTCAATCCCTTCTCCAGGTTCGAGCACCTTGCCTACCCCATTCGGCAAGAGTGAGACAAAGGCATGTGGATCCTGCTGAATAAAAGGAAATGTATTGAAGTGAATTGGCACAACCTGTTTAGCTTGAAGCCATTCTGCCGCTACTGAAGCATCTTCTGCACCCATCGTATGATTATCACCGATCGGTAGAAAAGCTAGATCAATATCATTGCGTTCTCCGATTACCTTCATATCATAAAACAGTCCCGTATCTCCTGCATGAAACACGGTTTTGCCCTCAGCAGTGAACAGTATTCCGGTAGGCATGCCCGTGTAGATGATTGTTCTTGTCTCTGGATCTACATAACTTGAACTATGAAAAGCTTGTGTTATCTTTACTTTTCCAAAGTCAAATGTATAAGAGCCGCCAATGCTCATCGCATGTGTATTTAGACCTTCCCAGCTGAGTATATCAGCCAGTTCAGCCGACGCAATAACCAAGGCATTATTCCGCTTGGCGATTTCAACGGTATCCCCCACATGATCCCCATGTCCATGCGTTAACAGAATTACATCTCCTTTCACGTTCGACGCATCTAGATCCGAATTTGTGTTACCTGTAATAAACGGATCAATCCAAATGATTTTTCCGTTCGTTTCTATTCTGACAACAGAATGCCCATGATAAGTTACTTTCACCTTTATTTCCTCCTTGTTCAGACAACTGAATTTGAAATGGATAATGCCATATTGGGCCTCCATTGGTATAACCGATGATGCAATCCTGCATGCGCCTGCCCGTTCATAAGTAAACCCATCAAAACGCTGACTAGTGATCCGGCGAACGTTTGATGGGCATAATGTAAACAGGGTGCACCGCTTATGGTATAAAAATGTTAGAAATTTTCCGCTGCTTTACGTGCTTTTTCAATAGCTTCTGCTTTGATCTGCGGAGCACGTTCACCTGCTGTAGATACACCTTCAATAAATAGGTGGTCAACATCTGTAATACCAACAAAGTTTAATACCGTTTGCAGGTGACGATTGCCATTCTCACGATCAGCGACAGGGCCTGCAGAGTATACGCCGCCACTTGCTTGAATGTGGAACGCTTTCTTGTTTTCGAGCAGACCAACTGGACCATTCTCAGTATATTTGAACGTTTTGGCTCTAACACAGAAGGAATCAATGTATGCTTTCATTACTGGAGGGTATGAGAAGTTCCACATCGGTGTCACGAATACATACTTGTCTGCTGCCACGAACTCTTCAAGCAATTCATTTAACAGTGCTACTTTTTGTTGTTGTGCTGCACTCAATTCTTCAAATGTACCACCTGTTTGCAGCTTGCCCCACGCGTCCAACACGTCAGCATCGATATGAGGAATGTTACGTTGATACAGATCAACATGCACAACCTCGTCTGCTGTGTGATTCTCTTTATACGCTTGTACGAATTGTTCGCCAGCTGAAAGGCTGTACGATGCTTCTGGGTTACCTGGGTGAGCTGTGATGTATAGTAGTGTTGACATAGTTATAACTTCCTCTCTTTTGTACGAATATGAGAAATTGATGTTTAAATATATGGACGTCATACGATGAATGGAGCTTCTCCATTGCCATAAGACCAGTTTTCCTTGGTGACTTCAATCAGGTTGATGAACACATCTTCTTTACGGATGTCACGCTGTTGATGCAATTGTTCAGCTAATTCTGCATAGAATTCTTTCTTCACATCAGCGGAACGACCAGCGTTCAACGTGATCTGTACCAGGAGGAATCCTTCGCTTCTCTCAATATCCAGGCACGTTGGATCGAAGCTGAAATGTTCACGTTCCAATTCTTCAATAATCAGAAAACGATCATTCGCAGGTACATGCAGTTTATCTACAATCGTTTGCAGAACAATCTCACCGATTTGTGCTTTCTCTTCACTGGAGCGACCCTTCAAAGTTACAATGCGAGTTAAAGGCATTTGCGCTACCTCCTTGGTTTGTTTTTGTTGATATGCTTTATTTTATCTGCTAAAATCCAGAACACGAATGTACATAAGTTCGTGTTTGTTCGTGTCGAACTTGCTTAGTCTACGGAATTCAGGTGATGATATGGAAGAAGGCAAATTATCGAAAGATTGGCCTCATGAGTGGATCAAAAAAATACGTTCCAGACCGATTAGACGAGGCCCAGCCAAACGAATGCGTCAGATCGATCTGGCCAAAAGGGTCGGTGTTGACCCTAGAACGGTTCAACAATGGGAGAATGGAGATCGCCTTCCCAGCGTTGGCAACCTCAAGCTCATCATCCAAGCATTCTGGGAAGAAGGTCTTTTTCTAGAAATAAATCCGTCTCAAGAAGCCGAGCAGCTATGGCTAGCCGTCAAACGATTCTTCGAAGCACGTTCGGCGACGGGGCGTGAGTTTCCGGATTTTGACGCCGCATGGTTTGCAACGTTAGCTGTCACAGAGGTCATGGGAACAGATTCGACCAGAGAGGTGAAGGCAGCCTCCTCCGCCTCAGTGTCCGCTACAATTCATTTACCAAGGCTCGCCTTCCACTTCGTTGGACGGAATCAAGCCAAAGTCGATTTGGTGGAATGGTTACGTGTTCACTCACTAGTCTCGATCGTAGGGTCAGGAGGGATCGGTAAAACCTCACTTGCTGCTGAGGTCGCTTCATCGCTGATAGACATGTACCCGGATGGGGTGTGGATGTTTGAATTCGGCGTTATTCATGAATCACATGATTTGGGACAATTGCTTCTAGCTACGCTGGGGATACAAAATCAGGCGAGCCAAACGGATCTTCAAGCTGTAATGGACAGGATTGCTGACCGTAAGATGCTATTCATTTTTGATAATTGTGAGCATCTGATTGATTCCATAGCAGCTACCGCCGAATCCTTGTTGTCTGTTGCGCCCGAATTAACCATTCTCGCTACCAGTCGTGAACCTTTTAATATTGCAGGAGAATGGGTCTACCGTATTCCTCCCTTGTCCTACCCAGCCGATGATCGTTCACTGCAAGAACTCCATGAACAAGAACTATTGGCGTTTGAAGCGGTACAATTATTTTTGGAACGGGCACGCATTGCAGTCCCGCAGTTCCAACCAACGTTAACTGCTCTCAAGCGTATTGGAGCCATTTGCAAAAAGGTCGAGGGTATACCGTTAGCTATCGAGCTAGCCGTTGCTCGGATGAATATGCTGACCCTTGAACAGATCGAGGAGCGGTTAGCTAACCTATTGAGCTTGTTGACCGCTGGGAAACGAACAGCTGCCCCCCGCCATCAAACGCTACGTTCAACGATTGATTGGAGTTATAACTTGTTGTCTGGTAAGGAACGCCTTTTGCTAAGACGACTTAGTGTATTTGCAGGTGGATTTACGCTGGAGGCAGCCGAAGATGTGTGTATCTGTGAACCTGGAATGTCTGATCATGAAGATCGAATTATACGAGAAGATATGCTGGATCTGCTGTCTGGACTTGTTAACAAATCTCTCGTATCCACTGTAATCGGTGAAGATTACGGTAGGATTCGGTATTTCATGCTCCAAGCCATTAAGGAATATGCAGGTGAGAAATTGCGGGAAGATTCCAACGAACGCAAACAATATGCTATGTCTGAACGCCATGCTCAATTCTACATTCAATGCTTGGTACGTGAAGAACCCAAGTTCAGGACTCGTGACCGCGAAGCATGTATAGCAGCAGTGCGAAGAGACTACACCAATTTGCGCTCTGCCCTTCAGTGGTCTTATGCCAACCCTCAAGCTCATTCGTACGGGCTACATATGGTATCCAAGCTCTATTGGTTCTGGTTGCACGAAGGCAGGTTAACGGAAGGGCTATTCTGGCTGGAACGTTTTCTAGACAGTAGCAACGATGTAAATCCCGCTGTGTTGAATGGTGCCAAGGCTCTGCATGGACAAGCTGTCATTCAATTTATTCAGGGCAATATTGAAGGTGCCATGAATGCGGCAACTCGAAGCGTAGAGCTCGCACGTCATCTGCAGGAGGAGTCTCTACTGGCTTCCTGTCTCCGGCTGTCTGCTTTTCTTTATATCAAGATGCAACATATAGAAGAAGCCGAAACGCTGGTGGAACAAAGTATAGACATCGCTAGATCGGCAGAGGATTCATGGAATCTAGCCTCTTCATTACATGCATATGGAAGACTACGTATGGAGCAACAGAATTACGACGAGGCGACTATATTCCTGAAGGAAAGCGTTCAGCTCTTCGAATCCGTCCATGATCAGTGGGAAGTTTCTGGGCCATACGAGTGCCTAGGTTATGCTGCATTGAAGCTAGGAGATGTGGAGCTGTCGATTGAATATTTCAAAAAAAGCATTGTCGCCAGCCAGATTTACAGTGGCTCTTGGGTTCTTTCACGTGGGTTAGAAGGAATAGGCCTTGCATTATATGCCAAAAATGCCCTCTTCGAAGCTACAGTTCTACTTGGAGCTGCGGCGAAAGGACGACAGAACTTTGACGCGGAGAACAAACCAAATTTC
This sequence comes from Paenibacillus sp. ACRSA, assembly GCF_022346845.1. Taxonomy (NCBI): domain Bacteria; kingdom Bacillati; phylum Bacillota; class Bacilli; order Caryophanales; family Paenibacillaceae; genus Paenibacillus; species Paenibacillus sp. ACRSA. Next base: position 181,021 of record NZ_JAKRNP010000005.1, on the reverse strand, counting down.
CCCGCAGAATATGAAGAGGCTATATTCACTCTTCAGCACACAGTGTCTGATCAGGAATTCCGGGAATGGTGGACAAAAGGGAGAGACATGCCTCAGGCACAAGCTCTTGCTTATGCTTTGGAGATATAATTCAAATTGGATAGTCACATCCGGATTCTACATATATTTTTAAGTGAATGATTTTCAACATATGGAATAAGCGGTGGGTTTCTTCACAATTGAAGAGATCCACCGCTTACTTTAAGGACGTATAGAAAGAGACGCAAGTTTTTCAACGCCAAAAAAAGTCGCTATATAAGCAACTTTCGTGATGGGTGCCCGTAAGATTCGTGCTGCAGCCTTACACGTACTGATCTCTTTGCGAATCATACATAGCGTAACCGCTCTTTCCATTTTTCTTAATTCGGTACATCGCCTGATCTGCATACCTTAGAAGCTCAGCCGGTTCCTCTCCATCCCGCGGATAGACGCTAATCCCAATACTGAGTGATAGATGAATGAGATTACCCGAGACTTCGATAGGAGCTACAAATGCTGTTCCCAGCTTCTCGCACACCACCTCTGCGTCGTGGTCATCGTTCAATTGGTTTAAGATGATACTGAATTCATCTCCACTTAGCCGAGCCACACTATCTGTACTTCGGATGTTTTCCTTCAGCCGTTTTGCAGTCTCAACGAGCACCTGGTCACCCACTTCATGTCCGTAAGTGTCATTGATCTGCTTGAATCCATCGGTATCTACGAATAGAACAGCCAATTTCCCCTCACTTCGCTCGGCATGGTTAATAGCCCAGATTAGACGTTCGTTGAAGGCACGGCGATTAGGCAATCCCGTAAGGGAGTCATGCATCGACAGATGTTTACTAATTTTTTCGGAAATTTTAACTTTGTTATATTCAACATCCAATTCCTTGATTAGGTTTTTCAGTTTATATACCCGTGTGCTAGTGTTGGTCATGTCACTGATCTGAATCATCGCGTAATTACGACCATTTTCGTATAAGGGTTCAACATGCATGTTTTGTTTAAAAAAGTGTTCATCTTCATTTTCTTTAGGCAGAATAAATGCCTTATGTAGAGCGCTTGAACAGAACCTACTTTGCCCTTGGTACAGCGCATTTTGCAGTATATTCTGGTACATGTTCAATTTAAATCTTGGGCATACCTCAAGCAAATTCCGCCCAATCACCTCTTCTTTACTTTTACCAGTGAATCGTTCCAACCAGCCATTCCAGAGGATCACTTTTAATTGCCTGTCAATGATGAAGATGCCCATATTGATTTTGCCTAAGGCCTGTATTACGAGATTATCCATGGTCATCCTCCAATAATGCATTCATTTTATCCAATAGGCTTGAGATAGAGTTCATGCTGAGCGCAATAAGTATGATCCCTTTCACATTGGTATCGGCAAGTAAGAATGACGTATGGAGAACGAGCACATATACTTCGTTCTGGAGCAGGATCTGTGGATCAGAGTGTGTCACATGCAGTAGCTCAATATCCGGCAATACGTATTCTAATTTCATTTCTAGAAAATTACCGAATTCTCCAATGATGGCATTAAGCAGAATATTACTAACTTCTTTGAGCACATCCAGATCCGTATCTAATAAGCGACATTCTTCCGGCTCAATTGTCTCGGTAAGTTCTCCAAGACACATATTCGCTAACACTTTAGCCTGCTCAGCAGGGAACATAAGGAATGCTTTTCCCTGAAACTCATATCCGAACTGCAAAGATGATCTGAACAGATGACCTTCGCTGAAAAGGAGTTTATACCGTCGATCTCCTGGATCAACGTCAGATATCGAAATGAGCTCCACTTCAGGTATGCTCAGTACAATGTGCTTGTCGACAATCTCGGATAGCATATTGGCCGCTTGTCCAACGTAAACGTTCACAAGTTCAGTCAGCATATCCTTCTGCAATTCAGTCAGCATGATGTGCCACCTGAATCATTTGAATCAATGTATTTGCTTTTTCTACAGTTAACGGCTTATTCAAAAATCCAGAGATCCCAAGGCTCTCTACTTCTTCACGAGTCACCTTCTGAATATCTGCAGATAAAATAATAATTCTGACTTCACGGTCGATCTCACGAATCATACGAAGCATCTCTTGACCACTAAGGTTAGGCATGAGCAGATCCGTCGTTATAAAATCAGGCTTGAATTCCAGGTACTGTTGATAGCCTTCTTCTCCATTGTTCGCTGTCTGAATCTCAGATTCTGGAAAATGATCAGCAATCAGCTTACGCATCATTTTCTGTACAAAAATAGAGTCTTCCACAATTAATACTTTCATTCGTTCCTCAGTCTCCTCGATAAAATTTTAAGGGCGCAGGATGAGCAAGCGCTGTGGACAGTTCTGAGAAGGAGATTTGCGCATAGTGGCACCCCTTACAAGTGACTGACTGGTTATTCAAGCAAAACAAATTATATTATAGTAACTTTAATTAAATTGTCAACGATATTATAGAATAAAATATATCTAGTTCTGCATTAATTCGCCTAAAATGAGTTGTATCGTTCTAAAACACAATGGTATTTTGCTTGTAGTTTATTGAATTTTACATGTTATTTATCGAATACGCACGTCAATACAGTGCATTAATAAAAAATGCCACCTTAGCCTCTCTACACAAGGTTCAGCTTGTGCATTCAAGACTCCGGTGGCACTTAGGTTATTTGAATAGACGTTGAGAAAATAAATAAAGGTCATTCCTCCATACCGGCCAGTCATGTCCTCCGCTCTCTTCATACCAGATATGAGCCACTCCCTGCTGCTGCAAATACTGATGAACCCCTACGCTAATATGGAGCAGATTGTCCTGATCGCCGCAGGAAAGCCATAACAGCAAGAGAAGTGACGACACCTTGGCTGGATCAGGCACAAGCTGTTCTGGCGTTTTGGTGTTAGGTGCTGCAGAAAAGGCTCCGACCCAGGCGAAGGAATCCAGATTGCTAAGTCCGATGTTTAACGACTGACCTCCGCCCATGGATAAGCCTGCAATAGCTCGATTATCTCTGTTGCTGTTCGTGAGATAGTTGGAGTCAATGTAAGGGATGAGATCATCAATGAGATCCAATTCAAAGCGTTCAAAAGCTTTTATCTTCTCCGAATCAAACAGGTCTCCCTCTGCTCGATCATTCGGCATAGCACGACCATTGGGTAATACAACAATCATCGGTTCAAGCAGATTGTCAGCATAGAGATTGTCGAGAATAATCTGCGGAGCGCCATGGTTACACCACTCCTTTTTGTCTCCACCAATGCCATGCAACAAATACAGAACAGGATACGCCTCTTCTGTTGAGAACTCGGGTGGTGTATACACCATTGCTTTACGCGTATTGCCTACTGTTGTAGAGTTATACTCTACAGTCTTGATTACGCCGCGAGGTATGTTCTCTCGATATTGGTCAAATCCTGTTGGTGCTAAAAAGTTCATTTCCATGGCTCCCTTCAACTCAACGTATACTTTCACCCTTAGAGCTACATCTAGGCCGCCTTTTGTTAATCGACATATCCGAAACCTAGAATGGTAAACCTCTTGTCTTCATAACCTTCCGCCATTTCAATCTCAATCTTGTGCTCACTGACCTCATTTTCGTTAATTAGAAGTGTCACATGACAATGTGTCCAATTCACTTGGTGTGGATCGGCTTGTTTGATGTGTTCATCATCTACTCTAATATTGGCGGTACCGAATTCATCACTACCTGAATCTTTAAAGATCAAAATAAAACGTTTGCAATTTAAATGTAATGTAAAACGATTCAGTTCTTGCGTGTCCTCCCTGATATACATCCAATTATGAGGGAACAAAGGCGTACCATAATCATGATCATGCATCTCAGCCATCTGTAACTCTGTATCCGTATGCTGGAAAGCTCCTACTTCAATTTTCGCAATATGCTCAATGTTCTTTCGATCCAGCAAATTAACATTTACGAAATCGTTTCCAATTAAAGGTGTTCGATCGAAGCACTGTTCCACCTGATCGAGCGTTGAGTGATCCGTAACGTCAAACAGATGAGAGAGTGCGTCAGCCATGATCCGGTGTCCCAAGTTTGTCGGATGATATATATCATGGAAATACTGTTCTTTGGTAATCACGTTTCCTTCGGCTGGCGTCTTCTGGAATTGCTCTACAAGAGCATCTTTCATACTCACCATAGGCAGATCATAATGCCATCCGATTGGAGCTAGACGATCTTGTAGATTCCAGTCGTTCTCGAACACGCTGAAAAGCAAGATCACCGCTGGCTTGTTATCAGCAGCAAGTGCTTTGATCACCAAGCTTTCATAACAATTGCCCTTTGTTTCGTCATCCGCGTCATTAACGGCAAATTCGATGATCAGAATGTCCGGCTGAACCTGACCATCCCGAAGCACATCTCGGTCATAACGTATGATTCCAAGCTCAGAGGGTGTTCCACCTACACCGGCTTTGATCAGGTTAATCAAACTCCCGTCTAAGGGAGCATACCTATTCTTAAATTGCTCATAAGAACGATAAGCATAGCTTTGCAGATGAATAGGTATAGCACCTGCACCTTGAGTAATTGAACCTCCAATATAAGCAATATTAATCGGTTCACCTTTTCTAGCTTTCTCAATAGCTCGCTTCAACCTAACATTGTTACCCTTGTTCAGAAGAGATCGTTCGATCAACTCGCGATATGCCTGAGATTCAAAGTCCACCTGCGTCTCATTCGCTGATTGTACAACGCCTACAGGATCACGTGGTGCTGAATAATCTCGTTTATCATCTACACTTCTTTCATCGTCCAACATGTTAAGTCATCACGTTCCTTTCTGTTCCCACCTAGCTCTATCCCTCCGAGTTTAGCGCCCATATCTTGTAACAACAACCTGACAAAGTATAGGACTTGACTCAATATATCACTTGGATTCGCTGTCTAATAGACGAGATACGGAAAACCTATAATTTCTGATGTAAACGCTTTAATTTATAGAGTCGAACCGGTGATACAATAGGATAAACGGATTCATTAAGGGAGGTAAAGCATGCAAATTACAGGTCAGAATGCATATGATTCAGGTAACTATACCAATATGTTTCACAAGTTAGGGTATAGCGAACAAGAGATTAACACACGACTGGAGTTTACATGGAACGAATTGTTTTATGGAGATGAACAAACACGAATCTATTACCCTATGGGTGAAAACAAAGGCTATTTGCTGGACACAGGCAACCACGATGTACGCTCTGAGGGCATGTCTTACGGGATGATGATGGCTGTACAGATGAACAAAAAAGAAGAGTTTGATCGTCTATGGAATTATGCCTACACATTCATGCAGCACACTGAAGGACGATATAAAGATTATTTTGCATGGCATTGTAAGCCTGACGGAACCCGGATCTCACAAGGACCTGCACCTGATGGTGAGGAGTTCTTTGCTATGGCTTTGTTGTTCGCCTCTAACCGCTGGGGCGATGGCGATACGCCATACAATTACCAAGAACAAGCTCGAAAAATTCTCCGTGCGTGCATTCATCAAAATGAAAACGGTGAGGGCGATCCCATGTGGGACCCAGAGACTCGGCTAATTAAATTCGTGCCCGAAGCGCCATTCAGTGATCCATCTTATCATCTTCCCCACTTCTATGAACTGTTCGCTATCTACGCAGATGAGGGTGATCAGGTATTCTGGCAAGAGGCCGCGGCCGCAAGTCGGGCATATCTGCATACCGCCTGCCACCCTGTGACAGGACTTTCGCCAGAATACGCCAATTATGATGGCTCACCTGCTCCCATTCAGCCTCACGGTGACTATAGACACTTTTACAGTGATGCCTATCGAGTTGCAGCGAATGTTGCGCTGGACTGGGAATGGTTCCGCAAGGATCACTGGCAAGTCGAACAATCCAATCGGATTCAGTCTTTCTTCAGCGACATTGACGTATCCGATTATCGTCGTTATACCATTGAAGGCGAAGCCTTTGACGAACCTTCCTTGCACCCCATAGGTTTGCTTGCTACCAATGCTATGGCTTCACTGGCGGCAGATGGCCCGCATGCAGAGTCATTTGTTCATCAATTCTGGAACACACCTCTGCGCCAGGGAGAACGCCGCTACTACGACAATTGTTTATACTTCTTCAGTCTGCTTGCCTTAAGCGGCAGATATCGGATTTATTAATTTACATCTGTAAACAGAAGAAGCATAAAACCCTCTGGTTTCTTCGGAAGCCAAAGGGTTTTATGCTTCTTCTGAATTTTTACTCTTTCTAATTCTTGAATGTCATCTAAACTGTGTCATTCGAATATAAGAATCTCCTCTTTTTCACCCCAAGTTACAATTACACTTTCGATGTCTCTCCAGTCCTCTACACTACTTCTAGTTGGCAGCTGAATGACTTCAGCCGACAATACCAGTACGTTCCACGCTCTCCACGAAGTATCGCTGTACAAACAAGTAAATTACGATCAACGGCAGGATCGCCAGCAAAACGCCTGTATCTTGAATCATGCTTAGGTAGAAAGGGTCTGCCTTCGAAGCGCCATCGCTGACTTGTTGAGCCAGATTGTATGGAAGAGACGACAACTGGGTAGACATCACCTTGCTGGACGTCAGATATGTGGTCGTGTAGAAACTATCGTTCCACTGCCAAACAAAGGAGAACAGCATTACAGTTACCATCGAAGGGATGGCATTAGGTAACATAATTCTGGTGAACGTCCGGCCAATCCCTGCTCCGTCCACGTAAGCTGCCTCTTCCACCTCTTTAGGGATTCCCCTGAAGAACTGGCGAAAGATGAAAATATACAGCCCTGCTTTGAGTGAATTCGCTGTAATGGCAGTAAGAATGAACGGCCAGTAGGTGTTCAACAGGTTAATGGGTTTGCCTGTGATGAGCGTTATAATACCCATCAGATCAAAGCTTTTTAGATTAAGATAGACTGGAATCAGAATCGTTGTTGGTGGAACAAGAATCGTCAGAATTACGCCAGCAAACAACCAGTTACTGCCTTTGAATTTCAATCGGGCGAACCCGTAGCCGGCAAGCGCGCAAGAAGCCGTCGTTAGTAGAGTTGTTGTTGCAGATAACGCAAATGTATTAAACAGCGTTACCCAGTAATCCATGACACGAATAGCTTCCTTGAAATTGTCCACGGAGAAGTTCTGGGGAATCCATACAACGACTGCTGAATACAGATCTCCCTTGTCCTTAATGGATGTTGACACTTTCTGAAATATAGGAAAGAGGATAACAAAAGAAAGTCCGGTAATCAGAACAAAACGGATGATGGACCACAGCCAGCCTTTCCAATGTTCTAATGATAATAATCGTGAAGTTGTCACACTAAACCTCCTCCTTTCTAATCTTGATAGAAGACCCGTTTCGAGAAAATAATAGATACAAGGACTAGAATGATGGCGATCGCTAAGAAGTAGACCCACGCCATAGCAGAGCTTAGACCAAAATCAAATTTGACGAAGCCAGTATCCCGGATCAGTTTTGTCATGGCGTTATTAGCAAACGAATCAATGATCGTATAGATTGCATTGACGAAAATAAGCGGACTCACCATCGGAAACGTGATCTTCCAGAACGCCTCGTATCCGGTTGCACCTTCCATCTTAGACGCCTCATATAGTTGAGGAGAGATTGTCTGAATACCGGCTAGAAAGATCAAAATCTGTACACCAGATTGACTAACAATCTGATAGATTCGATCTACGGCGCTGCTTAAATAGGTGACAACCCATTCACTTACTCCTGCATCAAGCATCAGGTTCTCCAATTCGAAAGTCCCCAGCGAGCTTCCACCTGTACTACTTTGATTAACTGCATCAATTAGGCTTGTGCTCTCCAGTGTCATGATCACGCCTGATGCAAGAATAACCGGCAAGAAAAAGATCGAACGTGCTACCGCTCTACCTCTGAATTTCTGGTTCAGAATAACCGCAAGGAACAAACTAAAGATGACAATAAGCGGCACGTTCACAAGTACATCTGTCACCGATTCGATGAGTGCCCGGTTAAAGCTGGTATTCACGGTCAATGCCTGAATATAATTGGTGACCCCAGTGAATTGAATTGCGATCCCTTCTGCATTTGCCTGTATTGTGCTCAGGCTGTACCTTAGGGAAGCCAGCAACGGAACGAAGAAAAACAATACAAATCCAACAAGCCAGGGAAGCACGTAAATCATGCCCCACATGGCTTTCTGCTGAGCATACGTACGACTTCCCCATTTCCACTTCAGGAGCATCTTCAGAGCTGCTCACCACCAGTCACATAACTTTGAGCTTCCACAGTATAGTTCTCAACTTCCACTGGAAAGTCGTTATAATTCACGATTGCGAATCCGCCGCCCTCATACGTTGTCTGAAATACACCTTCGGATACGGATTGATGCCCGATCATCGAACGACCTATAAACGGCAGATTTGCCTGATTAACCTCTCTGTACATCTCAGCCGCCAGATCGATCCATTGCTCATAATTCGCCGCATAGAGATGATCAAAATCAGTCTCTTTCACGACGTGATTGGGTGCATTAAACCAAGCAAAATATGGACTTGCCCCATATTCAATCAACTTCAGCACATACTGTCTTGCGTTCGTATATGTCGATAGATTATAAGGGGAACCGGTATAGCTGATACTTCCGTGCATGACAAGCTGAAAGAATGGAATCTCTTCATCCTCCAACTTGAATCGGCTGCTGGTCATGGGAGCATCTGTCAGACTTGTGACATAAGGGAGTGCATAAGCATTTCCTCCCTCAGCAACCACGGAGCCGACCTGCTGCTTAATTTGTTCGAGTGTAGTCGTCACCGTGCTTAATACCTCAGTTCGATCCAGTAGTTTCTTCGGATTCATATCGCTATTCAGTTGTTCTGTCAGATCTGACAGGGAAAGCCCCTCCGTTTCAAGTGGCTTAAGCGCGCCAAGCATTTTATCCGTTATATTGCCCAGTAGATTCGGAGAGAGAATGTAGGAAGGCGATCGATCCCGGTCGGGACGTTGGATTGCACGATTCATCGGATAGTGCACCGCCGGTTGCTGGGTCAGCGTGCGGGATGCCTCTCTGGATGGTTTGAATCCACCTTTGGAATGCACATTCAATACCGCTACATCTGGATAAAATCCAATGCCGGCATCACGAGCAAACGTACTGAATTCACGCATTGCTTTTTGCCCGCCGATAGCTCCATCGACTTTAATTGAATCCGGTATTCGGTGATGAATTCCCCCGTTAAGCCATCCTGCATAACGAACCTGAATATTAGCAACATCCTTCTCCATTAACGTAGAGAGTATCTTCTCTGCTTCGTCGAAAGTGGTTAACGCCTGCGTGGAATCGTAAGGAATGCCCAGCATATGCTGCCTTGTTGTTATACCTCCAAATAGTTTGAGATAAAAAGGGATACTGTCCTGTTCCTTGCTGGCTTGTTCCTCAGGCACTCCGCCCGTTCGTTGCAGGTAACTTCGATACACGGAGGCAAGACCCGAATAACTAGCCTCTTCTGCACCAACAAAAGCATAACGAACGACAAAGTCAGATACGGTCGGCTGATTCTGAAATTTGGGAAGTGTTCGGACCATATCGCTGGCCTGCAATGTAATATCGCTCTTATTCACCACATAGAAGCTTGGGTATACGTTGTTGTAGCTATTAAGCTTGCCGCTGATATCTGCGTTGACAACTGCAACAGCATCCCCTTCCTCAATAATGCCTAGAAAAGCACCATCGGTCCGAATTAATCCAAAAACCGGCAATCTTGCTTTGGCTTCATTAGAACTTGCTTCCCGCATTTTCATCGTGAGGTCAGGCCCATATATATCCTGCTGATAGGCAGGGTAGAGCGTCTTCCCATTGTTAAAATGAATCAATGCTCCTGAGCCGTCGGGAACCAGCATAGAGCCCTCTTCACTTGTGCTACCTGCTCCGAAATATTCCAGCACAGATATGCTGTTAATTGGATATTCCTCTGGAAAATGAATGCCCGAGGCAGGTACCCGTACCAACAGATCCTGTCCGTCCAGCTCATATTCCATCGTGAGCATAAAGAGTCGTGGCCCACTTCGTTCCTGCTCGACTCCATGTTCCGCATGGTCTTGCACCAGATCCTCTTCCGTGTATCCGGCTTCATCAAAAGCTTTCAGGGCTCGGGATAGCTGTAACCCTTGAAGCGCCTTATCATTTCGAACATAGACGCCCTCGTCCTTGTCTTCTGCATAACCAATCTTCAGGGCTCGTTCCCCAACCTTGTCGAGCTGAGCGAGTAAGTCTTGCTCGAAACGTTCTTTGCTAATCTTGACTGGCAAGTCTTCGATCGAACGCTCGGTACTTCCAAACTGATAGTGAACCCGTACACCATTTGGCAATGCTTCATAGCTTATCTGCTTATGTCTGACACTATCGGTGTAGGAGTTCACTGTACTGCTCTGGCCGAGACTATTAAAGAAGCTTAGCCTGGTTTGCGACGATAAAAGATCTTTGTTAATCCCTGCTGCAATCGCATCCTGCTCTCGATCTGTGGGATTGCTGCGCCAGATTTGCCCACTTTCCCTATGAATAATTGCAATTTCAGCAGTCTCCTCATCAATGAACAATTGCAACGCATTATTTAGGGCAATCCCGAGCATGCCTGGTAGGCGATCATCACGGAAGGAAGATTTTAGTTTTTCTCCGGGAGGCAGGGAAGGTATATTAGCCTGGTCAACGGCATTCGCAGTCACTTGGGTTAATGGTGAAGGCGAGAACTGACAACCGCTGAGAAGCAGACTGCTCATGAGCAGCATTCCAGTTATTTTTTTGACTACAGCGTGTTTCATTGCTTGTTCCCCCTTCCTTAGCCCCGAAGCACTAATTCCTGATAGATAGTCACTGCAAAAGATACAATCTGTTGTACGAGACTGAAGAATAACAGGCACAAAAATGCCATAAATGCCATAGCTACAAGTGTTAGGAACATGGTGAGTATCGTTTTGGCTGGCGTATACTGGTGAACCGTCATATTGCCAACGAATAATAGGTACACCGTCCAGCCAATAGCAATCGCATTAGAGAAATAATAGAAGGCGGTTTCCTGTACAGAGATTACCAGACTCAGCCAGATCCAAGGAAACTGAATCAACAACAATGGTACCAAGGCGAAGCATGTAGACATAAAAATTTCGGAAAACTTACCTTCCCCATCCATCAGTGTTGTTAAGGACCAGTTCGCAACACACCAGAACAACACTGGAAAGATGACATATACCATTTCAAGCAGACTGTTTAGCCGTTTTGGATTGTTGAAATTGATTAGAAAACCACTGTACTGTGCATGCAAAATCTTGGTCATAATCAAAAGCAGCATGATCATACCTGCAATTAGCAGTGTCATTTTCTGATTTCGTTCATATTTCAGTTCCCAATATCCGTCAAACGGATGAAAAATGAGATGCAGCGGATATTGGTATAATTGCTTACTTGACGCCAGCATTCGTTGTCCTCCTTTTCTGCCTACGAACGATCGTGACGGTGACAAGCGAACCTACAGCTAGGAATAGTCCGGACATCATCCATGAGAAATGCTCACGCATCAGCTCTTTGCGGAACAACAGAAACGCTTTGGAATAACCAAGACGCTCCATGCTACGCTTGAAGTATTGCGCAGAATCTGCATATTCCTTCTGGCGAAGCAGGGCTTTACCGATGCCGGCATAGGCGTATTCCAGATTGGCGTTCATCTCAGCAGCTTTGGCAAACAGCAACGACGAATGATCTTCGTCACCGTAATAATAACTGCGCACCGCATCGTGTAATGTACGCCCATACTCGGTCGTTTGAAAGATGGTGATCTCACCAAGTGCTTTGTCCAGTACAAGGATCCGCTCCCCAGCACGCTCAAGTGCAACAGGTGTGTTAAATTGCCCCTGACGATTACCAATACCACCAAAAATATGGAGCAGATAACCGTCACCATTGTAGGTGAAGACTCGCCCTGTATTCGCATCTAACACGGAGTACATGTCACTGTCCCCCACGTCAACATCAATCAGTCGCGATGGCCCTGTCTCAGTGGTGTACATCATATCTCCTTGAGGTGGCTGGTAGCCTTCTCTGCGCAAGATGTCCGTTCCTTGGGCGTTCAGCTTCTTAATTGGATCCTTACCACGATCTCCACTTGTGGCATAGATGAATCCCTCTTCATCCATATCCAGATTAGTGAACTCCGTTGGCGTGAACATGACCATCTGACTCCGCTGCTCACGAGTTGCAAATCGTTTCCACAGATACTCTACCGGGTCAACCTGAACTCGATTAGCTCCGATAAATGAGGAGAACGTGCCATCCGCATTAAACTCCATGAATCCGTCAAAGACACCTTCAGCCATGACGTAAATGCGTTCTCCTTTGTCCATGACGACCCGTATAGGCATAAATTGAAAGTCTGCTCGCAACAGATCTGATTGCGGTTCAGCTACAATTTTGACCAATTGCCCGAGTTCATCTAGATGCACTACACGTTGATTATCTGAATCTGCCACTAGCAAATGTCCTTTATCCGTAACGTAAAGCCCTTGAGGGTTATTAAAATGGTCTGGCTGCCCTTCACGTTCAAATGAATCGATTACCCGAACGAGCTTGAAATTACGATCCATCTCGATGATCCGTCCATTGCCCGAATCCAGCAGGAAGACCCGCTCATCGGCTGTAACATGCAGGTCGCTCGGTTCCTTGAACGCATCCGTGTTCAGCTTCCTGCCCGTAATGATTGCCGTTGCTTCATATGCGGCTGGAGCAGGAACCGCTTCGCCCCAATAGGAATAATGATATGCCTCTGACGTTCCGTCCGCGTTGACTAGGGGTGCCTCATGCCCGAACAATAGGAGGCAGACCATGCCTATGATGATCCATTTTCGTTTGTTCCTTGTGCTTGTTCGCACCTAGCTGCCTCCTTTCTAGTCTTTCATTCCAGAAGTGGCCATCGTCTGCATAACACTGCTCTGGGAGATGATGAACAAGGTGATCGGTACAATCATGAGCAGCAAGGCGACAGCAGCACCAACCCCTGCCCTTGCGATCCCCCCCTGAACAATCTGACTGAGTGCATAATGCAGCGTTTTGAGATTCTCACTATAAATGAAGCTACCGCCATCTGTTCCCCAAAGTGCAGGAAACTGCAAAATCATGAGTGTAAGCCAAGCGGGCTTCACATTGGGCATCACTATGCTCCAGAAAATTCGGTATTCATTGGCTCCGTCGATTTTGGCTGCCTCTAGCAACGCATCGGGAATCTGCTCCATGAACTGTTTCATCAGGAACAATCCCAGTGAGAATGCAAGTGAAGGCACAATAATGGACGTGTGTGTGTTAATCCAGCCGAGCCATGACATCACCATGTAGTTGGGAATTGCAGTAACATGTGGTGAGAACATCAGTGACAAAATGACGATCGTGAACAACACTTTGGAGCCAGGAAAACGGTACTTGGCTAGCGGATAAGCTGCTGCAGAAGCAAGAAGGATATGCCCTGCGGTTCCGACCAGCGTAATGAGCAGTGTATTAGCAATGTACCGGGATAACGGTACCCATGAGTTGCCCATGAGATTAATCAGATCTGCAAAGTTCTCCGTCGTCGGATTATTCACCCAGAAGCGAGGTGGGAAAATAAAAAGCTCATCCAGTGGCTTGAAGGCATTGTTTACGGCATAGATAAGCGGAAGTACCATAAATGACCCGAACAGAGCAAGCAGTGCGAATAACATCAAGCTGACGGTAAATGACCGATTGAGTTTCTTCGGCATGCCAAAGATGGCCCGTACCTTGCTGGTCATTGTCATTCACCTATCTTTCTCAGCATTTTTTGCGTTAGAACGTTTGTTCCAAGCATCAGTGCAAATAAAACGGTGGCGATTGCCGAAGCGTATCCCATCTCGAAGCGAATCGTACCAAAGTCCATCAAATGAGTGACCACGGTATGCGCAGCATAGTTCACACTCGGGAAACCTGCTAACGCAATTGAGATCTCGGCTACAGCGAACGAAGCTGTGATCTGCATGACTGCCCCAAACATCAACTGCGGTCTCATCGAAGGCAGTGTAATGAACCAAAGTTCCTGCCATCGGTTCTTAATGCCGTCCACTGTACCAGCTTCCACCAAAGACCGATCGATGGTCTGAAGCCCTGCAATAAAGGCTAGAAAGCTGGTACCTAAGCTAAGCCATAGCTGTACAATGATGACGATGGCTAACACGTACTTCTCGTTGGACAGCCATTGAACCGGCTCCAGGATGATGCCAAGACGCATCAAAAAGCCATTCATGTAACCGTAGCTGTCACCAGAGAAAATAATTAGCCAGATGAAAAAGACGTTGCCGGATATGGATGGTGCATAGAATACCAGCGTCATCACTGCCCGAACTTTGGGGGACAGCTCATTAATGATCCAGGCAAATAAGAAACAAGCAATATAACTGACTGGACCCGTGATAACAGCAAAAAGCAGCGTGTTTTTGAGTGCGATCAGAAATACATCGTCATTTAGGAAAAGCCGTGAATAATTCTGCCAACCGATAAATCGCGGCAACTCCAACATATTGAAGTGAAAAAAGCTTAAGCCGAGCGAAATACCGACCGGAATGACCGTAAACATAAAAAAGATCAACATGAACGGTGCCATCAAAATATAATAGTGCCTGCTGAGATATAGATCCCGTTTAAGCAGGGTCCACCAGCCGACATGGCGCGCTTGGATGGCAGGAGCGGCGGCTGTCTTGGTTGTTTTGGCTTGCAACCGTTACCCTCCCTTTCCTCTATTTCAGATTAAATTCCTTACGCTTCAACTCAATTTCATCATCGATATACAATACATAATCGGACAAGGCCTCACGTGGGTTCTCATTTGCGTTGACGACCTTACGGAAAGCATTATCTAGATGTCGACCGGTAAAATACCCTCCGGGAACTTGCGGAATGCCCTGCACCCACTCCCATTGCTTCTCCAGGTTTTGATAATCCTTCACAGGCCAAGGTAATTGCTTCAGAGCCTCAATATTGGCTGTTGGATAACGAGCAGCTGCGCCCATTAGACCTTCCATTTCTCTTCCGTATTCGATCTGTGTCTGCTCATCCGTCCACCATTTCATAAACTTCCATGCTGCTTCTTTGTTGTTGGCATTTTCAAGCATCATCGCGGCACTGGTCGAGCTAGCTACTTCATGTCGGATCGAACCATCCGGAAGCTCTGTACCCGGAACAATTGTGAAGTCCCAGAGGTTACGTATTTCTGGAGCCATGACCGTCAGCATGTTATATGTGGTGTAATCAGCAATACCAATTGGCATCTCTCCAGTACGGAAGCGATTCGGAAAATCAGCCTTTAGCGGAAATTTGTAATTGGTATAAAATTGTGTCCATCGCTTGAACGCATCCATCGAAATCTCTGAATCGAGCGCACTCTTCTTCTGATCCTCGGCATAGAAGATGCCATCATTCTGGTATAGGAGCATAGCAAAGGTTGCATTTGGAACTAGATTGGCGTTATTCAGCGTATCCTCAATAGGCAGATAAAACTCCATGTTATGCTTCTGCAACACAGCAATAGCGTTGTATACGTCCTGCCACGTTTTTGGCGGCCCCAGCTCCAGCTCACTGAGGACATCTTTCCGGTAGAATAACATTGGAAATTGCTGTTGCTCCGGAAGTGCGTAGACTCCATCGTTGTAACGGTACGGCGTTAATCCACTTGCGCGGAATCGATCTGCAATTTCTTCAAAGTCTGGGAACGTGCTTAGATCAGCTGCCGCATTCCTCATCGCATAGTTTACGGGAATATCTTCACCCATCTGCATAGCCACGTCAGGTCCTTCGCCAGCAAGTGTCGCGGGTAGCAAGATATTAGGAGGAACAAGGCGCAATTGTACGGAGACATCCGTTTCTGGTGTAAATGAATCGTCAATCAATCCTTTTAACACTTGGGCCTGATCTCGTCCGGTCGTAATCCATACGGTAATCGATTCCTGCTTCTGTTCCACGTTACCAATACTGTCGTAATCCTCCGTGTAGGAAGCGACGTAAGCGCCCATTTCGTGCTTCACTTGCTGGAATACGCTCGCTTCTGCTCTTGGCAATGCCTCATCTAGCGAAGACACAACCAAGTAATCCAATGTAATCGGTTGTTCACGAACCGAAAGAATCCACGTACCGAGTCCGCCTACATTAATCTTGAACGTATCCAGACGTTTGGGTACTGTCTCCGGCCTAGCTGCCATATCCTCTAGCTGAACGACCATCGCATGCAAGATAGCAACCTTATCACTCTGTTCTCCTGTTGCCTGTTCCAGATAATCAGCTACAGAACGAAGTGTGTTTGCCTGCCGTTCAAAGACCTCTGTCATCTCTGGAATACGGCGTTCCAATTGATAATCCCGAAGCGGATCAGGTGTTTTGGAGGTGATCATCAATATTTTGCGGTACATCTCATTCAGTTCCAGCACGCTGGATTCCACGGTACGAAGGAGCGGCGCAATATCACCTAGTGTTACTGTCATTCGCAGTCGATGCGTGCCTTTTTCGAGATGGAATAAATAGGGCTTCTCTTCACTACTTCCCAATACCTGAGTTTGCCAAGCTGGGCTGTAATTAAATCGAAGGCGTTTCATCTCCTTGAATGGAACTTGGCCGTTGATTGTCAGACTACGGGTGGCATAGACGCCGCGCAGCTGATCCTGCTTCACTTTTAACGCGATCTGGTATAGTCCATCTTCAGGCACCTCGACCTCCCACTCGATCCATTCCCCAGGCAACTTCCAATTGATGCCGCCAATGGCGTTGACTCGAATTTTGGATACGTCGTATGGCTCCAGCGAAGGGCTCGAACGATCTGATATTGGCGCAAGCGTAGGCGATGACTTACTCACTGCCTGTTCTCCTTGAACTTTCAACATCAACGAGCTTGCTTCTGTTAGCCCGCGCGAGGCATAGACCTTCTCCACGTCTGCATAGGAAGGAATATCCTCTTCCTGGTACAACTCAATGTAATCAATCGCCATACTCTCTCTCAGCGAGGTGAACGATAACTGTTGGTTTCCTTTTTCAAAATAAAACTGAAATGGTTCCTCGAAGTAGCCTGCGCTATCTTTGAACGAAGCGATCTGCCATTCAGGCTGTTCCACTTGTCTTGGTCTGAGGTCATTGCCGCGATCGTCCCTGCGAATGCTATCTTCACGATTGCCCCATACTCTGTCGAATAAGAGGACGTCTGCTCCCCTGAAAGGAACCTGCCCGTTCAGCTCAAGTCTCCGTTCGATGCCTGAACTTTTGCCTGTAACGGGATAATAGTGGATACGAAGATGGTACAGCCCACTCACCTGCACAGGAACATCCCACCGGATGCTTCCCGTTTCCGGCGTAATTACAGCACTCCCATCCAATCCGGCATAACCCTGTACGACCTCAAAACCGTCACCATCGGTCTGGGCATAAGCTTCGCCTTCAATTCGCACGGTTTGCTCGGGTTTGGCTGTATTCGAATGGGTAGTCAGGTAATATTCATAGCTGCGTGAATCCTCGGTACCCGATATCGCCTCAAAATCCTCAAGCGCATGCACTATTCCCGGACTCCGATCCCGCGATGGATATAAGGTCCATATGGAGAACACCAGAGCCACAACGAGCACAAGGATCAGTCCCTTTTTCTTTGGTGACCGCATGTTCGAATGTATCCCCTTTCCTGTATTCGTAAGCGACAACGACATGATGAGCTAATCCAGGCAGACCGCTTCCTAGAGACGATCTACCTGGGAATTTAATAGCGTAGTTTATTGGTATACCTCATCAATTGCGGCTTGAAATGGTGCTTTGTATTTCTCGATCAGGGTCGATACAGATACGCCTTCCTTCAGCTCAGCGTCGAAATCCCAGAAAGGTAGGGAAGGGAATGTATTATGATCCAAAACTAACATGCCCTCTGCCACCGTTCTGGCATTGTTGATGTCGGCTTCATCTGCCAAATTTGTTTCTAACGAAGATTGTTCTGGATAATCATAGACAGAATCAATTTCATTGATTTTTTCCCAGATATACATTAGTTGCTCGGGATTCTCTGCCGCTTTAGGAATCGTTAGTGCTTGGTAACGTGATTCACCGGAATGATAAGCTGACGCACTCGGTCCTTTCGGAAATGGCACAAAGCCGATGTCGTAATCCTGCATGTCTGTCATAATGCCGCTAACCTCGTACATTGCACCTGAATACATCAACGTATTACCTTGACGGAAAAACGTTGCTGGCTCCGTCCAATCGCCGCCTTCCGTTGCTCTGCCAACCTTCTCTGTGGCAAGTTTAGAGAGGAAGTTCAGTGCCTCTTTTGTTTTCGGATCTTCCAGGTTCTGTTTATCCTCTTTCGTCAAGGATGCTTCGTTCGAGTAGAGAATCGGTTCAAGCAGACCCGTCTGTGCTAATCCCCATGTATCCAGCTTACCGTCGTTATTGCGGTCCTGATTCGCCTGCTTAGCAACGCTAATGAACGTATCCCAGTTCCACTCATCGGCATCAACATACTCCTGTAACGGCTTTAAGCCGAGCTCCTGCATTAATGTGCGGTTATAGAATATTCCATTGATGAACGAAGACTTATCTTCAGTAAATCCATAACCCTTACCTTCGTATTGCATATATTCCTTGGTCGTTTTCTGATTGAATACCTTGTCGTTTTTGATATAATCATCCACCGGCCACAACAGATCTTGTTTGGTCAACGCTGGAATCGCATAGTTTTTCCCTAACCTCACTAGATCACCAAGCGGTTCACCCGCCATCAGAGAAGCGACCACTTTTTCTTGATATTCTCCAAAATCAATCGAGACATATTCAATCTCGAAGTTATGCTTTTTCTTCAATGCTTCTAGATTTTCAATGCGCTGAATGTTATCCGGATTGCTATCTGTAATTTCCATGTCCCACCAGGCAACAACTTTGATCGTTCTGCCGCCCATGTCAAAATCCATCTCTGGTGTGGATAATTCATTCTTCGGCTCTGCTTCGCTTGTTTGTTCCTCTTGCTCTTGTGGTGCGGGTGTTTCCGGCTCAGGCTGAGCGGTAGGTGCGGAACTACATGCAGCAATCAATAACATCAGTGCACATACCAAACTCAATAGCATAAACTTGTTTTTTCTCATCGTCTTCCCCCCTAATGTCGTTTGCTCTCAAAGTGTATCGCTCATATGAAAGCGTAAACAACCCGCCAAAATACAGGTATTTACCCCGATGAACTATAGAACACCTGACTTTTTAACGAATATCGAAGTGTTACACCTTCAATTGGTAAAGAAATGCACCATCTGCAAAAATATGGACATTGTATGCGCTTTCTTTTGTTCCCATAATGAAGGTAAGCCTTATTTCAGTGGAACTATCGGTTGAAAATTCAGGAGAAGGTGAGGTTTTGCTTCATGTACAACATATTACTTGTGGATTATAGTCGTCGTTTGTGCAGAGAGCTTCAACACCTGTTACAACACAACAATTCAGACTATACGATTGGGGATTGCGTCTTTGATTCAGCAGCTGCTCTGACCGCTATGTCCAAACAGGACTTTTCTGTCGTTGTCATACATACAGAGCAGTATGATACCGCTGGGTTGTGGCTATGTCATCACATTCGAAAAATAAGCGAAATCCCTATCCTTATTATGGGTGGGAGGGATCACTTCAAGCTTGTACGCAAGGCGTTAATATATCAGGTGAATGATTACTTGCCTTCTCCTCTCAGTACATCCGCTCTGCTCTGTAGTCTGCATGAACTACGGACGAAGCTGGAACCAGAGCCGCCTATGAAGAAAACAGCTTCTCTCACGCCGCCCATTCAAATTAATGGCAAAGCGATGGATTCCACTCATGTAATTCGAATTGTCAAATCGTATGTAAGGGATCATCTGAGTGATGAGATCACGCTGAAAAAAATATCGGATATGCTGCATTTTAACTGTGCGTATCTTGGACAGAAGTTTAAGCTTGAAGAGAAGATGTCCTTCAATGATTACATGCTGCAGCAGCGGATGGAAAAAGCGAAACAGCTTCTCTTGTCCACGGATCTGCGAATTTACGAGATTGCTGTTGGTGTAGGCTATAAGGATATCGACTGGTTCTACAAAAAGTTCAAGGCTTGTACGGGATCAAGCCCCAATGCGTATCGAAGGCAAAAAATCCACACCGCTTAGGCATGGATTGTCAGCATCTATATGCACATAATTAAAGTAAATAAATTGGCATCCCCCTACCCACGAAACGCTAGCTCTCTTCTCAGCCAGCGTCTCGTGGGTATTCTGTATCCCGCTGATCATAGATTGAAATTTGTATAGCAGTCATTCATTATCATATCTAGCGTACTAGCATTGACTCACGGTATTCTTGGGGCGTCATACCCGTCAGCTTCTTGAAGAGACGGGTAAAGGAATGAGCAGCTTCATAACCAACCTGTAGCGCCACCTCACGCACCATTAGATCCGTCTTATGCAATAACTCCTTTGCTTTACGGATACGGCAGTCGTCGATATACTCTGACAAATTGATCCCCATCTCTTGCTTGAAAAGTCTGGACAGATAGGATGGGTTAAAATGATTCCGTTCTGCCAATCTCACCAGCGAGAGATCCTTCTCTAAATTGTCCTTGATATAACGACCCAACGATTGGATTACCAGGTTCGTTCGTTCTTCTTCTGATGATCGCTTGAAATGAACCAATTCATCCGCAGTGCGGTACAGAGACTGCACAGCATCTTTCATGCAGGCATAATCGCCGAGTTGCAGCAAGCTTCGCTGGTCAGCATTACCCTGTTGAAGTCCCCACCGATTGCACGTCGAGTATAGCAGCAGCGCCAGATGATAGTAGGTCTCCATCGCTCGTTCCATCGTCATATCCTGAAGCATTAGCTCACCTACAAGCTCTTCAAATATGTCATAAAAGGATTGAAATCGTCCGGTTTCCAAATATCCTGACATGACGTCTATACGGCTTGATATTCGAACCGGGTCTTTCACAGCCCCAGCAGTAAAACCTTCGTAATTATCGGTCAACACCATGGATACCCCATCGCCAATCTTCATCCACTGCAGCAATCTTAGCCGTTCATATTGCCTAGAAATCTGTGACCAAGCATATGCGCGCCCACTTAATGTAAACGCGATGGACATTTCAAGAGAAGCGAGGCAAGCTTCCTGTACAAGCTCCAACGTACCCTCGATATAGCTAGTAAACGGAATGGGTTCGTACCCCTTCTCTCTTTTGGGCTGGAGCAGCCAGATGACATCACCGTAATGATCCGATACGCTAACATACGTTGCTTGTTCACTTAATAACGAAGAGCCAATAATACGGACGGAATCCTGAACCTGTCTGAGATCCGATCCAGCATCTAGCAGTGTGTTAAATCGACCAAGCACCAGATATACCGGAGCATCCGCCTGCAAATCGATGTTTCTCTTAGTCAGTTCAGTCTGCATTTCAGACATCTCAGACAGAGAGAATGGAGCAGAGTTACAGTCCTGGAGTAATTGACGTACATACTCCTCCTGCTGGAACATAGCCAGCTGAATATGCAGTTCACGTGACCGTTCCAGCCCTTCAAGCATGTGGTGACTCTGTCTGATTTCTTCCATCACCTGTTCCACGATTGTTAGCACTTTGTCGTAGCCTTCCGTTTTGAGCAAATAACGTACATTGGGCATTTGCAGCGCTTTGTACGCATAATCAAAATCGCTGTGTCCTGTCAGAAAAATAATGCGACATTGAGGCCATTGAGTCTGGATCTCTTGAGTGAGTTCCAGCCCGCTCATGCCTGGCATGCGAATGTCTGTCAGCACAATATCGATTCTACTCCGCCGCATCCAGTTCAATGCTTCTAATGCCGAATAGGCTTTGCATACGTCAAGTTGATCTGGCATATGCCTGGCAAATGTTTCATACAGACTGTCTGTAATGATCTCCTCATCATCCACAATCAGAAGTCGATACATTCCTTTTCCCCTCTTTCCATTGGATTCGAATCGTAACTTTCAAGCCCTGCAACTCGCTACGGGATAGAAACAGACCGCTTTCTTCCCCATAAGTCAGAACTAGACGTCTGTGAATATTTGTTAATCCGGTCATTTCGTCCGCACCGGCCTCGTTGCGAATTCGCGCTTGAAGCAGCATGATATCTTTATGTTGCAACTCACTGCCATTGTCCTCCACGATGATCTCGGCATACGTAGTTTCCATATGAAATTGAACGCGTAAGAGCCCCATACTTGTATTTCTCTCAAGACTATGCTCGTAAGCATTCTCAATAATCGGTTGTATAATCAGTCTGGGTACCTGTATATGTTCCATGCCAGATGGCACTTGCCCGAACTCCATCTTAATTCGTCTGGAGAATCGCAATTGCTGAATATCGGTATATATTCGAGAATGCTCGACCTCCTCTTTTAATGGTACATAATCAGTTCCGTTGCGGGTGATGAAGCGAAAGTATTCACCAAGCATATTCGTAAACTGCTCGATCCGCTCCGTTTCTCCTGTTCTGGCAAGTGAGTTTAGGATGAAAAAGCTATTGTACAGAAAATGAGGATTAATCTGAGATTGGAGTTGCTTCAATTCAGCACGCTGCATCATCATTGTTTTTTTGAAGTCACGGTCAATCAGTTGCTGTAGATTTTCAATCATGTGGTTGAAGCGGGCATACAAAAATCCAAATTCATCTGTGCGATGGTGGATGATCGGAATATCAAGCACGCCTCCCTCCATTTTCTTGAACCTCTTGACCAATAACAGTAACGGGATGTGTATCAACCTATAACTGGAGTAGAGAAAAGCTGCGACGGCAATAAAGGATGTTATCGCAAAAATCCAGGCCCACTGATTGAACCTGCTGAGTGGTTTGGTTACGATTTTCTCAGGCAGATACGTAGCCACGGATAACCCTAACTTATCGATGTGAAGCTGATTCACATGATACATAAT
The DNA here is from genome assembly GCF_022346845.1 of Paenibacillus sp. ACRSA. NCBI lineage: Bacteria > Bacillati > Bacillota > Bacilli > Caryophanales > Paenibacillaceae > Paenibacillus > Paenibacillus sp. ACRSA. The sequence continues at coordinate 158,035 of NZ_JAKRNP010000005.1, read as the reverse complement.
GCCGTCCACCTTCTTGCGATAGTTACCCTGCAGGTTCTTCTGACTGTACTCACGGTAACTGGCAAGAATGACGTCTCGCTGCAGCTGATCTGAGATGGCGTGTCCTGTTCTATCCTCGATTAGCAGTGTGGCACTTTCTGGGTAGAGATTGAGCTCTGTTAATTCATGTTGAAACTGTGATGTATCTAGCTCCACCTGGATCACGAACAGAGGAAGCTCATCTCTTTTTCCCGTTAGCCTTACAGCACTTAGGTTCAAGGTATCGTCTTTTACAGTAAATCGAGAGTCCTCTTCATGTAATGCCAAGCTAAAGTAATCAAAGGAGTCCTTATCCAATTCATCAATGCCTTGTGTAGCCGAAATGCTCTTGTTGACTAATGGGATATGTACATAAACATTCTTAATATACGAACTGCTGTTTTTGAAGGCAGCCAGTCTTTCGGTTAAATAACCTAATGTTTCGCGTCGATCGACCTGCTCCATCATGTCCCAGAGGATCGCAAGACGATTCAATTTACGATCCTCTGCGATATCAAACTGCTGCAATTCCAACCATTCAATCTCCCTGCTCAGCTCTGTTGCATATTGACTTAATCGCCTATCCGTGGATAGGGAGATTTCCTGGCTTGCTGTATCGTAGCTCCAGTGGTACAGATACACCCCCAGAAGAATTAGTGGCAATACAAAAATCAGATACGTCATAATTAATCGTACAAAAATACTGTTGAGCCACGACTTAGCAGGTATCTTCAACAATTCGTTCACCTCCTGATATGAAGGTTGAAGAAATCACCTGTTGGCGTGTGATAAGGTAGACGGCTGGTGATTCATTGCGGTATTCATTTTGAACCACGCATTCACCTCCGATGTGATTTCATCCCCACCCAGCTTGCGCCAATTCTGAACGAATTGATCGAACTCTTCTATGGGAGAGCCGAGAATAATATTCATATAAGCCTCAAGTTGCAGATCACGAAGAATGGTTTGCCGATCAATCATTGTGTCGGTGATTCCGCCGGTGAATTCGTCATTTAACAGCTGTCCATTCTGATCATAGGTATCCGCAATGCTAAAGGCACCTGTCGGACCATACGTTTGTTTCCATCCCCATCCGCTCTTCAAGCCTTCTGATTCATATGAAACAATTCGTTTATGGATTGCGAGCGCTTCGTTCTCCAAGCTCGAGAAATCTCCGGTCTCTCTGGCGTCGCGAATCTGACGATAAGCATCCATATTTTTGGTGCCGGGAAAAGGTGTTACTGGGGATAGCATCCATACAGCCCGTGAATCGTCATTGTAGTACGTTTCATATTCGGCTTCCTCACCCCAATTTTTGTCCAGATGCATGTTCATAAGCTTTACGACAATCTCTGGATAAGCAAAACCTTTTTTTACTGCAAAGTACTGTCCTGTATTGGAACGAAGTGGCACCAAAAGGGCACGGTTAGACTCAGCAACAATAGGATATGCCTGCCACTGTGCATATGGATCTGTATCACGAGTAGTCTGTAGCATAAATGGAGCCCACTGTTCACCATAGAGCATGCCAATCTGCCCGTCCTGAACTAAGCGGTACTCCTTACTTCCGTTTTTGTAAGAAAAATCTGGATCAATCTGACCTTCGAGATACAACTTCTGCAATACCTCCAGCGCTGTTCTCACTTCAGGTTGTATGCCGCCATACGTAAGATCGCCATTCTCATCTTTGATCCATATACTAGGGTAAGCTCCGTAACCCGCCATGAATCCTGTAGCGCCCATTACGGGATCCCATAAATAGCTAGTTAATGCTAATCCATACGTATCCTGTACACCATTTCCGTTAGGATCCTGCATTGTAAACGCTTTCGATATTTGAAGCAGATCTTCCATCGTTTCAGGCGGCTGTAGGCCTAGCCTTTTCAACCAATCCGTTCTGATCCATAGATATTGCGCTGTTTCAATGGAAGAAGAGGATTCCGGAATAGCCATTAGGTTACCGTCAATCGTGGCAGCATCGAACGCTCCCCTTCCCTCCGCTTCTAATATTTTTTTCGTTAAAGGAGAAGCGTGTGTCCGGTATACTTCGGTCAGATCTTCAATCAATCCAGCGTTGCTTAATTGCCTGAGCTGATATGGATTCACTTTGACTACATCCGGGAAACGACCTGCCGCAAGGGATACCCCCATTTTTTGATGATATACATCACCAGTAGCAACCCAATCATAGTGAATCTGAATGCCAAGTTCTTGTTCATATAAGCGAGTCCAACGATTGTTCGTAAGGGTTTCATCAGGCAACTGATCAATCATCCGCTGCAGGTCTTCTCCGGTTTCCCTTACAAAAGAGACTTTAATGGGTGGGTCATACTTCCCTAACACCGTTGATGATCGTTGCTGTTGTCCGTCAGAAGAGGAATGTAATTGCCCAGAATTCCCTTGTGTATGGCCAGCAGGAATACACACAGCAAGAACGATGATAAAGGTCCACCTAGATCTGTACAGCCATCTTTTATTCACGACGACATGCCCCCAGTTCGATTGGAATGAACATATTCATTTTTCTATTATCTGGAATCTCCATCATTGTACAACATCTTGCATGGCAGGAGTAACGAAAAAGCCGCCATTTGGCGACTTTTATGCGTGTACATCGTACATTTTTTTGATTACTTAATATGATAATTGAAATTTGAAAAGTCAGCTGAGCCTCCGATCATTTCTGTGGAGTACAGAAACAGACCGATACGGCAACCCATGAAATGATCTAGCTTATAGAACATTCGGTGAGTGATGCCGAGACTCTTCCACGCTGTACCGTCCCAATAGCCAAAAGAACACTCATCCTGGTTATCTACAAAATTCCCTGTCGCTTGTAGTGTAATCAACGGGCCATCTATGGGAATCCGAGCATGCTCTGTCGCTGGCTCCTCATCAATCAGATTACCAAATATGCTCGAATCTTCGCTCTCTCTCGCCTGCATAACAAGGTAATACTGGCCTTCCTTTTTCGTGAGTGCAATGAGACCATACGTGCCGATCAGGAAGCATAGACCAGCATAATCTCCATCATTCAAACCGCTGCCATCTAGTGTAACCGTAGCTTCACAAGTCGGCCCCATCGAACGCTGAGTTAGTGTATTTACAGCGAAGGTCAGATTCGGGCTAAGTTGACCCGTTCGGATTCGATAAACTCCCGGCACTTCTGTGACTGACCAGAGCTCGTCGTGCGGTGTGTGATTCCACTGCCAAAAGTCCTGAAGACGCACCTTGCCGTCCTCCTGTGCAGTGTACTCAAAGCGGTCACTCCCAACAAGTGGTCTATAGGCATACCCCGGCCTTGTGCTCACAATATCGATGGATTTGGGGGCTTCATTCGCAAATACCGGAATCCCCTGCTTGAATTGCAGAGGCACCAGCACAGGAATTCGCCCTACTGCTCCATGATCCTGAAATAACATGGCATACCAATCTCCGTTCGGCGTATCGACAATACCTCCTTGAGCTACACCTAAATTGAAATATCCCATGTCATCGTTAAACACTTCCCCGCCTACAAATTCACTATCCAAGGCGTCGGCCATATAAAATGCCTGTGTCCTCCGTCCTGCTGCCTTGGTCATATGAATGAGGAAAATGTAATACTTGCCCTGGATTTTGTAGAAATGGGCACCTTCATAACCAAGATAGTACGGTTGATTGTCTTTTACAATAATCCGCTGTATACCGCCGGGCTTTGGCCCAGAGAGGTCTGCGCTTAACTCGGTCAAATGAATCTCGGCATTACCATGCACTAGATAGACTCGTTCATCCTCATCAAAGAATAGGGAGCAATCATGATAAAATCCTTCCACAATTTGCTTCTTCCAAGGACCTTCTATCGTTCGTGATGTGTACAAATACGTCTTACGCGTATCATTAGCGACAAAGATAACATAAAACATGCCTTGATGATGCCGTAGAGACGCTGCCCACATGCCTTTACCATAAATCTGTTGACCATTCTCTAATCGCTGGGCAGGAGTGTTATCCAGCTTGTCGTACACATGCGTGGCTACTTCCCAATGAATCAGATCATACGACCGCAGGATTACGCAACCTGGCATCATGTGCATGGTTGTGCTGACCATGTAGTACATATCCTCTACCCGGATGACATCAATATCTGGGTAATCAGCCCAGATAATTGGATTTGAATACATGCTTTGTGTTCACCTCATTTTGATTCCTGCGTATATAAACACAGGTTACGTTCTATTCTTATTTAACTCTCTCGAACTTCCATTCTTGCAAGAGGACAGCACTCGAATGATCCGAAGATGCTTGAAGGACGATATACAGATCATGAGTCCCTTGCGAATCAGCAATTGCGGTTGACTGCTCATTCCATTGATAGGCTTCACTCGTTGACGGAATAGCAATCTTACCTACAATTGGCCCATCTTCACGATCAAGTCGCAGTTCGAGCGTAGCTGCTTCTCCTTGATTAGAGAGCAACGCTGTAAAACCAGACGCACCATCTTGCCCAAAATTCACATTCGAGATCGCAATCCAGCTCCCCCCATGCAGTTTACTTACAACCACATCAGATGCTGAAGCTAGCCCATGATCGGCGCTAGTTAATTGCAACGTGCTCACCCCTGCGCTCCAGCCAATTGTTGCCCCACTAATGGCTTGATATGGATCGAAGGAGTGTAGCTGACTTACACCTTGATAATCCGCCTGGATTGCCTTCAATCTACCCGTCGTTTCTTCGTATTCAATACGATTGATATGCGTAGAGCGATAACCTTCTGGAATATCCATCGCTTGGCAGAGCGTCTGAGCATGGTAGGCGATGTACCATTGATCCGCTAATTGAAAAATGGCATGATGATTGTTGCCGCCAATCCCGAAGAAATGACCTGGATTTTGAAGAATTGTACCTTGATACGTCCAAGGCCCCATTGGCTGAGTACTCGTCATATAGGCAATCTCACCCGGCGGTGGATCACCCTCTGCACGATCAACTTCATGAAAATTAGAGCAATACGTATAGTAGTAGATATGTTGATGCTTATGTATCCCTGAATCCTCGAACATAAAAGGAGCTGGAATGACCTTAGCTTTACCAGTCACACTGATCATATCATCTCCCAATCGCATTACACGGGCTGTATCAGGTCTTTCGGATTTCCCTTCAGGCACTCCGCCTCCAAAATATAGATACGCCTGATGATCTTCATCAACTAGCACAGCCGGATCGAAGAGCCAGGTGACGTCTTCTACCCCCGGGGTTTCTCTTGTCACGAGTGCTTTCCCTATAGGGTCTATCCAAGGCCCAACTGGTGTTGGTGCAGACAATACACCTATACCGCTGGCGTTATTAGCAAAATAAAGAAAGAAGCAATCTTGCCCGTCTAGTTTCCGATGGGCGGCCGCCGGAGCCCAAGACTGCGAAGCCCATGTTGCTGCGCCTTGAGGGCCTGCAACTCTGATCTCACCATGATCAGTCCAGTTAATCAGATCCTCTGACGAGATCACTGTAATCCGGTTAATCGAACTATAACTGTTTTTCTGAGGTATTCCGTTCGAATCATACTCGAGTTTGTCACTGGTCATGTATATATACACTCGATTATTGAACACCAGCGCATAAGGATCAGCTCCAAATTTATGCGCCATCAACGGATTAGCATTCGGACGCAGCTTGCCGATTTCCTTTGGTTGCAATTCAGGTTGGACAGGTTCAACCGTGCCTTGCTTCTGCTTGCCAGCATGTGGAGTAACATGATGATTCATTTCATTCATTCCCCCTCGGATGGTTTGATCATGACAGCTCTAAGTCATTCGATATACATCAGGTTTGAATCAGTATATTAGTAAGCGTTTGCAATAAAAACAGCTTCGTGATAGGATGATTACATTTTAAGGTAAGCTGAGTACAATTTCATTGCTTAATCTGCTCTATTTATTGCGTGAAATGACGGGAGGTACGCTATGAACGGATCCTCTGAATATTTTTACGATCCCATTCAACCTGAGCTTCTGTATCAGCATCGAGTGACGACCTATAAACTGGAAACGATCTATCATCGACATAATGCCTATGAAATTTATCTTTTCCTTCGTGGCAATGTTCATTTTTATGTAGAAAATCGCTGTTACCATATGGAGCGGGGTGATCTACTCGTTATGTCACCTCAGGAGATGCACCGTGCTTTTATTTTGGATGAAACGGAGTATGAACGGATTACGATTAATCTTAAGAAAACGTATCTTCATCAGCTATCTACACCTTCAACTAATTTATCATCCTGCTTCGATTATCGACCCAAAGGAAAAGGCAACATGATTCATCTGGATGAAGATCGTCTGCAGCAGTTGTTACAATGGACAGAACAAATTGAAGAATTACGTGCTTCCGATGCCTATGGTACAGATATCAAACTGAATGCAGCAATCGCCCAATTGCTGATTATGCTGAATGTATGGTTTCACAACAATTCTTTTGTGCCTCACGACATCATGCCAGAACTGGTACGTAACACCATGGAGTACATTGAAGAGCATATCACGCAAGATATTACGCTTGGCAAACTTGCCGAAGAGTTCTATATGAACAGCACTTCCATCAGTCGCCAGTTTAAAAAGCACACCGGACTAACTCTCCGCTCCTACATTCTAGGTCGGCGTATTGAGCTTGCCAAATTCCACCTTTCTGAAGGGATGAGCATTACAGATACGTGCTTTCAATCGGGCTTTAGTGATTACGCCAATTTTATTCGGAGTTTTACCAAATTAGTTGGCATCTCTCCAGGTAAATATATCAAGAAACGACGAGATACGTTCAAGTCTGCTGTGAGTTCTTCATCCAATTCGTAAATGGCTGCAATCTTGTACGAAACGAGCTGTCGCCTGCGAGGTTTGCGAAGTGGTATGTAGAATAGCCCAAAAACATCGAGTCAAGGATATGAACTCGATGTTTTTGGGGGATTTAATCCATTAATACTATTCAACAATCATCAATCATCATTAGATGGATACATGCGATTTAATTTTTACTATTGAATTTCTTTTCCCGTCCACAATCGAACGCGGTCTTTAATCCACTCCGTATACTGCTGCTCCATCGCTACTGCTCCCGCGTTGCTGTGGAATGATACGCTACTTCAATTCCAATGTGAATCCTTCGATCTCCTCTTCTACCTCGCGCATCAAATCAATGACTTGGTCAGCGTATCCTCCTAGTACTTGTTTACTTTTCTCGAAATGAACCCACTGAATGGTGATCGGCATGCTCACTTCCCCTGTTAAGCAGTCCCACAGCGCGTCTAAGTTACGTCCGTAGTGTTCTCCCAATTCAAGCTTCTCCTGAAGTATGGCATGCAGTTCATCTCTCGCAAGTAATTGCTCTCCATCAATCTGAATGATATTCATAATACCCTCCGTTATTTTAACTGCTCAAATGATTCATAATGGTCTGTTGTCTTATAGATTAGTCCGTCGTTTGAATATAAGATTCGATCACTTCCACGTCTTCCACCTGCATAATGGATGTCAGCTTCATACCACGTTCGGCCTTTCTTATTCGGTAACAAGCCTTCTCGATTTCTAAACACATCCCCACCGATGCTTTTGCCTGGAGCAACTTCTTGCAAATTGCCTTCACTTGGTTCCCAGCCCAATGCTCTAGCCTCTTTCTTCGTAATGTAGTTCGGCGGAAGCGCATTGTGCTCCGATATATACTTGGCGACCTCATCAAATCCCATATCCTGTGAAGCCGTAGTCGTAGTCTGATCCAGAATCGACTGCGGGGTACAACCTGAGAACACCAGTGCAGCCAAGATAATTAACAACGTATAACCTATTTTTCTAAAAAACATGTTCATTTCTCCTTTGGGTAATCTTGCATTTTGTCGGCAATGACAACGAGTCTAATGTTACTCAGTTATGTACGATAAATCAAATCTATTCAAGTCTAGTCAATTTATAAAATCAAACATATTTTGACGATGCAATTCATTCGTAGACAAAAAATAAACCGACAACTGACGTCGATTTATTTATAGTCGTTTTCATATGCAGAAGTGGATTCCTTCTATATTATCGTTGTACCACGTAGAGTTCATCCAGAATCAGTTGCGTTTCATAAGTGTTCGGAGCCAATTCAGATGTAATAAATGCCTCTACCGCATCTTGCTCCAGATCGTACATCACTTCAATCTCTTTGGAGAAGAGCATGTGTGTCTCATTCAACTTGTTAGATAAGCTTGGAATGGCTCTAGGCATAACTTCACGCTCTGTGATCTGCTGAAGCGCTTGTACATACGTGTCCAGAGAGCGTGCCCCGACTACTTTGATGCCTTTGTTCTCTTCATTCACCATCACAATGGATGGAAAACCTCTAACACCCAGGCGAGCTACCATCTCAAAATCTTCTTCCAACAGATCCTGTGCGGACTGCTGACTGGCCTCTTCCACAATTTGTTTGCCATCTAAGCCGAGTTGGTTCACTATATCCATAAGCACTTGCTCATCACCAATATTCCGATTGAATACAAACACCGCTTCACGCGCTCGTCTTAAGAATTTCTCTTCCTTACCCTTATGTGTATGTTGAATGATCTTGAATACACGTGATGGAGGATAGGATGAAAGGATCGGATCGGTGTGCCACAATGAGCCATCAATCGGCATCCGAGAATGTTCACCCACTTCTCTCCAATGACCTGCAACATCAGAGGGCTTCTGAATTCCATTCGCTCCATCTGAGAAACCTTGCCAGCTCGCCAGCAACCCTCCCATCATGATTCGCACATCAACGTACTGACCATACTCCTCCACAAACCGATTCAGTACAGGCTCAAGTGCCCAACAGTGCGAACAGATTGGGTCTGTCGCGTAATACAACGTAATCTTCTTCTCCGATAGGTTGAGATCCACCTCTTGCATCATATCTTCATCTCCAGGGCCACATACGCCTGTTGCTAAGTCACACATCATAGGTCCATCTGCCATTATTAATCACGCCTTTCCGATTCTCAGATTCTCAGAGTTTCAAAAATAAATTGATCTGTTCTTTCTAGTATGATTATAATAGTTGCAATCGTAACAACAAGTACTATTATTTTTCTGACTAAGTATAAAAAAGTATACTAATGGAGGTTATCAAGTGAAATATGACTTCAAACTGGATCAACTATGTCCAGCAAGCTACGCATTTCAGGTGATTGGGGGCAAATGGAATTTGCCTATACTAGCAATTCTTAGTCAGAGTGAAACGATCCGTTACAATGAATTAAAAAGAAGATTGCACGGCATAACCGGTACGATGCTTACGAATTGTCTGAAAGACCTTATTGATTATGGCATTGTTCATAGAGAGCAATATAATGAAGTTCCGCCTAGAGTGGAGTATTCGCTGACATCCTCCGGGCAGCATTTGGTGCCTTTGATTGAATCAATTGTAAACTGGGGCGAGCAACATATTCCGTCCAAGATCAAAAGTACAGATTTTTCAACATAGTAGTATGTGGGACAAAATCAAATTGAGCTACTGTAAATGATGAGCAGATGCAAATGCTGCTTAAAAAAAAACAAAAAGCCGCTTCTCAGCGACTTTTCAAAGGGTTTACTTAAACCTCGACAGCTTCCGGTCTTTTCACCTGAAGTGGTGGTGGAATGAGCCAGCCCTTCTCTTTGTTCATTTGCAAAATCCGCACACCTAGTGCTGTCTTGGTTACATGATATTTGGCAAACAAAGCTCCAATATCTTCTCGAATAGATTGACCGATCACTTGACTTGCTGCAACTAACCCTAATGATGTATCTGCTGTTATCTTAGCAGCAATTTCAGGATCTGTGAATCTCGCTCCAGCCGGAATATCTTCCAACTTAACGGGAGGTCTTTCCGGCAACGTTGGCGCAGGTGCAATACCATTATCGGTAAGTAACGTATCGCATTCTTTAATCTCAAGTTTGGCTTGATCCAATAGATCATCCAGTATTTTTTTCAAATCCTTGTCACCCGCATGATTCAAATAAGCCTGATAACAGGACACTGCGCCTTTCGCCATCATAGAACATTCCCATACACTAAAGATTTCTCCATAATGCATCGGTTCGTTTTTCGGATTGCCACTTAAAATACCCATTTTATTTTCCCTCCAGATCATGTGTCGTTTATACCCGTGATATCGTCTGCCTTAGAGTAAAATAATATTCTTAATCAAGTAACCAAACTTTGTTAGTGGATCCTTTCACATAAATAGAGAAGTATGGAAGAGACTAAACCTGTAACTTACTTGATTGGAGGACAATTATGTTTTTCTATAGAGAAGACTTAATCAATTTGATCGTTCCAGACAAGCCCGACCCGGCTGCAGCAAAAGTGCTGCAAGAAACACTTGGCGGCCAATTCGGCGAGATGCGGACGATGATGCAGTTTTTTTTCCAGAGTAGTAATTTCCGTGGCAAAGAGATACAGTATAGAGATCTTCTTCGTGGTGTATTTCTGGAGGAATTAAGTCACATTGAATTAGTACAGCAAACGATTAATCAATTGTTGACTGGTGCAGGTGCTGAAGGAGCTGGTCAAGCCGGTATCGATGGTGCTCCGCTGGACGAAGCAATCAAACATGCCAACCCTCATCATTACATTATGGGAGCACAGAGCTCACTGCCTGTAGATGCTGCGGGGAATCCATGGCTTGGAAATTATGTGTATGATCACGGCAACCTCGTAAGTAATTTGCTCGATAATGTTGTATTAGAGTCAACAGGTGTACTGCAAAAAACAAGAATCTACGAAATGAGCACAAATAAAGCGTTTCGTGAAACGTTAGGTTTCCTGATTGTTCGCGATAACGCTCACCAAAATGCATTTGCGAAGGCTCTAGAAACGTTGGGCGTCAATTGGGGAAAATTGTTCCCTGTTCCCAACTACGATATTAACAAGTATCCCGAATGTCGGAAGTATGTTGATCTTGGTTACCATAATGCACAATTTAACTTCCGCTTAGATCAGACGCGTATCGCTGAAATATATAGTGGACAATCCCCAAGCCGTAATGGCGGTGAGTTACAAGTCATAGACCCACCGCAGGGATTCCCGTTACCCTATATGCCGGAGCTTCCTAACGAGCATAGTCCTGGCTTGCATGATTTGAATGCCTAAGAAGCTCGAGTAAGTACTGACTTATTGAACATGTAAAACACTAAAAAGGAACCCAAGTTATGGGTTCCTTTTTTTTGCTTCATTCCTTTTTGTTAATACCAATTTCCTACTGACGATTCTGGTTGCTGAAGTTTCCATAGGTTGAAGCAGGGGAACCAATCAGCGGATTGTTATAAGGTTGTTCTATGTGAGATACATTCTGAGTTGCTGTATGTGCAATTTGTTGCGCAATGTTTGCAATTTGTTGTAATTGTTGGATCGCCGTTTGATGCCCTTGAAGAGCTGTTTGAATGATATGAGCTGCTTGCTGCTCACGCTGTGCGATTTGGTTCAATTGCTCAGCATTGCTCTGCTCTTGTCTCAAAAGCTGTTGATATTGCATGGATGCATGTTGCGTTTGTTGAGTGAGCTGTTGAGCTAACTGCGTGATTTGTTGAGTTTGTGAAAATTGATTCAAGGTAAAACCTCCTAAATGTCGTTTGTATTACCTGTGTAGTATGTAAAGTGGTCATTGAAAATATTCATTCGTGCGTCTGCTTAGATGACCACATTGAATTATGCTAACCCCATAGTTCTAACCTATGAACTTATCCATTTTCTCTATCTCCTCTTATTAAGCAGTGAATCCCTCTCGGCTGCGATCGAACACCGTAAGTTAGATATTAACGCCACAGAAGAGGAACAATTACAGTGGTTGGAGGATGCAGGCTTTCAGGTGGTCGATTGCATGTACAAGTATCTTGATTTTGTCGTCTTCTACCCCAAAAAGTAAGAAATCTGGATGCAATCATTATGAAAAGAACAAGATTTATGGGATAACGATATTTGGTTGTTCCTTAAACTTGATACGATATAATAGAACGATCAATGAACCACTGTTCCGTAAACTCAATCATGACCGCTAAACTAGGAGGAAGTATTTATGAACATACCCAGGGGTACCTATGGCTTTCGGTTCGCTGAGGACACCGATCTACAACTTTGCGTTCTATTTGCAGTAGGGTCTGATTCAATTACCGATGCTTCGTATCACTGGGACGGATTGGAGCGTACAGATGGACCTTTGCTTCTATTCCAGTATACAATCTCAGGCGAAGGTGTATTTGAATCACAAGGTCGCGTTCATCGTGTCACCGCAGGACAAGCATTCTTGGCCGAAATCCCGAGTTCACATCGCTATTATTATCCTCCGGAATCGCAAGAACCGTGGGAATTCATATTTTTGTTGTTTAGACCTAATCTTGTACTGCCCCACTGGCGAAAATTCCTTCGTGAATCAGGAGAGATCCCCGATCTCCCTTACGAATGTGCTCCGATTCAGTTGTTGCGAATGATGGTAACCGATGCAGCAGCAGGTAGAATTACAGATCCGCTAATGGCGTCCTCGTGTGTCTATCAATTCATGACTGAATTGGTTAGGTTACAGAAAACAACCCTGCAGAACAGAGAAACCTGGTCAGAACCCATCCAACAAGCCGTTGATTTTATTGAAAATAACTATTCCAGGATGATCAGTATGGATCAACTGTCCGAGTATGTTTCTCTCTCTAAATATCACTTCATTCGCCGCTTTTCATCCAGCACAGGTTTAACTCCTGGAGCTTATTTGACCCGCATCCGTACCGAGAAGGCGATGGAGTTGCTTCGTGGCACAAACTTAAGTGTTGAAACGATCGCAGAGCGTGTTGGTTATTCCAGTGGAAGCTACTTTATCAAAGCATTCCGCAGCTTAACCGGCATTACACCCGGCGATTTTCGCAGTGGAGGAGAAAGTCTGGTTTATCGTAAGATGTTCTTCGACTGACCGCAATATAATGCTATTCGTTCATCTAGATTACTGTAGATTATTGATATTCTCCTATACTATGATAATTGTATGAGAGCAATAAAGAATCAGTAAAGGAGCATGATGATGAATCATAAACTTGTAGCCCCAACTCCACCTCTCGGCTGGAATAGCTGGGATTGTTATGGCGCAGCCGTTACAGAAGACGAAATTCGCGGCAACGCCGAATACATGGCAGAGCATCTCAAAGACTTTGGCTGGAGCTATATTACGGTCGATATTCAGTGGTACGAACCTTTCGCTAACTCGTCTCAATACCGCGCTTTCGTTCCATTAGTTATGGACGAATACTCCCGTCTGATGCCTGCTGAGAATCGGTTTCCCTCTGCTGCGAATGGACAAGGATTCAAACCATTAGCCGATTATGTACATAGCCTAGGGCTTCAATTTGGCATCCATATCATGCGCGGCATTCCAAGACAAGCTGCACACGCGGCTACACCGATCCTTGGCACAACTGCGACTGCGCGTGATATTGCGCATCCGAACTCCATTTGTCCGTGGAATACAGATATGTACGGAGTAGATTCCTCTAAGAAAGGTGCTCAGGCGTATTACGACTCGCTCTTTGAATTGTATGCGCAATGGGGTGTTGATCTGGTAAAAGTAGATGATATTGCTGCTTCTAGACTTTACGATACACATCAGCCAGAGATTGAGATGATCGCCAAAGCGATTGAACGCTCTGGGCGCCCCATGGTTCTGAGCCTCTCTCCTGGGCCTGCTCCAGTAGAATACGCTGAACATTTCGCTGAACATGCTAATATGTGGCGGGTCACGGATGACTTCTGGGATCTATGGCCGCTGCTGCTAGATATGTTTGACCGTTGCCGAACTTGGCAGGGTATTCCGAAGGAAGGCTGCTGGCCAGACTGTGATATGCTGCCACTGGGTCACATCGGCATCCGTTCTGTTGACGGTGGCGGAGCCGACCGTTGGACTCGATTCACGCCAGATGAACAGTTGACGATGATGTCGTTATGGAGTATTTTCCGCTCCCCACTCATCTTTGGTGGTGAACTTCGAGACAACGATGAATGGACGTTATCGCTGCTAACCAACCGTGAAGTTCTGCGTATGCATCGCGACAGCTATGGTGCCAAAGAAGCCCTGCACCGTGATGATCTGATCGTCTGGACTGCACAGAATGCTGAAGGCTCCTCCTATGCTGCAATGTTCAATGTTGGTGAGAAGCCTCTTTCACTAGATCTGAATCTTGAAGAAATCGACCTTTCTGGCATTACGGAAGGTACTGAACTATGGAGTGCAATTCCAGCTGAGTTAAACGGGAACACTTTACGCACAACCATTCCTGTGCATGGTGTACGCCTCTATCGGTTTTAATTAATATTAATCTCTTCATTTCTAGAGAACAATCAAATGAATTACCTAAGATGATCTCTGTACGCAATGTACTTCACAGGGATCATCTTTTTTTGTTATTTACAGATTGAAGCATGAGGAATTCCTGCTGGAATATGCTCTAACTAGGAATGATGAAACTTAATAAAAGATGATATTGTGGACATTTTTCCCAAACAAACCTTATAATACAAAGTGTATTAGAAAGAGATAGATACATATAGTGAGTAAGCTGGCCCTAAAATGCAGTGATCTGAATCTAGCATGTGCGAAAGGAGACTTCATCATCGTTAAAAAAATAAGCTGGATTGCACTATTCCTTGTCCTTTTTTTGTACTCTATTTCGTTGTACACCTTCTATTCAAGTATCCATTATTTGTGGAAGATCGCTCCACCTGGTTATGTGTTGGTTATTCTCTCTATTCTAGCGTTCATCCTTTCCATCGTAAGTTTTATGGACACATCAACTTTGTTCGCCAAGATCAGAAGCTGGATCTCGACGATCCTCTCATTCATATTAGTCTCCATCCTACTTTTTGTCGTGACACTTACATCCATCTTCTCAGGAGCAAAAGTACTACTTACTACGACACAATCTCCTGACCAGCACTATACAATTAACTTTTATAAAACGGATGCGGGAGCCATGGGAAGCTTCGGTATTGTAGGGGAGTTACAAGGAGCACTGTGGTTCAGAAAAGCGGTGTATTGGGAGAGTAAGATTGATCAAGTAGAGCTACAATGGCACAACAACCATACGGTTATCGTGAATGGACATACCCTCGACATTGGAAGCGGTGAAACATGGGGGTTTCAGTCCGAATAATTCGAGACTGTCCCCCCATTCTGTTAACTGTTCTGTCTGACCTGGAGGTCTACGACGGGTTTACGTCCATATTGCAGCACATAAAACAGCAGCATCGCAGCTACACACAAGGCGAGCACGACAAAAATGTTACTATACACGAAAGCACTCTTCACTTCTATCCAAGGATTCAAATGAACAGAAGTTGCACCCCGATCAAGCACCTTGCCAAGAGCTGCGGTAGATACAGATGCCGCGATGAAATTGAACATAGATAACAATCCCATTCCGATGCCGATGTGCTCCTTGGGAAGTGTCTGTGCAATCGTATTGGACATCGCGATCTGCATGTAGGATTGACCTAACACTGCCAAGATCAGAAATACAGCAATCCAAATCGGTGACGCACTGATAACAAAGGATAAGCAAATGAAACCGATGATGAGTAGTACAGAAGCCGTATATAACAGAAAAGGATTGCCTTTCTCATCGGCGAGCTTCCCGCCTTTACGTCCTAGAAGAGCAGCAACGAGCGCGGATGGAAGCATGATCATTCCAGTTAGAGCTGGTGAGAATCCATGTACTTGTGCTAGTAATTGTGGCGTTATAAATGGAATGCCAAAACCAATGGCGACCAGCACGAATGCAATGCCCATTCCTATGGCATAAGGTTTGTTGTAGAATACGGCTGGCTTGACGAATGGTGCTTCAGCGTAACGAATTCGTAAGATGAACAAGATCAAGAACACGATGCCTGTCATTAAGAACCATAGGTTGGATTGAGTCAACGAGAGTAACAATGCAGCAACTGTCCCCGCTAATGTTAATCCCCCGATATAATCCATTTTTTCACTGACTCCTCTGTCGTCATCCAGATACTTTCGATAAAAGGGTAGTGTTGCAAGCGAAAGCAACGGAATAACAAAGAGAAACTGCCAGCTTAAGACACTTGATATCAACCCGGCTACAATAGGCCCTAGCGCAGATCCAAGAGCAATACCAATGGCAGAGGTTCCCAGCGCTTGACCCCGCTTCTTAGGTGAGAAGTAACGAACCGGAATGATCATAGCAAGTGCAGGAATGACAGCAGCTCCAGCTGCTTGCACAATCCGTGCAACAATAATCATCCAATATTGAGTAGCTACGATGCCGATCACAGAACCTGCCGCGAGCAATAATAGACCAAATGTAATTAAGTGCTTCATGCTGTACCTATCGGTGAGCTTGCCATAAGTAACTGTTCCAATTGCATATACAATCAAATAACCTGTCACAATCCAGCTCGATTGAGAAGCCGTAAGCTGAAATTGTATGCTAATTACCGGCAATACCACATTAAACATCATGCCATTCATGACAGAAATAATCAGGGTGAAGACAAGCACTCGGAGTAATAACGTCTCCTTGCTCTGTGAAGCAGAATGATTGGTAGTCATATATGTTCCTCATTTCTATAATCTAGATGTGTCACTCAGCTCGGGGCTGATGCTAAATAATTCGTTAAACTTAAGTGAAAAATGACTGTCAGTGCTTACTGACATATAAGAGCTAAAAAAACTAGGGGGTTAAAGCCCTAGTAAACGTCCATACACTTTCTGTAATAATGCTATCCAAAGAGAGCGATGGAAAACGAGCATCTTCATGCAAATTGTTAATAAACACACCGTAATTCAAAGCCATAAATGAAAAAGCTTGATGCTCAAAATTCGTTTGAACCAGCTTCCCTTTGTCATACATGATGCTAAAATACTCGGTTATAATCTCTAAGAGCTGTCTTGGATGTTTAATCGTGCGATCCCGAAGACCTGGTAGATGCTCCTCTTCCTTAAACCCAATCAGAAACAGCTTCCGGTTGCGGTTCATGATCTCGTGATACGTTATGCTGATCAAAAGCAAATCGGTGTGCAAATCCCAGACTAGCTTTTCATTGAAGATCCTCGTCATCTCTTCGGAGTAATAATATTGATCGAATGCCGATTCCAAAAGGTTCTGCTTGGTTCCAAATTGACGAAACAGCGTTTTTTCACTTAAGCCAGCCGTAGTCGCGATTTCCATCGTTGTTACGCTTTTATAACCTTTTTTTGAGATCAAATCAATCGCAGTCATCATTAATCGTTCTTTGCTGCTATAGTCTGTACGACTAGACATTTCTCTGTCCTCTCTTCTATAGAATGTCAGTACTTACTGTCATACAAAAAATAGTAACGAATCATCACATAAATGTCAAGAAGCTCTCTGATCTGTGATTATCTTTGCCGTCTGCTGAGTGAACTGCCACTAATACATCTAACCTCCTCACTTCAATTCAAAAAAAGAGCAGAGAAGGACGTGCTCCTTCTCCACCCTTTCGTTCTACCTCGTTACGGTTCAATTCCCCATACAAGCTCATCGCCTACATAACCAGTAACCTGTTCATGGTTAGCTAACTGTGTGCCAGATGCCTTGAACGAGTAGTCATTAGACTGATTGTAATTCGACCAGTTATTTTTGGAGAAACGTGCTTGAATCTCTGCACTCTGACCTGCGTTCAACGTTCCTGCTGCACTTGTGAAGCCAACTTCCAGATAATGATCTGCTCCGGCAACCGGAGTTGCCAATTGGACGAATTTGCTTGTTACATTCGCACTGCCAACACTTGCCCAATCAGACCAGAAGGTCTGCGCCTCTTCCCCATCAATCGTATAGTAATACCGAAGTTTCACATCACTTAACTGAATTGCCGAATTACCTGAGTTGATTAATTTGAACTTGGGCGAAATTCCGTTGGTCGAAGAACTGGTATTGCCGTTAAATGCTTGAATGGTCAAGTCTCCGGTAGGTGGTACAGTAACCGTACTGTCTACAACGTTAACGGTTAATACAGCGTTATTTCCGCCATTAAAGTGGAAAGTCAAAGTATTTTGACCTAATGGCAGCGTTGTGAGATAGGATTGTTTCAACACAACCGTCGAACCGGAAGCTGTATAATGCTGACCCAATTCGAGTGTAGCATTTCCCTTGGCTATGCTTGTAAGCTGACGACCATTTAAGGTAAGGGTAACGGAAACATCCTGTGCTGCGTTCGTTGCTTTATCAAATGAGGCATTCACCGGTGTAATAGTAGCATTGGAACTTGGCGTTGAATCCACAATTTTAACCTTTAACACTGGATCTTGCCCTTGATTAAAATCCAGTACAATCGAATGCTCTCCTATTGGCAGTGTAGCAAGGTAAGCTTTATTTAGTAACAAGTCGTTTCCATTAAATGTATAATCTGTTGTTGCGTTAAGCACAGTATTGCCTGCACGGACAGCAGTAAGCGTATTCCCATTGGCAGTCACTGTCACGGATTTGTCGTTTTGATTAGGCGTGTTTTTGTCAAACTCGACGGTTCCCGGTGAGATCGATGCGCTCGGGTTAGGATTGGTAACCTTTAGATCCGGCAATTCATCCAAAGTGATAACATAATCACTCTGATAAAGTGTGGTTAAAGTCGCAGGATAATTAAATGCCGTGCTCATGAGGTGCTCGCCATACCAAGGGCAGAAGTACAGCCATCCTGCTCTCTCCTCTTTCAGATTTTGCACACTTGGAATCGTATCATTCTCTGTCATGGCAACCATTTTGCTACCATTCGTCAGATCCACAAGCTGATAGAAAATCGAAGTAATAGCGTCCTCATTCGGGACTCCAGACAAGCCGTCATACCGGTTATAGATCGTATTATATTTATCGTATCCAACCAGATCCACTTGATGATCGCCAGGATACCAAGCTGGAGATGTGCTATACACATAGCTGTTATAGGTCCAAATCAAGTTATGAAGATCGTACGTCTCCGTAAGCTCTGTGTAAATTAGATCCCACAGGTCTTTGTACACTTCTGCTCCTGCGGAAGCCCACCAGAACCATGCACCTTCCCCATTCAGACCACCGTTACCCTCAGCCTCATGATAAGGACGGAATATAACAGGCACATTGTTATCTTGGAGAATCAACAATTGTTCTGCCAGATCTTCGATTGTCATCATTACATATTGATATTCTTTCGTCCCTGGAATAACAGCATTGGCTGTATTAAAATTGGTTTCTGTCGGCTTGTACGTGGCTTCCTTCCAATCCACAAAATCTCCAAGCTGATACGTATTGAAATTACGTGGTACATTGATATGCCATGAAGCTGTTGCAATTCCGCCTCGGTTATTAACCCAATCAATCATCCGATCCGTTGTGCCATCCTCCCAACCATAGAGCGGATTATAATTCATCAGATCGAAGCCGCGAATCGCTGGATATTTGCCAGTAAGATCATAAATCCATTCGAACTCTAGCTCTGTGTCTCCGTCATTCCCTCCTCCATAAATCTCCTGTTGACCTGAAATAATCTGGTTTCCGTATACCTCCGTTAAATAATTCATTAAAATTTGTGTTTCTGGTGTTGCCTCAGGATCGGTAAGAATTGGCTGTACATTTAATGGGTCAAGATCCGCATGATCCACAGTAAAGGTATCAAAATATGCAAAGCCCCATCCAGACTTGATCTGGATTGTGTTGCTGCCTTTATTCAGTTTGTGAAAACCAAAGTCAAAGTCCGACCATGTTGTCGTGTACGGCAGCATATACGAACCCTTAGTCACACCGTTCACGTTTAAGTATTGAACTCTGCCATCCGCACTAAGCTCCTGCATGTATCGAGTAGAGATCGCGTACATGCCAGTCTCGGGAGCATTCACTGTAAAAGTTAACGTCCCTGAATTCTGCATCCAGACGAATCCGCTACCTGAATATCCAGGCTTGGGTTGTCCGTAAATCTCGGTGACTACTTGAAGATCCGAAGTGAGCTGAGCGTCTTCTGCTTCGATAGTGAAAAGTGCATTGTTTGCATGAACGGGCGCTGTCATCAATCCTAGCAGTAGAGCAAATGCCAGCATCATTGCGGTTGCCTTTCTAAGCCAATTTTCCATTTTCATCTTCCCTTCCATTTGAGATATGATAATGAAATTTGTCAATGAACCCATTCATGATGACGCTTTCAAAGTAAACATAGCATGCGCATCAATTTTTGTAAATATATGGTCATTGTAAATTTTCTTTCCCATTCATTGAGAAACAAAAAAGCCGCTAACATAGCGACTACGAGTATATCTATTATTTTACGTATCACCGAAACACCTCCAAAAAAATCTCACGCAGGAGAAGATCGGTACTTCTGTTATGACGAGCTATGCGCAGACCAGTGGATGTATTTAAACTCAATAAAGCTTCGCTTCCATAGAAGTGTGAGCAGACTATTTTTTCATGATAATGATCGTTTTTCCTTTCACACGACCTGCTCCCATATCACGAAATGCCTGAGCTGCTTCACGTAATGGATACTGTTGATCAATGATCGGTATGACATGCCCTGATTCAACCAGCTCGATCCATTCGCTCTGATCTTCGGCGCTCAGTTTGTGCACAAGTACTGATATTTTCTTGTTTTCAAGCTTCGAAACGATTGGTGCCCACAATAGATTCATTACAATTCGTCCCATCGGACCTCCAATCATTACATACCGACCGCCGCTACGCAGTGCTCGTTTCAAAGCTGTCACCTTACGATTCCCTACCACATCAAGAATTACGTCATATGTTATTCCCTGTGCAGTATAGTCTTCATTCCGGTAATCTATGACGTGATCCGAACCCAAAGCCTGTAACATCTCCAGCTTCTCACCGTGATCAACACAGGTCACTTCTGCACCGTGTAACTTGGCATATTGGAGAGCAAATGTTCCCACTCCACCCCCAGCCCCATTAATGAGAATTCGTTGCCCCTGTTGCAAAGTTCCGCGATTACGCAAACCCTGTAATGCAAGAACTGCTGCTTGAGGGATAGCTGCTGCCTCTACATAAGTGATTCCGGCAGGTATAGGCGACAATGCCGTTCCACTGGCACACACATACTCCGCAAATCCACCCCAGTTGCAGGCTGAGAGATCGCCAAACACTCGATCACCAACTTGGAATTGCCCCGCTGCACAGCCAACCGCGACGACTGTCCCTGCTACGTCTGCACCAAGAATTGGATAACGGGGTTTGCGGAATGCGCCGATGCGTGTAACGAACGGTTGCCCCAGAAGGAGATCCCAGTCCCAAGAATTGATCGACGTTGCATGAACCTCAATTAACACTTCATGTTCCTTTGGAGTCGGAACGGTTACATCTTCCAAGCGCAAAACTTCCGGTGTACCGTACGTGTCATAGACTAATGCTTTCATTAGGTCTGGTACTCGCTTGCTGGATACTCCAATACGGCTCATATCTTCGCCCATGGTATCATTCTCCATTCGACAGATGTATGTGTTTGGGTCACGCAAAGCCAACACTAGAATTAGAATGCCTCAACTCATCTAACCGAGTTAACCATGCTTCTCCTGAATAACGGATACGTTAAATATATAGCGTGGTTTCAGAAGGATATATCAACCCATATCTGCTCTAGGCTGTATGGTACGAATGATGATGTCTTGATTGTGGTTACCAAAGCCGGCTCCATACAGCGTCAAACCGCCCACATTTGTGGCATGCTCCTCCACAGAAAATCGAAGCGTCCAGAATAACTCCTCCAGTTTGATATCATCGATACCTACATTCGACAGCCATTCTCCATCTATTGATGTGCCTTGAGCATCCACTCGAATCGTCTTCAGCAGACCATATTGGTTAACATTCCTATGCCACCATGACGGGGTGAATTTTCCACGAGCAGCTCTTCCGAAATCAGCAGGACTGGTCCATGTGCCAAGCTGCACGCCATTAAATGAAAATGTGATATCCGAGGGCCAATCATCCCCTAAGCCAGGTGCCTCCGAAGCAATTTCCATTGAGATCTCAATCGCACTGGGTACATCCTCTGCAAGTATATAATTAGGTGTTTTATATTCCACATACCCCCGACCAAACCACAGGATTGCTGCGTGAACACGCTCAGGATCAAGGAAATAGCGTGGATCATCCCATACGCCAATTTCTTTCTCATGCGTTCCCAGTCCACAGGTCGGATGTACTTCGAACGCTGTATAGTGACCCACAGAGATGCTTTGTTCTTTGATGTCTGCAAATGAACCCACCGAAGGCAATTCAATTTCAATTGCATCTTGTTGGAGAAAACACATTTTGTGTGTGCCTCCGTTCAGTCGTACTCTACGACTGCCAATCAATTCCGCTTGCTCCAATTTACGAACATGCATCGTCACAATGGACGGACTAAGCTCCAGCACATCAGCCAGATCTTTCACATTCATCTCTCTTTCAGAGAGAAGGGTCATTATTCTCCAGCGTACTTCGCTAGCCAGTGCTTCATACAGTGGCATGTATTTGGAATCTCCATTAGCTCTAATCATTCAGATTTTCTCCCAGCTCCAATTATTGAAATGCTATTTATGTTAATTTAACGGATTTTCATTGTTCTATCAAGACTAAAACATTGTAAATATAATTGCTATGGTGTTTAATTTTTGATGAGGAGATTATTGAAATATTCTTTTTACACTGTAAATTATGCCTGAGAGCATTACCTGTTTTAAGTTGAATTCTTATAAATATGAATTTATAACGAGGTGCACTAAAAGATGAAATATACCAATCCAGTAATCAAAGGTTTCTATCCTGATCCTAGCGTTTGCAAAGTTGCCGACACGTATTATCTCGTATGTAGCTCTTTTCAATATTTCCCTGGCGTTCCGCTTTTCGAAAGTAAAGATTTGATCAATTGGACGCAGATCGGACATTGCTTAACACGGCCAAGCCAAATTCAATTAGAAACGGTTAACAGTTCCGGTGGCGTATTTGCGCCAACCATCCGTCATAACAATGGCCGATTCTATATGACCACAACAAATGACACTACGCATCAGAATTTCTACGTATGGACGGACGATATCTATGGTGAATGGTCTGATCCGATCTATGTTGATCAAGGTGGCATCGATCCAGATCTATACTTTGAGGATGGTAAAGCAATATTTATGAGTAATGGTACCGACGATAACGGCGTTGGAGGCATAATCCAATGTGAGATTGATATCGAAACTGGACGTAAACTAACTCCTGGGCGTATGATCTGGAATGGCACGGGCGGGCGCTATTTGGAGAGTCCCCATCTGTATAAAATAAATGGAACATACTATCTCATGGCTTCCGAAGGTGGAACCGAGTATGGCCATATGGTTACTTATGCGAGAGGGGATTCGCCATCAGGTCCGTTTGAGCCTTACCCACATAACCCTGTTCTGACCAATCGTAATTTGGGTGGTTATGAGCTTCAAGGCGCTGGGCATGGAGACCTTGTTGAGGATGAGAACGGCAATTGGTGGATGCTTCATCTCGGTTTCCGTCAAATCGGAAGATGGCAAACGTACCACCATCTGGGACGTGAAGTGTTTCTAACGCCGGTGACATTTAATGAAGATGGTTGGTTTACCGCGGGGTATAAGGGCACCGTGCTTACGAGTTTTGAAACCGATCGAATCTCTGAGGCAACCGTTCAACAGGAACGCAACGTCTATACATTTGAAAATACCGATTGGAATCTAGACTGGTGTTATTTACGTCACCCTGCTAAGCAGCAGTATGAATTAGCTCCAGACAAGGTGATTCTAAGAGGTACAGATGTCACATTAGACACTCCATTGTCCCCTACTTTTATCGGCATACGTCAGAGAGATTTCAATGCAATTATCTCTTGTGATGTCACATTAACTGAAGGGGAAGCGGGTATTACGCTCTATATGGATGAAAATCATCATTATGATCTGGCTCTTCGCCAAGTCGATAACGGATATAGCGTAGTTAAACGTCTGAATGTTGGTGATATCAAGTCGATTGAACAGGAAGAGTATGTGGGGGTAAGCAATCAAGCTACGCTCACTATTCAATCCACTCCTGATCGTTATACTTTCATTTTGAACTATGATGGTAAGGATATTCCGCTTGGAACGGCACAGACTAGATATCTATCATCCGAGGTGGCTGGAGGATTCACAGGTGTGCTTATTGGTCTCTACGCTTCTAAGGTAGGATCTGTTGCTGAATTCACTAACTTTACATGCACGTATACCTAAGTTGCGTTAGGAATGAAGTAATCTACTGGGAAATAGAAATATAGTAAGCTTTGATTACAACACATATCGCTTGAGGATTCGAGGGTGGCAGATGTTAGACGTCTGCTGCCTTTTTCGTTGACATGATTTGAATAGCTAGCTCAAAAGCTCTTATTCTTCTCTCTAACAATGTTTTTTGGGCACCGCCCACTTTGGCTTTAGCGTACTGGGTCTCAAGAGAAGGGAATAAACCAGTTATTACATGTTGAGCTTCTCGTATTTCCTCATCAGTGTATGAATGTGATTCGCCGTGCCACGCATGTTCAAGCATAGCTAATCCGATACGTAGCGCTGTGAGCCGTTTCTGTACTAAGGTTGTGCTTGTGCCCTTCTGAGTCATATTTACTAAAGCATCTTCTGATTTATGAATGGTTGATTCAAAAGCTCTGATCGCTCCAGTCCGCTCTTCACTAGATACGTTCTCCATACTCATACTGTACATACCTCCCTGGATTACTGATATATTGATCATCATATCACATGAATAAAAACACAAAGACCCCTAGTCACCAATACTAAGGATCCCTGTGTGTTGTTAGGTTAATGAATTCATTTGTTTATATGCTTTTCGTTAGATTCTAATGCTTTATTCGTTAGTTAATTCTTTGTTTGTTATAAATTCAATCGTTAACTCCTATATCATACTTCTATTAATTACGTAACCAGACACTCATTTCCCCAGCCTCGCGGTTACCCCACAAATAATAAGGAATTGCAGTAAATCGAACCTGCTTTGACTCAGTTGCCAGTGGCTTGTACAATTCATTTGCCAACCATCCAGAGGTATTCTCCCTTTTTGCATCACCTTCAACGACAATACAGCCACCAAGTAAATCAGAATCTTCCCGCTCATTTAGCTGAGTCCCTTTCGGAAGCGAAAGGGATGACAGCAATATACCGTTGTCTGCCTCCTCCACGCAATAGACAAGTGGTCCACGCTGAATAGCTACTTTGCCTGCGTTGGCTCTAATCTGTGGGTTAGCAGCAATTAACTTCGTTTCCACAGGTATCGACCACTCCACCACATCACCATCGTTCCAGATTCGACTGATTTGAGCATAGCCGTTCTTCACATCGTATACCTGCACCTCGCCGTTAATGCTAAGGACAGGCTGCCCGCTCTGATGCCAGTTAGGAATTCGTAAGGCCAGTGCAAAAGCAGTTCCATTTACATGCTTCTCATCCAGTGACACGTTAAACTCTACCTTACCCTGCCAAGGCAGCTCCGATGTCTGGTGAAGGGATACATCACAACCGTCTGCTGATGTGAAATGTAGATGACTACCAATGTATAAATGGACATGAACCTTATTCTCTTCTGAAGATACATCGTAAATATAGTCATTCAGCGAGCTGAGCAAGCGTGCTACATTGGGTGGACAGCAAGAGCAGCCAAACCATGCCTGTCGAACAGGCTTAACATGCTGTTTATCCGGATTGCGTTTATTCGCCTCAGGCCATACCTCGAGTGGATTCACATAGAAAAAGTGCTTGCCATCCCGGGACATGCTGCCAAGTACGTTGTTATACAACGCCCGTTCCATGATATCCGCATACTCACTCTTCGCTTCAAGCTGAAGCATCCGCCGTGCCCAGAATATTAGCCCGATAGAAGCACAGGTCTCTGCATACACCGTATCATTCGGCAAGTCATAGTCAAAGGTAAAGGCTTCTCCCCGATGGGTTGAACCGACTCCACCCGTAATGTACATCTGCTTGCGCGTTGTATTCTCCCATAGCCGCTCACAAGCTGCTTTTAAGCTAGCGTCTTGAGTCAATCGAGCAAGATCAGCCATTGCTGTGTACATATAAACTGCACGTACGGAATGTCCAACTGCGGTTGACTGCTCGCGCACAGGCAGATGGGATTGGTACATTTCTAGATTAGGTTTACCATCTGACCAGTGACCTGTTCTGCCGCGCCGCTCCCATTCTTCCTCAAAATAACTTGGAAGACTGCCACGTTGATCAATGAAATAACGACTGAGCTTCAAATACCGTTGCTCTCCCGTTGCATAATATAACTTGACCAGCGCAAGTTCAATTTCCTGATGTCCGCAATATCCCTGCTTCTGACTAGCATCCAGCCCAAACAAACGATCAATCAGATCAGCGAAGCGGCATGCAATATCCAGCAATCTACGTTTGCCCGTTGCCTCAGCATATGCTACAGCGGCTTCGATCAGGTGTCCTGCACAATACAGTTCATGGGCTTCATATAGATTCGTCCATTCTCTGCCTGGTTCCTTAATCGTGAAATACGTATTCACATATCCATCTTCTCGTTGGGCTTGGCCGATTAATTCAATTGCTTCATCCGCAATCTTCTCCAGCTTCGGATCAGGTTGGGAGCGTAGTGTGTAAGCAACCGCTTCCAGCCATTTATATAGATCACTATCCTGGAACACCCATCCTCCGAATTCTCCCTCTTCAAGTCCAGCGGCGATGCGGAAATTCCGAATAGCATAACTGGGCTCCGCTCCTTCTACACGATCGTTCAATGCTTGCCATTGATACGGGATGACCGTATCGCGTACTAATGCAGAATAATTTTCCCAGAAGTTGTCCTCAATGCGTACATTTGTTGTATTCACTTCGTCATGCCTCCTATAGTAATTGACTCTCTATGTTCTCCATTATATGCTTGATAGAACCAGCTTAATAGGAAAGGAATGAACCTTTTTCTATAAAAAATAACACAACATAAGGAGTGTTTCATCTGAGCGATAACACCATGATTGAACTTGAACTGCCACCAATCCCTTATTTCCTAGGCGCAGGTCGTACAGAATACAGCACTGGAGATCACCATCCTCATCGAAGCAAGCTTGGCATTTACGATCTACTCATCGTTGCTGAAGGTGGCTTATTCATGGGAGAGAACGGTTCAGAGTGGCGCTTGTTGAGTGGGGATATGCTACTGCTCTTGCCAGATGGTGAACATTATTCGTTTCAACCTTGCACAGAAGATACGCTGTTTTACTGGATTCATTTTGAGCATGAAGTAAGGCAACGCACCCTGGTAACGAAAGAAACAAGCATCAGTCCTGCGCTGTATTCTTCACGTCCTTTCGAAAATCCCTACATGCTTCGACTGCCTAAGTACCTACGCCTCCCAGATCCTCAGGCTGTGTACGACATTATCGAGCAACTGCTGACTTTACCAACGAACGCTACATTTTGGAGAGAGCAGCAACTGCTAGGCAACCTACTAAGCATACTCGAAGAGAGTGGCTCAAGAGAAACCGAATCGGTTGCAACCCGTTTAGCAGAACGCGCGGCTACATACATTCAGGCTCATTACCAGAACAAAGTTACCCATGAGATGCTCGCAGAAGCCTTACATTTTCACCCCAATTATATTGTACGATGCATGAAAGCCAGATACGGTTGCACCCCCTCGGACTATTTGCAGGAGATACGGCTCGATCGTGCTAGACGTTTGCTGGTGACCACCGATTGGTCCATTGACCGCGTTGCCGAAGAAGTAGGTTTCCGCTACTCTCCTTACTTCTCCGCGTGTTTCAAACGCAAGATGGGAATCTCCCCACTGCAATTCCGTAAGCAATATCTGAAATGACGGCAACCCTCGCTTGAGAAAATGAAATATGGATGTGACGATGTTCCAGATTGGGTAGACATGCAACAAAAAAAGCCGCGTTTCCGCGACTTTCTGTAGGTTCAGATTGATTGATCACACACCTGAAACCAGGTGTTACTTTTTTAATGAGATTTCAAACGTCGAACCCGGCTCCCCAGCAAACACAATGCTACCGTTCTCAGGCAACACAACTTCATTCTGACCGCTAACCACCGTGTGATTCACACCTATACCTGCCTGGTTGTATACAGCAAACGCACCACTTGAAGGCATTTGAACCGTCATCGTTTTACCAGCAGCTGAGGCTGGAACCGTAAACCAACTGGAATGTCCATTTGCTTGAATGGTTGTCTTCGATTGATGTCCCGAATAGATTGGTGTCACAACCTCTTGACTGGCGTAGACATTTCCTCCGGCCATAACATATTCAACCCCATCTTCCATATAGAATTCAAAATTCATCGTGTCACGACCAGCTAAGCCAGGAATTTGGAGTTGATTCACAGCTTGGTTCGCTCCAATGATTTTATTCGTGTAGATATACCCTGGCCATTCATTAAATGTGTGAATGGGGATAATCGGAAGAGCAATGTTATACAGTGTTGATGTATGCTTCTCATTTACCAAGTAATATGTGTTTCCTTCTCGCTTCTGCCAAGCAGCTGCCACATCATTAGCTAATTCATTTGTTTCTAACTTTTCGGCCTTGTATTCGGAAGAAGCAATCTGACCCAGACCAGGTACGGATTTATATGAGCGTGACCATAGATAGATTTTTCCATTGTCCTCATTAACGAATTGCAGCTTCTCCGTTCCCTCGTAATTAACAAATGAACCATTCGCAGTGTACGTATATTTCTGATCTGGATTGGTTGGAGCAGATAGCGTAGACACGGTTAATTGTCCGTTATCCTTCACATCCAACTTCATTAACAAATTGGCTCCGCCGCCATATATACCTGTATAACTCAACAACTCCTTCGGCATCACTGCTGTTACAGGTGTGGAGAACGATTTCTCCGGCTTTTGCTCTGGAATGATATTCTTCTCTTCCAGCGCGCCCAGTAACAGTTCAGTCGCAAGTAGTTGATCTGTTGTGCTCGTGCCCCCCGAGGACGTTACAGCTGCAGCCATATTGAATTCGGGAAGTACAATTAACGATGAATGGTATGTAATTGTATTACCTCCTTTGGTAACTGCCTTGATACCATAATCGTTGAACGGGAACAGCTGAACACTATCCCAACCTAGTCCATACGCAATGGACGAATCGCTGTCTTCTGGCCATATGCCCTTCTTGTATTCTTCTTGTTCCATCGCTTGTACAGATTCACGAGAGAGAATACCTTCTACTTGTCCTGTGAAAATCCTCGAAAATTTCACTAGATCCTCCGCAGTCGAGTAGATACCTCCTGAAGCGATCATATTCGTGGTCTCCAATGGAAGTTGTTGTTTCGCATTCGTGGCAGAATAGGTTGCTGCCATTTGCCTCAGATTCACCTGATCTTGAGGCGTCTGAGTATTATTCATATCCAGTGGCTCGGTGATGTAACGATGCATGAACGCAGTGAAACTTATGCCACTAACCCTCTCCACCAAAATTTCAGCTAATGTAAAACCATCGTTACTATACACGGAATAGGCGCCTGGATCTGCTTTCAGGTTTTGGTTAGCCAGTTGTTCCAGTAAAGTGTCATGTGCATACGTATCGTTATCTCCAAATAAGATGGCACTATTGCTCGACGTTCCAAGAAGCCCGGAAGAATGATTCAATAACATCCGTGGTGTAATTTGCTGATAACGCTTGTCCTTCATTTTGAAATCCGGGATATAGTTCACGATAGGTGTATCCAGATTCACCTTACCTTCATCGACGAGCTTCATTACAGCAGTCGTAAGCATCATTTTACTCGTTGACCCAATACCGTACATCGTATCTGCCGTAAGAGGAATCTCTCCCTTGGGGTCGTTTCCCCCTACTTGTCCAGAGAGTACGATCTTTCCCTCATCCATAAGCGCATACTGCACACTTGTTGTGCCATATGATTGGGTTAAAAGGTTAGCTTTCTCAATAACAGCTCTCTCCGTCGATTTGTAAGTAAGATTAGCGCTATTTCCCGTATCCGAACTAGCCAAGGCATACGCGGGAGACAACATGGCAAGCACTAAGGTAATTGCCGTTATCGAAGTTCGTTTCTTACGTGACAATCTCATCATCTCCTGTTTTTCTGTGTCTAAGGATCATTGTGTTTGGTACTGAATAAAGTGTAATCGGAGAAGATGTACTGATCGTGACGACGATATGAACTGAACATGAATAAATCTGCACACACGCCCCTATTGCAACTACTTCATGTTGTTCACTAAGGGTATTCTAAAATATTGCTTGATGGAGCCCATTTTGCTTGTCCAACTTGAAGTATCTCTAAGTAATCTAAATAAAGAAAAAAAGTCGCAATTATGCGACTTTTAATAGATAGGTGAATCTATCTACATCTCCATACTAATTATTATTTCAATTACAATATAGAGAATAGAACTGTTTATTCATTTACATTTTCTTTCGTTACCAGCTTCAGTTCAGCTGGGATGGATTGCTCTACCTGCTTACCGTCCAGCACATCCAGCGCTGCTTGCACCGCCAGACCACCAATCAACACAGGCTGCTGAGCAACCGTAGCTGTCAACTTACCGTCTTGAATGGATTTGATCGCATCATCATTACCGTCGAATCCAATAACCGGGATGTCTTTACCTGAACTTTGGATTGCTTCAATCGCTCCAAGTGCCATCTCATCGTTATGGGCAAATACCGCTTGTACATCTGGATTACCTTGCAGCAGATTCTCCATAACATTCAATCCTTTGGAACGGTCAAAGTCCGCTGATTGCTTCGCCACCACATCGAGTTTCTCGTCAGCCACTTCATGGAAGCCTTTGCCCCGCTCTCGTGTTGCGGAAGCACCTGGGACACCCTCAAGCTCAATTACTTTCGCGCCCTCACCAAGCTGTTCAACAAAGTATTCCGCTGCCATGCGTCCACCTTTGACATTATCCGAAGCCACCAAGGCTGCCACTTCACCTTTATCTGCGGAACGGTCGAGTGTAATCACTGGAACACCTACACTGTTCGCCGACTGAACCGCTGTAGAGATTGCCGCAGAATCGGCAGGGTTAATGAGTAATGCATCTACGCCTTGTTGAAGCAGATCGTCCACATCATTCGTTTGTTTCGCCGAATCGTTCTGTGCATCAACGACAATCACTTGGATCCCCTGTTTTTGAGCTTCAGCCACGACCCCATCCTTCAGGGATACAAAGAATGGATTATTTAATGTGGAAATGGATAACCCAATTTTCTTTTGTCCTTTATTTCCGGCTGCGTCAGGCTTTGCCCAACCCGGAGGCTCCAACGAGCAACCTGCCAGAACAATAATCATTAGCATGCTTATGAGTGTCAAAGTTATTTTTTTCATAGTCGCATCTCTCCTTATGCTGTTTTCTTGCGGTCTAGCAGGACTGCAATGGCAATGACAACGCCCTTCACGACCATTTGGTAGAAGGAGTTAACTCCGAGCAGGTTCAATCCATTATTCAGTACACCGATAATCAGAACACCGATCAACGTACCGACAATGCGCCCTCTGCCTCCAGAAAGGCTCGTACCACCGAGTACAACGGCTGCAATCGCATCCAACTCGTAGGATGTACCCGCTGTGGGTTGTGCTGAATTCAACCGTGATGTCAGAATTGCCCCTGCCAGTGCTGCAAGCATACCGGCCAAGGAATAGATCATCACTTTAACACGTGTAACTTTGATACCTGAGATAATGGAGGCTTTCTCATTACCACCAATTGCATACGTTTTGCGACCAAAAGCTGTTTTATGCAGAATAATCCATAGAATCATAAACGTAATCAACATGGTGATGGCTGGTACCGGAATTCCCAACAAGTAACCACGGCCAAACAATTGGAACAGCAGGCTGTCACCAAGACCGGTAATTGGATTACCGTTTGTGTAGACCAGCGTTAATCCTCTGAATATCGTCATCGTTGCCAATGTCGCGATAAACGGTGCCATCTTGCCTTTGGTTATCATAAGACCATTGACCATCCCCATGACACCGCCAAGTGCTACCCCGATAATGATGGACAAGATCGGATCTAAACCAGATAACATCATATTGGCAACAAAAGCACTGGATAATGCGAGGATCGAGCCCACCGATAGATCAATTCCGCCGGTGAGAATAACAAATGTCATTCCAAAAGCAATCAGCGCATTAATCGAAACTTGGCGCAGTAGATTCAAGATATTAAGCGGTTCCAAGAAGCTAGGATTTAAGATTGAAACGATGAGAATGAGAATGATTAAGCCGAGTAACGGTCCTAATTTTTGTGTTACGTTCGAGAAACGGAAGCCGCTTTTGGCAGTTTTGTTGTCCATTGTTGTCATATCACTGTCCCCCTGTAGCCAATGTCATAATATTTTCCTGAGTGGCTTCTTCTTTAGACAGCACGCCACTAATGTGCCCTTCATGCACAACTGCAATTCGATCACTCATCCCGAGCACTTCGGGTAGCTCTGACGACACCATGATGATGGCGACGCCTCGGTCAGTCAGTTCATTCATGAGCTGATAGATCTCGCGCTTCGCTCCAACATCGACACCTCGTGTAGGTTCATCCAGAATGAGTACACTTGGACCGATGCCGACCCATTTAGCGATAACCACTTTTTGCTGATTACCACCAGATAGGTTACGAGCGGCCGTTTCTGAAGATTGTGTTTTGATCTGCAATCGTTTGATCAGTGTATCCACGAATTCCTGTTCTTTCGCAGTCGAGATGAAGCCTTTGCTGGAGAAGCTGAACAGGTTCGGCAGTGCCATATTCTCACGAATAGAGAAGTCAAGCACGAGACCCTCATCCTTGCGATCTTCCGTAATAAAACCAATACCATGTCTGACCGCATCTACAGGTTTACGAATGTTCACTTTTTTGCCGCGAATGATTACTTCACCACGATCCATCGTGTCGAGACCAAAGATCGTTCTCATAATTTCCGTTCGCCCAGAGCCCATAAGTCCTGAGAAGCCTAGAATTTCACCTGCTCTAACATTAAAGCTCACATCGTGAAATAATCCTTTGCTGCTCGCGTTTCTGACCTCCAGAACAACCTCACCATACGAGGGATTCCGAGATGGATAACGTTCCGTTAATTCTCGGCCGACCATTTTTCGAACGACTTCGTCAAAACTAGTCTGCTGAATCGATTGGGTATCTACGGTTCTACCGTCACGCATAATCGTAATTCGGTCACAGATTGTGAATATCTCCTCCATGCGGTGAGAGATATAGACGATGGATACACCATTTTTCTTCAGTGACGTTATGACTCCGAACAGCTTCTGGATCTCCCGCTCTGTGAGTGCCGCTGTTGGTTCGTCCATAATGATGACCTTCGCATCTGTCATGAGCGCCTTGGCAATTTCGATCATCTGTTGTTGTCCAACAGAGCATTCGCCCGCAGGACGTTCGAGTGGAATGTCCACAGATAACTTGCTAAACTGCTCTTTGGCAAGCGCTTTCATTTGTCTTGTATTTAGCAACCCGAACGAGGAAGTGACCTCCTTACCGATAAAAAGGTTATCAAGCACCGTCATTTCAGGCCAGACGTTTAGCTCCTGGTGAATAAATGTGATGCCTAGTTTCTCTGCTTCCTTCGGAGTAGCGAAATACGTTTCCTTATCGTCTATCGTAATCGTGCCTTGATCCCGCTGATGAAGACCAATCAGAATATTCATGAGTGTAGATTTACCTGCTCCGTTCTCCCCCATTAGGGCGTGAACCTCACCTTCTTGCAGTTCAAAATCCACTCCGCTTAGCACCTGATTGGTGCCAAACGCTTTGTGAATGTTGTGCATCTGAATATGCATTACGCAACCTCCTTTTTAACCAAAATGGACTCCTGCTTGTAAAATGCAATTAGCATAAGGCGTAGCTTCACCAGTGCGAATGACTGCTTTTACCTGCCCGGTTAACACCTTAAATTGTTCATGACTGACGGAAACAGCCACGTTGTCCTCTCCGAATCTGTCTATCATAAATTGCAGCGCTGTGGGGTTTCCCTCCCGAATCTCTTCTGCCACAATGACCTTTTCAATGACCATATCATCTGCAACCGTCTCTACGACTTCACGAAAACTGGGTGTTCCCAGCTTCAGAGCGAGATCAATCTTACGTACTCCTTCCGGTACGGGAAGCCCGGCATCCGCAATCACAATCAGATCCGTGTGACCTAGATCCGCTAATATTTTGGAAATGTGACTATTTAGTATTCCATGTCTTTTCATTACAGGCTCTCCTCCACTTCCGCTCGCGTTGGCATTCCGCCTTGCGCCCCGAACTTGGTCACAGACAATGAGGCAGCTCGATTAGCGAAGCGGATGCTATCTTGTAGCGGTTTGCTTTCAGCCAGAGCGACGGCAAATGCAGCATTGAA
Organism: Paenibacillus sp. ACRSA; assembly: GCF_022346845.1. NCBI lineage: Bacteria > Bacillati > Bacillota > Bacilli > Caryophanales > Paenibacillaceae > Paenibacillus > Paenibacillus sp. ACRSA. The sequence goes on along the minus strand of NZ_JAKRNP010000005.1, from coordinate 123,654 downwards.
TGTATCGCCAGCGCCTGTTGTATCAACGGCTTTCACTTGGTACGTTGGCACTAGAACTTCCTGTTCACCATCATAATAACGTACACCCTTGCTACCTTCTGTAATAAACAATTTATTGGGATACTGTCGCATCGCCTCTGCCGGGCTTACACCTTGGAACAAAATTTCTGCCTCATGTTCGTTCGGCGTAATGTAGGAGGCATTGTCAATGACCTCTTGCGATATTGTTCTTGCGGGTGCTGGATTCAATAACAGCGGAGTTCCAAACTTCGCGCACAGTGCACTGACGTGAACCACCGTTTCCTCAGGAATTTCTTGTTGGATCAATACGATATCAGCATTACGGATAATATCTACCGCCTCATCGACATATGCGGGAGTGACTTCACGGTTGGCCGCCTCAACAACTACAATACTATTATCACCTTCCGCAAGAATGATATGAGCCGTTCCGCTCTCTAAATGTGTAACCGGTTTCACATTTTGCGTATTTACACCATTTGCTTCAAAGTTGTTCAAAATGTCTGTACCGAAGGTATCTTCACCTACCCGTCCGATCATATACACCTCTGCTCCCAATCGGGCAGCAGCAACAGCTTGATTCGCTCCTTTGCCGCCTGGGACTGTTTTGAAGCTTTCGCCAAGAACGGTTTCACCCGCTCCTGGTCTTCTTGAAGAAGTAACGACTAAATCCATAGAACTGCTACCAATCACGCAAATTTTAGCCATCTGTTCTCACCTTTCTTGTTGTTCCCCGCTCAATGAATCCAACGGGCAACTGTATGTTTTTATCCTCTATCACATTTTGTTCCACAAGCTTGATAAGTAATCCCGCTGCTTCTCTACCCATCTCATATGCCGGTTGCCGAATGGTGGACAACGCTGGCGACAACAGACCACTCATCGGAATATCGTCAAACCCAATGACTTGTACATCATCAGGAACTTTCCTTCCAATTCGCGCCGCCTCATGCAGCACGGCCATCGCAGCAATGTCATTACTGGCGATTACTCCATCCGTGTCAGCATATTTCTTGAATAACTCTTCTGCCCACACCCCTGCCTCGTTAAACGAAAAGGAGGTTGTCTGGATAACCCGGTAATCAAGCCCCGCCGCACGAATGGTTTCAATTGCTCCTTCAAAGCGATCCTGGGCTGGGCGAATATGTGTTGGTCCCTGCATAACCGTTATCCGGCTGCTCCCCCGTCTGATGATCTCCTTGGCTGCTAGCCTTCCCCCTTCTCTACCGTCTGCATACACAGAAGGTCGATCTAATGAAGTTCTATCGAGAAACACCACAGGAATCTTCAGGTTTTCATATGTTGAAGAATGAGGGTAGTTCGTTGAAGAGATTACACCAACCACGTTATTCTGAATGAACGTCTGGATGTAATCTTGCTCCTTCCGTTCATCCTCATCACTATTTCCGAATATCAGTCTGTAATCCTGCTCCTGCATCCGATCCTCTACACCGCGAGCAAGTTGTGGAAAGTAAGGGTTTGCAATATCGGGCAGCAACAGGCCAATCAGTTTGGACTTACGTTTATATAATGAGCGAGCTACTTCATTCGGGGAGAAGTTAAGCGCCTTCACGGCATCTTCCACTTTCTTGCGAGTATCCGCATGAACATAACCCCTGTCATTAATGACTCTTGATACGGTGGCTACTGATACGCCAGCCAGATTCGCTACGTCTTTGATCGTTTTCATCATCTGTTCTCCTTATGTGTAACCGGTTACAGACATAAATTATCATATTTTTTTTCATTTGACAAGCATTTCATTACTTGAAATTTATCCCAGTCAGTCGAACAAGTGTCTTAAATTTATATCAACAACGAATGATCAGATTATATCTGTTTACTCAAAACTAAGCCACATACCGCTACGAATTTAAAGCCAAAATGACAAGCTAGCGCTTAACACGACCCTGCCATTTTGGGATTTCACCTTATCCTTTAACCTTGTAATGGTCTTGCTTCCACAATGATATAATGCGACTTCCGTTCCTGAATGTACCACTTCTCGTCTTGACGAATATATACATCATGATATTGCACACTATAATCCGTTAACACTTCTTGTCCCTCTTCATCCCTCACCATCTTCACTTGCGAAAATACAACACCCGTTGCGCTGTCTCCATCTACTTGCACAACATGCTGTGCGTTAGTGGTAAAGTAACGTTTAACCAATGCAACGTGACCGTTGAACTCTTCCTCTAGTTGTTTGGTGCCAGTCACATCAGACACCAACTGATCTCCGAAGTACACTTTAAATCGAGCATTTGTCGTAAATAATAACATCTGTTCCGAGACCTTTTTGGCATCGGTTAATGTTGCGTAAGAATCAATGAGATTTCTCAGATCTGACTTTGCTTGTAGTATTTCTAGTGACATGTTGTTTTCCCCCTCGGATAAGTTATAAGTTCTATAATTCTTTGTTATCTGATCCTTATATCCAATTCATTTCGTTTGATATTACAAGGGTATCTTTATCGGTCATCCTTTCTATTCTCGTCATTGTTCGCTTATTAGCTAATCCAACATTTGTTGAATAACTAACGCTTATTGACTATTATATGAGCTATACGAATCTATTCAATCGTTAATCTAGTCCAATATGTTGGATATCCAACGTAATGGGCTGAGATGTTAGATATCTTATCTGGAGGTTGGTCTGATGGAGATCAAAATGGACAGAAGAGTTGCAAAAACAAAGGCAGCAATCTTTCAATCCTTTGTTTCTTTAATTGCTGAGAAGAACTTTGAGGTTATTACAATCAACGAAATTGCCGATCGAGCAAATATTAACCGAGGGACCGTTTACTTTCACTACAGTGATAAGTACGATCTGTTGAACAAGTGCATTGAAGAAAACTTGAATCAGATGATCGCAGTAACAACAACAACGAATACCAATGGAGAAACTATCGATCTCATTGAATCTTCATTTCTTCCAGTCATTCGCTATTTTGAAGAGAACCACACATTTTACTTCTCCATGCTCTCGAATAAAGGTATTCCCGCATTCCGCGACCGTATGCTGGAGCTTGCGACAACTCATATTAGCATACAAATCCATATGGAAGGAGTTAATCTAAACTATAACAAAGAACTGATTACTCAATTCATAGCCTCGGCGTTTGTCGGTATTATTGAATGGTGGATTCTGAATCATATGCCGATATCAGCAGATGATGTTGCACAGCAATTATGGGGTTTACTGAAGCGGAACGAAGTTATTAACTAAGGTTACCCTCTTCGTTATTTTGCCATGTCATTACGTTACAACTGTCATTTTAAGAGAAAAAGAACGACACCCTAACGTGACGTTCTTTCTTGGAATTCATGTTCTCGCTAACTACCTACCGTATACTTCAAATGCGCGGTGTCCCGCCCTAACCCCACTTGGCAATCCGTTATACACGATTCGTACATACCTTCCCTTCGCCTCAAAACGGTCTACACGCGCCATTGCAGTCGATGTCTGACCGGTCTGATTCGAAACAACGCTCCATTGTTGACCATCACTTGAAACCTGAATCACATACAGGAAGTTACCTTCCTGATGAAACTCCACCTTTGTTCGTGTAATAGAGTGTTCATGTAGCAGGTCAACCTGCCACCAGTGACCTGGCGCATCATCTTCTGCCTGCCAATAGGTCTGACGGTTACCGTCGTTTCCGTACATTGCTTCATGACGGTCGCCTTCACTATCACTGGATGCGACCTTCATATGTGCAAGCTCATCATCTGGAATCATAGAATCGGTTGCTTCCTCGGCAGATTGCTCACTCTCAGCAAGTAATTGACGAAGCTGATGCAGTTCAATCCCTACTGTGGGTTCAAACGACTCCCCTGACACATAATTGATTAAACTTGTACGAAGCTGGGCTGCAACAGGTCGATGCTGCAGATCATCTTCAATGTTGATGCCGCAGATCAATACCTTGCCTTGACCGACGTTATATTCAGCAAGATTCATCAGCTTGCGATTGTGATAGAAGTTGGGAATGACCTGAACAATTGGGTTGAATGGAATCCCTTCGTTCACCACAAGTGATACGGATTGATCCAACAAGTCTTGCCACGGATGCTCCGCATAATCTCTGGTCGGTAATCCGTTCAAAGCAGGGTGATCCGTGTGAGCGATAATACCGCACGGTGCCTCCGTTGCAAAATGAGCCGGACTCCAGAACACGGGATAAAACTTCCCCGGGCTCGCATGTTGCAGCTTATCTTTTTGCGCCAAAAACAGGACATGCCCTCCTGCTATAAGATGTTGTTCCATCTCTTCATCTAGATTTCGTTTCACCATGATCGACTGCGGGAATTCACGATGCTTCTCTGGGGATTCGTAAACCCAAAATGGCCATTCATTTCGCACATCGCTACCCAAGATTTCTAGTGATATCGTTAATCTGTCACTCTTCTTGATGTACTGTGGTGCCAACGATACTATACTTCCTAGTGGTTGGCCTGACCCATTCGGGATGGTATCTGTCTGTAAGAAGCCCTGGTCAAGAATGTGCCCATCACCATTCTTCATGACCCATTGGATGGAGGATGGCGGGATATCTGTTGCGGCAAAATGAGAAATATTGATCTCCGCATTGAATTGTTCCGTTTCAGTATAGATACGCTTCGGCATACGAAGCAGCAACACTGTTGGTGCACAGAATTCGCGAAATTGATGCGGCTCGGTCAAGCCTTTCGATTCCCAAAATGCATTTAGAATTCCGACCGTAGCCGTGCTCTGTCCTGGAAAATCATGCAAGTCTAACAACTGGAACCCTCCAAGATACGGTGTGCGCAATGCAGCCTCAATCTCATCACGATATAATTGCAGGGCAAACATCCCCGTACCATGTACAAATGAGCGAATATCCTCTGCTAAACCTCGTGTCTCCATATCTGCGTGGATTGCCTCCAGGTTTACCGGACGTAGCGCACCCGTGTATTTCGGTATTTCTTGCACGTCTGGATATACCGCATACTGCCCCACTTCATGGGAGATGACCGGAACAGACCGTGCCGCTACGGCTTCTCGAAAATCAAGGTCTGTCGACAAGGCTAGCTTTTCAGGAAAATATTGTCCTCGCACACCGATGCCATCAACCGATTGGGCAATAAAAAGGTCATCTGCGGGATCAAGCGGTCGATCCCAATTCGTGGTGAGCGTGTACAATCGTCGATCATCGTTCACTTTCAGCTCTTCAACCATCTGATGCAACAGCTCAAAATCACCATTCAGTTCATTGCCATTACTGTATATGCAGAACGAAGGGTGGTTGCCGTACACTTCCACAATTCTACGGGCTTCTTGCGGTAAGTAGGTATAATGCTCTGGATGCGTACCAACGGCCATATTCCACGTATCCATCCACATTGGCGATTCAACCTGCAAGTATATTCCCAATTGATCTGCTGCTTCAAATGCCACCTCCGGCGGGCACCAAGAGTGAAACCGAATGTGATTTAACCCGTACTCCTTAGCGGTCTGAAAGATCTTCTGCCATGATCCAATGTCCATTGGAGGATGACCCGTATGTGGGAAAATGCAGCATTCCAAGGTTCCCCGCAAGAAGACTGCCCGACCATTCATTTTTAATATTCTGCCTTCACGATTGAAGTAGCGTAAACCAAAGGTTTGATGCGCTATGATGCGAACCGGGTTATGTTCATCTAATAAAATGCTTCCTTCTACCTTCATCTCATACAAGTTGGGGGTGAATTCGTCCCATAACAAGGAATCTTCACCCATAGGGTATTCATATTCAAAGTTCTGAGCGGATGAAGCAGGGACATTCAATTCCTCTTTAGTCTCATCCCCTACATGTGGGGCCGTTCCCTGTTTAATTGAAGCCCTTAAGTTTAATTGAAACTGAACCTTAGTATCTGTTGTATTATGACATGTCCCCTTTACGATAATAGAGCGCAGATCGGGACGAGGGTATATATGCACATTGTTGATCCAATAAGGGTCTAACGTATGCAGTTCAATACGTCCAACGACGCCATTCCATATCGTTTGCGTTTCTTCCGTATATGCACTCGAATGTGTACCCAAATTCTGTACATCTCGATTGTCGATCCGAAGCGTAAACCGGTTTACCGTTCCAGGTTGTATGAGCGTGCTCACATCATATTCATGAGGTGCTGACAGACTATCCTGCTGCCCAGCCAGTTCCCCATTCACCCATAAGGTAGATTGAAACATTACACGTTCAAGAAAAATAAAGAAGCGTCGATCTATCCAATCCGCAGGAACGTTAATTTCAGATTCGTACCATGCTGCTCCAATATAGCGATATCGCTGACGTAGAGATCGGATCGACTCCCGGTTCAGTGTTTGTCCCCATTTCTCAGCTTCACCTATTCCGTTATCGGTCAGTGTGCCTGGGAGGGATACGGTTTCGTCTGAACCTGGCACGAACGAATCGTACCATTGTTCTGATTCTCCGATATCCTCTGGGTCAAGTGCATATCTCCATGCTCCTGCAAGTTGAAGTATTCTCCTGTCCTTGTGCTGCTCTGACATGCAGTTCACTCCTTATTCCGCATCTTAGTAAATGCTTTTATTCCAAGTAACTCTCGTATATTATTTTAGAATAAGCACTTCTCAGAAAGGAATGAGGATATGGCTAATAACCCTAACGATCCTGCTATGTTATTGATGAAACAGCAATACACACACCCTCCGGGAATTCTCGTATCCGATCATTACATCCAACCCTATGGCTACGCTTGTTATCGTGAACAAGGAACCAAGGACTGGTTAATTATCTATACTCTATCTGGTCAAGGATGGATTAATAATGGAGACAAAGGATACTTAAGCTGCACACCGGGGACGTTAACCATGGTATCTCCTGGCACGATCCAGGATTATTTTACAGAGGAAGGGGAGGTCTGGGAGAAACTATGGGCTCACTTTATTCCACGCCTAAGCTGGGCCGATTGGATGCCGACCAGCAATACAGACGGGCCTCTAATTCAACTTGATCTACTTAACGAGCATTCCCGACAAGCGATTGAATCAGCTTTGTGGAGAGTAATCTCCTACCGATTACACGGAGACGCTGCGTTGAGAGATGAGCTCACCTTAAATGCGCTTGAAGAAGTCATTTTGTTAGTCGCCAGCCAGAATCAGTCACAGAAGACGTTAGACGCACGCGTACAGGAAGTGCTCAATATCATATCTCAGGAATACACGGGACAACTTCTGATTGAGGATCTAGGTAAGCGCGTGTGTCTATCTCCTTCGCGATTATCTCATTTGTTCAAGGAACAAGTCGGCGATACCATTATGGGCACACTGATGAAGCATCGTTTGAAACAAGCCGAGAAGCTGTTGAAGTACACGCTTCGTCCCGTCACTGAGATTGCTCTATCCGTTGGTTTTCATTCACCCGATTATTTTTCACGGCAATTCTCCACTCACTTTGGAGTTACCCCATCCAACTATCGGAAGGCGTGTAGGAATGTGTTTTGACCATAATAAAGTCCGTCTGTTTCTCATCCCCCATATAGAATGAATGGGATCCCTGTAGCACAAATCCCATTCTCTTGTAGAATGCGATTGCATTATCATTCTTCTCCCATACACCAAGCCAAATTTTGTGTTTGTTCTGTTCGTTTGCAATTTCAATGGCTTTGTTGAGCAAATGTTTACCTAGCCCATGCTTCTGGAATGCTTTTTTTACATAAATTCGTTCAATCTCCATGGCTTCTTCGCCCATGCTTTCGGATTGAGCATCATTCATATTAACTTTTAAGTATCCGGCAAGTTCTTCATGGAAATAGATAAAATAGATCTGTGAGGAACGGTTAACCAGCTCCTTTTCTATTTGTTCGAAATGAAACGCTCTTTCCAAATACTCTCTCATATTCTCATCTGAATTCTGATCTTTAAACGTACCATGGAACGTTTCGATACTGATTGCTTGAAGTTGAAGCACTTCGTTAGGAGTGCACTTTGTAATTTTCACGCTCATGGATGAATCGCCCCTTACCAAAATAATGAAATTAAATAAAACCTATGAAATTTGTATCATCAATTTAAATCAATTTTGTTGTAAATGCTTCATAATTAAATATGGAATTTGCTATTTACAAAAAACGATAGATATATTAGAGTTATTAAGGATTTCAAATGTCTTTTATATACTTATAATAGAAAAGGAGCTGGCTGTACCGTGGAATTCTGGGAATCCAGTTTTATAGATAAACAAACGATGTGGGGATTCGAACCGACAGATTCAAGTCTTTTAACCAAGGAATTCTTCCTCGAAAAGAACATTAGAGACATCCTGATCCCGGGCGTCGGCTATGGCCGAAATGCCAAAGCCTTCATAAATGCTGAAATTAAAGTCACCGGAATTGAAATTTCCGAAACCGCCATCCACTTAGCAAGGCAACACGGACTTAATTTTCCGATTTCTCATGGCTCTGTAACCGACATGCCGTTCGATGAGCATCTGTACGAAGGTATATTTTGCTATGCGCTACTTCATCTATTGAACAGACAGGAACGAGAACAGTTTATTGCAAATTGTTACAAGCAATTAAAACCTAATGGATACATGGTATTTACAACCGTTTCCCCAAAAGCTCCGATGTATGGTCAAGGACAACAACTCGATCATAATTATTATGAGATCATGGAAGGGCTTAAGATGTTTTTCTATGATGATGAAGCCATTCAAGAAGAATTCGGAGCATATGGACAGCTTGAAATCTCTGAAATAGACGAGCCCAATAAAATCATGAAAAACAAACCTTCGATCCCATTTCTGCTTATTCGATGCAAGAAAGATGAATGAGCTTAATCCTAATAGAAACGTGATAGATAAAAGGACGATCCACGCATGAACATACGTATCCGCCCTTTGTATCTAAATAATAATTCAAAGCTTACGCAACAGCCAGCCTCTTCTGTTAACTTCTCACGCTAGTGGTTATGAGAGTATTTCGATATAGCCTTCTGTTCCATTCACACGAATTCGTTGCCCGTCTTTGATCAATTGGGTTGCATTCTCTACACCAACAACTGCGGGTAACCCATATTCGCGTGCAATGACTGCACCATGCGTCATCAGTCCGCCAACTTCTGTTACTAGACCTTGTATAGAAACAAATAAAGGTGTCCATCCAGGATCAGTAAACGAAGTCACTAAGATATCCCCAGCCTCCAGATTGACATCATTCATGTCCAAAATGACTCGTGCTCTTCCTTCAATTACACCTGAAGAAACAGGTAGACCTGCAATCGAACCAACGGGTAGATGTTCACGATTGTACTCCCCTGTAATGATCTCACCATCAGATGTCATCACACGCGGAGGCGTAAGCCTTTCATATAATCGATAGTCCTCTTTCCGTTGATCAATCATCTCCTGATCCAATTGATTTGTGCGAACAACTTCGTGCAGCTCTTCATAAGCAAGATAATATATATCCTCTACGTTCTGAATAAGCCCAGCTTGAACGAGTCGTTCAGCATCTCTCAATAGAGCCTGCTTATAAATATAATAACGACTGACAATGCCGTACTTTGGATATTCGCGGTAACCGATGAACTTGCGGACGAGGTCGATCTTTTGCTTCGTTTCATGAGCTTTTTGCTCCCCGTCAGGTAATTGCTTCAAGCGACCTATTAACTCTTGTTCCTTCTCTAAAGCTTCCTTCAGCCCTTGCTCAAATTTATGCTTACCCGCCTGTGGCTCAAAGTTCTTGATGTTACCCAGAATCATGGGAATCAGTGTTAATGGCTTTTCACTCCAACGAGATCTTGTAATATCAATTTCCCCAGCACATCGCATGCCATATTGGCTCAGAAACTCATAAATTGCATCCCGGCTTTCCTGTCCTCCATTCAGCTTAACGAGTTCATCTAGAAAGCTATCATCTTCCGTTTGCTGCAAATAATGAATTACATCTGGATAAGGCCGAATCACATCCGCGACATCCAACAACGCCAGACCCATCTCAGAAGTAATATTGCCCTCTACCGATTGCGTGAGGGTATCCGCTACGTTCTTCTCACCTAGCCATTCATTGATGTTCTGATTTATCCATGCTGTCGCATTTATAGCAGCCATAAAGACAGCCGTACTTTGCGGATCAAATAAATGCTTCTTCAGATCCTGCACATCTTCCAAAATAAAATCAAACAACTCCACTCCTGATTTATCTTGAATATTATACTGTAGATTATCGATCGAAGTCTGACTTCGTCCTATTAATTCAGATACAATATTGGAATCTGGCTCGAATAGCGGCAGTGTATCTGTGTTACGTCTAGTAGGCGGTGTTGCTGCCTGGTCTTTGGGTAGCACGGTTATAAAATCTCGCTCGATGATTGTCTTGAGCGCACCTACAATAAGTGGATCGGAGCTTAAATTATTCAATAAAGCTTGTCTGCCAGCTGTTGAAGACAGCATCGGTGCAATATCCACAAACAATCGGCCTCCGGCTTTACGCATCAATGCAGGTGTAATCAACAGGTAAAAGGATAGGCCTAATGGTTGGATGGCATCTGTCATCATCTGCTGATGACCCACAGATAGATAGACGTGATTGTCCGCATCATCCACCTTAGGGATCGGGAACAACGTCGTGATGGGGCGACTCTGTACAATATAGAAGGTATCCTCAGCCAGACACCATTCAATATCTTGTGGGCAACCAAAGTAAGTCTCGATTTGCCTACCGATGTGTGCGAGTTGTATCATTTCTTGATCCGTAAGAGTTTGATATCCCTGCTGATAAGGCTCGATCTGCCGTGTTTCCGTTCCGCCATCTTCTAGGCCATAGATAGCCAGCTTTTTCGTGCTGATCATTTTATCAACACTGTGGTCTCCTTGGACTTTGTAATTGTCAGCGGAGACTAAACCTGAGACCAGCGCTTCTCCTAGCCCAAAACTAGCGTCTATGGATATTACTTTGCGATTGGATGTGACCGGATCAGCCGTGAACATAATTCCAGAAGCCTGTGGAAATATCATTCTCTGTACGACAACAGAGCAATACACATGCCTGTGATCATATCCATTTTGTATACGATAAAAGACAGCACGTTCGGTATACAGTGAAGCCCAACATTTCCGAATGTGATGAAGGATTGCGTCTTGTCCAATGATGTTTAAGTACGTGTCTTGTTGCCCAGCAAATGAGGCATGAGGTAAATCCTCAGCAGTAGCACTCGAACGAACCGCATAAGCATGTTCCATGCCCTGCGTAGACAAGTGGCTTATAACTTCCTGGGTTACATCGGAAGGTATTGCTGTTTCCATAATCGTTCGACGAAGCTTCAGACTTACTTCACCGATCTCTGTGCGATCCTGTAGAGTCAGCATCATTAGTTGCTGGAGCAGAGCATGATACGTATCATTTTGTTCAAGCGCTAGTTGGAATGCGCGTGTAGTCACACAAAATCCATTAGGAACATGAATCCCCTCAATTGTGGATAGCTTCCCTAAATTTAGCCCTTTACCGCCAACAAGCATAAGCTGTGTATGATGCATTTCCTGAAAATCGAGAACGAATGAACTCATTCAGCCTCACTCCAATCCGCCTATTTTGAAAAAAATATTTGACAAGAGTTAATCAACATGATAAATTAATAATAGAAGATAGTTTTATTATGCTGATTAACTCATTTCAGAAATTTGTATTCCGATTATATCACCGGATTTATTTACATACAATAACCAAAAAGAACCTGATGGATTCCATCAGGTTCTTTTTTTGTGCTTATCATAGAATATCTTTATGATTGCAAACACACTGAACGCTAGCCATACACTATTGCACGCTTCAATGCTCGATATGTATACAGATTCATATCTATTAAGCTAACAACGCTGTCATTCGCATACTCACTTCGTAACTAAGCCCCTGCACGATACACGTCCACAACCTTAAATGTCTGACAAACCAGCAGTATCTCTGGAGTAAACGTAAGCCCATACTGGCTCAATTGCCAGGTGAAAAATTCAACATGCTCCTGATACCAATACGCATAGCTCAGATCACCCTCTCCTTCAGATCGAGCAAATTCATGAGTAACTTCATTCATTTTCACGACTTCAATCTGAGTCATTTGGATAATCGCCAATGGATTGTTATCTCCGTCTAAAACAATATCGTACCGACCTACCTTTGGAATTTCCTCGTTTTCTAGCTCATATGCACAATGAGCAGAACACGTTCCCGTTTTCATGCCACTAACAACTAATCCACCTAACTCATCTCCCATTGCTTTTGATCCGTCTCCAAACATCCAAGCACTTGGCGTGTCCATGTTTAACTCGTTTTGCTTGGCGAACCTCTGCCAATATTCATTAATTGGGTTTGCTGACATTATACGTCCCTCCTATAACTATAAACTCCATAGAATTCATCTTATCTTATCACATTGTTCTGTGTTGATGATTTCACCCCATCAATCATGATCTCCTGATTCGAAAATAGTTCTTAACTTACATTTAGCGATACAAGTCGTGCGAATTATGATATGGTCAGTGATGGATATGAGATTAGTACAACCATATGTGCATGAAATTGCGAGGAGAAGATGGAACGTGATCGAGAGAGAGATAACAGAGAAACGAAGTAAATTTCAAGAACCATTGTTTGTCATGCTCATAGCAAGTCTATGCTGCTTGTTATGGGGCAGTGCTTACCCATCCATTAAACTTGGATATGTCGCCTTTAACATCCTACCGGAGGACATTGCCTCCAAATATGTATTCGCTGGATATCGCTTTACATTAGCCGGTTTATTGCTTCTGCTCCTTTTTCGGACGGTGAGAAAACGGAGATTGAAGCTGACGGGGCGTGAGTGGGCGAGCCTTGGCGCACTCGGAGTATTGCAAACCGGTCTACAATATATGTTTTTCTACGTTGGGGTAGCCAATACAACCGGTGTAAAAGGCTCCATTATGAATGCAACGACAACGTTCTTCAGTGTTGTTCTGGCTCATTTTATCTATAAAAATGATAAGTTAAGTCAAAATAAAATCGTCGGCTGCGTGCTTGGATTCGTCGGCGTAATCATTGTAAATTTCCATGCAGATCTGATCACATTCTCCTTCTCACTTACAGGCGAAGGTTTCGTGATTATAGCTGCATTAGTCTTCTCGGTGACCGCGATCTACGCGAAACGTTTGACGGCTACTATTGATGTTATGATTATTACAGGGATTAGTCTGTTCGTTGGAGGCGTTGTATTGACTTTGCTTGGTCTATCACTTGGCGGCAGTGTCACCCATTTTACTCTAGCATCTACAGCGAATCTAATCTATCTAGCCTTATTATCTTCCGTGGCATTCTGTCTATGGAATCTGCTTCTTAAATACAACAAAGTTGGAAAAGTATCTGTGTACAACTTCCTCATTCCTGTATTTGGTGCATTACTATCCGCACTGTTCTTGGGGGAATCGGTTCTGGAACTGAAAAATCTGGTTGCATTGCTGTTTGTATCACTCGGTATATATATGGTCAATCGCGTAGTCTCTGCCAAGGGCGATAAAGGGTTGGTCACCAACTATAAACCTTAATAAGTGAACTGAATAATTATTACAAAGAGCCGCGAAATTAAATTTCGCGGCTCTTACATCATTTATGACAAACAAGAATATACAACATTCCGTAACCGCCGCTGAACGTAAGGCTCCTGACTGTTCAACAGATGCTGTGCATACATCACAGTCAGCTCGGAGTCCGGATCAATGATCGCCATGCAGCCTGCAGCACCGCTCCATCCGAATTCACCTACTGGACTAAGTGAGCCACTGCCTGCTTTGGAGATATGTGTACGTACACCTAATCCATAACCATACCCATCCATATGATCCCAAGAATAATCTCCACGCGTCATCTCATTCAGGTGATCTGTTCTCATCAGCTCTACAGAAGCCTTGGAAAGAATGCGTACACCATCTGGACTTGTACCAAATTCAGTGAGTGTATTTAGAAAACGTGCATAATCGCTAACTGTGGACATCAGCCCTGCTCCACCGCTCTCTAGCTCTGTACCTACACGGAATCCATTCCCATCCATCCTTACCGCTTGCCCAAGCTCATCATTGTAAGCATATTGCGGAATCAGACGACGCTGTTGTTCTTCATTCAGGTCGAACGCCGTGTCTTTCATGCCGAGTGGTTCGGTAATCGCATCTCGCAAATACGTACCAAACTTCTTACCACTAACAACCTCCACCAGAGCTCCCAGCACGTCGTGGCACATACTGTAGTTCCAATGCGTGCCAGGCTCAAATAACAATGGTTCTTTGGCAAGCGCTTTCGCAAATTCACGTGTGCTTACCGTTCCGTTGCTGCTCTGTACGATTTCCTGAATACTTGGGCAACCCACATCATATGAGAATCCAGCCGTCATCGTAAACAAGTCGCGTACCGTTATCGCTCTGGTCGCTTGTTCCAGCCGAACTTCTCCATTCGCCATCGTTTTCTTCACTTTCATGTCCGCATACTCTGGCAAGTACTCTGATAGCGGATCACTTAACAGCATATCGCCTCTCTCTACCAGTTGCAGTCCAGCAACACAAGTCATGATTTTGGTCATGGAATACAGATTAAAGATTGCTCCATCCCCAATTGGTGTTTGTTCCTCCAGATTGGCATACCCATTTCGATAATGGAAAACGGGTTCATTTTGGTGCATCACATGTACCTCTGCCCATGGAATACGCCAAGCTGTGATACGATCAATAAATGAAGCAAGCGGTTTAAAGTCCATATTTTTCCCCGTCCTTATATGTAGAATCTATGATCATTATGGATGATCAATTGCCGATGTGGTTACGTGTTACCACATTCCTAGCACTCTATTAATATACGACTCCAGCAAAAGCAAAACAACCAATGTTGGTATTATATCAAGAACGGTTACCCTTGAATTGAACACAAACCATCACACAACAAATAAGCCAATCCCGAAGGATCAGCTTATTGGTTAGCTTTTTGGGCTTATGTGCGCCTGTTCTCAACAGATTTCATGCGGTTCTGGTCGTCAGACACGCGGTCATGACTGAATTCTTGACCTGCTTCCATCTCGCCATGTCCTGAAATGTTACGGGAGAATTGGGTGAACTGTCGTTTATGTTCATCCTGTTCATGCTTTTGCTTCAGAAGCTGTTGTGGATCCTGATTAGTCATGAGGTTACCTCCCCTAAATAAAATCATGTTTATTTCAACGCACTACATAAGTTTTCCATAAGGACGCAAAGCTTATGCATGAAGATTGCATTTAACGTTTGCATTCAATAATTCTATTCAGCACATCGTTTAACGTTTATTCAAATAAACTACCGCCATTGCTCTGGATCACATCTTTATACCAGTAAAATGACTTTTTACGATAACGTTCCAGTGTGCCTGAGCCGTCATCATGACGATCCACATAGATGAATCCATATCGTTTTTTCAACTGAGCCGTTGTTGCGCTGACTAGATCTATACATCCCCATGTCGCATAACCCATTAGTTCAACACCGTCCTGAATTGCCTCAGCGACTTGAATCAAATGCTGCTTCAGATAATCAATTCGATAGTCATCCTCTACCGTTTTCTCACCGTTCGCATATGTGATCAAGTCATCCAAGGCACCTAATCCATTCTCAACGATAAACAACGGTTTCTGATAACGGTCATAGAATGCATTCATAATATATCGCAAGCCTTGCGGGTCGATCTGCCAGCCCCAATCGCTCGCTTTCAAGTGTGGGTTAGGGACACCGCCAATTAAGTTACCTTCACCTTTAATTTGTTTGGCTGGATCAGCAGTTTCACAACTACTCTGGTAATAACTAAACGATATAAAGTCGACAGTGTGTGTCAGAATCTCTTCATCTCCAGGTTCAAAATGAATCGTAATGCCATTCTCTCTCAGATAACGTTTCATATAACCCGGATAATGCCCACGGACATGAACATCGGCAAAAAATGTATTCTGGTGGTCAGCCTGCATCACTCGAATGACATCATCAGGATCTGGAGTCAGTGGGTATATCGGCATGGCGATAACCATACAACCAATTTTGAAATTTGGATTCATTTCATGGCCAATCTTCACTGCCAGTGCACTTGCAACAAATTCGTGGTGAACTGCTTGATACAACTCCTGTTTCGTCAGTTGATCCTTAGGAGTGCTGATCCCTCCACTGATAAATGGATGCTCCAGAATAGAATTAATCTCATTGAATGTTAACCAGTATTTCACCTTGTCTTTATATCTTGTAAATATAGTTCGCACATATCGCTCATAGAAATCCACCATTTTACGATTAATCCATCCATCATATTCTCTAGACAGGTGTAGAGGAGTTTCATAATGAGAAATGGTAACTAAAGGCTCAATACCGTATTTGCGGCACTCATCAAAGAGATCATCATAAAATTGCAGCCCTTTTTCATTTGGCTCAAGCTCATCGCCCTTCGGGAAAATTCTAGACCACGCAATCGACGTTCGGAACACTTTAAAGCCCATCTCGGCAAGCAGTTTAATATCGTCTTTGTATCGGTGATAGAAATCAATTCCGATCAGCTTCATATTGTCTTCCGTCGGTTCTGCTGTGGGAGGCGTCATGATCCCATTGGGCATAACATCTTGAATGGATAACCCTTTTCCATCTTCTAGATAAGCACCTTCCAATTGGTTAGCCGATACAGACCCTCCCCACAGGAAATCAGCGGGAAATGTAAATGTTTGTTTCACTAATATTCCACCCTTTCATGTTTAACTTGTTTGACCCTTAAAACCACACTACTTCAATGAAGCCTCTTTGTTCAGTCAGCGTATAATCGTATATCTTGCTCTTAACTCATGTTACTTATATTAAGAAACAAAATATATACTTTGTGGCATTTAGTTCGAGTTAACAAAGATTCGCATTTTGTTACATTGATGTAACACCTTGTTTTTCTAACTTCGTTATA
Source organism: Paenibacillus sp. ACRSA (assembly GCF_022346845.1). Lineage (NCBI taxonomy): Bacteria > Bacillati > Bacillota > Bacilli > Caryophanales > Paenibacillaceae > Paenibacillus > Paenibacillus sp. ACRSA. The sequence goes on along the minus strand of NZ_JAKRNP010000005.1, from coordinate 106,689 downwards.
TTACATTTAGAAAGGTTGCTTGCATTTTTGTACGTGCTTCAGAATCAAAGGAGGGTATATTTCATGTTTTCTAACGAGCAGATCTCTTCATATAATGACTTGGAATTATCAATATATAACTACATTTCACAGAACATGGAGAAGGTTGCTTACATGCGCATAAGAGAGCTGGCAGATGAGACACATGTTTCTACTGCAACGATTCTGCGATTTTGTCGAAAGAATCAATGTGAGGGCTTTTCGGAGTTTAAAGTGAAGTTGAAAATGCTACTGGCTCAGCACAAAAGTAAATCAACAAAAGCCTTGAAAAGCCCTCATCATGCTGTGTATGAATTTTTCGAGCGTTCCCAGAATCCTGAATTGGAAGAGAAGATTAGAACCGCAGCACAATTGGTTTCCACAGCCAGCAGTGTCATTTTTATCGGTACGGGGAGTTCAGGAATTATGGCGGAATATGGCGCTAGATATTTCTCAAGCCTTGGAACGTTCTCGATGTATATTAATGATCCTCAGTTCCCTGTCCATGCTAAAATACGAGAGAACAGTGTTACGATTGCATTATCTACCTCAGGTGAAAATCCATTCATCCTACCCCATCTAACGCAAATTAAGCAGGAGAAAAATAAAATTGTGAGTATTACGAATAATCGCCAATCCACTATAGCCAAAATCTCCGATATTAATATTCCCTATTATGTAAATGAGGAATACTATGAATCAGCAAATATAACCACCCAATTCCCCGTACTCTTTCTATTGGAATGGATGGCTCGAGAAGTTTCCAAACATGAATGAGTCATAAATTTTGCTCAAGCAAGACTTTGTTCAACCTAATTTGCCCAGAGTTCTTCGATGCGCTCTACCAAGTTATTTAGTGTTTTCCCATCTGTTTGCTTCGTAAAATTTATCATCTCTTCCGTGTTCCCTTGGAACGCAGATAGTACATAGTTATCGTCTACAACGTAATACGTGGCATATCTAGTAAAAGAATAACTCCCCTTTTGTTCAGGGGCAGTTCCTTCTTTGACAGAAGTCACTATTTTCATACCAGGTTTCAAATCGGGTTCAACCCCAACGAAGTCAGCATTATAAAATAAGTTAATATTCTCGTTAACCTCTTCTCCCACGATCACCTGGTGTACCTTAACCTCATATGAAACAAACGTAGGTTGATACGGTTCTATGCCTTGAGCCCTATCCTTCTCAGCAAAATCCCCCTCTGGTGTTCCTGGTTCTGTAGATAAAGTAGCTTGGAAATTCTCATTTTGTTTCAACACTTCAGCTATAATTACTGCATCGGATATCTCTAGAATTTGATCAAAGGAGACATCTATCGTTTGTACATACGCAGGACTACCTGCTGAAAGTGGATACTCTTCACGTAGTTCTTCTATTCTGTTATCGGTTAGACTTGCAACGAGTTGCTGATCCGTTGAGCAGCCCATTACAACAAATGTTAAGCCACACAACAATGCCATCATGAATGTATTCGTTTTCATTATCCTTTTCTCCATTTAAGTTTAGAACATGCTCATGACCTGTTTCGCAGTATCCGCTCCAGTAGCCAGCCCATGAATATAGAGAACGACAGTCCCAACATTAAGATTGGAAGGTTATAATACAGCGTATTGGTATACTGGTTCAGCCAGCCAAAGCGGTAGACTGCCGAATCGGGATCATTCGTGTAACCGTTTAGCTGTTCGCCTAAATTGTGAATGAATTGAACTTCCATAAAGACAAACAGACCACAAAACAAAAATAGCTACAATAGGTATAAGAGCATACATCCAACCCGAGCGATCACGATGATCATTAAGCCACCTTCTGGTTAACGTCATCGTCCATATACATAGGATAATAAATGTCAGTATGGATGGAAACAAAACTAAAAGACCCAGATTCCCGTTACCAGAAACTCCTCTACCCGGTTCATGCTGAATGGTTGAAATATGTACACCTCCGACCATCATCACATGCCAGAGCAGAAAAAAAAGATACGGTTTATGAATTTGTTTCATCATCTTAGATATCCTCCACTATAATATAGCCTTCATGTTTAGCTTCTTTAAGGAAAACAAACATGGTTGGAGCTCCACCAGCATTTATATAGAAAGGCAACCAATTCGTATGCAGTTGAAGTAATAGATGATCATGTTCTTCTATTAGAGATTCCTGAATACATGCGGGGATACCTCCGAATTTGTCGACTTCTATTTCTTCAAAGCTTGATGTATGTCCCTCTGTTACCTGCTTAACCTGGGTATCCAGACACACTGTTCATCAGTGGTTGGGCCAGTTACATGCTCTCGAATAGATATGCAGCTTGGAATACTACCCTCAGCCTGAATAATAACTGCATTCTCGCCTTCATCTCGTCTGAAACGGTTCATACTCAGATACGGAAACAAAATGAGTTATATTATATGCGTTCATCAATAGAATCAACTCCACATCACATAGTCAGACCTTACTATTTTAACAGTAGTTTAAATAAAAGAATAAGCACAAATGATACCGATGAAACATGTTATGAAGCAACCTTTTTGTTCAATATCATTCATGGAATAAAGCTTCATCGCATAAAACGATAAATGGTGTAGTATTTCAGACACGGTTCGGTTGCACAACCCTCTTCAGCCATTACAATCTAGATAAGAATAGGTAGTACATAAAAGGAGCGATCGTAAGATGACACGTATACTCTTGTCCTATCCTCTTAGCACACATACGCCCATATATAAGGGTAATCCCCCGGTTCAGATTCTGCAGCAGTCGAGTACCGACCAAGGTGATCTGTATAATCAGTTCATTATTACTTCCCTTAACCATAATGGCACCCACATTGATGGACCCTGGCATTTTAACCCTCAGGGCAAAAAGTTAACGGAGATCCCGTTAGATCATTTCATTTTCAACCATCCAGTCGTGCTTGATATTCCCAAACAAGATGATGAGCTTATTACCAAATCAGATCTTGAACCTTATGAACATCAAATTGCTGGTTCGGATCTAGTGTTGATTCGCACTGGTTTTGGCAATATTCGGTCAACAGACCCTACCCGATACAGCAACCATAACCCGGGTCTTGCAGCTTCTGCCGCCCGTTATCTGATGGTTTTTGACTCATTGCGGGCGGTTGGATTGGACACGATCTCAGCTGGTGCGGCTAATCATCCAGATGAAGCCGTTGCTTTTCACCAAACGATATTAGGGAAAGACAGGGTAGATGGCAAGTATATTCTCGTCATTGAGGACATGAATCTCAATCATGATCTGTCTAATATTAGCAAGGTATATGCAATCCCATTGTATATTGAAGGTGTAGACAGTAGTTTTGCAACGGTGTTTACGGAAACCTAATTGGATTAAAAAAAACGCGCCGAGAGAATTCTTCTCTCTAGCACGTTTTTGATTCTTTCTAGTGAATATCCTTCTTCTTGAAATTCCCGCCTTTAACTTCGGCTACATCGTATACGACTACAAATGCCGTAGGATCAATTTCATGAATGATATCTTTAATTTTACTCTCTTCCATCCGATTGATGACACACGTAATTTCTTTGAATTGCTCATTAGAGTATCCACCATATGCGTCCGTATATGTTGCTCCACGTCCTAGACGATCACGAATGGTTTCGACCATAATCTCTGGTTGATTCGTAATAATTTTGAATGTCTTAGAACCGCTTAAGCCTTCTTCAACGATATGTATAACTTTAGAAGCAATAAAATACGCAAGCCCTGACAGAATCGCGCCTTGCAGACCAAATACGGTAGACACGACAATAAACACAAACATGTTGAGGAACAGGATCAGGTCACTCGTTCCAAATGGGACTTTACGGGATAGCAACACAGCCAACATGTCTATTCCATCTAATGCCCCGCCATTACGCAATGCAAGTCCCATACCAAAACCGATAATGATACCGCCAACAACGGTTACCAGCAAAGTATCGCCTTGAATAATGGTTGGTACATGGTGCATCAGACTCGTACTAACCGCAAGTGAAGCAATACCGATGACCGAATATAAGGCAAAGCTCTTACCGATCTGCTTATAACCGAGCCATACAAAAGGAATGTTAATAAGCCCGATTAACATCCCAAGTGGTAGTCCGAACAACTGTGAACCTACGATACTAAGACCGGTTACCCCGCCGTCCGAGACATTGTTAGGAATCAATATGGCTTCCAAGCCATATGCCGTAATAAATCCCCCAATAATGATTAACAATACTTTGGAGAGGATCTTCAGCTTGTTCGATTTTTGTATTCTGTTTTGATTCATTCCATTTCCCCCTTGATGAACAATGCACAACGTAAGTTTTAGCAAACATAAAAAATAGTCTATAACAAAAATCACACTTTTGGCAATAGAAGGTCATTTAAAAACGCATGTTACGCTATCTATTAAATCCAAGCTCATTACATTATTTCCCGATAAATGATCGATATGCCACAATTTTAAGTTCCAGCATTTCGTTCGCGGCATGGAGGTTGTTCATCTGATCCTCAACGGTTTTCTTATGATTCTCCAGCAGCTCCAAACGTTCTGGAGCCGTATGCTCGCCTTCTTGAAATAACGAAGCATACTTTTTAATGACAGCGATTGGCATTTGTGTTTCTTTTAACTTGATGACAAACTGCAGCCATTTGAGATGAGACTCATTGTATCGCCTGTCTCCACTGTCATCACGAAACGGAATGATAATCTGCTCTTTCTCGTAATACCGCAACGTGTGGGCACTGATCCCGAGCAATTCAGCGACTTCACCAATGGTATGCATGGTTGTACTCCTTTCCATTTTTTTGCTTGACTTAGAGTAAGCTCTAATCAGTATAATCAACTCGTAGTCACATCACAATCATAAATACTGAAATTAGACTCGGAGGAATTTTCATGAAATACACCGTAATTACTGGAGCAAGTTCAGGCATTGGATATGAAGCAGCTTTGGCATTTGCCGCACGCGGTAAACATCTGATTCTAGCTGCACGCAGAACCGCTGAGTTGGAACAGTTAAAATCCAAAATTGCTAAGATAGATAACACGCTAGACGTTGTCATTCGCACCGTTGATCTATCCATTGCCGCGGATGTACATGCTTTCTATGAAAGCTTGAACGGTTATTCCATCGAAACATGGATCAACAATGCTGGCTTTGGCAATTTTGCCTCTGTTGGTGAGCAACACTTGCCTAAAATTGAACAAATGCTTCATCTCAATATCGAAGCACTTACGATTCTCTCCACTCTCTATGTTCGGGATTATGCCGAAACTCCGGGCACACAGATTATCAACATCTCTTCAGGAGGCGGCTATACGATTGTACCGGATGCGGTAACGTATTGTGCAACCAAGTTTTATGTCAGTGCCTTTACCGAAGGTCTGGCTCAAGAGCTTAAAAGCAAACATGTTCCTATGCAAGCCAAAGTGCTCGCACCTGCTGCGACAGAAACCGAGTTTGCTGAGCGTGCCTTTGATCTAGATCAGTTCCAGTATGAAGGGCGTGTGCCTAAGTTCCATACAGCCGAGCAGATGGCCGGATTTTTACTAGATCTGTATGACAGCGAATATGTCGTAGGGATCGTTAATGGACTAACGTATGAATTCGAACTGAAAGACCCAATCTTCCCTTATGCCACCAGAGCAGCAAGTAAACCCGTGGACTCAAACAAGTAATACAAAAAAAAGAGCAGTTCCAAGTCACACGAGTGTGATTTAGGAACTGCTCTTATTACTTATATAATAAAGTATTAAGCCAATCTTGTTTTGAAATCTTGGTATCCGAATTCACGTACGATTTCGCAATCGCCATCTTTTCGTTTGACTGCAATGGCTGGCAACGGCATGCCGTTGAACGTATTGGTTTTCACCATGGAGTAGATCGCCATGTCCTCAAATACGAGGCGGTCACCTTCTTGCAAAGGTTGATCGAATGAGTAATCTCCAATGACGTCACCAGATAGGCAAGTTTGTCCACCCAGACGATATAGATGCGCCTTCTCGCCCACTTCTCCTGAACCGATCAGCGGCGGGCGATATGGCATTTCCAGTACATCAGGCATATGACATGTAGCTGAAGTATCCAGAATAGCGATATCCATGCCGTTTTTGTGGAAGTCCAGCACGGAAGTCACTAGATATCCTGCATTTAGAGCAACAGCTTCTCCCGGCTCCAGATATACTTCTAGACCATAGTCGTTCTGCATACGCTTAATGCAAGCTTCCAATCTTGGAATGTCATAGTCTTCACGTGTGATGTGATGTCCACCGCCGAAGTTAATCCATTCCATCTGTGGCAGCCATTGACCGAACTTCTCTACAACTGCGTTCAGCGTTGTCTCCAGATCATCGGAGTTTTGCTGACACAATGTGTGGAAATGCAGTCCAGAGACCCCTTCCAGCAGATCTGCTCGGAAATCCTCTTGTTTAGCACCAAAACGAGAACCCGGAGAACACGGATCATAGATCTCGTGTCCTTCTTGGGTTGAACATTCCGGGTTAATGCGCAAACCAACCTTGCGGCCAGCCTGGAGCGCCTTATCCTTAAATTTCGCAAGCTGCGAAAATGAGTTGAAAATGATATGGTCACAGATCGAAATAATCTCGTCGATCTCTTCTGCACGGTAAGCTGGCGCAAAAACATGGTTTTCCTTGCCCATTTCCTCGTGACCCAAACGTGCTTCATACAGTCCACTTGCTGTCGCACCACTCAGGTATTCTCCAATGAGAGGATACATCGCAGTCATGGAGAATGCTTTTTGTGCAAGCACGATTTTGGCACCTGTACGCTGCATAACCCCGTTCAGGATTTTTAGGTTTTTCTCAATTAGGCTCTCGTCAACAACAAAGCACGGCGTCGGTAATTGCTCAAACCGCATTTTAACGAACAAGCTCCGATTCTTTTGCTTCTTCTGGCAGTTCATCAACCAATACCGGGTTGAAGTCTTCTACCCATGGGAGACCCCATTTGTTCAATTCTTCCATGAACGGATCTGGGTTGAACTCTTCGACGTTGAATACGCCTGGTTTATTCCATTTACCTGTCATAACCATTGCCGCACCGATCATTGCTGGAACGCCTGTTGTGTAAGAGATCGCTTGAGAACCAACTTCTTTGAAGCACTCTTGGTGATCACAGATGTTGTATACATAGTACGTTTTATCTTGACCATCTTTTTTACCTTTGAAAATGCAACCGATGTTCGTTTTACCCACTGTACGTGGTCCAAGGGATGCTGGATCAGGCAATACTGCTTTCAAGAATTGCAATGGAATGATTTGTTTGCCTTCATATTCAATCGGTTCGATTGAAGTCATGCCTACGTTTTCCAATGCTTTCAAGTGAGTCAGATAGCTTTGACCAAATGTCATGAAGAAACGGATACGTTTCAGACCAGGAATGTTTTTCGCCAAGGACTCCAATTCTTCATGGTACAACAGGTACATATCTTTTTCGCCAACTTCTTTGAAGTCGTAGACACGTTTGATTTCCATTGGCTTCGTTTCGATCCATTCACCATTTTCCCAATATCTTCCGTTAGCTGAAACTTCACGGATGTTGATCTCAGGGTTAAAGTTTGTTGCGAACGGGTAACCGTGATCACCGCCATTGCAGTCAAGGATATCGATATATTCGATTTCATCGAAATAGTGTTTCAGGGCATATGCAGAGAATACGCCAGTTACACCAGGGTCAAATCCGCTTCCGAGCAATGCAGTGATGCCTGCTTTTTCAAAGCGCTCTTTGTAATCCCATTGCCAGCTGTATTCGAATTTTGCTGTATCTTCTGGCTCATAGTTCGCTGTATCCATGTAGTTTGTTTTCGTTGCAAGACAAGCATCCATGATCGTCAGATCCTGATATGGCAAAGCCAGATTCATCACGATATCCGGTTTAACTTCGTTAATCAGCGCGATTAACTCATCAACATTGTCAGCATCCACTTGTGCTGTTGTAATTTTTGTTTTGCCGCCGTCCAGCTTCGCTTTAAGTTCGTCACATTTTGATTTTGTACGACTCGCGATGCAGATTTCCTCAAAAACTTCGCTATTTTGAACGCATTTGTGTACTGCCACAGAAGCAACGCCGCCGGCGCCGATGATTAGTGCTTTTCCCATTTTTCATTCTCCTATCCCCATATGTAGGTTTGTTTTTTTGGTACGATTCCATGCCATCACAGATTGTATTGTTTCATTATGCAACGTTCACCCGCTACTGATACAATAAAAAAAGCAAGGTGAAAAATGCCGCATATTTGCGCATCATCACACTTGCTTGTTGATATACATCATAAATAAGACGTGAAGTCTCCTTGACCAAAAAAAGTTCACAAGAACTCCTTTGGCGGAAAGCTCCTTCATGTATATCAATATTGGATCAGAGTCTATATAGCAAATAATTCGCCTTTACCACTCTTATTGACCGTTTCACAAGTTGATGTGCAATTGCACTGGTTGTAAAGTAACCAACTTATAAAATTTGAGCTTTGAACTCAATCAATAAGGCAACATAAGTTGCCAATCGGCGTTTGACCCGGCTGTCCGTATGGCCTTAACTTCCTGGTGGAAGTGGTCAAATTTATCTGCTGGAAAGCTCTAATTCATATTGATAAATCAACTTTCCAAAATCACAGGTATTACACTATCAGACGTTTCCGAAAAAATCAAGGCATATTTAAAAATAAATTTTGAGAGTCTATTAAACTATACGTGGAATTGGTAATCCTCGAATACTTTCAGCCCATCTCGATTGAGTAATTCCTTTATAACCTCAGGGCGTTGCGGACTTTTCTCGAACACTTCTTCACATGAGATCATAATATTACTTCCAGCAATTTCAGCCAATTGATCATGGGATACACTATACACAAGTCTGCCGAGATTAGACCACACCATCGCTCCGGAGCACATTACGCATGGCTCACAACTCGTATACAAAGTGTATTCGCTCAAGTCAAATACGTGATGCTCTGAACAAAATTTTCTTATAAGTCCAATTTCGGCGTGATGAGTCGGATCACAAAACGTATTAATTTTATTTTCACCAATCATCATGACCTCTTCATTCTTAACCAGAATTGCACCAAAAGGTTCGTTTCCCTCTTGGCGCGCTTGCTGTGCAATTTCAATGGCTTTATGCATGAAATATTCATCTGTTCTCATCTGTCTAACCTCCATGAACATTAATAATCCTATAACACCTAAGCTTATGTAGCATCTAACTCGATAACATCTGCCGAATACCTCTATTCTATCATGATTACTAATACAGGTATGACAAAATCCCCGTAAATTCAAATTAAATCAGTACATCCGAAGGATTAAATTGAAACTTTCCCCATTTCGATTCATTGTCTTAATGTCAACAACAACATATTGTTCGCTCTTCTCACTCTCATATTAAGCCAACCTTATCTTCCAACTACACAGCAATTGAAATTAAAACCGTAATTAAATGAAGCGAATATTAATGAGGCAATGATGGATATTCATTCATCTCTATCGAGTGATCCTCGTTACTTCAATTTTCTTTGACATAAATGAAATGCATATGTGAATTACGAAAATATTACAGAATAGTGGATATTAATATCATATTTCTCACCATAAAATATTGCTCATTGAGTAAATTTGCACATTGTGCAAGTTGTTGTTATGATAATTTCACAGCATTATTTGCTCACCTATATTCTCATGATCTTAAATTTTATTAGACCTAAGGGGGAATTCTATTCACAATCTAACGACTGACCAATTCCGCCAGCTTCGCTGGAGATGGAGATGAACGCATAAGCGACCGCTCATGATTAAACGAACTTTAAGACATTTAAAAAAAGAAGCGACCGAAAAGGCGCTTGCCAGCATTGCATTTGAACTTACCCTTGAACATGGGCTCGACGGTTTTACAGTCGAAGATATTGTACAAAAAGCGGGATATTCTCGCAGAACGTTTGCCAATTACTTTACTTGCAAGGAAGAAGCTGTTGCAAGAGGAGCTACATCGGTTCAGAATACGGCTGAACTAGAGCATTTACTCACCGAACTGCCCGAGCACGCCTCCTTGCTCGATGTTCTCTACCAATTAATTAAAATGCAGCTCACTACAGAACTAATCGGAAGATTGCATCAACTCTTATTGTTGTCTAAGACCTATCCAGTGCTGGAGCCACATTACCTCGGGGCAATGCACCAAATGCAGACACAAGCTCAAGAAACACTGCTGGATCTGTCTGATGGAAAGTACGATGAAATCTATACTTATCTTCTACTTAACTCGATCTATGGAACAATCAATCCATTAATTGACGGAAGACTCAATGTGTTATTGCCAGGTCAGCCTGTTACGGATGATACCAAAGAAGGTGCAGTCACGTTTGACCAGTTTTTAGAAACCGTATTTGATCATTTGCGAAAAGGGTTCTAGCATCCAATCATTCATATGCATCTATTCAAAGGAGTGTAAAAGAGAGAAATGTCTACATTATTATACAAATTGGGAAAAACCGCTTTTCGCAAACCTGGATACTTCATTATTGGCTGGGTACTGGTTCTGGGCATCGTCATTTCGATGATCAGCATCAATGGTGTACATATCAGCTCGGAGATGAAGATTGAAGGTACAGAATCGCAGAAGGTATTGGATCAGTTAGCCAAAGAACTGCCAGCCGCTTCTGGCGGTCAAGGAAGTGTCGTCTTCAAGGCACCCGATAATGAACGTTTGGATACACCTGAACGTCTTGGAGCGATTATGAAAGGTGTCAGTGAAGTTTACGGGTTAGAGCAAGTCATTAATCCAGCGGATTATGCAGCAGAAGCTAGCAGTGCCAGTGCATCTGCAGACATGTCTCAAATGTCTCAAGCTGCTGGTTCAGCAGCACAATCCGGGAACACAACACCACCTCCATACGGACCATTAATGGTAGAAGGTGTTCCCGTTCCTGGTGTATTAATCTCTTCGGACGGCAGCACCGCTCTATTCCAGTTCCAATTCACCATTGAACAATCTGCCATTACACAGGATATATTCGATGCCGTTATTCAATCTGTTATGACGGTAGAGCAAGGAACCAATATCACCGTACTCCCTGGTGAAACACTTAAAGCCGTATCCATCGGTGTCGGTTCGGCTGAGATCGTTGGATTGGTTATCGCTATTATTGTTCTATTAATCACGCTGGGTTCCGTTGTTGCAGCAGGGTTACCTCTGATTACAGCTCTACTTGGGGTGGCGATCGGAGTAGGCGGAGCGTTCTCTATCTCCAAATTCATCGAAATGCCTAGTGTCACTTCCGTTCTAGCTCTTATGGTCGGTCTGGCAGTCGGCATCGATTATGCTCTCTTCATCGTCAATCGCCAGCGGCGAATGATTATTGATCAGCGTTTGAGTGCACAAGAAGCGACGGCAAGAGCAATCGGTACATCAGGTAGCGCCGTATTCTTTGCTGGATTAACGGTTATCATTGCACTATGCGGTATGCTCGTTATCGGACTTGCCTTCTTATCTACGATGGCTCTTGTCGCGGCTGCGACAGTGCTTATTAACGTTTTTGTTGCGTTGACCTTGTTGCCGGCTCTGCTGGGGCTTGTCGGGGAACGCATCTGTTCGACTAAAGCTCGCGAGAGAGGTGCGCAGCCATCAAAAGCGGCTAATCATGGAATTGCTGACAGATGGGTTAAGTTCGTTATCAAAAATCGTTGGGTTACTATTGTTGCCATCGTCATTATTCTCGGCTTTGCTGCTACACCAATCACCAAAATGGAAATGGGCATCCCTGGGGCATCCTCGGCGAACCTGGACACAACAGCAAGACAAAGTTATGATGCGATCTCCGAAGGATTCGGAGAAGGATTCAACGGTCCGCTTATTTTGGTCGCAGAACCTAACAACTCTTCAGCTCAGGTCACACCTGAACTAGTAGGTAGCCTGATGATGGGTCTGCAAAGTCAGGACAATGTTGCTCAAGTCACGCCACTTGGCATGACAGAAGATCTGGCGATATTTAGTCTCATTCCGAAGACAGGTCCTAATGATGTGACTACCAAAGACCTAGTTAATGATCTACGTTCTGCCGATTCCAGTTTCGCACAGCAGAATGACGTAAAAATTGGAGTTACAGGTCTGACAGCGGTCAACATTGATATGTCGGCCAAACTGGCACAGGTATTCCCTATTTATGTAGGTATTATCATTTTACTCTCACTCATTATTCTATTACTTGTATTCCGTTCAATTATCGTTCCGATCAAAGCAACGATTGGCTTCCTGCTTAGTATTCTGGCTACGTTCGGTATCACAACCGCGGTGTTTCAATGGGGCTGGCTGCATTCGCTCTTTGGCTTCGATACGGGCGGTCCGCTGCTGAGCTTCATGCCGATTATCGTAACAGGTATTTTGTATGGTCTAGCCATGGACTATCAGGTGTTCCTCGTCAGCTCGATGCGCGAATCGTATGTACATGGTCACAGAGGACGCGAATCGGTTGTTCATGGATACAATCAGGTCAGTCGCGTTGTTGTAGCGGCAGCGGTGATCATGGTTTCTGTATTCGCAGGATTCATCTTCACAGATGATGTCATGATCAAACAGATCGGTTTTACGTTGGCCGTAGGTATCCTGATTGATGCCTTCATCATTCGTATGGGACTTGTTCCTGCCACTATGGCGATCTTCGGTGACAAAGCCTGGACGCTTCCTAAGTGGTTGGATCGTATCCTGCCGAATCTGGATGTGGAGGGTGAGAAGCTGATTGCAACACTGAATGCGAGTGATCAAGCACCTTCTCATTCTGGATCAAAAAAATAAATGAATGAAGGGCTATGCCCATTATCATTTGTCTAATACGAAGACCTCCTCTGATGCAATCATTGGAGGTCTTTTTTTATTTTCATAATCGCCAATCAACTGATCTAGGCAATGATGTCTTCGATATTCTGATCATAGCTAAGAGACTGGCAGGAGGACACAAAGCTTGAGAATAACTTTTGACTATACTCATCTACACTGAAACTATACTCTGGATGCCACTGTACAGCCATAATAAATGTGCGCTCTGGCATAACTACAGCTTCAACTAATCCATCCTCGGCGACGGCTACAGCCGTTAATTGATCAGCTAAAACTTTGATCCCCTGATGGTGATAACTATTCACTTTAATTGTATGGGTCTGAAGAATATCATGAAGTAAATTATGATTAGCAATATGTACCTCATGGACAAGATTCGTGTACGGCGGACTTTGCTTGTGCTGAACAGGTGTCGGTACCTGAAGTCCTGTCGGAATATCCTGAATCAAAGACCCGCCCAACATGACATTAAATAGCTGTAGTCCACGGCAAATCCCGAAGGCTGGTTTATCTAGCTGGGCGACCTTTTGAAAAAGAATTGCCTCCATTCGATCCCGTTCATGACATAGCTCCCCGCACGTTTCCTCCACCTTTTCATGATAAAGCTCTGGATTGAGATCATGTCCGCCGGTGAATAAAAACCCGTCAAGTTCATGCGCCAGCCTTACAATAATATCAAGGTTAGTCGTCAGAGGTAACATCATTGGAATTCCGCCTGAACTCTCTATAGCGTACATATAATCCGGGAGCATCCAATAACTTTTTTTATCAGAATCATACAACGGCAGAACACCGATGATTGGCTTTTTCATTCTTTTTTACCTCCTCATGTCATGGAACTTACTGCTGGAACCAAAGAAAGCTTTTTATCATTCTATCAAATCTACTCCCATACAAGCTCACCAAAAGATTGCATTTTTCTACTACAAGTCAGCTAAATGGGAATGTAAAAGTTAATATCAAGACGCATATGTTATTGAAAAAAAAGGTATAGAACACCAGAAAACCATACAACTCTGCTTCACAGCAAATTTGTATGGTATCTCTTATAAGCCTATTCCGTTATTCATTGCAGCAAACATTCGATCAATCTAGGTCAGTCAGCTTAGGCTGCATTTGTTGCCATTTCTCCATCTGGCTTCAATTGAATCGAACGCTGGCATACTTTCGTAATTACAAAAGCTGACAAAGCCAGCACAACGGCAACCGGCGGCACCCAATTCACGCCACCCAGATTAACGGCTAGCCCGCCGATTCCAGAGCCAAGCGCAATGCCAACATTGGCCGATACGGGCAGCAATGTGGATGCAAACGCTTTGGATTTTGGCGCGACTACGCCAGATACATCAAACAGATACAGTTGGGATGCGGCACTCATCGAGGATGACAGACAACCGATCAAGAATAGAAACGTTAGCCCCAGCCATAGATTCGATACAGTCAAACTCAGCCCTACGAAGATAACGGCTTGAATAATAAAAAGCCAGTTGAGCTTGGGTAGGAAATCCCCTTTGGCTATTTTAGCTCCGATCCAGTTGCTCAAAATACTGCAGGCTCCATAGATCAAAAGCACACCGCTGATCCAGCTTGTAGGCACCCCCATGGACTGGCTCAATAAAGGAGTAATGTACGTAAATGTCACGAAGATACAGCTATTGCCGAGCACTGGAATTAAGCAGGCCAGCAGAATACGAGGTTTCATAAATAAAACCATCTGATCACTGAATGAACTGGTGATCGTCGTTGTTTGCCGCGGAAGAATACGGAACATCAATATGAACGGTATCACACCGATCCCTGCAGTTACTACAAAGGTCATCCACCAGTTCAGATGCTGTCCAATGAATGTCCCTAGTGGTACGCCAAATACATTAGCGATAGAAAACCCGCCTAAGATCCAAGCGATCGCTTCGCCCCTTCTCTCCTGCTGAACTGCATCGCTAGCAATGGAGATCGACAGCGAAACGGTAAGCCCACAAGCGACCGCTGATACAATACGAATAGCCATTAATGAATAGAATGTTGTGGCGAACACCGTCAGTAGGTTTAACGCGAGTACGATGCCAAAACCGATCAGAATAGAGTTTCTGCGTGACAGTTTGGACAAAGATGCGACCGCAAACGGTGTCCCTATAGCGTAGGCAATCGCGAAGCCAGACACGAGAGCACCAGCCGCTGCCAGCGATACTTTCATCGCATGCTCTATTTCCTTTAATACACCTACGATGACATATTCGGTCGTGCCTAATACGAAGCTCACTAGCGTAAGCGTTAATATAAGTAAAGTTTCTCTATTTCTAGTCATGAATAAGCCCTCACTATTCCTCTCTATTGTTGCGATTGTTGCAAACCTTTCTATGTCTCTTATATTTATTTTATGTCAAACAATATACTTCCCCTTCCCCTTAGTTCGATATATAGTACATATGAATAGTCAAATTGTACTGTCAGATGAGGCTAGGCGACAATTAAGGTTGTTGTGGTCTTATTTATAAACATGATATATGTTGTCATTTTGTATGTAGATGTAATGAAGGGAAGACACGCTAAATGAATTCATACTTAGAATCCGCCCAACGATATAATGATCAAGAATGTACTATTATTTACGTAGGCAAGCTTGCGGATCATCCCCATTGGAGCTTTCCTACACACAAGCATGACGATCTGCATGAGATTATTTATGTAATAGACGGTAAAGGCTCGTTCACAATCAACGGCACGAAGCATTCAGTTCAACAAGGCGATCTGCTTGTCTATAACAAAGGAACATTACATGAAGAGAAATCTGATCCTGAGTTCCCGTTATCCACCTATTATTGTGGCTTCCGTTTCCATGAAGGGGTTCATCCAGATCGAGATTGGGTGGTTTCCCCTGGCAGTGAACCTGTCATTCGCTCGAACCGCTATTCGGAGGAACTCTGTTCGTTAATGCAGACGATGTTCAATGAGTTTTCAATCCGTGAAGACGGGTACGAATATATCTCTCATCATGTGCTAAAAGCCATATTGATCATTATTCATCGGATGTCACATCATCAGCGCACAGCAAGCGAGATCGTTCTGAGCAATAACCTTGCGGAGAGAGTTAAAGACTATCTGGATACTAACTACAGACAACCCATTAAGTTAAAAGAACTAGCGGATCATTTTCACATTGACTTCTATTATCTGATTCATATGTATTCCAAACACTATGGTACGTCTCCTTATCACTACTTGATCCAGCGTAGAATGGGAGAAGCTACCCGTTTATTAGTCTCTACTAAGAAAAAGGTATGGGAAATTGCCAAACTCGTTGGCTATGATAATCCAAACTACTTCACGATTCTGTTCACCAAAACAGTTGGTGAGTCTCCCCGTAGCTTTCGAAAACAAAATCAAAAGGATATGTTCGTCGAGAATGGATCCACGTAACGTAATAATCAAAAAAACAGGTAGTCATTCTGAACTGGCTACCTGTTATAGTCATGTACGACGTTTCAGTTCCAATCAAAGCTCAAAAAGCCGCCAATCGGCGACTTCTCGAACTTTTCACTTGTTATGATGTTATACCAGTTAGGATATCCGTATATCAATAATCGTTTAAACGGAAATGAGACCATGCTTCACAAAACTTTTGTATAGCCCATCATTCTCTAGATCATCTGTAATATCATCTGCGATTTCTTTCAGTCCAGGCTTGGCATTGCCCATCGCAATTCCCAATTTGCAAAATTCCAGCATCTCAACATCGTTCATCCCGTCTCCAATTCCAATCGTATGTTCCACGGGCAAACCAAGATGATGTAGCACATCTGCAATTGCAACAGCCTTATGAATGCCAGGCAGCATTAATTCTCCACTGTCTTCTCCGAAGATTGGGACTGTACACTGAATAGCTTGGAATTTCCCTTCAAACCGTTGCTGAATCATTGCAAATGGAACCTTGCTCTCTAGGAAACACACTTTGTTGACATCTTCTTTGTTCCAATCCGCTTCCCCATAAGTGAGTTGAGTGATAAACGGATGTGGTGATGCCTCCATTTGTTGCCGTGCCACAGGATCATTCTCTACATCTCCATGCAACAATCTCTCCAGGTGAGTCTTCAGATTAGGGCTTGCGTACAATGCCGAATTCGATTCAAGGTAGAAATTAATACCATGCTCATTGAAGAAATTAACCATATCGAGTACATCTTCAGGAAGTACTTTTTTATGATAGAGGGTCTCTCCATCCACTTCCACATAACCGCCTCCTGCACCAATCAGCCCGTCAAATCCCAGATCCCAGATCTCATCATATATTTCAGCCTTCGAACGTCCTGTGCATAGAAACAATAAATGCCCGTTCTCTCTCGCCAAACGACAAGCAGTTTGGGCAGACTCCGGTACACTGCCATCATCCGTCACAAGTGTACCGTCGATATCAATAAATATAATTTTACGTTGTTGATCCTTACTCATGTTCTTGCTTCCCCCTCATGAAAGGCAATATTATGTTGGAATGCACTCCTAGGTTAAAACTATTTCATGAGTTGAGTGTATCGGCTGTAACGGGTTACAAGTCAAGCTATAAATCGTTTAGCTCACTAGCTTTAATCCTACTGCGGAGCCGAGCACCATCGTAATAAATACAATTCGTAGTACATTTCGAGGTTCCCCATAAAAAATCATGCCTAAAATCGCTCCGCCAGAGGCTCCGATTCCCGTCCACACAGCATATGCCGTTCCCATTGGAAGAGTCTCCATCGCCAGAGATAACAACCAGAAGCTCAGGCCAAAGCCTGCAATTAACAGAATCAATGAAATCAAATTTCGGTCTTTGTGCAGCTTATTGATCATAAGCACTCCGATCATCTCAAATATTCCGGCCATAATTAGAAATATCCAGCTCATTAATGATGCACCTCCTTCGTTTTCTCTTTGCTTAACATTTTGAGACCGATCACACCAAGCAAGAGTAATCCAATGAGTAACATTTTACCCGTCTGCACCGCCGCACCAAATAGAATAATCTCTGCAAGTACAGTACCGGCTGTGCCAAGTCCAACAAATACAGCGTATACCGTTCCTACAGCAAGCGAACGTGAAGCTGCAATCATCAAGGTAAAACTTATAATGATTGCGATCAGGGTTAACCCCCATTCCAACACTCCACTCGCATGCTTCAGGCCAATCACCCAACCTACCTCAAAAATGGCTGCTACGATTACGGATAACCAGGTTTTGTTCATTGTTGTCACACTCCTTCTTCATAAGTTGCATTTTGCAATAGAATTACATGCAATCAAAACAAAAAAAAGCCTGGGAAACAAACTGCAGTTACGCAGTTTATCTCCCAGGCTTTTGTCCTTCCGTGACACAACCAAACGGCTGTGAGTTTTCTCTCGGACCAGACCGACATCTCTGTCGCGGAACCCTAGAAAACTTTCATGTAATTCTATTGTCCAATCAATTATACACATTTCTTGCTTATTAGCAATCAAAACTTATGCAGACATCCATTCAAGAAATTCAAGCCGATTACCAAACGGATCACTCAAGTAAAACCTTCTTACCCCTTCATCTGTCCGTGCGTCATCATGAATTACTTCAATCTGTTTATGTTGCAGATCATCACGTAGCTCATCCAAATTCTGCACATGAAAGGCAGGGTGAGCTTTTAAGGCAGGAACAAAAGCTTCTTGGACTCCAATGTGCACTTGATGAGCACCACATTGAAACCATACGCCACCACGTTTTTGTAGAGCTTCAGGTTTGGGGATTTCGCGCCACCCTAATAACTGATTATAAAAGTGACGAGCCTCTTTTTCACAACCTTCTGGAGCCGCTAGTTGCACGTGGTCAAGACCATAGAAATGATAAGACATCTAATTCCTCCTTGTGGTTTCGTTAGATGAAACTACGTTTCATTATATAAGCTAACTTTATCGTAATTTTCAGTAAAAATCCAGTATTTTCTCATTTTTATATGGGATCTTATTTTGAAAATGTAGGTTGACTTTAGGGTTCAGGAATGGTTTGTTTTTTCTCCAGTTAGGGAGCGAAATAGTATCGCGACGGTGACAGAAGTTAAGTACAATTGATTTTTCTATTATGAATTTTTCATATGTTGAAATAGTATAATTAAAGTTTTCATGAGCTACAGATACTAGGGTTGTTGTTGCTGAGTTGATGTTGGGCACTGTTGGGTAGCTATTGAGTAGTTGTTAGTTTCTGTGAATTCTTTCTGAGCTTTTTGAGTGGTTTATTTTTCTGAATTTTTCATGTATTGAAAATAAGTAATATCAATCACTAAAGGCTTCCCATCGAATTTCAGTATCAACAGATAGAGAAAAAAATACAAAAAAAGCCACCATCGGCGGCCTTTTCAACTTATATTAAGAGCATGCTGGCTCAACATGATTTTCACGAAATCGTTGTACATTTGAAGATCCTTTATACTTAAAGAACTATGTTGCCTCTTATATTTGTCCTGTCCAATCAGGTCTTGCAACCTTTTTCCAATGCGCTCTAATCTCTTCATAAACATCTTGTGGCAATGCTCCTTTGGATACGAGATCCGCATTTTGCTGCCAACGATTCGGCTTAGAGGTTCCGACAATTGCTGTATCCACACCCTCTGTGCTCAAGGTGAAGCGTAAGGCCGTTTCAACAGCTTTCTGCACGTCAGTGTCTTTGAGAAAAGCATAGTCTAGTTCCTTCAAGCGCTTCCAATACATATAGGAATAATCCTTTTCCGGAAGCGTCTCATGTGTCCATGCTGCGTTCGCGATCGGTCTTTTGGCGATTACCCCCATGTTTCTTTTACGTGCTTCAGGTAAAGTCAGCTCAATCGCCTCTTGATCAGCAATATTTAGGGAGGTCTCCAAACTGTCAAATGCCCCAGTCTCTATTGCGTACAGTGCATCCTTCGTATCCCCGCTATATCCAATAAATCTGGTTTTCCCTGCTTGCTTCGCTCGCTGAAGAACTTCTATAACTGCCCCTTGCCGAAGTACTTCTTCAGAACAGCTATGTAGATGAATGACATCCACATAGTCCGTTTTTAGACGCTTCAGACTCCGATCAATGGTTTGCTCCAGCACTTTAGCATCCCAATTCGGCCCTTCGATCCCAGCGGCATGTCCACATTTGGTAAATAGATAATAGTCATCTCGACGATGTGACAACACCTCTCCAATCAATGTCTCACTTTCCCCATAACATTCAGCGGTATCAATGATATTAAGTCCTGCATCTAACGCACTGTTTAACAATGTCGCCACATCTTCCTTAGAAACGTTCTGTCCAATCTCAGCTCCACCAAATCCAAGTGTACTCACTTGCATACCTGTATTCCCATATTCACGTCGTTCCATGGATGATTCCTCCTCCAAACTTCGTAATATCGTTAATGAAGACAAACCTAACCAGAACTATTACCCGATTTAACTGGTTTCAAAACCCATAAATGGACATTCCACCATCCACTAAGAGCGTTTGCCCAGTGATATAGCCTGCCGCATCGGATGCCAAAAATATAACCGGTCCCACTACCTCATGTAGCTCACCGACGCGCTGAAGTGGTGTTCGCTCAATGATCTCTCCAAGGTATTCGGCATCATTCAATAGCTTCTCGGTCAGTGGGGTACGGAAATACCACGGGCCAACAGCATTGACACGAATTCCGTATTTCCCCCACTCCATTGCAAGCACCTTCGTCATATGTATCATGGCTGCCTTCGTCGATCCATACACAACGCCAGTCCGAAGGGCTGTATGCCCGCCAACCGAGGAGATATTTACGATTTTTCCACCGCCCTGATCCTTCATATGTTGACCAGCTATTTGTGACGCCATAAAAGCCGATTTCAGATTAGTCTGCATAATCGTTTCCCATTGCTCGTCCGTTACTTCGAGTGCAGGTGTGCGGATGTTCATACCTGCATTATTAACAAGAATGTCCAACCTTCCCATCGCAGCAATGGCCTCTCTGAATGTCTCTTCGAGCTGCTCTCTGGACGTTACATCGGCAGCAAGAGCTATCGCTCTGCGCCCTGTGTGTTCTTGAATGTAGGCTGCAGTTTCCTCAATTTCACTGAAAGTCCGTGATACCAACACTACATCACTGCCCGACTCAGCAAGCCCTATGGCAATCGCCTTACCAATCCCTCTACCTGCACCTGTCACCAGTGCCGTTTGTCCCTCCAGATGAAATTCCGGCTTGTTCATTTCATACACTCCTTATCTAGCTTACAATATGTAGTTTTTTCATTTATTTATCCATTAAGTCACAAAAAATTGACTGGGATTACCAAGCTCCGGATGGAACTTTTCTCGAAAACGTCCGCCTGTGTAGGCTCCAATAACCTTGCGCCAGAAAGCCTGAGCGACTACGTTGTTACGTACCTGTGTAACCTTCCAACGACCAGGAAACCGTTCAAACAACTCATGCGCCGCTTGTGTCCCCACTCCGCTGCGCCGATATTTTTGCATCACAAAAAATTCAGTTAAGTAGTAATCATTGTCGATATTTCCTGGTTCAAAGCGTTCTACCAGAGCGAATCCAGCTGGCGCTCCATCACTCGTTATCAAGAAAGGGAATTTGCGTCCTTCTTCTGCCCAGAATGCATCCAATCCAGGGTATTCTGGAAACACTCCATTATGGTCAACATCAATATTAAGATATTTGGTGAAATCATAAAGATAGAATTGCATTAAATGCCGAATTACCTGACGACGTTCCCAGGGAACCAGCTCCAGTTTCATATTCATCCGGTTCATCTCCCCTGCTCCACGATTTATTACTATATTTATTACTTTAAAGGTTTGATCGCGGAAGGGCAAGAATGACGAACCAACCTACATGACGTTCGTGAACAGACTGTGACCATGTAAATTATGGTACACTTAAGCATAGACTATCTTGAGAAATGATTGATCTTGGAGGTGCCGACATTGACTAATGTTCAAAAAGAAATTGACCGACGCAAGCTGGATGAGAAGCTACCTACCATGCCCTGGTTTGTCCAGCAATTCATTGACTATAAATTACCGGATCTCTCTCCCTCCACCTTGCTGGAGTATCTGCGAGACTATGATACATTCTTTAGCTGGCTCCGAGCGGAAGGCTTGTCTGCAGCTAGCACCAACACAGAGGTCACTTTATTAGAGCTAGAAGTGCTCCGAATGGATTCCGTAACCGCTTATCGGTTGTTCCTTACAACCAAGCGTGAGGGAGCTAATTCCAGAATTACGGTATCCCGTAAATTATCATCCCTACGTTCACTCTTTCACTACTTAAGCCAGATTGCCGAAGATGAAGATTTCTACCCACTACTCAAGCGCAATATTATGGCCAAAATTGAAATTAAGCGCACACATAAACCGAAGGATACTGCCGCCAAACTAAAAGGAAAAATTCTCGAAGATGAAGAATTACTAGAATTCATCGGATACATTTTGGAAGGTTATGCGGTGGATGTGGAGAAGAATAAACAAGCGCTGTACTCACATGAGCTGAACAAAGAACGAGATGCCTGTATTGCCAGCCTCATCTTGAACTCCGGATTGCGAGTATCCGAAATAGTTAATCTGAACTTGGATGACCTTGATCTAAATAACAAGCTGTTATATGTTTACCGCAAAGGTAACAATGACGAAACGTACAAGACACCTGTCTACTTCAGAGAACAGGCCAAAGATGAACTTGCCATCTATACCAACCTAAGACAGACAAGGTACCGTACACCGAAACGGGAGAAGGCTTTGTTCATTGCTCTACGCAATGGAGAATCTGAGGGAAGTCGAATGACGAAGCGCGCGATCCAGGCCATGATCATGAAATATGCTAAGCGGTTTGGCAAACCTTATTTGACTGTACATAAGCTGCGCCATTCCTTCGCTACCGATTATTATTTGCAGAACGATATATACAAAACGAAAGAACAACTAGGGCATGCCTCTACAGAGACTACCGAAATTTATGCCCATCTCACCGACAAAACAATGTCAGAAGCGATTGAACGTCGCAACGAAGGTACCGGGTCTTAAACTAGTCTCATACTTGAGACTAGGTAAGATAAAAATAGAGCGATTGATCCTAGGTCTCAACTCTTCGGATCAATCGCTCTATTTCACATACTAGAACATAATCAATATTATAATCGAACTCAGCATGCTTCGATCTTAAATCCCTTCAATACGTTGTAACAGCCAGTTACCGATATGCTCTGTCTGCTGAATATCGTGCCAAACTAACTGCTCACAAGCTACATCGTCACGATCTACTGCTGCCCTTGTAACCACGGCTATGATCCCCTGTAATTGTTCGTACAATATGAGATCTTCGGGTTCACGGATCATCAGAAGCTTGGGATATGTCGCTTGCTTGTGCCCTTCGATCAGAATCCAGTCATACTCGGTTAAATATTCAATCATGTCACGAAGCTCTGTAGCTCGTTGTTCAATGATGGCCGTCCGTGTATCGGACATCACAACGACAGTCGAGGCTCCATTCGCAGTGAAGTTATATGAGTCCGTGCCTTCCTGATCCATCTTGAAGTGATCATGTCCATCATGTTTAATGACGGCGACCCTGCGTCCAAGAAAGGTCAGTTGTTTAGTCAACGCTGCTGTTAGCGTACTTTTACCTGAGTTTTTATATCCCACGATCTGCACGATATGAGGTTGCTTTGTTTTGATATTTGACATAGCCTATCTCACAAGACCTGTAGGTAGCTTAAGAATCCGCACTAGCTCACCCGCAGGAATGCCCTTTTTGTCAGGCGGAATAATAATCAAACATTCGCTATCTTTGATCGTGATCATCACACTGGATTCATCAACCCGAGCTGCTGCCGGCAATGCGTGAACCTCACCATTTCGAACTTCTATTCGTCCCCGCACAAAACGGGTATAGTTATTTACCTTTGTATACCCTTCATCCAATATCGCTGTCCATTCCTGCAAATAAGGATGAGGATCATTTTGCATCATGCGAATCGTAGGTCGAACAAACAAGTTAAATCCAACAAAACATGCTCCTGGATTGCCTGATAATGCAAATAGGTTTTTTTGATCCACGATGGCTGCTGTCGTGACACTTCCTGGTCTCATTGTTACTTTGTTAAACAGCATTTCGATGTCGTCTTCACGCACCAGATCTCCCATAATATCATAGTCACCTACAGACACGCCGCCTGTTGTAACAACCATATCGTTGTGCTTGACTGCTTCAGCTAGTGTCTTACGCGCGGTTTCCGCATCATCTGCGATGGAACCGTACATAATCGGCTCACCACCTGCCTCAACAACGAGTGAGCGCAGCAAATAACTGTTACTGTTACGAATCCGTCCAGGCTGCAATGGCTCGTCCAAAGCTAACAATTCGGTTCCCGTTGCGAAGATCGCCACCTTCGGACGTCGAAATACAGGTACTTCCGCTACACCAAATGTAGCTAACACGGATTGTTCACCTGCCTGGATCAGTGTGCCTGCATCCAGCAGCAACTGGCCTTCTTCTACTTCTAAGCCAATTGGCGTAATGTTAGCCTTTGCCAGTACATGTCGCTTCAAGCCAATCCATTGCTCGCCATTCTCTGTTTTGCTCTCGGTCATCTCAAGCATCACAACAGCGTCAGCACCTTCTGGCACCTGTGCTCCGGTCATAATTCGCGCTGTTGTACCTGGCGTAATCGTCTGATCCGAAGTATAACCACAAGGAATTTCATCTACAACACGAAGCCAGATTTGCTGTTCGCTGCTAGCATGAAGCGTGTCGCTGCTTACTATGGCATAGCCATCCATTCCTGATCTGCGGAAGAACGGATATGGATGTGGTGCAACGATCTTCTCCGCTAGCGTGCGCCCATGTGCCGATTCTAAGGACACTTTCTCGATTGCGCCTGGTCGTACATGAGCAGCAATTTTAGCTTGGGCATCAGGAACCTGTACAGCCGTTCGATTGAATTTAGCATTTGTCATATCATCAGTATGCGAGTTTAATTTCAATGCAGTCGAGCCTCCTAAGTGAGCAATCTCTATGTCTAAAAGTGTAGCTTGAAAGTCATAAGGTGACAAGCGTTATCCCTATTCTGTAACGGATATAACATCATTTGTTCATGGATTGACCATAATATGCTGTAGAAATGGAGGAATCCCATGTGAATAATCGATGTGAATTATGTGGTAGAGAGCCTGTCGAAACAACTGTCCATCATCTTACGCCCAAGCAGATGGGAGGCAGCTTCATGCCTACTACGGATCTATGTATTGCATGCCACAAACAAATTCATTCCCTCTTCACAAATCGAGATATTATGACGCAGGGATTAACTACGCTGCAGGCTCTTCGAGAGCATGAACGCATGGCTCCGTTTATTCGCTGGATTCGCAAACAACCCGCAACAACGATCCCGCGTACCCGCAAATCGAATCATGTTCGTAATTCATGAAGCAATAAAAAAAGAACAGCGTCCGAGATTGATACGTGGATAGAGCCTACTCCACCTTACCTCTTCGCTGTTCTTATAAGTTACAATGTAATGGTTAGAAAGTCCGTGCTACCTTCGCCGCATAATTCGGCCTCCGCCCACCCTCGTTTTTGGCTTTTTGTAAGAGCTCTTGGGTGAGTTGAATAATCCGCCACTTTTGCCGCGATCAATCTTACCTGAACTTGGTTCCTTCTTGCGACTAAACAAACCTCCGCCAGAACCTACACTGGTGTCCGTATCGCCACCACGTCTAGTAATTGAGCCTTTGCGTTCCACGGTAATCGGTGGAGCAAGCTTTTTGTCATTACTTGTAGGCGCACGAAACGTGCCTTCCCTTGGTTTGTACGTGTCTTTGTTTGTATACCCACGATATTTCCCGTTTCCGCCTCCGCCAAAGGAATCAAACAAATTTCCGATTAACGTTGCGGTTAAATATCCCTGTAAAAAGGAAGAATCGTAGTTCTGACGAACGTATTCTTTGGAATCAACTTCAATTAACGTGTCTTCCTCTTTATTGGGATCCTGCTGTAAATGGTAATATTGATCCTGATACACCAGGAACATCCGCTCGGTACTCTCAGCCGAAATCTGATCGGGTTGACGCTGCTCAGACAATTCCTGGGCAACCTCTGGAACGGTACGCTCAGCAGCCCGGTATACATAGGATGTGGTGTTACCGCTACCACTCACAGATTCAAGTGGGTAGGTGTCCTGTACGGTAGGTGCACCGCAAGCGGACAACAGTGACATCACAAGGCTAAGAACCAACATTAATTTCAAATTATGTGCCATGCGTTTTTTCATGGGAACCTCTCCTAGCTCGAACGAATCACTTTGATATCCGCAGGAAGGATAACCTCACCCTCATAAAGTGTAAAACGTCTGTCTTGCCACTCCACACGAAGTAGCTTTTGATCATCAGACTGATACTGCCACACGAGCTGCTCTCCTGCCTGGCCATATGGTGTTCTGCCTGCAGTCGTTACCATACCTCCATATTCTTCCTCCAAGTGGTAAGCGCGTCCATCTAGATCTAATAAGGTTGGTACCTCATCTGGTGCATCTAGACGACCATCAATGGGTGTGTAGAGTGCATAACGTGTCAATTCACGTTCTTCAATGTGCAAGTGTCTAAAAGCTGTACCATCCTGCAGTGTTAATACGACGGCATTTCTCGAACGATGATGTACCCGCCCAACAACCTCATATGTCACAAGAGAGACTTCACAGATATCACCAGGTTCAAGTTGTAGCATCGTCTTCTCGGCCCGAGGCGGTTCGGGTTTAGCTAGTATTCCTTTAATCCGTTTCCATACACTCATGCCCATTAACTCCCGTTCTATATCTTCTAGAGGTTGGTTGACCCTCAATTTATAAGCAAGCTGCAATAATTAATGCGCCTACAATATGCAATGCACCTGAGAAGAGACCATACCCTGTTTTCCCTTGTTGAATACCTGTATCCAGATCTAGATTGGCTCTTGTACGAATAACATAATGCACGCCATTCTCCAGAATCAGCAATATAATAAAGGATACGACAGATACGAGCAGTGCCTCACCAAGATGTCCTGCAGTTGAGATGGAGGTCGCTAGTACATAACCTTGGGCAAACAGCTTCATAACCATCCGAGTGGTTACAGCCATATTGCCTGCTTTCACTTCAGCAAAATCCTTGTATTTCGTAAACAATGAATCCACATACATCAAGACAAACAGCAAAACCGAACCCGATAACGTCCAGACCAGCATTGCCAAAATGTTCAAATCCATTTCAACAGCCCCCACATTTCAACATGAACCGCATTTAAAAGCGAAGAAGAAACACATGTCTCTTCTCCGCTAATTTCCTTACTTCATCCAAAAGTTAGTTCTTATTATCGTACTGCTTCATCAGTGCTGCCAGTTCATCTTCAACCGCCTGATCTTTACCAAGCTTCTCGAATTCATCGTCCAAGGACTTTCCTTTGGAGGACATTTCATTGCTTGCTTCAGCCTGTGCTTCCATTTGCATCATTTTTTCTTCCATACGCTTCATTCCAGCACTTGCTGTGTCAGAACTGAATCCGTTCAGCGCTTTGTTGATTTCAGTTTGAGCCTTCGCTGCATTATAACGAGCAACCAAAGTCTCACGTTTGTTTTTCATTTCCGTTAACTGCTTGCGCATCTCATCTAACTTACCACGCAGATTGTCAGCAGAAGCTTTATTCTGATCATAGCTTGTTTTGTATTCAGCCATTTTTTCTTCAGCCGTTTTCTTTTCTTCAAGCGCTCGGCGAGCCAAATCCATATTTTGTGCGCGAGCTGCAGTGTGCGCTTGCTCTTCGCGTTTCTTCACTAAAGCTTCTTGCTCTTCGTAAAGCTGCTTGAACTTCTTCTCAATGGCGATCTGTGCTGCTACAGCCTTCTCCGCATCTTGCAAGTCCTCTTGCATATCACGGATATACTGATCTGTCATTTTAATTGGATCTTCTGCCTTATCAATGATGGAGTTAATATTGGACATCGTTAGATCTCGTAAACGTTTGAAAATGGACATTATGTTATTCCTCCTAGTCGATATTACAACCTTGTATATAATCATACATACGTGATAATCCTCAACCCGTTTCAATTTTAGCAAAAAAAATCATAACAAACTTCTTCATCATGTAAAATTATTCATTTATTTGACCTTTTTGCAGCAGATGTTCATCAAGAAGCCTCTCTGCAGTCTGCACGATTTCATCAATCTGCATGCGTGTGATCGCATCAAAATGAATGCCCATAATTACCGTCACCGTAACCTTCAACTGATGTGCCGCCTTGCGCGCAAGCCTCTCGCATAGCTCCTGCTCCTTATGCCCTGGAACATGAAAGGTAGCCCCACTAAGACGATCGTGATCTACATAATAGGTTGCCACCGCCCCTATATGTGCATCGCCGCCTGTAACCATGAACACTTTGTCGTGCCCCACTTCTACAACCTGTAATCGAATAGAACTCAAATCATATTTACTCATGCTAATCCACCTATCCTTTTCTCTATCTCATGTTATGGTCCGAATTATGAACAAGATTCGAGAGACTGACAATGAAACATCTCACAAGTCGAATAAATCACGATTACATCGGGCATACCATAGAGAACGCATTTTGGGAAAAGGGGGCTGCTATTATGCGTATTCGCCTCATCGCAATATCATTTATCGTCTTTCTCTTGAGCGGAAATTTCGCTCCTGCTCATATGTCGGCTGAACCGAACCAAGCCAGTACACCTGTCACCGAGTTTGATGCACAAAGCGATGAACAGCTCACGCTAGGTCAACTTAGACAGAAATATGCTGATACGTTCAAGACGAATGGGCCTTCCACCAAACAGGTTGCTCTGACTTTTGATGACGTTCCTGATCCAAGATTCACTCCACAGGTATTGGATGTTTTGAAGAAATATAAGGTCAAAGCGACTTTTTTTATTGTAGGCAAACGGGCAGAGAAACATCCGGCTCTAGTCAAACGCATGGTTCGTGAAGGTCATATCATTGGTAACCACAGCTATAGTCACCCTGAATTTAGTAAGCTGACGATGAACGATTTTCGCACACAAATTTTACATACCGGGGATATCATTCGCAATCTATCCGGGTATACGCCAAAAATGATTCGCCCACCTTACGGGGATATTAATGAAAAACAGCTTCAATGGGCTCAAAAGCAACAATATAGCATTGTGAACTGGAATGTCGATTCACTCGATTGGAAAGGTCTTTCCAAAGATGAAGTGAAGCAGAATATTTTATCGGCTGTTAAACCAGGGTCGATTGTTCTTCAACATGCAGGAGGCGGAGTGGGCTCTAACCTACAAGGAACGATTGATGCGTTACCAGAGATCATTGAGGAGCTTCGAGCACGGGGATATAGCCTTGTAACACTGGACGAGATGTTAAACATCTCTAAGAGCAAGTAATTCCAGCATAGCGATTTAAGAGATCGCTTCGGTTGGTATCTCGGTAAGCATAAATGATTAGTGAATAGCTGCGTATGAATCGTCTGATCCAACGTTAAACTAAAAAGGGCGTCCTCTACTCACAGCAGACTGTGAATGGAAGACACCCTTTTTCATTTTGTTTGCATGACGTTTATTTTAGAATGTAAAGCTCAACATCTTGGAAACCGAATGTGCTCACGGATTGTTTACTACCAGGAATGAAAATATCAACGCGTTTACCTTTAATTGCACCGCCTGTATCTCGCGCCGTAGCTACAAACGCTTGTTTCGGCAGTCCTGGGTGTGTGTGACCTGTCACGAGCACTTTGGTTCCCAGCGGGATCACACTTGGATCTACAGCGATTGTACCCAGTTCAAGCGGATTACCGAAGTAATCTACAGCACCCCATTTTCCGTTTTCGGATGGATCTGCAGAGTATGCTGTTGCCTTCATTTCAATGGATTTACTGTAATCAAATGTTTTACCCCAGGCTTCAACCACTTTGCTGTCTGCATTGACATCTAAGCTCGCTGTTGTGATTGTTTTAGCCTCTGCTTTGGCTGCTGGAGCCGCTGCTGCCGAGACGGTGTTGGCTTGTCCAGGTACAGTAATTTTCAGCCCACCATAGATGTTATAAGGTGAAATATTGGCATTTGCTTTAATGAGTGCGTCCATACCTACACCATACTGTTTGGATAAGGTATAGAATGTATCCCCCTCTTTGGCCACATGAACAGAGTCAGCGTAAGCTGGAACGGCCTGAATGAGCATAGCTGCTGTCAGCAATGCTGTTGCTGCTTTCGCAATACGTTTCTTGTTAAACATGGTCTTCCTCCCTCATTATGCCTGCGAGGTTAGTTGTCGGATTCGGATGGAGGAAACCACCCTATAGGTTCAATCACATGCACTTACGTTATGTACGTCCTAATTCACCCCTAGCAGTACGCGATCATCAAATCTCGTTTCTGCATCGTTACATCCCCCGCACTTCCTCCTCAGAAGTTTCGGCAGGAACAATATATCACAATCTTGTAACCTATAGTTGTAGTAAATCTTACCAATACGTTTACTCTACTTCAAAATGGGTTAATAAAATAAGCTATTTTCACATTAACAATTCATATATGTCTTCTACATAAGTAACAAAAAAGTTACCTTTTGTTTTTCATTGCTTCCAATTATGTATCTTGTAAACAAATAAAAACAACCCTGCCGACGATGATGTCGACAAGGCAATTTTGTTATCCTTCATTCATTAGTGTTCCCCAGCTGGCTCAACAGCTTATGATCACATTACTATAGAACTTTGGCAAGAAAATCACGTGTACGAGCATTCTTAGGTGCACCAAACACTTCATCAGGTGTTCCTTGCTCTATAATTACTCCGCCATCCATAAACAGAATCCGGTCTCCTACTTCACGAGCGAAGCCCATCTCATGTGTAACAATGACCATTGTCATTCCACCCTCTGCCAGACGTTTCATGACATCAAGCACCTCTCCAACCATCTCTGGATCAAGTGCTGAAGTTGGCTCGTCAAACAACATTACGTGTGGCTGCATCGCGAGTGCTCTCGCAATCGCAATACGCTGTTTTTGTCCACCGGACAACTGGTTAGGGTATGCATCTTTTTTGTCAGAAAGACCAACCGTTTTAAGCAAATCGGCTGCAATCTGATCGGCTTCCTGCACGGATTGTTTCTTTACTTTGATCGGGGCAATCGTGATGTTCTGCTGGATCGTCTTGTGAGGAAACAGGTTGAAATGTTGAAACACCATACCCATCTTCTCACGAGTAGCATTGATGTTATGCTTCGGTTCTGTAATTGAAACACCTTCAAATAGGATCTCGCCTGAAGTCGGCTGCTCAAGCAAGTTCAGACAACGCAAAAACGTACTTTTACCCGAACCGGATGGTCCGATGACAACGACAACTTCACCTTTGCCAATCGTGACATCAATGCCTTTTAACACTTCATTTTTTCCATAGGATTTATATAATTGACTAACGTCGATCACTTGCATTCAACTTCCTTTCCAGTCGTCCGAGCAGCTTGGACAATATGAAGGTCATTACAAAATAAATTGCTGCTGCAATAAGGAATGGATTCATCCCTTGGTACGTAATATTTTTGACCACACTTGCTTGATACATAATGTCGACCATACCAATAATCGAAATAATGGAAGACTCTTTAATAATCGTTACAAACTCATTACCGATTGCCGGCAAGACAGCCTTGAACGCTTGGGGCAAAATAATGTAGCGCATCGCTGCACCTCTACCCATGCCAAGTGAACGAGCAGCCTCAAGTTGTCCACGATCTACACCTTGCACCCCTGCACGGAATATCTCTGCAAGATAAGCACCACTGTTGATAGAGAGTGTGATTACACCGGCTTGTAGCGCCGAGAAATTAATTCCAAAGGTCAGTGACAAACCATAATAGATAATCATCAATTGCACGAGCATTGGCGTACCACGAATCAGTTCAACGTACGCTGTACCGATCCAACGCAGAATAGCCATATCATGCATACGGAACATACAGATAATCAAACCGATGATTACCCCGAATAATACACCCAGTGCAGATAAGAGGAGTGTGTAACCAATACCTTTAGCATAGAAGCTTTTATACGCCCAAAATACTTCAAATATATTTTTGGTATCTTTACCTACCATCAATTGGCTTGCTTCAGTTACCATTTCTTCAATTCTATTTTCACTCTTAAGCCGTTCCAATGTACTATTTACCGCATTCAGCAATTCTGTGTTACCTTTGCGAATTCCGATTGCAGCCTCGACCTGCTCTTCGTCTACCACAATCGGTGCTAAACCAATAGCATCATCCAGATAACCAGCAGCTACAGTATCTTCCACGATTGCTGCATTAACACGGTTAGTCTGCAATTGCAGAACGATATCGGAGATTTTATCCAATGCCGTTAATTGAGCACCTGGGATTCCTTGACCAATAGTTTCCTGTATGGAGCCCTTTTGAACCCCGATTTTCTCATTTTGCAGATCCGCCATCGTTAAATATTTTCCTGCGTCTTCCGTGCGAATCATAATGACTTGCTTCGATTTATAATACGTATCAGAGAAATCGATGCTTTTCTTACGCTCTTCCGTTGGTGTCATGCCTGAGATGACTAAGTCTACACGACCACTCTGGAGTGCCGGTAGAAGCCCGTCAAATCCCATATCCTCAATGACAAGCTCCGCTCCTAGATCAGCAGCGATTTCTTTTGCAATTTCAATATCAAATCCAACAATTTCATCTTTTCCATTAATCACTTTATGGAATTCATATGGCGCGAAGTCGGCACTTGTACCAAGCACCAATTTTTTACCGCCTGAATTGTCCGTAGTGCCGCTTGCGAGTGCCGCTGGTACAGCAACTGTCAACATCAGCACAAAAGTCAGCAGCATGATGGTATAACGACTAATCAATTTCAACCCTGTTCTCCCCTTACAATACTTTGTATACGACTTTGTCCATGGTTTTACTTCACTCGATATATCTGCTTTTGAGAAGCTGCCCATAAAAATGATGCATAAGCCTCATATCGATGCCTGAGTCATTATAAAGTACAATGCATGATTATGCAATGCATTTTGTTTTTACAAATCTTGACTTGTTTCTGAAAAATGAGAGCAAACATGATATAATCATTTCACTATTTTTATTTTCTTCGAGAAGGGGCTTACGATGACACATTCCAAATCACAAATTTTAACGGTTATTGACCAATATGCTTCCCGTTTTAAAGAAATTTCATCATACATCGGTGCAAATCCCGAACTTGGCAACGAAGAGTATCTTGCCTCTGCTCGCTTAAAAGAAGAATTAACGTACCATGGCTTCGAAGTAGAAGCGCCGATTCTCGGACTTGATACAGCTTTTATCGGAACTTACACCGCAGATAAGCCCGGGCCAACCATTGCTTTATTGTGCGAATATGATGCCTTACCTGAGATTGGTCATGCCTGTGGACATCACCTCATCTGTATGATGAGTCTCGGTGCAGCTGTAGGTCTCAAGTCGATCCTCGATGAAGTGGGAGGAACCCTTAAAGTGTTCGGTACACCTGCCGAAGAGACACGTGGTGCCAAAGTTCCTATGGCCGAGGCAGGCATGTTCGATGACTGTGATATTGCAATCATGGCTCACCCTTATTATGCCTATGAGAGATCAGGAAGCTCGCTCGCGATTGATGCCGTGCAATTTGAGTTCCATGGCAAATCGTCCCATGCTGCAGCTAGCCCGCACGAAGGTATCAATGCACTCGATGCAGTCATTCAAACCTTTAATGGCATTAATGCGTTCCGGCAACAGGTCAAAAGCACAGTCAGAATCCACGGTGTAATTAATCATGGTGGACAAGCTGCGAAC
Organism: Paenibacillus sp. ACRSA; assembly: GCF_022346845.1. Lineage (NCBI taxonomy): Bacteria > Bacillati > Bacillota > Bacilli > Caryophanales > Paenibacillaceae > Paenibacillus > Paenibacillus sp. ACRSA. Next base: position 73,009 of record NZ_JAKRNP010000005.1, on the reverse strand, counting down.
ATTATCCCAGATTATGCTTCTGCTCAATTCTATGTACGGGCTGCCACTCGTAAAGAACTGAATATCCTCACCGAGCGGGTCATTCAAATTGCAGAAGGATCGGCATTGCAGACTGGATGTAAGCTGGTCACGTCCAACTATGAAACTTCTTACGATGAGATGGTAACCAACGAGCGCTTATCAAACACATTTAGCGAAAACCTAGTTCAACTCGGGATTCCACAAGAAGAGATCGTAAGTGGCAATGATCATGGCTCGATGGATATTGGTAATGTATCCCTTCGCTGCCCAGCGATTCACCCTTACATTCGTGTTGTGGATGAAGTTCATACCCTGCATTCCATTGAGTTTCGTGATTTGGCTCTACAGGAACGTGCGCTAGACGGCATGATTCTAGGTGCTAAGGCGCTTGCAACAACCGCTTACGATGTATTAACTCAGTCCTCATTACTGGAAGCGATCCAGTCCGAGTTTAAGCAGCTTAAACATTAATTAGATGAAATAAATCCTACTGCTCAGAGTCTACTCACTCCCTTGATTAGGGGTTCAAAAGTAGGCTTTTTCTTTATGCAGAGTATGTATATAGACCACCAACCTGGAAATGCTGTGAAAAGGATATTGAAAATGTTGAAAAAAATGTATGATTTCCACAACTGATGCAGAAAAAACGATTCAACGCTCGCTAACTTGGTTATATACACATACCTTATCTTATAATTTCAGGAGGTGCTCTCATGCTGCTTGAAGCGTTGTACCACGTTCCTCGAGACAAATGGGCTTATGCTTACGATCCGTCTACGATCCATCTGCGTGTGCGCACCAAGAGAAATGATGTACAGTACGTGACTGCACTCACCGGTGACAAATATGATTGGACAGGTACCTTCCGTGAAATTCAACTTGAAAAGGCAGCTGCCGACAGCATGTTCGATTATTGGGAGATCGCGGTTAAACCCAAATTCAAGCGAGTTTCCTACATATTTCGAATTACATCTGGCTCGGAAAATATATATCTGGCTGACGATGGGTTTCATCATACCCCGCCTTACCCAACTGGAGGATATTATGAGTTCTCTTACATACATGAAATCGATGTATTTAAGGTACCAGAATGGGCAAAGGAAGCTGTCTTTTATCAAATCATGACCGAGAGGTTTGCGAATGGTAATCCAAAACTGAACCCTGAAGTAACACAGCCTTGGGGTGGCAAACCTGAACTAGATAACTATTTTGGTGGTGACCTACAAGGTGTATTGAATCATCTACAGGATTTAACAGAACTAGGCGTTAACGCAATTTACTTCACCCCCCTCTTCCAAGCCAACTCCTATCATAAATATGACACCATTGATTATAAAAAAGTAGATCCGCATTTTGGAGACAATGAATTGCTCAAACAAGTAGCCGAAGCCTGCCATCGACGTGGAATTCGCGTTATGCTTGATGCGGTATTCAACCATTGCAGTGAGGACTTCCCTCCCTTTCAAGATGTGCTGAAGTACGGACAAGCTTCCAAATATGCAGATTGGTTCCATATTAATGAATTCCCCGTACAGATCAAGGACGGTATCCCCTCATATGACACATTCGGATTTTATGGCAACATGCCCAAATTTAATACAGCTAACCCTGAAGTTAAAGCCTATCTCCTCGATGTTGCTGAATATTGGATCAAAGAAATTAAACTGGATGGATGGCGACTAGATGTCGCAAATGAAGTGGATAATCATTTCTGGCGGGACTTTCGTAAAGTGGTGAAAGCGGCCAATCCTGACGCATATATCGTAGGTGAAGTGTGGAGTGATTCCTTGACCTGGCTCATGGGAGATCAATTCGATTCGGTGATGAATTATCCCTTTGCCGACAAAGTGCTGGAGTTCTTCTGCGGGTCGATGGATGGTTACAATTTTGCAAACGAGATGGGATCACTTATCATGCGTTACCCTCAGCAAACGAATGAAGTCATTTTCAATATGTTATGCAGCCATGATACCCCTCGTCTGCTGTCCAGAAGTGGACAAGATAAGCGAAGATTGAAACTTGCGGTCGTTTTCCTTTTCACTTACATTGGAACCCCGTGTATTTTTTATGGAGATGAGGTCGGCATAAGTGGTGACAGTGACCCAGATTGCCGCAAATGTATGGAGTGGGACTCTGCTAAGCAAGACCGGGAGCTATATGATTTTTACCGACTAATGATTGATTTGCGCAAAAGCAATGAAGCACTGCGTAAAGGTCGATTTCGCTTCTTAAAGGCAGACCAGCATGACCCTTGTATTGTATATGAGCGTATGGATGAACGCCTTCATTTTACGGTCTGGATGAACAATACCCCAGAGAGTCGCACCCTTTCACACCCTATGGAAACTCAAGATTGGAAAGATGCTCTAACCGAGGAAGAGGTCGTTCCTACCGGTGGTATCATGCATATCAAGCTTGATCCTTACGGCTACCGTATTTTATATCGGCTGCTTGATTCTTAACATGAACATTGATTCTAGAGGAATATGCAACATAAAATTATAGAATCTTGTAATAAACAGCCCCCATGGGTAGTCCCTCCTCTATCCGATTTAAGTTGGTTTGCACAAGATAGTCTGTGGTTTGTAGCTGTAAAAGCCGAAATGCTCCAACTTGCGTAGATCTAGCTACGCAAGTTAGAGCATTTTTTTGTCGTCTTACGAAATGGATCAAGTTGAATATTACTTATCCGTTGTAATATCCCGATAGATATCCATGTATTCTTCGGCAGAGACATCCCAGCTATAGTCCCCGCTCATCGCATTTTTCACAATCGTCTTCCAATGCTGCTTCTCTCTGTAGTACTCCTGAGCACGCCGAATCGTATTCATCATGTCATGGGCGTTAAAGTTTGTGAACGAGAATCCGTTCCCTTCACCAGTAAATTCATTATAAGACTGCACCGTATCATTCAATCCGCCCGTTTCGCGCACGAGAGGGATGCTGCCATATCGAAGAGCTAGCAGCTGACTGATGCCACATGGCTCGAATCGTGAAGGCATTAAGAAGAGATCACTTCCTGCATAGAAGCGCCTGGACAATCCATCATTAAACGTAATTTGAGCAGACATCTTGAGCGGGAAGCGATTGGCTGCCTCACGGAACCAATGCTCATAATCGGACTCCCCTGTGCCAAGCACTGCAAATTGAATATCATCGTAATACAGCAGTTCATCAAGTACACGGCAGACGAGATCTAGCCCTTTTGAATCGACAAGACGGGTTACCATAACCATCAGAGGAACGTCTGGACGAACAGGCAGACCAAGCTCCTTTTGTAATTCTACTTTGTTCTCAATTTTCTTGGATAGACTTGTTCGATATTTCACTGCGATTTTGTTGTCGGTTGCCGGATTATAACTGTTGGTATCAATTCCATTTACGATTCCGCTGAAGCGATTCCCTAGAGAACTAAGCAGTCCATCTAGCCCATAACCATAATAGGAAGTCTGTACTTCCTGAGCATAAGTTGGGCTCACGGTAGTAACATGATCCGCATAGACAATACCTGCTTTCAGAAAATTCACATTACCGTAATATTCCACACCATCCATGGTGAAGTACCGATCATCGAGTTCAAGCAAGTCACTGAACAACGAATGTGGGAATACGCCTTGATACAGCAAATTATGTATCGTAAAGACCGTTCGTATCTCACTATAAAACGCATCATGGGCATAATGTGCCTGCAGCAACAGAGGAATCATACCTGCATGCCAATCATGAGTATGCAGCACATCAGGCTTAAATTCCAGAAGTGGCAATACTTCAAGCACAGCTCGGTTGAAGAACGCAAACCGTTCCCCATCATCCATATAACCATACACGCCATCCCGTCCAAAATAATACTCGTTATCTACAAAGTACACCGGGATACCTTCATATTCCATCATTTCGATCCCACAATATTGTCGGCGCCAGCCGAGTGGCACATCCGTCACAATAACAGGTTGCATGGCCTCTTTGTATTCATCAGGTATACCTTTATATTTGGGTAAAATGACCCGAACATCTGCCCCAGCCTTTTGCAAGGCTTGAGGCAAAGCTCCAATCACATCAGCAAGTCCTCCTGTTTTGATAAATGGATGTGCCTCTGCGGCAGCAAATAGAATGTTCACGCCTTTTTCCTCCTTCTCGGTTTGACCGGGGTGCTTGCTATAGTTTCAATCGTTTTTTGTCTGACAGAAGTGACTTGGTTCGATGTCTCATCCGTTTTCCGGCGTGTTGTCTTTTTTAGAATAACCACACTCAGTGGAGGTAAAACAATTTCCAGACTATATGGATGCCCGTGAAAAGGAATCTTTTCTGTAGGCAACTGCATATCATTTAGTATACCTGATCCTCCGTAATCGGAATGATCGCTGTTCAGAACTTCGGTATACATACCGGGACGCATGACGCCAATCCGGTAACGCTCCCGCTTGACTGGTTGAAAGTTAATGAGCACAAGGAGTGTATCCGCAGGTTTTTTTCCTTTGCGAACATATGAAATGACGCTCTGTGCATGATCATCCGGAGCAATCCATTCATAACCGTCTAAGGAATGATCAAGCTCCCACAACGCTTTCTCGTTGCAGTAAAGCGCAGACAGATCCCGTTCAAATTGATGAAGCTTGCGGTGACTGTCATAGTCTAGTAAGAACCAGTCCAGTTGATCCTCATCTTTCCATTCGATGAACTGGCCAAACTCTCCTCCCATGAACAATAGTTTTTTACCAGGGAACGTCATGAAGTATCCTAAGAAAGCACGCATCCCGTCAAACTTTTGCTCGTACGTTCCTGGCATTTTGTCCAGCAATGACTTTTTGCCATGCACGACCTCATCATGGGAGAGAGGAAGCACATAATTTTCAGAGAAGGAGTAGACGACAGGAAATGTGAGCAAATGATGTTTGGATGGACGCTCATGGAAATCAGACTCGATATAATCCAGCGTATCATTCATCCAACCCATGTTCCATTTGTAGTTAAAGCCTAACCCTCCCACGTCGACCGGAGAGGTCACGAGTGGCCATGCACTTGATTCTTCAGCCATCATCAGTGCATAAGGGTAGTATTGGAATACCGTTTGATTCAATTGCTGGAGGAACGCTACAGCTTCTTGGTTCTCCAATCCACCATCTACATTAGGGCGGAATTGACCTGGCCCTTTTTCAAAATCAAGTTTCAGCATGCTCGTCACTGCATCTACGCGTAGTCCATCAAAATGATACATCTCCATCCAATACAAAGCATTGGAGATCAAGAACGAACAAACTTCAGGTTTGGAGTAGTCAAAACTGAGTGTTCCCCAGCCAGGTTTCTCCGCTAACAACGGATCTGCATACTCATATAGAGGTGTTCCATCGAACAATCGCAAACCATGTGCGTCTTTGGCAAAATGAGCCGGAACCCAATCAAGCAGTACACCGATTCCTGCCTGATGTAACGTATCTACGAGATACATCAGATCCTTTGGATGTCCATAACGACTAGTCGGGGCGTAGAAACCCGTATTTTGGTATCCCCAGGAAAGGTCATACGGATGCTCGCTTAAGGGCATCATTTCCACATGGGTATAGTTCATTTCTAATAAGTATGGAACTAGAAGATCAGCCATTTCCCGATAGGTATACAGCGTGCCATCGTCTTTGCGCTTCCAAGTTCCAATGTGCATCTCATAAATATGTAAAGGCTTATTGTAGACGCCTCTTTGCTTGCGTCTCCACGCCCCATCATTCCACTTATAACCTTGAATGGAACTTGTTACTGAAGCGGTCTGTGGTCTGACCTCAGCTTCAAAGGCGTATGGATCTGCTTTGAGCAATTCCGTCCCATCTTCCGTTAATATACGAAATTTGTATAAAGTTCCTTCATGGATTTCAGGAAAAAAACGAGTCCAAAATCCAGAATCGGGTATCTTATAAAGAGGATCCTGTTGACCGTTCCATCCATTACGATCTAGAGCCAGCCCTACTTCTTTGGCATTCGGAGCCCATACGGTAAATTGGTACCCCTGACGGCGATCCACGGTCGCAGGCTGTGCGCCTAAAATACGATAACTGTGATGAAGGTTTCCTTCATGAAACAAATAAATATCCTCCGGTGAAATAACCGGACTTGTCAGTGGTTGAATAGCCAAGAGATCACCTTCTTCCTAAGAAAATAGTCATAACAGCAACCATTACCCCATTCTAGCCAAGTTGAAAAGAAAAATGACGCGTTTAAAAAAATGTTGTATATTTTCAGAATTTTTACAGTATATATCGTTTCAATGGCTCCACGTTGCGTTTATGTATCTACTACACTAGAAAAATATCTTGGGAGGGAAACGATCATGTTTAATAAAGATTGCATCGCTATGCTGTTGGCGGGAGGAGAGGGTAAAAGATTAGCCCCCTTAACTTCAAGTATCGCAAAACCCGCTGTACCGTTTGGCGGGCACTACCGTATCATCGATTTTCCTCTCAGCAACTGCGTTAATTCAGGCATCGACACTGTAGGTGTGCTTACGCAGTACCAAGCTGACTCTTTGCACGATCACATTGGTGAAGGAGAACCTTGGGGAATTGGTAATACGGTTGATGCAGGAATCTCCCTGCTTCCATCTTATCATACAGGAAATGACGAATACTTGGGAACGGCGGATGCCATTTATAAAAATATTGACTATATTGACAAACAAAACCCCGAAAATGTGCTGATTTTGTCGGGTGACCATATTTATCATATGAATTATCGCGAAATGTTGGATGCTCACATCGCGAATGGTGCAGCGGCAACTATTTCCGTAATGGAAGTCCCATGGGAGGAAGCACATCGATTTGGCATTATGGCTGCCGATGCGAATTTACGTGTTACCGAATTTGCTGAAAAGCCTGCTGAACCAAAAAGTAACCTAGCTTCTATGGGTATCTACATGTTTAAGTGGGATTATCTGAAACATCATTTGCTGATTGACGCTGCTAACGAAGAATCAAGCCATGATTTTGGTAAAGACGTCATTCCACAGATGTTGAATGAGAACAATCCCCTATACGTTTATAACTTCGATGGGTATTGGAAAGATGTTGGCACTGTGAAAAGCCTGTGGGATGCTCACATGGATCTGCTTCATAACGAAGAGAACTGGAGCTTGCAAAAAGATCACTGGCCAATGTTCACACGTGAATGGAGAACAAAACCAAGTGTGTACAAAGCTCGCAATAGCCGGATCGAGCATCTCTCCTCCTTAATTCATGATTCTTGCGCCATTGAAGGTCATGCAGATCGTTCCGTCATTTTCTGCGGAGCTGAGGTTGGCAAAGGATCTGAAGTTCTTGACAGCGTGGTAATGCCGAATGCTCGCATCGGTCGTGGCGTTCACATCGAGCGTGCAATTATCGGGGAAGGTGCCATTATTAAAGACGGCGCGATCGTTAAAGGTACTGCTGACGAAATTATGGTTGTTGGCCCTAACGAAGTTGTAGCTGCTAAACCGGCTGTACGTACTCAACCTACACGTATATTCAAAGAAGTATACGAAAAAACAGGCCGTTTACGTGCGGGAGAGCTCTCCTCATAATATAGAAAAAAGGTGGATTCCTAAGGAATCCACCTTTTTTGTGTTATCAATTTGGAATTGATCCATCACTCGATTGGGTCTCTGTTTCATCATCATTCGTATCTTCCATGAGAGCTGGTAACGTAATCGTAACGGTTGTACCTGATCCCAGTTCACTTTGCATTGTAATCGTGCCTTCATGCAGTTCCACGAGCTCCTGTGTGATGGCTAGTCCGAGCCCTGTTCCCCCGTTCTGATGATTCACCTGGAAGAAACGGTCCCGTACTTTGATTAGGTGCTCCTCACTAATCCCGATCCCCGTATCTTGAATGGCGGCAATAATCTGACCATTCTCTTCTTTTACGGACAAGTAGATCCAAGAGTTCTCATGTGAGAATTTAATCGCATTATCTACAATGTTAAGGAATACTTGCTTCAGTCGGTTTCCATCACCAAATACGTTATACGGATACGTCTCATCGGCATCCAGCTTTAGATGAATTTGCTTTTGTTCCGCTTTGGCCCAGACATTCAGCATCGTTTCTTGCACAATTTCACGAATGCTGACTGTTCCCTTCACCAGCTTCATCTGATTCTGTTGCAATTTGGAGAAGTCGAGCATCTCTTCAACAAGCCCAATTAGACGCTCCGTTTCTCTGGAAATGATGCTCATCCCGATTCGTGTCTCCTCTGGATCATAGCCTCCGGAGTCCAATGTCTCACTCCAGCCCTTGATACTTGTCAGAGGGGTACGCAACTCATGCGAGATAGATGATATGAAGTCGTCCTTAATCTGATTACTTCGTACGATCTCGTGTGCCATGAAATTCAATGTTGAGGCTAACTCACCTAGTTCATGCTTGTAATTGCCTTTAACCCTAACATCCAGTCGCCCACGTGCCATCTGAGCAGATACAGCAGTGATATTATTAATTGGACGAACAATGGAATTCGCCATACCTATACTAATAATTAATACGATAGCAAGCACAGCTACACCTACTGCACTAGCCAGCAAACCCATAACCAGCAATTTCGAGTTGACCATGGTGAGTGCTGTCATATATCGGATGACATACGTATGATCTCCACCAAGATCGAATTTGTGCGAAACCGCCATAATCTGTTCACCTGTCGAAGGTTCCCTGCCTACCCATCGTCCCATCGCACCATTAAGCGCCTGAGAAATATCACTCGTTTGAAGCAAAGCACGATCGGATTCAAAAGCGGTTGAGCTTGCCAATACACGTCCATTCAGATCAAGAATCTGCAATTCTGTATTGGATAATTTCAGATTTTCAAGTAATCTAGACAGATTGTTACCATCTTCAGCATTATTCGCCCGCGAGATTGGCTCAAAGAAATCCTTGGAATTCGAAATATGAGTACTTATGGTGTTATAGATGCTCTCGTAGTAATATCGCTGCACCGCCAGCATAAATACAAATTCCACCAGCAGCAGTGCTAGAAAAACTACGAAAAAGTAGTGTAATACAATCTGCCGCGTAATACCCTTTTTTATCATTGCTCCCTGCCCTTCCATTTGTACCCGTGTCCCCATACAGTTTGCAGGTATTCAGGTTCGGAAGGGTTGTTCTCAATTTTTTGGCGTAAGCGACGTATATTTACATCCACAATTTTGGGGTCACCCATGTACTCTTTGCCCCAGACATGATCCAGCAGCAAATCTCGACTGAGCGGTGTATTTTCCTTCTCTAAGAAAAATTGAATCAATGAAAATTCTGTAGGTGTTAGCTCAATTAGTTCATTTTGTTTCTTGAATTGCTTCGAAATTAGGTCAAGCGAGAACGGGCCAGATTGGAAAGTAACCTTAGCCGCTGTCTCCCGGTGCACATTGACACGACGCAGTAAGGACTGAATACGAGCAATCAGCTCGGTTGGACTGAAAGGCTTGCTCACATGGTCATCTGCTCCGACCGATAATGCATATACTTTATCCTGTTCCTGTACTTTAGCTGTTAAGAAAATAATACCTAAGCGTTCATTGGTCTCACGAATGCGTCGACAGACTTCGAATCCGTCAATGCCCGGTACCATGACATCCAAAAGCGCTAAGTCAATATCCGGCACGGACTGCAAGATTCGCAGTGCTTCATGACCATCTCCTGCTTCAAGCACCTCAAATCCATTTCTTTTCAGATTAATGACGATAAAACTGCGGATGGATTCTTCATCTTCCAAAATAAGTACTTTACTCATTTAGCTCGTCCTTTCTGTTCAGTTGCGACATGTTATCTAGTAATCCATCAGTATTCGGTTGGGCTACACGCGAAGCAATAACTCGATCGTTCGTTCGTGTAATCTCTTTCCACCGTTTCCCTTTTTCCTGTTCCCACTGGGACAGTGTAAAGTACTTGATTTCAGCTACCGTTTCATCGGTATCGATCATTTTGAAGCGAATGTATTTTTCTTTTTCTGATCGGGTATCAATGGTAATTTTACCGTACCACTCAGACTTGAGATTTAAATGGAATAAGTCGGCGTCATCCCGATATTGGAATGAAACAAACTCCTTGCCGTCCTTGCCATCCCACTGATAAAAGGTATAGAACCACATACGCGAATCAAAAACGTAATGCTCCCAACCTTTTGGGGTTTCTTTAAGCCCAAATTCAATAATACCATCATTGTTGAAATCACCGCTTAAAATTTTGTCATCTCTATACGTTTGATCCGGAGATTTGAACGCATTTACCAGTTTGTTATCCTTCACATAGATAAGCTGAGAGAATGAACTCTTATCATCCAGCTCAGCATCCAGAACAATTCCCGGCTGATCCTTGGCAATCTGGCCTCCAAGTGCATTGTAAATCTCTTTTACCGTATAGTCTGTCTGCATCCGATCAACTTCCTTGAAGCTACCCTCATCATATTGGTACAATGCAATCGTTGCGAATCCACTGCTATTCAGGGAAACAATCGTAAAATCACTTTTCCCGTCACCATTCAGATCGAGTGGATTGCCTTGTGCATCATCAATAATAAATTGATTGTAGGGTACGCCGCCTAATACCTGTTCGAGCGCACCATTTTTATAGGAGTATGCTGTTAAGGCTTTTTGATCCTGCAAGCTTACGCCCAATATAATATCGGGATTGCCATCATTCGTAATATCCAACAGCTTGAAGGACTGCAGCTCACTACCTGGAACATCAAACGTTAATTTTTTGACCCATGCGCCGCCTTGTTCCTCCAGCAGTAATCCGTGAATCCGAACATTCTCATTCGGTGTCTCATAAAAAGCAATGGCTTCCCTTGTCCCATCTCCATTAAGATCTTCCACACGGATCATGCTGGTATTGCTCAGATCTTTCGGACGAATGAGTTCACTTTCGGGAGGCTGCTCGAGCTGCACGACGTTGTACAGTTTTTCTTTATCTGTTGACATCATCGGTTTACGCATCAAAATCTTGGGGTCACTGATTACCGTACATCCGCTCAAAACAGAGCCCAGCAACATCGCAATCGCTCCACCTGCTATCAAGCGTCCCCAACGTGAGTTAAGCAAGTTCATCACTCTTTTCAATAGTTTAAGAGGTTGTTCAAGTTCAGTAAGGTAATATCATTCTTTTCGAACAGTAAACATGTATTAAATCATATTCTTCTCTTGCTGCGTCAGCCGCCGTCCACGTATATCAAAAGCAATCTTGCCCTCTGCTAGTCCCCATATCCGCGTCGCGTGCTTCTCCGCAAGTTCAATTGGCAATACCGAAATGATGGTTGCCCGTTCCTCTTCACATAATTTACGCAACGTTTCCAGAACAGCATCAGCTGTATGTGGATCCAGTCCAATAACCGGTTCATCGGCCAAAATCACCTTAGCACCATGAGCCAGCGCTCTGGCAATAGCTACACGTTGCTTCTCTCCACCACTAAGCTTTTCAGCGAGCTGATGCGCTTTATCGAGAAGGCCTAGACTCTCCAAATAATCCATAGCCCCCATATAGTCATCCGATCGAACCATACCCGTGACCATTCTCCATACAGGTGTCTGACCTGAACGACCAATCAACACATTTTTGAGCGCTGATCTTCTTGGAAATAATTCAGGATTTTGTTCTAAGTATGCCCATTCACGCTTTATTCTCCGTTTACCAGCCATGCCTTCTTTTAATATTTCGGCTCCGTCTACGGTTAAGCGACCGCTATCCCATTTCTCCATCATCGCCAGGCATTTAAGCAGCATGCTCTTACCACTGCCACTTGAACCTACAACAGCGATCATTTCTCCTTGTTGCATATCAAATCGAATATCCCGCAAAACCGGAATTCTGTCCGCTCCTACGGATTTACTTAAATTCTCAACTCTGATCATCGCGATGTCTCCCCTTGTCCAAGGTTTTCCCTACTCCATAGTGTACTCGGAAACGGACATCAATTTCCATGCGAACACCAGCTTCTATTCTACCACAGATTGAAGCTCAGGTTTACGTCTAAAGAACACACCTGCAACTCCAAACAGAAGATACAAGCAACCCATCCATATAAACATGCTTCCTGGTGAGAACCAGTTAATAACCTGACCGCCGAGGTTAGGCCCAATAATGCTACCGATGGTGAAATAAAAGGATGCTACAACATTAGCCGCTGGCAGAAGCACTTTTGGCAATATATCTGCTGCATAAGCTAGTCCTAGAGAGAAAAACGACCCCACGAGCCCTCCTGCAATCGTTAGTAACACCAACATCCACCAGAAATGAGTTCCGGCTGCCGGAATGAGCATAAACGTAATCCCTCCTGCAATCCCAGCTGACATGAGCACCTTTTTTCTACCCAATCGATCACTTAACATCCCAAGTGGGAACTGCAGGAACAGTCCACCTATTCCGACAAATGGAAGCAACGAAGAGATCTGACTCTCATCCATGCCAATGCGGAGACCGTACACGGGGAAGTTACTGTTCATTCCAGCTTCCATATAACCGTACAAAAGTGCTGGTATTAGCGCATACCATGCCCAGGTCAAGCTGCGACGGAATCGACGTTCCGGCATTTGCCCCTGTTCTACCTTCTCAGGTCTAGAATTCGGAAGCTTCATTAATACAAGCACGAGCACAGCTCCCATACAGATGAAAAGTACCCAGAATGGAACCGCTTGACCGAATCCCAGCAGCTTGATGCCAAGCGGACCAATACTGAATCCTAGTCCATAGGACATCCCGTATAGGGATATGTAGCGCCCTCTTTTCTCTGGAGCCGTCACAAGAAGAACCCAGAGCTGGGCGGCATAGTGCAGAGCACTATCTCCAACGCCAACGATGAGGCGTAGAATAAACCATATTTTGATATCCGGAAAATAAGGAAATAAGATTAAGGGAATCATAACAAAGATGAGCCCGCCAATGATTAATTTTTTGAAACCAAATGCTCCTAATAAACGCTCTGCCACTAAGGTCATAGCAAATGATCCAACATACAATGCGGCAGCATTAAGTCCATTGAGACCTGGGGATACACCCTTTTGTTCCAAAAAGATGGACAATACAGGTAATAAAAGCCCCTGGCTAATCCCTGCCACAACAATAACCGTTATCAAAATCAGGTAGTTGGATATGGAATGTGACGGTTTAGCAGTATGAATAGATGACACGAAATGATTTCCCTCCTGCAAGCATACAAAGAAAAATCGCCATCGCTGACGACTTTTCGTATGATCTTCATATTCTTTTGCTCAAGCACAGATATCCCAGGACATTTGGCCGGGACTTGAACATTATAGTGGACAACGCCGTGCAAAACAAGCCATAATAGTACATAAGTCGCTGTGTATATTAGATGTGACGGGAGGATTCTACATCATATGCCTTATCAAGTTAAAATTGATGTTTCACCGATATATGAGATGCTCAATAGTTTTTTGGTTTATGTCACCAAGAAGTGGATCCAGCATTTGGACGTTGGTCCAGAATGGATCCTTGAGGTCGAAGGCAAACTAAGCTCCAACGTGAGAGCTGCGCTGGCTCCAGCCGCTACGTGGCCTTTTGATGATTTTGACGTATTGTTTGCATGGGCTGCATACCGAAACTGTGATTCAGAGAATCAGGATTTCCTGAACATGCTTTCGGATATGTCGGCAGAACAATTATTTGCACAGATCTCACCTTTACTGCCTTCCATTACAATGGAAGAGTCCACACGGATACGGGACAGTTATGTTCCGCTTTTGCGCTTGTGGGACGAACATTACTGCCAGAATATCAGCGAAGATTATCGTACCTGGCTCGAAGAGGATGCGGAGGAAAAACAGATTCTGTTAGACAAAATGGGACCAGAACTGTTAATTGAATACGCGACAGCAGGTGTCATTGTTGAACCGATGCCTGGACTGAACGAAGTGATTCTTTTTCCAACCATCCATAATCGGCCTATTAATATGTACTGCTTCTATGAAGGCATGATGATCATGCAATATCCGATTGATGCACCTGAGGAAGATGAGGATCAACCGCCAACCTGCTTGCTCCGATTCACTCATGCTCTGGCTGATCCCGAGAGACTTCGCTTGTTACGTTACGTTTCGGGTGAGCCGAAATCGCTAGCTGAAATGTGTGAGGAACTCGATAAGGATGAAGACATGGTCAAGGACCAGGTAATGGCACTACGCATCGCGGGCTTGCTGAGAACTCATCTTCTTGGAAGCAACCGTAAAGAGAAATATAGTATTCGGCCGGACGGCGTGTCTGAATTGAACATGTTCCTGGAATCCTACATTCGCATATAATGCACTAAACTGAGGTTGACGGCTGCAAGGAGTGATTTTGATATGAGCAACACGAAACAACACATTTTGTTCGACCTAGATGATACGCTTGTGTACTGTAACAAATACTTCAACCTCATTCTGGGTGAATTCTTCGAAAACATGCAGGAGTGGTTTGACGGTGATGATCTAACCATTCAGCAGATTCGTGAGAAGCAACTAGAGATTGACGTCACTGGAGTTAACAAAGTGGGGTTCGCAAGTCACCACTTCCCTCAATCTCTGATTGATACGTATCGTTACTTCTCGCAAAAGTTCGCACGATCTACCTCCCCCAAAGAGGAGAACTACTTAAGCAAACTTGGAATGAGTGTGTACGATCAAGAGGTAGAACCTTATCCTCATATGGTCGAAACGTTGGAGAACTTACAGTCTGCTGGACATGCCCTCTACCTCTACACTGGTGGGGAGACTGTCATTCAACAACGTAAGATTGATCAGATGAAGCTATCTGCATATTTCGATGATCGCATCTATATACGGCAACACAAAAACGTTGAAGCTCTGGAAGGCATTCTATCTTCAGGTACGTTTGACCGTACAGCTACGTGGATGATAGGCAACTCCTTACGAACAGACATTATGCCTGCTGTAACAGCTGGAATTCACAGTATATATATTAAGCAGCCTAATGAATGGCAATACAATATCGTGGAGCTTAAACCTAATCCCGAACGCGCTTTATATACGATTACGGCACTTGAAGAGGTACCCAAAGTTATACAAGAGAATATCGAGCAACAATCCAAAAAGACCCTGTAATCTTACAGGGCCTTTTTCGTGCTGTATTTATTACAATACACTCTCTGCCTATGTTTCATTTATCAATACCAGAGAGTCCAAATGCAGAGCTTTTACGTCTCTATCTTCTCGGCTGTCAGTTTACCGGTAAGCATGTCCTGCAACACAATACGAGCTTTAACGGTACTGCCGTCTTTTCGTTTGAAGGCCAGCACTTGCGTGCTTCCTTTGTCGATCAACGATTTCAGCATCGTACTCGTTATTTTTTTGCCGATGTACTCTTTCCAGATGACAAAGCCACAGCCTTCTTTGAATCGTGTGCATCCATAACCTTTTTTACCTTCAATGATCTGACCCGTACAACCTGGTGCAGGGCACGGAGCCAACAGCTCACGAGCACCAGACTGATTAGAAACAGCAACAGTCGTCTTAGTTTTAGCCGCTGTACCAGTGGCGCCACGGGCGTTGCCAGAAGCTCCTGAAGATGAACGTGACGTTGATGCAGAAGAACTAGCCGCTGCTCTGGTTGAAGTTCTAGCACTGTTCCCTTTGCTACTAGCGCCCTTGCCTTTACCTCGACTGCCACGAGCATCTTCACCAAATGCATCTGCTGGCGCAGGAGCTTGCACCTTAACCTTATCAATAATCGACATGGTAAACTTCTTCACGTTCTCCATAAACTTGTCCTGTTCCGCTTCTCCTTTGGAGATTTGGTACAATCTCCGTTCCCATTGACCTGTCATTTCTGGAGATGTTAAGAGATCTACACCTGCTCGTCGAATTAATTCGATGGCCGTTCGCCCTTTGAGCGTAAGTTGCATCTTTTTGCCCTGCATAGTAATATAACCAACATTTTTGAGACGCTCGATCGTAGCAGCCCGCGTTGCCGGTGTTCCTAATCCACTGTCTTTCATGGCATCACGAAGCTCTTCGTTCTCGATCTGCTTCCCGGCACTCTCCATCGCCTTGAGCAACGTACCTTCGGTATAACTTTTTGGAGGCTGGGTAGCTTTCTCCTTGAATTCACTCTTCGTGCATTGAACAGGTAATTCAGGCTGAACGGAGAAGGACTTGTCCGTCCACTCCTCCGCTTCCTCTTCTTCATTACCATTCTTTTTGGTTTTCTTCTTCCCAGAGCCACCCTGTTCCTGATCTGATGAAGAGAGTACCACTTTCCAGCCTAATGATAATAACTCCTTCACAGATGTTTTGAACTGATGCTGTTCAACCTCTGTTAGTACGGTGTGCTGTTTATACTCGGCTGGTGGGTAGAAATGAGACAAAAAACGTCTAACAATCAGATCATAGATGTTCTGTTCGTCCTTAGATAATGTACCCGGTCGCTTCAACGTTGGCAAAATCGCATGGTGATCTTCAACCCGTGATGGGTTACAGACCCCTTTATTATTTTTGTGTACCAGTTCTGGCTTAGCTCCTTGAGCTAGCTCACTGTACGTTCCATTTTTTAATAAATTCAGCGTTTTGTGCATGCCTTCAATATTCTGTTCCGTCACATAGTTGGAGTTCGTACGTGGATACGAGATTACCTTATGTTTTTCATATAAGGCTTGGGCAATGTCCAACGTTTTCTTCGCACCATAACCAAATTTCGCATTCGCCTCACGCTGCAAAAGTGTAAGATCGTACAACCGGTAGGGATATTCCTTCGTTTGTTTTGCTTCATATTTGGTGATACGCCCTGTCTTGCCCTTCACACTGGCTGCAATTGCCTCCGCTGCCTCTGGATCAGTGAGTTTGTCACCTTGACGCAAGCCACGATATTCAACACCTTCCTGACGAAACCACGCCGCCACTTCATAAAAGGTCTGCGACTGAAAAGCTTCAATCTCAATCTCCCGATCATAGATCAATGCGAGTACCGGTGTCTGAACACGTCCAACAGACAACAGCGCATTGTGCCGTGTCGTGAAAGCGCGTGAAGCGTTCATTCCGATCAGCCAATCCGCCTCGCTTCGTGCACGAGCAGCATGTGTGAGATTTTCAAACTCCGATGCATCCTTCAGCCCATCAAATCCTTTTTGGATACTAGCGGCAGTCAGATCCGATATCCATAATCGTTTAACCGGCTGACGAAGCTTCAACTGCTGCTGGATCAGCGCGAAGATATACTGACCCTCACGCCCTGCGTCACATGCATTGATAATAGCAGAAGCGCGTTTGGAAAGTTCTCCGATAATTTTCAATTGATCCTTCGTTTTGGGGTTAGGTACGATTTTGAACTGATCCGGAATGATGGGTAAGTCAGCGATGTTCCAACGCTTGTACTTCGTATCATATGCATCTGGTTCAGCCAGTCCTAGCAAATGACCAATCGCCCAAGTGATGATGTAATGCTCTCCTTCGAGGTAACTGCGATTGTTCTTGGCTTTTGGTTCTATGACGGCGGCAATGGTTCGACCCATATCAGGCTTCTCCGCTATAACCAGTGTCTTCATCCGTCCATCTCTCCTCCTTCACCGTCCGCATGACGGCAAAAAGGGGCCTTCCGCCCACGGAAGCCCCTTGCTTCTGAAACATATTATATCAGATTTTGAGTCCGGGAGCATCCCTCCACGGGGGAATTACCCAGCAGCCGGCTCATTTAAAGCTCGTTTTTGTCTACATTCCTTGCATACGCCTTGAAAATCAAGTCGATGATCCGTAACGGCAAATCCATATTGCCGCTCAATTTGCTGTTCTAAACGTAGCAGACCATCCTCCATAATCTCCTCTACACTTCCGCAGTCTGTACAAATGAGATGGTGATGATGATGAGACCCGTCCGTACTACGTAGATCAAACCGTGCAGCTCCATCTCCAAAATTAATTTTCTCTACCACTTGCAGATCACTTAACAATTCAAGTGTACGATATACCGTGGCAAGGCCAATCTCAGGGAATTGTTCTTTCACAAGCAAGAAGACTTCTTCGGCGCTAAAATGATCCTTTTCATGCTCAAGTAACACACGCACGGTCACTTCACGTTGTTGAGTCAACTTGTATCCTTTCTCAACCAATTGCTTCTTAATATCATAAATCTGGTCTGAAATGCATTTGTCCCGATTCGTTGCCATAGTTGGTTGCACCTCCGAATATTATATGTGTTCACATCATTGAATTTCATATTTTAAAAATCTCTTATTTATAATTATTATAATATAATAATAAATCTTTAGGGAATAAAAAGCAATGCTCTACCTCACACTTACACTAAAAAAACGCAAACGACGCCGTCTTAACTACGTAATGACTAAGTAATTGATCTAACTTGTTCTATATTCCCAAAACAAATAAAGAACAGATAAAAACCCCCGCCATCATGGCGAGGGTTGC
Source organism: Paenibacillus sp. ACRSA (assembly GCF_022346845.1). Lineage (NCBI taxonomy): Bacteria > Bacillati > Bacillota > Bacilli > Caryophanales > Paenibacillaceae > Paenibacillus > Paenibacillus sp. ACRSA. The sequence continues at coordinate 54,611 of NZ_JAKRNP010000005.1, read as the reverse complement.
AATAACGATTATGAGTTATACGAGAACCGTAGCTCCCATCAAATATTTATCAACTTCACGAGCCGCTTCGCGACCTTCATTGATTGCCCATACAACAAGACTTTGTCCACGACGCATGTCGCCTGCTGCAAATACTTTTTCAACGTTCGTGTTGTATTTACCATAGCGGGCTTTAACATTGGTACGACGGTCTGTTGCAAGTCCCAATTGTTCTACCAATGTCTGTTCTGGCCCATCAAAACCGATTGCAATCATCGCCATTTGAGCAGGGAAAACGCGCTCTGTTCCAGGGATTGGTTGATAGATTTTGCGACCTGTCTCATCCACGATACGCTCAATCTGAACGGTATGCAACTCTTTCAAGTTGCCTTCTTCATCACCAACAAATTTCGTTGTCATGATGGAGAATTCACGCGGATCTTGACCAAACAACGCTTTGGCTTCTTCTTGAGCGTAATCTAACGTGTACACATTAGGGAACTGTGGCCAAGGATTATTAATCCGGTCACGCTCCATAGGTGCTTGGGTGTGAGTACCAAACTGAGTAATCGTACGACAACCATGACGAAGCGATGTAGCTACACAGTCAGAGCCAGTGTCCCCGCCACCAATAACGATAACATCTTTGTCTTGTGCAGACATATAGTTACCATCTTCCAAGTTAGAATCCAAATAGCTCTTAATGCTACTATTGAGGAAGTCCATAGCGTAATGCACGCCTTTCAGGTCACTACCTTCAATGTTGAATTCACGAGGTTTGGTTGCGCCACCACACAATACAACAGCATCATAATCGTCCACTAGTTGCTGTGCAGGAATATCTTTACCGATCTCTGTATTTGTAATGAATTGAACGCCTTCTGCTTCAAGCAAGTCCACACGACGTTGAACTACTTTTTTGTCCAATTTCATTGTTGGAATACCGTACATCAACAAACCACCCACACGGTCAGAACGCTCATATACTGTTACAGTGTGACCTGCTTTGTTCAATTGAGCCGCAGTTGCAAGTCCTGCTGGACCCGAACCAACAACAGCTACACGTTTACCCGTGCGTTTCTCTGGAGGTTGAGGAATTACCCATCCTTCTTCGAAACCTTTTTCAATAATCGCTTCTTCTATCGTTTTAATGGTTACAGGCTGACCAATCAATCCAACGGTACAAGATCCTTCACAAGGAGCTGGACAGACACGACCTGTAAACTCAGGGAAGTTATTCGTTTTGTGAAGACGCTCTAGTGCTTCTCTCCACAATCCGCGGTAGACAAGGTTGTTCCATTCCGGAATCAGGTTATGCACGGGGCATCCTGATGTGCCACCAATCATATCTATACCTGTATGGCAATACGGGGTACCACAATCCATGCATCGTGCACCTTGTGTTCTGAGCTCTTCTTCGGCCATATGTTTATGAAACTCTTCCCAATCCTTAATCCGCTCCGCTGGCTCGCGATCCGCTGGCAATTGCCGTTTGTATTCCATAAATCCAGTAGGTGTAGACATCTTACGTTTTCCCCCATCCGTTCTTGTCTTAATCCCTTCATCTGCACGATTCTATATGAAATGGATTACTCATGATCTGAGTTTTTTGTCTATTGTATCACAAAATCTTCTCGAAGATATTTCAATTATAGTAGCATTTCGACATCTGAATATTAAATGGATTATCCGCATAATTATTTGTATTTTATACATCATATCGTCACAATCTACTCATGGTCAATCCCCTAATTTTGGTGCAATATGTGTTATTTCAATATAAAAACAGGCGTGCGTTGGTCATTTCACAGTTCAGAACGTCACATAAATGTCAGATAATTTACCATTAATATCAACTGATTTGTGCCTATATGATGCTGATTTCCGAATATTACGCATATTTTAGGGCTTTACAACGTTGAATGCCTACAACTTTCACACTTTTTGTCTTATGACAGCTGATCTATATGTATATTATACATAATTCCCCATGCTTTATGTTACATAAATGTTATATACCATTTTTTGCAGATTAAAATGTTCTAAAAAAATTGAAAAAGACGCTGTTCACGAATATTTCGTAATCAGCGCCTCAACATTTTTTTATAAATTTACTTCAAAACGTATAAATCGATTGAAGCTATGTTCATTCTTATTGTTTACGTTCGTAAAACTCAAAGGTAAACGCGTGGACGTTTTTCTCATCCTGTTCGCCTTCAATTTGCTTAATTAGCTCCCATTCAGACCAATCCACTTCCGGGAAAAACGTATCTCCCTCAAAATGTTCATGAATCTTAGTTACAACAAGACGGTCGGCAAACGGTAAAAATTCACGATAAACCTGTGAACCACCGATTACACACAACTCTTCCCCTTGCGTTACACTTAGACCCTCTTCGATGGTGTGAACCACTTCAGCTTGCTCTGCTGTATAGTCTAAGTCTCTAGTTATGACGATATTACGACGTTTAGGGAGTGGTTTGCCGCCAAAAGATTCCCACGTATTACGTCCCATAATAATGGTTTTGTTCAAGGTTTGTTGTTTGAAAAAGGCCATATCCTTGGGTAAATACCATGGCAGTGAATTATTTAAGCCAATCACGCCATTCTCCCCCATTGCCCATACAAGTTCAATGCTCAAAGGTTATACACTCCTTCAATCCAAAATCAATATCGATTCCGCTTCTGCATTTTATACTGCAATTGGAGCTTTAATGCCTGGATGGTGCTGATAGTTCTCAAATTCGAAATCTTCAAACTTATAGTCAAAAATGGATTCCGGCTTGCGCTTAATCACCAATTTAGGTAATACAAAAGGCTCGCGCGTCAGTTGAGTTTTGACCTGCTCTATATGGTTTGAATAGATATGCACATCTCCACCTGACCAGATGAACTCACCCACCTCAAGGTCACATTGCTGCGCAATCATATGTGTTAGAAGCGCATAACTGGCAATGTTAAACGGCAGACCCAAGAAAGTATCTACTGAACGCATTGTAAGCATACATGATAATTTACCCTCTGCAACATAAAACTGAAACGCGAAATGACATGGCGGAAGCTTCATGTGGTTAATCTCGGCCACATTCCACGCACTTACAAGATGACGTCTAGAATCCGGGTTGTTTTTGATCGAATCAATCACTGCCGCGATCTGGTCGATCTTCTCTCCATTTGGTGCTTCCCACGTACGCCACTGTGAGCCATACACAGGTCCGAGATCACCATTCTCATCCGCCCAATCGTCCCAGATTTTCACGCCGTTTTCTTTCAAGTAAGCAATGTTTGTATCCCCACTCAGGAACCATAAAAGCTCATGGATCACCGATTTAAGATGAATTCGTTTTGTTGTTACAAGAGGAAATCCTTCAGAAAGATCATAACGAAGCTGTCTGCCAAATACGGATTGTGTTCCCGTTCCGGTGCGATCTCCTTTGTGTACGCCATTGTCCAATATATCTTGTAATAAATCGAGATAGTTTTTCAAGTTGATTTCCCCTCACATCTCTTTATATGTTGCCACTCAGTTCCAGATTGACTCGAATTACATCATGTCTGACCATCTTAACAGTTTATCACACTGTGCACGTTGGAAAAAGAGTTGAGCCATATTCAATTTTGCCCACGTTTTACAGTACTAAGTGCATCATATTCCCCTACAGAAGCCATTTAACTCACAAAAAAAGGTGAGTAGCGCTAACGCACTACTCACCTCTTTGATCTACGTATGATGACGGACGAATCCGAAGCTTAGAGGATCTTAACGGGAGATGATGTGGATCGGGTGACCCATAACCAATTCCGCTGCTTCCATCACGATTTCGCCCAAAGTTGGGTGAGCGTGGATAGTAAGCGCCAGATCTTCCAAAGTTGCGCCCATCTCGATTGCAAGACCAAGCTCAGCAATCAGGTTGGAAGCTTCCAGACCAACGATTTGGCAACCCAGTACAAGGCCGCTCTCTTCGTCAGCTACGATTTTCACGAAGCCTTCAGCATGGTTCAAAGATACTGCACGGCCGTTACCCGCATAAGGGAATTTACCTGCTTTTACTTTGTAACCTTTTTCTTTAGCTTCTTTTTCAGTGTAACCTACGCTGGAGCATTCTGGATCTGTGAAGACAACAGCTGGCATACATTTGTAGTCAACTACAGATGGTTGTCCTGCGATTGCTTCAGCAGCCACTTTACCTTCATAAGAAGCTTTGTGTGCCAGAGCAAGACCAGATACGATATCACCAATTGCGAAGATGTGCGGAATGCTAGTGCGACCTTGGTGGTCAACTTTAACGAATCCACGCTCGTCAACGTCAACACCGATCATATCAAGACCAAGCTCACCATCTGTGTTTGGACGACGTCCAACAGTAACAAGCAGGTAATCTGCAGTTACTTCTTTGGACTCACCATTTACAGAATATTTAACAGTTACATCTTTATCCGTTTGCTCAGCACTTTCAGCTTTTGCACCCGTTACGATTTCGATGCCTGTTTTCTTCATGTTTTTAGCCACAAGGCTAGTCATGTCTTTATCGAATCCTGGCAATACAGTATCCAAACCTTCGATGATTGTTACTTTAGCACCGAATTTGGAGTACATTTGACCAAGCTCAGCGCCGATATAACCGCCACCGATTACGATCATGCTTTTTGGTACTTCAGGCAAGTTCAATGCTTCTGTTGAAGACAGAATGCGTCCGCCAAACGGGAAAGGTTTCAGTTCGATTGGACGGGAACCTGTTGCAATGATTGCATTTTTGAACTTGTAACGTGGTGACTCGTGATCGTTAAATACACGAGCTTCGTTTTCGTTGATGAACATACACTCACCGTTGAAAACTTCAACTTTGTTGCCTTTGAGCAAACCAGCTACGCCGCCAGTCATTTTCTTAACAACGCCGTTTTTGAATTCTTGAGTTTTGCTGAAGTCTACTTTAACGTTCTCAGCGGAGATCCCAAATGCTTCACCGTGAAGTGCAGACTCATATTGGTGTGCAGCAGAGATCAGAGCTTTGGATGGAATACATCCGCGGTTCAAACATACGCCGCCCAGCTCGGATTTGTCTACGATCAATACGCTTTGGCCCAGTTGTGCAGCACGGATGGCAGCTACATAGCCACCAGGTCCTGCACCAATTACTAATGTGTCGATATTGAGAGAAGCGTCGCCTACTACCATATCTTACACCTCCATAACAAGCAACTCAGGGTTAGCGAGAAGCTGTTTAATGTAATTCATAAAGTTTTGTGCAGTTGCGCCATCGATGATACGGTGGTCGAAGCTCAAGGAAAGAGCCATTACTGGTGCTGCAACAACTTCGCCGTTTTTGATAACCGCTTTTTCACTGATGCGTCCAGTTCCGAGGATAGCAACTTCAGGGAAGTTGATGATCGGAGTGAAGAACATACCGCCAGCAGAACCGATGTTACTGATGGAGATTGTGCTTCCTTTCATTTCGTTCGCGCTCAGTTTACCTTCACGACCACGAGCTGCCAGATCACGGATAGAGTCAGCGATCATCCAGATGGATTTACGATCAGCATCTTTGATAACAGGAACGATCAAACCGTTGTCTGTATCTGTAGCGATACCGATGTTGTAGTATTTTTTGTAAACAATTTCGTTAGCTTCTTCATCGATCATTGCGTTCAGAGCAGGGAATTGGCGGGAAGCCGCAACCAATGCTTTAACGATGAATGGCAAGTAAGTAACTTTTGTTCCTTTTTTCTCAGCAATTGGTTTCATGCGAGTACGGAAAGCAACCAATTCAGTTACGTCAACTTCGTCCATGATTGTAACGTGAGGTGCTGTGTAAGCCGATTTAACCATTGCGTTAGAGATCGCTTTACGGATACCTTTGAACGGTACGCGCTCTTCTTCAAGGCGTTGAGCAGCTGCAGCAGCTGCTGGTGCGGATTTTTTCTCTTCTTGAGCAGGTGCTTCGGAAGATGCCGCTGCGGAAGAACCGCCACCATTTTTGAAGGATTCAACATCTTCTTTGGTTACTTTACCGTTGTTGCCAGTACCGTTAACCTGAGCGATGTCTACACCTTGTTCACGAGCGAATTTACGAACGCTTGGCGTTGCCAGAACGTCTTTAGCAGGTACTGCTGGTACGCTGTTATTTCCGCCTTCTTTAGCTGCATCCGGGTTGGAAGCTGCCGCAGAAGAACCGCTAGTGTCAGCTCCACCTTGAGCTGCATCTTTCTCTTGCTCGCCTTGATCGCCAGCAGGAGCGTCGTCTTGCTCAGGAAGTTCGCCTTCTGCGTCAATGATTGCTACAACTTCACCAACGTGGCAGATTTGACCGTCTTTAGCGAATACTTCAGTAACTGTTCCGTTAACCGGACAAGGTACTTCAACTACCGCTTTATCGTTCTGTACTTCCATGATGATATCGTCGTCAGTTACCTTGTCCCCAACTTTGATGTGCATCTTGATGATTTCGCCTTCGTGAAGGCCTTCGCCTAGTTCAGGGAATTTATATTCAAATTTAGCCAACTGAAAAACCTCCTTGATTATGTGCTCAATCCTGAAAACAACCCTTAACTCCAAGAACCAACTGTTACTGCTAATGCAAATAACTGTTACTCAAGGGGCTAATGGCTGTTTACAGTGCAGCCTACGCTGCGGTGTGAATCACCATACTGCGCCTTGCGGCATGTCAGATGATTAAATTAGAAATTTACGACTTTGTTAACCGCAGCAACAATACGTGCTGGGTTAGGCAGCCATGTATCTTCGATTTGTGCAAAAGGATATACAGTATCCGGACCTGCTACACGCAGTACCGGTGCTTCCAAGTGCAGGATTGCTTTTTCATTGATTTGTGCAATGACTTCAGCTGCAACACCTGCGCTCTTTTGAGCTTCTTGTACAACAATTGCGCGATTTGTTTTCTTAACAGAAGCAATAACTGTATCGATATCAATCGGGCTGATCGTACGAAGGTCGATTACTTCAACTTTGATTCCTTGTTTTTCAAGCTCTTCCGCTGCTTTAACGGAAGTGTGAACCATCATACCGTAAGTGATGATCGTAACGTCGGAACCTTCACGAACAACGTTCGCTTTACCCAGTTCAACAACATAGTCCTCTTCAGGCACTTCTGCACGGAAAGCATGGTACAGGTTCAAGTGTTCCATGAAGAATACAGGATCGTTGTCGCGGATAGAAGCAATCATCAGACCTTTTGCATCGTAAGGGTTAGATGGAACTACTACTTTAATACCCGGAGTTTGCGTGAGCAAACCTTCCAGAGAATCTGTATGCAATTCTGCCGCTTTTACACCGCCACCGAATGGTGTACGGAATACGATTGGAGAATTGTATTTTCCGCCGGAGCGGAAACGCATACGAGCAGCTTGAACTACCATTTGGTCAAGTGCTTCGAAGATGAAACCAACGAATTGGATTTCAGCTACTGGACGGAAGCCTTGGATACCCAAACCTACAGCCAGACCACCAATAGCGGACTCAGCCAGCGGAGTATCAAATACACGCTCTTCGCCAAACTCTTTTTGCAGACCTTCCGTTACACGGAAAACACCGCCTACATTACCTACGTCTTCACCGAAAAGCAGAACGTTAGGATCACGTTTCAACTCAACGCGAAGCGCATCACGGATTGCTTCTTTCATGTTCAATTGTGCCATTTGCTTCATTTCCTCCTTAAACATTGACAGTTCACATTTGAATTCATACATGTATACCGAGACACCATAACTGGCGCCGGATGTTTATGCTTTATCGGAAAAAACTTATTGGAAATCAGCTTTTTGCTCTTCCAAGTGCTTAGGCGTTTGTTCGAACATGCTGTCGATCAAGCCTGAAATCGTCATTTTCTCGGTTTTTTCCGCTTTTTTGATCTCTTCGTTTACTTTAGCTTTTGCTTCTTCTTTCACACGAGCTGTATCTTCTTCAGTCCACAGACCTTTTTTCTCCAGATACTTAGCGAAACGTGCGATTGGATCTTTTACGCTCCACTCAGCCTCTTCTTCTTTTGTACGATATTTGGAAGCATCGTCAGAAAGGGAGTGAGGACGGAAACGGTAAGTTACCGCTTCGATCAATGTAGCGCCTTCTCCGTTACGTCCACGTTCAGCAGCTTCCTGAACAGCTTTGATAACAGCGAAGATGTCCATACCGTCAACTTTAACACCTTTGATCCCTGCTGCTACCGCTTTGTGAGCGATGGACAGAGCTGCTGTTTGTTTAGCAAAAGGAGTTGTGATGGCATAACCATTGTTTTGTACGAAGAAGATAACTGGCAGTTTGTATACACCAGCGTAGTTCAGACCTTCATAGAAGTCACCTTCAGAAGAACCGCCATCACCTGTGTACGTAATAACAACTTGCTTTTGTTTCTTCAATTTGTAACCCATAGCGATACCCATTGCATGCAGGATTTGTGCACCAATGATGATTTGTGGCATCAATACATTAACGCCATCGGGAATTTGTCCACCATGTTGGTGTCCACGGGAGTACAAGAATGCTTGATAAAGAGGAAGTCCATGCCATACGAGTTGCGGAATGTCACGATAGCCAGGACATACAAAGTCTTCTTTTTCAATTGCAAATTCACTACCAACCATTGTAGCTTCTTGACCAGATACTGGAGCATAGAAACCAAGACGACCTTGACGGCCCAGGTTTACTGCACGGTCATCCCAAGTACGGGTAAATACCATGCGGTACATAATTTCTTTTAATTGATCGTCGGAAAGCTTAGGCATCATGTCTTTGTTAACAATTTCGCCGTCAGGAGACAGCACGGACAGAGCTTCTACATCCTCCGTATATACTTCATAAGGAACCTTGCTCATTTTTTTCTTCACCTCAACAAAAAATTTGAATATCAAGTTCCGCTGTTATAATATTATTATACACCTGTTTCACTGCATACGTCAAAGATATCCGTAATTTTTTTATATTTTCTTTCGGATTGTATGTATAACAGGGTTCTAATATTGGTATAACAGCATAGTACATGTTTGCGTTTTTTACCTAAACCCGCATAAGGTTAATCTTACCGTATTGCGCGGTCGAATGCAAAAATAAAACCGAGAAAGGTGACGTTTTATGACGGATTCTCGCTATTTGAAACGCACAATTGTAAAGGAAGAGATTGAAAGTCGTTATCTTGGAGAGAAGCGGACTCTACGAATTTATCTTCCGCCTGGCTACAATGAACTGCTTAGTTATCCTGTCGTTTATTGTCAGGATGGCGAAGAATTTTTTAATTTTGGACGAATCGCTACAACAGCAAACCGCATTATCCTAGATGAGGGTGCTGAGCCTTTCATCATCGTTGGGGTTCAAGTTGACGTGTCTGTAAGGACACAGGAGTACGCTCCCTTCGGAGATCGATTTAAGGCTTATACCGCTTGCTTCGCTGAAGAGATTATTCCCTATGTAGAAGAGAAATATCCTGTGCGCCGCTCACCGCAAGAACGTGTCTTGGCTGGTGACTCACTCGGCGGCAGTGTATCCTTGCATCTTGCCCTGCTCTATCCCGATCTGTTCCATCGCGTCATTAGCTTGTCCGGAGCCTTTTATTCAGCTTCCCAAGAAATCTATGCCGCAGAAGAGAATTTGTCTTGGCTTTCCATCTGGATGATCGTTGGTTTGCAAGAAACGGCTTTCGAAGCAGACACAGGAACTTATGACTTTGTTCAATTGAACCGAGATACACGTGATTTATTGGATAAACGTGGTGCGATCGTCTCCTATAGAGAGAAAGAAGGAAACCACCAATGGGGATTTTGGCAAAAGGAACTGCCAGAAGCACTGTTATACTTTCTTCAAGAAAATTAATATTGTATTCAACTGAACAAGCGGCTGATATGCCGCTTTTGTTTCACTCTTCTATGTTACCGCTTACATTTATCTGCAATAAAAAAGCTGGATGTTATTCTTTAACCCAGCTCTACTTAAATTCATTCCATTACTTTTGTACAAAGTGCCTTACAAAATCTTAAGCCAATGCATGTTCTGCAGTAATTCGTTCCAATAATACCTCACAGCCTGCATCAACCAATTGATACACTTCCTCAAAATTGCCAGTATGATATGGATCGGGAACTTCACGCAGCACTTCATGAGGTAGCAGATCCATCAGTTTGATGATATCTGCATCTGCACCACCTGTAAGTTTGCGAACATTCGCTTCATTAGAGTTGTCCATGCAGACAATGTAATCGAATTGCTCGAAGTCATTACTTGCGAACTGTCTTGCAGCCATATTGGCATAAGAGATTTGAACGCTATCTAACAGTTTACGAGTTCCCTCATGAGGAGGTTTACCTACATGCCAGTCCCCTGTTCCTGCTGAATCAACTTCAATCTGGTGTGTTAGTCCGCGCTCTTCAATTTTGTGGCGCAGCACAGCTTCAGCCATAGGTGATCGGCAAATATTGCCAAGACAAACGAATAAAACTCGAATCATTTCATTATTCCCCCTTGCTTAACGTATGACTTAACGCAGTCTGTGTTGTCTGTGGTTGGACGCTGTCCGATACAACAAGTGAGCGGCGTGGCAGTTTCCACTTGTAATGTACAGAGCACATCCGAAAGAACACAACCCCTGCAAAGCAGATTAGCAGCCCGATATTGCTTGTGAACCAACCCATTCCAATTGTAAATCCAGCAGCCATTGCCCACACTGCGTATATTTCGTCACGTAACACGAGCGGCTTCCGTCCTGCGAGCAAGTCCCGGATAATCCCACCGCCAATACCAGTCATCACTGCAGCTACAATCACTGCACTCACGGGATGTCCCATTTTGGCAGCGTACAAACCACCCTGAATTGCAAATGCCGCAAGTCCGATCGCATCAAACAGCGCTTCGGTTCGCTTCCAATGACTAATCCATTGCAAAGGAAGAACAAATGCAACGGCAACTGATACCAGTGCCAGCATAATAAGACCGCCCTGACTCCATAAAGTAGTTACCGGCACTCCGATCAGCACATTACGGATTATACCTCCGCCAAAGGCTGTCACCAGACCCAGTACCAGCACTCCTAGGATATCATACTCCTCTTCCATCGCCACAAAGGCACCGGACATCGCAAATGCAATCGTCCCTATAATACTGAATACTTCAAAAATGTGTAAGTCCAACCTGTTCAAACCTCACTTTTCAAGTCATCTCCATGTCGCTCTACCCATTGTATCCGCGAGTACTAAAATTAAGCAACAACATTTTATCAAATGTACGTGTATTCTGTTGAAATCGAATTAAACTAACCTGCAATTCAGTAAAAAAACATCAATTTATTCATATTACTATACGCCTGCTCTATAAATATCCGCATATCTATACTAATGTTCTCAAACATTTCGCAGTTGTATTTTTGGATTTAGAACCCCACATGACCTTCCTTCTAGAAATAGGAGCCCATATGAAGTATAGCTACATCTGATAGTAGAGTTTCGAATTAACATAAAAAAATGATATACTTTCTTCATTAGAAGGAAGGATGAACAGAATGACCATGAAACGTATTGTCATTTTTACTGGTGGGGAGCTGTTTGCTGAGTTCCTAGAGGCACTTCATAAGGATGACATGATTATCGCAGCAGACCGCGGGGCGTTATTCCTCATTGAACATGGCATTACGCCGGATATCGCCGTTGGGGATTTTGACTCCATTACAGAAGAAGAACAACAATTAGTTCGTGAAAAAAGTGGACGGATGATTGTGGTGGATCCTGTACTTAAAGATTGGACAGATACAGAGATGGCATTTGAGACAGCATTGGATCACGAGCCGACCCATATTCTAATGTTAGGTGCTACAGGCACACGCATGGATCACACTTTGGCAAACGTACATATTATGGTTCGCGCGATGCAGCGTCATATCTCCTGTTCTCTGCAAGACAAAAATAACCTCATGATGTTAACGACTTCCGAAGCCGTAGTCGAAGACCATGGCTATGAGTATGTCTCTTTGTTACCTTTGACACCAGAAGTAACGGGGATTAGCTTAGAAGGATTCCAATACCCGCTGCATGAAGCAACCTTGCGGATGGGACAGTCATTAGGGATCAGTAACAAATTGTTAGGTAAGTCTGGAACCGTCTCTATTGATAGTGGATTATTACTAATCATCCAGAGCAAAGATTAACTTAGAATCTTAAATAGTTACGTTTTTGTAACCCATGTTTCAAATGTACATTAAGTGGAATCCACGTAAAGACCCTTGAATATCAAGGGTCTTTTTTATTTTTCTCCAAATTGATGTCCGTCAATGATTAATTTTTTGACATTTTTAATTGTTTTTTAATAATGATACCCAATGCTTTGCGACACAAGGGATTGTGTCCTCCTATCCAATTTCTAGGCTGTTACAAACCTGTTATAGTAGCTCTAGCAACTTAACGAAAACGAATTTTGGAGGTACTTACATGAAAACAAACATCTTAGTCCAAAAGGCCGTAACCGTCGGGTTGTGCGCTACACTTGGTTTTGGAGCAGTTCTTATGACTAACGCACCCGTTGCACAAGCAGCAACCGCATCGGTATCAACTGGACAGCAAATTGTTAACTATGGTAAAAAGTTCACTGGAACTCCATATAAATTTGGCGCTTCAACCACAACAACGAAGTATTTTGATTGCTCTTCATTTATGAAGTATATTTTCAAGAAATATGGCGTTGACTTGCCACGTACATCCGTGAAGCAATCCAAAGAAGGTAAAGCTGTATCTAAAGCTAACCTACGTGTAGGCGACCTTGTCTTCTTCTCCAGCGGTAGCCGCTCTACTGGTTCTAACGTTACTCATGTTGGAGTATATGCAGGAAATGGTAAGATTCTCCACACTTACGGATCTCCGGGTGTAACTCTGTCAGATTTGGACTCTGGTACTTGGAAAAGAACCTATATCAAAGCTCGTCGCGTACTATAGAGCTTAATTGCAACGATACGGACAACTTGAATTGAACCGAATCCATGGATTCGGTTCTTTTTGTTTGTTCTAATTTGCTACAGGGTATCAAGAGAACCATCCATAATTATTGATCAATCCCCAATACTCAGGTATGAAGCATATAACCCACTCCACGTACCGTATGGATCAATTTCTGGGGTCGCCCTTTGTCTACTTTTACGCGTAGGTGTTTAATATATACGTCCACAACATTCGTATCCATTGCAAATTCGTATCCCCATACTTCACTTAAAATCATACTACGCGTGCACGCCTCATTAACATGACGAGCCAAATACTCCAACAATTCGTACTCCTTAGGTGTTAACATCAAATATTCTCCCGCACGGTTCACTCGGCGAGAACGCAAATTCACTTTAAGATCATGCACAACGATGACCTCTTCATCCATCTGGTCTACACTCACAAATAGTCTTAACAAATTACGAATCCGTGCCAATAGGACACTGGAGTGAATAGGCTCTACAATTACATCGTTTGCCCCAAAATCAAGCCAATGAACAATCTCTTCATTCATTGCCTTGTATGTAAGTACCACTATTGGGACAGGCTTACTCTTTTGAGCTAACCGCTCAAGACCTTCCGACAATTCTCCCCGTGAATCCGTATCATGCAAGAGAATGATCATACGGATCGATTCCAGTTGTGCATCTCGCTCTTGTTGCAATTGTTGCCAACTAAACTCCACAACAGTATATGAATGATTCAGTAACACATCTTTAATGGATGTGATTCGCTCTGTCGTTCCCACCAAAAGGATGGATGTTTGCATGTAGTATTCACCCGGCTTATCTCAAACTTCGCCATGATATTTCTGCACAATGAATAAGGATCACGAATAAACACAAAGATGCAGAACAGCATTTCGTTATCTGCTTATCATGCCGCATAACCAAAAAGTCCATTCCTTTAGGAATGGACTTAGATAGTTTATCTCTGGGGTGTATATCTTGAGTTTGTATTTTGAGTTTGTATCTTGGGTTTGTATCTTGGGTTTGTATACTGAATTCAAATCTTCACATCATATTTCTGCTTCATATTTCTAATTAAATCGTTAGATCATATCGTTAATGTTTGTCGGGTTAATTCAACACTTAACCAAAGTAACGATGTACAAGCGTTCGCGCTTCTGCCGTATCTTTCGTTCCATGCACCAGAATACGTCCGTCTTGGAAAATAACCATTCGTTGCGCTCCCGTTGTGAACGAAACTAAAAAGGGATTAGCCTCAACCTGACCTTCATCAAGTCCACGTAAGCGCTCAGCTGTATGCTCTAGATCAAGTTTTGTTGGGCGTGCCGGGCGAATCTGTACTGTGTCTCTGCCACATAACACGTCCGTCTTCTCCAGATTTGAAGCAGAGAGATACGGATAAGTCGCTGTTTCACCACAGGAAGCACATTGTTGCTTTTTCGCACCATCCACGTTAATTGAAATGTATTCATTGCGCCATAGATCGAAGGATAATAACTTCCGTCTTAACGCCTCTGGATGGCCACTTAACCATTTCAGCGCTTCGGCTGTTTGATTCGCTGTTACCATCTGTACAGCCTGAGGAATAATTCCTGAGGTATCGCAAGTATCGCCACCAAGTGGAACCTCTCCCAGCAAACAATTCAAACAAGGTGTCTCACCAGGGACAAATGTGTACGTAATTCCATAACTGCCGACACATCCCCCATATATCCATGGAATGCGGTATTTCTGGCACATATCATTGATCAACAATCTCGTATCAAAGTTATCTGTTGCATCCATAATTAGATCAACATTTGGAATTAAGTCCTCTAACTCATCTGCCCTTACATCCATTACAATTCCCTTAACGGTAACTGTGGAATTAATTGCACTGAGATGCTTTTGTGCGGCTATCGCTTTGGGCATTCTCTCCATTGCATCCTGTTCAATATATAGTTGCTGTCGCTGCAAGTTGCTCCACTCTACATAGTCACGATCTACAATCGTGACATGTCCTACACCGGAACGTACCAGCGTCTCCGCAATACCGGTTCCTAATGCACCTGCACCAACGATCAAAACTTTACCGTTACTTAATTTGCGCTGTCCTTCCTTGCCAAGGGGAGCATAACGCTCTTGTCTGGAATATCGATCTCCTTGGTCAGGTGAACACGTCTCATTCATCATGTATGAATCATTCCTTCCGCCGGACTACTCGCTGCTGCATAACGCTTAACTGGAATCATTCCTGCCTCATATGCCAATCTTCCTGCCTCTACCCCGAGTCTCATGGCCTTCGCCATATCCACAGGATAACGTGACCCAGATACTGCTGTATTCAACAACACAGCGTCTGCTCCCATTTCCATTGCACGAGCAGCATCACTAGGTGATCGAAGTCCAGCATCCACAATCACAGGGACAACCGCCTGTTCAATAATAACTTCGAGGTTGTATGGATTCATGATTCCCTTGCCTGATCCAATTGGTGAAGCCCCAGGCATCACAGCGTGTACGCCAAGTAACTGGAGCCGTTTCGCCAAGATTACATCATCAGATATATAAGGAAGAACCGTAAAGCCTTTATGTAGCAGCATCTCACAGGCTTTATACGTTTCAATCGGGTCTGGTAACAGTGTAATTCCATCGCCAATCACTTCTACTTTTATCATATCACAAAGTCCGGAAGCACGGGCGAGTTCAGCAATCCGAACAGCTTCTTCTGCCGTAGAAGCGCCCGCTGTGTTAGGCAGCAAGGTGTAGCGATCCAAATCTACCATATCGAGAAAATGCCTTTTGTTACGCTCTTCAAGATTAAGGCGTCTCACAGCAAACGTAAGTACCTCTGTGCCTGAGGCTTCAATAGCCTGAGACTGCACCTCTAAATCGTCAAACTTACCTGTACCCAACAATAATCTAGACTGAAAGACATGTTCCCCAATTTTCAACATCACTTAACCCCCTCCTACAAAATGTACAATTTCAACCCGATCCCCATCTTTTAAATGGGTCGTCTCATGATGTTCACGGGTAAGAATCTGGCGATTCAACTCAACAACCACTGTTTTCACATGAAGATCAAATGAGTGCAGCAGTTTATCTACACGGTTCAAACGGTCTTCAATCTCCATTCGTTGACCATTGACTATAATATTCAATGCAAGATCCCCCTTTTAATGAAGCGTTCTGGACGACAACCTTGCACATTCAGCTCCTCAGAAGATTTACCTTCGATAAAATCAGCGAGTAAGCTACCCGTTACAGCGCTTAACAAGATTCCGTTGCGATGATGTCCAAAAGCTGCATACAAACCAGATATGCTCTCACATGCGCCTAGGTAAGGTAATCCATCAGGTGTTGAAGGCCTTACTCCGGCCCATGCCCGTACAAAATAAGCTTCTGCAATGCCAGGCACCCAGCTGGCAGCCCGTTCAAGCAGCTTTTGCAAACCAGCAGCTGTAACATGCAGATCAGATTTCCCCGGTAGAACTGTCGCACCAATCCATACTTCTCCATTGGCTTTAGGCACGATATAAATGTCCTCTGCGTAGACCGTTTTGTCTGGGACAAGTTGTCCAGAATGATCTGAGAACTGTACTGCTGCAATTTCGCCTTTGACAGGTAAGATTGGCAAATGAAGTCCAACCTGCTTCATTAACTCTTCGCCTTGTATACCATTAGCAACAATGACATTTTGACATGTCATCGTTCCAATGGAAGTTTCCACGGCTTGTATTCTGTTTGCATCCACGCGAAGATTAACATGATGGACACCTTCAATAATTCGAGCTCCTAGAGCCTGAGCTGATCTTGCATAAGCTTGAGTCAAATTGACAGGCAGCACGTCACATTCCAACGGTCGATAATAGGCACCATAAATATCTTTGTTCAACCATGGAGATTCTTGTTGTGCCGTAGTACCATCCCACCAAATTTCAGTAGCTAGTGATCGTAGTCTGGGAACTATGGAATCATTACTTAAATCATTTTTAAAACGGATAGGCGTGATAAAACCATTTTGTTGAAATCCAATATGGATCTCACTCAGGGAACTCAGCTGTTCGTACTGCTCATGAAGTAACTGTCTGCTCATTGTTGCCAAGTTCAACATCATTGGCGAAGAAAAATGCTCACTATCTGCTGCAATCATGCCAGCTGCTGCACAAGATGCACCCTCAGCGATCCGTCCACGCTCAATTAGAAGAACATCTTTTCCTCGTGCAGCAAGCTCATAGGCAATCGCACAACCAATCACGCCCCCACCAATCACAATCGTTTCTGCATGAAGCTTTCCGTGGATTCCATCATTGGTTCTACTGCGGGACAAGGTTTTACGCAAATCTCGTTTACTACTTCGGCTCCGAACTCTCGCTCTATCGTTCACCATCTCATCTCCTTGCTCAAGATTAACCTTCCGATTCCACGATCGCCTGTTTTAGTGCACTAACCGCTTGCTTTGGATGCTCGCTCGCCCAGATATGTGATATGACTGCTAAGCCTCTTGCTCCTGCACTGCGAAGATCACGAACATGCTCGATCCCAATGCCACCAATTGCGATTACTGGAACGTTCACTGTAGCGCATACTTCAGCAAGTTGCTTCGGCCCTCTGGGTTTGATTCCTGGTTTACTATTAGAGTTATAGATATGACCGAAAATAACATAGTCTACGCCTTGTTGCTCAGCAGCCTTTGCTTCATCTACAGAATGAACGGACACACCGATGCGAATTCGCTTTCGCATATCTCCTATAGATATCGTGCTTTGAGAAAAATCTGCCTGACCCCAATGCACACCTGCGAACCTTCCACCTTGACCCACTTCATGCACACCATTGACTACAATACGATCATAAGGAACCCCTGATTGATGCAGTTTGTTTGCCCACTCCCTACGCTGTTCAGGTGGCTGTTGCTTTTCCCGAATATGAATATAGTCGACCCATGGCCATATATCCTTCGATACACTTACAAAGTTGTGCAAATCCCCTACGCCTTGAGATATAACATGCAGCTCAAAAGAAGCTGTGACATCGGAGTCATGCTCTACTGTAATTACCAAACGATAACCTCCTCTCTTGACCAATGACATAACAAAAAAAGCCACTCCCGTAGGGGAGTGGCTGCGAAATATATGCTTTGATTCGTTTAATAAAGTGTTGAACGACCACAGAGGTTCTATGTATGCAACGGTTAGCCCCATTGCAGATCTCATAGAAACAACATGCTGTTCTCTCAGAAACAAGCATCTACCTCATTCATGCAGAGTACTGTTTCTAATAAACGAAAACGCGCCACTTCCCTACGCTGGTATGATCCAGATCAGGTGCAAAGGGTCCGGAATCGCATTCTTCCATCTCAGCCGCATCGTGCGGCCCCCCTAGTGTTCATATGAAGTTGTAGCCTATATTACCATAGAGTCCTTTTTTTGTCACCGAAGATTTCTGAATCCTGTTCGGCTACGTAGACTAATTTTTCTCAGACCAAGCTTCAACATCCCAAGTCTTCGTAACCCAATCCTCGTAGAAATCAGGTTCGTGAGATACGAGAAGTACTGTACCCTTAAATTCCTGGAGGGCGCGCTTCAGTTCAGCTTTGGCTGTTACATCAAGGTGATTGGTCGGCTCATCGAACAAAATCCAGTTACTCTCGCGCATTAACAACTTGCACAAACGCACTTTTGCTTGTTCTCCACCACTTAGCATGTTAAGTGGACGAGTAATATGTTCGTTTTTTAATCCACAACGTGCAAGATGTCCCCTAACTTCATTCTGGGTCAGATGCGAAAATTCATTCCATACATCCTCAATTGGAGTGATATTCCCCGCCCGTACCTCCTGCTCAAAATAAGCTGTTTCCAGATAATCTCCCAAAAATGTTTTGCCGCTGATTGGCGGAATTTTACCAAGAATCGTTTTTAGTAGTGTAGATTTACCCACACCGTTACAACCAACGATGGCAATTTTCTCTCCACGTTCAATGGTCATCGTCATTTTAGGTAATAAAGCATGAGAATATCCAATTTCAAAATCAATGCCCTCAAACACCGTTTTACTGCTGGCACGAGCATCTTTGAATTTGAAAGTAGGTTTGGCTGCCTCATCCGGACGATCAATCCGTTCGATTTTACCCAATTGCTTCTCACGGCTCTTCGCACGACCTGACGTAGAAGCACGTGCTTTATTCCGCTGGATGAAGTCTTCCTGCTTTTTGATGTACTCCTGTTGCTTCTCATAAGCATCAATATGCTGTGCTTTCTGCATATCGGCCATCTCAAGAAACTTGTTATAGTTCGCTGCATATCTTGTTAACTTGGCAAATTCCAAGTGATAGATCACATTAACTACTTCGTTCATGAACTCTGTATCATGGGAAATCAAAATAAAACTATACGGGTAATCCTTCAAATACCGGGTCAGCCATTCAATATGCTCTACATCCAGATAGTTCGTAGGTTCATCGAGTAGTAGCGCTGTAGGCTTCTCCAAGAGAAGCTTAGCTAGGAGCACCTTGGTACGTTGGCCCCCACTTAGTGAAGCAACGTCACGATCAAGTCCAATGACGGACAGACCCAGACCGTTAGCCATCTCTTCTACCTTCACATCGATCAAATAAAAATCGCCCTGCTCCAACTGTTCTTGGATGTCGCCCATTTCTTCAAGCAACTGTTCCAATTGCTCAGGGTCAGCATCAGCCATCTGATCTGTAATTGCCATCATTTCTTTTTCCAATTCAAGCAGTGGCAAGAATGCATCCTTCAGCACATCCCGGATTGTCTTGCCTGGCGTTAGTTTGGTATGCTGATCCAAATATCCGTAACGAACTTTAGGTGTCCATTCAACTTTGCCACTATCTTTAAGCAATTTTCCGGTCAAAATATTCATAAGCGTGGATTTGCCTACACCATTTGCTCCAACAAGACCTACTCGCTCACCTGAAAGTAAACGAAAGGATACATTTTTAAATAACGTGCGATCTCCAAAATTGTGACTCACGTTCTCAACTGACAATAAGCTCATAAGATGAGGTTGCTCCTATCTATTTGACATTACTTGATCACTAATTTAGACATTGTACCAAAGACCTATTCTAGCACGTACCTGTCTTTTCTGAAAGTAATGTCTTCTTGCAAACTTTTTCACTTATGAAGCTTGCCCGCTGACATAACAATTACGCTCAAAATAACCTTGTGCAGCAGCTTGTTTTCCGTCACCAAAAACCTCTTCTGCTCTATAACCATAGTTACATGTAGACGGATAGTAATATTTAACTCCAGTTGCTGGATCTACTCCTCCGACCACAGCCGTCTTCTTTACAAGCCTGCCTCCACCAATAGCATAATTATTAACTTTTTGATCCCCTACAGGTATACCTTGGATAAACGCCATAATGCCTGTATCATTCATTGAATTATACCAATCCTCTTGCGGGATTAAAGGCAATGTAAAGGTATAAGAGATACCATTTCTACGTGCAAATTCATTATGGCGGTTAATAATATCAGCAAGATCCTCCTGTACACTGGTCACAATCCAACTTCTTCTCACTTGCTCAAATGTGTCGGCATCCTGTAATAACGGGATTTGCGTGTTAGATGCCAACTCCCTCTGAAACCCTTCAATCCATTTCTCTTGGACAGCATCATAAGCGTATACATATCCATCCAAGGTAAAGTTAATGCTGCTGCCGTTCGGATCTGCATATGTATATGGCTTCTTGGGACTCCAAACTTGCTTGAATGTAAGCTCGGCATTTCCTGTCATTTCCGTTTCTTTCGCTAAAATGTAGTATCCATCATAATCCAGTACAACAATTGCTGGTATGTAGTCAAATAATGCTTGAATAGCAGCCGGATCATCCTGAATCCCCATATTCAACGCCATCGTTTGTGTAAAGGTAAGCAATGCTAGTTCCTTATCCGCCTTCACAAATTTAGTAGAATCATAACCTGCTTCATTATTTTGCTTTTCATTTTGATGCATCACCGCTCCTGCATCGAGCACAGCAGTCTGCAATGCAGACCTGTACTTATGGCTTAGAAACTGCGCTTCCTCAGCATCCCACGTATGAAGAGATACCAGCCAGAACAACGGCACGAAGATAATTACAAACACAATCGAGAAATCAATAGAAATAGGTAAGGATTTGATATGATCACCGCCTTTTCCCCTTCTCCGCACCGTGCGTGCGACTTTCATCGCACACGGCGCTCCATCTTTTTAGATTTTCAATACAATAGGTTCCAAGTTACTCATTTTTCGGTACTGATTGATTTTCAGAATCGTAGAGTCTGAAAATCCAAAGGGCGACATGAGTTTAGCAATCGTCTCTAATTTTGTAGCATGAACGAGCTTGTGGATATCTTTGTGTAGGATACGTAGATTGCTATACTCGTCTGTACCACCTAAGTGAAGAGGCAGAAGGTGATGACAATGCACGTAATCAGCAGTTAGAAAGATGCCGGAAATTTCGCATTTTCCAGCCTGCATACTGTATCTACTCAGTCTATTATCCAAATATTCAATGCTACGATAAGGTATGTTTGATTGCATTAGCTTAATTAGTTCATATCGAATATCCATGTTTAATTCCTTATGGAGTCTTTTTCTTCCTTCTGGTGTATACGGATTTAACGTTTGCTGAAAGCATAAGTTATTTACCGTTTTTACATCCCTGAAGGGGAAGAGATATACTCCTGCGACCTTAAAAGTTCTATACCTGTTCTTGTAGAACTTTTTGTAGGTTGGTGGGGCATTATCAGGATATTGGTACTTACCAATTACTTTGAGACGATTGTATGTGAATGCCTTCAGGTCATAAGCAAGTCGTGAGAATTCCACACTAACATGTGTTGCACGTGAGAAGTAATTGTGTAAACCAAGTACAAAGCTGTTGAAAAGAAGAGCGTTTTGAGTAGTTGGTGACTTGTGCAGAATCTTTATGCGTTCTCTTGCTTGTTTCTTGATTTCTGCTTTCTTCTTCTCGTTTATACCCGTATAGGCAACTCTTCTTTTTCCTTTTTTCTCGGCCCATATTGTGAAGCCCAGGAAATCAGATTTACGTTTCCTAAGATTTACAATTTGTGATTTCTCAGGTGAGATATCAAGTTTGAGACGGTCTCTAAGATAGAGTTTCACAGCGTGATACCACTTTTGAGCCGATCTCCAATCCCGACAAAGAATTTTAAAGTCATCGGCATATCGCACGATGTATCCCTCTTTAAGATTGGTTTTCTTAAGTGCTCTGATCCTGTGGAAATCTCCTGCATAGACATGTTGAGTTTTGAAGTTGATCCATTGTCCTGCTACCCAATGATCCAGGTCGTTGAGTACTATATTTGACAGGAGCGGAGATAGGATTCCACCTTGTGGTGTTCCTTTCAAAGGGATTCCTTCACCTTCACCTTCAATTTCAGCCTTAAGCATTTTGCTGATGATTCGAAGTACTCTTTTGTCTCTAATACCCATATTCCATATTTGTTTCAGAAGCAATGTGTGGTTGACATTATCAAAGAATCCCTGAATGTCTACATCAACAACATAATGAAGGTTCACCTGGTTTATGAGGTGTTGTACTCTTGCTAAAGCGTTATGCGTTGATCTTACAGATCTGAATCCATAACTGTGTTTATAGAAGTAGGCTTCCGCAATGGGTTCAATGATTTGTTTAAAACATTGCTGAATAATTCTGTCAACTATAGATGGAATACCTAATGGCCTTTTCTTTCCGTTAGGTTTTGGTATATAGACTCGTCTAACCTTTTTGGGTTGATAATTCAACAGCTTGTTTCTTACGTGATTCACAATGTCTTCTTCTGTTAGTGTCTTTATATCCTCTATCGTTTTGCCGTCTGTTCCAGGTGTTTGTGAGCCTTTGTTTGATTTAATTGTTCGAAAGGCTAGGAGAATGTTTTGACTTGAGTTTATAAGTCCGTATAGATTATCAAACTTCTTCCTAGCTAGTGCTTTTTCGTGTAAATCAGTGAAGGTACTCGTCATGTCATAGTAATCCCAGTATCGAAGAGTTTGCACTGTGGCTTCACCTCCTTACGGTGATTCCCCACGTTCTTACCTGATCGGTGCAATTCACTTTTCGGAAAAATTGTTTATTATCTAAAAAGACTTGAGGCTGTTCCTCCACAACCATTACAGCCGCTTCATTGGTCGTGCCTCTACTCTCACAAGGATTAGTACATTTCAGCAAAGTTTCTGCCTTATAGTAGACGTCTAGGATGACAGTCCTTTAAGCCGACGTTCCTTGCTTTCCTTGTACCTTGAGACCTAGCTATGCTTGCTAGACCTTAGGTGCCTCCTTTGAGCCTGTGGACTTGATATCGCCATTGTTCGATATAGCGTGTTTCCTAGATTACAGTCGTACTCTACGCTATCCACCCTGACTTTTGTCAGTACATATGTTTCCATATGTTATGAATTTAGACCCGTACATTCGGAGGTTCGTCAGGTTCTAAAACCATTCTCACCATAGTCCGCTTTTCAGCCATCCGGCATATCAGTTAGCATACCTTCTCGAAGGAGTGGCTTTAGCTTCCCTTTTGCCGACTTCACCTGTGCTTCATACCCAACACGCTGTCCGTGTCACGCACGCAGGAGATTAATGGAATTGTTTCAGGATACATGGTTCCCTCTTTCCAATTCTCGGTCGCAAAGTTGGACTTTTAATTAATTAAGTCCCCGCTTTTCCCGAGTTGTTCGGTTATAGCGGAACAAGTCACACGTAATCTTCATTTAAAACCATACCTCCATATGTGGTGAGCACAGCAGGTGCAGTCGGTGTTCCATTCAACCACTCCCGGATCAACATACCGGATGTACGATTGGTGCTTTGGACGGTCATGGTAATAAAATCCCCCATGACTAGCGTATATCTCCGCCCTGGATCATCAATCGTTAGTCCAGTTGTAGCAGGGAACAAACGTTCTTTAATCTGACTGGTATAATATCCATCCTCTACATTTTCATACGTACCGGTGAACGTGCTTTGGTTCAATGGATCGGTATAGTGTGGTACATATTTTTTGTGTAAATGTTCAATTAGAATCTCATAGCCATTACCTGTTCGAGCCAGTTGTTCTTCCAATTCGCTGTACATGGCTGGTGAGATATATCCCTTGGTTCTAACCGCATCTACAAAGCGTATAACGCTCTGATTCACGGTCATTCTCGCCAGATCATCCTGTCGGTTAGCCGTTTCAGCCGTTGGATAGATATAGAGCAGGATTACAGCTAGCATAACTGCGAGTAGCTTGGATGCAGCATTAATCAATGAACGCTGGCCTCCTTCCAGAATTGGATTCTCATCAACCCTCCCCATTCATCTCTAATGAACTCTGGTCTGTACGAGCCGTTAAGCTGCACGGGAATGGTCTGCTTGCGATTTATTAAGGGGTCTATGATATGAGCCTGACCATCCACTTCCACCGTGATCGATGTCCCAGTCATTTGTCTCACTGTATGTAATACTTCAGCACCGCTATATCTTTTTGGCCCCGTTGTATGGAGGGTAGTGTTCATTCTTCCTTCCATCTCTACTGTGAATTGTGTCGTATTGTTAAGAGCGTCAGTCATCGTTTTAATTAACTGCTGCCCGTACAGGCAGGCTGTCACAAATAGGACAACCGCCGTACTGAACAACATAAGCTGTTGAGCGTTTCTGAACATCTAGAGTCAACCCCCTGTTAGGATTGCTGGAAAATGAGTCCTCTGACCACATTCGATTTATCCTTTACGATAAGTGCTTTGAATTTCCCGCTCGGATTCACATACTGATTCTCTTTTTCACTCATCGTTTGGTTAATATTCCCTACCTTTTCATTTGTCTTGATCACTGAACCATAGCTCTCATTATTGAGGTCTTGAGAGATATTCAACTCATTTCCATACCATTGTCCACCTTTGTTCTTACCCGTAATGACCTGAATACCGAATTGATCTTTGTCTGCGTATTTCCGCAATGCATTGGTAACTTGTGATCCACTAATTGTGGTGCCGTCATATACCGTAAAAGCCGCCTGAGATAACTCTGTCTGGATATCCGCGAAGTTGTTCTGTGCAGTCTTGGTAGCTTCCTGTGCTGAGATAAAAAGCAAAACCACGATGGTAATGAGCGCAATGGTCAAAAAGATCCCTGCTGCCACTTTCAAAGCGCTTGATGCATTGTTCATGATAAATCCTCCAATTAACATAGAATTTGATTATAGCTAAATCCGATTTACATCTAGATCAGTTTTACTTGTATAACACTTTTTTATCACAGCTTCTGAATCTGTTCATAGTACATGTTCATTTGCAAGAAACTCATCCCTACAAGTGGAATTACAAGGTATAAAAAAATTAAAGCATACATCGGAGTAAATCCGATCATCCGTCCCCAAGCTGCTTTTGCATCAATCATTTTGGTATATTCCTGCTTACGCTGCTCAAAATAAAAGGCCATCATGCTATCCAGATCATCGAACGCTTCACGAATTGAAATTCTACCAAGGGCAAGTTGTAATTTATCTACCAGCCGCTGAAACTCAGGTAATCCGGCATCTGACTTTAATTGCTCCAGTGCATCCTCTGGCCCATGTTCAAAATGCAGTAGACACTTTTGGAGCGGACGCTTGAAAATGACAGAAAATCGATTTAACCATTCCAAAATCTCCTCCACAGACATTCGATCCATCTCACGTAAGATTGATATGACCGTCTGGAATTGATAAATCTCATGTCTCATATCCATACTGCGCATTTTACGTTGAAACAGCATTAGCCAGATTGGCAGATAAAATCCCGCTATTCCGATGGCAACAGCAATAACCACTTCCCACCAGTGCAAAAACTGCTTGTTATACGAATCCATCTTTTGCATAATTCTCGCAATAACCTCGGTTTGTGTATCATGGTCTAGTTGAACAGGTGAGCTCTGTTGTAAAGCCAAATTGATCTCATCATAACTAGCCCAACGTTTCATATTAATCTTTTGCATGACAGATCGATCCAAAGCTGCTTTTTCCTTGGCCTGCTCCAGCTCAGCTTCAGCCATTGCTCCGAACATCCGATCATCTCGCACCGGGTCGTACATAATGTGATTTCGCTCAACCTGATGTAGCAATAACACGCACGTTACACTCAGAATGAAGCAGGTCACAAACAACATTAACCTTCGAATCGCTAACCATTCATACTTCAATTCAGAGCTACTCTCACGCATAAGTCTTACGGTCTGACTGTACTGCGTACTCCCTGGTTTGGGAACAAATAACATCGCCAATTTACGAATGAATATCTGGTTATACAACAAACGAGCCAACAAAGATTGCTTTCTCCCTGCACGAAACTGCGTTTCATCATACTGTTGTAACCGTTGTAATAACAAGTAAGCAAGGATGATGATGATGTATATCGATATTTTGGTAATGAACCCCAGCTTGCTGCGATAGAACTCATCCATCGTTGGAAAGCTGCCTCTAGCCCAACGTTCGATGGGAGCTGTGAACAACACGGGAGCAAGCGCGATGATATTTAGACCTTTTAACAGGTAATCTAACTTATCCCGGCGCAATATTTCTAAATGAACTTCCTGCGTAAGATTACTTAATCCCTTCAGGTAGATTGACCCCTGTGCTCGATCCTTATCTCCAAATTCCATTACCATGTAGGAAATTCCCGCAAAACCTTTAAGAAAACGATTCGGCGCAACTTCATAGTACCGTTCTAATGCTTCGCTCGGATCAGGTGAAGTCAGCGCTTCGTATATGAGCATAACTTGCTCTGCGGCTTCTCCCTGACCTACTTCGCCGGCTTCATAAAGTGCTTCCTCAATCATTCCATGCTGGTGATACCGATGACGAACATCTGCGAACAGTTCCAGCATCTGTACCAATAGTCGTTTTTCGAGTCGATTCAGATACATATCTAGGATTAGACTGTTTAATACAACACCACAGAGCACAGACAAGATGATAAAAGCAACGCCTGGCTGCATAAGGAACAAGATTAGGCTGACACTTCCGTACCCTCCGGTAATAATTAGAACTACTGTCATTGTCCTTTTTCTAAGAGCAGGTTCATCCCCAACATGTCGGAATGAAATTCGCTTTTTTACTTGTACAATGTACGAGGATAGCAATGGAACCTTCATCCCCCATCGATACAGTCGCAATAGGAATGACGTGAGCTTTAATGATCGATTGCTAACAGGTGCCAACCCTGCGGCTACATACTTATTAAATCCACCTCCTCTCTGTCGAAGTAAACTCAGGATAAGAAAAGTGACAACCAAACCTGTGACACATATCCCTAATACGATAATTAGTATGGATTTAATGGTCATAGTGGTCACCCCAATATTGCGCAATAAATCGGTCGAATTCGGCAGCATCATCTAACGTCATCTGATCTCGCATATCCATAATGCTTCCGGCCGAGATGGGAGCTGTTACGATATAGCCTCCATTTTGATACTCCACAACATTTCGGAACGTAAATCCATTGCGTTCTTCAACGCTATCGCTCTGCTCTGCCCGAGGCAAACACTCCGTAATACGTTCAATATATCGTCGTCCCTCGGTATCCTTTTTCATATGTACATCAAAATTAATGACACTTACTACCTGTTCCTCGGCAATATGCTCATGCTGAAACATTCCTGTTTTGAGAAGAGAATTTCGAAGTGAAAACACCAGATCGCGAAATGTCTTAGCATGATGCGTAAACAACGTGAACAAACTGGCTACCTGCGACATCTGAATCATCCATGCAGCAACCTCATCACTCGCAACTTCACCCAATATGTTGACTGTACCGTCTGTTTTTTTCTGTAGATCAAGTCCTTGTTGACCTGATATGTGCTCTGTTTCGCGAAAACTCAATATGTTACGTCGGCTATAGATTCGTCTAAGCTGTAATTCAAACGCCATCTCTTGTACCCGTAACGTATACGATGCATAAATATGTTTCACCATAGCCATTAACAAGGTTGTTTTACCAGAACCCTGTGCTCCAGTTACCGCAGTAATTCGGCTGCCCTTCATTAAATACTGCAGTATAGTTATTGGCAGCTCAGCATTCGTGCCTGTGATCAGTTGTTCCAGCGAGGCATTAGGGATATCAAATTTTCTTACAAAGAATGCCCATGACTCTGCAAATGGCGGACGTACCACGACGACACGAGAACCATCCTTCATTTCATTTACCTTGTAACCATTCGCTTCGGATAGCTGACCGGGATAATTATATTTATAAATATTTTGACATACCCTTTTCAGTTCACGTATGCTGCCAAATGACAGAAATGCTAGATGAATCGACTTCCCTTTATAAAAAATCCATACACTTTGCATACCGTTCAATGGAGCCTGCGTCTGAGCATCTTCAAGCCCCGCTTCCAGTAAATCATTCCACGAACTAGGCTGCCGAAGTCGCACATCCTGCATCGCATCAAGCATGCCGCTAACACCACCACTCACGCCGTCAATGCGTTGATCTCGAATTTCATCTACAACCGAGAACCCTTTGTAGTGTTGATAGATGCGTTGCACAATGATATCCGTCTTTTCTCTGAACCCAAGCTCCCGATACTCACATTCAAACACGTATTGAATATCTTCTTCAGAGATATAAAAGCCTCCCCCATCCTGGATACCTTCTTCCATTCGCAGTCTACCCAGATCATACGTATCAATTAGACGGGATAACGCATCCATGCCAAATTGCTGCTGGTAGAGGTAAAAGACAATTTCAAATTGATCCTGACTTGTCAGCAGTTCCGGTTCTGCAAAAGGAATGACTTCATCCACATTCGATTTATTCAGCCCTATGCTTCGTGTTAGCAGATCACTTATTAGATTTTTGACATAAGTTTTGTCACTGATACTACCTGAGACACAGCCTTTCAGCGCCTTTCGCATTTCAGCTCGCTGATTGATTCTTCTCCGATATTCCTCTTCATGCAATCCAGCATCCGCGAGCTGACCATGGCTTAGTTCATGAAGTGAATTTTTCACCTTCTCGGTTAAACTTTCAATCGTGAAGCCGTCGCGTTCAGTCACATCTGTACGTTGTTCTCGATGGTAAGCGCGGTATTTGAACACTACATAACCAAGACCCGCAACGATAATTAAACCTATACCGATGATGTTCCATAACATTAGGGTCAGGCACCCCTTTCCAGCCTCTTCAGAGCCGTGCGCATCCCTGCGCCGTCCATTATTAGGCGAGCAAGTTCAGCCATACTTGCTGGGAAGCTTCCTTTTCGAATATTCTTACTGTCACTTAGACCTTCCAAATGTAAATATGCTGCCGCATCACGCCGATTGACTGCATCTAGAAACCCGGTTGTATAAGGAAGAATAGAGATTGAGCCCTTGTATCGGAAACGTCTGCGGATGTTACTTATCGATGCTTTAGCATTTGGATCATATTTGTTCAACACCAGATGTACCTTCTGATCACTCAAGTGGTTCGGCAAAATTTGTTCAAAGAACATCTCTAGCTCTCTCATATTCTGAGATAGGTTTACCACGATATAGTCGGCTTGCTCCAGCAATAAGGATTCATTCACGGCTGAGCTACCCGCATCTAGGAGTACCAAATCATAATATTCATTTGCAACCTGGAGTAAAGTCTTTAACGTTTCCTTGTGTTCTTTAGGGGATCTTTCGATCTGATTAATTCTGCCGGTCAACAGATCCAAACGCTCTTTAAGCAAAGGTTTAGTATAATCACGCAGATTATGCTTATTCAGACTTCCGCTGATGAACAAACGTTCAATTGCATCCCATCCCCCTTCCTCAAACCTAAACAGTGAATCAGCATCCTCAATCTCAGTTGTTGGAAGTGCAGCTTCAATACTGTTACCGGTCGAACCAGTGTTAACTAGCAATATTCTTGTTCTATAGTGGAGCGCCATAGCATACGCACTTATTAATACATTTGAAGTCGTGCCAGTACCCGCAAAAGGGCTCCAAAACGAAATAATACTCATGCCCTCATCCTCTCCGCTTCCTTCATCGTCCGACGACTGTAGACACTTTCCCAACCCGTCAGCTGCTCTACCAGTCGGCATAATGATTTCTTATAATTTCTAGATAAGGGCGCAAGTAACACGCGACGATGATGTTCGTTCTCCAATTTTACAGCTGCCGTCAATTCGTCCCACGGAAGAAGCAGCGCATCCCCTGTCCACACAAATGGACTTCCGTCCAGATACGCCCATAAGTAACGTTCTTCAAGCTTACAGTCAACCGCATTGATTAAAATACGTTGAAATGAAAGCTCTACCGGCAAAGACTGCTCTTCGAGAAGCTGCTTCAACCACAACTTGCCCCGTTCCAGATTGTATCGTTCGTAATTGCTTACCCAGACACGAATATCAGCAGCTAACCACAGATTTCTGGATGCAAAATGAGAGGTTTCAATATCATAAATAATATAATCATATGATTCGACCTTCTCTCCATTTGCTTCAATATGAGTCTCGAAAGCATTAGATGTCACAAAATGACTGGCGATATCGAACCCTTCGAACTCGGTAATTCGTAATGAATGCTGTACTTCCCCTGTCCAGTAGCCATACTTTTGCTGCAATGTTCCGTCTACAAGCAAGACACGCTTACCTGAAGCAGTCAAAATTTTAGATAAATAAAATAACAAGTCGTTTTTCTCACATAATCCAGCAAAAATCCATGTTTGCAATTGAAGTCACAGCTCCTTTCATTACTCTATAATTGGTTGTTAGGAGAAATATATTTCTGATATGTCTTTTGATTTCTACTATTCATTTCAGATTCTCTCTTATTTCAGATTCCCCTATTTATTCTCCACCTGTTAGGAGGGCCTTCTGCTCATCGTACTCTGTTACACCGGAAGTATAATTATTATTTGTGGCAGGGTTCGACGAATTGTCATGCCCCACACTAGCTGATCCATCATTCCAGATCACATCATTGGCCGTACTGTTAGTACCCGGTCTACTGTTATAAGAGACTGAAGACTGAGCAACATCCTGCTCCACGCCTTGTGAAGGTACTGTCATAGAAGCTGCTAGAGAGCTCTCTAACGAGTTCCTAACCTGTCTTGATAACTCTTGTTCGGCTCGACGGACAATATTGGGATCACTTTCTAACAGCTTCAACACCTCACTGTTGGCGGGATATGTTGGGATCGCTGCTGTCTGGAATTGAGGTTCAACATACGTCAGAGCGTAAATTGAGGCTTTATGTAAATAGGCATCTACGATCGCACTGGACAAGGTCAATATCTCCTCTTCCGTCATCGTGATCCATAACGTTGCTGCATTTAGACGCTCTACTTTCTTCTTGGATAATAGGATATAGTCCTGACCTGTCGGAAACTGAATCCGAATATCAATATTATCTCCTTTAGTGAGTGATGAAGGTAACAGAACAACTTGCAGTTCACGGTTTCTTAGATCGGGCGGTGCGGGCGTATCTTCATACACCATTTCCGTCGTAATAGCTGTTCCTTTTTTAAGCTCTATTTTGGCAATCTGACCATTCATTTGCTTCGTGCTAGACCATAAATTACGTGGAGCCTGTGCATCGGGAACGGCAACGAGCTTAATATCCTCAGACATAATTTTCTCGCCTGCCTCCACATCACGGATCGTCACCCAGCCCTGTGCCCCTGAATTCCATTGCTGCAATAATTCGGCTTCCTTTTGTTCATACGCGGATAAATAGTGGGACTCCATCTGAGTCCTCGTGTCACTCATCGTCTTCATGTTGTAGATCACGTATCCACCAAACAACAAACCTACCACACCGGCTCCAGTAAGACTGGCATAGATGAGTTGACGACTTTGCTTTCTTAATTTAGACAAAAAAGGGCTCTCCTCTCAAAATCTCCTCAAAATATCTAACTTCAAATATCTTTCAAATACCTATTCTCAGACCCCAGTTCTTCTTCGTGCAAAAAACGAACGCTTCTTCGGCAACTGCCCAATCATATGAGTGAAAATATGAGCAAATATTTTATCCAGATGTGGTTCTCGGTCAAATGGATCAATGTTCAACGGCAAACTATATACACTGGACGTATCCAGTGATTTTCGAATACGCTGGACAGCATCCGAAGATGCTAGTGGCAAACAGTATATCCACTTGTCTCTTGGAAAACGATGATTTGAACGGACAAACGCATGAATCTCCGCTTGTCTCCACTCGGCACCAGAACCAATCACGATTGGTAGATCAGCTCTAAGAAATTCCTCAAGTCGATTCTGATCCTGCCCACTTCCGAGATCCATAACGATGAATTGATAACTTCCACCCAGTAAAGACAAAATATCAGCTCGTCCGGATTGTTTCCAATAGTGCACACCATCAACCTCAAACTGTCTTCCCGATGATAACGGCTTACCTGATTGTATAATCTGTTGAATCCGTGAAAACGATTGAGAGCGTGGAGACATCTCGATTATAGCAACTTTGAAATTTTGCCTTTCTAAGTAGTGACTAATTGCGATAGCTGTATGGGTAACTCCAACACCGGATGAAGCTCCGGTCAGAGCGATTACCCTTGTTCCTCCACTCATCGTCAGCGTTGTTTCTCCCCCCGAAGTTGCTATTCCGGGCCTACGAAGTAACTCTTTACGCACTTCCTCCGCAGATTGAAATCGCTCATCCGGGCTCAGCCTAAGCAACCGCCTCACGACAGGGATATATGTACGAGGAACATCGCTACGAATCGCACCTTCAACCCCTTGAATCCACTCCGTATATGCACCAGAAGTCATTAAATATAGCATCAATGCTCCTAAGCCATACAAGTCTGAGCGCGCATCCGTCTGTCCAGAACCATATTGTTCAGGGGCAGCAAAACCAGCCGTCCCCAGCTTGACGGTGTCCTCAACGTGGTTATACTTATAGCTCCGCGCAATGCCAAAGTCAATCAGCTTCACTTCATCATCCGAGATGATCATAATGTTTGACGGCTTCAGATCCCGATAAATCACAGCTGGATTCAGCCCGTGAAGATAACTCAACACATCCAGAAGCTGCAATATGAATCCAGTCAATTGTTCCATCGGGATCTTGCCTTTGCACTTCTTAAAGTACTCACGAAGTGTCTCGCCATCAATGTATTCCATGACCAGATAAGTATATCCCTCTTCATCCGGAACGAAAAAATCAACAATCTGTGGAAGCCGAGGATGTCTCAGTGACGTTAACAACGCCGCTTCTGCCTCCATACTTCCTTCATAAGAGACGCTTGTTATGCTCTCTTTGATCGCCCAGAACTTACCTGGCAACTTCAAGTCTTCAGCCTTATATACATGACTCATCCCGCCTATACCCAAAACAGATATGATCCGGTATCTTCCGCCCAGCAGGCTGCCATGCTCCAGTCTGGCCGGATGTCTCATATGCCACACTCCTCTCTGACACAACAAAAAAGGGAAAGCTTCACCGAAGCTATGAACCAAAATCATTGGTTCATTCACTCCGGGATGCTTTCCCTTCAATTCGTTATGGTTAATATTGGTATCATTATAGTACATGCAATAATAGATTGTAAAGCTTAAAAATTTAAGTTCGTTCACGTACTAGATCGTTTCAACATAAAGTGCGTATTCAAAAAGGATGGTTTTCAGTACCGAGAAGATGGAATGAAGATAGAAATGGAGTAGCGGAGCGTAGGCAAACTACGTGAGCAACGGACATTTCGGCTGAATTCCATATTCGACGCTGAGATGCCGTCAGGCATCCCTCGTAATCAAAATTGTACTTTTTGAACAACCTCTTAAATTTCAATTCACTCTATAACGTTTACGTTAATACTTAATCATGTAAAGTGTAATCTCTTCCCGATTGTGGAACAACTGTTTAGAGCGTTGAATCTGCATGCGTGAGCGCTCAAATGTATCAATAACTTCCTTAATCAGAGCAAGTGGCTTCTTATGCAGCAGCTTCACTGTAACAACAGCGGTTCCGCCTGATTGTAGACTATATAGAAGGTCAGATACAAGGCGGCTCATCAACTTAGGACTCCAACTCATATCACATACAAGCAGGTCAAATTCTCCATCATGAAAACGAACATCCCCTGCATTCTTCTTCAAAAATGTCAATCGAGGTGACTGCAGCAGGGTTGCATCCATTTTGGCAGGGTCAACAGCTGTTACTTCTAGCCCACGTTCCAGCAAGAAAGACGTCCAACCACCGGGTGCAGCTCCAATATCTAACGCTTTGCGGAACGATGTAAAATCGATTCCAAACGTCTGCTCTGCTTCAAGTAGCTTGAACTTCGCGCGAGAAATCTGTCCTTCTTCCTTCTGAAAGCGGATCGCTCCGCCACTCCAATCAGAGAGGTTCTGTTCAGGCTTAGAAATCCCAGCATATAACGCATCACTTGAGACAAATACCGAAATAACAAAATCAGCATCGCGGATAACCCATTCGCAATTGAGTTCGTGCAACTTATCCGTTAACAATTGCTTCAATGAAGCAGCATTTTCCTCCCAGAAGGCTGACTCTGTTTTGCGAACCTGCAATACAACACGCTCACCCGTCAATTCGGATCGATTCAGAACAAAAGCAACAAACTTATCCAACGCTTCCTCTGAATTCTCTGTACTTTCTTGGAATTGAACAGGTTGAATATGTCGTAAAAACGTAGGAGACTCCTCTAACAGTTTCTTCGATACTTCTTCTTCAGCGACAGGTAGACCCGCCAATAAAATCTCACCTGGTACGACAACTGTGCTCTTAACTGCACCAAAAGCACGGCGCAGCTCCTCCTGAGCATATGGAGCAAATCCATGATTGGCAGTGCATATAAAGCGGGAAAAACTTCCTTCTCCCCAAGACGACTGTGTACTCAAATTGTGTTACCCTCCAGAACGTACGCGTATCCAAGGACGTCCATCATCCCACTGGATCTCGACCGGAATATCGTACGTAAGCTTAATTGTTTCTTCTGTTAATACATCGTGTTTAGGTCCTGCTGCAGCAATACGACCATCACGAATCAACGCCACATGTGTAAACAAGGGTACGATTTCTTCAACATGATGGGTTACATACACGACCGTTATATTACGCTTGCGTAGACGATCAATCTCAGCCAGCATTTTTTCTCGTTCGAAGAGATCCAAGCCTGCACAAGGCTCGTCCATAATTAGTAATTTGGGATCTGCCATTAAGGATCGCGCTAACATGACTTTTTTCCGTTCTCCCTGTGAGAGTGTTCCAAGTGCATGATTGGCTAGTTTGGCAAATCCCATCTCATCAAGAAGTTTCAACGCCTTCTCTTTAACTTCCTCTGGGATGGTCTGATAAAAGCGTAAAAATGCATACGCACCTGTAGCCACGACTTCCCATACTGGATCTCGCGGCGTGAGCTTTTCAATCAAGGTCTGACTGATATAACCTATTTCCTTACGCACTTCTCTAACATCACATTGTCCGTATAAATTACCAAGCACTTCTATTCGTCCATGGCTAGGGAACATATATCCATTCATCATTTCAAGTAGCGTTGTCTTACCAGAGCCATTTCGACCTAGAATGACCCAATGCTCACCTTCATGGATGTGTAGATCTACGTTATCAAGAATCTGAAGATCTTCACGTTTAAGTGAGACCTGCTGCATCTTGATTATACTCATTTTAGCACCGCCTTCCGAATTTCATTCAGCAAATGCTCTACTGAACTCATTCGATAGACCATTTTGGGCACATCCTGCTGTCCATCGAAGATCATTACCGCAGGAACACTCGAAATCTGAAATTGTTGAACAAGTTCAGGAATGTCATGAATGTTCATCTCAAACAGAATATCAGCCGGTAGCAGATGCTCAGCAATCTCCAGCATACGACGCGCAGCAGCACATGTACCGCATAGAGGCGTATATATAAATACAGCCTGCGGCACACCTTCCCATACACTGCGCATTAACATTTTGGATGTAATTGGCTTCATACGACATTGTCCTCAGCAGCCACTCGAAGCATAACTTCTCCTGTCATTGGCCCATTATGAATGGTTACATCGTTCGGTTTGTTATTATACAACATTTCATACATCTGCCGTTTGCCATACATGCTCGATGTATGCAAATAGATCTCACGTGGGTACAGCCCTTCTCTCACAATAGAAGCCGCCACTTCGCCGCCGTTCGGCGAATCTGGCCCCAACTCATAATCGAGAGATAGTATATTCACATCGCCCTCTCGAAGAAGCATCAGACACTCTTCAGCATTTATAGCTAATACAAACCCTTTCGGACAGGCTCTGTAATCATCCAAAAACACATGCATACAATCGCTCCTCTCCCCTGATTATAACCAGGAACGCATGAGCGAAAGATCATCGCGGTGCGTTCCATCTTCGCCTGATTCCGTCTCGAGCACGACAACGGCTTGTTGAAATTCAGACGAGCTGAGCAGCTCCTGCATCCCTTGTAGACCTATATACCCTTGCCCTATTCTGGCATGTCTATCTTTACAGGATGCAGATGCATACTTCGAATCATTAAAATGTACTGCCGCAAGCCATTCCCAGTATCCGAGCTGTCTGCCTTTCTCCAACATCGCACCTTCGTTTCCTCGATCCCACATGCCTGAAGCAAAAGCATGGCAGGTGTCAAAACAAAAAGCAATATATTCAGGAAACTGGCTAAGCTTACGAATTTGCACTAGTTCCTCCATTGTGGTTCCCATGGAGCCATGATCGCCTGCTTGATTTTCAAGCAGTATTTTGGCCTGCCCGGTCCAGTTTTGCAGAACCGTATCCAGACATTGAATAAGATTTTGATAACCCTCAAGCGGGTTAATACTCTTCATGTGACCAAAATGAACGACCGTTCCAACCGATCCGCAAGCCTCGGCAATCTCCAGATCGTTGCGGATCGATAAAACTATGGCATGAAACGCCGCCTCTCCTCGGGTCATGCCTATTGCTGGATTCGTAGGATACGGTGAGTGCCCTATGGACGCTATCCCATGCTGCTCACACCATTCCCTGCACTGTTTCGCATCACTCTGGTCGAAATCCTTCAGTACAAGACTTCGAGGGTTTTTCGGAAAATACTGAAAAGCTGTCGCTCCAATTCCATGCGCCCTCTTGGCTGCTTGAAGAAAACCTCCCCGCGTGCTCACATGTGCACCGATTCCTAGTTTAGGCCTCATTCTGGCAATTCGGACAGAAAAATGCCTTCTTGCCCGTAATCTCTACTCGCTCGATTGTTCCCCCACAGCGCAGACAAGCTTCCCCTTCACGATCATATACTCGGCACTGTTCATCATAACTACCTGTCTTCGTATCTCCGTTCATTAAGGGCATTTCCATATAACCACCCTCTGAAGCAGCTTCTCTTAACACGGATTGCATCGCATGATATAACCGCTCCGTTAGTTCAATCGAAGAAGCAATATTTTGCGTTTTGGAGCTTGGTCTCAATCCAGCTGCAAATGCAATTTCATCAGAGTAACAATTACCGATTCCTGCGATAATATGCTGATTAACTAGGGTTGTTTTGAGTGTACCCCTTCTTCCTTTCAGCAAATTCGCAAAACGCTCTGCATTCATACGACGATCCAGTGGCTCTGGGCCAAGATCCGACATCGCTTCTTCTGTTTCTTTCGAAGTAAGCAGGTGCAGATAACCCAAACGAAGGCCAATAAAGAACAACGTGTATTCTCCAAATTGAATTTCGACTTGTGTGGAGCGATCTGGACGCTCTTCTTCCGTGCCCCAGTATATCATTCCACCTAACATGAGATGAAGAACAAGCCGTTTCCCATTAGCTAAATGGAAAATAAGGTGCTTCGCTCTACGCTCGACAAAAATAACTCGATTTCCTACAAGCTCTTGTGAGAAAGCCTGAACTTCTTCATTAATGGATTTATCCCGATTAACAATCACACCCGTGATCGGTAAATCCAATATTTTTTCAGATAGTAATACTCTGTAATTTTCCATTTCCGGCAGTTCTGGCATGATAACATCTACCCCTTCTTGGATGCTTGGCCTGTCGTTTGCGACAGCCACTCAATCAGTTTATGCAAATCTTCAAACACATGATCAGGACGCGCCTTCGCCGCTTGAATATGTCCATCCATATTATCACGTGTCGTAACACCGGTGAGTACCAGCAACGTTTCACACCCCGCTGCCACCCCTGCTGCAATATCGGTTCGCATGTTGTCTCCAATTACAGCAACATCTTCGGCTCTTAGATTCAGGCGGTGAATAGCAGATCTCATAATAATGCTGGATGGTTTTCCGATCACCGTTGGCTGAACTCCGGTTGCTGCTTCAATGGCAGCTCCAATTGTTCCCGCGCCTGGCGTTAATCCATCGTCAGAAGGCAGTTGCAGATCTGGGTTGGTCATGATAAATTGAGCCCCAGCGTTAATCCACCGTAAGGCTTTAGTTAATTTAGCATAGGTAAACTCACGATCAATCCCCTGAATGACGTATTTCGGATCAATTTCAGTAAGCTCAAGTCCTACCCCATCAATAGCTTTCAACAATCCGTCTTCCCCAATACAAGCTACCTTAGCACCTGGAGATTCTTGAGCAACATACTCAGCTGCAGCTACTGCAGATGTACACACCTGAGAAGCTTTGGCAGGAATACCCATAGCATTTAGATGCTCCGCTACTCCTTCGGGTGTTCGTGAAGAGTTATTGGTCACATATAAATAAGGAATCCCCTGCTCGTCTAATGTTCGAATGAGCTTGTCAGCTCCTTCGATACGGTGCTTACCATGATAGAGTGTGCCGTCTAGGTCAATTAAATAGGCCTTAACCACACATAACACGCCCTTTCTTTAATTCCATTAACATTCCATGTCCTTAACTATAGAACCTAAAATCCAACGTGAAGCTATGTATGAAGTCTTAAACAGAGTGTTATCCCACTGAGTCACAACACGTCGAACTGAATCGAACACGGACATATGACATTGCGCGCCTTCTGTACAAGCTTGTCAATTCCTGCGCTTTCCCGGAAAATAATTTGATTTATTTCCCTGCTTATACTGCACATCCTACACGCTTTCTCGTCAGATTGCAAAAGGGACCTTGGGAGTAACTTTCCCGCAGTCCCGGTTCTTCATGAATTCCTCATTCACGCTTGATCAGTAGTGGATCAATCTGCTACAGAATTATAGTCCTTCCTTCCACGATGCCAGGGGAATCAGTTGATGCTCAATGGCAAGTAACGTATTCGGAAATAATTCCTGTGCCTCTTCCAAAAGTGGCCGTAGTTGCTCTTCATCTTTATAGCGTGAGCTAAAATGAGTCAAGATCAACTGCCCTACGTTCGATGCTCTTGCCGCTTCAGCCGCTTCTTGAGCTGTGCTGTGATAATACTCGTGGGCAGTATCGGCCAAATCATGCATAAATGTAGCTTCATGAACAAGCACATCCGCATCTTGAGCAAGTGTTCGCACATGATCACACGGACGTGTATCTCCTAGAATCGTAATGATTTTCCCACGTTTAGGTGTTCCCAGAACATGCTCCGGACGCACTAAGGTACCGTCTTCCAACGTAATCGTTTCACCACGTTTAAGCCGTCCAAACAGCGGACCTGGTTTCAATCCGTATTCCGCAAGCTTCGCAGAATCCAAGCTGCCAGGACGGTCTTTTTCTGTAATGCGGTACCCGTAGCTTTCAATTCGGTGCTCCAATAACTCAGATTCAACAATGAAGCTGTCATCTTCAAAAATTTTACCACCTGTATGCTCCACAATTGTAAGCTCATAGTTGATGCGAGATTGGCTTAACTCCATAGCGGTTGATACCATACGCTCTGTTCCCGGTGGTCCGTACAACGTCAAAGGTGTTGTCCCACCCTGATATGCTCTGCTTGACAGTAAACCCGGAAGACCAAATACATGATCTCCATGCAGATGGGTAATAAAAATTTTCTCCAATTTGCTCAGTTTAAGCGGAGAGCTTAAGATCTGGTGTTGTGTTCCTTCCCCGCAGTCAAACAACCATAACGCTCTTCGCTCGTCTAACATTCGAAGTCCTATGGAAGTTACATTCCGCTGCAGCGTAGGTACACCAGCGTTAGTTCCCAGGAAATATAGTTCCACTCTGGATCGCACCTCTTTCTGCTGCCAGCAAAAAGCCTCCGACAATGCGGAGGGCTTTGCCTGACCATTTTATTATACTATGCCTTTTCTACATTAAAATACTTCGCTTGTGGATGACTGAAAACCATGGCTGATACGGATGCTTCTGGTTCCATCATGAATCCTTCTGTCAGCTCCACACCAATATCCTCAGGCTGCATTAGCTTAAACAGCGGCCCTTGATCTTCCAAGTCTGGGCACGCCGGATATCCGAATGAAACCCGAATGCCTTGATAGCGTGCACCGTGACGTTGTTTCATGGTCATGGTTGCCGGATCTGGAAAGCCCCAAATATCCCGCATCATATGGTGAACCCGCTCAGCTAAACCTTCAGCGACTTCGAGCGCTACAGATTGCAGAGCATGTGAGCGGAGATATTCTCCTTCTTCCTTCCACTTCGTTGACAATTCACGTACGCCATGTCCAGCAGTCACTACCAAGAAACCTACGTAATCCATTTGACCAGATTCAACGGGCTTCAGGAAGTCTGCGAGACATAAGTAAGGTTCTACTTTTTGACGCGGGAACGTAAATGTATGCAAGATGTTACTTGTATCCTCAGGATCATAGATGATGACGCTGTTTCCACTGGATTGAGCAGGGAAGAATCGATACATCGCATGCGCCTGAATAATGCCGTCACGAACAGCTTCTTGCATAATTTCATCGACGACAGATTTCAGATCTGTTGCTTTCTGGTCA
Organism: Paenibacillus sp. ACRSA; assembly: GCF_022346845.1. NCBI lineage: Bacteria > Bacillati > Bacillota > Bacilli > Caryophanales > Paenibacillaceae > Paenibacillus > Paenibacillus sp. ACRSA. The sequence goes on along the minus strand of NZ_JAKRNP010000005.1, from coordinate 13,900 downwards.
CCTGACGCAAGGAGTTGCTCTACCGAACCACGAAGGCCAAGATGGTGACCTAACAGCATCTGCATATTCACATAAGGCAGAATATGAGATAGCGGATAGTTACGAAGCGTATGTCTTTCCAGATCTGGAGGTACTAACACTGGATGATCAATTGAGATATCAGAACGTTCTACCCGGGTAAGCTCTGGCAGTTGCTGAGTATTCTCTGAATTCGCAGCATCAGCTTCTTTTTCAGCATCCATCTCCACCTGCATCACTTCACGCGTTACAGGATTCATCAGCTTGTTCGCCAAATCAAGACCATCCATCGCATCCTTCGCATATACAACCATTCCATTATATTCTGGACGGATTCGGTTCTTCGTGAATTTACGAGTTAACGCAGCTCCACCTACCATGATCGGTACATCAATACCTGCTGTACGTAAATCCTGAGCCGTGACAATCATCTGCTGTGCTGATTTTACCAGTAGACCTGACAATCCAATTGCATCAACCTTTTCCTCACGATACGCCTCAATGATACGTTCAGGTGGTACTTTTATACCCAAATTAATGATCCGGTAACCGTTATTGGATAGAATGATCTCCACCAGATTTTTACCGATATCGTGAACATCACCTTTAACGGTTGCCAAAATAATTTTGCCTTTGACTGATGTCTCATTTTTCTCCATGAACTGCTCTAGATAAGCTACGGAAGCTTTCATCACCTCGGCACTTTGGAGGACTTCCGCGACAATAAGTTCATTGTTGTTAAACAGTCGCCCTACTTCCTCCATACCACGCATAAGTGGACCATTGATAACTTCAAGTGCTGAGTATTTGCCTAGAGCCTGTTCCAAGTCAGGAATCAGCCCTTCCTTACTTCCTTCAACAACGTAAGAGGCTAATCGTTCCTCAAGGGAGAGATTAGATATTTTCTCTTTTTTCTCTACCTTTTTATTACGGAACGCTGCAACGAAAGCTGCCAACGTATCATCATTCGTATTATATAGAAGCTCCTCGGAAAGTTTACGCTCATGCTCTGGGATCGACGCATACCGTTCGAGCTTTTCTGTATTTACAATCGCATAATCAAGGCCCGCCTTCGTACATTCATACAGGAATACGGAGTTCAATACTTCACGACCAGCCTCCGGAAGTCCAAAGGAAATGTTACTAATCCCCAGAATCGTGTGAACCTCAGGCATTGCTTCCTTAATTACGCGAATCCCTTCAATTGTTTCCTTAGCTGACCCGATGTATTGCTCGTCGCCCGTACCAACAGGGAACACCAGTGTATCAAAAATCAAGTCTTCTGGATTAAGACCATATTTGTTCACCAAAAGATCGTAGGAACGCTTGGCTACGTCAAGTTTATCTTCTCTGCTAATCGCTTGACCACGCTCATCAATGGTGCCGACAACAACTGCTCCACCATACTTGCGAATGAGTGGTGTAACCAGTTCGAATTTTTCTTCGCCATCCTCAAGGTTAATGGAGTTAATTATCGCTTTACCCTGAGAGTACTGAAGCGCAAGATCAATTACTTGAGCATCCGTTGTATCAATCATCAAAGGAACTTTAACCTTCTTCACGACTAGTTCAAGGAACTTCTCCATATCTTCTGCTTCTTCGCGATCCGGATCTTGAACACAAACATCGACGATATGAGCGCCACTTTTTACTTGAGCCCGGGCAATCTCGGAAGCTTCTTCATATTTCCCTTCAACGATCAGTCGCTTGAATTTCCGTGATCCAAGCACGTTTGTTCGTTCACCCACCATGTAAGGCCGATTGTCTTGTTCAACATAGACAGGATCAATGCCTGACAGTGCAGGCGGATGAGTTCCGTTCATTTGTCTTGGAGGATATTGGTCAAGCGTGTCTCGCATTGCTCGAATATGAGCAGGGGTTGTCCCGCAACACCCACCAGCAATGTTCAACCAACCTTGCTCGGCAAAAGCACCTATTTTTTGCGCAAGCGATTCAGGCGATTCATGATAGTTACCATTCTCATCTGGAAGGCCAGCGTTAGGATAACAACTCACAGCCACAGAAGCCATAGCAGATAGTGAGCGAATGTGGTCACGCATGAATTCCGGCCCTGTTGCACAGTTTAGTCCAACCGAAATTGGGTTAAGGTGTTCTAAGGATATATAAAATGCTTCAATGTTCTGACCAGCTAGAGTGGTACCCATAGGCTCAATCGTTCCCGAGATCATAAGAGGCAGTTTCACACCGCTCTGGTCAAAAGCCATTTGAATTCCAATGCTGCCTGCTTTTACATTTAAGGTATCCTGGGAAGTTTCAAGCAGTAGCGCATCAACGCCTCCCTCAATTAAAGCGAGAGCTTGCTCGAAATAGCTATCGATAAGTTCCTGGAACGTAGTGCCACCAGTAACAGATAGCGTTTTGGTAGTTGGTCCCATTGCTCCCACAACATACCGTGGAGACTCAGGCGTTGAAAATTTGTCCACCGCAGCTTTAGCAATTCTTGCGGCTTCCAAGTTAATCTCGCGGGCACGATCCTGAATATCGTATTCAGCCAGTACGACAGAGGTAGCTCCGAACGTATTGGTCTCGATCAAATCGGCTCCCGCCTCCAGATATTCTTCATGAATACGCTGGATAATGTCAGGTCTTGTAAGTACGAGCATCTCGTTACACCCGTCTAGATCTTCACCGCCAAAATCTGCGCCGGTAAGATCAACCTGTTGAATCATGGTCCCCATTGCACCGTCGAGGATTAATATTCGTTGTTTTATTGCATCGTGTAGACTAAGCTTATCCAATATCTTCACCCCCGCAAAACGTTAAATCTTAGTTTAACAGAAACTAACTTATTGTGAAAGATCGGTTTTAACCGTACTCTAGCGGTTTTTAGGCACACTGTGACAAAATGTGAATCGACAAAATTAGTTGCAGCCGATATAATATCAATTAAACCAAGTGGAAAAGAGGGAAAGAACATGGCTGAAATTGTAATCCGAAATACGAACGAACGTATCACTGGAGACGAGAATGTTCGAAATTTCTTAGACAAATATGAAGTATTATACGAAAAATGGGACGCGTCTAAATTGGACTCCGAGCTGCAAAATAACTTTGCACTTACGGATGATCAAAAAAGCGCAGTTCTCGAAACCTTTGACCATGAGATCAAAGACTTAGCTGCACGTCGCGGGTATCAGATTTGGGATGTAATCACGTTATCTGAACAAACCCCTGACATTGAGGAGAAACTCGCTAAGTTTGAAGAAATTCATACCCATGCGGAAGATGAAATCCGTGCAATCGTAGCGGGTAAAGGTATCTTTGTTATTAAAGCCACTGATGATGTAGGTTATTTTAATGTTGAGTTGTCTCCTGGAGACGTTATTTCTGTACCAGAAAGCACACCGCATTTCTTTACACTAATGGAGAATAAACAAATTATCGCTGTTCGACTCTTTATCGAGAAAAATGGCTGGATTGCTGATCCCTATCCAGATCCTACATTCATTAAACAAGCTCAAAATTAATCACATACAAGATTGTGTGTGCTCAACAAACCCCCTGTTCCGCGGAACAGGGGGTTTTGTGTATGAAGTCATTATACACCAGTTGTATTTTTTATATGAAATAATGTGGATATTTACTCTTAATCGTTTCCTGCTCCACCACAACGAGACGAAGATGCTGCTCCATTACTTCAACTGCTTGATCTGTCTTGTGTTCTGTAATAAGTTGATAAATTTCCTTATGCTGAGAAATGATATTGCTGGCGTTGGAAACCTCAGAGAGCCGCAATATCCGTAATCGATTAAAGGGAATGTTAAGCTGCTGAAGCATTTTCCAAGTTCTCATTTTCCCTGTAGCTAGAAATAGAATCTGATGAAATTCCTCGTCCAACTCAAACAATCTGTAAAAATTGTTTTTATCCGCACTCACTTCTTGCATCGCAATATTGGTTTCCATTTTGAATTTGTATTCATCATCAAATGAGGAACAAGCGAGCGTAACGATTTCTTTCTCAATCTTCTCTCTCATGAAGCGACCTTCTTCAACATGCTCCAGATTAATCTTGGAAACAATCGTTCCGCTCTGAGGAATGATATCCAGCAACTCCTCTTCGGCAAGCTTCATAAACGCCTCTCGAACTGGGGTTCTACTAACCTGCAATTCATCCGCAATTTCTTTCTCCGAAATTTTGGTTCCAGGTTCAAGCTCTAGATGAAATATTCGTTCCTTGATGAGGTTGTATGAATAAGCTCGGGTTGAGCCTCTAATCTTCTGGTGAAGTGACATCGTTTAACCTCTTTCTATCAGCCGTATCCACCCATACTACCACAAATTGCCGTCCCACTAAAACTAGGTCAGTGAAACGGCAATAGGTAATAGGTACATTCTAGATTAGATACTATTACTGATTATTTTCTTTGTACTTCTTGTACGTATCATTTGAGATCTCAATATATTGTGACAGGCCTTGTTTTTCTAACTCTTCTACAAATGTATCAAATTCTGAAATATCACGATCTCCTAAGATGAATTTTAGCGTATTCTGATCTGAGTAGTCCTTCAAGGGAGTGCTTAACAATGTTACCTGTTCACGGTCAATGTCAGAGTATGGGATAGGCGGTTCAGCCGGAATGACTTCCTTGGTATCCTTCATAGCCTGTTGGAACTTTAACTCTTCCTCGCTAAACATGGAGTGAAGCAGATCTGTCGTTCCGCCATAGGCAAATACACCACCTGAAAAGCCATAATCAATACGTAAATCCTTCGTTCCTTTTGGATTCAATCCGTTGTAATTCACTTCATCCGCTAATTTGCGCACACCATCTTGTTTGGTATACGTCTCTCCTTCAACACCCCATTTGGCAAATTCCTGACCTTCGTCACTGTAATATAACCAGTCAATAAATTGCAACGTTGCTTGAAAGTAATCGTTATCTTTAATTTTGCCTGAAATCATGACCCCGTTCTCAAGTCTAGAACCGGACATCAATTGACCTTTCGGCCCACCAGGTACAGTGATTTTGGCAATGGAGAAGTTCCCTTCACCTAATGTTTTGTTCATATCATTCCGGTGTAGTACAAGGGTTTGCGAGTTACCGTTAATCATAAAGGATTTACCAGATACAAATTTTTGAATAGCCTGATCATCATCTTGAGTAAAGCTCTCTTTGTCCAGAAGTCCCTCAGACACCAACTTGTTAAAGTACGTCAGCATCTCCTTGTACTCTGGTGTCGTTGCAGTATATACGAACTCATCCTGATCTTTCTTGTACGTCAAACCGTTACCAAATCCCCACCCACCTTTTGTTCCAAAGCCAGTGGCAGCAATGTTCAACGTGCTGTTGAATTCAAAGCGATCGGAGAACGGAATGGAATCGGGATAAATTTCTTTAAGCTTTTTAGCTGCGTCATATAACTCCTCCCAGGTCGAAGGAATAGCAATATTATTTTTCTCAAATAGATCCGTTCTGACAATCAGTGTATAATCTGGCCAGACTTCTTCATGAAGACCTGGGAGTACATAATATTTTCCGTCCTCTTGCCGCAATCCCTCAAGCTCATCTTCCAGTCCCCACTTCTCTACTTTATCCTTGAAGTTAGGCATCATATCAACATAATCACTCACTGGCAGAATCGCACCTGAGGATACAAAGGCCGACTCTTCACCTGGATACGTTTTGGGAATCACTAATGGCGCGTCACCAGAACTGATCAGAAGGGATCTTTTCTGTGAATAATCACTCATCGGAACAATCGTTGGATCCAATGTTACGCCCGTTAGCTCCGTGATCTTCTTAATCAATAGCCAATCCTTATTGTACGGATACGATGGATGATCACTATACAGGATTGGCAGCTTAAACGGTTCCGTTGCCTTAAACGTATCACCGACACTATACGATTCCATTGCCCCCAGCGTCTCAGGTTCTACTTTCCCTTCACTACCACCCCCGCTGCTACATGCTGCTAGAACAACACTCATCATTGTTGCCAAAACCATCTTGCCTACAAGCTTACGTGGTCTGTGTTTCATTTCGTTACCCCCTGCATGTGGTTTAAGTTTGGCCTTAAAATTCAAATGAGAACTATATCGAATTGGGACTATTGTTTAACTGACCCCAACATGATACCGGTTACAAAATATCTCTGAACAAATGGATAAATCGTGAGAATAGGTAAAATGGTAAGTACCATCGTGACGGATTTAATATTTGCGGCAATTTGAGTTAAGTTATCGGCCGAAGCACCTGCTGAAGCTCCACCGGTCGCGCCAGCGATCATATTACGCAAGTAAATCGTAACGGGAAACAATTCCTTTTTGTCGAGGTACAGGAATGCTGGAAACCAGGAATTCCAATGACCTACTGCATAAAATAGAACCATGGTTGCCATGACGGCTTTACTCAGCGGCAGTATAATTCTTAGCAAGATTCCATACGTATTCAGTCCATCAATAGCTGCGGCTTCCTCTAACTCCTCAGGCATATTTTCAAAGAATGATTTCATAATTAACATGTTATAGATACTAATTGCACCAGGAACTACAATTGCCCACATCGTATTGTTAAAACCAAGATAATTAATCAACACATAGTTTGGAATCAAACCTCCACTAAAGAACATCGTGAACACCGCAAACATCGTTAGAAATTTTCGTCCCATGAGTCTTTTCTTGGAGAGAGCATACGCAAAGATCGTTGTCATGAACATCGAAATCAGCGTACCAACAACAGTGTAGATAATTGTATTCTTATAATTGGTCCAGAACATGCTGTCCGCTGAAATCGTTTTGTACGTTTCTACATTAAAACCTCTTGGGAACAAACTTACTTTACCTGAGTTAATGTAGGACTCGCTGCTGAATGATTGGGCTACAACATTAAGGAACGGATAAAGCGTAATGAATACAACAAGGATCAGAAAAATGGCGTTAAATACTTTAAACACTTTATAAGATTTAGATTCAATCATGCTGCCCCTCCTCTACCACAAGCTTCGCTGTGTCAGTCTGCGTGAGATTGCATTAACCGAGAATACCAGAATCAATCCAATCACAGATTCAAATAACCCAATCGCGGTTGCATAGCTAAAGTTACCTGTACCCATACCGACGCGGTATAGATAGGTTGAAATCACGTCAGAAGTTTCATATATAAGCGGGTTGTATAAGAGCAAAATTTTCTCAAAACCAACAGCTAAGAAATTACCCATGTTCAATATAAGCAAGGTGACAATCGTTGGTAAAATACCTGGGATCGTAACATGAATCGTTTGTTTCCATCGATTTGCTCCGTCGATCCGTGCTGCTTCATATAGGGAGTCATCGATCGTTGTCAGTGCCGCAAGATACAAGATGGCTCCCCAGCCCATTCCCTGCCAGATTTCAGATGTAATATAGATGGTTCTAAACCACTCTGCTTTCTGCATGAACGGAATGCTCTCACCTGTAAAGAATGAGACTAGACTATTAATAGAACCATTCACTGAAGTCAATTGTAGAATCATACCTGCTACGATTACGATGGACAGAAAATGTGGAAGGTACGAAGCAGTTTGCACGAATTTTTTGAAACGTTTACTTTTCACTTCATTTAGTAAAAGAGCAAAAATGATTGGAACTGGAAAAGTAAATAGCAATGCGAGTCCACCTAACATTAACGTATTGCTAAATACTTTCCAGAAAGTTGGATCTTGTATGAACATTTGAAAGTATCTTAGTCCAACCCAAGTTTCCCCAAAGATGCTTCCCCCTGGTACAAAACGTCTAAATGCAATAATATTGCCGATCATTGGTCCATATTTGAAAATGATAAGGTAAATAATGGGTAGAATTAACAATGAGTATAACTGCCAATCCTTGCGGAACATTGCTCCCATTGTTCTAAGCTTGCTCTCTTTACGTAAAGATGTCATCGTTAGTGTGGCTTTAGCTGTTTCAGACTCCATGTGTCACTCACTCCGATCCCTATCTTGATAATGTAACTGAGAACCAAAACTTCGATTACAACTCCCACCTCTTCTTTGTGTTGAAGACTATACCAACAGACCAATCTCACCCCCACTACGGAATAAACAAGCTGTAAATGTAAGCGATATCATTTTATTGGGTGATGTTGCATTCTCTAAGCATTTTCCTCAGAGCAGCGTTGAATCTTTCTCTTCTGTATTCCATTTAACTGAATCAAAGTTATGTAAAGCGCTTACAAAAAAATGAAAATAAATATGGTATACTCAAACTTCTCATTAAAACCAAAATTTGAAATTCCGCTCATTACTTTTCCATATACTAGTCATACTAGTATGTTAGTTATATTCTAATCCAGGTAATACATTATTTCAATAACTTTTACAAAAAAAATAATCGTTCGCTATGCTCTCAATAGTTGCTGATTTCTTTTAAAACAAAAAAACATCAATGACCGTGCTGGATGAACTTCCATCTCAACACAAGTCATTGATGTTTGGTAATTAAACGACATCGTAAATCTCTTTAGAATGTAGCAATAATACGTTCCAATTCCGAAAGATGCTTAATCTCATGATCAGGTGTATACGTTTCGGCGTTCTCTTTGTTCTCACGATTAATCCATACTGACTTAATCCCAGTTGATAAAGCACCGCGAATATCCGTCGTGAGCTTGTCTCCAACCATCATACTCTCTTCAGGTTGAACACCTAATTGATCTAAAGCATACTGAAAGATAGATGGATCAGGTTTACCTTTACCAAAAGAACCAGAGATAATGATTTCATCAAAGAAAGGTACGATCTCAGGAACACCATCTAACTTCTCTTGTTGAAGAGCTGGACAACCATTCGTTAAAAGCAAAAGTTTGAACTTTCCTTGAAGATGACGTAACGTATCCATCGTTTCCTCATAGATATGAGGTCTAGATCTACGCTCTGCCCCAAACTGGGATGCCAATCTGTCCGCAAGATCTTTACGATCCACACCCAATTTCAAGAGACCACGATACCATGAATCCCTACGATACACTGGAGCAAGCTGCTCTAACTGGCGAAACTCCGGTTGATCACCACCTGTGAAGTTAGCCCACAGACCTTCAAATGGGTTAATTCCAATCATCTTGGTGAACGCAAATGTCTCGTAGGATTCATACAGATTCCGTGCTTCATTACGAACAGCTTCTTCAAGTTCAGCCGGATCAACGCCTGTCTCTTGCGCAGCTACAAGACAAGTTTCATGGAAAGCTTCTCTAACACTGCGCTCATCCCATAACAATGTATCATCTAGATCGAACAAAATCGCTTTTAACGTCATTACGGTCATCTTCCCCTTTATGCAGTAATTACTTTTGCTCGTAAGTTTCCACAGTAATCTGATGCGACTTAGCAAATCTCAAAAGACGCTCAGTAATCGCATCTGTATCGTAACGATTCAACAATTTAGTGAATACCCATCTCTTACCACGACCGTTGTGTTCAATGACAACTGAGCCAGGCTCAATTCGGAACTTCACGATATCGTCAACGCCGATCGACCGTTCACGGTTACCTTTGATTGTCGCAATCGTACTGTTTCCAATCTTAAGGTAAGGACGACGAAGGAGAAAGATCACTGCCAAAAATACGTACAGCAGCATAGTAACCCAATCCCAGGTTGTCATTGGAGCTTTCACAAGAAATGTACTCATAAACAGATACAGAAACGCAAGTCCTATCAAGAATATAGGGAACAACAGGCTACGACCTTTAAAAATATCGACTCCTGGTGTACCTGAAACTTGCTGACCACTCTTTTTGCGTTGTTGATTCAACTGCTTAGAATTTTTCCGAACCGTTCTCTCGAACGAACGAGCCATGAGAATCCCCCTTATTGTCTTTGTATCGGCTTACATGACTGTAAACCAAAAGTTCCCTCTTATAAGAAAAACGTCTATCGACGTACTTTCAAAGAAGACAGACCGCGCTCAGCTGAAGTTTTTCTTGCGATAATCGAATTGTTCAGCTTCACTGAAAACTTATAAATTCAATTATCTAAAAAAAACAGCATTCTCAAAATAACAGTAAGAAACCTAAATATCATAATGACATCATTAGGTTTCTCTAGTGTTTGAGTTTGCCTTGGCGGCCTTGATCCTTCTCATCATCCACAATTTCAATGGAATCCAACTGTTGTCTGAAATTGCTACGGATGTTGTTCAAATAAATTTCTCTAAGTTTAGCACGCTCAGCAAGCTCTTCCTCTGATAAACCAGTAGATTTTTGTTTGCGAGCCAACTCGTTAATACGTGCTACTAGGCTATCTATATCCAATCTTGTCCCCTCCAAAATTACAAAGTCATATTAACTTTGACATGATCAGGACGGGTTGTCAAGGTCGGTGGTGGCTGGCTGGTTAGAATCTACTCTTTATTGGGAAATCTGGGGCAAAACCAGTACTTGTCCAGCTCGAATTGTAGTCGACTGAAGTTGGTTCACTTGCTTAATTGCTTCTATATATACACGCGTGTCCATGCTTTCCGGTTTGTAATCTACAGAAATACTCCATAACGTATCACCTTCAGAAACTGCAATTTTTCCTCCGGGCAACAAATCGTTCTCATTCCCGGCAAATACAGTGAGCACTGTACTGCATCCAACGATTATAATGAAAGCCGCCAAAGAGAGTTTCAAAATCCAGGTTGGCATCTTCAGCTGTGCGAATGATTTTTGGAAATTACCTATGTTAGTCTTAACCGCTTCGGAATTTACTGGTTCATAAATACTTTGATAAGTTGAATATCTCATTAAAAATCGACCTCCAAACATTTGTTCCTATCTGTTGGAATCAATATAACACGAACATTTGTTTTGTTCAACAACTTTTTTAGAACAATTGTTCGCTTATTTTCCGCTTCATTTCCGACTTAATTCTTCCTCAAGTTGTTCCTTTAGTCGCAAGATGTATTTTCAATGCTTAAAATCCCATCTTTTTGTAGCAATTTTCTTGATTTTATCCCATTTCATTTAGAACTTATGTTTGTACGAACGGAGGTTCTATGTTATAATTTTCCCAAACGTTACTAAATGGGGTTGATACGGTATGTCGAAGATATCCAGCAGGCAACAGGCTATTCTGGAGTTTATACGCAATGAAGTCCGGTTGAAGGGGTATCCTCCTTCCGTACGGGAAATTGGAGAAGCTGTTGGACTAGCTTCCAGCTCTACGGTTCACGGACATTTGGATCGTTTGGAGAAGAAAGGTCTTATTAGAAGAGACCCAACGAAACCAAGAGCTATCGAATTGTTAAGCCAAGAAGAATCAGAGCACTCCCACCAGTTCGCTCACAGCGTTGCTCGCATTCCTGTTGTGGGTAAAGTAACTGCCGGTGTTCCTATCACAGCAACAGAGAACATTGAGGACTACTTCCCTCTTCCTACTCATTATGTAGGCGAACAAAAGGTATTTATGCTTTCTGTCGTAGGAGATAGTATGATTGAAGCAGGTATTGTAAATGGAGACTATGTGATTGTACGTCAACAACAAACTGCTGATAACGGTGATATCGTTGTTGCCATGACTGAGGATGACGAAGCTACAGTGAAAACCTTCTATAAAGAAAAGGATCATATTCGTCTTCAGCCGGAAAATGCCACATTTGAACCGCTACGCTTGAAGCATGTTAGCATCTTAGGTAAAGTTATTGGTCTTTTCCGCGATATTCATTAATAAGGTTTGATTTTCAGTCTTCAATTTCTACACATGAAGTGTAATACACAAAAGAGGCTGTCCTATTGTTTAGGACAACCTCTTTTTATTCGTTACTTTTAACTAATTAAATAGTTGACGATTATTTGCTACGTTTCATAATACTTTTGTGATGGGAGAACACATCAAAGCTTTGCTGTCCATGGTACGAACCCATACCACTTTCCCCCACGCCCCCGAACGGCAGGTAATGCGAAGTCATATGAGATAGCGTATCATTAATACATCCTCCACCAAAGGACACTTGATTCAGAACTTGCTCCTGTAATTGCTCATCTTGTGTGAATAGATATAACGCCAATGGTTTTGGACGACGAACAATCTCATCTAACACGGGTTTAAGATCTTGATAGGTCATGACCGGAAGAATCGGGCCAAAAATCTCTTCTTGCATTATTGCTGAACTCCAGTCAACATCCCCTAATACTGTCGGTTCAATAAGCAGTTGATCACGTTCAGAACGACCACCAATCAGCGCTTTACCATCTTCCAGGAATCTCGACACTCGATCAAAGTTACGGGCATTAACAATGTGTGGGAAATCAGAGTTCTTCATTACGTCATTTCCGAATTTGTCCTGAATCTCTTCTTGAATTAACGCAATCAATGCATCATGCACCTGTTCATGTACAAACAAATAATCTGGTGCTACGCAGGTTTGTCCAGCATTGAGGTATTTACCACGTACAATACGCTGAGCCGTAAGCTTCAGATCCGCATCCTTGTGAACAATGACCGGGCTTTTGCCTCCCAGTTCCAACGTAACCGGAGTCAGATGTTCAGCAGCAGCTTTCATGACGATGCGTCCAACACCCGTGCTACCTGTAAAGAAAATATAATCAAAATGTTCGTTTAATAGCTCCGTGCTTGTCTCAACTTCACCTTCCATGACTGCAATGTACTCTCTAGGAAATACATCCTGAATCAGATCGTAGATCAGATGAGAAACTGTTGGTGTTAATTCAGATGGCTTAATAACGGCACAGTTCCCCGCTGCAATTGCTCCAATAAGTGGCCCAAAAGCGAGTTGGAATGGATAGTTCCAAGGTGCAATGATTAGCGCAACTCCGTACGGTTCAGCATATATGGTACTCACTCCATCAGTTATAGCTTCAGCTGTAGGTACAGATTTAGGCGTAGCCCACTCCGCTAAATGCTCCAATGCAAAATCTAATTCGCCGAGTACGATTCGAATCTCAGAGCCATATCCCTCAGCCTCTGATTTATTCAGATCAGCACGTAATGCATCTAATATGCGCTGCTGATATTTATCGATTGCTGCTCTTAGTTGCTGAAGAGCACGGATACGATATTCTACGTTTTTAGTTTGACCTGTATAGAAAAATGTCCGTTGTTCGGAAACAAGTTGCTTCGCTTGATTCATATTAACATCTCCAATTAATGAGTTTTTTAGTTTTAAAAAATTAAATTGTTCAAAATATAAATGAATTATAACTTATTCATATGGAACTTTCAACATATTAATAGCATTATGCTATTTTACATTAATGATCACTAATCATCCAAGATCATACCTTAAACCTAGGAGCGTAACTATACATATATAAGGCTACTACAACACACAACTATGTACACAGATAAAAGAGTGAAAAATAACATTACTCCTTCCCCTTACATTATGATGCAATATTGATTGCTAATTTGAATATCTACTGTAATCTTTACACTCATACAAGTATTGCTCACAAGTAGTACTTACTACTAACCGATCTTTGATATTTCACTATAAATATACGTAACCAATCGATTGAGTATTTATTTATTTATGTCCCTATGTACTTAAATAAAAAAACCTATCAGCCTTAGGCTATAGGTTGAATTATCCTGTACTATTCAATATGTGATCTTTTCAACAGATCTACGTCCACAGCAGCTGACATCTTTTGTGCAGATGAAACATTCAGATAATACTCTCCAGTTGACCATGACTTTTCATTAGAAAATGTATGTATTTTCCCATCTGCTGGAATCGTACCAGACATTGCCGCATTACCCGTGTTCGATCCGTGGTTTATTGTAAACGTGACTGGCTTTGTGCCTGAGTTTATAAAATCTATTTTTACATGACGGATTGTAATATGAAGTGCGACACCTACTGAAAATAAATAAAAAAGGGCCCATGGCCGGATTCGTGTAGAATGAAGGTTCCTACACCACATTCACACAAGGAGAATCCACCAT
>NZ_JAKRNP010000004.1:0-514129 GCF_022346845.1 Paenibacillus sp. ACRSA | reverse complement strand
TTGACCTTGGCACGTAGAGACATTACAGCCATGGATTAAATGGCTGACCTTGGCTGGAATGCATTTGGGTAACTATTCATTCACCGCTACTAGTAGATCGCGGTGAATGGAGTTACTAGTCTACAGACCTTGCTGCCATTTTGACCATGGCACGTAGAGACATTACAGCCATGGATTAAAGGTTCAACCTTGACTGGAGGGCGTTTGAGGTAACTATTCATTCACCGCTACTAGAAGATCGCGGTGAATGGAGTTACTAGTCCACAGACCTCGCAGCCATTTTGACCTTGGCACGTAGAGACATTACAGCCATGGATTAAATGGCTGACCTTGGCTGGAATGCATTTGGGTAACTATTCATTCACCGCTACTAGTAGATCGCGGTGAATGGAGTTACTAGTCCACAGACCTTGCTACCATTCTGACCTTGATGATAGCTTGTTAGTTCAAACCTTGTATTGACTAAACAGTGGGTCGCCATGAGTAATCAAACAAGGAGTACTAGGATTTCATCGCCATGATCGAGATGGCGTTAAGGGCAGCAACTACGATGGTGCTGCCGCCTTTGCGTCCAATATTCGTGATGAATGGGATATCCAGTTTACGCAGCTCGTCCTTAGACTCAGCAGCGGATACGAATCCTACGGGCATACCAATGATCAAGCCTGGCTTCGCTTCGCCTTCTTTAACCAAACGGATCAGTTCCAGCAATGCAGTTGGTGCGTTACCAATCGCATAGATTCCACCCTCGTAGGCTTGAGTTGCTTTACGTGTAGAGATAATAGCACGCGTTGTATTTAACCGCTTCGCTTCCTCCATCACGTCTGGATCGGAGATATGTACATGCACGTCTCCGCCGAAGCTGCGAATGCGGTCTTTGTTCACGCCTGCTTGAATCATCTGTACATCGGCAATAACAGATTGTCCACCACGTAGTGCTGCAATCCCGGCTTGGATCGCATCAGGGTGGAATACCATGCTCCGGCCCAGTTCAAAGTCAGCAGATGCATGAATGACACGTTGCACGACTGGATATTGCTCATCCGTGAACGGATGCTCGCCTAGCTCCTCGGTAATCATCTCGAAGCTTTTGCCTTCAATCTCCTGTGGCTGTACTGTCAGCGGTTTGAAATCTGTTTTGAAATCCATCATGCATTCACTCCTAAAAGGGATTATGAAATTAATTCATTCATTTAAAATTAAATGTTGAAAATTTGGACTATATAAGTGGATTATGGCACCAGTATACGGCTCAGCTCACCCAGTACACCTTCAAATTCATCAAATACCGTTCCAAACTCCGCCTCAGGACGTGAGATCAAAACCACATGAATACCCTGTTCTAACGCAGATTGAATTTTCTCATCGACCGCTCCCGTTTTGCCGCTCTCCTTGGTCACCATAACGGTTGTGGCGTAATGCCTGTACAATGCTTCATTCATCTCACGTGAAAATGGCCCCTGCATCGCAATAATATTGCGTTGTTCCATACCTAGCTCATTACATTTCTCCATATTATCGAGACGGGGAAGCATACGAGCAACGAGACGAATATCTGGGTCTCCGAGCAGGTGCTTCGTGAAAATTTGTAATGTTTTGCTGCCTGTTGTTAGCATCACAGAACCCTTGAGCTCTTTCGCTTGCTGTGCCGCTTCATCATATGAAGAAACCACATGTAACAACGGGTGGTCGTCGTAGGCAAGTCCTGTACGCTCATAACGAATGTACGGAATACCCGCTTGTTTGGCTGCTTCCATTGCATTGGCATGTGCCTCTTCAGCAAATGGGTGGCTCGCATCTACGATGGCTTGACTGCCTTGTTCTTGCACCAGTTCTACCATGGCTTGAATCGTCAAACGACCTGTGCGTACCGGCAAACCTGCCTCTGACAGACTATTCGCCGCGCTCTCGGTCACTACAGATGTCAGCACCTCTGTACCTTGCTGCTGAATTTGTAATGCGAGCTCCCGTGCATCGCTTGTTCCACATAACATGAAGATCATGAGCCCTTCACCTGCTCCTCCGCTACAGCAATCTGTGCGTTAGTTGTCTGCTCATCTGTCTCGGCATGTGAAGGCACATCATGGTGATGACCGGAAATGATTTCTTGATCATGATGAGTATGATGTAACTCGCCATCGTGATCGTGATGGAAATCAGGCGCCAGCTTCTGATCAGCCTTCTCGTGTTCATTTTCCGCATGCACATGCAGATGATCATGATGTTCATGAGTGTGGTCGTGCGTATGTTCATGATGGTGATCGTGTGCATGAGTCTCTTCGTGGTGATGATGGTCATGCCCGTGATCATGGTGATGGTCGTGATCATGATGGTGGTCATGGTGATGATCATGGTCGTGGTCGTGATCATGGTCATGATCGTGATGATGATGGTGATGTTTCGCCGCTTCCAGTCTGAACTGGCAATTATCACAGTTAGCAGCTACACGTCCATTTAAGCCTTCATTAGCCCGTTCCAGCACCACTTCCACCAGTTGTGGATGTAGGCCGAAATATCCTCCGATCTCAACCTGAACATCTGGATGTGCTGCTGCGAATTCTGCCGTCATCTCATCAATACGTTTAATGAGCACACCTGTGAACAGGAAGTACGGCATCACGATAATTTTCTTAGCTCCAAGCAGAAGGCAACGTTGCAGTCCATCTGGGAAGGAGGGCTGAGTTACACCGATAAAGCTACTCTCCGCCCACTTGTAGGGCAACTTCTCCCACAACATCCGAGTCATTTTGAAAAAGTCACTGTTCGCATCAGGGTCACTACTGCCACGTCCAAGCACCAGGATCGCAGTCTCTTCATCCGTTGCCACTGGTGCAGTCGCTACAGCTGCTCCCCCGCCTGAACTTGCGTGTACAGGCTGCGCTTCCTGCAAACGGGTCTGCATAATCTGAATAACTTTCTCATGCACACCAATAGGACGGCCGTAGATAAACTCCACTTCCGGATAACGTGCTTTGGCACGGTCAATGGCATTTGGAATATCGATTTTGGCATGACCTGCTGCGAACAAAATAATGGGTACGAGTACGACGCGAGTCGCGCCCTTATCAACACATGCCGTTACGCCTTGGGCAATACCTGGTTTAGCTAACTCCAAAAAACAAGTTTCCACAATCGTATTCTTCGGTGCTTTCTCTGCCACCGTGTTTGCAAACTCCATTAACTCCCGATTTCCCTCAGGATCACGGCTACCGTGTCCCACCAGCAATATCGCATTCATCTCCGGTTAATTCCTCCCCAGCCTGATCTTCAGATCTAGGCATCTCATCAAGTAGTGTTTGTGTTCCATTCATGCATATCAACAATTGCATGCTTCCACATATTCATTTCACGGTGTAGTCTAGATACTTTTTTCTTTTTGCGCAGAAGACTAGTCACCACAGATCGGATTAACTTCCACCGTAACGGGTTCATCCACATGGCGGAAGCCTTGAATCACGCCAACACGTTTGAAAAATTTATGAAAACGTTCATTCGGATGTCCTTTTTCTCGATACTCTGCGACAATCCGTTCCACAATGCCACCAATCTCATCTCCCGTAATGCCTTCAGCCACGGGTTGTGCAGGATGAGCATTACGTCCGAATTTCTTACCGCCAAGGAACAGGTCATACCCGCCTTTGCGATACACAATACCGATATCCTCAAGCACCGCACCATAACAAGCCATCCCACATCCATTGAGGGCAACGCTTGTTTCCTTCGGAGCATTCAATCCACCAATAACGGCCTGCAAATGATTAGCCATCGGCACGGCATCATCCTTTTCCATGTCGCAGAAGTCACATGCTTTCACTTTAATGACATCCCCGATCGGCACTACGATAAATTTCGCTGCCCGCAGCTCATCTACGAGTCGATCCGGCTCAAAGGTTGGCACTCGCAAAATAATCTGGTGCTCTGGTGTATACTCCAGCTCCCCCTCTTCACTCGCGCACTGTGCGAGCAGTGCCATCTGCACAGCAGTGAACTTCTTGTTGCCGACGCCAGGCGATACGCCAACTTCGAACAGCGGCAGCTTCTGCCCTGGTGCGGGCGCAGTGCGCACCGCCGTAGCGACCGCGGCCTGCGGTGCTTCGCCGCTCACGCCAGGCGCAGCAGGCGCCGCATCCAGCCAGCGGCGAGCGGACTCGCCCGCCAGGGCACCGCCTACCGCGAGCCGCGTTAGCGCTTCCGCCGCTAGCTCAGCGGCGCCCGCTTGCGGCGAAGCAACCGCTAAGCGCGGCGCGGCTTCTGCCGGCGCTGACGCTGGCCGCTCGCCAGCAAGCACGGCGGTGCCGCCGCCAGCCGGGTGCGATGCCTGCGCAGCAGAAGCTCCTGCACCGGCAAGCGGCTGGCTCTGCGGAGCTGGGCCTGTTCCGGCGCTAACGCCGGGCATGGCTGGCTCCGCCTGGGGCTTCGCGGCTTGTGCTTCGCGAGCCGCGTCCACGCCCGCTGCCTCACCGGAGGTGGCAGCGCGGGCTTCTTTTGCGCCGAGCGACCATGGCTCGGCTTCGGTGCGAAGTCGCTCATGAGGTCTGAGCGACTGTTCTGCGGTATTCAGCGTATATTTGCGCTGATACCCACGTGGAGTGACCATGAGCCCTTCGTACATCATGGTCGAGGAGTTACCGATGATCACGGTGGTCAGCATACCGATGTCATGATTAAGCATGTCCTCCAGGGTAGTCATGACAACGTCCTGACGATCCCGGTAAGCGCTTTTGACCAATCCAACTGGAGTCTTGGGATCACGGTAACGAAGCAGCATCTCCTGTGTCTCGACAATTTGACGTGTTCTCCGCCCACTGCGCGGGTTATAGAGTGCAATAACAAAGTCAGCTGATGCCGCTGCCTCAACCCGGCGAATAATCGTATCCCATGGGGTAAGATGGTCACTTAAGCTGATCGTACACGCATCATGCATCACCGGTGCGCCCAGTAGCGATGCACAGGAATTGATAGCCGATACACCTGGGATGATTTCAACAGCAACGCCGCTCCCAGGCTTCCATCCCTGTTCCATCAACACCTCATAGACTAGACCTGCCATACCATATACACCGGCGTCACCACTGGAGATTACCGCAACAATTTTGCCCATTTCGGCTTGTCTAACAGCTTCTTGAGCCCGGCTTACTTCCTCTGTCATCCCCGTCCGCACGATCGCTTGTCCGTTCAACAACGGCCGAATGAGATCGACATACGTGTTGTAGCCGATGATAACCTCGCTCTCCTGGAGCGCCTCCAGTGCACGATTCGTAATATGTTCCATCGCGCCTGGGCCAAATCCGATGACCAGCAACTTACCTTGACCTTGCATCTCTTCTCCTCCTCCATCACCCTGAGTAAACCTATACATTCCATAATTCCGTTCAGCAACTTCTATATAAATAGGCTTCATGAAACAGCATTTTGTTCAAAAATGGACAAGTGCATTCGATCAACAACGATTCATATCTCATTCTCTTAAAATCAAAAAATCCCATCCTACAATCGGATGGGATACGTATGTACGTACACTCAAGAAAACAACCACAAGACGTGAATACAGAGCATCGTCCAGTTGTTGAATACGCCAAATAAAAGGCCTACCAGGCGAACCGTCTGTCCGCCTGTCTCCTGATTATTCGTACACCACTCCTTTCCGCGAAGGGTTTGGTGACACATGTAAGGTAGGTCTCCTGGCTCTGGATCATTAGCTTCTTCTTCTGCCTTCCCCGAATAACGAGTGACATCAACCAAAAAAGAGCTTCACCATTACAGTGGCGGGACCGCTCGGGATTTGCACCCGATTCCCTGTTATCTCTTGCCTGACGCAAGAGCACCTTACTTGTTTTCATATATGAGCATAATGCTGAATAATTTGTTTTTATCATAACATCGCTGCGGAAAAAATGTCCATGTTTAAGATATGAGTGAACCACCTAACTTTCTTCTGTTTTATGGGTATCGATTGGAAGCTGACAACGGGAAAATAGCAAAAATCCTGACCCAAAATGGATCAGGATGACCTGTTCATACAATGAAACACAGTATGATCTATATTCAAACTCGTTTTAGCAAACTTATCTTTGTTGATTGTTGCTTAAGCTTTGTCCACGTGTGCAGCCGCATAGTAACGTCCTAGCTCCACGATCAGGGCACCCATCTTCTCTTCTTCTGGCACAACAAGTGCCTCAATGCCCTCTTCACGCATCGCATTCGCCGTAACTTTACCTACAGAGGCAGGAACGACCCCTTCACGAAAGGCTTGCAGCATCTGCTCTAGCTTCCCCTGGGAAGTGGCATATGCCGTCAAAAAGCGAACTTGGGGTCCACTTGTAAAAGCTACCGCATCAACCTCATGGTTCACAATCTCATTCAATAGCTGTTCTAATTCATGATCCTCTGGAGGGACATGGCGATAAGGTAACACTTGTCGAACCTCTGCACCTTGTTCTTGCAGCCAGTTTACCAGCTTCGGTGCTGTCTCACCATGTAGCTGCAATATCACTTTTTTCCCTGCAAGATCATGTGATTCCAATTCCCGAATTAACCCATCTGTACTGCCATCATCATCCCGAACTAATGGATTCAGCTTCCGCTTGCGAAGTGCATTCACCGTCTTGTATCCACGCGCTGCAATGGATGATTCAGATAAAGAGTCCAATAATTGACCCGCAACTTCCATGTCCTCTGCCATATCAAATAGCGCATCCAAACCCATACCTGTTGTCAGTATAGCCCAATCCGGTGAATCAGAGATCCAAGATACGAGGCCATCACGAATATTCCGATCATCCAAAAACACCGTTCCCTGTGCAGGTCGCACGAGTGGGATTCCACCCATTTTCTCGACGAGCAGGGACATTTCCTTCGATTTGCGTGGTCCTGTAAGTGCTACACGTATGCCTGCCAAATGTTGAGCCATTCAAGTTCCCCCCAGTTCGTTCAGCCGAACGTTCTTCAGTCTGACTACAGTATACAGGGTAGTCCTGTGGAGGGAAACCTTGTTCATGCCATTTGGTTCCTGTTCAGCTATAACGTTTTTTTATGAAAAGGATCAGGAAGGCTGAAGCTCTCCAGCTTGATGATCTGTATTCTCATCCCTTTTCTTCTGATCTTTCGAAGTCGGTTCTTTTGAATCCGACGTATGCTTCTGCCCTCCACGATCACCACTCTCCTTAGCCGCGGAGGGTTGTCGATCTTGTTTACGAGGATGCAGAAACAGAAATATTAGAATCGGTAACAACACCTCAAACAAAATGGCAACCCACGTCCATTCTCTTGTAAATCGAAAGAGTTGGATTGCATTCCGGAAGAACCAGAACGCACAGACAAAACCGAGTAAGGCAACCGGTCCCGTTAACATCTTACCGGATACTTTCGGAATCATACGTTTCATCCCCCAGCAGATAAAGTAGAGATCAAACGCAATTTTCGTAATCATCGTTGGTAACGTTGCTGCAGCTAGTGCCAGGTCGAACCGATCAAGAAAGTCACTCACCTGCAGCTGCCTAGCTAATTCATACGAAGGATACACTAGCCTCGATGCAATGGGTACCCCAATTGATGTGATCGTTTCAACGACGATTAGCATCATTAACAGCGCAGCAATCGTTACTCCCCAGAACACGGATTTAAACCGAAAGTCACTGCCTTTCACCACAAATGGCAAGGCCACCATCTCTCCAAAAAAGGACATGAGAAACCAACTCCCTTTGCCAACACCAGCCATATCGACATCAAAATACGGCATCAGATTATCCATGTCAATCTGCTGAACAAGCATGAAGGGAACGATGATCGAGTTCAACAGAAATAACGTAATGTACAGCTCTGACATCCCGATTAAAGAGCCGAGTCCACCTCTTACAATAAACACAACCATAACCATTAAAGTTAGTATAATGATGGATATCGGTGTGGTCTCCAACAAGGTGATACTAATATAGTCACCAATTAACCGAATATCCCGGGCAAATACAAAAAGGAAAAACATAATATACAACAGCGCCGTCACCCGCCCCATAAACGGATGTCGTACAACGAGTGATTCAAACAGATCCTGATTCGGAAACCGTCGCTGGACACGACTCAGCATCCAAAAAACAGAAATCATCACCAAAAACACGGGGATATAAGACAGATACGCATGCTGTTCAGCATAAAATATGGCCTGTGCATGCGGCTGTATTAATGTGGTTGTGATGCTAAGCAACATCACGAGCAGAATCAGTTGACGATGGGTGACTGCCTGATTCATAACATGCCTCCTTTCTTTCGGTTGTGGTCATGTGATCAGTAATGGATTAAGGTAACGGCAACCAATGTTGAATGAGGTGAGTTAGCCACACAGTAACGAAAAATGTTTTGCTTAAATGGGTGACATAGAAGAAGATCCCCGTACTGAACCCAATGATGATGTACGATATCCAGCGATTAATCGCCGCCGCTTGCTTCAGATGTTTAAAATCCATCCACAGCACAAGAACGACCATGAATAAATAAGTAAAGAGCAGGGGTTTAATCATGAACAATCTCCTCCTCACCAACACCAATCGGTTTGTTCACAATGCCGACATTTTCAATGATGATGTGTGGCTCAACGATAACGTTCACGTCAGGGTACACGTCACTCCAGCGCTCTCTCATCTTGTCCCATTCTTTGGGAAGCTGCTGATGAATAGATCGGCCAAGACCGAGGATGTCCGCATTGTATTTGGTCTGTATTAGTCTTACACCTTCATCAATGTCCTGCTTGATCTTAGCTTGAACAGCTTCGGTTAATTTCAAAAGTTCTCCCTCTCGGAGGTCACCATAATTGGATTCGTTATCGACCAATACTCCCTTGGCATACATTTTGATGGTCACGGTAACTTTTCCATTTTTAATCTGAGGATCATACGAAGAATTGTTCTCGTTTAGCTTAATGAACAAGTGCCCTTCCCCACGGGGAGCCTTAATCATGACTTCCGGTGAATTCGCTTCCCCCATCGCCAGAATCAGTGCGTCCGCAGGCTCTTTGTCAATCATGCCCACCAGCTTGTCTTTCTTGAAAATCGCTAGCCCATCCAGCTTAATGTTGGTTTTGACGTTCTTCCAATCCTTTGGCACATTCTCCACTACGGAAGCGATGGGAAGAAACGGATCAATACCTTCGGCAAGAATGGCATCAATAAAAATCTTGAGTGAACGAGGTGTACGCATGTTGAGGAAACATAGCTCACGCACCATTTCTGAAGGGAACTTCTCAATTGGGGCATCTGTGTCCAATACCTTATGAGCAGGCCCCCTCGTTACAATTGGCATGGCAGATAAACGATTAAGCGGATAACGTGTTAATAGATCCAGCATCGGGGCAACGCCCTCGCGAGCCAGATCCTCGCCAATCATTAATGTTCGGCGGTGTGCATAATAGATTTGACGAGAGAGCGCCTTCTGTCCTTTGAGAGAAGTCTCGCGTAGCGTCTCGGCCGTATTGGATAACATAAACCAGGGTTTATCGCCACTCGTGCCTCCCCCGCCTCCCTCACTTCCCGAAGCACCCGATTGTCCGGGTAACGCGATCTGCAAGCTTGTTCGGTATAACTGTTCCTCTTTATCCACTGCAATCCCAATAACAAAGGCAATATCATTAATTTCTCTTCGATCCCAGCATCCAGTAAGAAGAGTGCTCAGCAACAGTATCCCTACAAGGAGATATCTACGTATGAATAACATGCACTCACCACCCTTCTTCGGATTCAGGCTTACCGTTGATATCCGTATTCATCCTCTTCTGGTCACGGTGAACCGTAGAAGGACGATTAATCATCCTCCACCAAGGTGCACGCATAACAATATCCTTGGTATCTGTCTTGCTATAAGGACTTAGACCCGATAAATACGGAACCCCGAAGGAGGTCATCTGTGTCAGATGTACGGAGATGAGTACCAACCCAATGACAATGCCGTACAATCCGAGAGCCCCAGCAAGCAACATGATCGGAAAGCGCAATAAACGCACCGTAATAGCAAAATTGAAGCGTGGAATGGTAAACGATGCAATCCCTGTCATGGAAACGATAATAACCATCGGTGCAGATACAATCCCTGCCTGAACAGCTGCTTGCCCGATTACCAATGCACCGAGGATACTGACGGCTTGACCTACTGTTTTGGGTAACCTGACCCCGGCTTCCCGCAGTGCTTCGAAGGATAATTCCATAATGAGCGCTTCGACTAAGGCTGGAAAAGGAATGGCCTCCCTCGCCCCGGCAATACTTAGTATTAAAGTCGTTGGCAACATATCCTGATGGAAGGTCGTAATGGAAATGTAGAGTGCGGGCAGGAATAAGGCAATCGCCACAAATAAAAACCGAATCCACCGAATAAGGTTACTGATGAAGAACCGTTCATAATAATCCTCGCTCGCCTGAAGCATCTGCCACATCGTAACTGGTCCAATTAAGGCAAATGGACTTCCATCTACAAAAATGGCAAACCGACCTTCCAGCAAATTACCTGCAACCGTATCCGGTCGTTCGGTGTAATGCATCTGTGGAAATGGGGAATACGGATGATCTTCGATCAGTTCCTCTATATATCCCGTCTCCAAAATTCCATCGATCTTAATCTTGTTGAGACGCTTCTTAACATCCTTGATCAGCTTCGGATCTGCAACATCATCTAAATAGGTCAACACCACATTGGTTTTGGTGTCCGATCCGATGGTCATGCTCAGCATTTTAAGCGTAGGCGTCTTGAGCTTAAACCGTAGCAGCGCGGTATTTACACGTAGTGTCTCCGTGAATCCTTCCCGTGGACCACGAATAACCGATTCTGTCTGTGGCTCCTCGACACCACGCCGGACGCCACCTTTGACATTGAACAGCCATGCTTCCTTACTGCCATTGATCAATAGTAGAGCTGAGGACTCCAGAACACCATCAGCAGCTTCTGCCCATGTCGCTACTTTCTTCACCTGGGAAAGAGCAACACGGGTATCATCTAAGGGAGCTTCCGGCTCATTCGTACGTTGCTCCACCAGACCACGAATAAGCGGACGTAACATGTGCTCCTGAATATCTGTGGAGTTTACGATACCTTCAATATATACAATGACCCCCTGAACCTCGGGTGAGATCATAACATTGCGAAACACCACATCTGAGCAATCTGAGAAGATATCTTTTACCGCCAGCATATGGCTTTCATGCGTAAGACCAATCGGCTGTCGTAAAATGGGCGGGGACGGTAATCCCAATGGGATATGAGTCTTCTCTTCTGCGTGCCGGGAACCACTTTTCCCCGATGTATGATCCGCCATATACCGTCCCTCCTCTCTTGTTTTTATACAAGGTAGCTTGTGCCAGAAAGAACAGAATTATGTGGACTAATCTAAAACTTTGGTAGATCTATGTCGGAGCCTGAGAATGTATATCATACTCACCTGAGAATTCAGCACCTAACATTTCGAAGCAACAAAAAAAGGAACCCTGTGTACACAGGATTCCTCACGTTGTGGAGTGCTCGGCAACTCCGTTTAGATCACTTCTAAATTATTCGTACAATGAACGATAAGGACATGATTATGATTATGTGCTCTCGATCCGTTCGATCATACTGGTTTAGTCTGCAAAATAGTCTTCAGGCACATAACGAATCTCTGAACCTGCAAATATAGTAAGTGCTTGACTTTCCTTGTTGTACTCCACCTTGTCCCCTTGTACATAATACCAATGCTTCACCAGGGGCTGATCTTTACGTTGTACAAATCGAAACACATTCAGCTCCTGTCTAAGCTGCAGAATCTGCTCGACTGTCTGCTTGTCTAACCCTGTGACAGTAAAGATAAAGTGGGTTCCATCATGCTGATACCGATAGGACGACGTATCTGTTTTACTATTCACCAGCCCTCGTCCTGTCACTGCATGTTTAACCATAAACCACTCTTGCTGAGTCATATACGCATCCCCTATTCTTCGAATTTATCCAAGCCAGTTCGATTCATTAAGGTAGATCAATCAACATGAAAAATACATCCTCGCTCGCTTGAAGCTCCAACGATGGCGTTTCTTCTACACGAGCGGTATCACCGGTAGACAGGTGGAATTCTCCGTTCAAATCAAGCTTGCCTTCAATGGAAAAAATGTAGCTGCGCCGACCAGCTGCCTGCTGAAATGACAGTGTATCCCCTTTACTCAAACGACTGAGATAAATGGTCATGTCCTGCTGGATGGATGCAATTCGAGGCCCGCCCTCTGCAGATACGATTGGAACAAGCTGACCCGTAAGCGCATCTGGATCAAACGAAGTCGTCTCATAGGATGGTTTCAGTCCTCTGGTGTGCGGCATAAACCAGAGCTGGAGTAAGCGTACCTCCTCCTGATCTGAAGCATTATGCTCGGTGTGAATGACACCACTGCCTGCAGACATCCGTTGAATGCCACCAAATGATGTGACCGCCACATTGCCCAAGTTGTCCTCATGGCGTAGTTTACCGTTTAATACAATCGACACGATCTCCATATCACTATGCGGATGTGCGCCGAAACCACGACCTGGAGCAATGACATCATCGTTAGCTACACGCATTGGACCAAAAGCAGTGTTCTCAGGATCTTGATATTCTCCAAAAGAAAAGCTGTGACTACCACGTAACCAGCCCCGATCAAAGCTTGAACGGGCATCGGATGGAATAAGGTTAATCATGGAGCTCATCCTCCTCAACATTCTTATTTTTTCTTAGTAGCATACTTATTCTCATTGTACCAAAAACGTAGTCCCATCGTCCAAAACAAAAAAGCCTTGTCCGCTTATCTTCATTCCCGTAATATTACCCGGAATTCCGACAAGCGAGGCAAGGCTGACTTTGACGATACATAATGACGATATTATTCTTGTTAACCTTATCTATCAGGTCATAGCAATTTACTTTTAATTTAAACTAATGAACCTAAGTTAAGCACTCACATTCTGACGTACAGTGCTCTGTCTGGATAAGATCTGATCCAATGCCAAGAAACGGCTTCCTGCAAACAGCAAGGTCAACGAACCTGCCAGAAGCATGTAGTCTAGTTCAGTTCCATTCAAGAATGGTGCGCCCACTTTGGCTGTGAACAGTACACCTACCATAATTGCAACAAATGCTGCAGCGAATACACGTGTGCCTAGACCAAGGATCATTGCTGCACCTCCAGCCAGCTCAATAACCGCCACAACCGAGGCGAGGAAACCAGGGACACCAATGCTCTCAAAGAAACCAACCGTACCGCTAATCCCACCTTCGAATTTGCTCCAGCCGTGCAATACAAAGATCAATCCAATCATAATTCGAGAAAAGAACAAACCGATCTCTACGGTTCTCGTATTCATATCCATCATCCTCCTACATATTCATATCGTTTCAAGTGACATCTTCTCCATGTATCTCACCCAATGGACCAAACAAACAGGACGGAAAGTAACAAGATTACGGTAGCCGAAGTCAGAACTGCATAACGTGGCAGAATCAATCTGACATCTTGTTCGGGATCCAGCAGTCTAGAGATGCGGACATTGACCGACGTATCAGCAAACGACGATTGAGCCGCCATGCCTTTGGCATGCCATTGTTCTGGATAGGCACGGATAAGCTTGAGCAAGGCACTTCCAATCCCCGCTGCATTACCCGTACGTTCGATAGCTTCATTATCTGCCAAAATCTCCCTAACCACATGGTAGTGCTTAGACGTATGCTTCAATACAGGCAGGTAAGGCATCATGATGGCAAACACCGACAACAACATTGTCTTTAGTGGGTCACGGTGCCATAGATGGTGAACCTCATGATATACCACTGCAGTTTCTTCCTCAGCATCAAGCATACTTAGCAGTCCAGTAGATAACACAACATATGGTCTCCAGAGGCCGATCGTAAATGCAACTGGTGACCGCTTGTCCACGATAATAAAGCCTGGACGTTTCAGATGTTGATACGTTGCCTCGAATTCCCTCGACAGTGCCACATTCTCCAGCGTACGAAGCTTCTGAATTGCTGCTCGTGTCTGCATCATCCGATCAAGTAACAACCAACCTGTTCCAGCAAATGTGAGACACACCAGCACGAGCAGAACATGTCCTACGGATACCCAGCCTAACCGGCTCATCCAGTGATTGCATAGCCAGAGTAGATTGAACGGGATATCCCACCCGAAAATTTTGTACATCGCGTACATAAACATCTGCATGAACACAAACAACGGAATGCCAATGCCGACGGTAAACAGTAGCTTCGAGCGAGCTCTCCACATGTCAGTTGCTATCCTTTTTCCATTGTTTGATCTTCTGTTCCAGTCGTTCAATCAAACTTGAATCTGCTTCCTCCAATGCATCCAGCATATGATTCAACGCCAGAGCACCAAATTCATCCACCAGTTCATGGGACAGCTCTTTGGATTGGTTGTTCATGAACTCCTCCTTGCTCTGTACCGGCTGGTACAATGACGTTCTACCCTTCTGTGTCTTGCCGAGCAGCCCCTTGTCCACGAGCCGATTCATAACCGTCATCACGGTATTGAAATTAACATCCTTGTCCTTCTCTAGTGCGGCTTGAACCTCGCGGATACTGCTTCCCGGACGAGCCCACAAAATATCCATAATCTTCGCTTCCAGCGGACCAAAGAAACGATTCAGCCCACGTTCACCTACTTTGAAATTATTTATTCTCATTTCCGACACCCCTCACACTACCCATTGTAGTGCCATCAAGTAAGAAGTCAACCTTTATGTCAGCTATTTATTGTAAATGATTTGTAAATATGTTTTCCATTTCAGTGCAATGATTGGAACTTATAGGGTGACTCTTGATCCCCAAAAAGCACGAAGACCAGGCAGTTCCGCAAGCAATGCGGTTCTCCCTGGCCTTAATATATCAATATCATATCTTATGACTATAATGAGAAAATTAGTGCTTATTACCGATTTTGTGGCGGCATATGAGCCGAAATATCTACACCAAGCCCTTGAGCCAACCGAGCACCGAATTGTCCATCTGCGCGGAAGAAGTGACATAGTGCACGCATCTGGGTATCTGCAGGCACTCCTTTCAGATCATTGACCAAATTATCTAATAGATGTTGTTGCTCTACAGGAGTAAATGAACGGAAAAGCTCCCCTGCCTGTGTGTAATCATCTGTCTTCTCCAGCTTCTCCCGTGTAATCTCACCATGCAGTGGAACCCGGCTATCTCTATAGGTAGCATCCTCCTGTGGGCTGTTACTAGAACTGTTCGGTTCATAGTTGACCGGAGAAGGATCCTGGTTCACATTCATGAGACCATCCCGCTGGTGATTGCGTACCGGCGCATACGGGCAATTCACTGGAATTTGCAAATAATTCGGGCCAAGACGATGGCGCTGCGTATCTGGGTAAGAGAACAAACGCCCTTGTAACAATTTATCCTCCGACGGCTCAATGCCTGGTACTAATGCACTTGGTGAAAATGCAGCTTGCTCCACTTCGGCAAAGAAGTTCTGTGGATTACGATTCAACGTCATCGTGCCCACCGTTTGGAACGGGATGACGTCTTCAGGCCATATTTTGGTGGGATCGAGCGGGTCAAAAGCAAAGTCATCCATGTGCTCTGGTTTTAACAACTGAACCTGCAGCTTCCACTGTGGGTATTGTCCGTTCTTGATATGATCGTGTAAATCCCGGGTGGCATGATTAAAGTCCTGCCCTTGAACCTCGGCAACTTCTTGACGGGAGAAGCCGCGTACACCTTGGGCAGACTCCCATTTGTATTTCACGTAATGAACCTCGCCTTGAGCATTGATCCATTTGAAAGCATGCACACCAAACCCATCCATCTCACGATAATTAGCGGGTGTACCCAGATCAGAGAATAACCAAGTCATCATATGTGTTGACTCTGGGGTAAGGGTCATAAAATCCCAGTATCTTGCCGGGTCTTGAATGTTCGTGTCTGGTGCAGGCTTCAATGAGTGAACCATATCAGGAAACTTCATGGCATCCCGAATAAAGAATACAGGTAAATGGTTGCCTACAAGATCGTAATTGCCTTCTCGGGTATAGAACTTAACGGCAAACCCACGAGGATCACGAGCCGTCTCGGGTGACCCTGTTCCATGAATAACAGTGGAGAAACGAACGAGTACATCCGTCTCCGTGCCTGGCTCTTGAAGGAAATCAGCACTCGTATACGCCGTCATACTCTGCTCCAGTGTAAATACACCATGCGCACCAGCACCTCTAGCATGCACTACACGTTCTGGAATACGTTCACGGTCAAAATGGGCGATCTTCTCCAGCAGGTGATAATCCTCAAGTAATGTTGGCCCTCTCCTGCCTGCTGTACGGGAATTCTGATTGTCACCTACAGGTGCACCTTGATTGGTTGTCATACGTTCTGTCATCTTGTTTTCCTCCTCATGTTGGTCTCACGCTTGCTCTATGTGCTCTATGATTAAGATCATATTCAACATTTGATCGAATATACATTTAGACTTGATCTAACTGTTAAAATGATTCTAACATGTCTGCTTTATCGCTTGCATGAGGTTTACATGAGCATAAGATGAGGGTCACATGGCTTTCGCATGAACGAACTTCATGATTGTAGAAGTTGTTCAAAAAGACCCTTTTTGAACACGCACATATAGGCACAAAAAAAAGCGGACTAATCCGCTAGGCGGTAGCCCACTCCTCTTACCGTTACAATATATTTTGGGGAAGCTGCGTTATCGCCCAATTTTTTGCGCAAGCTTTTGATATGCACATCGACGACATTACTTCCTCCTGTGAAATCCGTCTCCCAAATATCGCTAAGCATCTCTTCACGGGAAATGACTGCGCCCTTGGCATCGATCAGCTTAAGCAAAAGATCATATTCCGTCTTGGTGAGATGAATTCGATCCTCATCCCGCTGCACGCTCATCCGCTCTCGATCCAGCCATAGATCTTTGAATCCGATCCGTTGCCCTTCCTTAGGCAAAAACCCACGCTTCGGCACAGCCGGGCTGTTGCCAATCATCCGCTGCACGCGGTATAGAGCTTCCTGCGGCCGTGCCGGCCAGACCAACAACTCTTCCTGAAGCATCGGGCCGCTAGCATTGCCAATCATTTTCTCCCCTACAAGGTACAAACAAGGCGTTGTATATTCTGCTTCTCGATTCAAACGACTGCTGATTCCAGCGAAGGCATCAATTGTCCCCGCAACAGATAGGTCATAGACGAGAAGATCAAAATCAAGACGTTCATGCAAATCTGGTTCCCAGCGATGGAAGACCAGCACATCAAAGCAACTATCCGTCAATGCTTTGACCAGTTCGTGAACCTGGCCTGGCATAGGGCTAATGAGAATAACACGTCTTGTAATCGGACAAGCTTCTGCCAATGGAGTTGGATCCATCAGAGCAGGCTTGACCCGAAGTGGTAAACGCCGACCCGACAGGTTGATTTTTACTTGATCCGTTTGTTTTTGCATTCCCCGCAGACACCTCCAAAGACCACATGGGCATGGTCAATTGCATATCCGGTTTCTTCAGCCACCTGCTTCATCCATTGTGCGGGGACCTCCGTCATAACCTCGTCCACTTTACCACAAACTTCACACATAATATGTTGATGGTCATCCATTCGGGCATCGTAGCGACTTGCCGTCTCACCGAGCTTAAGCTCCCGAATCAATTCTTTATCCGTTAAATAGCGAAGTGAATTATATACCGTACCATAGGCAAGGTTATAACCTTGCTCTACAAGACGGTTCATTACGTCTGCCGCTGTAGGATGATCCTCTGAATGACGAACTACATCATACACGGCCTGTCGTTGTATAGTCAGATTTAGAGTTCTCACAAGCAATTCTCCTTTATTCCCATTCTATAGAAGGACACAGTCTATAAATACTGTGACACACAGAAACATTTTGATTTAGATTAAGTATAAATCTTAATGTATAATGAAGTCAACATCAGTGGCTACACTAGAATTCAACGAATTCTCTATAATTCCCAGTACTCACATCCACTATTTGGGATAAATTGGTTCGCTACTAGCTTCATTTTCAGATAAAATATAACAATGTGTGTAAAGGGGGATGCTCATTGTTCAGCACTTTTTTTGTTAATCTTTGTATCATGATCACATTTATGTACGTGTCCGGAATTATCGCTAAATTCTATAGCATCCGTGTTCCCTTTCCATCCATACGTGTGCAACTGATCGGGGGTATCCTGTTCGGTATATATGGTACAGTATTAATGAATTATTCCTTCAGTATTAATGAAAGTACAATCGTAGATCTAAGACATCTTGCGATCATAACAGCCGCCGTATATTTAGGTGGAATGGCCTCCTTCATCTCAGGACTCGTAATCTCCATCCTGCGTGTAGTGATCTTTGGTCTATCCTCCTCTGCTATAGATGCAGCATTTGTCATGGTCCTCATCGGTCTAGCTGGGGTATATTTCTCTTATGCTCCTTGGTCTAGATTAACTAAAATCTTGACGATGAACTTATTTTCTATGGCATTAATTTTTATTATTCTACTGATGAATACAACAAGCATTAATGAATTTATGAAAATATATCCTGTACAATTAACCATCTCATTCATCGGCGGAATCTTTATTTACTTTATTGCCGAATTTATTAACAAGTCGAATGAATTGTTATTTACGTTGGAACGAAGGGCTTCAACCGATCATCTGACGAGCTTGAATAACCGGCTTCAATTTGAGAAGTCACTCAAATTCCAACTGGAATATGCTAGAGAACATCAGAAGAAATTGTCCCTACTGGTGATTGACATCGATCGCTTCAAAAGAGTAAATGACTCCTTCGGCCACACCTCGGGTGATGCCGTTCTGAAGCAACTGGGGCGGCTTCTCATTGAACATGCACGTCCTGTGGACATTGTCTCCCGTAACGGGGGCGAGGAATTTGCTATTTTGCTGGTCGATTGCGATCAGCAGCAAGCTCTGGCTGTTGCGGAACGGATACGGAAAGCTGTAGAGAGGTATCTCTTTTCTCTTCCTGACGGAAATACAACACGTCTAACCGTTTCGATCGGCGTGGCCGTGTTTCCAGATAACTGCGACGACAAAGATGACGATGACTTCTTCGAGCAGGCGGATCGTGGCTTGTACGAGGCCAAAAATACAGGACGGAATCGGGTATGTGTTATGAAGAAGCGCTCACTGCCACTCCCTGTGCAACATAGATTATAGTGTCTCGTTATATAAAATGAACTAAAGAATCTTACACTTACCACTCCGATGACAGAGTAACCTTCCGATCACGTATAAGATTAAAAGGGATGTCCTCTCATCCGTCCATCTAGGCGGTTTGAGAGTGCATCCCTTTCTTCATTTCATATCGTTCAGACGCCGATAGGCCACCTCATATTAAGCCAAAATTTGCTCAATCTCTTCAATAATGGACGCATCCAACTTCACACCAGAAGCTACAACGTTCTCCTTCACTTGTTCTGGACGACTTGCGCCTACAAGTGCACTAGATACATTTTGTTGACGCAGAATCCAAGCAAGTGCCAGTTGACCCACCTTCAGATCTAGCTTGGCTGCCACCTCGATCAGTTGGCGAACTTTACCGATTCGATCTGCATTGATCTTGCCTTCGTCCCAGCCGAGCTTGGCTGCACGGCTATTCTCAGGAATATCCGATATTGACGTGTATTTCCCGGTCAATAAGCCTTGAGCAAGCGGAGAATAAACAACTTGTCCAATGCCTTTTTGTTCACCTAGTGGAATAATCTCCTTCTCGATGTATCGATCAAACATATTATATACCGGTTGGTTCACCACGATGTGATCCAATAACAGACGATCTGCTGTACCCAGCGCCGCCTCCATCTGAGCTGCTGTCCATTGGCTAACACCCACATACAGCACCTTACCTTGACGTACCAGATCATCTAACGCGCGTAGTGTCTCTTCAATCGGTGTTTCCGTATGGTAGCGATGGCAATAGTAAATGTCCACATAATCGGCTCCAAGACGCTTCAAGCTCGCGTCGCATTGCTCCATAATATGTTTGCGGGATAATCCCTGGTCATTAGGGCCGTCGCCCATTTTGCCAAATACTTTTGTTGCCAGAACATAAGAATCACGAGAGTATGCTTTCAACGTCTGACCAAGCAGCTCCTCTGCTGCGCCACGCTCATACACGTTAGCTGTATCAAAAAAGTTAATACCTTCATCGAATGCGGTTTCAATCGATTTCACCGCATTTTCACGTTCCACATATCCTCCGTATGTCAGCCAGCTACCCAAGCTGATTTCGCTTACTTTCAGTCCGCTTCCACCTAATCTGCGATACTCCATTGATTGCACATCCTCCTTGTATAAATCATTTATGATGACGTTCCCTTCTATTGTAACGCAACTGTACACGTTAAACGAATCATTTTGACCAGACTCCAAAAAGAAATAAGCGCACCTGATGAACAGATGCGCTACAGATCCTATAGATGACCCTCTAATGCAAGATAACGCTCAACGCGTTTAATAGATCAGCCTGTCTCACGGGTTTCGTTAGAACGGCGTCAAATACTTCTGCCTCTTGGGGGTTAATATGCATACCATAGGGCACGAGTACAATAATCGGCAGTGCGTGAGCACGAGATTTCAGGTTATGCACAAAATCGACCGCACCACCTTCGACCAATCCCATATCAATTACCGCTACATCCGGGCTGAAGCCGTCTTCCATCCAGCTATATGCCTCTGCTGAGCCTGAGGTCATATGCACATCCATCTTCCATCTTCGCATCAAGGAAGATACACCCTGCAAGATGTCCGGGTCTTTGGCAAGTAATACCTTCGTTCCCTTCAATCGCTGCTGGATGCTGGTAAGCTGAGGTAGCTCCCAGTGTCTAAGCAGTGGCAGCCTAATCTGGAATTCCGTCTCGTCTTCCCCCAAGCTGTTGATCTGAATACTTCCATTCATCAGAATCGCTAGATTCTGACTCACTGCTAACCCCAGATTCGTACCAACGATCCGCTGTGTGCTGATACTCCCGTCTGAAGTATGAAGCACCTGTCGCATCTTGTCCGCAGGCAGCATCTTGCCGCTATACTTCACATTCAACAGGAGTACAGCTTGGTTGTCTGTACTCTCTTCATCCACAACGGCCGTGATCAGCACCGAACCAGTCCGTGTATAATCAATAGCGTATTTCAGCACATGTGCCAGCAGTTGCCCAATCTTGATCTCATCCCCTACAAATACTTGGGATACATTCATCTCCAGGTTCAAACCAACCTCAATACCCTTGCTGATCGCCTGTCCAACATGAAGATACACCGTATTCTCAATTGTAGACACCAGATCAAATGGATCATCGTGTACAACCGTTTTGCCTGTATCATTGATGTTGAAGTTCATCATGTTGTTCAGTAAGGATAATAATATATTGCCACTTGTCTCAATCATGTTCACATACTCCAGATGCTCTTCGGGCATATCTGGCGTTCGCATGAGATCTGTTAACCCCAGAATCCCGTTCAATGGGTTGCGAATTTCGTGGCTCATTAACGCAAGCATCTGCGTTTTGGTCATGGCCTCGGACTCGGCTCGTTCCTTCTCTGCTTGCAACTGAGCCTTTAGCTGTTCCGTATCATTCAGCTTCTGTTCCTGCATCAACAGGCTATCTTCGAGATCAATGACGTATCCGAGAAAAACAGCCATCGCTTTCAGTGTTTTCATATCCGTTTCACTTAGTTGGTAATCCGGGTTGTCCATTAGGCAGATGGTACCAAACGCATCACCCGATCGCCGCAAAATAGGGACTCCGATGAAGAATCGACTCCCCAAACCATCCGTCACATCCATAAAACGTGTTAATGGATGCTGCGCCGTATCTTTAATGGTTAGCTCACTGCTTTTATCTTGCAAAACCAAACTACAGTAGGATGTCTCAAATGGAAGCTCGCTACCTTTAGTGACCAACTGCTCATGACGGTTAAATGCCTCAAGAATCACATTCGTCATGCCATCATTGCTGGCAACGAAGATGGTATTTACCTGCAGAATCCCACTTAATACGTCCACGATGTGGGTCGCAGCTTCCTGTATATTTTCATAAAAGCCTCTTGCAACACCTGTGGTTCCCATGACTCACCCCTCTTGTCTAAGCTGCGCTTCAAATTAGAATCAATCCAAAAAGATATATGAGGGTAAAAAAAACTCCTGAACCAGTTGTCACAACCTGTACATATATGTTTTAACACCACGGACATTCAGAAGAATCACACAGGCGATTTCAGGATCGCTGCTCATTCTAGGAAGCTCCTGTTTCGCTGGATCTTCACGCTAGGAATGGCCGATGATCATCTACCATTAATCCTAGATTTTATGTCCGTGAGCGAGATGTTTTGACGCGGTGTAGCATAAAAAGAAATTATACTCTTCGAATTCAACTTTGGAAACCTTTATCCACATTCTGCAGACATATCTCCTGTTTAGCCATGATTATGATGTGATCATTATCACACCCAAAAATCCATATATAGTTTATAAATGGATAATGAAAAACTACATGTAGTATTTAATCAGGCTTAGCCAATATATACTCTCATTATAGGAGGAACCTTAAATGAATATGCTTGAATGTGCCTCTCCACCAGCAAATGACCTACTATCTGACCTTGGCAGACGGATTATTGGGGCTGAAGATGCGGATACGTTAAGGGAGAATGCCAACCTGAATGGAGATTCATTTAGCGGAAAAATGAGCCGGCTCGGTTCAGAGACAGCTAAATGGCATGCTGTTCGCCATGTCCTGCCCGAAGGTCTTGCGCAAGCTGTGGAGCATGGAGACCTCTATGTTCATGACCTTGATCAGTATGGACTCGGCACAACCAACTGTATCTTCATTCCATTTGACCGATTGCTCGCCTCTGGCTTCAATACGGGTAACGGCTCAGTCCGTACTCCCCAGACGATCATGTCAGCGATGGCATTGGTAGCTATTATTTTTCAATCTCAACAGAATAGTCAATACGGCGGTGTATCTGCTAATAAAATAGATTGGGATCTTGCACCTTATGTGCGGCGCTCCTTCCGGAAGCATTATCGTAAAGGGCAACGCCTCTTTGGAGAGCATGCTTACATTCCGGATGAGCAACTGTATCTGGATAGTGCTGAAGCACAGGAGCAATGCCCACGTGCCTATGATTTTGCCATGGATGAGACAATCCTAGAGACCGAACAAGCTGCTGAATCATTGATCCATAACCTTAATACTATGAGCAGCCGTGCTGGAGGACAAATTCCGTTCACATCACTTAATTACGGAATCTGCACATCAGCCGAAGGACGACTCGTATCTCGCTCGTTGCTAGAAGCTACCATCCGTGGTCTAGGGAACGGGGAGACACCTGTATTCCCACAGCATATTTTCCAGTGTAAACAAGGGGTTAATCAGGCTTCTGGAGAGCCCAACTATGATCTATTTCAGCTTGCCGTCACCTGTTCTTCGCGCCGCATGTACCCTAATTTTGTTAATGTGGATGCTTCGTTCAATCTGCCGTTCTATCAGCCAGATGATCCGGACACCATTATTGCTACGATGGGATGCCGTACACGTACACTGGCAGACCGGTTCGGACGTAACCGTCAGAGCGGAAAAGGTAATCTGTCTTTCAATACGATCAACTTGGTTAAACTAGGTATTCGGTTCGGCATCTGTCAGGGAACACGCGCTGTAGCCGATCGGACAGGCTTTTATGCTGCACTTCAATCGGTTATGGAGCAAGCAGCTTCAGGTCTGCTTCATCGATATCAGATTCAGAAGGCGCAGCCAGCTAAAGCCTCTGATTTTATGATGCGTGAGGGTGTATGGGAAGGTGGTAAACAATTAGATCCCGATGAACCGGTGGCTGATCTCTTGAAACATGGTACGTTATCCATTGGTTTCATCGGTCTTGCGGAATGTATGACTGCTCTATATGGACGACACCATGGTCAAGATCCTCATATTCATCAAGAAGCAGTAAATGTCATTCGTACGATGCGCGAATTCTGCGACCGAATGAGTGAATTACATAACTTGAACATTACACTGTTCGCTACACCTGCCGAAGGTCTATCTGGTAAATTCACAACGATTGACCGTAAGCGATTCGGTTCGATTGCAGGTGTTAATGACCGTGAGTATTACACGAATTCGTTCCATGTGCCTGTATATTACAACCTACCTGCCTACCGCAAGATTGAACTTGAGGCACCTTTCCATACGCTATGTAACGCCGGAGCAATCTCCTATGTTGAGCTTGATGGGAATGTGCGGGCCAACACGAAGGCTTTCCAGCGAATTGTGCAATATGCATTGGCACAAGATATTGGCTACTTCTCCATCAATCACCCCATTGATCGCTGCCCATCTTGCGGCTATGAAGGTGTCATTGGGGAGAGCTGCCCGAACTGTGGCATTCACGAGAACAATGTGCATTTCCAACGTCTACGCCGGGTTACCGGTTATCTCACCGGGGATTACAAGGTACGATTCAACGGTGCCAAACAAGCTGAAGTTCGAGATCGGGTGAAGCATAAGTGAACCTGCACGGCTACATCCCTGAATCTGTCAATGAAGGCCCCGGCTTACGTGCAGTGTTGTTCATCAGTGGCTGTCGCCATGCTTGTCCAGGCTGTTTCAGCCCAGACTCATGGAGCTTTCGCTCAGGTGAGCCGTTTACGAAGGAAAAGCAGCAAGAAATCATGCATGAGGTTACAACCCATCCTCTGCTGGATGGCGTAACCTTATGTGGTGGCGACCCCTTTTTCTCGGCAGCCGATCTGATCCCTTGGGTTCAACAATTTCGAGCCCTACGCTCTGATCTGTCTGTCTGGGCATACACTGGATTTACGTATGAAGAACTAGTGCTGGAGCCGTCTCGGGCAGCACTAGCCGAATTATGTGACGTCATTATTGATGGGCGTTATGTCGCCGCGGAACGAGATGTTTCTTTAGTTTATCGCGGTAGCCGTAACCAACGAATTATTGATGTGAGAGCAACACAAATCAACCAGAAGATCGTTACCTTGCAGATGGATGCATCGTAACGTCTTTTTTTTCTTTTGTAAGCATACTTCATAAGTTTTTACGCAATGTCTTTGCTTGATCTATTTTGAACTCTGTTAGATGACGATATATAATATAGGCATGTATTAAATATTTTGCTAGTATTTCATTTCAAGTCATTTAGGAGGATCATTACATATGGATATTGTTCAAGCACTAATTGCGGTTATGCCTTATTTTCGAGTGGCCATGCGTCAAGATGTAACCCTTTCCATTATCGATCACGAGAAATTTTTGTATTTTTCTGCGGGAGAATCACTGAAGCAACTGAATTACCAAGCTGGAGACCCTCTGCTGGAATCCAATACGAATTTTCAAGATTTAAAAGGCGGTACAGAAAAAAGATGGGATCACTATCCCAAAGAGTTATTCGGAATCCCTTTTGATGTTGCTTTTATTCCCATTAAGGATACTCAAGGGAACATTCTGGCTCTCTTAAACATCCTGTATAGCATGGATGACCAAGATCAGCTTCAACAGCTTATGGATGCAGCCGACAACCTTACCAATCAACTCATGGACAGCGTACAGCATGTCGCTGCACACTCGGAAGAACTCAGTGCCACGACGGAAGAGATTTTGAACAATTCCAAAGAAGCGGTGCAGAAATCGAGTAACGTCAATCAGGTTGCCAGCTTTATTCGCGAAATATCCGAGCAGACGAATCTGCTTGGCTTAAATGCAGCCATTGAAGCTGCTCGTGTAGGTGAAGCAGGTGCAGGATTTGGAGTCGTTGCTAAGGAGATTCGCAAGCTGTCTGTAGATACCAAGGATGCAACTACTCGCATTGAAGAATCTCTTCTAGCTGTTCGGCAATCGATA
This sequence comes from Paenibacillus sp. ACRSA, assembly GCF_022346845.1. NCBI lineage: Bacteria > Bacillati > Bacillota > Bacilli > Caryophanales > Paenibacillaceae > Paenibacillus > Paenibacillus sp. ACRSA. The sequence continues at coordinate 488,238 of NZ_JAKRNP010000004.1, read as the reverse complement.
CAGGGAATGGAAAATGAGATTGGTGAGATTAGTGCGAGTTCGCAAGAACAGGCAGAACTCGTTAACAATTTTATGACAACGATCGATGAATTAAATGCAACCAATCAACAGCTCAAACAATTTATTGATAAAATTATTAAAACAGAAGCACAATAGCAAATTCATTTGATAATTAAAGCAGCCCTGCCTATAAGACACATTTCAGAATGATTAAACAATGATTCGTCTGTGAAATATAAGTTGCACAAAAAAGAACCTTCGAGCCCACCATACACATGGTTTCGAAGGTTCTTTGCATTAGATTAATAGGATTTGGCTCAATTAGCGAATCTGAAATTGGCTGAGACGCACTCCTGCTGATAATAGGATATATACATCCTGTATGCCTGATGCACCCGTAAGCTCTGCTTTTACCGAAGACCATTGTTGGGCTCCACCTTGTGCCAGCTCAGTACGTCCTGCCAATGTACCATCAGGGGAACCCAATCGAACTTCCACTACAGCCCCCTCCTGTTCGGAGGATACACGTGCTTCCAGCTCAGTCGTTTCACTGCCGAGATCTGCATCCTTATACAGAACCCATCCCCGTTCTCCAAGAGCACGGATAGCTGTTCCGCCTTCTTTGCTCTCATCCAGATCTACACTGAGGTACGCATCATAGTTCTCAGCTCGTGTAGAGACACTCAAGTTTCGGGCTGGAATTGTCTCTCCCTCAACCGTCAGATCGGCAACAAGCTGAATATCCGAAGAGGATTTCCCCACCATAATCGAATAGGTTCCAGACTCTACCACATAGCGATCCTGAGTCACATCCCAGAAGGCCAATTCTTGAACTGGAAGCTTGAAGCTCACGTTAACGGTTGCTCCGGCTTCAATATGAAGGCGACGGAATCCTTTTAACGTTTTGAGCGGACGTTTCACACGAGATTTGCCTGCACGTACATACAATTGTACAACCTCATCGCTCGCGATTGTGCCTGTATTCGTGACATCCACAGTTACCGTAATATCATCTTCTGTTCCTGCCTGGACAGGTCTCAGCTCTAGATTGCTGTATTTGAATGCTGCATACGTCAATCCATGTCCGAACGGATACAATACATTTCCTTCAAAATATTGATACGTACGGCCTGATTGAATAATATCGTAGTCTTTAATATCTGTAAGCTGATCTGCGGATTGTACCCATGTCATGTTCAGACGACCTGCTGGAGCGTAATCGGCATATAGTACATCGGCAAGTGCATTTCCTAGCTCCTGTCCTGCATGGGACGTGTACAATACAGCTGGAATGTTCTCTTGTACCCAATTGGAAGTGAAGGGATAGCTGCCTACAATGACAACAATCGTATTCGGATTAGCAGCATACACGGCTTCCACTAAGCGTTGCTGGGATTCTGCCAGATCCAGACTTGGGCGGTCGATCTCTTCCTTGCCGTTCACCAGCGGGTTATTACCTACGAACACAATGGCCGTTTCAGCTTCCTTCGCTGCCGCAACTGCCTCTTCCACACCATCCACAACAACGTCCTTCTGGAATGTTTCCGCACTGCCAAAGGACTTCAGTTCTTCCGAAACGGCGAATGCATCGTTTCCATCATTCGGTGCAGTTACCGTCTTGCCATTCCATGTCGTTAAGCCCACGCTGCCGTCCGGCTGTGGCAACAGATGGAATACTTCCTTCACGAACCAGCCGTATACTTCATTCGCAGATGCCGTTACTTTTTCTTCATCCGTGGTCACATATTTACCATTGCGTTCAGATTGCAGCGTGTAGCTGCCAAATCCCCAGTCCGTAAGTGTAAAGGTATCTGCTTCTCCAGCAGCAATCAGTGGTGAATGCTCCCCTTCAGCCAGACCAACCGCCTTGCCGTTCGCTACTGAAGTTAGCGTAATTCGGTCATTTCCATCCTGGAAGAGCACTTTGTCGCTGCCCACTTTGCTCTGAATCGCCTCTAGTGGTGAGACACTATATGGCATGGTGCCTGCATACCAATCTCGATATACGGTGCCGCCCAGTGTACCAATTACCGCCACTTTGCCCGCTTTGGTTTTGTCCAATGGCAGAGTGCCGTTCTCGTTTTTGAGCAATACAACCTGCTCTCTTGCTGCTCTCAGTGACAACGCTTTGGCTTTGTCTGTCATCATCGCTTCTTCTCCAATGGATGCATACGGATTACCTTCCTCTGGATCGAACTCACCTAGACGGAAGCGAACACGGAAGGTGTTGAATAGCGCGTGGTTGATATCCTCCCATGCAAGTATGCCCTGCTCCAACCCTTCGCGAAGAGCTTGCTTGGACAGATCAGCATCATCGGTAATGCTGTCGATCCCTGCTTTGACCGACTCTACGGTACCTGGTGTATGCGAATCATAGTACTTATGATCATTCTTAATACCCATCACATCGCCTGCATCACTGACAACAAAACCATCCATTCCCCATTCACCCTTAACAATCTCGTTCACATAAGGATGTAATAGAGCCGGCGTACCGTTGATGGAGTTATATGCAGTCATCATCGACTGCGCGCCACCTTCTTTGAATGGCTTCTCAAACGCTTTCAGGTAATATTCACGCATATTACGCGGATCAATGCTGGACGAGCCACTGCCACGATCTACTTCATTGTTGTTCGCAAGGAAGTGCTTCAACGTTGCAACTGCCTTGTAATACTTCGGATGGTCACCTTGAATCCCTTTAACAAGTGCTGTAGACAGCTCTCCTGTCAGTTCAGGGTCTTCACCATAGGCTTCCTCATTCCGTCCCCAACGTGGATCACGCTCCATATCAACCGTCGGTGCCCAGAGCGTAAGGCCGTTTACTGCTGGATTGCGTTTATAAAATACACGTGCCTCGTCCCCGATAACGGAGCCGATCTCTTTCAACAGATCTGTATCCCATGTACACGCAAGCCCTACCGGTTGTGGGAACGATGTTGCTTCTCCCAGCCATGCCAAACCATGAGCAGCTTCAGTACCATGTTTATATGCAGCAACACCGAGTCGTTCTACCGCTGGCTGATACTGTAACATGGATTCAATTTTCTCATCTTCAGTTAAACGGGATACAAGGTCTTTCACGCGGGAGTCTAGTTCTAATGATGTATCTTGAAAAGGATATTTTGTTTGGTTGGTCATTGTATGGAATCTCCTTTGAATTCAAAATGATAGCGAATACATAATAAGTGAAGGCATACCTATTCAATTGTACCTAATGGATATGTATATGAACAATGAAGTCCTTATACATCCTATGTTTTGTTACTCTTTTTCCACTATAAAATAAATTACCTAAAACGGTTTCGATAATACTCTTATCATATCGTATGTTCATCAAAAAAAATAGAGGTTACCTCAGGAAAATATGAATAATCCTCGGAAAGTCCGTCATGTATTGTTTTTTTCTCGCTTAGTGTGGCAATCATGACAATAGAAGATTGATTTACTGCGCCTATACATCTAGAACCCATTGGATTTAAGAGAAGATACAGGAGGAATAGATATGAGTGATCAGCAACAACCCCCGGTGGGACTGCCTCCCATTCCGGAATCGCTATGGAGGGCTACGCACGCCTTCGATTCATATCCCAAACTGGAAGAAGATACGACAGCGGATGTAGCCATTATCGGTGCAGGTATTGCAGGTATCACAACAGCGTATTTGCTATCCCAAAAAGGGCTACGCGTTGTCGTTCTTGAAGCAGGTAAGGTGCTGGATGGAACAACTGGACATACCACGGCGAAGGTATCTGCACAGCATGGCGTCATATTCAACGAGATCATGCAGCACTTCGGACACGAACAGGCACGTATGTACTATGAAGGTAATGCAGAGGCTGCAAGCTGGATGCGTGAGCTGGTGAAGTCACACAAGATTGATTGTCAGTGGGCTGACGAGGATGCTTACGTGTATATCCAATCCGAAGAAAACTTGAAGAAGCTTGAGATTGAGCTAACAGCCTATGGGAAGCTCGATATCCCTGGTCAATGGGTTGATCCACTCCCTATTGATGTTCCATCAAGAGCAGGCATCAAGATGCCAGGACAAGCTCGCTTTGATCCGCTAGCTTACCTGCATTTTCTACTAGACTCCGCTGTGAAAAATGGGGTTCGCATCTTCGAGCATACAACGGTAACGGATGTGGAGGAAGATGCTAATTTACATGTTAGAACCTATGGGAATGGTCCTTCGGTTACAGCCGAGCATGTGGTCGTTGCCTCTCATTTTCCAGTGTATGATCCTGGTTTTTATTTCACCAGACTTCATGCCGAGCGTTCTTACGCTGTAGCTGTTGAGCCACAGAAACCTTTCGCTGGTGGCATGTACATCTCTGATGATGAACCATCCCGTTCATTGCGTACCGTCCTGCATGAAGGAAAGGAATTGATCCTTTTTGGCGGAGAGAACCATAAAACCGGCCAAGGCATCTGTACGTTTGGTCATTATGAGCGGTTAGAACGCTACGCCGCAGATACTTATGGCATTCGCAACATCCCATTCCGCTGGTCTGCACAGGATCTCATCTCACTCGATAAGGTTCCTTACATCGGCCCAATCACCGGAAGACATGAGCGTGTCTACGTAGCTACCGGTTTTGCCAAATGGGGTATGACCACAGGTACGATGGCCGGGCATCTGCTTGCCGATCGAATTACGGGTGTAGAGAATCCACATGCTGAGATATTCCATCCAGCAAGATTCAAGAGTGATCCAGGGTTCAAGAATTTTATTGTGGAAAATGTTAATGTTGCCAAAGAATTAATCTCTGGCAAAGTAGGCATCGTGCACAAACATGTGAATGAGCTCGGCAATGATGAAGGCTCAGTTGTCCGTCATGATGGCAAACGTGCTGGAGCATACAAAGATGCTTCCGGGAAGCTCTTCCTGGTTGATACCACCTGCACCCACCTTGGGTGTGAAGTGGAATGGAATGAAGGCGAACGCTCATGGGATTGCCCATGCCATGGTTCACGATTTAATTATACAGGAGAAGTCATCGAGGGGCCTGCAGTCAAGGATCTCAAAGTGCTCGAAGCAATGGAATAAAGCTTTATTAGCAAAAATCAGTATGCAGACCTGGATAGAGTTCCGTCTTCAGACGGAGGCATTATATCCGGGTTTTGCGTATACTGAGGTAATAGAATATACATACATAAATTTACATTTGGTATAATAGATTGGATTAGGATCTATCAGTTGCACGAGAACATACAGCATAAAGCTGTGTTCCAGAACTATTTTAAAATCACTACCTTGCATTATACAGTACTGAATGCTATTCTATATCCACAGCTACTGAACAATACACACTAGTGATTGAATACGGAATGAAGGAGGAACCTGTGTGAATGTAAATATCCAGTTCAAAAAAGGAGTGTTGGAGCTATGCGTCCTGGTCCTAATCAACCGTCAGGATCGTTATGGCTACGAACTGGCTCAGGCGGTCTCCAAACATATTGAAGTGGCGGAAGGTGCGCTATACCCACTTCTACGCAGGCTTGTGAATGACGGCTATTGCACAACTTATTTGCAGGAATCAACGGAGGGGCCTCCACGTAAGTACTATAAGTTGTCTGATGAAGGTCGTGTTTACATGGATACCCTTACCGAGGAATGGAATGAATTTGTGCGTAATGTCGCACATCTTATTGAGGATGGTAACTCGAATGAATAAACAACAATTTATGCAACTTATGGAACTGCAGCTCAGCGCTATGGATCCGCAAGAACGAGCAGAGTTACTTGCTGACTACGAACAGCATTTTGAGCTTGGGCTTGTGGATGGACGAACGGAGGAAGACATTGCCCGCGAACTTGGGCAACCAGAGGAAATTGCACGTGAAGCACTTGGTGACCGGTATGTCATGGATAGTATGACTATGGGGACTGATTATTCTTACGAGAGTATGCCTACGAATAGTTCTCCACCAAAGAGTAGTACAACGGCGCGTAATGTGTTTACTGGGATCGGACTCGTCTTCCTGAATCTTATGTTAGGTCTCCCGCTTGGTCTACTCTTATGGTCCGTCTGGCTCACCGTTGCTGGATTCTCTCTTCTCGCCTTAACGCCTATAGCTGCCGTGATTGATCTATTATTCTTTGGAGAATATGTGCCTTCAAAGTTGTTCTTCTCTATTGCAGCATGTGGTATAGGCATTCTGTTTGCGATGTTAGCCAGATTCCTATTCAAAGCCTTCAGCTCCGTGACGCTTCAATACGTAAGTTGGAACAAAAAAACGATACAAGGGGAGTATAATGGATGACTACAAAAAAATGGTTCGTCACAGCCTTGTTATGTATTCTGATTGGTCTGGTTGGCGTATCGGTATACGGCGTTGAATTCGGCAATCAGCGTGAAGATTATTCCAAACGTTGGGACTTTAAGAATGATGAATTGCAGCGACTGCTGATCGATGCCAATCTCAATGCCAACATTCAATTCATAGTGAGCCCTGAATCTCAGGGCTATATTGAAGCAGATGGCAAATGGGATAAAGATAGCATCGAAAGTCTGGAGAATGCTACATTATCTGGTGGTACGTTTAATCTCGTCAAACCCGATCGTGTCCGCATTGAATTTTTCAATTTCAATTGGAGCAACTCAAAGCCAACCTTAACCGTTGCCATTCCTGAAGGGCATACGCTAGATGAAGTGAAGCTCACTTCTTCCTCCTCAGACTACAATCTGGCAGGACTGCATGCCAACACACTGGATATTACGAATACATCTGGCGAAGTTCGATTGAAGGACATTACGGTTCCCCACATTGGGCTGAGTCTTACCTCTGGAGATATCTCTGGCTCAGGGATTCAAGGCGATATGAATGTGAAAATGACCTCAGGCAGCTTCAAGATGGACGCTGTTACTGGAAATGTCAGCAGTGATCTGACATCCGGCGATTTTCAGATTAAAGAACTCGCAGGTGCAGCTAATGTAACGTTCACCTCAGGAACGGTAAGAATCGAGCAGACGACTGTAGCTCCGATTGACGTGTCAGGGCAATCGGGCGATATTACCATTAAAGCTGCACCTGAATTCGCAGGTTTCTATGATGTTAAGGTTACTTCGGGAGATATTAACATTCCAGAATCCCCGATGACAAGCACAGAGGTCATTAAGGCTAGAGCAACTTCAGGCAGTATTAAGATCACACAATAATGATGAAGTAAAAATCCAAACCGTGGGTAATATAGTATAATTGAATGCTATACAAATTGAACTATACATTTACACGGGAACGGAGAGGGCAGAAATAACCTGAAGAAGCGTAGCGTTCGCCTGAAAGCTTTCTGAAGGAAAGCTACATCGGAAGCATAAGCTATCCCCGGATTTCTCCTTTAGGGAAAAATTCAACAAAATCTGGGGATAACAGCGATCGGAAGCTTGCTCTGTCATCGGAGTGGCAAGTGTAAATATTCTTTAGTTTAATTTTTATAGATCATCTCGAAGGAGGAATTACCCACATGGAACTTAAGAATAGAACAGCGATCATCACTGGTGCAGGTAAAGGGATTGGTCGAGCCATCGCAGAGGCACTTGCCAAAGAAGGTGTGCATCTTGGACTGATCGCCCGCACAGCTTCGGATTTGCAAGCACTCCAACAATCGCTTAGTCAAGAGCATGGTGTCAAAGTAACCAGCGCTATTGCTGATATCTCCGATCGTACACAGGCTGAGGCAGCTGTTGCTGCCATCGAGATGGAGCTTGGTGCCATCGATATTCTCATTAATAACGCAGGTATTGCTACCTTTGGCACACTATTAGATATGGACCCAGAGGAATGGGAGCGCATCTTGCATGTCAACGTCATGGGTACATATTATGTAACACGTGCTGTACTGCCAAGCATGATTAAAGAGAGCAGCGGAAGCATTATCAATATCGCATCTACGGCAGGTGAGCGTGGATTCGCTACGGGTTCAGCATATTGTGCATCCAAGTTCGCTCTGCTGGGTATGACCGAGTCCCTCATGCAGGAAGTGCGCAAATCCAATATCCGCGTAACGGCTTTAACGCCAAGCACGGTAAATACAGAGCTTGCTACGAATGCAGGCCTGAAAGTCGGCGACGAAGATCGCATGATGCAAGCGGAAGATGTAGCTGAACTTGCTTTGGCCACACTTAAACTCTCGGATCGTGTATTTGTCAAAGCTGCGGGCATCTGGACAACGAATCCACAATAAGATAAATAGCCCTATGCAAATGAAGCCGTCAGAGCAATTCTGGCGGCTTTTTGTCTTGCTCTCACTTGGCATTCTTCGCTCTCTCCATCATCGTTCTACACTACATTGGGGTACACAGGGACTAGGCGTTCCACAATTGATCCAAATCCAGCTCCTTCGATACGGCAATTAACACAATGGCGGGTTTATCTCCAATATTGGTGACCTCATGCGGAACAATGGCATTCCATGTGAAGGAATCCCCTTCTTCAAGCAGCTCCATGTCCTCGCCCTGCACTGCCCGAATGTTACCTTGTAGAATAAGGTGGCTCTCTTCGCCCACATGTTTGTTAATACCTGTCGACGCTCCTGGTGGAAGCTCCACGATGGACATGCGCATGGCACCCTTGGCGGTGAGATGCTGCACCTTGATCTGCCCACTACCTGCAGTGGTCTCCTGGCGCTCATGCTTGCGCACTACATTCATCCGTTGCTCCGGCGTCAGCAGCAGATAAGGAAGTGGCACGTTAAGATAATCGGCTATACTTTCGAGCGTAGCGATCGATGGTGATGTTTTATTATTTTCCACATTGCTAATAAATCCTTTGGACAAGCCTGTACCTTCGCACATTTGCATAATTGTAATCTGTTTCTGTTTGCGAATCGTACGAATGGCTGAGCCAATATCCATATCGCTCCCCTCCCTTCTCTGTATAAATGATCTATTCAATAATAGTCTGAGCGAAAATAATTCGATTACCGAACGGATCGGTTATGGTCATCTCCCTGGAGTGCCATGGTGTCTCCTCAATACCGGGTCTAGCATATTTATACTTGGGCAGTTGAAGTTGCTGATGCAACGCTTGTACATCCTCTGTCTCTACTCGCAATGCAGCTCCGGGCGTACAATCCCCATGATGCTCCGATAGATGGATGATAATTGTATCACGCGAAATCTGCATATATAAGGGCATATCCGGCTCAAATCGATGCTCCCAATCCAATTGAAAACCGAGGTAGTCCAGGTAGAATTCTTTTGCCTTGTTCTCATCAAACATTCTCAGAATAGGGACAATCCCCTTTAACATGCTCATCACGACCTTGATCATAAGTTGTAAACCCGTTGAATTGACCCACACCTATCTCCATCAAATATTCCTTATACACAACATAGTTCTATAATACAAAAAAAGATGTTGACCTCACAATGGATGCATGATAAATTTTGTTCATAAATAAGAATAATTATTTCATATTGGTGAACTTTTTTGATTTTCAAAATAGAAGCTACTCATTTCTTACCAAGGTGGTGTTTCCAATGCAATCAGCATATATTCATGAAGTCCGTCTCCCTGCTCATTACAATGCAGATCAAAAGTATCCCGTCATTTTCGCCCTGCACGGTATGGGATCGGATGAACAAGACATGCTCCGTTTAATGGAGCCGTTGCAGACAGATTTTATTATTTTTGCGGTACGTGGCCCAATCGTCCAAGGCGGCGGTTATGCTTTCTTTCAGATCAAGAGCATTGGCAATCCAATCCGTGAATTGTATGATGCATCCGCTCAGGGGCTACAGCAACTTATTGTTGAACTGTCCTCCAAATACGCTATCGACCCTGCGCGACGTTATATAGCTGGATTCAGCCAAGGTGCTATTATGGCGATGACCCTTGCGCTCGTGATGGGCGATGCCATCAAAGGCATTGTCGCGATGAGTGGTTACCTACCTCAATTTGTGAAAGAGGAGTACAAACTTCAACCGAATTCAGCATTGTCTGCGTTCATTTCCCATGGCGATCAGGATCATCTATTCCCACTGCATTTGGGTGAAGATAATGCGAATTTCTTCCGTCAATATACAGAGTACGTGACCTATGTACCTTATCACGGCGGACACCATGTGACCCCCGAGCTATACCAGCAATTGCAACACTTCCTTCGGACAGATGCGAACTTGATGACCGAAGAACCGAAAGGACTGAATTCATAATGATGCCATCTCTATTTATTGCACACGGTGCTCCATCCCTTGCATTGGAGGAAAATGCATACACTGAATTTTTGCAGGAACTCGGACAAACGCTACCTAAGCCTAAAGCAATCGTTTTGTTCTCCGCTCACTGGGAAGCAACGACGCAGCAAGTCTCTTCTGTCGCGGAGTATGAGACAATTTATGATTTTGGCGGATTCCAGCCCGAATTGTATCAGATCAAATACCCTGCTCAAGGACATGCTGAGACCACGGCTGAGGTCGCGCGTCTATTCACGGAAGCCGGAATTTCGGTTCAGACAGATGATGTACGCGGCTTGGATCACGGGGCATGGGTTGTGCTTCGCCTTCTCTACCCTGATGCCGACATTCCTGTTGTCGCTTTGTCCGTGAACCGATACCTGACAGGGGAACAACAGTATCAGGTAGGACAAGCACTCGCTTCCTTGCGCGAACAAGATGTTCTTGTTATTGGCAGCGGTGGGACCGTGCATAATCTCCGTCATCTAAACTGGGGCAGCAACGAAATAGATCCTTGGGCGCTGGAGTTCGACAATTGGTTACAGGACAAATTGGAGAGCTGGGATACCGAGTCTCTGTTTGCCTACGATACACTTGCTCCTTCTGCGCAAGCAGCCGTGCCTACACCAGAACACTTTGTACCGTTGCTACTTGCAATGGGTGCCGGGGATCGCAACAAACAAGCGACCTTGATGTTCAAAGCCTATCAGCTGGGTAATCTAAGTCTGTCCTGTTGGAAGTTTGATTAATTCATTGCATCGAAAAAGATACGAATACAATAAAGCGTGAGTACAGGTATCTCCCCTGTCGCTCACGCTTTATTTGTTGTTAATAGAGATGGAACCTGAGACCAACGTAGCATATAGACAAGGACTCCGGATTCTTGTGAGACTTTCTGGATTATACCTATAATATGAGGTGAAATCAGACTAGGCTTATTTTGTACATCATTCACCACTTGTATTTCAATAGTTCACTGGAGGGATGGGCATGCCGGAACAACGTATATATGCGTTGATGGACGAGCTAGACGGCTTATTAGATGAGAAAGTACAAGATGAGGAAAATCAGGAGCTACTCAGCGCCTATCGTGAGCTGGATGGTGTCACAGACGAACAATTGGATGCATTCGAGCAGGAACATAGCGTGCAGTTACCCGCAGATTTCCGTGCATTTTACAAACGCAAAAATGGGAGTGGTTACGGCTTTCATATCCTATATCCTACCGATGCCGAAGGCAACGAAGACACCGCATTTTATCTATTATCGCTAGAGAAGATTCACAGAGAGCAAGCCACAGTTGTAGAGAATAAGTTGGAAGACTTTTACACTGCTGAGGAGTTGAGCACACTGGATGCTCGAATCAATCCTTATCTGTTTCAAAAGAAATGGGTTCCCTTCGGTATGCTGGGAGGCGGTTCCCTATATCTAATGTTCGATTTCGATCCAACAGCAGAAGGGACATATGGACAGATCATTCTGTACAAGCATGAACCCGACTTTATCTATTATGTGGCTGGGACATTCACAGAGCTTTTGGAGCAATCCAACGAGAATTTACGCGCCTTGGACGCGATTGAATACTGAGGTTGTATAGCATTGCCATATACGCTCCTCCTGTCTTCAAATATCTATACTAGCCAGTTGATGATATGACCTTTTTTGCATAATGCTGGGATATGTAAAGACGGTTATAATAACATTTAGTGGGAATGCACATGCTATCCAGATCAGGACTGTCTTTCTACACCTATCACATATTTCTGGGAGGAACATTCGAAGTGGCTGAACAACCGAAGTCTGAGAGCTTGATGTCTCTCGTCAAAAAAGGAAACACATCCTCTGCCGTAGCCATGGCAGGAAATGCGGTACTTGCTCTATGCAAAGGAGGAGCCTTCCTATTCAGTGGTAGTGGTGCCATGTTCGCCTCGGCGATGCACTCTTTGGCTGACGCGATTAACCAGGGGTTCGTATTTGTCGGAAGTGTATTGTCCGAGAAAAAACCAACTCCACGATTCCCCACAGGGTTCGGGCGTGTCATTAACATTTTCTGCATGATCGCGGTTATCGTGGTCACCATCATGGCCTACGAAACGATTCACGAGGGTATTCACTTGTTGCAGCATCCGGTTGGTCATACCGGTGGCTTGTGGATTAACATCGGTGTACTCGTGTTAAACATCTTGATTGATGGAGCCATTCTGATCAAAGCGATGAAGGAAATCCTGAAAGAAGCTCGTGCACCCAAAGCAACAGGATTCGGACTCGTACCTGCCGCCATCAAAAACGTAGGCCGCGCTGCACCACCAACCCGTCTCGTATTCTACGAAGATGTGGTGGCTGTACTTGGGGCAATGCTTGCCCTGATCTCGGTTGTGGTCATTGCGCTGACCAACTTTGCTCTGCTCGACGGCATCGTAACTACGATCATTGGTTGTCTCATGATCGCAGTAGCCTTCCGAGTAGGTTATGACAATATGATCGGACTCATCGGCGTAGCTGCTCCGCAGGATATTGAGGATAAAGTATCCCAGACCATTCTCGCAGATACCCATGTGGCCGATATTCAGATGATGCGTATCATTCAGGAAGGTCGCTACTATCATGTAGAAGGTCTGATCGAGTTAACTAAAGGTCTATCCCTCGCAGATGCGGATGATATCAAATTCCGTATCCAGGAGAAACTGATGACCAACCCGGACATTGCCGATGCAGCGATCTCCATAATTGAGGATGACGGCGTAAATAGCTGGGGCAAGAAACATGCTGACATTTCACAAAAATAGACTTGACCTACCTGTAGAACCTATTGGTAAATCATATGGATGAGAACAAAGAACCTAGACCTAAGTCTAGGTTCTTTTTAACGCCAAGGACTGAGGTTATTCTTTTCCAATTCATGGTATGCTGTGTATATTGAAATGACAACGTTCGTAAAAACGAAGAGAAAGGGAGAACACTACGATGGCAAAACGTGCAATCTTTGCGCCTGTCCTCATCCTGCTAGGTGTGTACTTAATTCTGAACCAGGGAGGTTCAGTCGGTCCAGGGATGATCTTCGCCACATTCTGGCCTACATTATTCGTCATTCCACTGGGACTATTTTTCCACTGGCTCTACTTCTCTATGATCGGCCGAGGGGTTGGCCTGCTCGTTCCTGGTGGTATTTTGCTCACTACAGGCATTGTGTGCCAAATCGCGATGCTATTTGATAACTGGGGAACGATGTGGCCTGGCTTTATTCTTGCGGTAGCTGTGGGTCTGTTCGAATTGTATTGGTTCGGTGGACGTAACAAATGGTTGCTGATTCCGATCAACATTCTGACCGTGCTCTTCTTGCTGTTCTTCGCGGTAATGTCGATTGGCTCGATGTTAAACAGCATGTCCATCTTCCAGCCTTTTGTAGCGATTGTGCTGATTATGGGCGGGGCATGGCTCATCGTGGGTCGCAAAAAGCGCATGTAATGATGCAATATAAGCTAATTGGTGGGATCACACAAGCCACTCCGAAACCAGAACAACTTACGATCGCTGTTATCCCCAGATTTCTTGATTCCCTTATAGTGGGTAAAATCCGGGGATAGCTTATGCTTCCGATGTAGCTTTCCTTCAGAAAGCTTTCAGGCGAACGCTCCGCTTCTCCAGTTTGTTCTGCCTTCTCCGTTAACGTGTGATCTTCAGTATCATCTTATATAGGGCACTTCCATTCGCTATTAGCTCTAGAAGTAGGGTAAGGAAAAAATCGAAAGATCCCCTGAACTTATTATCGTTCAGGGGATCTTTCGATTTCTGATGTAGGTGAAGTATCAAGGACGCTTACGCATACTTTAATTCATGTAATAAATTAACCCTTTATTAGTTTTATTTTTTTATTATGTAAATCTTTAACTTTAATTACCAAACTCCGATAAATATATATATCACCTAAGGAGGAATTAATTAAATGACAGCGGAATGGAAGATTGAGAGCTTCGAAATGGACAAAGATCGGGCGTTAATTCTTACTCCCGAGTACCTTTATGTAAAAATCCCCAAAGAGGATGCTCTAAGATTTGTTGCAGAAGGCAAGCAAGGGAACTGGGATTGGACAGACCGTATCCATTCCAAAGATGTGGTTCACCTTAGCACCATCCATCGTGTAACAGCCAACAAAAAAGACTCGATGGTAGACATGGATTTGGACAATGATTCACCCAAAAAATACAACTTCTATTTTTTCATCGATGAGTCAGAGATCAAGCAGCAATTTCTCGAAAAATTACATACCCATCTTAACGACAGCCATACCTACGAAGAGAAACAGGTTTCTTCACTAAAATCGATTATCAAGCCTTTGCTCACACTGCTTGTAACAGCTGCAGTTGGTGTTATCCTTGCATATCTTGCTTCTGACCCACTAGAACCAGGAACAAGCTACAAAGTCAGGTTAAAAGTTAAAGTACTGTTCGACTTCCTTACCGATATTGGCTCTGTTCCCATTATTATTGCAGCTAGTGTAATTGCACTTATTACCATCATCGTCATGTTTGCACGAATCAAAAACCCACCACTTCTCGTATCTATGAAAAGAAAATAAATGTATCAGCAGTGTGCATAAGTAGTTAGATTCAGATTCCTCGCTACATAAATCAAACTAATCCTGTACATAAGAACATTAAAAGCAGCAACCTTCGCCAGATTTATACTGGGAGATGGTTGCTGCTTTTTGCATTTAATTTAGCCATAATCATGGCGTTATAGACCATGAAAAGCCCCTATTTACTATGCATTTTAAACTCTAGGAACAAGTCGTTGTAATGCGAGAGCATTTTTTTGCCCAAATTATCGTACACCTCAAGCTTACCTGTCAGCGTTTCATCGGGATAAAAGCGTTCATCCTCAGTGATGTCCTCAGGCAATAGCGCTAATGCAGCGGCATTTGGGGTGGAATACCCCACGTACTCCGCATTACGAGCGGCATGATCTGGATCTAACATGAAATTAATAAACTGATGTGCTCCCTCAATATTTCGCGCAGTGGTAGGAATGACCATGTTATCGAACCAGAGATTCGAGCCTTCCTCTGGCACCATATAATCCAGTTTGTCGTTCTCATCCATAATCTCAGACGCGTCTCCAGACCAGACGAGCCCAACTGCTGCTTCCTCGTTGGCGAGCAACATTTTGATCTCATCTCCGACGATCGCTCTAACGTTAGGTGTTAATGTCGACAGCTTCGCCAGTGCCTCTTGAAGGTGATCCTCATTGGTGTCGTTCAGGGAATAACCCAGGCTGTTCAGCCCCATGCCCATCACTTCACGAGCACCGTCGAGTAAGAGAATCTGATTCTTCAAGCGAGGATCCCACAGATCGTTCCAGCTCTCAAATGTCAGCCCATCGACCAGTTCAGGGTTGAACACAACACCTACCGTTCCCCAAAAATAAGGAATGGAGAACTTGTTGTCTTCGTCAAACGACAGGTTCATGAACCGGGCGTCAATGTTCTTCAAATTAGGCAGTTTGCTATGATCCAAGGCAACGAGCAGGTTCTCTTCTTTCATTTTGCTAATCGCATACTCGGAAGGAATCGCCACATCGAACGTGGTTCCCCCCTGCTCAATCTTAGTCAGCATCGCTTCATTGGAGTCAAACGTCTGGTAGATGACCTTCATGCCTGTCTCTTCCTCAAACTCCGTCAGCAGATCTGGATCAATATAATCGCCCCAGTTATAGATGGTCAGCGTATTGCCGCCAGAATAGCCTTGGCTCTTGTTAAGATAAGACGTTAGAATCATCAAGGCAAAGGCCGCCACAAAAACAAGTGCAAAAGTCCGTACCAATTGCTTCATGGACGTAGCCCCCTTCCAGCAGGTGTCCGCGCCGCGCGACGATTAATGAAGTAATAGCCCACAACGAGCAGTACCGTCAGCAGGAACAACAGTGTAGATAAGGCGTTGATGGACAAGGATACACCTTGGCGTGCCCGTGAATAGATCTCTACGGAGAGCGTAGAGTAGCCGTTTCCTGTGACGAAGAAGGTTACCGCGAAATCATCTAATGAATAGGTTAGTGCCATGAAAAATCCAGCAAATATGCCTGGCTTCACATACGGCAGTACCACACGCGTTAGAATCTGCCACGACCCCGCCCCGAGGTCACGCGCCGCATCCATCAAGGTTGGGCTCATCTCCTGTAACTTCGGTAGCACCATAATGACGACGATCGGTACACTGAATGCAATATGAGACAGCAGAACCGATGTAAAGCCTAATTTAATGCCAATCATCGTAAACAGAATCAGGAACGAAGCACCAATGATTACATCGGGACTGACGATCAGCACGTTATTCAATGATAACAAGGTACTCTTTGTTCGTTTGCGGCGTACATGGTAGATGGCGAGCGCCCCCGCCACACCCAGCATGGTAGAAATGGCCGAGGATAACAGCGCAATAACAAAGGTATTCAAAACGATAATGAGCAAGCGTGTATCCGCAAATACTTCCCTATACCACTCCAATGTAAATCCTTCAAAGCTTCGCATATGGCCGCCACTATTAAAGGAATAGAAGATCAGGTAGGCGATCGGTGCGTATAGGATGGCAAATACAACAGCCAGATAGACATTAGGCAGTTTTCCGTTTCTTCCCATGACGCACCTCCTTATTCCCTGATCCAGTTAAAAACATAATGAGAGCCATCGCGATAATCAAAAAGACCGCAATGGTCGAGCCCATTCCCCAGTCTTGGGTAACGAGAAAATGTTGCTCAATCGCTGTTCCCAGCGTAATCACCCGGTTCCCCGCAATCAGACGGGTAATCATGAACAGGGACAACGCCGGGATAAATACAGCCTGGCAGCCCGATTTCACACCGCTCAGTGTCAACGGGAAGATGACCCTACGGAAGGTCAGCCAAGAGGATGCACCCAAATCGCGCGCTGCATAGATCAGCGATGGGTTCATCTCTTCCAGTGCATTGAAGATCGGCAAGATCATGAACGGAATGAAAATGTACACCGATACAAAGATAAAACTAAAATCGGTAAACAAGATCTGCTGTGAACCAATGCCGATAACCTCCAGCAAGGAATTCGTTAGACCATACGTGCCAAACAAACCGATGAACGCATAGGCTTTTAACAGCAGGTTAATCCAGCTTGGCAAAATAATGAGCAGCAGCCAGAGCTGCTTATGCTTCGTCCGAGTTAGCAGATATGCCGTCGGATATGAGATCAATAGAGAGAATACGGTAATGAGCAGTGCGTACCAGAATGAACTGAGCGTCATCTGCATATATACCGGCGTGAAGAAGCGGGCATAATTGCCCAGCGTAAAGTTCCCCTCCACATCGAAGAAAGAGTAATAGACAACGAGCAATACCGGGGCTACAACGAACAACACCATCCATAGTACATATGGAATCAAATACGCATTGCGTGCACTCGCCTTAGTCTGCATGAACAGCCTCTTGATATGCTTCTAGTCGTTTATCGAACTCTTCTTCCGTCTCGTTGAAACGCATAACGTGGATCGCTTCTGGGTCAAAATATAGACCGATTCGTGCACCTACGTCAGCTTTCTTCGTAGAATGCACTAACCATTCATTGCCCGCATCATCGTAGGTGGAGATCTCGTAATGTACCCCGCGGAATAACTGGGAGTCTACGTTAACTTTCATTTTCCCTTGCGCCTCGGTCGTGATCTCCAGATCCTCCGGACGAATCACAATCTCAACAGGCTCATCTTGTTGTAATCCCTGATCCACACATTCATACTCTGCACCAGCAAACTCCACCACAAAATCCTGCTTCATTTTACCGGATACAATGTTAGATTCCCCGATGAAATCTGCGACAAAACGGTTGATCGGCTCATCATAGATGTCATTCGGTGTTCCGCTCTGCTGGATCACACCGCCATTCAGGACAAAGATCTCATCTGACATCGCCAGTGCTTCCTCCTGATCATGCGTGACAAAAATAAATGTGATCCCCAGCCGTTGCTGCAATTCACGCAGCTCATACTGCATTTCCGTACGAAGCTTCAGATCGAGTGCAGACAAAGGCTCGTCCAGCAGCAGAATCTCCGGTTCGTTGACAATGGCACGAGCAATGGCAACACGTTGTCTCTGACCACCCGACATCTCGCCTATCTCACGGTTTTCGTAACCGGATAAGTTGACGAACTTGAGTGCTTCCAATACTTTGCTGCGAATTTCAGCCGTTTTCATCTTTTTGATGCGCAAACCAAAAGCGACGTTCTCAAACACATTCAAATGTGGGAATAATGCGTAATCTTGAAATACCGTGTTCACTTGCCGCTGATGGGCAGGCACACTGTTAATTAAAGCACCATTAAAATAAATACTGCCCTGCGTTGGCGTTGCAAAGCCAGCAATCAGTCGCAAAATGGTTGTTTTACCACAGCCTGACGGCCCTAATAATGTATAAAATTTACCTCGCTCGATCTCAAAGCTAACTCGCTTCAGTACAGCCTCATCTTGATCGTATTGCTGAGTTACCCGGTCGAACCGGATAATCGGTTGTTGATCTGACATACCATTTCGCCCCCTTAAACTTGAGGTGTACCTCTATACAATTCAATTCATTACAAACCCAACCTATTATACACGACTTTGTTTAAGTCATGTGCTGGATATAGTTAATTTAACCTTTTTTTAATAAGAAGAAATACCAAACCACGACCCTACTCCCTTATTTCTTAATGAGCATTATTCACTATTTTTTATGAAACAGACATTAGGGCTCACCAAGATAATTAAGGAAACTAAATTACCTTGGTGAAATGGAACGAATCGTTATTGAACGTCCTATAGGGACAAATCTATCAGATAAATCTATCTATTTTGAAAAAGGTAGTCTTTCGTACAAGCCATTCATTACACCGAGAATACAATAGAGTAGATTGATAGAAGGAGGTGTCCACAATGACAAATTTCTTTTCTCCCCTCTCCCCTAAAAGTAAAGCCAAAAACAAAACAAAGGTCATCGCTAAAAACAAAGCCAAAAACAGATCGAGAAACGATGCCGACAACACGACTAAGTCACGCAACATTCAAAAAACAGTTGTTAACGTAATTGTTCCAGATCACGATAGCAAGAATAAGCATCATCAAGATTGCAGACGTTTCTGGTAATAGGTGTGATTCGCTCTATCCGCAGATTAATGCTGCGGGTATCGAATCTATCAGGTAATCTATCTATTTTTGAAAAAGGCTAGTCTTTCGTACAAGCCGTTCATTGCACCGAGAATACAATAGAGTAGATTGATAGAAGGAGGTGCCCACAATGACAAATTTCTTTTCTCCCCTCTCTCCTAAAAGTAAAGCCAAAAACAAAACAAAGGTCATTTCTAAAAACAAAGCCAAAAACAAAACTAGAAACGACGCTGACAACAAGACTAAATCACGCAACATTCAAAAAACAGTTGTTAATGTAATCGTCCCAGATCACGACAACAAGAATGATCATCATCATGGCTACAGACGATTCTGGTAATAAAAGTTGTTTACATTACCCGCAGATTATATCTGCGGGTTTTGTTGGCACAGAACTAAAAACAGCAGAAAGATAGACTGAGATATGGTGCATAAGTAAAATTAAATATTGACCGCTGTAAAATTATAGTATTATATTTGATATAAATGGTTTTAAGTACTAAATTATGGATTTATATATAAAGGCGGTGTCTTGCATGCAATCTAACACCATACGAACAGAAGTGTTGCAATACATACAAGATCATAATCTAACGCAAAGTGAGTTCTCGACACGGGCCAATATTAATTCAGGTTCGTTCAGTAGACTCATTAATCAAAATAAACCATTCTCCATGAGCCAACTTGACGGTATTACGAAAGCTATGGGATTAGAAGAGGACTACTTCTATCCCCGATTTGTAGTGGAATGTTTTACACTAACTGCTCCGGATTGGAGAAGATTACGTCCCTTTCTAATCCGCTGTGCAGAAGTGGGACGTCCGGATTGTATCGAACTTATCCTAAGTAATTTATTGGATAACACGAATTATGGAAGTTTACTTTTTGAAGTTGCGGAGGAGTTGTTCCATAGTCAGTACAAAGAGGCAGCGAAATTAATATATGAAAGTGTAAGTGTCATTGAGAAATATCAGCATTCTGAGCGTCTGGCTCTATGCCAATATCGTCTATTCTCCCTCTCACTAAGCGATAATCTTGCACTAAATCTGCGAGCCGCTACACGATTTGAACCCTACGCGAATCGCCTGGAGGAAACCGATCAATTAGAAGCGATCAAACATCTGGCTCACGTCTATGTTTCACTGCATGAATGGCATAAGGTCGACACACTCTCCGAAGAAATGTATCGTCTCGCTTCTATTCAATATGAACTATCACTTCATCCCAAACGCAAAACATCGGAATATAAGAGACCTTTTCGACCTTTTTATTTCTATATGCTGTATGCACGCTTGCTTCAATCCGCAGTGTATGAGCAATATGAAGATTACGAGAAAGCGATTGAATATACACTGCTTTATACCAATGCAGACGTGTGGATTCAAGATTCTTCTGATGAGGCCAGTTTGATTATTAAACAATTCAACGATTTTTCAACTGTTAATCTGTTTCTATATCAATTACTAGCGGGTAATCTGGAAACCTTGACAGATTATGTTGAGTACATCTCCAGACAACCAGATGAAATTTTCCATGCCCTTACCAACATTGTTAAAGTCGCCAATAAATTTGATATCAATATCGATGATATTCTAGATCGTTTTCAAGAACATATTCCCTTCAAAACGTATAACAGTGAGTTTGGTGAGTACAATAAACCAATCAAGGCAGAGGAATACTCATCATTTTTGGCCGATTTAGGAAAATACCGATTACACCAAGGACATAGCCAAGGTATTGATATTTTGCTTGAGGGATTAGAATTTGCTGGTAAAATAAATAGTGAATCCAATATCATCAAATGCCTTACGCTGTTCAACCGATACAGAGAATGGGCAAACTATGACCAGTTGCAGAAATTCAATAATTTGAATAGTGAGGTGTACCAGTCACATGAAAAATATCCGTTCAGCTCTGTTTATTAGTAGTATATTTGTATTTTGTATTGCTCCTATTACAGATGTCCTCATTACTGTTATGACACACGGTGTAGGTTCAGGTTAATTTCCTTAAGTGAATCAGCTCCCTTAGCATCCTCCTTATAATGTTCACTAAAATTAGTACATAAGGCGTCCACCAGGACGTCTTTTTATTTTTTTGATTTCTCTTCTCTCCTGAGCAGTTGGTACATACAATGTCGATGATATGTCTATCTATACGTATACATGTCCCTCAGCTTTCTGCTGCATGATCTCTTGATCGAGAGAGGAGTCTTATTGGTGGATATCAGACGTAACCTCGTTTTGCTTATGCTCATTTGTTTTCTCAGTCAGATGGGCGGCTTCATGATCATCCCTCTATTTCCTTTGTTCATTGAAGAATTCGGGATGAGCGGATGGATGATGGGCATTATTTTTGCACTCTTTTATGTCGGGAAAGTACTGGGTGGTATCCCTGCCGCCGCTCTATATCGCAAGCTGGGGGGCAAGAAGGCACTGATTCTCATGCTCTTGATGCTCGCCGTCTGCATGGCAGGTTTTGCTGTCTCATCTACTGCTCTGCTCTTCGGTGTATTGCGGCTGCTTCAAGGAGTCGCCTCTACGGGCCTTACAGTAGTTGTGCGATCCATTATCGGAGATGAAGGCAATGTAAGCAACCGGGGTTTATATAATGGTTACATCAGCAGCAGTGAGGGCGGCGGTATGGTTCTTGGCCCCGTCATTAGTGGCTGGTTAGCATTACACTGGCCTTTATCCGTCCCTTTCTGGCTGGTTACGCTCTGCTGTCTTATGGCTATGGGTGCAGCATGGGGCATAAAGGGCAGGAGCACCACAAACCTGGATGTACAAGCAACGCAAGATCTGAATACACATAACCCTTCCTCTCCTACTATAGATCCACCCCCTATCCTCACCAATCCTACTGCATTCATAAACCCTGATCTTGATCAAAGTAACCTTCCTGGCACAGATAACCCTGCACTATCGCAGAGACAACAATTCATTGGTTATGCCACCGTTCACTTTCTTGAGATGAGTGCCTATGCTGTTTTCTTGACCTACTTCGCTCTGTACGCGGCTCATATTATGCAGTGGAACCCACTCCAGACCAGTCTAGCCTTCACCGTTGCAGGTCTATCCACACTGGCAGCAGCACCCTTTGCAGGCTATTTATCTGATCGAATGGGCGATCGCTTATTGTTATGTATGTTCGGTATGCTGATGATCGGTATTGAAGTCATTGTATTTCTATGCACCTCATCTTATCTATGGGTATATGTGGGCATGTTAATCGGAGGCGTGGGCGGCGCATGTTATATGGATTCGTTCTTCGCACATGTCGGTGACCATATTTCGGAAAAGAATCGAAGTAACGTGATTGGGAAGATTGTGTCTGCTGCGGAGATCGGCTCTATCGTATCTCCGATCATCGCTGCATTACTCGTCGAGTATAGCTCCCTTTATGCCGTATTTGTGTTTAATCTGCTGTTGATTGCCGCTGCCATTGGGGTTCAAGCTGTCATGCGTAGCCATTATCGTGTGCATTAAAGGTAGTCATTCTATGAATTGTACAAAAAAAACCCGCTCGCACCATATTAATGGGCAAACGGGCACTTCGGGGAATGATCGGATGGTAGCTGCTCTTCCCCAGGTAATGTAGCGGGTCTATCCTGGTTGTCTAATGCATTCTCAGAACTAGCCCCAGTTAGATGTATCACTGGATCTTGACGGAAAAAGTTCGGTTTCACAATCTCATTGCGGTACGAACTGTGGAAAATATGCGTTGTCGCGGGCGATACTGGCGGTATGAGCCACACCCAATCCCCCGTCAACTCTCGCCCAGCCTTTTCTTCCCGTTGTTCAAATAAAGCAAACTGTGCGGCCGCTGTATGGTGATCCACAATGCTTACGCCAGCTTTCTTGAACGAATGTAACACAGCAACATTCAGTTCAACGAGTGCCCGATCTTTCCACAGTGTCGTCTCACTGTTCGTGCTCAGGCCTAGTGCCTTCGCCACTTCAGGTAGCTTGTTGTAACGGAACGTATCTGCCAAGTTACGCGCACCGATCTCCGTTCCCATATACCAACCGTTAAATGGTGCGGCCGGATAGGATATTCCCCCAATCTCCAGCCGCATGTCAGCAATCATCGGTACACCGTACCAACGCATACCAAGCTCAGCGATTTCAGGACGTTCTGGATGCTCAATAGTGACTTCTACGATATCCTCTTCGGGTACCGGATACCACTCTGGATGTCCATCCTGGGCTTGAATAATGATGGGGAGCACATCATACGCCGTACCAGCTCCCTGCCATCCAAGCTCCATTGCAGCACGAGTTAGCTCCAGAGAAGCGGGGTCACCTACGATACCTTCGGCAGTTTCATACCCAGCATAGCGAATCAGCTGATGATTCCAGATGCGTACAGGTGCTCCTTGTGGTCCAGCTGGAGGAAGAATCGTGATCGTAGGTATAATCTTACCGCCATTGGAAGCCACCCGAATATGATGTAACACGGCATCGGCAGTTGTTGCGACTGTATCTGCATGACGAGCGTCAATGACACGCAAGCTATCCCAAAATAATCGTCCAATACATCGATTGCTATTACGCCATGCCATTTTGCACCCTTGTTCAAGTTCTTCTAAAGTGTGCTTATATGTGCCCTTCTCCTCGATTTCATGTTGGACAGCAATAAGCCGGGTCTCCGCGTCTTCACGCGAATAGCCCAGCTCATCGTAACATCTATATATAAAGTGTTCTGCTTCTTCCTTCAGTTCTCCTAGGTCTGTCCGCATCGTTCACTCCACCATTCCATCCATCTTGAATGCCCTCATTATACGGTAAGCAAATTCAATTTGTAAGCGAACAGACACTTTGTTCACGGACTCTACACATCGCTGTCAAGGTATAGGATAACCTTGCATCGTTTAGCAGTTTATTGAGGGCAAGTCAGGATCATACCGTACCCTCAGTTTGCAGAGATTATGCTTCAAAGTAAGCTTACTTTCCCAAGAAAGCATTCAACATCCATGTTTCTTTGTCCAGTTCCGCCGTGAAACCAATAAGCATATCTTCAGTCGCTTTATCATCCATTTCACCTGCTGCTTGAATACCCTCATTAATTACATCTACCATAATGCGTAAATCAGCAACAACAGCCTCTACCATACGCTCTGCGTTGAATTGTCCTTGTGCTTCTTCAATAGGAGACAAGCGTAGCTGCTCTGACATTGTCGCAACCGGACGTCCACCAATAGCTAACAAACGCTCTGCTGCTTCATCCATGTGTGCTGTAGCCAAGTTGTACAGTTCTTCAAATTTCGCATGTAATGTGAAGAAGTGTGGTCCTTGAACATACCAGTGGAAATGATGCAATTTCGTATACAATACAGACCAGCCTGCGATCTGACGGTTAAGTACCTCGTGAAGTTTAGTTGTTTCAGTTACAAATGGGTTGGTTTTAGTTTGCATTGTGCTCATGGAATTAATCCCCTCTCGAATTCATTATTTTAAGTTCATGTGTTGTGAATATTGAGTTGCGTACTGTTGTCGTTATTTATTATTTAATTTAGACTTAATCTAAATCTTGTTTTAATTATAACACTAGCTTGCTCACTTGGCTAGGCTTTCGGCTATGTTATGAAATGAAGATTCTATGAAGGGAACTTCATCTTCTAAGCATTAAAAAACAACCCTTAATTATCAAAGGTTGTTTTTTCAACTCAGCATTGAGAGTTCATTTATTTACTCTGATTAAAATAGGAAATCTTTTCTAAAAACCTTCTCTTTTTATAAACAAAATGCATCGTTATGATTGATTACAATCATATAGGAGAGGAAGAGATTCATTTGGACAAATTCCGAGTTCCAGAAAAAGTTCTTAGGTTAGCCATTTCAGTTATTGCCTTTCCACTGACATTCTTTCAGTTTGTGTTATCCCAATATGAAATAAATAAATTCAAGCATCCAGGAAAAATGATTAACGTTGGCTCCCGTCATTTACATACTATAGCAACCGGAAAAAATAAACATCAGCCGACTGTGATATTAGAGTCAGGTATGGGCGGTTGTGCGTTAGATTGGTCACTAGTTCAACCGCATCTTTCCGAATATACGAAGGTTGTCTCATACGATCGAGCAGGGTTTGGATGGAGTACTCAAACTATAGAAAATCCCACTTGCGAAAATTATGTTGCTGATCTCCGTGAGTTATTATCTAGAATGGATTTAAAGCCCCCCTATATTCTGGTAGGACACTCCTATGGCGGAATGATAATGAGATTGTATGCGTCGAAATTTCCTGATGAAGTTGTGGGAATCGTGCTTGTTGACTCAACTCATGAAAAACGATTCACAAAAGCAGGATCTAGTGAGGGTAGAAGAGTTGAGCAACTTAATCATCAAAATCGTCTCAAACTAGGTTATTTACTATCTCCTATCGCAGTTCCTCGACTCATTAAACAGCACATTGGTTCTAAGAGATTGCCTACCGACATTCAGAAAACGGTTACTGCTCTAGGCTATAGAACCAATGCATACAAGGCAGCTTATCTAGAATTACTACATACCATTAAGAGTGCCGATCAGCTACATAGATCAAAATCACTAAGATCAGATATGCCTATAATTGTTTTATCAGCAGGAAGACAGAACGAGGAATGGAAAGAGGGGCAGAAGGAACTCTTAAACCTCTCTAAGAAAATCCAACATATTATTGTAGAGGATAGTTGGCATTCGATTCATATCTATAATCCTCAGGCCGTAATTGATTCAGTGATTCGTTTGCTATAATTCAGTACTTCTGTATTGATGACTCCAATCATTTAATCTCAGACAAAAGGAATCGTTTGATGTCCTCATATGTGTGCGCAACATGATGTGGTTGGTGATCCGATTCAGGCATGGCTTCACGATGATTGAACCAGATAACGCTCCATCCGGCATCTACTGCACCTACGACATCATTACGCCATGAATCTCCAATGTAGTAGCTGTTAGAAGCCGATGTACCTGTTAGCTCATTTACATGTTCGAATAGTCGCCGATCTGGCTTGGCATAACCAATGGTGCCCGAGATAAAGATACGCTCCTCTGGAATCAATCCGAATACATCCAAAGCTTCCAGCTTGGTACGTTGGTGTGCTCCAGGGCCATTCGTGATTAGGCCAACCACGTGGCCGTCGGCTGACAGTCTCCGAATCAGATCGTACGCGCCTTCAAACGGTACTATCCGAAACTGGCAACTTAGATATTGCTGCTGCAATGCTTCTGCTTGTCCTGCTTGTAGTGACACGCCGAACTCTTCCAACGTCAGTTCGAACCGGCGACGACGCATCCGTTCCATAGCTGCCGGCTCCGGTACAGCCGATAATCCCTCCTGCTCCGATAACCAATCGCTATAGTAGCGGAAACGATGATATACCTCGCTGTAAGGAAAGTCGTCCGGTAGGCCCAGAATATCTTGAAGCGCCCCACGCAGTGGTTGCAGATGATCATATAACGTATCGTCTACATCGAAAAATATAGCCTTTTGAGCATTGGGATTAGGTGACATAAATAAGGCTCCTTCTCTGTCTTTTATAATCTAGTTAAATGTGTATGAAGCAATATTCCTTTTCTTCTATTTAATAAAGTCATAGCGAGCGGATGAATGAATTCATCCATATATTTAGAATATTGTGGGAATGCATCCTATTGAATGTTATAATTAAAGTTCAAAGCATACCTTGGGTAACGACTTCGAGGCATTCTACAAGGAGGTATATGCATGAAATTCTTCTCATTCCCTGCTGAATATAAGCGTATTGTGTACCATCTAATTCTAAACTGCAGTCTTCTGCTATTTGCCGCTGTAGTAATGCTCTATGCTTTCTATCAATTCCCTTCTGCTTCAACACTTAATTACGTAATCATTGCCATACCTATGGCAGGTAGCGCAGTAAGATCAGTATACTATGCCGTAAAGCTCAAGAAAATGAGAACCGCCCAGAGTTCTGCATCTGAACTATAAATGTCATCCTATTATATAGTCGTCAAAAAAAGGTAAGTACACGGTATTTTCTACCCTGCACTTACCTTTTTCTATATTTTAGAATCCAGTTACTCCGCTTCAATTGAAATCCATATTGAATAGTGATGATTCCTCTGGCTTTTCTTCAATAAGCTATTTTGAAACCATTACACTATTGCACGACCAGTGGTACAACCTTACCTGCGTTCACATCAATCAGCCCGTGATCGGTGATTTTGAGCGCTGGGCTCACGGCAAGGGAATGGGTGCTAATCGACATAATCGGATTATAATGCACATAACCGAGCGATAACATTGCAGCCCGTAATTCCTTCACTTGATGGGATACAACAGCTAGCGGTTCCTCAGTCAGAATGCCACCGACCGGAAGCTCCAGATGACTGAGCACCTTGCCATCCTCAACGACGCAGAATCCCCCTTGGCTCGAAATCACCTTGTTAGCTGCGATAATCATATCTTGACGGTTACGTCCAACGACGAGAAGGTTGTGATTATCGTGGGAGTACGTTGTCGCGATGGCACCGCGTTTAATCGTATCTCCACCAATCAGACCATGTGCATGATTACCGTTCACCCCATAACGCTCAAAGGTGGCAATCTGTCCATATTCACTCTCTTCCCACAAGAGCTCATCTCCCGCTACCTGGATCTGCGCAATATGTTCCTCGACAAAGGTTGAGCCGTCCTTCACCATCATCACCCGGCATGGGTACGAGGCTTCACCAGCAAGATCTGCACTCACCTTCGGCTTGTCTTCTGCCTGAACAGCGTCTACAACACTACCCGTACCTTCTCCTGAACCACTAACTTTAGGATCGGATAAACGAATCGCAAAATCCTCTTCACCAAGCTGCTGTAATTGCACACTATGGTAGAAATGAGCTGGGAACTGCCCAATGATCCGTTCTTGTGTATACGGTTCGTAGTCGTCGTAAGCCTTACGACCTTTTTTGTAGACCTGATCAATACGCAACATTTCAAGGTCGGACAATAGGACGTAGTCTGCTACCTTACCTGGTGCGATACTGCCACGATCCGTCATTTTCATCCGAGCTGCAGGAGTAGACGTTGCCGCATAGATCGCATCTTCTGGGCGCATTCCCATACGCATCGCCTTACGTACAAGATGATCCAGATGTCCTCGCTCCACCAGACTATCAGGCATAACATCATCTGTCACGAAACAGAAATGCTCCTTCACATCATGCTGAATCAGATACTCCATCACTTCTGGTGTCATGGATTTCTCTTGGATTTCAATAAACATGCCCGCAGCAATACGAGCCTGTAATCCCTCAATACTCTGGTGTGTATGATCCGAATCAACCCCAGCATAGATCAGTCGGTGTAGATCCAGACCTAGTAGCTTCGGTGTATGCCCTTCAATGACAAGTTCCGGGTAGTGCTTCCGAATGTGGCGAAGAATCTGATTGGTTTTGCACTCCGGGTCGCGAATAACGTCCACATAGTTCATAATCTCACCCAGACAGATGATCTCTCCCGTTGCCAATAACGTATCCATATCTTCGATCTCGATGGAACCACCTGTTGTTTCCATTGGAGTCGCCGGCACAGAGCTTGGGATCGCATAGAACATATCCACGAGTGTCTCCCGACTTGCTGCCATCATCTCCTGCACACCTTCCAGACCGAACACATTAGCCATCTCATGTGGCTCAGGGACAATGGAAGTCACCCCAGAGCGGATAAGTCCGTGTGAAAATGTCGCTGGCGTTACCATCGTACTCTCAATGTGCAGATGAATATCAATCAAGCCTGGAATCATATAACGACCACGTGCGTCGATGACTTCATCCGCATTAATGAGCTCCGATCCACCTGAACCGATATATAGGAATCGACCGTCCAATACAGCGACGTTATTTTGTTCGAATCTTTTATAATAACTGTTATACACATTTACATTCACAATTAGTTGATCTGCACGCATCGGCATAATCTCCTTCTTCACACGCATCTCAGCGTGATCCGGATGAGCAGTCCACCTGCAACGTGCTGCACTGCACGTTTATCTACAGTTCCGCACCTACGGTACACCTTGCCCCAACCGGATTCACTGCACAACATGCCTTCTTTGCTGCTCTACTTCCTGTTGCTGTCGATTACATTCAATGACTACTCCACCAGCACAAGTTTATCCTGTGGGAAAATAAGACTCACTCGCTGTCCGCTCAGATAAGGCGTCTCCATCTCTTGGTTGGCTGTGAAGTCGCCAAGCTCCGTCTCAATAACATACTGGTAACTACGACCAAGGTACGTACTCACCTTCACGATGCCTGGCAATGCATTTGCAAGATCCGCAGATGTGTCTCCACTCACGATCAGATCATCCGGGCGAATCGCGCCTTTGCGAGCACCGGCACGAGCGGTACCCGGATGTGCGGTAGCATTAAACGTACGGCCTCCGGCATGCAGTGTAATCATATCCCCTGCATCCGTGCGATCTGCAAACTCAATAAAGTTATGGAATCCGATAAATCGTGCTACAAACTCCGTTGCCGGATATTTAAAAATCGTCTCTGGGCGGTCGAGCTGCTCGACCACGCCTTTGTTCATGATCGCTACCTGATCGGAAATCGAGAAACACTCTTCCTGATCATGAGACACATAGAGCGTAGTGATGCCAAGCTCCTGCTGAATCCGGCGAATCTCGACCCGCATGTTGAGTCGCAGGTTAGCATCCAGATTACTGAGAGGTTCATCAAATAGAAGCAGATCCGGTTCAATCACCAGTGCGCGGGCAATCGCCACACGTTGACGCTGTCCCCCGGACAGCTCTGTTGGATAACGTTTCTCAAATCCAATCAAGTTAACCACTTCAAGGATGCGCATCACACGTGAGGAGATATCCTTGTCCTTCACCTTGCGCATCCGCAGGCCGAAGGCCACATTGTCATAGACAGACAGATGCGGGAACAGCGCATAACTCTGAAATACAAATCCGAAGTTCCGCTTGTTCACCGGAACCTTCGTGTAATCCTTGCCGCCGAACATAAACTTGCCCTGTGATGCTTCCAGGAATCCGGCGATGAGGCGCAGCGTAGTTGTTTTGCCGCAACCGCTCGGTCCGAGCAGGGAGAGCAGCTTACCTTTTTCCAGCTCCAACTGAAAATCCTTCAGGATTGTCTGCTTATCGTATGCCACGGATACGTGGTCTAGTGTCAGCAATGCCATAGCGTTCTGCGCCTCCAATTAACGTTTAGTAAAGTATGAAAATCCGCCCATGATCCGTTCGATCACGAACATTAAGAGTCCTGTCAGTACCATCAGCAGCACGGAAATGGCTGCAATCGTTGGGTCAAAATAATTCTCCACGTACGTCAGCATCTGAATCGGCAATGTACTCACACCCGGGCCAGTCATGAACACGGAAATATCCACGTTGTTGAACGACTCCAGGAAGGCAATCAGAACGGCAGCCAGAATACCGGAGCGAATGTTAGGCAGCACCACCTGGAAGAACGTTCTTAGACGTCCAGCACCCAGACTTAATGCCGCTTCCTCCACTGCAAAATCAAAGCTCGACAGACTTGAAGCAATAACGCGAATGATAAACGGAAGCATAATAATCGTATGTCCAATCAACAATCCCAGATACATGGGAAGGTGATAGATCACGATGAGATATTTCATTAACGTGAAACCAAGCACGATGCCCGGAATCAATACCGGTGATAAGAACACCGCATTCAATACCGACTTGCCTTTGAAATCGTAACGACTGAGTGCATACGCAGCCGGAATCCCCAGTAACAGCGCCAGCAAGTTCCCTAGCAAGGAGATGATGATGGACGTCTGGAATGTGCGGAGGAAACCGCCTGTGTTAAAAATATTTTCGTACCAACGGAAGGAGAATCCCTCCGGTGGGAATTTGAGTACCGTTCCCGGTTCAAACGAAGTGACCGATATGATCAGAAGCGGGCCCAGCAGAAAGATAAAGACCAGCAGACTGAACAGGCCCAGCCCGATATGTTTCTCCCGCATATGTCTACCCCTTCGGATTTAAAGTTTTGGCCATTTTGTTCATGACACCGACCACGACAAATGTAATCACAATCATAATCGCGGCAACAACCGAGGCCAGATACCAGTCGTTGAGAGTCATGGCGTTCTGATACAGGAACGTGGCAATTACACGCTGTTTACCTCCAAGGAGGGCAGGTGTCGTATAAGCCGTCAGACTGCCGACAAATACAAGCACGGCTCCGATGACAAGCCCTGGCACAGCCAGTGGGAACACAACCCGGCGGAACGCAGTGAAGCGGGATGCACCCAAGCTTTGAGCTGCTTTGAGTAGGTCACCATCAATGTTCTCCAGTACGCCGACCAAGGAAATAATCATGAGTGGCAAGAACAGATGTGTCAGACCAATCATCATCGCTGCCGGCGTGTACAAAATATCCAGCGGCTTGTCCACGATCCCCAGGCCAACGAGTGCGTTGTTGATCAGCCCTTTACGTCCAAGGATAATCATCCAGCTGAACGAGCGCACAACTGGGCTCGTCAAGAGTGGGAAGATCGCTAGTGCCAGCAAAATGCCTTTGCGGCGCGGCGCTTTCCGTGAAATATAATAAGCTGTCGGGAATCCGAGCACCACGCAGACAATCGTGGTGACCACACTGACCTGCAGGGTGGTAAGCAATATTTTCAAAAAGTAAGGGTCTCTGAAAAAATGCATATATCCTTCAAACGTGAAGGAGTTTTCCTGAAAAAAGGTCGACCCGATCGTCAGGACAATCGGAATGATCATGAATGCCGCCAAAAATATGAATCCCGGCAGCAATAGCCAGTAGATTACTGATTTTTTCATCGTTCTACTCCTGACATAAGAAAAATTTGAGTCATTCCAAAAACAAGTGTTGGCTATCTCCGCATCAGCCGTTCCGGGTACGAATCGTTCTTCCGATCGCTGTTATCCTTCGATTTTCTTGATCTCCTTCTATTTAGAAGGAAAAATCCAAGGATAGCAAATGCTTCCGAAGCAGCTTTCTTACAGAAAGCTTGTAGGCGAGCGCTTCGCTTCTTCAGAATCGATTTCGTCCCCTCCACTAAGCGGGAATCAAGTTAAGAACTTATTTTAATATTGAACTTAACTTTCCTCTTTGGATAAAAATATTTACGAGTTCAAAAAATCCGGTTTTCAGTACCGAGAAGATGGGATGAAGATAGAAATGACGTAGCGGAGCGTAGGCAAAACTACGTGAGCAACGGACATTTCGGCTGAATCCCATATTCGACGCCGAGATGCCGACAGGCATCCTTCGTAATCAAAAGCGGATTTTTTGAACAACCTCTATATTTACGAATTTAATGCGTTGATAAACAGTTCAAGGAAACTTTCCGCATCTACCGTTTCGCATACGAGGGTGTTAGGTTGTTTTCCCAACCGGTTTTGAAAATCACACACCATCTGACCGTCGCATAGACGGCTTGCGGTTTCGACATCCACGTAATACGACTTGCGTCCAACCAGTTCCGAGGCAAGGGCTACGCCAACAGCCAATGGATCATGCAGCGCACATGCTCGTACACCGTTCATTTCTTCGTACCGTTTAATATAAATCGCTGTGCTCTGTGCCACATAATCGCGCAGCACTGGATCGGTTAACCGTGCAATAGCTTCTTCATTCAGCAACGTCTGGCGTGTAACATCCAGTCCTACCTGTGTAAGCTTCTCAATTCCTGCCTGCACAACGATACGTGCAGCCTCTGGATCGGCGTACGTATTGTACTCCGCTACTGGTGTCACATTTCCGTGACCTCGTACAACGCCACCCATGAAGATGACTTCCTTCAATAAAGAAGGCAGCTCCGGACATTTGATTAGCGCTAGCGCCAAATTCGTGAGTGGTGCCGTCATAATCAGGGTGAGTTCACCAGGATACAATTTAGCCTGCTCCACGATAAAGTCTGGACCGAATCCTGGATCTGCCTGCTTGGACACTGCCGGATCAGGCAGCGCACCGCCCAATCCATCCTGTCCATGCACGCGATGCTCATAATGAGACTTCCGAGTCAGCGGACCCGCTGCTCCAGCAATCACCGGAATGGCAGGCGCACCTGCCAGCTCCAGTATTTTGCACGTATTCTCCGTTGCCTGCGCTAGAGATACATTGCCACAGACGGTTGTAATGCCGAGAATATCTAGCTTCCGGCTTTTGACAGCAAGTAGAATCGCCAGCGCATCATCAATACCTGTATCTACATCCAAGATGATGGGATTAGACGCTTTACTCATCTATGCTCCACTCCTCTGCTGTGGTATATAGTTGCTTGTACGTTTAGCTTATTCGTTACAATTATTGAGCAATTTCACGGTTCCAACGATCTGTCCAGCCTTTAGCTTGTTGGTTTACATACTCCATATCCAGCTTGTTCAGCTTCTCAACCACGTCTGCACCGTAAGTCACACCTTCGGCTTCTTCAGCATTCAGTTCGACTTTTGTGTTTACTGGAGAATCCACTTTAGCTTTAGCTGATTTCGCTTGAACATCCTGACTCAGCTGCCAGTTGATGAATTCTTCAGCCAGTTCTTTGTTTTTGCTGCCTTTAACTACGTTGATTGTATTCATAACGGCATAAGCACCCTCACTAGGCGTTACAAACTTCGCATTAGGCACAGCTGCTTTCAAATCTTTGAAGTACATCTCCATGATCGGTCCGCCTGCAATCTCTTCTTGGGAGAACATGTTCACATACTCCGAAGTTTGCGTGTAGAATTTCACGACATTGCCACTAAGCTCTTTCAGCTTAGTAAATGCAGCATCTTCATTAAACGTATCATTACCTGCAACACGGGATGCTGCATCCAATACCATTGGGCCAGCGGTTGCTGTAATGTTCGGAATCGTTAGGTTATTTTCAAAAGCGGGATCCCACAGATCGCTCCAAGAAGTAACTTCTTTGGCAACCATGTCTGGGTTGTACGCAATCCCCAATTGTCCAACGGTGTAAGCAGGACCGTATTCTTCACCAAGTGGAGCTTGGGCAATCTCATAGATATCATTGATGTTCGGGATTTTGGAGCGGTCAATTTTCTCAAACAGGCCTTCGTCAATTCCTTGCTGTGCATAGTAGTCTGACAGATAGATCACATCTACGCTGGATGTACCTTGACGGATTTTGTTTAAGCGTTCTGCGTTATTGCCGACTTCGAGCACGATATCTACATTATGCTCTTTCTCAAATGGACCAAATACTTCTTGGTTGAAGAAGTCTTCCGAGAAGCCCCATGTGGAGATAACGAGTTTCGTTGGTGCTGTTCCCCCCGTACCTGATCCACCTGCTGCATCATCCGTGCTGCTGCCACAACCTGCAAGTAATACCGAAGTCATTGCTACTGCTGCCAAACCACTCATCCATTTTTTCATCATGATCCTAATCCCCCTGATATATGTGATGTGTATAAAAAAACAAAAAGAAAAGTATTCTTGTGTGAACAAGAACACTTTTCTTCGTAAACAAAGGAAAGCGACACCCGTAGCCGGTACATCATCGATTTCTGCTTCAGAATCAATCCAAAGACAGACGCCATCGTATGAAATTGTCAGAATCCATATGAATCTCAGGCATGCTGAGCATGATTAACAGGAGTATCCCGCTAATCCAACTATGCTTGCTCCAAAATCACATTCGTAATGGCCCACTGCGTGGACGCATCATAATCCCTTAATACAGCTTCAATAGGCAAACCCATGTGTTGCTCTAACTTCTCCCTGAATTTCTTCTTATATAAGACAGACATGCGGAAGTCCACTTCCAGCTTCAAGCCGGGGGCCTCCCCTTCCAGGGCGTCAGAGCGCGGCGAACGTCGGTGCTTCGCGAAGAAGGTTACAATATTCTGATCTACGGTCACTCTCAGGAGAGTTGTCCCGAAGCCGAACAGTTCCTTCGAAATTTCATTATAGTATTGGCACATCTTCTTCTTGCTCTCATTACTGTCCAGCAGTTCCATGAACTCACCTACATCATTTACTACCGTACATTAAACGTATTAACACGTCTGATTATACATAAATGTTCTGTATTGAGCAACCCAAAAGATGAACTTCACCTACAAATATCTTATAAAAGCGAACATTACATGAATTGAAACGTATTTATATCTGTGATCTAACATGCCTAAACACATAATGGATGTAGTAAAAGTATGCCACCAGACTATGTTTTCTATCCACTGCGATAATCGCAGTTATGAATATTCTCTCCGAGCAACCGGGAGACCCGATAATAAATAAGCACTGTCACTGTCAAAAAAACCATCATACTGACGACGAACATAAACTGTATAAGAGCTAAATATGATCATAAATACAAACTTCATTTTCATAAATGTGCTGTAGAATTCAATGGAAGTCATGGACAAACTTCTGCATTAACCCTTAAAATAAGACAAAATGTCTAAATAAATGAAATGGAGGCTTATATCATGAAATGCCCAGTATGTAATCATGAAAATGGAAATGCTAGCTTTTGCGAGAGGTGCGGATCGAACCTAACCGAGGTTGCTTCGACTTCTTCCCCTGCTGGCGCTTCACCAGATCACGAATCTGCTGCTGCATCAGAGTCCGAATATACGCGTTGGTCCAGTAAACAAGACTCTCCTAATCATGCACCTCAGGATTCCAGCTCGAACCCGTCGGCACCAATTCCGATTCGGCAACCACAAGAACAAGCGCAGGCTACCGAAAATCAAACGTCTGGGGATCCTCAGAACAACCAATGGAACAATATGATGCAAAATGAGAAAGTACAGCAAGCCAAAGAAGTAAGCAAACAATATGCATCTTATTTCCTTAGCATTCTTGTCCGTCCTTACCAAGCGATGAAAAGCGTTGGTGAACAGCACTCATTTAATGCATGGTTGACGATGGCTTTAATCGCAGTTTTATCCTCTACATACTTCTTAATTGCTTTTAGCTCTATGGATATTCCCGGTATATTCGTAAGTGGGTTCATTAGACCCCTGTTGCTTACAGCCATCATGCTAATCATTGCAGTTGCGTTAATGTATATCATTTTGAAAGTGGAGAAGCTTACGTTCCGTCCTAAAATTCTAGTAGCCCAGTATGGAGCATTGTTGGTTCCTGCGGTGGCTGCCCTCGTTCTGGCAAACGTATTTACCATCATCTCTCTGTCCTTCTCGATGTATTTTGTCGCTATTGCTTATACCATTGTGATCGTAGGCATGAACGTAGTGGTGTTACAATATCCGTTGAACCGTTCCAAAGCTGCGATTGACAGCATGTATACGGTGCTTATCGCAAACATCGTGCTAATTTATGTCGTGTATCGTTTGCTCGTGGAGACGTTGCTTGGCATCTTGAGCTTGTTCTACTCTTCGTTCTGGCGTATGTAACTATCTCTTTAGAGGTAGTAGATTATATAAATACAACATTCCAAAAGGTTCTCTTGCTTAGGCAACGAGAGCCTTTTGGCTATAACATAGAGTAACTATAGTGTGGAAGAGACCATATGTGGCTTTATGAATTCTTTAAAAAAACATATCGTATATCTCGCACAAAGATTGCATCATCTACATGCTTACACTATAATGTGTAGTGTAAATTGGATATGGTTGTATTTACGTATTGGGTATTCGTTTGGATATCTAAAGGAGATACCCATTCGTCTTTCGTTTTCATATCTAATCTGCGGTACATCCTAGTGTACTGGATCGGAAATAGAGTGTGTAACGCCATTAACACTACATAGTGTAGTGTTAATGAACGATGTTTTTATTTTAACGAAGAAAGAAGAGGATAGTTATGGATCCACATATGGATCACATGCAGATGAATCACGAGGCGGGCACATCCTATCTGTGGCTCATCATCGGTGCAGTCATTCTGTTGTTGTCTATCATCGCCTACGTCTGGGCTTCACGCACGCAAGGCTCTATTGTTGCCCATATGAAGAAGGATGAGCGGGTCATCGTGAAAAAGAAAAGTCGAGTTATCCGAACCACAGCACACGCTATGCTAGGAGTATCCATCGTTGTGATCGCTCTCTTCTTCATGCAGGGCGCATTTACTAAATACAATATTGCTGATCTGAACGCCAATGCCACCATTGATGTGACGGACGACCCGTATTATGGAGCTAGCCATACGGAAGACCCGATCAACTATGAGATGACCATTCCCACCTCAGGGCCTCATAATCCACATGATATCAAGTTTGGGTTCTATACCGACTTCCCTGGCTATCCCTATCTGGTACACAATCTGGAGCATGGGGATATCATTATTTATTATCATGAAGATGCGACCGATCAGCTCAAAGATCACCTGAAATACCTAACCAAGTTCCGTGAAGCAGGCGCAGGGATCCTTGCCGTTCCTAACAAGGACATTCCCGAAGGTAGCGAGGTCGTTGTGACTGCCTGGACCAAGACGATGAAACTCACCACGTTTGATGATGCGAAGGTAGGTGCTTTTATTCAAAAGTACATTAATCAAGGGCCAGAGAAGATCCCAGCTTCAATTCGCCAAGGCGGGGGAACGATGTAACATAATATAGCTTCAATCTAATCAGGATCAACAAGCTCCCGGGTGAACTGCATTCGGGGGCTAATTCTTTATCCCTGAAATGCCGATATTTGAAGGTGGACGGCTACTTCATAGCACCTACCTTTTTGAACACGCATATGAAGCCAGCACATCAAATACAGCAATATACATACATATTCGTTTTATCCATGTTCAACCCAGCACAATGCACGTCTGACCCATATCTAGAAGGTCGTTTCAATATCGATCAATAGCTACAACCGTTTACCGTTAAAAAGGGGGAGTATACAACTAATGAACAGTTTGTTTATGCGTATCTTTTTGTTTTTTTCATGCCTCATGCTAGCGGCTGGAGCCGTGCTTGGTGTGACGATGTACCGTTCATCCGCTGAACTTGTTGAACAATCTATGGGAATGCAGGCTCAGGCTGTTGCCGAACGAGCGGCACAATCCATAGACGTGACTCAATATGCACCACTCAGTACGGGACAGAATGAAACGGCCTATTACGGAACCCTGCGCGAACAGCTTAGCCAGCTTCGTGAAGCCAATGGATTGAAGTATCTGTACACTCTTGGTAAACGAGAAGAGAACGGAACATCCACGTATTATTACGTGGTCGACGGTGCGGCTGCCGACGTATCAGAGGACGACTTTTCTCCCTACGGATCAGAAGAAGAAACTCACTATGATGGCATGCTTCAGGCTTTTGCCAATAACGAGTCTGTACATGGGGAACTAACGCAGGACGAGTATGGGGCGACCATTACTGCCTATGTACCAATTCACGGTACAAACGGGGAAGTACTCGGCATTGTAGGTGCAGACCTAGACTCCACGGCTGTCTATGAGCTGATGACACGTAATCGCATGACGATGATCTGGACGGCACTGGTCATTGTTTTGCTCAGCGTACTACTTGTATATGGATTCGCTCATTACCTGACACGCCCTCTCGTCAGACTCAAGAAGATCATCGCCCAAGTAGGAAAAGGCGATCTAACGGTCGATGTGGAGCTAGGACGTAAGGATGAGGTCGGTCAACTTGCTACCGAGTTCAAACATCTCGTCACCGATACCCGCAATGTGATGGCTGGTATTCGCAAAAGCTCCGATTCCTTGCTCAAAGCCGCCGAAGGTGTGTCTGTTCACTCTAGAGCAACGGTCGAAGCCAGCCAGCGGATCGCAAAGCACACAGACCATACGGCTCAGGGAGCCGCTGAACAGGTTGCCCGAGCAGGCGAAGTTACCATTGCCATGGAGGAAATCACACGTAGCATGCAGCATATCGCTCACTCCGCATCGCTCGTTGCGGGTGTATCTCAGGAAACAACCCATAATGCGGTACAAGGGCAAGCAAACATTAACACTGCGATTGATCGAATGGACAAAATTCATCAGGCCAATACGCAAATGTCCGTATCCACCTTACAGTTGGAGCAATACTCCAGCAAGATTGAATCTGTCGCTCATCTGATGAAGGGAATTGCGTCCCAGACCAGTTTGCTTGCACTTAATGCCAGCATTGAAGCTGCTCGTGCCGGGGAACATGGCAATGGATTCGCCGTGGTGGCTTCCGAAGTGCGTAAGCTCGCCACCGAATCTGAACAGTCTTCCCTGCATGTGTCAGAGCTAATTGCCGAAATTACGCTCCAAACTCAAGTCTTATCTGACCATATGAGCGCAAGTACAACCGAAGTCCAGTCAGGACTCGTCGTTGTACAGGAAGCGGGACGTTCGTTCACCTCCATTCACTCGGGAATCGATACGATCAACGAGCGTTTACATGAGGTGTCTGCAGCTTCAGAACAGCTATCTGCCAGTGCAGAAGAAATCTCAGCCTCTGTCGAAAATATGGAGCACATCTCGCGTGAATCCTCATCCAGCATTCAAGAGGTGTCTGCCGCAACTGGCGGCCAATTGCAATCGATGGGTGAGATCAGCGCGTCTGCCGAGAGTCTGCGTGTATTGTCCAGTGAACTGAACGGACTGATTGCCCGCTTTAAAATATAGAGCGAGACAACAAACATTGCATGGGAAGCTGCACCTCCATGTGAAATAAGCCGCTCAGCAGAGAAAGGAATCCCTTCCTCTCTGCTGAGCGGCTTATTATATTTATTAGATGGAGACTAGCCTACCGGCTGCCTGAATTAATAACGCTGCGGAGCAGCTTTTTTGCCCAGATCCGTCATATAAGTAAAGAATGCTTCTGGATCTGTATCGTACACCAATTGTACTGGACGTCCATCAGCCTGCTCTACAGTACGACCTTGGCTAGGGCCATCCGGGATCACGATGCAGTTCACCGTTTTCTTCTTCACGATATCCTCGCGACCTACGGAAGCTGTTGTCAGTACATCCCACAGATAATAAGTGGAGTTCGTCTCACTGTACACGAGTGGCGGACAACCTGCATAACAGTTCCCCAAGAAGTCCACACCCTCGAAGCGACGCTCTGCTGCCCAGCGGTTACGAACTGCTGGAGTGAGAGGCACTTTGTTCGTGCTTTCGAGTGCAACTAGATCAATCTGAATGCCGCTCTCCCATACACGATATGCTGCTTCTGGATCCCAGAATACGTTCCATTCTGCTGTACCGTCATGTTCTGGTTCCTCGACGTTACCCTTTTCAAACGTACCGCCCATCCACACTAGTTTGTCGATTTTCTCTTCGATATCTGGTGCTTCATCCAGCGCACGTGCAAGATCAGTCAACGGTCCAGTGAACAGAAGCAATGTTTTGCCTTCTGTATTGCGAACCTTCTCAATCAAGTGCTTATGTGCAGGAAGAGTGGATAATGGAGCTTCCATTTTGCCAGACTCGTTCAATACGGGAAGTGCATCTACATAGAAGGAGTGTAATCTCCATGCTGCCGGGAATGGGTTTTTCCCTCTGGAATTCGACTTGGACACTTCTACGGAATATGTTCCGAAACGATCGATGATTTTGCGGCTGGCGTCCGTTGCCGGCTCCAGATATCCATCTGCCGGAATAACAGATACCCCAGTTACATTCACATTGTCCATCTGCAGAAGCATGAACAGCGATACGAGGTCATCCACACCGCCGTCATGGTTAAAATACACGTTAAGTTGATTCGTCATGCTAGCTTTCATCCTTCCCCTGGTTGTCTCATTGATGTTGATTACATTCGGCCCATTCTAGACCAACGTTCACTCTATTATGTCCCAAAACTTGTGTGTACGTAAACCTTCCTACTCGAAGAGAGCGCTATTCATCCTTAGATCTACCGCATAATTTACAGTTCCACCAGTCCATCACAGATTCGGTGATATAAACTGGACCATATATCTATTTATCATTCAAAAAAACATGGATAGCGGTTAAATCGTAACCGCCATCCATGCTATAAAACCGAATCATAGGATAGAGAGACTACGCCTGCTTCTCTTCCTGTTTCTCCGGAATCGGAACGTATTTTCCTGGCCAGAACGCCCATTTGCCAAGCAATGTTGTAATTGCAGGTACCATGAACGGACGAACGAGGAAGGTATCTAGCATGACACCCACTGCCGTAATAATCCCGAACTGTACCAGTACTTGAATTGGTAATGTTGCCAGTACCGCGAACGTTCCTGCCAGGATCAGACCCGCAGAGGTGATGACCGATCCAGTCTCGCCTACCCCTTCCTTGATGGCTTGGCGAAGCGGCATCGTTTTACGTTTCTGCCAGATGCTTGAGATCATGAAAATGTTGTAATCTTCACCTAGTGCCACAAGGAATACGAAGGAATACAGTGGAATCGCTCCCTGAATGGCATCGGCACCAAGACCGTAATGGATAATGAGCCAACCCAGTCCCAATGCTGAGAAAAAGGAAAGAACGACCGTTGCAATCAGATATGCTGTAGCGACTACAGAACGCAGGTAGAGCAGCAATAACAATGTAATCATGCCGATGACCACTGGAATAATGATCTTAGCATCGCGCTCTCCAGCTACTTCAATGTCATATTGCTCAGCCGTCTGGCCATCAATCCATACGTGAGTATCGGCATTCGCTATTCCCGCATCCGTCAATGCCTGCTCCGCAGTAGCTCGCAAATCAGGAATGTGCTGCATTGCTTCCATTGAGTACGGATTCAGATTGAACTCTACATCATAGGCTGTAATGTTCGCATTCTCCGCACCCTGCTGTGCATCGCCAACTTTGCTTACATAATCGAGTGCTTCAAGTTTGGATTGGAGATCCGTCTCCTGACCCTCAGCATCAATGATAACTTTCACTGGAGCCAATTCCCCTTGGGAGAACTGTTCTCCAATAACGGTGAAGCCTTCACGAGAAGGAACATCTTCCGGGAAGGAAGATAACAAGTCATATGTGAATTTAATCTGTGTTGAGAACACCGCTAGTCCACCTAGGAGTACCAGAGTTACTGCCAGCACAGTCCATGGCTTCGTAACAACTGTACGCCCAATCCAGCTTTCTTTCACTTTGCGTGGAGCTGGAGCTGGTTTGCCTTTTTTCTTGGCACGTTCTACTTCCATCTCATGTGTACGCGGTACGAACGGGTAGAACGACCCACGACCAAAGATAGCGAGTAAGGCTGGAACCAGCGTTAGACTTGCAATAAACATGATGAAGATGGACAAACTGAATGGTACGGCAAAACGGTGATATGCCCCGTATTCAGCAAGTAACAGTACAAGCAAGGCCGCAACGACAGTGAAACCACTCATGGCAATGGCACCGGATGAACCCGTGATTGCCTGGAAGAGGGCTTTCTTTTTGTCCGGCTCATGATAGAGAATTTGGCGGAATCTAGAGATCATGAACAGGCAGTAATCCGTTCCCGCTCCGAATAAGAGTACCGTCATAATTGAAATAGACTGAGCATCAACGGTGATCCATCCCTGATCTGCCATGAATCCCAGAATCGGACTGGTCACCATATATGCGAACCCTACTGCGATAATCGGAATAATCGCAAGTACCGGGGAACGGTATATCAGTAACAACAACACTAGCACGAGTATGACTGTTGCAATGAGCAGCGATACGTCAGCAGAAGAGAATAATCCACTAGCATCAATTGATATACCGACTGGCCCTGTAACGCGTGCGCTGAGTGAACTTGTATCATCAACCGCAACTTCAAACGGGTTCACTCCGAAGATCTCTTCCGTTTTCTCCTTCAGTGCATCGATGCCTTTCTCCAGCTGCTCCGCATCGGCTCCTTCGTTGAAGAAGAGCGGCATAACAAGCGTGCTACCATCTTCAGACAGTTGCCCTTGAATTGCCTGTGGTGGCAATTGATACAGCGGTACTACCGCTTGCTGCTCTTCCACAGGGTCTTGATCCAGTCGCTCTGTCAGCGCTTGAATCTGTTTAATATGTTCATCCGTGAGTCCACCAGCCTGATGCCATACAATCAATGCTGGCAAGCCTTCCCCACCAGGGAATTCTCTCTGAGCTACTGCAGCAGCTTGAACAGATGGTTTGGAATCACTCAGATCCTGAGCATTATTCGTTTCCCGATCATTTACAGCCGGCCAGACTAGACCGAGTACTACCGCTATGATGATCCATACCAGAAGTGTTACCCACTTACTTCGTTTGCCAGCAACCCAGCGGCCGTATCCCGAACCTTCTTGCATTTTCTTCTCATCTCCCTATCCTGATATATAAAGAACTTATTATAGAAATGAACCGTGGGTCATTGTATAATCGAATTAATTATATATACCGGAAGGTTAATTTTGCAATACTTAATTTATGAACAATTTTAAACAGTAACAATTTACGTAAAAAGA
This sequence comes from Paenibacillus sp. ACRSA, assembly GCF_022346845.1. Classification (NCBI taxonomy): domain Bacteria; kingdom Bacillati; phylum Bacillota; class Bacilli; order Caryophanales; family Paenibacillaceae; genus Paenibacillus; species Paenibacillus sp. ACRSA. Next base: position 444,614 of record NZ_JAKRNP010000004.1, on the reverse strand, counting down.
GGTATACACAATGAATTCTAAACAACGTAATCCCCGTTCACCAGGCAGACCGAAAGCTGGCTCTGATCAAGCATCAACGCAGTCGAAAATTCTGATGACGGCATCCAAGCTATTTATGGAACAAGGATATGAACCTGTATCCCTGCAACAGATCGCGTCCCAATGTCAGGTAACCAAAGCATCTATCTATTACCACTTCTCCAGCAAACCGGAGCTGTTCACGACAGCCATCACACGAATGATGGCTATGGCAATGCAGCAGACCGCACGTCGGCTAGATGAGCCCGGATCACTGCGGCAACGGCTTGAGAATGTAGCCGAGGTGAAAATGGAGCAATCTCATATTGATACAGAAACGATGATGCGCGAAGCCGAAACCTATCTGAACGAAGAGCAGCTCACCCAGATCCGCGGGGCGGAGATACAGATCTATGAGGTGCTGGCTGTACATTTTCAGCGAGAAATGGATCATGGATACCTCCGCCCTGCGAACCCCATGTTGCTCGCTCATGCATTCACGTCCCTGCTTATGCTTGCGAACCGGGAAGATGTGCGCAACATGCATGCAAGCATTGCGGAACTCGCACAGCAACTTGTTGGCTTATTTCTGGATGGCGCTGTTCAAGAGAACTTAAATTAAGGAGAACAGCTCCATGCCTTCGCAAGTGCCTCAATACCCATATCGATCTTGGCTACATCAATGCCAGCAAAACCAATAATAAACTCCTTTTTGCTATCCTTCGGATTGCTTGCTTCTCCCCATAGATACTCTGTAGAACTCACATGTACACCCTTCTCAGCCGCTGCACGTACCAACGCAGTGGCTGTCTGAGATGACGTTATGCGCAATACCAGATGAAAGCCTGCATTCTGTCCGCTAATCTCAGCTTGCTCACCAAAATGTCTCCGGATGGATTGAACGAGGAGATCATGTTTCCGTTTGTAAAGGTTTCGCATTTTGCGGATATGCTTGCCAAGCTCCCCTTCACGCATGAATACTTCTAACGTTCGCTGGATGAACCGGGAAGCTGACTGTTCAAACAGGACGTCTCGGTACATCTCTCGGAAGCCAGGCATTAATTCCATTGGAAGTACCATGTAGTGTACACACAAGGTAGGGGCAAGCACCTGGGAGAAACCGCCCATATAGATGACACGACTATCCTCGCGCAGTCCTTGCATCGATGGAATTGGACGTCCATGATATCGAAACTCGCCGTCATAATCATCCTCAATGATGTAGGCTTGTTCCCGCTCCGCCCAATCTAGCAATGCTAATCTTCGGGCAATCGGCATCGTCATGCCCATCGGGAATTGATGGGAGGGCGACACACCTACTAACTTCACTCCCGCACGTTCCAATGCTGTGATATCCAGACCATCATCAAGTGGAATTGGCACAACCTGATAACCATAATGGCGGAATGTGCCCGGCAACAAGCGATAACCAGGACGTTCAACTCCAATCGAATTTACACCACCCAGCTTAAGTAGCGTTTGTACAAGCAACGTCATTAACAAATGCTGCTCCGCACCCACCACGACCTGTTCTGGCGAACATCTCACACCCCTGAACTGTCCAAGGTAGGTGGCAAGCTCACATCGTAGCCCCCATTCTCCTTGGGGATCACCATAAAACAACAACTCATCCGCCTCTTCGCGCCAGATTCGATTCGTATATTGCTGCCACTTGGCATACGGAAACAGACTAAAATCATTGCGTGACATATGAAAGTCATACTCCATATTCTTGACTGGACGAATTGCAGCCTGATCCGAGTCTGGATACTGGTGTTGATCCGGCATGATCCCATGATGCAAACTATTATCCATCGGAAGCTGAATCGCCCCGTACCCATCCATCAAAGCACGTACATGAAAGCCTCTACGTGGCTGGCTGTACACATATCCTTCTGCAATCAATTGCTGATATGCCCATTCCACTGGAGTCGAACTGATTCCAAGCATTTCGGCCAGTTTACGAATGGAAGGCAGCTTGGTATTCTCGGCCAATTCACCGCGCATAATCTCCCGTTTGATATGATCCGAGAGTTGCACGTAGACGGGCCTGCTCGTGTTCTCCTCCAATGTTGGCATCTGCTTCATGATTCCATACTCCTCATCTGTCCTGCTTGAATTTTAATAACTGCACATTTTGCAGTATACAGTATTGGGATATACTCAGGGGAGTCAGTTCACAAATAGGAGGAATAACCATGTCTCAAGCTACCCAATCATCAACACATATCCCACGTCTTCTAGAGGGTGAGCGTGTCTATCTACGTCCATTCGAGCAGAGCGATGTAGATACCTATTTTCCAGGGTTATTCAACAGCGAGGCTCGCCGGCTTACGGGTACACAAAATAGTTTTACACGTGCACAAGTCGAACGTTATGTAGAGAATGCAGCCCAGGATGATTCCAGGCTCATGTTGTTGATCGCTTTACAAGAAACGGATCAAGTCATCGGTGACATCGTCCTGATGGACATGCATAGCAAAAATCGTAGTGCACATCTTCGAATTGCCATCGACAACGCGGAGCATCAAGGTAAAGGCTATGGTAGCGAAGCTATGCTGCTTATGCTTGATTATGGTTATGGCATATGCAATCTGCACCGGATTGAACTTGAGGTGTACGCCTTCAACGAACGCGCCATTCAGACGTATGAAAAGCTCGGGTTCCAGCGTGAAGGAATCAGCCGAGACGTGCTGTTCTATAACCATCAGTATCATGATGCAATTCGCATGAGCATGTTAGAAGATGAATTTCGAGAAAGATACTGCGTAGATCAAGCATAGATAAGCCCCATTATGAGCAAAAGAAAGAAACCGGGATGTTAAAATTCATCTCCGGCCAGAAAAGTCAGATGACCCGCCAACACCGACAGTTCGGCGGGTGTCTTCATATATAATTCGCCATCGGTATCGGCCAACATAGGCGTTGTAGTCTCCAGTTTCAAACTGACTGCCTTAAAATAACTGATGTTCTCATGCTGAGGCTGCCATTCTCCCTCTGGCTTATGTGCCAAGATCTCCCGTAACAAAGGGATCCCTGTATCATGGATAATGAGCACATCCAGCTTACGGTCTTGAAGAGAGTTAGCTGCAAAGGGCAACGCGTTGGTGCCGAGAAAACGCCCGTTCGCAATATAGATCATAACCGCTTCACCCTGCATTTTCTCCCCGTCTGCCTCCAATTGATAGTGGAATGGCTCTGCATGACTTATCGTTTGTAAGGTGCTGATGAAGTAACTAATCTTGCCGAGTGCACCTTTTAATTGATCATTTATATTTTGTGATGTATCACTGATTAATCCGATTCCATAAAAGTTAGTGAATATTCGATCATTAGCTCGTCCCAGATCAATAGACATCTGGCGTCCTTTCAACATCTCCTGTGCGGCTGTTTCCACATCTGGCGAAATGCCCAGAGATCGGGCGAAGTCGTTACAAGTGCCTCCTGGTAGTACGCCCACAAGTGGAGGTTGTCGAAGATCCGCCAATCCATTCACACATTCGTGAACTGTACCATCCCCGCCAAGAATAAACACAACGTCGAACTCTTCCCCACGCTCTCGGCATAGACGCTCACCCTCACCAGGCTCGTCCGTTCGAACAATAACAAGCTCGCGAACTGCTGGTGCTAGTATGCCTGATACAATGCCTACTGGATCAACCCGATTAGCTTTTCCCGCGTGCTGATGATGAATTAACAAGGCTTTGTTAAACTCCATCGCTGTTTCCTCCATTCTAGGATATGTATCGACCTGTTAACCCTTTACCCGTTGAGATGAAAAATGTAACTTCAGCTATACACTGATTATCGTGTATGTGCAAAATGGAGAACTCTTATATGCAATGGATAAGCATATCTATTTTTGCTATGCTCATGTATGAGAACAACGAATGTTCCGCACCTTATTGGGAACAAGGTCCTCACGTGCCATTCTACAATTTTCAATCGTAGAAGTACCATTCAAACTCATTCAAAACGGTTATATGTATACCATATACGAATGGAGGGATTGCTATGATTCCAGCAACATTGGAACAATTGGAGCAAATTCGCAAAGAATGCCGCACTATGGTTCGAAAAAGAGCCACCGCTTCCTTCGGCACGACACTCGTTCCGTTGCCTGGTACAGATGTGCTCGCCGATGTAGGAATGCTCATGCAGCTCTTGCCTGCCATTAACAATAAATTCGGGTTATCACAAAAACAGCTTGAAGGCATGGATCCAGAGACCAAATCCATGATCTACGGATTCGTGATGTCCATCGGCTCCAAAGTGATTGGACGAATGGTTACCAAAGAACTGGTAGTCCAAATCCTGAAGCGCATTGGCATACGTGTAGCTACCAAATCGGTCGCCAAATTTGTGCCGCTCGCCGGTCAAGGACTGGCTGCAACGCTTAGCTATACAGGAATGCGCTATGTTGGGAACAAACACGTCGATGACTGCTATGAGGTCGTTAAACGTATGATTGAACAACGCGAAGCCATTCCGGGGGAAATGCCTCCTTCTGCGCTGAGTACATCGGATAAGGATGAAGTCACGCTTCAATTGCATGACTCTCCAGAAGACACGGAAGAGAACAATGCTAAGAATAGCGCAGTTACGGGTAAAGCCAAGCAAGACTAGTATATCAATAGTCTGATAAACGAATTCATGCATGTATCTTTCATGTTGAACGGAGCTTTAATAGAAACATGATTAATTGTATAAAAAGCCAAACAAGACTGAGCTCCCACTAGGGTTGCTCAGTCTTGTTTGTTTAGTATGTTTCATTTGATATCAACGATTCTACATCAACTTAGCTATCTTATATCGCCTGCGGCTGTTGCTCTGTGAACTGGCTATTATACAGATCCGCATAGAAGCCCTGTCGATCCATTAACTCCTCATGGTTACCCTGCTCGATGACGTTACCGTGATCCATCACGAGGATGAGATCCGCACCACGAATGGTGGACAGTCGATGAGCAATGACGAAGCTGGTGCGATCCTTCATCAGATCATTCATCGCTTTCTGGATGAACACTTCTGTCCGTGTATCGACACTACTTGTTGCCTCATCCAGAATGAGAATAGCTGGATTAGCCAGAATCGCTCTAGCAATCGTGAGCAATTGCTTCTGTCCTTGGGAGATGTTCGACGCTTCCTCATTCAACACCGTATCATACCCGTCAGGCAGAGTTCGAATGAAATGATCGGCATGCGCGGCTCTTGCAGCCTCATATACTTCCTCGCTCGTTGCCCCTTCACGTCCATAAGCAATGTTGTCACGGATGGTTCCGTTGAACAACCAGGTATCTTGCAGCACCATCCCAAACAAGCTACGCAGCTTGCTGCGCTCCATATCCTGAATATTCACACCATCAATCGTAATCTGCCCGTCCTGTATTTCATAGAAACGCATAAGCAGGTTGATCAATGTCGTTTTACCAGCACCCGTTGGCCCAACAATAGCGACTGTCTGACCTGGCTTCACATCAATGTTCATATTACGGATGAGTAACTCATCGTCTTTGTATCCAAAATTCACACCTTGGAAAGCTACAGCACCTTGTGGTTGCTGTAATGCTACAGGTTTATTGGACTCAGGCACCTCTTCTTCTTCATCCAACAATTCGAATACCCGCTCTGCCGAAGCAATGGTGGATTGAATAATGTTCGAGATGTTGGCAATCTGGTTAATCGGCTGTGTGAATTGGCGTGAATATTGCGTGAAGGCAAGAATATCCCCGATGGTAATTGCGCCTCGTGTAACAAAGATTCCGCCGACCACACAGATCAGGACATAACCTAAGTTACCGACAAACGACATCAGCGGCATAATAATACCCGAGATAAACTGGGCTTTCCAGCCTGATTCATACAGCTCTTCATTGACCTTTTCGAACTGTTCGACAGATTGGTTTTCACGCCCAAATGCTTTGACGACCTTATGTCCTGTATACATTTCCTCTACATGCCCATTCAGCTCACCGAGTGATTTCTGCTGTCCGGCAAAATGCTTTTGTGAACGGGAAGCTACAGCAACCACCACCACAACACTCAGCGGCAGAGTTAAAAGGGTAATTAATGTCATCCACGGACTGATGGTTAGCATCATAATGATGACCCCAACAATCGTAACGACAGAGGTAATAAACTGCGCCAAACTTTGCTGTAACGTATTACTAATGTTATCGACATCGTTCGTTGCCCGGCTTAATGTCTCCCCGTGAGTACGGGAATCAAAATATTTGAGAGGCAAGCGTCCGACCTTCGCACTGATCTGCTCACGCATGTCATACACAACACGTTGTGCCACGCCAGCCATTAAGTACTGCTGGACATACATAAATGCAGCACTGAACAGATATAACCCCACAAGCAGATACAACACTTTGATTAATGCAGGAAAATCAACACCTGCGCCTTGTACGCCCTGATAAATGGCAATAGCGCCTTCACTTAATATATTCGTACCTTCTGCCATTATTTTGGGACTGATAATACTGAAGACGGTACTTAAAATGGCTGCGATAAGAACCCCTAGGAGTCGGAAACGGTGTGGATGCAGATAGCGAACCAACCGACGAAGTGTACCTTTGAAATCCTTCGCTTTCTCCACTGGGGGACGCATTCCCATGCCGCCACCAGGAGGGCCGGGCACACCGGATTTGGGTGCCTTGCGTTCTGTACGTTCACTCATGCGATTTCCTCCTCTGTAAGCTGGGACGATACAATTTCACGATACACTTCGTTGTTCGCGAGCAGCTCTTGATGTGTTCCTGAACCAACAATACGACCCTCATCCATGACAAGAATCCGATCAGCATCCATAACCGTGCTCACCCGTTGAGCAACGATCAGCACTGCTGCTTCCGTCGTCTCTGATTTCAGTGCGGCTCTAAGCTTCGCATCTGTCTTGAAATCGAGTGCAGAGAAGCTATCATCGAAGATATACACCTCAGGGCGACGCACTAGTGCGCGTGCAATGGACAAACGTTGTTTTTGTCCACCCGAAACGTTATTACCACCTTGTGCAATCATGCTGTCATAGCCATCTTTCATCTCGGAAATGAAGTTCTCTGCCTGCGCCGTTTGAGCCGCATGCACAACCTCCTCCATTGTGGCATCGTCCTTACCATGACGGATATTCTCTGCGATGGTTCCGGTAAACAGCACTGCCTTTTGCGGTACAAATCCAATAATTGCTCGTAAATTCTCCTGTTTCAGTTGACGCACATCCGTCCCATTCACTCGCACAGTACCTTCGGTAACGTCATAGAATCGAGGAATAAGGCTGAGTAATGTTGATTTACCTGAACCCGTACCACCGATAATTGCCGTGGTCTCCCCAGGACGAGCCGTAAAAGAAATATTGGATAACGCAGCATTCTCTGCACCCGGATAACGGAATGTAACATTATCGAATTCAATCGTTCCTTGAAGTGCATTCATCTTACGCGGCTGCGCCGGATCACTCAGATCTGGCTGCATGTCGAGCACTTCATTAATCCGCTCTGCTGAAGCCGATGCTCTTGGAATCATGACAAAGATCATGGAGACCATAATGAGGGAGAACATAATCTGCATCGCATACTGGATAAATGCAATCAGTGAACCAATATTCATATTCCCGCTATCAATTCGCATACCACCAAAATATAGAATGGCGATCATTGAGAAGTTCATAACAAGCATCATGATAGGCATAAGTGTTGCCATAAGCACATTGACCTTAATGGAGACATCTCTTAGATCGGTATTGGCTCCATTAAAGCGAGCACGCTCATGTGCTCCACGATTGAAAGATCGAACAACCCGAATACCCGTTAATTGCTCACGTAACACCAAATTGAGTCGATCCAGCTTCTTCTGAATTTTTTTGAATAGTGGCAGCCCCTTCGAACCAATCAGTGCAATGGCACCACCCAACACAGGAAGCACAACGAGGAAAATGGTAGATAATTTAGCATCCTGGGATATCGCCATGACAATACCACCGATACACATCAATGGAGCCATAATCATCATACGTAGCATCATCGTTAACACATTCTGAACCTGTGTAATATCATTCGTAGTTCTGGTGATGAGCGAAGCCGTACCCATCTTATCGAACTCCTGCAGGGAGAAATTCTCTACGTGGCGGAACACTCTGCTACGAAGTTGTTTGGCAAATCCACCTGCCGTGCGCGAAGACAGGTAACTGGCAATAATGGAACAGGCGGTTCCGGCAATGGCGATGAGTAGCATAAAGCCACCGATTCTCCAGATATAAGGAATGTCTCCCCTAATGATCCCTTTATTCACGATGTCTCCCATCAGGGTAGGCAGGTATAGTTCAGCCAGGGACTGCATTAGTACCAGACCTAGAATGAAATAGACGGAGATTTGGTATGGCTTCAGCATACGAAACAGTTTCATCATGGTGTATCATCTCCTTGTTCATTTGCTTCTGATTCTTGGGGAACCTTGCTATCAAAAAAGGAGTACACCTTCGTAAGCAACGCTGCTAACTGAAGGCTGTCTTCCTCGCCAAGATGCTCGACAAGCTTGTTGAAAATTTCCATGCGCTCTTCATGAGCAGCCCGAATGATTGCCCGGCCTGCTTCAGTAATCGTAATGCGCACTGCACGTCGATCCTCTAGATCCATCGTACGTTCAACTAACCCTTCATCCTCAAGTCCCCGTATGACGGGTGTAATGGTTGGTGACTTCACGCGTAGCAAAGCACTGATCTCCGAAACCTTCAGTCCCGGATGATTGGATTCGATCGTGTGATTGAAGTCGGGCGGATTATCCTGCCAATTCAGGCGTTCTCCCGGATGCATACCGTGAAGCAAACAACCCAGCACCATAATTTCATTGTGATTGCGCCCATGCGGTTTATGTTGTCTCCATTTGCCCTTATTAAACTGCATGATGGAATATAAAAGCTTCTGAGCGACCGGATCTATACCAGCCATATTGTCTTCCTCCTTATCAGGCAATCATGCCTGTTGAATTCAATTACCATAGCATGCCTATTATATAGGACTACAATTAAATAGATGACCAATTAATTAGGTAACCTAATTATATTTCCGACAAATATGAAAGTCAACTCTGTTCTATTTTGTTCCAAAACACCAAAAAACCACGGCATAAGATCGCCGTGGTTAGGAAATGTAATTTTAAATGGTTGCGTTAATCGTATGCGTACGAATTAGCTTTGGGAAGCCGAAGCCGTCTGCAGTGCAGGGGAGAACGGGAAATACGTCTTAGCATTGTTGTAGGCAATGCCTTGTACAATCTCACCTAATAGCTCCATATCTTGCGGAGCCTCGCCCTGCTCAGCCCACTCGCCGACTAGATTACATACTAAGCGGCGGAAATATTCATGCCGAGTGTAGGATAAGAAACTGCGTGAATCGGTCAGCATGCCGACAAATCGACTGATCAAGCCTACATTCGCAAGTGCTCTCATCTGAGCTAACATGCCGTCCTTGGTATCATTGAACCACCAAGCTGCACCAAGCTGAATTTTACCTGGAATGCCTCCACCTTGGAAGCTGCCCATAATTGCAGCGAGCACTTCATTATCACGCGGGTTCAGAGAATACAGAATCGTTTTGGGCAGTGCCTGCTCTTGTTCAAGTGCATCCAGTAGACCGATTACCGCCGAAGAAAGTGGTGTATCATTCACGGAATCATATCCGGTATCTGGCCCCAGCTTCGCAAACATCCGGCTGTTATTGTTACGAGCGGCATTGATATGGAACTGCATCACCCAGCCCCGATCGGCATACAGCTTCCCTAGGAAGGTCAGCGTCACCGTCTTATACTTATCCTCTTCCTCACGGGTGACTTTCTGACCCGCAAGTGCTTTGGCAAAAATCGCTCCTGCCTCTTCACGTGTTGCTTCGCCAAATGGGACATAATCGAGCGCATGGTCAGACACACGGCCGCCAACAGAATGGAAGAATTCCACTCTGGATTCTAGTGCGGCAAGGAAGGAATCATAGTCCTCAATTGTGGCGCCTGACGCTTGAGATAGCTTGCCCACCCATTCGGTAAAGGTATCACGATTCAACTCCAGCCCTTTGTCAGGACGGAAAGATGGCAACACAGCCGTTTCAAATCCCTCGATCTCCTTAATCATGAGGTGATATTCCAAGGAATCGCACGGGTCATCCGTTGTACATACTACGGTCACATTGGACTTCGTGATGAAGTCTCGCGCACCAAACCCTTCACTGTTCAGTTTGGCATTTACCTTTTCCCAGACGGATGGTGCGCTCTTCTCGTTCAACACTTCATAGACACCGAAATAGCGCTGTAGCTCCAGATGAGACCAAGCGTACAATGGGTTGCCAATCATCATCGGTACGGTTTTGGCATATGCCAGAAAACGATCGTAGTCCGTAACACCCTCGCCGCCCGTAATATATTGCTCTTCAATTCCGTTTGCGCGCATAAGACGCCATTTGTAATGATCTCCATATAACCAGGCTTCTGTGAGGTTGCCAAAGGTCTTATTCTCATAAATCTCCTGAGGACTGAGGTGGCAGTGATAGTCAATAATCGGCATGTCTTTGACGTAGTCCTCATATAGTCTTACCGCCGTTTCGTTGTGCAGCAGAAATTGTTCATCAAGAAAAGATTTCATGTATCATGCACGCTCCCTTTAGGTGAGTTTACGTTCATATGGGTTCACTTCCCACCTTGTACGCTACACTGTTTACCACCAAAGTTCAATATAAAATGATAGCGTTATCAAAAAAGGTTGATTTAGGCATATCCGGTTGAACAAGGTATACTAATTTTAATCACAATTATGCTGATCTGAAGATCGCATGTAAGGAGATGAAGACATGAAAATTACATTTCTCGGTACAGGAGACATGTTCAGTGTAGACCAACACCATAACAGTGTATTGGCTGAATTCGGTGATACCCATCTCGTGATCGATTTTCCAGAATCGAACGCGAAGGCATTGAAGCAATATGGCTTGCCGATGACGGATATACATAACGTCTTCATTACGCATTTGCACGAAGACCATATTAACGGGGTACAGATGCTTGGGTACTATGCTCAGATTGTGGGGGACAGGAAGCCACGTCTATTTATTCATGAAGAGCTGGTCGATCCGCTGTGGAGCATTCTCTCTCCTGGTATGCGTTATACGACAGATGGGGAACGTACGATGAGTGATTATTACGATGTGGTTCCACTACCCGATGGAGGTACGTTCGAGCTGGGCGGTGTTACATTTGAAACTTTCCGCACACAGCATGTACCGGGGATGGTCAGCAATGGGCTGGTTGCCAAACCTTACTTCTATTACAGTGCAGACAGCACACTTGACCAGAAGGGCTTGGAAGAGGTTGCCGAGGATGTGCAGCTTATATTCCATGAATGCCATATGCATGACCTCGTTATCAAGTCGCATACCTCATTGAACGATCTGGAGCAATTGCCTGCTCAGGTCAGAGCGAAGACTGTGCTCATGCATTATCACGATGAATACGCGAATGCCGACAAACGAGCTGAATTCAATCAACAGCATGACCTACGAATGGCAGGTACACTGGAATCGTTCGAGCTTGATACGTAGATAAGTATAGACGATTGCGTTTTTCCGCAAACTTACTTTCCCTATACATCAACACGCCAGCCTGCTTATTAAAATACATGCTACACCGACACTTGTCTTCCATTCCATTGCTGTACTGGAGCGAGACAAGTGTCTCTTCTTATTCATTAGAGAGTGACTCTATGTATGCCTGAGCCTCGGTAGATGGTTCTGCTTGGATATAAAAATAATCTTCCGTTCGTTCGTCATCTGAGCCATACGAAATTTTAATGTACATATTCTGATAGTCAGTAAGAGCGCTCCGACTGATATCTACCTTGGGCTTCAATATATAACTCCGACCTAAGCTTAATCCGAGCGGTTCCTTATTCGGTTCTAAGTTGGTCTCATAATCATTCGATGTATTGGTGTTCAGCAGATCCGGTGCGTCGATCACCTTCATCATAGCGGGTGCAAGCGTAAAGGATTGAATGACGTTGGCAAGTGGGATCTGCGCATCATTCATAAGAACATCATAGGTGATCCGATCTCCATCTGCCTCATGACTCACATTAACGGTCGCCGTCAGCGTGTATTTCTCAGGCACAGTCTGCTTAAAGGAATCTCGATTGTTCTTGATGCGCTCTTCGAGATCTCTCCTTTCACTATTTAGTGTATAGGAATCGGTGCGTTTCACCTGACCCATCGCCGAATCAGAGGTACATGCAGTTAAGCACAGTACGAGCATGATCATGCATAATGCTGTCCATATTTGTCTACTCAATACTCTTCCTCCCCGCATCTTCATTGGTGTCCATTTATACTTAATCCGTTTATAATTCTGGTTTATACTACCAAATTAAGGATATCATAATTAGACGAGGACGGGTTACTTTTTACGCGTATGACTATGCGTATGACCCTTAACTACATCTGATCCTTTCCTGATCGCCCATCACCTTCTTCTCTTCTCTTTCCTCTCAAGGCTCGCACTTAACCAGCACAAAAAGGGCTCCACGCCAGCCATCCAGGCTAACGGGCAACCCCTTCTACACTTGAGCTATTATCCTTGCTGCAAGGCTATTACAGTACTAACAATTAGGATGACGTTGAGGTGTGTTCGTCGTCTGGCAGAGCCCATACCGCTACACTTCCACCATTCACACGGAACGTTGCCCAGCCATCTTCCTCAATCGTTACACTTTCCTCGCGGCTATGTGTAAGATCCGTCCAGACCTCACCAGCCCGATGTTCACCGATGTACATCCGTTTCTCACCATCGTCTCCATTGGAGATTACCACAGCACAGCCGGAGCCTTCGAATTCCTCCACGCCACGCCGTACCCATCCAATCGTATTCGCATGGTCGAAGTAGTCTTCCTGCTCGCCGTACGCCTTATGACAGCGTGCATAGAGCAGAATGTCCAAGATCTCCTTTTTCCCCTCTACAGGTTCGGGGCCACCAATGCCGTAATAATCTCCATAAAAGACGACCGGGTACCCATCACGACGCAGCAGCGTCAGTGCATATGCACTTGGTTTGAACCAATCCCCAACCCAGGATTCAAGTGCCTCATGCGGCTGGGAATCATGGTTATCAACAAAGGTTACAGCATGCGTAGGATGTGTGTGTACTAGTGTATCTTCGAAAATTTTGGAGAGATCGAAATCTCTACCCGCCAGAGAAGCCTCATGCAATTTATAGTGAAGGGACACATCGAATAGATCGATCTGATAATCTACTGTATCCAAAAATTCACGACAAGCATCCAGATTAGAGTTCCAGAACTCGCCTACAATGTAGAAATCCTGACCCCGTTTACGGATCATCTCGGCAGCGAATTCTTTGATGAACTCATGATTGATGTGTTTGATCGCATCCAAGCGGAATCCACCACATTGCAACGTATCAATCAGCCATTTGCCCCACTCAATCATTTCCTCTTTGACTTCAGGATGATTGTAGTCAATGTTGGCGAACATGAGGTAATCGTAGTTGCCAAACTCATCGTCGACATTTTCATTCCAATTCTTACCCTCTTCGGCAATACGGAATACACCTGTGCGCTCTTGTCTTGCATCAAAGTCCGTTCCATTGAAATGCTTATAGTTCCATTTAAAGGAGGAGTACTGATCTCCCCGACCCGGAAAATCAAACTTGGTCCAGCCCTCGATCTCAAAAGGCTTAGATATCTCCTTCAACCGGTCATTCGGATCGACCTCAACGACTGGGAATGCTTCCGTCTCGTCCGCACCTGCTTTATGATTCATCACTAAATCAACGTAGACGGCAATCCCACTCTTCTGGCACTCGGCAATCGCCTCAACCAGTTCTTGCTTGGTGCCATACTTCGTGCGTACACTTCCCTTTTGATCAAATTCGCCCAGATCGTATAGATCGTAAACACCGTATCCGGTATCCTCGGCCGACACTGCTTTGGTTACAGGGGGTACCCACACCGAGTCAATTCCTATGGCCTTTAGCTCAGGAGCCATCTCGGCCAATCGCTTCCAGTGGTTTCCGTCTGCGCTAAGATGCCATTCAAAAAACTGCATCATCGTATGGTTTCTTTTCATTACAAACAGACCTCCTTTAGTGCTTACGAAGCGGACCTCGGAGTGTATACGTATCCCGTAGTTCGTTCGGTTGCTAACCAAGTAATAACCCGCTAGACCCCCTATTCAATCATGCGAGCCAAAAAAATGTGTACACCAGCCATGGTATGGCAAAGCACATATGAAGGTCACTGTTGCCTTCTATTCCGTTTCATTTCAGCTTACCTGGCCTTGTTTGGATGAATAAGCGTGTAGTCTCTCCACTCCTCCGGCAACAGCGAATGATACGGTTCCTGAGTGAACCGGTCGTCGATCAATACCAATATGCCGTGATCCTGCTCCGTACGTATGAGCCTGCCGCCTGCTTGCAGCACTTTGTTCATACCTGGGAAAATATAAGCATAGTTGAACCCTCTTCGCCCTGTGCGATCAAAATAATCCTTCAGCACATTGTTCTCCAGACCAATCTGCGGCAACCCTGCACCGACCACCACCACGCCGTTCAGTCGATCACCAGGTAAATCCACACCTTCGGCAAATACGCCACCAAGAACAGCAAAGCCCAGTCGAGTTCGCTCAGGATTCGGCTGGAACGCGTTCAAGAACTGATCTCGCTCCGCTTCACTCATGCCTTGTTCCTGCATGACAGCATCCACCTGGCTCCCTGCAAACACTCGCATATACGTCTCATGCACTTCACGCATGTACGGATAGGAAGGGAAAAAGACCAATAAATTATGACGCGGGCGTTCAGTAACAAGTTGATCAAGTAGCTGTGCAATGGCAAGACGAGAAGCTTCTCGATCCTTATAACGGACAGACAATGGCATGAGGCGCACGTCCAACTGTTCGCGAGAGAACGGGGAAGGCACCTGTAACGTATAATCCTCTTCCCCTGCTCCCAGCATATCCCGGTAATAGCTCATCGGAGATAGCGTTGCTGAGAAATGGACGACACTGCGGAAACCTTTCGCCGTCTGACGAAGCAGGGCGGAAGGATCCAGACAGAACAGCTTAATTCGCACTTCACTTCGCTCACATTCCGCATAAGTCATGAACCGTTCATCATACAACTTGGCGATGCGCAGGAAATTCTGAGCGGTGAAATAGCCACCCAGCAGCAATTCATCTATCTCAGCATGCCCCGATCCTCCCTCCAGAAGACACTGCTCGGCAGCCATCACAAACGGTTCAAGCAAATCAATAAGCTCTTCCGGCATTTCTTGGTTATACAATTTATCCTCATCTCCGCCATTCTTGCGGATGGTTAGAAGGTATGTATCCACACCACCGGCACGATCAGAGATGGCTTTAGCCGCAGGCACACTGCTGGCTAATTCTTTGAATTCTCTTTTTAGTTCAAGAAAAACAGACTTCACCAGCTCAGCCGAGAACATATTCCGGCCACGATCCACCAGATTGTGCGCCTCATCCACCAGAACGACGGTTCTGCGCTTCTGTTCCTCCAGCATGCGTTTCAGCGAGATCCGTGGATCAAAAATATAATTGTAATCACAGATGACTGCATCAGCAGCATAGGCTGCGTCGAGTGAGAATTCAAACGGACAGACACGATGCTTGCGAGCATACTGCTCAATGACAGGGCGCGTCATTAATGTCTCATGTTCCAGCATGTCCAGTACTGCTCCATTGATACGATCATAGTACCCTTCACACATGCTGCACTGCCCTGCATCACAGGACTCCTCTTCTTTGAAGCAAATTTTGTCCTTGGCGGTTAGGCTAATCGCATGAATGTTTAATCCCTGAGCCTGCATCCGTGCGAAGGCTTCTTCAGCGGTAGCCCTTGTTGTCGTTCTTGCCGTCAGGTAGAACAGCCTTTCCGCCTCGCCCTCTCCAATTGCTTTGACCGCAGGAAAAAGCACCGACATCGTTTTGCCAATGCCCGTTGGTGCCTTCGCCATCAACCCCTTGCCCTCACGGATCGTCTGGTACACGGCTCCTGCTAACTTTCGTTGTCCTTCCCGGTATTTCTGAAAAGGGAACCCCAGCGCGCGTACACTAACATCACGCTTCTCTTCATACGCAGCAATCATCTCAGCATAAGGAGCGTATCCAGCGATAACCTCTGCGGCGAATTGCTCAAGCTCATGCCGCTCCATCATGCGCCTTAATCGCCGCTCTTCGCTGTTCACCGTGTGCACATATGTTAATTGCACCTGCATTCTTGGCTCATCATTCACCCTTGCATACATATAGGCATACATGATCGCCTGTGCCCAATGCACCGGAAGACCTTCACCCAGCTCTTCCAGAGAACCCGCGGTGGACTTGATCTCATCCACCGTTAGCTGCCCTTCAAGGCGGATGATGCCATCACAGCGCCCTTCAACAATATAAGTCAGGTCACCATGTTGAAGTTCTGCCTCTAGCACCACTTCCTTCTGGTCTTCCTCAGTGTACCCCTTCTGAACTCGCTGGTGGATTCTTGTTCCTTCCTGCATGGATGCATTGGTGCGGAACCCTGGCCGGATACTGCCACTACGATACACATATTCCACCAAAGGACGCACCGATATTCGAATAGTAGTTGTCATGCGATCACCCGTTCTCATAGTATTCTCTATACTTTATCATAAATAGACACGTCCCCGTCTATCTCATCATTGGACTCGTCCTATTTCGATGTGCTATGTTGTGGAAGATATGACTAGGGCGTGTTGATACAAGCCCTATAATAAGGAGGCCGTTACAATGTACATTTATTTGGTTCCTTCCCCTATCCCAGATGTTCTCGCTGCATATCCACACCTCACGCTGCGCAGTGAAGACGAGGTTCGACTCGCGCTGGAGTCATCCGAACGACTGGTGAACATCGAATCCGATGATCACGTTGCAGCCTATGAGGCGTTTGATGCCGCAGGAAGCTGGACAGGCGGTGGATTTGCTGTACTGAATAATATTCCTGTGACTGAAGACGGACGCAGCGACTTCGAGGAACGATTCAAAAACCGTGCGCGCAAAGTGGAAGAAGAGCCCGGTTTTGTCGGTATTCGTGTACTTCGTCCACTCAAGGATGACACATATGTTGTGCTTACGCTCTGGCAATCCGAAGCGCATTTCAAAGGCTGGCAGGAGTCTCAAGCCTATAGCCACGCCCATCGTAACCGGAGTACGAGCGAAGGGCTCACTGCTCAGAAGCCTAACATGTTTCCGCGACCTTCCTTTGTGACCACATATTCCATAACGTAACTAGTACATGATATACATTACGCATGTTATCCAGATGACCTCATCCTATTCGGATGGGGTTTTTCGGGTTATGTAGAACTAGACCCTTTTTTTGACACAGTAACCCTCAAGATAGGATAATACTGGGTAAACGAAACTTCGGAAGGGAAGGCGGTATGTTTGTCACGCAGTTCACTCACCCGGTTTCTAAAGGGACCGTTTATATGGTTTACCCTGATTATGATCCTCAAAAGCTCACTTGCCTGGATCGTCATCTTCGATGATATCCCGCTGTGGAAACCCTTACTCACGGAACTACCCATGATCTGGGCTTGCTTCTGTCTGATTGAATGGTTTGCAGCCAAGCGGCGAATGTGGTTATACCTCGGGCTTAATCTACTGCTGTCAGGCATCTTCTTCGCCGCGATTATGTATTACAAATATTACGGTGTCATCGTCAACTATCATGCCCTGGCACAGGTGAACCAAGTTACGTCTGTTAAGAGCAGCATGTTCTCTCTGCTTGATCCATATTATCTCTTTATTTTCACAGATATCGTTATTATTGGTGGCTTGTTAATCCGTCGTCGTATGAAATTCGGTAAACCGGAGCACCCCGCTGAGAAGCTGGTGGAGCGAAAGACGAGAAGGCGGATCGCGTCCGTTGTTCTAGTCATGTCACTCGTCATAGGCATGCTTAACATTTATCCTAACCGAGCGAGTATGAGTGAGATTACCCAAGCAGAACAGATGGGCATTCTCGGCTACGAAGCCTTTACCATTCTGGCAGATCGTCCAGATCAGCCTGTACCCATCAACCAGATTACTCAAGATCGAATTGAGGAACTGAAGCAGACCACCGACTTGCCGGCGATCAATCTATCAGGAGCAGCCAAAGGTCGTAATGTAATCATGCTGCAGTTGGAATCGTTTCAGAATTTCCTGATTGGACTTCAAGTGGATGGACAAGAGGTCACACCTCATCTCAACCAATTGGTAAGGGATAGCATGTATTTTCCGAATTTCTATCAACAGGTTGGACAAGGGAATACGTCGGATGCAGAATTCGTGGTGAACACGTCGTTCTATATCCCGCCTAATGGTGCAGCAGCTACCGTGTATGCAGACAAAGCACTCCCTAGCCTACCCAAACTCATGTCTGCCAATGGGTATCAAACGGCTACTTTTCACACCAACGACGTCCGTTTCTGGAATCGAGATCAGCTCTATCAGGCTCTAGGCTTCGACAACTATTATGATATCAATTACTTCGGTACGAATGATACCATCGCCTTCTCTGCATCAGATGATGTGTTATATGACAAGACGCTGGATCAACTAGAGACTATGCAGTCCGCTGGCTCACCCTATTACGCTCATATTATTTCAATGTCGGCGCACCATCCGTATCATTTGCCAGACAGCAAGATTAGTTTAGAATTGCCTGATCGATATCAAGATACGTTGCCTGGCGATTATCTGATCTCCCAGCATTATGCGGACCAAGCGGTTGGGGCATTTATTAGCGGGCTCAAGGAACGTGGACTGTGGGATAACAGTCTGCTCGTGGTATATGGAGATCACCTGGGACTTCCCATCTATTCCTTAGATCCAGAGGACGAAGTGTTAATGGAAGAAATCTACGGACGAGCCTATACTTCTGTGGACATGATTAATATTCCGCTCATCGTTAACGCACCTGGCATCACCCCTGCTATGCAGTTGGAACAGCTTGGGGGACAAGTGGATATTTTGCCAACGATTGCGGGACTTACTGGCGTATCTCTGCAAGATCAGCTTCATTTTGGACAAGATCTGCTCCGAGAAGGGGGAAATCTGCTGCCAGAGCGATATTACCTACCTTCCGGTTCTGTCCTGAATGATACTTCCTTATTCGTTCCTGCTACGGGGTATGGGGATGGGACGCACTATTCCCTTGCAAATGCAGGTAGACAGGAAGCACCTCATTGGAATATTCTGAGCGAGACAAAGTCTCATCATCGAAGGGATGAAGCTTCGACCACGCTAAGTGGCTCATCCAGCTCCAACCCTAGTGAGTTATCCTCTGCATCTTCTGCCGGATATGTAACCAAGGATCAATATGACCGCGCACTACAGCTTATGCACTTATCCAATAGTTATCTGATTCAGTTACCTGAGCATCATGCAGCGCAATAGCTAAATAGTTTTGATACAGAGCTTATGTATAAGTGACCCTCCCTCCGTTCATGGGGGACGGGTTGCTTTTTTATTTTATAGAGCAAAGTCAGAGCGCTTCTTCGTATTTTGTTATCTATTATTCAGACGTGTTACAGATTACAGCGGGGAATGAATGATGTTCATTTGAAAAAGCAAAAAAATAACCCAAACCCTAAAAAGTCAGGGCTCGGGTTATTCGACTTATTACAAAGGCAACAATGGAACGGTTGTACGTGCAGACAGTTTGTCCACCATTTCCAGCCATTCCTTCGGTTTGTTCGGCAATACCGCATAGTAACGATTCAAGAAATCAGCCACTAAGCTCGCTGGCAGTTCACCCTGGTTCTCATCACTTGGCATGAAGCATAGATCGAGTCCGCCTACAGCTTCGCCATCGCCTTGCCAAGAAGGATGAACGTAAGGGAAGTCTAAGCGTTGGTAACCGAGGTGTGACAGCACTTCACGGCGGACATACGGATTCATCGGTTTAATGCCACCAAACTCATGATCCTGATCTAGATAAGGATTGTAAATCTCAGCGAACATACCGAATAGCTCCTTGCCATTCGCCGCTGCCAGACTCTTCAGATCACGCTCACGATGGCGAGCAAGGAAACTACCAATGCCCAACCCTTCACGACCGATAATCGTAAAATCAGTCATGGCCACGTTCCAATCCTCGTAGTAGCGGTATTCTGTAGCGCCCACCACATTCCCTTCATGGACAGCAACGAACACCCGAATGCCCGGATCTTCCAGCGGCTCTTCCCAGAGCGGGAAGTCCAATACTTCCTCTGCCGGGAAAATCTCTTGCATCAGCTTATGCATCTGGGCGAACAATGGGTCTTTAATCGATGTTATACGTGTAAATTCCATATGATAATATGCCTCCTTAATATAGATGCCCTCAGGCATCCTTTGTAATCAAAAGCGGACTTTTAATCAACCTCTGTAAATGGGTTGCTCCATTCCATTAATGCAGCGTAATCACAGGACTCTTCATCGTCCAGATAGTTAGCAGTGACACCTACCGGCATCCGTCCACAACGGAGCAGGAATGATATTACGGGATCATGCAGTTCTCCTGCAACGACTTGCTCCAGATATTGCTCCGCAGACATCTGCTCTGCCACGAGATGGTATCCCGGCATTCTGCCAGCACCAAGCAGTCGATCCATTCCTTGATGAATAACCAATTGATACATCGCCTGCATCATTAACTGAGCAAGTCCCCATTTGCGATACTTGGGACGCACGCACAGATCCACGATATACAACGTATTACCATCGGGCTGATGATTGCGGATATAACCATCATCTGTTACTTCATTCCACGAATGATTGTCCGATTGAGCCGGGTCCCATTGCATACGAAGTGACGTCATGGATCCTGCAAGTTCCCCATCCACTTCAATACAGATGGCTCCGTCCGCATAATGCGCAACATGACTCGCCAGTTGTTCGTGGTTCCAGAGCAGCTCCTCCGGGTAGGGTGGAGGGAAGCTCTCTGCCTGAATACGGATCAATTCATCAAAGTCCGCTTCCGCATAAGTACGAATGACCGCTCTCACTGGCTTGCGCTGGCGATCCGGGCCGGTGATTCGTATTTCTTTGTTATACATCCTGACCGACTCCTCCTCTCAGGCAGTTCAATCTATTCCCAATCGGTATATAGATCTGTACGGCGGTCACGCCACGTGGTTACCGAGCCGCGCTCACGCACCTCATACAGCAAGTCAAGATCCAGATCAGCGGTTACGATCATATCGTTATTGATCTCACCTTCAGCTAGAATGCCGCGTGGTGGGAAAGGTACATCGTTCGGTGTAATGATTGCAGCTTGTCCATAGTTGGCACGCATGAAGTCTACCGTCGGCAGATTACCCACCGTTCCAGTCAGCACCACATAGACTTGATTCTCTACCGCACGAGCATGACTTGTATAGCGCACACGGTAGAATCCATGACGGTCGTCCGTGCAGGAAGGACAGAAAATCACATCGGCACCCTTCGCCTTAGCCATACGCACGATCTCTGGGAATTCGATATCGTAACAGGTTAGCATCGCAATGCGGCCTTTATCTGTGTCAAACACTTCTAGTCCATCCCCAGCAGCCATATTCCACTCTTCCACTTCTGTTGGCGTAATATGAATCTTCGCCTGGCGGGCGATACGACCATCTGGATAGAACATGTGAGCCGTGTTATACAGCTTGCCTTCACGACGAATAACGTGTGTTCCGCCGATCAAATGCATGCCATATTTGGCAGCGAGCGACGTGAACAATTGCTCATATTGTTCGGTAAAGCTTGGTAGATCCTCAATCGTTAATGCATTTCCTTGTTCGTCCCCAATGGACATTAATTGGGTAGTGAAAAATTCGGGGAACAGCACAAATTCGGTTCCGAATTCGTCAGCTGTCCGTATGTAATGCTCTGCCTGTGCAGCGAACTGCTCAAACGAGCTAATGGTCTGTAATTGATACTGTACAGCGGATACCCGCAGTTTCATGACGCCACCTCCAAAATTAGTCGAATCCATTTCATAACGTATCAACATGAGTACGATGTGCCTAGCCATAGACAGGTTGAACCATTTTGATCTATATCTAGCCTTAATTGACGTTGCTGAAAGGTATTATGAATTGGATTCTATTCTGCTCTCATTGTAACAACGAAATGCCCTAATTTCTATTTTCATTTGTACAAGCGCCCTACTTATTCAGCATAGACTTCGTGAACCCGATCCACTCCCTCGTGGCAAAAGAAAGATACCGATCCTTCCTCCAGATCATGCCAAGCTGCCATGGGATCACAGGCTCCGTCACGGGAATGATTCGAACACGCATATGATCGACCTCTCGGCAAATGGTCTCCGGTAGTAATGCTACGCCCAGGTTGGCTGCCACCATCGCACTGAGTAGATCCCACTGGGAGCTTTCATAGACAACCCGTGGCTGAAACCCCGCATCCTGACAAGCCGCAATAATGCGATCATGTAACGCAAAATCCTCTCGGAACAACACAAATGCGTCCTGCTCCAGTTCACGAAGCGCAACCGATGGTTTGCCCGCAAGTGGGTGTGTAGGATGAACCAACAGATTCAGCTTCTCTTTTACAAACACAAAATGATCCAAAACCTCATCCATCGTAGGCAATACAGCCACCCCAATATCAAGCGCACCACTAATGACGTCAGCCTCAACCTTTTTCGCCCCGTCTTCAAACAATTGAATACTCACTTGCGGATATGCTTTGTGGAATTCACCAATAATCATCGGGAAAAAGCTAGAACCAACCATCGGCGGTAGACCAATCCGCAAATGTCCTTTCTTCAGGTTCATCAGATCGTCCAATTCGGACGATAGACTGCGGAACGACTTTTCAATCTCCACAGCCTGACGAAAAAAAACATGTCCTGCATCTGTCAGTTGAACCTTTTTGCCATAACGATCCAGCAGGGTGACACCTAATTCGTCTTCTAAACTTTTGACCGTCTTACTAATCGTCGGTTGTGTTATGAACAAGACTTCAGCGGCTTTGGTGAAGCTCTGTTGTCGAGCAACTTCTAGAAAGTATTGCAAATGGCGGATATCCATTGTCTGATTCCAGCCTCTCATAGATAAATGGAATAGAAAACATTCTTAATATGCATTTTACTCATGAAAGGATGCAATGTAAAATTTGTGATATCAAGTCATGTTTCATTCATTTTCATAAAAAAAACGAATGCACCCACGTTGATCATATAAGGAGGGATTCATGTGAAGAAATGGGGTCTCGGTATTCTCCAAGTTGCCATCTTGATGGCCTTCTCACTGCTCATGAACCAGCTTGCTGGTGCTCTCCATCTGCCTATACCCGGCTCAATCCTTGGTATGGTTGTCCTCTTCCTGCTGCTTCAGACCGGAGTTGTGAAACTGCGCTGGATCGAGGTCGGAGCCGCCTGGTTGCTGGGTGAGCTACTATTGTTCTTCATACCTTCCGCCGTCGGGATTATGAATTACATGCCTATGTTAGAGCATGATGGATTGCAAATTTTATTTATCGTACTACTTAGCACATTTCTAGTTATGGTCTGCACAGGCCTCGTTGCCACTCAAATTGCCAAACGAAAGGAGCGTCACACCGGATGATTGGATTTCTCTGCTTGCTGTTAACCGTCGGAATTTACTGGATTGCCAAACGTATGTATCGCAGCCTGCCCAAAGTCTATCTGTCTCCGCTACTGATTACACCGCTTCTCGTCGTGGGTGTACTACTTGCAACAGGCACAGATTACGCTGCCTACAGCAGTGGCGGTAAGTGGCTTAGCCTATTATTACAACCTGCAACAGTTGCCTTTGCTGTTCCGCTTTATACCTTTTTCCATATTCTCAAAAAACATATTTCCGAAATTGTCTTCAGTGTCATGACAGGCTCTGTCGTTGCCGTTCTCTCTTCTGCTCTGCTCGCCAAATGGATGCGTCTTGATCCCGGGCTGGTGCACAGCCTTATCCCAAGATCCATCACCACACCGATTGCCATGAATGTCTCGGCTACGATTGGTGGAATTCCGGCAGTGACCGCCGTATTCGTGATCATCACAGGGCTACTTGGCGCGATTATGGGGCCTTCGATCGTTAAAATGCTTCGCATTGATGGAGAGATTGCTCGCGGAACACTGCTTGGAACCGGTGCCCATGGGACGGGAACTTCTAAGGCATTTGAGCTTAGTTCGTTGACTGGAACCATATCAAGTATCTCCATGGTGCTTGCCGCATTGTTCACTTTAGCCGTTGCTCCCATACTTTCCAGTCTTATTTTCCCATAATAGATGGAATTATCCCTATTTTTTGAAATATTATTGTTGTATTAAAGCCCTTTCTTCCTTACAATAAGGACAGGTTTTAATTGCTAATATTGCGGGGGAGATGCGATGAAAAGAACCGGAATGAAGAGATCTCTGGACCGCCTTGGACGAATTGTCCTTCCCAAAGAAATGCGGGATACGATGGAAATCCATATCGGCGATCCTCTCGAGTTTTTCATTGAAGGGAAAGAGTTGATTTTGAGAAAGTACAAATCAACATTGTGTATTTTTTGCGGTGACGTGGATACGGAAATGTATTTCAAAGAGCAATTCATCTGCCGGACTTGTGCAATTCAATTAAAACACCCAGATGACACTCCCGACTGGTTCGTACCTCAGAACAAACAGGCTCCTGCACCCGTGGAGCGTCCTGCTGGCAAACCTGCTACTAGCTCATCTTCGGAATGGGAAGAAGGCCAAGCAGCTACAGGAACCGAATACCCGGATCTTCGTCCGAAAACGGCACGTATGCTGCAACAAATGAAGGAAATTGTTGAACAGAATCCAGGTTTGGCCCAACAGCAAATTGCCGAGAAGTTAGGCATAAGCCAAGGACGCGTCTCTCAGCTCAAAAAACTGCTATAAATATAATGCATATATTATTAATATTGTTTGGAGACCTTCTGATTCTGGAAGCCCGCTGCAAGAGAACCCGTTGATTACTGTGGGTTCTTTTTTTTGTGCATATTGGTTTACGAACTTACTGTATACTTTGTCACGCACAAAAAAGAGGATCACCGTTGTAAGAACAGTGATCCTCTTAGCTTATTGCATATACTTAGCATTCTCATCAACCGAAGGTTAAGCCTGTACCGCTTCAATATCCGTATCTTCCATCTGACGCAGACTCACAATCAGAACAACAATATTAGCCACCAGCAGCACCGCTGGGAAAGGAATAGCTCCATATTGTCCATAGATCAAGTGACTTCCTACAGCTCCGATTAGGATAAACGTCAGTGCACCTGAAGCCAGAACCCGGCTACGTGGAATTAATAAACCAACCGCACTCAGAAGTTCAACACCACCGATCAGATACATGGTCCATTTTGGATAAGAGAAGCTATCAAAGGTCTGTACCATCATATCCGCACCCACAACCTTGTTATACCCTGTCATTACAAATACACCTGCAAGCACAACCAATAAAATGTAACCTAAAATTCTCATATGTATGTTCCTCCATTTTTTATATGTCATGTTGAATGTTGTACTAATCGTACTTCAATCTAAAGGTTTCTTCGTCTTCATCCTATGTAAAGGCTACCGAGGTAACTCTATCTTTCGCTTCAGCTAAAGGTGATACATTCCAGCATAATTTATATGTATACATACAATACAGACTAAAAATCATTAACTTACTTTTATGAAGTGAGTATATAATAATAAGATTATTTAATCAAGTAATTTTTTGATATATAGTGTATAATACGTACAAAAGGTATGTTACAGTATTATTAGTAGTAACTTGCGTTGACTTGATTGTCCTTTATTTTTGTTAGAGTGGCAGAGAGCCAATTCTTTATATACATGAACTATGTCATCAATCTTTCTTGAATCGAGGTGAACACGTTGAAATTGAGAAAAGTGAAGTCGCCAAGTCCCTGTCTGATCACACAAGCCATGGATATTATCGGTAAGAAGTGGGTGCTGTTGATCATGTATCAACTCTTATCCGGACCCAAACGGTTTACCGAGCTTGAAGCGGAGATGGCTATTAGCGGACGACTATTGTCCGAGCGTCTGAAAGAGATGGAGACGGAAGGCATTGTCACACGGCATATGTATCCTGAAATCCCTCCTCGGGTTGAATACGAGCTGACACCTAAAGGCAGAGCCATTGAGCCCGTAATCAACCAGATTTATGGATGGTCGTCTGAATGGTTGAAACGATAACATCATCCAGTTGGTTAAGCCAGCATCTCCGTTAAAGCAATTATCGTTATTGAGTTTGCTTAGTGATTGGCTGAATGAATATGTGCAACACAAAGACGCCTGACTGCGGCTAGATCCTCGGATCACTTCCGCTGTCAGGCGTCTTTCTTTACCTTTATATTCAACAATGTAAGTTTATTGATACCTAGAAAATATGAACTACACTTAATGAGCCTTAATGAGAAAGCTCTTTCGAGGGCTGCAATTTCACAGGCAATCCAGATTCAGCTGACGCTAAAGCTGCGGTCGTAATCTCTTGGGTGCGACATGCATCTGCATAATCGGAGAGAATGCGTGAACGATCGCCTGTGCGAAGAGCATGGATGAATGCTTCATTTTCCCGTTCATATGGATTATGCCCTGCTGGAATTTCCTGACCTGCCATGGCATGACGAGCCGCACTCGGAAGCAGAAGACGTTCCGGTGTCCAATCCCACACACCTGCTTCTGTATAAAATTGCAGACCTGCACCACCCTCACCATCAGGTAGTAAGCAAGTATTCGCAATGCTGGCAATCGCACCACTCTGCAACTTGATGGATACATTAGCTACATCCGATACCGTAACATGGTCGTGCTTCTCATGCATGATACGCTGAGCGGCAACAGCATACACCTCAGTCACTTCACCCGCACAATACCTTAATAAATCCACAATATGTGTAGTCTGTTCTACAAATTGACCTCCAGAACCCTCTTGTCTACGCCACCAAGCTACGCCAGGCATACCGCCCATCCAGCGTCCAAGCGCCATACCGACCGTCTGCTCTTGTATCGCTTCCCGTAGTACCTGAGCTGCCTCCTGGTATCTGAAGTGATAGCCTACAGAAGTTAGTAACCCCGTATTTTGTACCTGTGACAAGATTTGTTTCGGGATATCCATGCCTGTGCTGAGTGGTTTCTCCACTAGGAATGGGATGTTACGACGTATCAGTTCAGCTTCTATTGAACCATGAGACATGGGAGGCACACAGATGTAAACCGCATCTAGCTTTTCCCCATCCAACATATGCTCTAGCTCACCATAACCAGCAGCATCATATACGGAAGCCATTGCCTCCGCTTTCTCTTGTGTTGTGCCAAGAACCGCAGCGACACGTACACCTTCCATTCTTGCCAGAATATCTGCATGAACTTTACTGAACCAGCCTGTTCCAATGATTCCGATCTGCAATGTCATGGATGTAACCCCTTTCTAAATTACGCGCTTACATGTTCCATTCGACCCCCAGTGTCGAAATCCTGCCTTACTTTTTTCCAGATGCCTCCAGCAGCAAGCGATCCAGTTCCTGCCTATATGTTTCCGTCTGTTCATCTGTCCACAATAAACGTTCGCTCATATAACAAATAACAGTGTTCTTCCACTCTCGGACCTCGTTAATACGGAAAAATAAATCTCCCGTTCTCCTAACGAAGAAATCGGCAGGAGTCACAGTCATCTCTTCTTCTATCGCGTACTTGAGCATTAACAACAGCTCCGGTGGTAACCCATGCCACTCTGCTTTTGTCCGTGGAGCCGGCATCCGATCATAGAGAGCGTCCACATTCGAGCCATAGGTACGTGCCAGCCGTTCAGCCGCACGACGCTCTAAACCAAGTGCAACGCCATCCTTAATCTTACGTTCTGCATAGGACTCGAATCCAGCAGACCCGTCCACATGGCCTCCGGAGATCGGCATCTTTTTGGTCAAGCACGCCTTAACCGATTGACCTGTTTCCTTCTCCAACTGCCGGGCAGCCAAATCTACGACCATTTCAGCCATTTTACGATATCCCGTTAATTTGCCTCCAGCAATCGTAATCAGGCCTGAAGCTGATACCCAGACCTCGTCCTTACGAGAAATCTCAGATGGCCCCTTACCCTCCTCATGAATAAGCGGGCGCACCCCTGCCCAGCCAGACTCTACATCCTCCGCACGAATATTCATCTGAGGGAACATGCCGTTGATCGCTTGGATCACGTAATCTCGATCAGATTCAGAAATCAATGGATGTGCCGGATCATCCGTATAAACAGTGTCTGTTGTACCTACATAGGTTTTGCCATCTCGTGGAACCGCGAATACCATTCGTCCGTCAGGTGTATCAAAATAAACCGCCTGCCTTAACGGAAATCGTGAACTGTCGAACACTAAGTGAATGCCTTTGGTCATCTGCAATGTCTTGCCTTCACGCGAACCATCCGCCTTACGCAGCTCATCCACCCATGGACCAGAAGCATTGATGACCTTGCTTGCCCGAAACTGATAAGAATGACCATGAATTTGATCCGTCGCTTGGATGCCGATGATCTGACCGTTTTCTTTCATGAATCCGTCTGCCTTTACATAGTTCACAGCCTGTGCCCCATAACGTACCGCTTCCTTCATTACCTCGATGGTCAGCCTTGCATCGTCCGTGCGATATTCAACGTAAAGTCCGCTGCCTAGCAGTCCCTCTTTACGCAATAAAGGCTCTATGTCTGCTGTTGCCCCGGCATTTAACATCTTGCGCCGTTCGCTATACTTCACCCCAGCTAATCGGTCATACACCATCAATCCAAGGGAGGTGCTGAACCGACCGAAAGTGCCTGCCGTATAGATCGGCAACAACATCGGTTCCGGTGTGGTCACATGGGGTCCATTTTCATAAACGACGGCTCGCTCACGACCTACCGCAGCGACCATCTTCACTTCAAACTGCTTCAAATACCGTAGACCACCATGCACCAGCTTGGTGGAGCGACTGGAGGTTCCCGCTGCAAAATCCTGCATTTCCACAACGGCTGTCTTCAATCCACGAGAGGCTGCATCTAGTGCAATACCTGCCCCCGTGATGCCACCTCCAATGACCAAGATGTCAAAATGTGCATTCGCCATATCTTGCAAATATTCCGTACGATTTATCGCTGAGAAAGAAGCTGTCATCCGTTACACTCCCATTCATTCCCTATATTTAGCCGCAAAAGAACAAAAAAAAGACCACGTCATTCGCTACAGCAATTGCTGAGCGGTACGTGGTCTCTCCCGATCTCCAGACATCATTTTTTAACTTGTAACCCAATCCTATCACACATTTTGAATGGCGTGAAGTCCTGAAATGACACATTATTCAAAAAAATTTTAAATTTTTCATAATGACAAGGATGTATTTTCAAACTGATCCACTAAGACTTATCTTTTCCTAATAGTGGGTATATGGTTTTCGTTACACAGGAAGATATACCCTGTAATTTATGCATCATTTTCCACTAGTAAATAGAAGTTATTCCATATGTTTAATGACAAAGTGCAAATGTATTTTTTCCCTACTGCCACTTATTTAAAAGCCATTGCTGCCGCTACTGCACGCTGCCAACCTGCATATAGCTCGTTTCGTTGCTCAGGTGCCATCACCGGTTGGAATTCTCGCTCCGTGTTCTCATGGTCCTTCAATTCCTCCGTGCTATTCCAATAACCGACAGCAAGCCCTGCCAGATAGGCTGCACCTAATGCAGTCGTTTCATTCACGGTAGGGCGTTCGACAGGAATACCCAGAATATCACTTTGGAACTGCATTAAGAAATCATTGGCTGCCGCTCCGCCATCTACTCGCAGTTCATTTACTACAATTCCTGAATCGGTCTCCATTGCAGCAAGCACGTCTCTGGTCTGGTAGGCCAGTGCTTCAAGCGTAGCCCGGATAAAATGCTCTTTCGTCGTCCCACGTGTCAGACCAAATACGGCACCCTTCACTTCACTATCCCAGTAAGGACTACCTAGTCCAACAAAGGCAGGCACCATGTACACACCATCCGTCGATGGAACACGCGCAGCATAATCTTCACTATCTCGAGATGAACGCAGCATTCTAAGGCCATCTCGCAACCATTGCACCGCTGAGCCTGCAACAAATATACTGCCTTCTAAGGCATACTCTACCTTACCATTAATCCCCCAGGCGATCGTTGTAATAAGCCCATGGTCGGATTGCACAGGCTCCTCACCTGTATTCATCAACATGAAGCAGCCTGTGCCATAAGTGTTTTTCATACTGCCCTTGGTATAGCAACCCTGCCCGAATAACGCTGCCTGTTGGTCACCTGCTGCACCTGCAATCGGAATCTTATGACCGAAGAAATGATATTCTGTCGTGTATGCATACACTTCGGAAGATCCGCGTACTTCCGGCAACATAACCTTCGGGATATCTAGAATATCCAATATTTCTTCATCCCATTGTAATTCATAAATATTGTACATGAGTGTACGTGAAGCGTTGGATACATCGGTGATGTGTGTGCCCCCGCTTAGCTTCCAGATCAGCCAGCTATCAATCGTGCCAAACAGCAATTCTCCCCCTTCTGCACGCTCTCGTGCACCAGGCACATGATCCAGAATCCACTTCACTTTAGTTCCCGAGAAATATGGATTAATGAGTAGACCTGTTTTGCGTTGGAAGAGATCGCCTAGCCCCTTCGTTTTTAGCTCATCACAGATCTCAGCTGTCTGTATGGACTGCCACACAACTGCGTTATAGATCGGACGTCCCGTTTCTTTGTCCCATACAACGACCGTTTCGCGTTGATTCGTGATTCCAATTCCAGCAATCTGGGCTGGTTTGATTCCACTCTCTGCAAGGCATGATGCCATAACGGCTAGAATGGAACTCCAGATTTCATTCGCATTTTGCTCAACCCATCCGGGCTTAGGAAAATATTGCGGAAACTCCTGTTGAGCACTATGCACAATTTCTCCGTTCCGGTTAAATAAAATGGCTCGGGAACTTGTTGTCCCCTGATCCAGCGCCATGATATATTTTTCCATCGAAACAACCTCCTATTTAATGACTATGTAAGCGATTCCCCAAAATGACGGATCAAGTCCGTATTGGACGTCGTAACAGCTGTTGCTCCGGCTTGTAGTGCAAGCTCCACCTCGTGAGCCGAACGAATTAACCCACCTGCAATGATCGGTATGCCTGTTCGATTAGATACCTCCGTAATAATATGCGGAATAATGCCGGGCAGCACCTCTATAAAATCAGGTTGGGTCTTCGTCAGTAAGTGATAGCTCTTCTGCAGCGCATTGGTATCGAGCAAGAATATTCGCTGAATGGCCGTAATTCCTTTTTGCTTCGCTTTCTGTATAACACTAGCTCGTGTTGAGATCAGCCCTGCTGGGCGAATGTGCTGGCATAGATACTCCGCAGCGTATTCATCATTTTTGAGTCCCTGGATCAGATCAGCATGCAGCAGTATTTGCTTATCTCGCCGCCGTGCTTCATCCAGCAAGCTCTGAAGCTGCGCAATATGGGTATCTAACATTACCCCATATCGATATGGTCCTTCAATTATCGCTTCAAATTGCTTCATACTCTTGGCAGCTGGCAAAATACGCTGTCCCTGAAAAGGCATGCGGCTCCCCCTACGTAAATCAGATGCCTATATTGTATATTCCATGCTCTGTTAACGGCAAGCTATGCATGTTGTTCAGAACCAAAAAAGCTGCCGTCCCCTTCGCAAAGAAGGGACGACAGCAGCAGTTATCCTTAACTCACTTCACTCTAACGATAAGCATTCCATCATTGGAACCCTTGTCGATCATTCCAAAAACGGTATCAGCCTAAACGTAAACGTTAAGCTTGTGCGTGCGGAAGCAGCGTATCTGCATCAGCCAAGTGACCAGAACGGCTCACTTTGGTTTGCAAATACTTTTCGTTAAAGGCTGAACGATCGCCCCACAGCGGAACACGTCCACCCACGTTCAATCCTGCCTCTTGTAGTGCAGCAAGCTTACGAGGATTGTTCGTGATCAAGGTAACCGGTGTTGAACGAAGCGCACGCAATACAGCAATGGCATCATCATAATTACGTGAATCGTCAGTGAATCCAAGTTGCAAATTCGCATCGACCGTATCCAAGCCTTCTTCTTGTAACAGATAAGCCATAGCTTTGCTGAACAGACCTATACCGCGACCTTCATGGTTGGCAAGGTAGAATAATGCACCCGCACCGTGAGCAGCGATCATCTTCATGGATTGCTCCAATTGGAAGCCGCAGTCACAACGTTTGCTGCCAAAAATGTCGCCTGTATGACAGATGCTATGCATCCGAATCAAGGCTTCTTGTGCTTCAGCGAAATCACCGTATACCAATACGCTGGATTGTTGACGCTCTGCAAGCTCTGCCGAGGCGAGTGATTCAATCAGTTCGCCACTTTCCATTGCTTGATCAGACTTCAACCAGCTATACCACTGGAATGTGTGTGTCTCTCCATCCAAGTTGACCGGAAGCTTAATCGGTCCTACGAGGTATATGAAGTCTTTTCCACTCGGAAAAGTCTGAATTTTAGGGGCAAGTAGCTTTATAATATGTGAATTAATCATGGTCGTTCCTCCTGTTAAGCCATCTTATCGTATTTAGTCATTCGTAACAGATCCCAAAATGGATCACTCGAAAATTATACAGTACGTATCTATATTTTTGTTATCATCATTAGTTACTTTATGTAAGTTAGTTTAGAATAAAAATTATCATGTGTCAAGTAACTTTTAAATTTAAAGTAACTGATAAAAATTAGTGCAATGAACTTTCCGAACAACTTCTTATATCGTCACAAATTATTGTTTCATTCGAGGAATATTGGGTATGAGTTTAGAAACTACTCATACACTTATGTTGTAGTCCAAAGTAACATTATGCCTTGAACATATCGATGAGGGGGTTATGCACATGATCCGCCGGAAAAGAACATGCTGGGTAGCTGTCATCCTGGTCTGCGTCCTGCTGGTGAGCGGATGCTCCATCTGGTCGGAACCAAGCGATTCAGCGAACAACAAAAAGGTGGCGCTTACATTATGGTATTGGAATCGTTCCATCGACGACAAGCTGATTGCCAAGGCCAAAGAGAAATTTCCTAATATCGAGCTGACTGCCCAGAAAATTGGCGGTGATTTCAAAGCCAAGCTGAAGACGACACTTGCTGCACGCTCAGGCGAGCCGGATATCGTAGCCCTAAACGATTGGATCATGGAGCTTTTCCCTAGTGAAGATCGCTTTTATAATTTGTATGACCTTGGAGCAGGTGAGATAGAGGATCAATACTTAGAGTGGAAATGGAAACAAGGCGTCACGCCAAGTGGACAGATGATTGGGTTCCCTATGGATACCGGACCGACCGCTCTATTTTATCGAGCTGATCTATTCAAGGAAGCCGGGCTCCCTTCAGAACCGGAAGAGGTTGCTCGTCAATTGGATAGCTGGGATGCTTACGCTGCAGCGGGAGAGAAGATTAAGGATGCATTCGGAGGCAAGGTTTTTCTGACCGATAATATTGGAAGCGTTTACAACCAGGTGTTGTCCCAAGGTACGGAGCGTTACTTCCGGCCTGACGGTTCATTTATCGGCATGGATTCCCCCCTCGTGCGCAAAAGCTGGGATACTGCGGTAGCCTTCAAGCAAAAAGGTCTGCTCGCCAATGCAGATGGCTGGACGCCAACCTGGAATGCGGCGATGAATAATGGTGAGATTGCCTCATTTGTCGGTGCGGTGTGGATGAAGCAGGTGTTGCAGGAGGCTGCTCCTGATACAACGGGTCAATGGCGTGTAACACGAGCACCTGGCGGTGATGGTAATAACGGTGGCTCGTTTCTATCTATTTTGAAATCCAGCGAACATCCCCAAGAAGCATTTGAACTTATTCACTGGCTGCAAAGCCCTGAAAATCAACTTGAGCAATATCAAACGTTAAACTTATTCCCATCGGCACCGGGGGTATTTGATCAACCGGTTATGAAGGAGGAGGAGCCTTTCTTCGGTGGGCAGGCGACAGGGCCTGTATTTGCTGCCTCAGCGCAGCAGGTTCCGGATGCTTTCTTTGGGGAGCGTTATCCATCGGTACACAATATCATTACTCGGCGGTTGAATGACATTGCGAAGCAAAATAGTGATCCTCAGCAAGTGTGGACAGATACGGTACAGCGCGTTGAACGAGAATTACAGCGATAAATTGGCTGGGTTCCGTTGACCACGTTGATCAACGTTGAAGTAACATTATCGTCTTACCTAAGTCATTGTGATCCGCAAAGGAGGAATTGATATGGCCGCAACCGAAACGACGCGAATGAATCCAGACCCTGGGGCAGCACGTCCAGATCTGCATCAAGAG
The DNA here is from genome assembly GCF_022346845.1 of Paenibacillus sp. ACRSA. NCBI lineage: Bacteria > Bacillati > Bacillota > Bacilli > Caryophanales > Paenibacillaceae > Paenibacillus > Paenibacillus sp. ACRSA. The sequence goes on along the minus strand of NZ_JAKRNP010000004.1, from coordinate 410,196 downwards.
AAGTCACTCCTGTCACGCATCTGGCAGCATCGGGCACTATATATTGCCATCTCTCCATTCTACCTATTGTTTGCTGTCTTTGGTCTATTTCCGATTGGTTTCTCGCTATACCTAGCCTTCCATAAGTGGGATGGCATCGGAGTCATGACGTATAACGGGCTGAACAATTTTAAATATCTGCTGTCCGATGTGGAGTTCTGGCAAGCGGTGGGCAACACGTTCATGATCTGGATCTACTCGACAATTCCGATGCTCTTCTTTGCTTTAATCATAGCTTTCCTGCTACATGCACCGTTTGTGAAGTTCAAAACCCTCTTCCGGGTGGGCTACTTCCTCCCCAACGTAACGTCTATTGTTGCTGTCGCTATCATATTTGGCGCGTTATTTGCCAACAACTATGGCTTCCTCAATTATTTGCTACAATCGGTCGGGCTTCCAGTCGTCGAATGGCTAAATGCACCATGGGGCATTAAAGTAGCCATATCATCCATGGTTGTCTGGCGCTGGACAGGATACAATGCCGTCATCTACCTAGCTGGACTACAGAGCATTCCCAACACTTTATATGAGGCTGCCAAGATCGATGGAGCTTCTGGAATTCAATCCTTTTTCCGAATCACCATTCCAATGCTACGACCTGTCATTCTGTTTACCGTGATCACCTCCACTATTGGGGGCATGCAGCTATTTACCGAACCGCAGATTCTCGTAGGCAACGATGGTGGTGCAGGCGCTGCTGGTATGACGATTGTCCTCTATCTCTACCGCGAATCGTTCATCAACAATTACTTTGGATATGGTGCTGCTGTAGGTTGGGGAATGTTCCTTATTATCGCTCTATTCTCAATAGTGAACTGGAAGCTCGTTCAAGGCAAATCATCCTGATGTGACCATGACAAGGGGGTAGTGCTCATGACGTCCAGATCTCTCAAATCGGTAGTGTTGTATATCGGACTCATCGGGGGCATGATCATTTCCATGTTCCCGTTCTATTGGCTAATCGTGATGTCTACACGGACAACGTCGGATATTTATAGCTTCCCACCCAAGCTGTGGTTCGGGGGCGAGATGTGGAACAATATTACGCGCGTATTGCAGCAGATTGACTTCTGGGGTGCTTTTCTCAATACGTTATTTGTAGCTGGAATGGTCACTATATTGGTACTGTTTTTTGATTCTTTGGCAGGGTTTGCGTTTGCGAAGTTTGAATTTCCGGGCAAAAAATGGCTTTTCGTGCTGCTCATCGCCACCATGATGGTACCTTCACAGCTATCCCTGGTTCCATCCTTCGTGCTCATGGCGACGTTTGGCTGGGTCGGTTCCTTCAAAGCACTCATTATTCCGGGCATGGTGAATGCCTTCGGTATATTCTGGATTCGCCAGTATGCGACGGAGTCTATTCCGAACGACTTGCTGGATGCTGGTCGAATTGACGGCTGCAACTTCTTCCGCTTGTATTGGAATGTCGCTCTGCCCATTTTGCGGCCTGCCTTTGCTTTCCTTGGCGCCTTCACCTTCATTGGGGTATGGAATGATTATCTGTGGCCCTTGATCGTACTGACAGATGAGCGAAAATATACACTACAGATCGCCCTTTCTCAATTGAATGGTCTGTACAACACGGATTATTCCATGGTCATTGCAGGTACACTGCTTGCCGTCATCCCTTTGATCATTATGTTTCTATTCATCAGCCGTCAGTTTATTTCAGATATTGCCGCAGGCGCGGTGAAGGACTAAGAATGATACATTTTGATCCATCCCTCAACTCTGATATTCTTATCTGTAGATAAATACCGCAGAAAGAGGGATGACAAAATGGCTTCTTCACCCTATATGATCGGCGTAGATATCGGCACAACCTCTACCAAAGCGGTTCTGTTCGAGCAAAATGGAACCATTGTATCTCAAGGCAGTGCGAATTATCCGCTGCACACCCCGACACCTGCCATCGCAGAGCAGGATGCGGAGGATATTTTCCAAGCCGTCATCGCATCGGTTAAACAGGCTACCTCCAAGGCGAAAGTGAAGCCGGATGAGATTCTATTTGTCTCATTTAGTTCTGCCATGCACAGCATTCTGCCTGTGGATGCACACGGTAAACCATTGATGCGAGCCATGACGTGGGCGGATAATCGCAGCGCCGAATGGACGAAAGTGCTCCAGTCCGATATGAATGGTCATGACATTTATCTTCGAACAGGGACACCCATTCATCCGATGTCGCCTTTGACCAAAATCATGTGGCTCACTCGTGATCAACCGGAACTGTTTAAACAGACACACAAATTGATCTCCATGAAAGAATATGTTTTCTATAAATTATTTTCCCAATACGTGATTGATCATTCCATGGCTTCAGCGACTGGGCTTATGAATCTGGAGAAGCTAGATTGGGATGAGGAAGCACTGCAAGTAGCAGGCATTACGCCGAAGCACCTATCCCATCTCGTACCGACAACACATGTGCTCCGTCAGGGACTACACCCAGAGTATGCTAAAGAAATGGGGATTGCGGTGACCACACCATTTGTCATTGGAGCTAGTGATGGGGTGCTTTCCAATCTGGGGGTAAATGCGATTGATCCTGGGGTTGTCGCTGTCACCATCGGTACAAGTGGAGCGATCCGCACGGTTGTAGATCAACCTGTAACTGACCCCAAGGGTCGTTTCTTCTGTTACGCGCTTACAGAAGATCAATGGGTGATTGGTGGCCCTGTGAATAATGGCGGCGTGATCTTCCGCTGGATTCGAGATGAGTTTGCCGCTGCTGAAGTTGAGACAGCGAAACGTCTGGGGATTGATCCGTATGAAGTGCTAACCCGTGTTGCGGAAAATGTACCTGCAGGTTCGGAGGGGTTACTATTCCATCCTTACATGACAGGTGAACGCGCACCGCTCTGGAATCCAAGTGCACGAGGCTCCTTCTTCGGGCTGACGCTGCATCACAAGAAGGAACATATGATTCGCGCTGCACTAGAAGGCGTTCTCTTCAACCTATATACTGTTATGCTTGCCATAGAAGAGAAGATTGGTCGCCCCACCAAAATTCAAGCCACTGGCGGATTCGCTCGTTCCGAGCTCTGGCGTCAGATGATGGCAGATATCTTCGATCAGGATGTAATCATTCCCGAGAGCATTGAGAGCTCTTGCCTTGGAGCAGCGGTGCTGGGACTGTATGCTCTTGGAAGGATTGATTCTCTCAGCGTTGTATCCAATATGATTGGCTCGACACATCGGCATAAGCCAGATCAGGAGCATGTTCGGGTGTATCGGGAACTGCTGCCGATCTTCATCCGCATATCCCGTAAGTTCGAGGAAGAATACGCGGACATTGCTGCTTTTCAGAATAAAACGATGCATCCGTAGGACAGTAGGAACCTTACTACAAGAACGGATATCTACTATATGAATAACTGAACAACATAAATAACAGGCTTCCTGTTTATGAACAGTGGAGCCTGTTATTTATGTTGTGTTTAGTATACTTATTATGCAGAGGATCTCTTCGTCACCCTTTTGTAATCCAATAATCCAAATTCAAGCACGCTATCTCGCTCATATGACGGTGATATAACTCCCTAACTAACCATAGCGTAATTTAAGATTTCTTTGAATTCTTTTTCTCTTGTTTCGTGGGCATTTTATGAACAAAGAATAATAAGGATAACCAAAACAACAAATCAGATATTTTCACGAACAGAGCAATGCTATCGCCCAGTGCCTTGAGATCAAATATGATATGCAGTATGGCTACCAAGCCTGTAATAACAAGTGTGACCAGCGCGATAAGATACATGTTAACCCCACTCTCTTGTTAACGTCCTCGCTTTGCGTACGTCTTGCGTATAGTGATTCTAATCATCATTTTAATGAACCTTTGGGATCCATTCTTCAGGCTTTTATTGTTTTTTCTTCCTAAAAACTAAAACGTAAATAAGGATAATCGTTATAATAACAGCAACATCATAGATCACATTCAACACATCATAAGAAGTTCGCGATAGAAAAAAACTACCTGCCCCCATCGCCAAAATGACTAATCCCCACTTTATGTTTTTATCCAATTCAGACCTCCGATGTATATATTTAGTCCATATTATATCATACAACTTCGTTGAATCTCTTTTACAGCAGCTACGATTACCTCATAACTCCCTAGTAGCTCTCTCGAATTCTCAAGCTCACCTAAGAAGAGCATACAAAAAAACTGCCTATGCAGGCAGTCTTCTTAGGATTAATTCAGCTAAGTTTCAAAAATTGATAAGGATCGTTCCGTTAGGCCTACTTTTCTTATCAAAAGCAAATTCGAAGAATAGCTTCTACGCAAAGCCTAGCTGTACGACAATAATTAACCCACATTACTGATTATATTTACTAAAAGCATCTTTATCATCTTGTACATTCTCCAGATATATAATCTGTCCCGCATCATTCAGTCGGGCAATGTCAATCCCTGTTTTGGCATATACCTTACCGTCCGCAGACTGCCCGCATACCGCCCAATTGGTCTGATAGCTGCCGTCCGGCTGTAGCTCCCATTTCTCCCACATATGTTTGACATCACTATTGTACTCGTAGAATGCCTTCATGAATCCTTCGAACCCTTTTCTACTCGTTCCGTTCAATACAATCTCGGCATCAGGTGTAAATAGGGACAATAGATCTTGCATCGCACGCTCATCTGCTCTTGAAGCGTCGAATAAGCGGAAATAGTTGTTTAATAATGTGGTCATTGTAATCCTCCTAGTAGACTAACTTTATATTTTAGTTCGATTTTTTTCGAAATGAACAAAAAGAAATGTAACACACTTTACAATCTATAACAATACTTAGTTCGAATTTTTTCGAACATTGAAAGAACACGCTGAATATGATAACGTCATAACTATGAGAACTCCTACTATTCCTATGGCTTCGGAAATGAAGTTGACTACAGTGTGTAATGCACTCGGTGATCCGATCCGCATGAAAATTGCACATTGTTTAGCCAGCTCTGGCGAGAAGAATTGTTCCGCTTTCGAAGTAGATCATATATCAAAATCCACGTTGTCCCATCACATCAAAATTTTGCGTGAAGCTGGTGTAATTCAACCACGCATTGAAGGCAAACAGCACTTTTATTCCCTACGAAAGGACGATTTGAATACGCAGTTTCCTGGTCTTGTCGACATGATTCTGAATACAACAGAAGAATAAGTAACCTAACCGATCCAAACTAACCGACGTAACCTATTTATCAAAAAGCCTAGATTGAATTACATCTACTATAAGTTCGTGTTCAAAAAGGACGGTTTTCAGTACCGAGAAGATGGGATATAGAAATGGAGTAGCGGAGCGTAGGCAGGACTACGTGAGCAACTACATTGTTTCCGAAGGAAACAAGCTTCGTAAGCATCCCGCTTATTTCGGCTGAATTCCATATTTGATGCTGAGATGCCGTCAGGCATTCTTCGTAATCAAAAGCGGACTTTTTGAATTACATCTACAATAAGGAGGCATCCTGTATGGACAAGAAAGCAGCTAAGATACTGATGAGTACGTTCTGGGGCGGCGGAGGCTGGAGATCCGTGTCCACTCCCTTCTCGGGGGAAGACTTTGAATATGCCAAGAGCCAAGGCGTTATGTTCGACCCGCTGACGATTACGCATGACGAAATTGTGCAACGATTGCATGAAATTCATCAAGACGATACACTCCCAGAACGAGTGGTTACTGCATTTCTACATAGTTTGTCCACCAAAAAGGTACATTTACGCAGTGCCCTGTCCAGTTGGGCATTGACTTCACAGCTTCCTCTGCATACCTATCTCGAGCGGCGAGCTGTACACGCCAATACTAGTGCCTGCGGAGATTGTAATTTCTTGCGACTTCAATCGGATCAAGAATACGTAGACGCAGATTTGAATGTACTGAATTTTGAACGGATCAAGTGGGGTGGCGTTCGCCACGGCTGGCTCCTCTACTGCCTGATGGATCTAGAGCTTCTATATAAGGACACTGATGCAATCTCCGAGGTTACCCCTGAAGATCAAGCCATCTTGGTGAGCCTTCTGGAAGCTGCACAGACTGGGGATCCGAAGGATAGCGCTCGTTCACTTGAGAAGCGGTGGAAAGGTCTCTTTCCTTCCAGCAAACAAGAACGAGATGCACTACTAGAAATTTGGGCGGCAGCTGGTCTGCTCGTTCCCACTGATAAGCCGAGAAGAGGCAAAGGCGGCTCCGGCGACTTTATATTTGTCGCAACCTGGCAAGGAGATGACGGCTACAATACAGATGCTGCCCATCGTTACTTTGCCCCGTATCTGCCTCAGAGTCGCTAGGGCGTTTCTCAAAATTCGCTGAAGTGCATCTTTTACCGCCTTTTTGCACCCTGCTGCGTCATTTTCCCATGAAGTGCCCGGCACGCATTTAATTTACTGGTTACAATAATGACATCGACAGATTTCCTGCCAAGCTCGTATAATAAGAGGAAATGTGAAGATAGGAGTGAACCAAGAGAAGTTATGATATATCTTGTGGCATTTATGTTGTCTTTTGCTGTCGTGCTGGTGCTTATTCCGCCGCTCAGTCGTTTGGCTCATCGCCTGGACTTTGTAGACAAGCCACGTGAAGACGTGGAGAGAAAACTACATAGACAGCCTATTCCACTAACAGCTAGTTACGCGATATTCGTCGGATTTTTCCTTACATATATTATGTTTACCAAAGAACTCTCATGGGAAACGGCGGCTCTCGTGGCCGGCGGTATACTTCTGTTAACGATTGGTACCATTGATGATTGGTACAAAACCAAAGGGAAAGACTTTCCTGCGCTACCTAAGATGATTATTCAGATCTCTGCAGCTGTGCTTGTGTTCCTTTCGGGAATTGCGTTTACTGGGTTCGTTAACCCACTGAATTCTGAGTACATCATGCTTCCCATCTGGCTTCAGTTCATACTGACGATTCTGTGGATCTTCGGTGTAACTACTGTCATTAATTTCTCCGATGGTATGGATGGACTTGCGGGGGGATTATCGGCAATCTCGGCAGTTACATTGTTCATCGTTGCAGTCGTCAAAGGGCAGAGTGATTCTGCGCTCATGTCTATTATTCTAGTGGGTGTAACCTTGGCTTATCTTAAATACAATAAACCTCCGGCAAAAGTATTTATGGGGGATGCAGGGGCTACATTCCTTGGTTTTATTCTGGCTGTTATCGCTCTGGATGGAGCATTCAAGCAAGCCACTACACTATCGCTCTTTATCCCAATTCTAGCGCTTGGCGTGCCGATCTTTGACAATATCTTTGTTGTCATCAAACGGTTCATCCAAGGCAAAGCAATCTATCAAGCAGATGCAAGTCAGGCGCATTACCGACTTCTCCGTGCAGGCTTAAATCACAAACAGGTGGTAGCTGTCCTGTATCTGATCAGTACATGCCTCTGTCTATCGTCTATTATTCTACTGCTGGTAGAAACGTAAATTAAAATAAGCTGAGCTACAAGCTATCGCCTATGTGACTCTAACTATGACAAGAACAGAATACCTTCTAGGTCGGGGTATTGGTGAAGTGTCCAAACCAGCAGATAGCTATGGATCATATAGAGCTGTCTCAAAAGATGTTCCTGTTCGCTCCAAGTGCTAACGAACCTACCGCATCTTAACAGGTCGATCATTTACGTATGCAAAATTTAACGAATCTCTGTATCGCTATCCTGTCATAAAACGGTGTTAAATTCTCCAAAGTTGACTGAATCTACGAAATAACGTTTCTGTGATTCGTTAGCTCTCTGATCCGGAAAAATGATAGTTAATAGCGTGTGTCAGATTCATTATTTCAAAAGCAACTAAAGGGCTGTCCCCGTCTGATGTGCTCCCCATATCGTAAACAGGTGAAATAATAATAGCCTGTAATGATATGGGATGCACTTCATTATGGGACAGCCCTTTTTTTTATCTATCACTTCATACATACCATCCCTACCAGATCACCTCCAGTAATCTTATCTGGAAGCTACAGGTGATAATTGGCTTTCCCGTTTCTGCCGGTCTGCCCATCCGGGTCGATCAAGTTCAACAAGCCGCCGGTAGCGCTCTTCCCTTGCCAGCAATTGTTCGTGAGAACCCTGCATGACGATCTTTCCCTTTTCCATAAAAATAAGTTCATCCATCTGCTCTGCACCCATCAGGTTATGGGTCACCCAGATCATCGTTTTGCCCTGCATGCTGTCTAAGATCGTACGCATTAGTGCACGTTCCGTCATCGGATCAAGCCCTACGGTTGGTTCATCGAAAATAACGATGGGTGTCTCACGGAGCAGAACCCGTGCGAGCGCAATTCGTTGCCGCTCCCCACCCGAGAAACGTAAACCCGTCTCCAGCATCGGCGTATCATACGCCTGTGGCAAAGACTCGATCAGCTCAGCTAGACCTACTTGTGCGGCCACTTGCCGAATCTCTTCATTCGTAGCATCCGGACGCCCAATTCGTAGGTTATTCGCCACCGTTGTATCAAATAGATGTGGACTTTGGTTCAATACAGCAATGGCATCCGTCATGTTTTCACCAAGCGTTGGCACAGCTAAACCATTGATGAGCACATGTCCACTCGTCGGTACGATTACACCTTGAATTAGCTTTAAAAGCGTAGATTTGCCTCCACCGCTACGTCCTAGAATGGCTAATCGTTTCCCTTGGGGGAGATCGAGAGACACTTCCTGCACAGCATCGGCATCACTGGAGGTATAACGGTAACTGACACGGTTAATCTCAATGTCTGCTCTCAGCTTAGGAGTTATGCGCAAGCGAATACGTCGATTCGTCTCGTTCTCATCCTCCTGCTCCTGCTCCTGCTCCTGCTCCTGCTCTTGGCCTTTCGTCGTCCTTTTTGAAAAGACTTGCTCCTCATGAGCTTCAAGCTGATGCAGATGATTCAGCGATTCACGATATTGTGGAATGTGCTCCACAGCATCTGCCACAGGCAGTATAGCTTCCGTGAGTGGGAATAACACCAAAACAAAGGCTGCAATCATAACCGCAGGCAGTTGCATCGCCGCCACTTCACCGCCCGCCCATACCGTGACGGACACAACCATAAGCCCAATGACGAGCTGGGCGACAAGATCACGCCATCTTCTCCACTGTCGCAACCTTCGACGAATGGCATCTGCTTGTACCTCTGCTTCATCGTGTTGTTGCACAAATTCCGTAGCACGACCACTTGCCATCCAATCTCCTAGACCAAGAACGCCATCCGTAAGGCGAGTGTACAACTTACTATTTTCCCGTTTCAGCCTCACGTTTAACTTCCAGGTGACTTGGAGTGATATCGCAGGCCATACACCGATTAGAAACAACATATATAGTCCCATCCAGCACGCAAATCCAACATCTATCGTACCAAAAGTAATCACTGCAGCACCGTAGATCACAAGCGCCGTAATCGCTGGAAATATGGTTCGCAGATAGATATCCTGAAGACGCTCGACATCCTCTGCAAGCGCCCCTAGTACATCTCCTGTCTGCATGCGGGAACGAAGAAATAGCGCCTGTGGCTCCAAAATCCGATACAGCTTCACGCGTTGATCCGCAAGCACGCGCAGTACTGCATCATGCCCGGCCAATCGCTCGACGTACCGGAACACCGCTCGGAAGATCCCAAAGGCACGTACGCCTACAATCGGCACATAAACCATCAGAATATTCTCAGGACGAAGAGCAGATGCAGAGATGAGGTATCCTGAAGTGAAGAGCAATAATACGGCACACAGCATCGCAGCCGTGCCCAGTGCTATGACCCCTACGAACCTCCAACGATACTGCTTCACATAAGGCGTGATCCACTCCCATTTTTTCTCCGAGCGGAGGTAACGTTCCGTCTCTATTGATTGATATCCAGCTCTCATCCTTACACCGCCTCCATCTGGGCCTGAATCATCTGATAATACACGCCTTGACGAGCCATCAATTGTGCATGCGTGCCTGTCTCCGCCACGGTTCCAGCTTCCATGACAATTATCCAGTCCATATGTGGCATCCAGTGTAGTCGGTGGGTAGCGAGGAAGACTAGCTTGTCTTCGAATAGCGGCAACATCGTCTGCTTCAGTTCATATTCTGTCTCGACATCCAGGTGTGCCGTCGGTTCATCTAACAGCAGCATGGGTCTTGCACCTAACAAAGCTCTCGCCAGAGCCACACGCTGCTCCTGTCCACCGCTGAGCTGTCGACCACCAGAACCAATCATTTCATCCATTCCGTGAGGCAATGACGACACTAGTGAACTTAATCCTGCTGCACTAATCGCTGCAGCCAGCTCTACGTTCGATGCCTCAGGTCGATAGAGACGAATGTTATCCGCTAAACTACCGCTAAAAATATAGGGATGCTGCGGGATGAGCGCAGTCTGACTTCTCCACGACTTCACCATATCTGGGGATATCGGTCTCCCATCCACGACCATACGACCAGAGGTGGGCAATTGAAAACCAGCTAATACATCAATCAAGGTGGATTTGCCCGCTCCACTGGCTCCGATAATGCCAACTTTGCTCGTGCCTGAAACCTGAAACGTCACGTCCGTAAGCGAAGGAGGTGCACCCTCTTCATGTCGAACCTGTAGATCCGTTAACGCCAACCGGCTCGTCTTGCTCCATAGCCCATCGTAGGTTGGAGGCTCAGCCTCTTGGGTTGATTGCTTCTGCCGATCTGCCGATCGCTGAGAATCTGCAAGATGAAACTTCATCGTTGCTGATGACTTGTTCTCCCTTTCGGTATGCAAGATTACCTGATCGTAGGCTTGTTTTTGCTCACGTTCAGCTTGCTTACCTCGTTCAATCATCCGATGAATTGCTTCTCCTGCTTCCTTACCATCCAATGTTGCATGATAATCCGCACCGACCATCCGTACCGGCAAGAAATATTCCGGCGCCAGAATAAGTACCGTTAACGCAGGGCCAAGCAGCATGTGGCCTTCCGTTAGACGCAGTCCCAGGCCAACCGCCACCGAAGCCACCGATAACATCGTGAAGAAGTCGAGTGCAAATGATGAGAGAAACGCCATTCGTAGCGTAGACATTGTAGCTTTGCGGTAACGCTGACTAACCTGAGTAATTGTCTGTGCATGCCGCTCGCTCTGTCCCAAGGTTTTTAATGTTTCTAACCCACGCAGGGTATCGACAAAATGATTGGCTAGTGCTTTATACGATCTGAACTGACCATCTATTTTGCGTTGCGCAGCCAGACCAACCAGGATGAGGAACGTGATCAGAATAGGAAGGGTCAGCATGAGAATCACCCCGGACATTACGTCCAATTTAAACACATATAACAACAGCACAATCGGTATAAATCCCATCCCTAACATTCGAGGAATGATTAGTTCCAAATACGTTTTATATTGGGCTATTCCCTCTCGTGCCAAAGTCACCAGATGCCCTGTACCTTCCGTCTTGGCAAAGCGTGGCCCTAACCGAAACCATTGCTCCACCAACTGTCTTCGTAGATCGGTTCCCGTTCGCTCCGCATACTGTGAGGTCACAAGCTGCAGCCAGTAAGATATAGCATAGCGGGCAGCAAAAGCAGCCAGGAACAGCAGCAGTACCGAGTATTGCTCTGTTATGGATGAACCTTCAAACATAGCTGTGATGGCCTGTGCAAGCCATTTGGCCTGCATAATGATCGTCATCGCCTGCAGCAGCACCAGCGCTGAAGCCAGCGCTAGTACTGGCCGGATGCCCGGCAGCTTCATCAGCCCGCGTCCCATATCAGTACTCCAGGTGGTGCTGCTCGTTCAAGCGTTTGCGGAACACATAATAACTCCAGATCTGATAGCCAAGGACAAACGGCAGTAAGGTGCATGCTACAATCGTCATCACTTTCAAGGAGTACCCACCCGAGGAAGCATTATATACGGTCAGGTCAAATGCAGAGCCTAACGAACTAATCATCACTCTTGGGAACAGACCGATAAATACCGAAGCAAAAGAAATCGCGATTACAGCTCCCGTCATACCAAAAGCCCAGCCTTCCCGTTTCTGACGAACGAAATAATTCGCTAAAGCCAGTGCTGCTGCCCCAAGGATCACCATGATCCAGAGTGCCCAACCCCGTACAGTGAAAATATCGGTCATAAGATAGGTCATCACCGCGTAAATGGCAAGCATAGCCGCAAGCGGAAGCATCAATTGGCGCGCTGTATGGAGAGCACGCTCTCTTAGGTCGCCAACAGTGCGCAGTGAGACAAATAATAGTCCATGAACTAGACACAATAAGGTCACACTTAAACCACCTACGACCGTATATGGATTAACGATGTCTAGAAAACCTGCACGAAGCTGCATCTCTCCATCAATCGGCAGACCCTTCATCAGCGTAGCGAACACAACGCCGAACAAGAAGGGCAGCAAAGCACTGGATACAACGATGATGATATCCCACGTTTTGCGCCACTGTTGCTGCTTTACTTTACTGCGGAATTCAAATGCTACCCCGCGTCCGATCAGAGCTAACAGCACCACAACTAGCGGCAGGTAAAAACCACTGAACAACGTGGCGTACCAGTGCGGGAAGGCCGCAAACATGGCGCCCCCTGCCGTAATCAGCCACACCTCGTTTCCATCCCAGAACGGGCCAATCGAATTAATGAGTGTACGACGCTCCCGGTCTGTCTTGGCGATGATACCTGATGACATCCCTACACCAAAATCGAAGCCTTCAAGGAAAAAGAAACCGACAAATAACACGGCGATCAGCAAAAACCAAAGCTCACTTAGTGACAACGGAATACCCCCCATCCACGCCGAACGGATCGGCCGATTCGTCCTGATCTTCTGGCTTATCTACAGCATATGGCCCTGCTTTGATCTCACGCACAAACAGATAAACCATCACGATACCTAGCACGGTGTAGGCAGCCGTGAATGCAATGGTAGAGAACAAGATCATACCTGCCGATACATTCGGTGAAATACCAGCCTCCGTCGTCATATAGCCAAATACCGTCCAAGGCTGCCGTCCAACCTCGGTCATGATCCATCCGGAGGTGTTCGCGATAAACGGCAGAGAAATGGCAAATACCATGAGACGCATAAACCATGGCTTCGCCACTTCCAGCTTCTTGCGCATAGCTAGGTACGTACCATATAGAGCCAGTGCAATCATCAAACCACCTGCCGCAATCATAATGCGGAAGCTCCAGAAGGTCGTACGTACCGGTGGGATGTAATCTCCAGGGCCGTAAGTCTGCTGGTATTCTGCATTCAATTCTTTCATACCCTTGACGCTGCCCGAAAATGTACTGTAGGAAAGGTAACTCAGCAATCCTGGGATTTTGATCTCCCCTGAATTCTCCTGCTTCTCCGGATCGATGAAAGCAACCACCGTCCATGGTGCAGGGTCTTCTGTTGTTGTCCACGTTCCTTCACTGGCTGCCATTTTCATCGGTTGGGTCTCAACCAGGTATTGTGCCTGGAAGTGCCCAGAGAAGGCTACACCGAAGGAGGATACAAGACCGATGATGATCGCAATATTGAATGATTTGCGGAAAATCTCAACGTCCTGTTTTTTCATTAATTTATAGGCACTGATTCCTGTTACAACAAACGCTCCTGTCATTAATGCTCCAAAGATCGTATGCGGGAACTCAACGAGCAGCTGACCATTGGTAATCAGTGCGAAGAAATCATTCATCTCGGCTCGGCCGTTGTTAATCTCGAAGCCCACTGGATGCTGCATGAATGAATTCGCTGCTAATATCCACAGTGCCGATAAGAAGGTGCCGACAAACACCAGCCAGATGCAGGCCAGATGGACTTTTTTGGACAAACGATCCCAGCCAAATATCCATAGCCCAATAAAGGTAGACTCCATAAAAAACGCCAGCAAGGCTTCAATAGCCAGGGGCGCACCGAATACATCCCCAACAAAGCGGGAGTACTCCGACCAATTCATACCGAACTGGAACTCTTGCAGGATACCTGTAACGACGCCAACTGCAAAGTTAATCAGGAACAATTTGCCCCAGAACTTGGCCATCGTTTTGTAAATTTCTTTTCCCTTCATGACGTACAACGTCTCCATGATCGCTACCAGCAGCACTAGACCGATGGACAGCGGCACAAAAAAGAAATGGAAAATCGTTGTGAGCGCATATTGGATTCGCGATAGCATGATCGGATCCATACCGTTACCCCTTCTTTCTCTTCTATTCGCATGATTATGTATGTACTTGGGATTGAAGCTGCACCTTCGCTGTCTGTCCACCAAATACATTGATGAACGTATTGTGCCAGATTACCTATTTTATACATGTGATAATAATCACAAACTTAATCGAAAAATCCACAAAAATGTGACGACGGTCACACATTAGTGCCAATTTAAAGTATGATTCTCTGTTATTTTGAACGCTTGTCAACTTCGTCTATTCACGGAAGTTGCTCATGTTTGAGACGGAATGCCCATATGTTAATGTCAGGCAACCTATTCCTTGTGCGACAAAGGCTTTACATATGGAGTGAGTCCAACGAATTATATCCGTGTTATCCGAGTCTAAATGCAAACAAAGTGAGGTGATCCAGCCCGTGGAAGAACCTGTACAATCCAGCGAGAGTCAGATTCATCCGAACGAGACAGCTCAAAAATATAAGGAGACGTCCCTCTCTCCAATTCAATACGTTCTATTTCCCCGTAAAGGGGGATGGTCGTCATTTCCTTATCCAGACATTGCTGCACTACTGGCTGCTGAAGGAGCAGTCTACTACGTTAGCCATCTGGAACGGTCAGACGATCTACCTGCAGCAATTACGCTAATATCCTTACTGGAGGCGGAAGAACTGCTACAACAGCCTCGTACTGTTGCAGTCGTTGCGCATCCGTACTGGCTTACCGCAGTAGCCTCCATTCAGCCTGATCTGTTGATAACGCTCCTGCCAGAACCTGTCCAAGAGGAAGCCGACTCGCCGCTCTGGGAGAGCTGTATTAGCAAGCTGGTTGGCATTTCTAATCTGGTATGTACGTCCTCAGAGACACGTTATATGAAACTGGTATTTCAAGGTGTCCGCACTGTCTGGCTAGGCGGGGAAGACCCTACACCTACTGGCATGATGCAAAAAGATGAGCTTGAAATTCCACTGCTGGATTACGAAATGCTGTTCCTGCATGCACTCCAACAGATCCATAGCAGTGCCACAGATACCGTTACCCAGCTTCAATGTAAGCTAAGAGCGGATTATTATCGGAAGCTCCGTTCCAAAACAGGCGCACATGAGACGATCTCCTTTTTGCTCGCTGCTTATGAATATATATTGGAAGACTCGCGGGCGGCTGCAACCGTTCAAGAAGCGTTTGCCCATGCGATCTCAAGTGGACGCTCTGACTGTGTTCAATCACACTACCGCTTCCTCTCCGCCATTCAAGCAAGAGCCGGGGAAGTGGAGAACGCTCTGCAAGTGTATGGAACGACTGCCGCCACGGATCAGGAACGGCATCATTATGAGCAGTTATGTCGCTGGCTGGAGGCTGGAGAGCATCAGCTCGTGCAGGCAGAATTACTACGTCTGAATGATGATTATGGAACGGCTCTAAAAGTACTCGATGAGCTCGGCGGAGAAACGGCCCGGCACTGGAAGTTTCGCATTTTCCAAGAAACCGGACGTGTAGAGGAAGCACTTAAACTGGTTCATGCCGCAGATATTGTGGATCAAGCCAGCCAGCAAGATTACCGCCAATTGTCCGCTACCGCTCTAGCCCTGCGGGGAGAACGCCATGGAGCAGTTACATTATTTCTAGAATCAGCTCTAGATGATGAGCATGCTCTTGCCCGAATTGTCGAAATGGAACTGCTGGATCAAGCGATACAACAGCTACTTGGGGAGGTGCCCTAATGTTTGATCCAAAGAAACGCAGACAGCATATGCGGGAGCCAATCCTCGAGACAGAGCCAGCCTCCATCCGGCGAATCCGCAAAAGCCAAAACAACAAACTGACTGCAATGCTTCAGGTTCGAAACGAACGTGGGCGATATCTGGAGGAAGTGCTGCACAATCTGAGTGATTTTGTAGATGAGATCGTGATCGTGGATGATGCTAGTACAGATGGAACGCCAGATATCTGCCGGTCTTATCCCAAGGTTGTCCGCTTAGAGGTGCTTGAACAACCGTTATTTGCTCAGGAATGGCGTCTACGTAACGTCTTATGGCAAGCGGCTGTGAGTACCTCACCAGACTGGCTCCTATCTGTTGATGCTGATGAGTTGTACGGGACAAAAGCCAAACAAGCCGTGCGGGAGCTCATTAACCAGGAGCATGCGGACTGGGTTGCATTTCGGTTCTACGATATGTGGGGTGGACGTACTCACTATCGAGAGGATGAACTATGGAACCTACACCAGAGGCACACAGCCTCACTTGTGCGATATATACCTGAATATCCCTACTTCTACCCACAGCAAAATCATCACGTTCCCCGTCTCCCCCTATCCTGCATGGTCTTGCCTGGCATCCATACCGAATTAAAAGTACAACACCTCGGCTGGGCAGGTAGTCTGGAAGATCGGGTGCGTAAATATCTGCGTTACAAGCGCATTGATCCTGATGGACAATGGGGCAGTCTCGAACACTATGAGTCTATTCTTGATCCGGAACCCCGGCTGGTTCCTTGGAAGGAGGAGCAGTGACATGGGGGTAGTCAGCATTCTAACGCACAGCTTCACAGACGGGTACAACCGGGAGTTTGCACGGGTGTTTGGGGGTGGACTGGAACGATATATTTTGGATCTATGCAGTGTCATACATGAGATGGGACATATCCCTGAAGTGCATCAACTATCCTATTTCGAAGCTTTTCAGACACGTACAGAACAGATTGACGTTTTCGGTTACCCATACGATATGAACGATGTGCCTGAAGCCTTCGCCCGAATGGCCGATGCTGCACGCGGCCCTATCATTTATGCTAGCTGCATCTGGCAACCGATTGCTTATAAACCAGGCAGTCTCGGTATCTGCCACGGTATTAATTGGGATCGTCCTGGCCTACCGCTTGAAACAAAGCAACAGGTTGCCGAGCATATTCAGCAGGCTGTCGATGGACTGCTGAATATCGTATCTGTGGATTCTCATTTTCAGACTTATTGTCGTGCTTCATGCACGTTCAGTGACCCTGCACAGCTCATTTTAATTCCGAATGCAGTCGATACCTCATACTTCACCCCTGCTCCTCCTCGGCGTCAGATGCAGCAAGAACAGGAGGCACAGTGGCTATCCCAGTGGAAGGAAGACCTAGAGCAGCATGAAGATAGTTTAGATCGTATCGTCATCTCCAGCACGTCTGATTCCCCATCTCCTGAGCTAGAGCGAGATCAGCATATAGATGGGGATGTACCTAAGAACATGTTTACACAGAAGCCGGAGGTGCAGAACGAAGAGGATGAAGAAAGTGAAGAAAGTGAAGAACAGCCTGCAGGGTTGGCTGTAGCGAATAAGTTGAACGAACCAGATGCCAGCTCCCGCCCTGTACGTATCCTCTATCCTCGTCGTGTCAGCCTGGAACGTGGCATCAT
Organism: Paenibacillus sp. ACRSA; assembly: GCF_022346845.1. Lineage (NCBI taxonomy): Bacteria > Bacillati > Bacillota > Bacilli > Caryophanales > Paenibacillaceae > Paenibacillus > Paenibacillus sp. ACRSA. The sequence goes on along the minus strand of NZ_JAKRNP010000004.1, from coordinate 392,655 downwards.
TCCGATGATGCTGGCGGCAGATCAGTTGCTTGGAGCCTTTCCTGATCTGGAGATCGAGTTCGCCGGAGAACTGGTTGAAGGCAGTACCGTAGGCCGTTCCTTCCGTTACTGGCACCGCACACACCCGCATGCCGAGCGGATATTTCACCGTACGTATGATTTCAGGGATATTCGTGAGGCATACCATCATGTCGATATTGCGGTCATTCCTACGATTTTCTCGGAGGGCACCTCGTATGCCTGCCTGGAAGCAATGAGCTGCGGGTTACCTGTGGTCGCCTCTAATGTGGGTGGTCTAAACGATCTAATTCAGGACGGATTCAACGGATTGCTCGTTCCGCCAAACCAAGAAGCGTTGACTGCTGCTCTCGTCCGACTTGTCCAAGACAGAGCCGAGCGGGAACGTCTTGGCATCTATGCACGCGAAACAGCACTCGCCTATGATCTATCCCGATGGAAACGCAAATGGAGTGAGGTACTCCGTACATTTCTTGCTGACGCAGATATGAAGGAAGGGGTTCGATGATGATGGATGCAGCGGATCAGACAGAATTAATGGAATCTAGATATGTTCGACGTAATGATCCTAAGACCGATACACTGATATTCCCCTTACATCCGGCATGGTGGAGCAGACCTTATGAATACGAATGGGCTCGTCAATTCGCTCGTCCGAGTGACGTTGTTCTAGACGCTGCCTGTGGCATCTCACACCCCTTCAAATTCTGGCTCGCAGAGCAATGTCAGGAGGTTCATGCCTGCGATTGGGATGATCGCATATTATCGGAGGAAGCCATCCTGCTGGATATCATCTCAGACTTTGGCGAAGAAGCCGCACGTGATTTTCCTGAGTTCTATCTAACCAAACTGCACCGTGCACAGGCTAATCTTGCTCAGTTACCCTATCAAGCAAGCACATTCGACCGCGTCTTCTGCATCTCTGTATTGGAGCATCTAGATACAGGCACGATGTTACGTGCGTTTCGAGAATTCGCCCGAGTCATGAAGCCAGATGGAAGGTTAATCGCAACGTTTGACGTGCCCGAGATGCGCCCTGACCTGCTGGAGACCATCATGGCTGTTACCGGATTAACGATTGATGGGAAGCTGAGCGTGGAAGAGCCTGAGGATGCCATCTGGTCTGACATGTATGGCACCCCCATTCGTTGTTTTCGGGCAGTCATTCGTAAAAGTTAACCGATTAAACGCCGGGATTTATAAGTGCGTGTTCAAACAGATCGGTTTACCGAGAAGATGGGATGAAGATAGAAATGGAGTAACGGACTTTGGGAACACCCTCTATAAGTGTACCCATAGCAGCTGGCATTGCGCTGCATAGCTGTCAGCAGTGGTTGCGCCAGGAGCTGTCAGGCGCAACAATGCACGTACGCCCGGCGTAACGGTCGTCGCCGGGCGGCCTGCGGCGGTGGCTTGCAGCGAGCTGCACTGGGCCAGTTCGGCCCATGCACGCGCGGCATGCCGCCGCCCTGCGAGCAACGCGAGCGTGCCCGCCACAAGTGCCTCCGCTGTGCGGATGGCGGCGGGCACTTCGTCCGCGAAGGGCTGCCCTGCGGCTGGAGGCTCGCCGCCGCAGAGCTGAAGCAGCCCTTCGCGGACGCTCGCGGGTGCGCGCAGCACCCCGCAGCGTGCCGCAGGCGCAAGCGCCGCGAGCAGCGCCGGTGCGGCGCCCGGCGGCAATGCCGTCAGCAGGCGCAGCCACGCTGGCCAGGCGCCCACGCGCGCAAGCGCATCGGCGGCGGCGTGCACGGCGGCCTGCGGCGCTTGCGCTGGGCTTGCGGCGGCGGGCGCAGGCTCGCGTAGCAACGCCTCCGCTGCGCAGGCTGCCGCAGGCCACGGCGGCATAGCCGCATGGCAGTGCGCGAGGCCAACAGCACGCGCACCACCTGTTGCCTCGCCTGCTGACTCGCCTACTTTGCCTGCTGCCTCGTTTGGCGCTGCGGCAGGCAAACCACGCCGCTTGCAGGCGAGCGCCCACAGCGCCAGCGTTGCTGCCGGCCCGTGCTGCGCATGCGACGCCCAAGGGCGCAGCGCCACCTCGGCGGCAGCATCTTCGCCGAGCTGAGCCAGTGCAAGCCCCGATGCCAGCGGCTGTGCCTGCATCACACCGGCGAGCGAGCCCGCATGGCGCAACAGCCATTCTGGCCGGTGTACATCCAGCGCAGTCTGGAGCATCACCTGCCATGCCACTAATGGCAGGTGATGCCTTACAACAACGCGTGCCACCGCGTTAGGCCGCTCTGTAACCGCAGCTAACCACAGTAGCCGCTGCCATGCGGCCACGCTGTCTGACTTGGTCGCAATTGCGGCAGTGTAGGCTTCTTCTGCCTGCTGCCACTGACCTAGCTGTTCATACGCCATGCCTTCTAAGATCAAGCTGCGATATGATCCAGCTCCCGAAACGGACGTGTACTTTGAGCCTGATCCAGCAACGGACTTGGCATGTCGCAACCAATCCAGCGCATCTTCTTCATGTCCCAGATCCAGCTGGAGCACAGCTCCAAGCTCCAACAGATCAGGAAAGTCCTCATACACCGGTGCCCAGGCTTGCACAATAGCTAGCGCCCGTTCGGGATGTCCGTATTCTCGCCAGGCATACGCCGTCTTGAGCACCAGATCAGAGTGGTAGCCACACCCTGGTTCTAGTTCTGCCAGTAGAGGAACTAATAACCGCAATGCTTCCTCATAATTTCCTTGTTGAAACCACTCGGCAGCGAGTGCATACAACAATTCAGGTTGGCCTGGGGTTTGATTCAGAGCGGAGCGGATTAACCGCATATTCCGCTCTATTTTATTTTTGCTCGTAATGACCCTATCTAGATATCCATCATGTAGAATCTCTAGCTCACACGCTGCAATCCCCTGTGGTGCGAAGGCATAGATCGAAGAAGCGACCTCTTCATGAATCGTCCCTTTAAAGGCAATCCGAGGATCGTTCCGAAATAGACGACACACCACATCTGTTACTCGTTCTTCACCGGAGTGACCGAGCAGGCTTGTAACTTGTATCCAATATCCCCATATCTCATCCTGATCACTTGATACTAGACGCCCCATCTCAGTATGCATTGACTCGGTTGGCAGCCATACTTCATCTGCATCCAGCACTAAAATCCACGGATTTGTCGCTAAGGCGAGGGATTGGTTGCGTGCTCTAGCGAAATCCCCTGACCAGGTGGCATGCATTACGATTGCACCGTAGCGACGGGCAATATCAGGCGTATCATCGGTTGATCCTGTGTCCACAACGATGATCTCATCGACCACATCACGGACTGCGTCCAGACACCGCTCAAGATGCTGCGCTTCATCCTTAACGATCATGCACAAGCTGATTCCCATCCGCATGTTTTATCCCCGCCCTTATCCGCCTCTACTCTACTTATGACCCGAAACCATCCGGTCCCGGCAATTCCAATCGAAGCCGTTGCACCAGCGGCCAACACCGCTGTCGTTGTCCATTTACGCCTTCACCCCACTCACGAAGCTGTTCATCCGCAGCACTCACGAGCCCACGAACCAGCCAACTCGTGCCCGCTACCGTATTAGCTGCCCCGGCAAAAGGCTCCTCTGCTTGCTCCTGATGCGTCTCTCCCCCCGGTGAGACCCCAGTCGCGAGCTGTTGCCGACCCATCTGAATGAGTGTATGAAGCTCCTGCCATTGACCTGATTGCACACATCCTTCCATCAGCAACCCAAATGCCTGCCATCCGTCATACCCGCCGTTAGCTGATTCCCCTTTAGTCACAGGTGTGTTACTGTCCTCAGCCTTGCCTTCATGCCTTTCTCCTCCTAGTCCATCCGGCTGGGAATGACGATAAAGCCAATTGTATAGTCTATCGGTTCCTTCTATCGATCTTCCTTGAGCCCAATGTAATCGATCGAGCCAGCTGGATGCTTGCTCTGCGTACAGACCTTTTTTACGCTGAATTGGCTCCAGTTTGAGTCTGGCAGCCTTCCATTTCCCACGTTGAATCTGAAGCAGAGCCTCTGCCATGGATAGTCGTTCTCGCTTCTCAACTGGATCTGCCGATGATGAAAGTTCCGCTATCCACTCGACTGCTGCCTCATAACAGCGACTTTGCTCCATCACACCCAGCACTTTGTATATTGCTTCTTCCGATTCCAGTGCAAAGCGTTCTCTAATCAGCTCGGGGATCTGCTGCTCTTGTCCCGATACCCGCATGATACGGAATATTCGGTATAACGGGGGCAACAGGCTCGATTGGGCACGGACAGCCTCTACGTAGGCATCTACTGCACCCTCCAGATCTGCCTTCCCCTCCAGCAATCTGCCCAGCGTGTACCACGTCTGATAGGTTCCGAGACCTTCTTCAGTATGGTACATCGGTGGCGGCGCTCCCAACCGAATAGCTTCACGTAGCCAGAACTCTGCCTTCTCTACATGTCCAAGTGCATCTTCACATACCCCGCGATGATGGTGTAAGTCCGTATAATCCGGGAATAGCTCCAGCGCTGCATCAATATGCTCCAATGCCTCCTGCCAGCGATTCAGATGCTCCAGACATCGAATCTCATACTTGCATAGCAGATGCGCATAGCTAGTTACCGTTGGATCGATGCCCGCCTTAGCCACACCAAATGTCTTTAGTGCCCGCTCCGCTTCACCTAGACGCAAATATTCGACACCCAGATTATAATGATGAAACGGCTGATCCGGCTCTTCCTTGACCGCTTGTTCTAACAGACGTAAATTGCGATTCACTTTGTCTTTGTGCTCCACCACAGCCGTCTGGTAGCCATAATGATGGATGACCATATCGGTTAGGTGAAACGCAGCCTCTGGATTCCTCCGGCAGATAGCTGCCGCAATCTGTTCGTGTATCCGCCCTTCGAACCGATGCTCCGGCGCATTTCTGAATAGTCTCAACACTGGATTAACGGTAGCCCCTTGCTGACCCGAACCTGTATAGTTATGGATATTTAAAAACAATCCGTCACATCCGCTGACTGCCGTCCAGCTCCTGATCTGCTCCTGAGCAACCTGATCCAGTGCTTCATCCGCATCCAGAAAGAGAATCCAATCGCCGGAAGCTCGCGCGAGTCCAGCATTACGTGCCGCGGCAAAATCATCGCTCCACGCCAAATGCACAACCATTGCTCCATACGACTCCGCAATCACTACACTGCGATCTGAGGAACCTGTGTCTACAATAATGATTTCATCGACCGCTGCTTGCACACTGTCCAAGCATTGAGGCAGCCACTGTTCCTCATCCTTAACGATCATGCATAGCGAAATGAGATTGTTCGGCAATATGATTCCTCCTTTCCTTTGCATGGAAGACCGTACGCCAAGGAAGCCCCTCAGCAAGTCGCAATTTTTGCTCCAGCACCGTCAATTGAGCTTTCAGTTCAGCAACGGAAGGAGAACGTGTTACCTCCTGCTCTATGACCTCCTTAGCCAACTGCAAATAACAGAGAGATGTACCTGCTCTGGCTCGATGTAATCCTGGTTCTTGCTCCAGCGCTTGTTGGAACAGAGCTAGAGCTTGATCGTAATACCCTCTGGTATACACCGTTTCCCCGAGAATAAATAGACTCTGCGCCTGTAGCTCCCCTTCTGCCATACACTGAATTAACATCTCGGCCGCTGCCATCGTATATCCGGTGCGATACAGCACCTCGGCGATCCATTGCTTGTGCAACAAACGTTCATGAGGTTCTACATACAGCTCTGCGATCTTCATATGCAACCGTTTCGCAAGGGATAACTGTCCTGTCTGTACAGCCCGTTCTATGATTGTTTTTGCTAATGTTCGTACGCCTGCTGCAACTTGCGATGTAGTTACCCTTTGACTATCTTCGTCTCGCTGAATGATGCGCTTATTCTGATCCCAACCCTCATCTTTCAAGTGTGATTTCACTCTTGTCTCTGTATTATTAGATGTCCTTATCTCTATATTGTTCTTTTTCTTCGTTTCTGTATTGGTTCCCGTTCCTGTCTCTATCTCTGTATCGCTCTGATCGCAAAGTAAATGGTCCAAAGCTCTCCAAGTAGAGCTCTCTTCTGGGTCAGTTACAGCCAGAAACGAGGGGGATAACGCTGAGCCATGAGCCCAGCACGCTACTGCCCAGTCCACTTTTAACTCAGACGCTTTAAATACAAGATGATCTTTCCCATCCCGATACTGCCTCTCTGCCCATTCTCGCACTTCGGACACCCTGTTCACACACAGCATCCAGTACACGAGGTCAGCTTCCGGTATGCTATGGTTGCAATCCTGATCTTGCAGAATGTGCAGTGCCTGTTCGTATGCTCCGCAGGAGGCAAGTGCTTGAATAACCTCCGTTATATCCCGATCAGCTTCAACGGCAACTCGGTGCAGTTGTTCCTTCCATTGGTCTTTCCATTGCATCTGCAATTGTTCAGCGATCCGTTCATCTGGCTCATCAGACTGTTGCAGAACATCAGCCAAACCTCTCCACGCTGGTGTATAGGTTGGCATTTTAGCTAACGCAAGCTTATATAATTGAGCTGCTTCTTGCAGGAATCCTTTTTTCTGTGCTAACCGTCCCATCGCTGTAAAGGGTTTATAGGTAGCCGAACCTTGCTCTGTAACATAAGCGGGCTCGGATTGAACCCCCTGTCCTTTATCAGTGGTGCTCTGCAATTCAATCTTCATTATGTTCTCTGATGTTCCATTGTCTGTATGATGCTCAACTGCTTCTGCATAAACCTGATAGGCGCGTTCTTCCAAACCCTGCTGCTGCAACGTCTCCCCGAACAATAGATGCAGATCCGCGTAACCCCAATAATGCTGTCTTTCCGCAGCCAGAAGTCCATGTGCTTCATCATAACGTTCCAGCACGATAAGCACCTTCGCATAGTCTCGAACTAAGGTTGGACGATAAGGTGCTTCCAGCGGGGTAGATTGAAGAGATTGCGCGAATGCTTCTGTCGCCCTCTCCACATGTCCAAGCTGGCAGTACGTCACACCGAGATTATAGAGGTGAAAAGGATGTTCTGGTTGCTCTGCAAGCTGCTTCTGTAACAGCTTGAGATTGCGACTTGGTTTTTGTCCGGTCGCCATAGTAGACGGCAAGTAACCGTCATGCATGATAACCAATGGAGCGAGAGGTTCCTGCTCCACGGATACACCCTTTGCTATTTCAGTAGACAGCTCGCTTTCTACACTTGCACCCGCAGTTATCGCTCTTTCTCTATCTCCTGCGGTGCTACGAACGAGCTGTTCATGGATCCGTCCGTTGTACCGGTATCCTCGACCTGCTCGGAAGAGACGGACAGGCTGAAACAACACGTTCGCTTGCTCCTGTTCGCCGATTCGATTGATTATGGTGACTCGCAATTTGGTGATGCTAGGCTTAACCGTTGGAAGGAACGCAAGTAGCTCATCAATCCCTTCTACGGCATATTCATCCGCATCCACACACAGAATCCAGTCCGTACTCGCCAGCGGCAGACTGATATTACGGGCAGAAGCAAAATCCTCATCCCACTTCGCATGCAGCACCGTTGCCTGATGTTGTCTAGCAATCTCAACCGTGCGATCTACGGAGCCGGTATCTGTAACAAAGCATTCACTTGCAAGTGATTGGAAGCTGCCCAGACAACGGGGCAGGTAATGTTCTTCATTTTGCACAATCATGTGGATTCCGACTAACCCTTGCTTCACAGCACCATCACCTCCTATGCCAAAAAAAATACATGAAGCCCACAAAAGCGGACTCCATGTACCTATATGATGATCGATCGGGTTATGTGCCTTGTCCATTGAAGATGACATCAATTGTAGTGGGTGATCCGATGAGACTGGAACGATAGGATAGGCGTGTATATTTGAGGAATCGCTGTGGCACCAATACATCCACCGATCCAGATAATATACCTGTGACGGTTGTTACATCGGTATACCAGTTCGTTCCGTTAGCACTGATCTCAACGCGGGCATCGACCCGATTGACTCCTGGGCCTCGGTTGTATACGAAGAAGGAATACGTTCCGAATACACTGGTGGTCACTGCTGGAAGGGCTGTAAAAGCATTCGCGGTAGGTGTACCAATCAACTGTGATTCCTGAAAGCTCTTCTGTGATATAGAAGTTACGCTGCTCAGCGTTCCCGCTGTAATGGTTGCTCCAAGCACACTGGTAATGGTTCCATTCAGCAGATTGGTCAACGTTCCTGCCGTAATGGTCGCTCCCAGAACACTTGTGATCGTACCATTCAGTAAGTTCGTTAACGTTCCGGCAGTCACGGTTGCTCCGAGTACGCTAGTAATGGTGCCGTTCAGCAGGTTTGTTAATGTTCCTGCGGTAATGGTTGCTCCTAATACACTTGTAATCGTACCATTCAGCAAGTTGTTTAACGTCCCTGCCGTGATGGTTGCTCCAAGCACGCTTGTGATCGTACCGTTGAGCAAATTGCTCAGCGTTCCCGCGGTAATCGTTGCACCAAGCACACTGCTAATCGTTCCCGCTGTGATGGTTGCACCAAGCACACTCGTGATCGTACCATTCAACAGGTTCGTCAGCGTCCCTGCCGTTACCGTCGCGCCGAGTACACTCGTAATCGTTCCGGCTGTAATCGTTGCTCCAAGTACACTCGTGATTGTACCATTCAACAGGTTCGTCAGCGTCCCTGCCGTTACCGTCGCGCCGAGTACACTCGTAATCGTTCCGGCTGTAATCGTTGCTCCAAGTACACTCGTAATTGTACCATTGAGCAAGTTCGTCAGCGTTCCTGCTGTGACGGTCGCCCCGAGCACACTCGTAATGGTTCCCGCTGTAATGGTTGCTCCAAGTACACTCGTAATCGTACCATCCAACAGGTTCGATAGCGTTCCTGCCGTGATCGTTGCTCCGAGCACGCTGGTGATTGTACCATTCAATAAATTTGTCAGTGTTCCCGCCGTCACTGTAGCTCCCAGCACACTATTGATTGTACCAGCTGTAATCGTTGCGCCAAGTACACTTGTAATGGTTCCGTTGAGAATGTTTGTAATCGTTCCTGCATTAATCGTAACGGTAGTCAAACCTGAAATGTTACTGATTGTCCCGTCCAAAATAATACCAACCATATTGCCGCTTGTATCGGTTCTGACAGGTTGAGCTGTCCCCGTGCTATCCTGACCGAAGATCAAGGTTCGCAAGTTATCGGGATTGGTATTAAACGTTGTAAAGTTAGGCATGCGCCTCGTCCTCCTCCCTGGTCATATCTGTCTTAATATACCCCTTTACCGCACACGTTGTGCCTGAAAATAAACATCGAGCCTTGTTGGTTGATCTGGCTGAACCGATTGAATAACCAGCCGAGTATAGTGTAAAAATCGCTGTGGCACCAAAGCCTTCGTCTGACCTCCCGCGATCACCTCCTGGCTGTCCACGGCATAATCCACGGCATTGGGGCTGACTTGAATCTGCACAAGGGCCGGATGTTCACCCCGGTTCACGATGCCATATGTGTACATGCTGAGCGATGAGGTATCCTGTGCCGGCAGAGGTTGGGTCGTATTTTGGGTCACGGCTCCGACATACGTATGCTCGGTAAAACAGTGAGTAGCACCAGGGAGTTTGGTATGTGAGGAAGTACCCTGCTTGAACCGAGGACGCGTAATCCGGGAACAAGGGGGTTTCAGCAATTTAGCGCGGCAGGAACGACGAGGTTGGCGGCGGTTTGCATATTTAGTTGATGGATGCGATTTTTTCTTGCATCGCTTCGCTGTTCGACTCATCTCAATTTCCCCTTAAAAAATGTGCTTCCGCATCGTATGCCTTTATTTAAAATACGGGCACGGCATCTGCCGCTATTTCCAGTTTTCCTCATTTTGTCCCAAACCCTTCAACCTTTTCCCTCATACAATGCAAGTACAATGGAGCATACGAGAGAAGGCTTGTTCTAGGGCTTGTTGATTCTGATTTTGGGAGCAATCTCTATAGCTATAGAGTTATCTATTGGTCGTAAGGGAGGTGGAAGAGATAACGAACTATAATGTGTTCAATCAGTCGAACGGCCCTTTATTCACACAGTTGACTAATACGTTCTCCGCTCCTGGTATTGAGGCTTCGGCAGAGAGCGGAGCCGCGGCGGCTGGTAGTTTTTTTACACTGACTACGAATAACTCCTCCATTCCCTCCAACCAAAACCTTCTGTTGCAGATCATCAATGCGGCTGGCAGTGGCAGAACGATACGGATATCAAGCATACTAGGAGGCACCACAGCAGCGGCAACCTTGGTTATATATTCGGGGGGAACAGTTGCAGGCAGCAATGCACCTGTTCCAGTCAATACCTTACTTGGTAATGCCAACGCCAGTGTTGTCACCACAAGGCAAAATACAGGCACACTCGGCGGTGCATTCACAAGTCTCATCAGTATTCCGCTAACGGCAGGTATGTACATGCTGGATTTTAATGGTGCACTCGTTGTTCCTCCGGGACAGACATTATCGATTAGTCTGGGTACGGGGAATCAGACCGCAGCGATCAATCTATCGTGGTGGGAATTCTAATCTACTTATAGTGCGTGTTCAAAAAGGACGGTTTTCAGTACCGAGAAGATGGGATGAAGATCGAAATGGAGTAGCGGAGCGTAGGCAAACCTACGTGAGCAACTACATTGTTTCCTAAGGAAACAAACTTCGTAAGCATCCCACTTATTTCGGCTGAATCCCAACTTCGATGCTGAGATGCCTCAGGGCATTCTTCGTAATCAAAAGCGGATTTTTTGAATAATCTCTTATAAAGGTGGTGTATACTGTGCCGAATAATAATGTATTCAATCCTTTAAGTCAGCCCGTCTATACCTCCAATACAAACACCTTTACTTCCCCCGGCATTGTTGCTCCACCTGAGACGGATGCCGGTAACACAGGCAACCTATATAACGCAGGTTCAACCAACTCAACAACGCTTGGATTGTTAGGAGGTAGCGTCATTGCAACGGTACAACTAACCAATCCTGTGGGTAGCGGTCGAACCTTATATGTATCACGACTCTCTGGCGGGATTACGGTAGGGCTCAACCTTCTGTCTTCCTTTAGTGGTTCGATGATACTAAGCGCTAATGGCACACTAACCACACCAACCACTATAGCCGCAGTGAACAGCAATCTATCCAGCAGTAATACCAGCGTTGCAACGGTACGTGCCTCCGCTTCCGCTCCATCCGGAGCAACGACAATTATGGCGATGCCTCTACAGGCTGGGCCATTTGCATCGAGTGTATGGGGGCAATATGTTGTTCCCCCAGGTCAGTCGATCAATCTGACTGTTAGTGGCTCCCTTTCCGTTGCGGGCTTACTAGCCTCAACTGCTTACTTTGCTTGGTGGGAAGTGTAACTTGGTAAAACACTTCTTCTTGCTACTCTGCTGCATGCTACGCTACGCATGCCAAAGAACAGCCGCTTCTGGTGAAAAACCAGCAACGGCTGTTCATGTTTTAATTTACAGCATCCAATCGTGATCAAGTTGGTCGCAAACGATAGCGAGTCAAACTTATTCTTGTAAGGTAGCTACGGGAGATTTCCCCTCTGCCCATAAGACACGTTGCAGTACGATGCCTATGATCCCAATCATAAATGTGGCAATACCGATGTATTGGAACGCTGGGCTCGCCCCGGCCGAACGAATCAAAATCCCCCCTACAAGAGGAGCAACAACCAGCACCACACTGGATAAAGAATTTTGAATACCGAACACTCGGCCTGTGAAGGCAGGAGGGGTTTCCTTTTGCAACAGGTAATTCAGTGTAACCATAAAGAGTCCATTGCCTACCCCAATGAATAGTCCCCATACGACGATCCAGAATAGAGCAGTCTCTGAACCGATCCAGCCCAAGGCAGCAATGCCAGCACCGATGAGCAGATAACCTCCTCCAAGTCCCCATCCATAGCCGATTCGTGGCAATCGATTTAAGAGCAAAATGATAGCTACCGCACCCGCACCTGCGGATGAACCAAGCCAACCAACCATAGCTTCATGACCTGGTTTGATCTCACGAAACAGTGTGGTGAACTGATAATCGATCATCAGGATCGCCATCAGACCCATACAGCCAAACACCAACGTACTCATAATTTTGCGGCTGTCTCGAATAAATCTCCAACCCTCCTGCCATTGTGCACGAAACGACTCTGGCTGAGTTTCATTTCGAGGTTCATGCTGAGCTTTAGTTTCCTTTGTCTGCGCGTTACCCCTGAGAGCACTTGATAGCTTATCGTCCTCGGACAACTGTCGCAATGGCCATAAGATTGCACCAGATATCAGGCGAGTGACCGCGTTAACGACAATACACACTTGAGGTGAAAATAACGTAAGTATCACGGCACCAAGCAGCGGCCCAGCAACTTTGGAGCACTGTGCTACGAATCCGTTCATGGCAGATGCCTGGAATAGATGCTCCTCCGCCACTACCTGGCGCGTCAATGCCTGTTGGGCTGGAACATGCAGTACACCCATCGTAGCTCGAAGCGCCAGAAGCGGGAGCAGCCATAATGCACTTGGGGCAAATAAAATGGCAATGGTCAGCACCACCGTAATCGCATCGCATAGTAACATGATCCTCACCTTCTGTACACGATCGGCTAGTGTACCTGCGAGCGAGCCTAGTAGTATCCCCGGAACCGCCATGCATACCGGAATAAGTGCAATGATGAATGGATCGACTCCCCAGCGATAGGCAACCATCACCTGAATGGCGAGTGTATCGAACCAGTCTCCAAATGTCGCCAGTGCATAGGCGACAAACATCCGCATAAATGTAGCATTTGATTTTAATGTCGTGGGTGGTGTCTTAGGTACAGTGGAACCATCTAAAGATTCATTTGATGGATTAGAAATAGTCGTCATTGTAGTAGCTCCTCCTCTGATTACAACCGTGCACTCGCGATGAGTAGAACACGTGGTACTTGGTTGTAATCATAGTGGAGTTATATCAGAGGAAGATCAGATGAATTGTGATTAGGGGACTAACGGGACAGAAATTGTTGAACTTCATCTACAATGAGCGAGCCGTATCGCGGTACCCCATACATTTTGGCGATGTCCTCATAGAGCTGACTATATTTCTTGAATAAACGCCCTTCAATCCGATGATGCACCATAAACAATAGCACCTGTTTGGATGAATTCAGACATAACGGTGCATTCAAGGTCATTTTGAGTACGTCTAGGCCATCATCCAATCGGAGTTCTGCCTCTCGATCTCGTCCTTGTCTTAGCAACCATAGTCCTTCCATGACCTGAAACCGTCCAATTTCACGTAGGTATGGAGCAGCCTTCAATCCAGAGCGGAGATGAGCAATCTGTGCTTCCACCGCTTCAGCACTCCCGCCCCACAACTCTACATACAGCTCAGCAAGCCCTACAGGTAATTGGAAGTTAACCATCTCATCCGTTTCAATGACGCTATACGTTTCTTGTAATTGCTTCTTAGCTCGGGCATACTGTCCTACCTCTGCATAAACTTCGATGATATTAAGAATACGAAGCTCCTCTTGCTGTTCCGGTGATAATGCGGATGAATGTAGAGCCATTTCGTATAATCGTAATGCTTCAGCAGGCTCAACAAGTGCATGTACAAAGATCAGCAGCCAGTATAGACGCTCCTCAAATGTGATCTCTTCCGTTGTTATTAGCCATTCAAGATCACCTTGGATAAAGTGAATATAGATGCGGTAGTACGCATCCATCTGAATGCCTAATACCTCCTGCTGATTCATTAAGGTAAGTAGCGACTTTCCTTGCCCAAATAAATGATATTTGCGAAACAATCCTTGTATAACTTCCCGCATATCCTGGTCGTACATAGAGGGATTATCAGGTAGGGCGGATCGGTTCTCTTGAAGAGTGAGTCGGTAACCATACCCGCGTACTGTATCCAGCCTAACTTCATTCCAGGGCTTTAACTTTTTCCGAAGACGATAGACATGATCATCCACAGTGCGCTCGACAGGATATTCTAACGGCCACACGCGATCTAGAAGCTGACTGCGAGTGAATGCTTTCCCTCTGTTTTCATAGAGAAAATGTAGCAAAGCAAACTCCTTCGCGAGCAAAGACACCGAGTCGGTGCGCCGGGAGACCGTATATGTACTTTCCTCGAACTGCAATGACATGCGTCTTCCTCCTACCTGAAACTTCTATGAGATCAAAATCATATAAACTCCATCATCTTAACACACAAAAACCTTTTGCGTTCTCGCAAAAGGTTCTTATCTTGAATACTTTCATAAGCAGGTACCTAATACACTAAAAGTTATCTTACTAGGTATTTTTCAGATAAAATGCACTGTTCTCTATCCCAGTACTACGCGGTCGTCTGCCATTTTCTTACCACTAATGCGTTCGAACTCGCCAAGCAGCTCAGAGACGGTCAATGTGCGCTTGCGTTCTTCGCTAACATCCAGAATAATTCGGCCTTTGTCCATCATGATCAGACGGTTCCCCAGGCGAATCGCCTGCTCCATGTTATGCGTGACCATAAGCGTAGTCAGTCTCATCTCACGAACTAACGTCTCGGTTAGCTCCGTAATCAGTTCCGCCCGTGAAGGGTCAAGTGCTGCCGTGTGCTCATCGAGCAGCAGAATCTGCGGCTGCGTGAATGTGGCCATGAGCAGACTAAGTGCTTGACGCTCCCCGCCAGACAACAGACCTACCTTGGCATTCGGCCGTTTCTCGAGTCCAATACCCAGCTTCTCTAGCTGAGCATTGAAAATTTCTCGTCTTGCACGGGTAACCCCAAAGCCAAGTCCACGTCCCTTGCCACGCTTATAGGCCATCGCCATATTTTCTTCAATGGACATATGCGGTGCGGTACCTGCCATCGGATCCTGGAACACCCTGCCAATCCAGCTGCTGCGCTTATGCTCTGGCAGGTTTTTGATCGAACGGTCATGGATCAGCACATCGCCCATATCCGGTTTCATCACACCTGATATGATGTTCATCAGCGTGGACTTCCCTGCTCCATTACTGCCAATTACGGTGACGAAGTCTCCCGGGTTCATCGTTAGATTCACACCAACCAGTGCAGTCTTCTCATCCGTTGTGCCTGGATTGAACAGCTTGGTGACTTGTGTAATGTCCAGCATGATCACATGCCTCCCTTCGTCGCCCTTTGACCTGTCGATTGCATCAGCTCTTGCATCCTTCTGCGTGCCAGCTTCTTTTGTTTCATTGAGCGTCGCAGGGAAGGGAACACGAGAGCAATAATAACAATAATAGCAGTAATCAATTTCATGTCAGACGTATCGAACCAAGGCACTTCAAGTGCGATTGCCACAACAATCCGATATATGATTGAACCGACCACAGCCGCCAGGGTTGCCCAGAATACAGTTCTTGCCCCTAGAATCGCTTCTCCGATAATAACTGAGGCAAGTCCGATAACGATCATACCAATCCCCATCGTAATATCTGCAAAGCCAGCTTGCTGCGCAATAAATGCTCCAGACAAAGCAACCAATCCGTTGGACAGGCTGACACCAACAATTGTCGTTACATCGGTATTGGCTCCAAAGCTTCGGATCATACGTTTGTTATCCCCTGTTGCACGAAGCGCAAGTCCGATATCTGTTTTCATAAACAGGTCCAGCATGATCTTGAATAGCAGTACAACGATGATAATGATGACCATGACATGCTCACCCGAGAACGGACTGTCCATACCCATAATGGACTTATTCGGTGCCCCGCCTAGAATACGCAGGTTGATGGAGTACAGGGCAATCATCATCAGGATACCGGATAACAAGCCATTAATTTTACCCTTCGTATGAAGCAATCCCGTACATATACCAGCCAACATGCCCCCACCCATTGCCGCAAGACAGGCGAGCCAAGGAGAGAAATCGTTCGAGATCATCACCGCCGCAATGGCTCCTCCTGTTGTGAAACTTCCGTCAACGGTGAGATCGGGGAAGTCGAGGATTCGGAACGTAATATATACGCCGAGTGCCATTAATGCATATAACAGACCGAGCTCTATCGCTCCTTCAATTGAACTCCAGCTTATACTCACGTTGCTTCCTCCCTATTTACCTGAAAAGAATGAGGCGAACCGACCTGCATGTTCGCCTCGTTCCACTCACCCGGTTATGCCCCGGTCAATTATTGAATAATGTTATTGTCCTGATCCTTCACTTCTGCCTTCATCTCATCGGTAACTGTGATACCTTGAGCTTCAGCTGCTTTCAGGTTCAGAATTAGATCCAGCTTATCTGGAACGGTTACTTTCATATCTCCTGGGTTTGTGCCGTTCTTCAGAATATCCGCAGCCATTTCTCCCACTTGATATCCGTGATCATAATATTTGAAGCCAACAGTTGCAAAAGCACCCTTTTCAACCGTATCCCGGTCACTAGAGAAGAACGGAATTTGGTTTTTGTTTGCCGTCTGAATGATCGTATCTACCGCACTAACAACAGAGTTGTCGAGTGTGATATAGAAAGCATCGACTTTACCCACCAGGGAATCCGTCGCTTGTTTAACTTCAGATGTATTGGTCACAGGGGCTTTAACCAGGGCAATGCCATGCTTCGCAAGAGCCTCTTCCGCATTTTTCGCCATGACCACTGCGTTCGGTTCACCTTCGTTAATGACAAGGCCTACCGTTTTGATATCCGTTAGATGTTTAGCAATAAAATCAGCCAGCTGCACAATAGCTTCTGGGTTGGTGTCGGATGCACCCGTTATGTTGCCACCCGGCTTGTCCATGTCACTCACCAGTTTAGCCCCTAGTGGATCGGTTACCGCTGCGAAGAGTAATGGCTTCTCCTTCACTTGCTGAGCCAAGGCTAATGCAGATGGTGTAGCGATCCCAAGTACAAGATCATTTTTGGAATCTCCAGAGATTTTCTGAGCAATGGATAGATTATTCGTTGAATCGCCTTGCGCATTATTATAGTCAATGCTGAGGTTCTTGTTCTCTTCGATCCCTGCATCCTTCAGCGCTGCAATGAATCCTTCACGTGTAGCATCAAGTGACGGATGTTCTACGATTTGTGAGATAGCGATGCGATATGATTTCTCTGCGCTTCCTTCGCCTGCACTGCCGCCAGTGCCCTCAGATTCAGTAGCTGTACCGCCATTATTACCGCAACCAGCTGCTACGATCATCGATGCAACCATCATTAGAGACAACCAAAATTTCTTTTTCATGTGAGAACCCCTCTCCATCGAATAAAATGTTGTTGCCCTCATCACTCTGTTGACACGATAGGGCGGGACATAGCGAACGCATCAACGCATTGTTGCTTTTATCGACAAAAGCAGACAAATGCAGACGATCCTCCATGTGACTGATGACCATGACCGATGTTTGTCTTTTATTGTTTCCCTAATATTAAGGGGCGTCCTCCTTCCCGTCAATGGTTGAACCGCTTCCAATTTGGATTAATTGATTATCGGTGATAGAAAACATTACACAAACCAAAAAGACAACCCATAAGTTACATGGGCTGTCTAGGACGTGACTGGAAAGGTTCTTAAAAAAGCAGGTTTGATGAATTTCTGGTTCAAGCAAGGACGTTTACCGCGGGCATGCTGGGGTACATCAAGGGAAAGTGATCCAGTAGGATTGAGAAGATGACCGATGATAAAAGGGGGACAATGCACTTAAGTTAGCGTCAGATGTGAGAATCACGACTCTTGATCATGCTCCATCTCTAACGAACTCAGTCGGCCTTATTCTCGGTAAAATTGCATTCAGGAAATTCTAACGAATCGTTGACACGCTAATACGCCTTTTGGGCGCTAGGATTAGATCCATTACGCTGTATTTCGTCGTATAACGTTTCTCAGATTCGTTACCATTTCCATTGGTCGTTATATGGCCGAATAAGGTCTCTCAGATTCGTTAACACCGACGGTGTAGAGAGAAGGGCTCGTTGATGCTTCGTCTCCTCGTTGCCTTCTTCGCTTTATTTCAAATTATTCTACAATAATTATTTTTCAGACAATTCCTACTTTTATTTAATATTCTCAGTGTCGCTGGAGGTTGTGCACCAAAGGACACCGATCATGCAATTCGATTCCTCTATATAGTAGTGTGTTTAGTTCTGCTCTTCCTGTATCACTTTTAGTTCAGCAGAGGTTAGTCCTGTGGCTTTCATAATGGTATCTTGGTCAAGACCCATGGAAAGCATATTTTGTGCGATCTTGCGTTTACTCTCTGCTTCTCCTTCTTTCATGCCTTCTTTAATCCCTTCTTCCATGCCTTTCTTCAATCCTTCTTCACGTGCACCTTCAATCATTGATGCCTCATCGCGCAAAAACTTTTGCCGTGCCTCGTATTGTTGACGCGCCTGTTCATCTTGACTTAGAAACTCCAACACACTCATGGCCTTCTTCAATGCAGGTTCCAATTCATGCATCATTAACGCCTCCCAGCTAGATTTTGTTATTCCTTTAAGAAATAATAACCAGCGCACTAATCCGTCTTCCATCTTGATATTGGTATCGTTTAACTTAGGAATCTCCATAAAGTGAATTTCTAAATCATCTGTCAACGGTATATGTGTAGTATCTTCTCTTAAATGAAATACGTTGTGGTACTGATCATTAGGAAGCATACTGAAATTTATAATATTAATTGTCACACATTTTTTGAGCTGACTATAACGCTGACCCTCAAGTAATTGTCCGGAGAATTGTTTTCCCCAATAAAACAAAGTTCTTTTCTCTAAATCATACTGGTTAAACAACTGCATTTCCACATTAATTAGTTTGCCCATATCTGTTTTTGCGTGAATATCCAGTATGGACTGCTTTTCTCTCGGTGTATTCTTGTCCGTATATGGATTAAGTAATACAATTTCTGTTAGTAGGGACTCCCCTGCGTTCTTAAACGTTTGATTAAGGAAAGCCAGAAGTACATCCTTATTATCCTCACTTCCAAAAATCCGTTTAAATATGTAATCATTCTTGGGATCAAGCAGTTCATTCATCATTGTTCACTCCTATGTGCAAAGTTGACAGAATATACGAGTTGAGTTTCCAACAAATATATAGATGTAGAAAAGCACCGGATGCTTGTTCCATTATAACACGCATACAAGTATTTAAGTAACGTATTTACGTAATACCCAATCAAAAAAAGACTGTTTCGACAGATCGAAACAATCGTATATGTTAACCTATTCATGTTAACTCACCATCATTAATTCCCTTATGCTTCACGAATCTGATATGTGCATTTCTTGCCACCATCGGCATAACATTCTGTGCGCTCCACATCAGCCTTCAGCAACGAACGGAATAGCTCTAATTCACAGCGACAAGCCTGTTTATATACACTTGCCACCTGCACAATTGGACAGTTCAGTTCCGTAATGACATAAGTACCGTCATCCTCTTGCGAAGCATCTGCCATATATCCGTTGTTATTTTGAATACGCGCCAGTTCCTCTACACGTCCAGCCAGATCCTGACCCTCCATCTGAGGCAAACCATTACGCAACAGTTTATCCCGGCGGCTCTCAAACAACGTATCTACAATGCCGCTTCCCGCAGATTCCGATAGTTCCTCTAACAACTCCAGTGTAAGCGAAGGATAAGACTTCGGGAAAAAATTATCTCCCAGCCCCGTCAGATGATACACCGATGACGGGCGTCCTGCTGTAGCACGGGCTTCATGAACCTCAATTAGCCCTTCTTGCTCCAGTGACGTAAGGTGACGGCGAATAGCCATACCTGTCAGCCCCAGTTCAGCCGTTATCTCCCTCGCGGTCAACGTGCCTTGTCGCTTCAGCATGAACAAGATCCGTTCACGCGTCGTCATTTCATCTTCACGTTTCACGTGCAGCACCTGCTCTCCCTGCTTATGCGTGTACTGGCGCTGCCTCCCGGCAAGCATCCGAGCAAAAGCGGTTATGCGTCTCTTCGCAATCCTCACAGCTAACATGCTGTAGGTTGCAGGTTGGACAATTAATATATCGGTCATGCGTTGTTCCGCAGTGATAGCAGCTACCAATCACAATATCTTCGTCTGTACGATTGATTGGTACGGAAATACGCTCATCAAATACATAACATTTACCATCAAACAAACGACCCTGTACTTCTGGATCTTTACCGTACGTTACAATGCCGCCCTCGAGTTGAGCTACATCCTGGAACCCTTCATTAATCATGAATCCAGTCAGCTTCTCACAACGAATACCGCCCGTGCAGTAGGTAATGATCTTTTTGTCCTTCATATCGCCCAGATTATCTCGAATCCATTCTGGAAACTCACGGAATGATTCGACGTCCGGACGGATCGCTCCGCGGAAGTGACCAATTTCGTATTCATAGTCATTACGTCCATCGATTACGATAACGTCATCACGTTGCAAATGCTCGTGGAACTCCTTCGGTGAGAGACGTTTGCCGCTAACCACATTGGGGTCAAGCTCTTCGTCCACACGGAAGGTGACCAACTCTGCTTTGTGACGAACAAATATTTTTTTGAACGCATGCTCTTCTACATCATCAATCTTAAACACCATATCGCTAAAGAGCGGGTTCGCATGCATGTCCTTCATGTATTGCTCCGTCTGTTCTGGCGTCCCCGACACAGTGCCGTTTATGCCTTCAGCAGCAATGAGAATACGTCCTTTGACACCTAGATCCTTACAATATTGCAGATGCTCTTGCGTAAATGCTTCAGGATCTTCAATCTTCACGAACTTATAATATAAAAGCACGCGATACGCGCTGTTACACATGTATATCACCTGTTCCTATTCCATGTTGATATTGGCCGGATTCCCGGCATGCCGACAACGGTGTGCCCTTGCTTCGTAAACTAATCATTCCAATCGACGATACATATGCATACTTGTCAAAAAGAAAAAGAAACAGCCGCCCGAAACAAATGTCTCGAACTGCTGCACAACATTCGACTTTAATTCCTGCATTCTAGTTTATCGGAAGCGCACGGACTTAGTCAATATAAATGTATAGAAAGGCAAGCAAGTTATGGAATTATACTGGATCTTTCCCTTCCATTAATCGATTCAACTCACTCTGAGATCGTAATGATAGAAGTCTCAAAGTGATAACCTGCACTGTCCAGCACAGACTGTGACAGCAATATTTTACTGCCTTCTGGGCTCCAAGCAAGCGGATCAGACACGTTATCCATGTCCGCAGAGATCTGGAATTGTTCGGCCGACTCGGTGTTAGACACAAACAATCCTTTTTCGTTATCACTCTCGGAATTGATTGTATAGGCAATTTTGGAATCATCTTGCGACCAGCTTGTGCCAAAAATTTGCGTGCCGCGCGCAAGTGTAGCTTTCTCATTGCCTTCTAGATCAGTAAGCACTAGTGCACGCTTCGTATCGGCTGTCTTTTTCACAATGGCTAGTCTCGTACCATCGTTGGACGGAATGACCCACTCCACGCTTTTCAGTAACTGCTTCACTTCGCCAGTCTCCGCATCGTAAGCGTTCAGTTGACCGTCCTCACCCGTAATGTAGTACACTGCGCTGCCGGAAACCTCTACACTACGAATGTTGAAGCTACCTACCTCGACTAACACTTTCGTCTTCCCTTCGACATCGGCCGAGACCAGATTTCCTTCCATATTCGGATACACAACATGTGTATTATCAAGCCATGCACCTTCACCTACAAATCCCATATCCTTACCCGTTTGTACAGACTCGCCGTTATTCAGATTCAGAATGAAGCCTTTACCCACACTCTCCTCAGGCTCACGATAGAAAACATATTGCCCATCCGGTGAAGCCATCGGTGCCGCCAAGCTGACATCACTCTCTTTTATCAACGTATCTGTTCCTTTTGCAAGGTCATGCATATATATATTGTGCGGATACCGCTCTTCTCCCTCAACCGTGACTGGCTTGAGATCTTGATTTGGCTTATCTAGTAAAATTAAATCAGACGATAACCAATCCACGCCGCGAATATTTGCGATTTTATCGATTTTCTCAAGCTTGAAGCTCTGGTATACGGATGGATTCGTATTATCTTTAACGACGATATCTGTCCCTCCTGCGCCACTTCCCATGCTACCGTTCGTTCCTGTATTTCCCCCACATGCAACTAAAGACAAGAGTGTTATCGTCCCAACCGCACCTAAAGCCATCTGTTTCCAATTCATCATGTTCCCCCCTGAATGCTGTCTATAGATCAATCATACCGATGGGTTACATCCAAAGTTATTCAGAATTGTTTCCAACTTGTAAACTTGGATTCACAAGTGGAAAAGTCAATTCAAACGTTGTTCCTTCTTCTTCGTCCTTATGCAGCGGTACTAGCTGAATGGTTCCGCCCTGTTTTTCTACAAATTGCTTCACGAGTGACAGCCCCAGGCCTGTGCCCCCGGTCTTTCTGGCTCGATCTTTGTTAACGGTGTAAAAAGGTTCAAATATCTTCTCACGTGACTCTTCTGGAATCGGTGTGCCCGAGTTGAAGATATGAATAACCGCCTTCTGTTCTTCCACACGTGGTTCACTGTAGACACGAATCACACCGGCTGGTTCGTTATACTTAATAGCGT
Organism: Paenibacillus sp. ACRSA; assembly: GCF_022346845.1. Classification (NCBI taxonomy): domain Bacteria; kingdom Bacillati; phylum Bacillota; class Bacilli; order Caryophanales; family Paenibacillaceae; genus Paenibacillus; species Paenibacillus sp. ACRSA. The sequence goes on along the minus strand of NZ_JAKRNP010000004.1, from coordinate 370,146 downwards.
TGTCCAACAGATTGATGAAGATGTGCATTAGATTCTCACGGTCACTGTGAATGGTTGCAGACTCTAGATTCAGTTCCATCACGAGCCCGAATTTCTCCGCTTTGCCGCGCATCCGTCCACAAGCATCCTCCAGTAATGCCCGAACTTCGACATTCTCAGCCTGATTCTCAAAATCATACTTCTCCAGTGCCGAGATGTGCAGCACCTTCTCTACCATCTCATACAATCGCTCTGTTTCTTTGCCAATGTTATTCGTTGCATCCTCCAATAACTGAGGATCATCCTTGTACATGTTCAGTAATTCAACATAGGCCTTGATTGAGGTTAGTGGTGTCTTGAACTCATGACTGATGTTCCCGATATATTGTTTCTGCTGTTGTTCGAGCGCTTGAAGCTTCTCGATGGCCAGCTTCAGTTTCTGCTGCTCATCGTGCATCGCTGTAATATTCTGACGAATGGAGTTGCTCATATAATAGATGCCCTGACCTAGCTCCCCCAGTTCATCCTTCCGTTTCACAGGCGATGCTTCAATATAGTCTCCTTCGCGAATAGAATCCGCAGACTTCTTCAAGCGTGTGATCGCCACAGCAAATCGATTATAGAAAAGATAACCGAGAATAAAGCTTAACCCTACAACTGCAATTCCTGCCCACATAAATAAATTCAGAATTCGAGCATAGAATTCGTGATAACTCTGAATAGAATATTGCATCTGTACAGCGCCCATCTGCCCATCTGGTCCATCGAGTGGAGCAACATAGAGAAGCGTCTCCCCCTGCTCCCGGTACACGATCTTATTCTGAAGCACATAATTCAACGTCTCCGTCATATCTTCTGTACGTTCTCCGGTTGTGATGGATGAGCCGACCTGTTGTCCCTCCATATCATATAAAGCGATAGGAAGCCCTGTAGAGTTAGCGAGTTCCTGAGCAAGCCGGCGACCGCTCTGCTGTAGAAATGCGCCGGGCTCCAGGTGAATCGACTCCGTATAGTAGGACTGGCGCACGTTCAGATTCACCAGACGGGTCTGTTGTGACAGAATGTCCTCGATCTGCGTTTGCTGGTTGCGTTCGATACCACGTAATACGAGGTAGCTGAGCACAACGACCGTGAGAATCAGCAAGGCTGCGAGGAAAACACTGAATTTCAATTTGATGCTAATTCTCATATCCGTCCACTCGCTTCGGGAGCAGATGCCTTATATCCGATCCCGTAGACGGTTTGTAGCTTCTCCTGATCCGTATCACCAATTTTTTTGCGAAGGCGCTGAATATGGATATCCACCGTACGGGTACCTCCTGCATACTCCATCCCCCATACTCGATCCAGCAGATCATCCCGCGTGTATACGCGTTCTGGATTGGACATCAGAATGGTAAGTAGGTCGAACTCCTTTGGTGTCAGCTCCAGCTTCTCGCCATTTACGGTGACGGTGCGATGAGCAACATGAATACGCAGAGCTCCATTAATAATCGCTTGGCTCTTCTGATCCTCAGGTGGTGGACTGCTCTTCTCCACACGGCGCATCAGGGCTTTCACTCTGGCGAGCAGTTCGCGAATCTCGAACGGCTTCGTCATATAATCATCGGCGCCCATTTCCAGGCCCACGATTTTGTCTACAATATCATTTTTAACTGTTAATAAAATAATGCCAATATCCTCCCGATCCTCAAGTCTACGACATACACCGTAGCCATCGAGCTTCGGCATCATCACGTCTAGAATCATAACCTGCGGATGGAACGTTGCCACCTTCTCCAGTGCTTCTTCCCCATCATTCGCCGTCTCCACTTCATAGCCTTCACGGCGCAAAGCATAGGAGATGGCACTGACAATACTTGTTTCGTCATCCACAACCAGCACTTTTTTATTCATCGGATTCATCCTCTTCCGTTATTTCATCAGTTACTCCTGTGTTTATTGAACTCATATCAAGACGATTCATAGATATATGGTACCAAGGGTTTGGCAAATTGGCTATGCAGCCTGATTCACATCTTCACACCTAAGCAAATACCTTCGCCTGACATCCATATTCCCCAGCTTGAGCTTTGTCTCCCTTGTTTTATACCCCATGGATGACAAAAAGAGCCACCCCGTGTATCAGGTTGGCTATAATATGCACAAAGTATAGTACACATCTTCTATTCTTCGAATGACAGATTCACCGGTTCATCCATCATCTCATATTCGGTATCCATGTGGGTAACTGGCGTATTACGATCCACTTCTTCGAAACGGAAGCTATCCACCCACACTTTTCCTTTCCCGTATAAAATAACCCCAAATGATATAACTGCACTGCCCTCCGGCACATCGAGTACAATATGGTATTGATTCCAAGGCTGTGTGCCAGAAATCGACCGATCATGCATGTTATCAAACTGGAGAACATCCTGAACGTTATTATCCACACGCATCCATAAGCTACAGAAGTGCTCAACCTTCTCGGTCATGACGAATCCAGAGAACTTCATCCGTTTACCTACATACTTATCTGCTTTGAATTGCTGCATCATCGTAGCAAACTCATTCATCTCCATCGGTGTGATGGATTTCAAATACCCTGAGGATTTACCTTGATGTACCATTGTAGGATCTATGCCCATTTCATAATTTTGTGGGTGACCTCCTGTTAATATCCATCCTTGGACAGTTGATGTGTTGTTCATCCTTAATTCTCCTCCTCTAGATTTAGCTTGGAATAATTTCAGGTTAAACAATTTGCGAAATCGACCTGGCGGCAATCCGTACACCTTCTTAAATGCACGTGTGAACGCCTCCTGGCTTTCAAACCCACAGCCCAGGGAAATGTCCAAGATTCCTATATTTGTGGATCTAAGTATGGTCGAAGTGTCACTCAAACGGCGGTTGCGAATATATTCTACAACGGTCATGCCTACCTCTTTCCGAAATACACGGTGATAGTGATAGGGCGATAATCCAGCTCCTGAAGCCACTTCTTCAAGCCCTATATTTTCGTACAGATGGGTCTCAATAAAATACAGACTTTGCTGTACCATTTCACTGTATGGATTCAAATTGAAGTGCAGCCCCCTTCTATATCTGTACTATACGGAAATGAGACGTAATCGTTTTGATCATTTTTGCGATATTTGTGATTTGCGACAGCAAACCATAGAAAAAAGCCGACCATAGGCACAATACTCCCCATAATCGGCTCATCTATTGAACGACTTAAGTCATCCCATTCTTGGCGAATGTATGATATTAGCTTCTACTTTAGACCGCTGGAACGGGCTGCGCTCCAATCGAATCATCTTCATCATGATCCACAAGGGCGTGTTTCTCCCAAGCGCGGCTCTTCCAGCGGAAGTACATAATAAAGGCTCGTGTCCACTCATCGGCTGCAATCGCTAGCCAGATTCCTGCCAGACCCATGTTCAGTTGGAATACAAACAGGTATCCTAGCGGCAAGCTTAGGCAGACCATCGAGATCAGTCCCATGTATACGGGGAACTTAGCATCTCCTGCGGCACGAAGGGAGTTAATGATCACGATGTTGGTCGTGCGTCCCGTTTCGAGCACGATACTGAGCAGGATGACCTGTGCAGCAATACGAATCACTTCCGGATTATCCGTGAACAAGCCTACAAGTGGCACACGGAATGCAATCACCACGAGATCGACAGCGATAGTCACGATCATGGCCCATTTTACACTTTTCCAAACACGCTGGTAAGCTGTCTCTTGCTGCTTGGCACCCACCAGTCGTCCCACCATAATCGCTGTACCCATACCAATCGCCATACTGAATAGATAGATATAAGACGAGATATTATGTGCGTATTGGCGAGAAGCCAGTGCTTCTGCACCGAGGAACGTGGCGTAGAAGAAAAAGACAAGCTGACAAGAGTGGTACATAATCTGCTCTACTGCGGATGGAATACCAATCTTCAGAATCTTCGCTACATAGTTTTTCGTAAATTGCAGGTAGAACTTGATCTCCACCCGCACTTCGGTCACACGATACATCAACCAGAAGAAGATCAACAGACAGACAAAACGGCTCACAATTGTTGAGATTGCCGCACCCTCTACCCCAAGTGCTGGCATGCCGAAGTGACCAAAGATCAGAACGTAGTTCAAACCAACGTGAAGCACGTTCATAAATACGGAGACATACATCGTCTCTTTGGTAAATCCATACGTACGAATAATCGCAGCCAAGGAATTAATCAACGCTTGAAGGAAGATAGCGCCTCCGACAATGTGCATGTACGCTTTGGCATAGACTAGAATCTCACCCTGCACATTCATTCTCTCTAGCAGCATTCCGCCGAACACAAGGAACGCCCCGCTGAGCAATAGACCCACGATGAGGTTCAGCGTAATTGCCATACCTGTAATTTTTGCTGCTTCATACAGCTTCTTCGATCCGATATATTGAGCAACAACAATCGCAGCTCCGTTACCGACAACCTCCAAGAGCAAAATCGCTATCGTAATAATCTGGTTCGAAGCTCCGATTCCAGCTACTGCATTGTCTGACACGGAACTAATCATCAACGTATCGACCGTACCCATTAACATAAACAAAAATAATTCCAGAAAAATCGGCCAGGTTAATGCGAACAGATTAAGCGATTTGCCCTGTTGCTGTGTCCCTGTTTCCGTAACGGCTGCACTCATGATGTCACCTCTTTAATCTCCATAAAATAAATAATTGTACTTAAACTTCCGACATTGAATCTTGATGTCTCAACATGTAAACAAGGGGTATAGTAGCATAGACTTTCTGAAAAAGCATCCGCTTTTACGAAAATAATTTTATTTTTTTCAAAAATTTTGAAAATGAATGGAAAAAGATGCTTTTTCATAATATTTACATAAGTTGGACCTTATGATTTGCTTATTTTTCCGATTCAATCTTGTTAACAAAGAACAGCAAAAAAGCCTGAACCAATGGTTCAGGCTTGATCAACGAAATACTTATTTAATAGAACCTTGTGTCACCCCGTTAATAATCCATTTCTGAGCGAATAGATAAATGATAATCATCGGCAACAATGCGAGCAGATAGGAGGCAAATGCCAGATTGAAATCTGTATTGAACTGACCCTGGAACACATACTGCACCAGTGGCAGTGTATATTGCGACGGATCGCTGATAATGACGAGTGGTAGCAAGAAGTCGTTGTAAGTCGACAGACATGTCAGAATACCGACTGTGGCACTGATCGGTGCCATTAACGGGAAAATGATACGCCAGAACGTGCCCCAAGTCGTCGCACCATCCACAAATGCTGCCTCCTCCAGCGTCACCGGAATCGAACGGATATATCCAACATACACAAATACGTTGAAAGCAAGTCCATAGACCGTATGCAACAAAGTAAGACCGAGTAAGTTAGTCATCTCAAGGGAAGACGTCAGCTTAACAATCGGCAGCATGATGATGGGAAACGGAATGAACATTGCACTAACGAAGTAGTAATATAATCCTTTGAAAAACTTCTGTTTCTCCATATTACGTGATATCGCATAAGCGACCATCGAGTTGCTCAGAAGTGTGAGCACAACCGTCGATGCGGTCACCATAGCACTATTGCGGAACGACTGGAAGAAGTTCGTCATATCAATCGCACTCGCGAAGTTCTCCCAGTGGAGTGTTGTCGGAATGGCGAATACCGACTGTGCCATCTGCTCTGGATTTTTCAGAGCAATCGTAACGGTCATATACAGTGGGAACAAGATAAACAGTGTACCTAGCACAACAAGTAACATCACGAGCCAGTTCGTACCTAGACGGCTTCTCATTACAGATCCATCTCCCTTCTTTGCAGGAACCGGATTTGTAGAATGGAAATCACCGCAATAACGATGAAATAAATAACCGAGTTCGCAGACTGATATGCATATTCGCCGCCTTCGAATCCTCCTGTGTAGATTAGATGGGAGATCGACTGCGTTGCCCGTCCGGGGCCACCGTTAGTTAAAGCTACGATTTGGTCGAAGACCATGAGCGAGTTCTTCATCGCGAGCACCATATTAATCGTGAAGAATGGTGCAATAAGCGGGAAGGTAATACTCCAGAACTCACGCCATTTACCTGCACCGTCAATACTTGATGCCTCATACAGTGTTGGTGATATCGTTTGCAAACCGGCCAAATACAGAATGGTGTTTAACGCCACCGACTGCCACACCGCCACAATAACGATCCCGATCCACGCTAAGCTTTCGCTACCCAGAATATTCGTTGATAGTGCGTTGATGCCGAGGTTCTGTCCCCAGATCGGAAATACGTTGGAGAACAGGTAGTTAAATATGTAACCTACAATCAATACACTTAGAATATTGGGCAAAAAGTAGATACCACGGAAAAAGTTACGGAACTTAATCTTGGCATTGAGCCCAAGTGCAATAAGCAGGCTAAGGATATTCGTTAAGATCGTGACCACGATCGCGAATTTGAAGGTAAACCAGTAGGCATTACCCACATTGTCATCCCGAAATAGATTGAAGTAGTTTTTGAATCCGACAAAATCATATTGTTTACCGAAACCATTGTAGTTCGTGAATGAATAATAGATCCCTTGGATCGCCGGCAGTGTCATAAATACGAAGAACAATACGACCGCCGGAACGGTCATCCAATAATAGGGTGCCATGCGCTTGTTCATTTGCCATCCTCCTACGACAAGGGTTAACGCCGGTTCGCTACCTTGTCCCATTCTTTGTCAAGTGTATCTAGATAGTTATCGATATTTTGATTTTGCAAAAAGGACTGCACGATGGAATTCAGTTGCACAGCGGCTGGAATATAGTGATCGGCGAAGTCGATGACCTTGCCCTGCTCAATATATGGCATCAATTCCTGCACGGCAGGATCATCCTGCTTGACGCCCTCTACCGCAGAGAACAATGTCTGTTCGTCGATATATCTTCCGATATTCTCAGGCTCCAGCAAAAAGGCAATAAACTCCTCGGCCTGTGTTCGGTTTGGCGTATCCGCGGCAATGGTAAACAACGAATCGATACCGTTTACAAGCTTGATCTGACTTGTGTCATTACCAGTTGGGAACGGGAAGAAGCCAATGTCCACATTCGGGTTCGCCTTACGAATCTCTGGAATAGCCCAAGTTCCTTGGATGTACATGAAGGCTTCACCATTAGCAAACGCCCGGTTACCATCCGAGTACGCTTTACCGAAGTTATCACTATGACCATACTTCATCAGTTCAAGCTGTTTCTCTGCGACCTCACGATACTTCTCCTTGAAAGTGACTTGGTTATCCCGACGTTGCTGATAAAAATCAATGCCTGCGAGATTGGAACCTAGCGCGTTAAAGGGCAAGCTTGTCTGCCAGTCATCTTTATAAGTGAAGTAAAAGGGGATTTTGCCTGCATCCTTAATTTGTTGGGCGGTAGCAATCAGCTCATCCCATGTCTTGGGCACATCCAGCCCCATTTCGTCAAACAACGTTTTGTTGTACATGATGCCGTTTGCATTTGTTGCGTAAGGAATACCTGTTACTTCATCCATTCCCGTAAGATCCTTTAGCATCTGTATGTAATTGGGATCTATCGTTTCGAGTAGAGAGCTGTCTGTTAAATCGGTGAAAATATCACTCTGAGCGAGCGTGGAATAGGTATCGGTTGCACCCATCGCCATAATATCCGGTATGTCATTCTTAACGACCCTAGTTTTCAGAACTGTCTCCGCATCGGGTGGATTGACTTGAGTCACTTGAATATCAGCATGTGCGGCGTTGAAGGTTTGGATCAATTCGTCAAAAGTTGCTTTCGCCTCAGGCTTGTTCTGGAAAAATTCAATCTGCACTTTGCCATTCGCGCTATCTTTGCTTGTACACGAAGATAGAAGTACAGCCATTATTCCACACAGCAACAGCGCCCGAAGAGCCTTAGTAATCGATGTTCTCATGTTGTACCTCCTTTGCGTAATATGTAAATACATACCCATAGAGTACTTGGAGGAACCATGTGTATTTCTTCCATCCCCTCTACTACCATCTGTATTTACATCAATCGACATAAAATACCCTTTCTTATTTCTAAAACGATTTCGGTTAAAATGAATCAAGCGATCTATTCTGCTTAAGGGATGGAAAAGAACCAAAAAAGAGACATCGGAATTCATCCAATGTCTCTCATTTAGTAGCTCTACGGCCTATAACAACCTGTTGTTATTCTATACGTTACGGACGTTCAATTTTTGGGCAGAGCATTACGTAACCGTTTAGCTCGATAACCCTGAAATGCACGGATTAACATGCCGATAATAATCATCACTACACCGATGTTGATCGCAACATCTGCGAGATTCAAGATCCCGCGTCCAGAAGGGAACACCAGGAAATCCGTTACCCGGGCATATATGAATCGGTCGAGCGCATTACCGAGCGCACCACCTACCATGAAGCCTGCGCCAGCCTGCATCCAGAAACCACGAATCTCACCTTTTCTGCGGTAATATAGAATACCTGCGATGAACAGGACAGCAATCACGCCGAATAAGCGTGCATTTCCCTGAAACAAACTGCCGGCCATACCAGTGTTCTCGTAATGCTGGAGTTGCATGCCAGAGTCGCCGAGCCTCATTACATCTCCAACTTCCATATACATCCTCACTGCAATCTTGGTTCCTTGATCCACTAAGGTCACCAGCAGTGCCACAAAATAAAACAGCATCGTACCCTCTCCTCCTGACTATAACGCAATTCTGAGCGATAACTTACTTTAGGGTTTATTAAAATAGATTCTAATATTAATATTAAAAATTTTGTCTAACGACGTTCTCCTTACTTTACCACAGTGGATACACGGTCTCCAAATGACTGGCTTATCGTGTAGTGCAGAATGTACGGCACTCTCCACCCTCCGAATCATGCAGGTACTACATCGCACCACGTCGAATGTAGACATCAATCATAATCGAAGAGGAGCTAACCGAGCATGAATCAACCACTGACAGAGAAATTAGGGGAAATGCAGCAGGAAGAAAAGGACTTGATCTTCCACACGTTTAATTCAGAAACTGCGCTTCAGCTAGGTCTACATCTCGTCGAAGAAGCCAAACGTCGTTCACAAGCCGTAACCATCGATATCACACGGAAGGGGCATCGTCTTTTTTTGCATGCGATGGAGGGTACCCATCCGGATAATGAAAATTGGATTAGACGGAAAAACAATGTGGTGAACCACTTCTCGTCCAGCTCTTGGCACACCGCCCTGCGGCTGAGAAACGAGAACCAATCTCTAGAGCAGGACTATGACCTCTCTGACGCGGACTATGTACTGGCTGGAGGAGCTTTCCCACTGATCGTTGAGAATGAGGGACAAGTGGGTACCATCACCGTATCGGGCTTGCCCGATGAAGAAGACCATGATCTGGTCACCACGGGCATTCGCTCATTTTTGTTGCAGCAAGGTTAAACTAAATCGATATTGTCCCAATATAGGATAAATGCAAAACAAAAACTCCCAGCATAGTAGAGATACAGTTTGGATTTCACTGCCTACTATGATGGGAGCATTTTAAACTACACACAAGGTGAGCCAACATACAAATATGTCAGGATAAGAGATACAACCACAATGTAATATCGTGAATTGTCAAACCTCTTATTGTCAGTAGTACCATTGATTTCAGTAAAAATGTGGTTGCTTCCAATTGAGTATCGAGACTTCAAGGCTAGCGCTTTAAGACGGGTTACGATCCTTCATGATGTGGTATAGATTACCGAAACTACCGGACAATACGCCTGCAATCGGAAATATCACCCAATTGATGTCCCAACGATGCATTATAAAGCCTGTGAATAGAAAGATTGCTATCGCCAGCGGCCATATTACAGCCTCCACGGCCTTCACAGCACGCACTTCTTCCTTCTTCTCTGCCGTCAAATGATGCTCCTCCAGCAATGTGGTATAGGCCCCTTGAGTATTACCATAATATACGAATAGGAATACACCGACTCCCGCCATGACCATAAAAGAGGATACACCATAAGGAGCATAGTTATCACCCAGATAAGCGGCTGCGAATATAAGCGCTGGGGCTAGAATACATAAGCTTACACCTGTGATGAGCGCTACTCGGTAAGTCAGGGCGAAGTTCGCCTGGTTACGTTGAAGATTCTGCTTAAGTGCATATGGCAGTTGGAAACCTTCCTCCAGGTAACTGAACCGTTCAAGCTTCATACCACTGTGAATGAACATGCCGACCGCAATGGCAACGAGTAGAAACATACCAATCAGACCTATTACACTGCCTGTGTCAATGGAACTCTGAGCTGTTGACATACCATAATTCTCAGCTAAGGTGCTCATGAAGATCAAGAATCCTACGCCTGACGCGCATAGCAAAACACCAAGCCCTGTCCACAATCCCGCACTTTTCTTCGCATTAGTGTATGCATAGGCTTCTTCCTCCGTCAGTACAGGTACCATTTCCTCCATATGAACTGGTTCTATGCCAAGTTCAGCGGTTAACTCCTCAATGTTACCGAACTCGGAGATCACAATACCGATCGCTTCGTTCTCTGATTTGCCCTCTCGTTTGAGCTCCAGGTACTTATCTTCCATTCCAGTTAAGAGCTCCTGCTTTAGATGCTCTACTTCAGAGGTTCTCGGAAGATTGGCAAACATGTTCTCCAGATACACCACAATTGTCTCCATGCCCATTCACAGCTCCCTGATAAATAGATTAACAACCTCCTGCGTAACCTTCCATTCTTCACACTTAGCCCGGTAGTAGTCTAGACCCAGCGGCGTAATTCGATAATAGGTACGACGCTTGCCCAGACTCTCATCCTGGTAGAACGATTCAATGTATCCATTCTTCTCTAATCGGGTGAAGGCCGAATATAGTGTCGTCTCCTTCATCACATACTTTTCCTCTGTTAGCTGTCTAATGTTCTTGGAAATCTCGTATCCGTACGACTCCCCTTCGAGCAGCATATAGAGAATCAGCGTATCATTGTAGCCACGTATCACGTCACTGCTGATCACAAAAGATACTCCTCCTCGTTACTCCATCTGTCGTAGTAATCTGAGTATATCATGTTTACTACGACAGGTGAAGTAGTTGATCCTAAAATAGGCAAAAAAAAACCGCACCTGCTAAAGGTACGGTTCATGTTACATTTATTGAGGTTGTTGAGTTATTGAATAGCTGAGAGAACGTCCAGCAGCATGGATTTGAACTTAGAACGATCAATCGCCTCACATACACGTACATTCGGCTCTTTACCGAAACGTCCGTTAATGTCCACCACACTGTATCCACGTGTCAGTTCGCCCGCAGCCTCTACATCTACATAATACTGACCAGATTTCGTCATAAGGGATTCATCTGCGGCAACAGCCATCAGTAGTGTATCCGGGTGTGTCGTACCATTCAGTTTATGTACTGACTTGTTGAACTGCATAACCACCTTGTTAATAGCGGTGAAGAAATCAGCACCGGACGTACCAAGCGCAGCAATCTCTGTATGATCGTCATCATCCATAACCGAATATTGCGTACACATCTCCCAGCCCACCATGGTGATTGGAATCCCTGCATGCAGCACGATCTTAGCCGCTTCCGGATCAACGTAGAAATTATATTCTGCTGCTGGTGTGATGTTGCCTAGTGCATTATTCGTTCCACCCATGATGTACAAGTGGGCAATCTCTGGAATAATAGTTGGATCCTTCTGAATTGCCATTGCAATATTGGTCAGCGGAGCAATCGCAAGAAGCTCTATCTCACCCGGGTTCGCATGAACCTTCTCAATAATAAAATCAACCGCATGCCCCTGCTCGGGACGCTGATCTGCCTTCGGAAAATGCGCACCACCCATGCCGTCGTCGCCATGAACATCTTCTACCGTGCGGTGCTGTGCTTGCCCGTATGCCATAAGTGGTCGTTCGCAGCCCTTGTATACAGGCACCTTGCCACTATGTCCAGCAACTTGTACCGTGTACAGCGCATTTTCGACCTCTTGATCAAACTGCACATTCCCACCTGTAATCGTGATGCCTTCCACTTGAAAATGATGCAATGCAGTCAGGATGGCAATCGTATCGTCTCCTGCTGTATCTGTATCGATGATGACTCTTCTCATGATGCAATGCTCCTTCTTCCGTATAAGATTCGTTCTACATTAACGTTTACGTCAGGATTTATTTTACATCAAAAAAGTACCGATGACGATGGAAACACCAATGATCACCGAACGAAGCAGCTGTGCCACCGCCATATTGCCTCTTGCGATTTCGTCACATACCCGCATTTTGGGAATCAGGAAATCAAATATAATATAGACCAGGCACAGAATAATGATACCCAGCACCGACCATAGGAGCATATCCAGCCACGCATGTGTAGAGAAGGATACCATACCCACAATGATACACAGTCCTAACAATTTGCTACCCATGTACATGCCTGCCGCTTCATTACCTTTAGCGATTTCTTCGCTATCGTTATAGCGGGTCAATTTGCTAAATGCAAAATATCCACATACCAGTACGACGAGCAGAATACCTATACCCACCGCAACATTCACCAGGTTCAACCCTAAGTTCTCCATTCCTTCTCCTCCTCATCGTTCATTCGTTCACGTACCACAGCAGCACAATAATAGGCCATATCTCCGGTGACCTTCTCTCCAACCCGAGGTAGCATACCCGCAAAACGCCCACCAATGACAAACACTCCTGTGAGCAAATATCCACTGTACACCCCATCCTCAGTCTGAATCACGGCCTGCTCCATCGGGACCATCTGCTGATAGATTTTGGGCTGGTTGTCATAATAGGCCGCAATCTCTTCCTCTTCACTCACTTCGTTTTCTTCGATTGCATTAGAGCCTGAATCTGCCCCTATCACTGTGTCCAGCGGTTGAAGCACATCCTGTAATTGGCTAAGTTGATTGGTATCTCCATCCAGCAAAAGCGTTCCTCGGCCTTCGCGCCCCCAATAGCTCTTGGCTACATAAGGCAGAGCGCTCTGCTCGAAAGGCTCAGCTGAGAAATAGGTCCGCAGCAGGTAACGGGAGATGACCTCCATCTCTGCATCATTAAAGAGCGTGAACCCGCAGTATTCCGGGGTCTGTTCGTTCCGTTCATAGAGTGACCAGATGGCTGCCATGAAGCCTTTGCTCTGCATTAGCACATGCTGTACGGGGTTCATCAAGCCCAACCGACCCTCGCGTACCAACTCAAGCAGTGCCGCCCCGACTTCCACACCTGTGCGCTCATCCCGATCATCGATCAAATATTCCAGAGGATAGAGACGGTACAAAAGATGAATCTCCCTGCCCTGATGATATAGCGCCTCACCTGGCATAATTTCCAATTCCTCCAGCGGCGCATAATACGTCTCGTATCCTGCTTCCCGGCAGCGCTCCATCAGATAGGCTGTATTGGTTCGATCCTCCACATGATCTCCGTAAGAGGTGAATGTCACCAGCCCTTGCAATCCTTGCTCTGCATAGAAGGACAGCCATGACTGGAAGCATTCCCGAATGCGAGCAGCCATCTCGGCAGATGGCGAAGTCCACGCAGCATCCTCAGCCAGCCCGATCAAAATACCTTCAAGCGAAGCAGCCTCCGGTATGCCCGTCGGGGTGTCGGTATTATTTTCAATACACTTCAGTCCAGCTTCGCCAATGATCCAGTCCTGACGGGTGATTCCGCCAGTAACCGCCTCCATCCGTGCTGCCGGAATAAGTCCAGGGTGAATGCCCAACGGATTTTCTAGAAATGAATCAGGCATATAACGCTGGATAAATCGCATCACCTTGCAGTAGATCGCATCCACTGCTTCAGCCGCAGAACGAAGCTCCTCTACTTCGGACGGTTTGTAGACCGTCAGTGCAGGAACACAATATTGCTTCCCATACATGCGATGATAGGGAATGTGCTGTCCTGCTTCACCACCAAAGACCTCGTCATGACTGAACGGCAACGAATACACTTGTCTCATTGGGTTATCCTCCCGAACTGCGGAAGAAGCTGCCAAACCCGCTTGATTTGGATTTGGATGTGGATGAGCTATATGAGCTATTGCCGTCCTTGTTGCTGCGATAAGAGGAGCCACCGCCATAATAATAATGTCCACTACTCGAATCATACTCACATCCGGTGTCGTACTCCGGATCACATTCATCATTGTTGCTGCCACATCCCGCCAGTACAGCAGGAACAGCTAGCATTAGGGAGAATGCCACCAGTTTTGCTTTGGAACCGGGTCTCCCCCTGTGGTTGCGCTCTTCTTCGTTCATCACAGATCCACCTCCTTCATGAAAAACAACACTTTCCTACGATCTGCATCCAGCACCGAATACAGGAACTCATACGTCTTGCCACTGCGAACCATATAGTGATCCAGGAGCTGTTCGGCAATCTCCATCGTGTAAACTGAAGCCTCTGTGAGCGTTAGCTCCTCAAAGGAATGTCCATTCCACAGCATGTACTCTGGGCTGTACATAGAGGACATTTTGCACATGGCCAGCGCTGCATCCGCAATTGCCCCACCGTATCCCTCCGGCATCTGCGTTTCATACGCTGTCACATAAACAGCATGCTCCCGCTGATCCTGACACTCGTTGGACAGATGTGCCCACAGTTTGTTTTTGACCAGTGTGGCATCCACCAACTTACGCATGAACAGTTCATCCCTCGTCACTGAGGCCTGCTCCAGCACGCCGCTCTCCGCCTGTTTTTCATCCGACCAGCCTCGATACGTCAATGAGTAATACATCCCGATAACCTCCCTTTCTGCAAGCTCTTAGGTGAGCCGTTTCATTACATACAAACGTATTTAACGCATCGGAAGAGAAAAAGTTACACAATTCACCATGACATGTAAAAAAGAACATGTTAGCTGTCCTCCTTCCACTCGTTAGCGTAGTAATCCGGAACAAACGTATGAATTGGACGCCCCCGGCTCAAAGGCAAAATGGAGCTGTCGCAAAAGGAATTCTCCCTCTTGGCTCCGAGCGCTAACGAACCGACGACATCTTATTAAGCCGTTTATCTACGTATGCAAGATTTAACGAACCTCAGTAACGCTATTCCGTCATAAAACCGTGTAAAAAACTTTAAATTTGACTGTATCGACGAAGTAACGCCGCTGTGGTTCGTTAGATCTCAAATCCGGGGAAATGGGAGCGAATAGCGTTTGTCAGATTCATTAAATGATAATCACGATAAAGGGGATATCCCCCGTCATTTTCATGACTTATGGGATATCCCCTTTGACCTCCACCTTACCTTCTATATAGCGTCAATGAATTCTTAACTTAGCTATCTTGCGTCGTAAGGTGTTCGGCTAACTGACTAGGCTGTCTAGCTTAACTTAGTTAAATCGCAGTCCAGCCTAGAGCCCAGCCCATTGTTCTAACAGTCCATCATATTCAGTTGACAATCGCTCACGCTCGTTCCATAAGCTCTCCAGCTCAACCGGGTTGTGCTGTGCAGCCTCTAACTGCTGATCCATGCCCTGAATCTGCGCTTCAAGCCGAGCTAATGCCTGCTCCAACTTCTCCGCAGATCGTATGCTGTCATTGCTCTTACCTCGGTTGGCAACAGTAGCTGAGGAAGCTGAGACTGAATTAGACATGTTGCTCACTCCCGTAGTTGCGATATCACTATTGCCGCTAGCCTTAGCCGTATCAGCAGATCCATCCATCGTAGAAGATACGTCGGATTTCTTCTCCAAGCCGGACGAAGCCGCATTGCTACGGGAGGATGCTCCCGTGGCAAGGTGTGCCGTGGCATCTGCCCGGGCTTTCCGTTCAAGCTTCTTCTCGCGGTAAGCCTCGTAGTCTCCAAGGTAAGTGGTCATCTGTCCATTCTCCAATTCCCAGACACGGGAAGCCAGGCGATTCACGAAATACCGATCATGTGAGATTGCAAGCACTGTTCCTTCATAATCCACAAGCGACTCCTCTAACGCTTCTCTGGAGGCAATGTCTAGATGGTTCGTCGGTTCATCCAAGAGCAGCACATTCGGTTTGCGCTGAACCAACAGAGCTAACCGGAGACGTGTCCACTCCCCACCGGATAACTGCCCAACAGAGCGGAATACGTCTGCCCCATAGAAGAGATAACGAGCTAAAATTCCTCGTGCTTCTCCTTCCTCCACCCCAGCTTCTAACCGGAAGTATTCAAGAACATTCAGCTTCGGATTCGTCGGTTCCTCCTGTTGAGCCAAGTACCCTACGTCCACACGTGCGCCCCATTCCAGCTTGCCGGCATTAGGTTGTTCTTCACCAAGCAACAGCTTGAATAGCGTGGTCTTACCCGAACCGTTCCGACCGATCAGAGCAATCTTGTCGCCATACTCCAATAGACCGGAAACGCCGCATAGAATTGCACGTCCACCGTACCCCTTCTCAACATGCTCCAGAACGGCTACTCGCTTGCCCGTGCGATCTGTAGGACGGACGTCGAAGTCAGCATTGCGCCGCTCCAGCACAGGTCGCTTCACCTGTTCCATACGCTCCAGTGCTTTGCGCATAGAAGCTGCTCGCCGGAAAAACTTCTCGTTACCACCAACCCTGCCCCATTCCTCCAGTTGGCGGATCGTTTCTTTCATTTTTTTGATGACCTTCTGCTGCTCCTTAAACTCCTCGAACTGCTGCAACAGCCGTTGCTCCTTCACCTTCATATATGCCGTATAGCCTCCAGCAGACGTCTGGGCTTCACCATCCTCCAGCTCCAGTGTTCGAGTGACCACCCGATCAAGGAAATAACGATCATGCGAGATGAGAACCACTGTACCGGGATATTCTCGTAAAAATCCCTCCAGCCACTCCACCCGCTCTAGATCCAGATGGTTCGTCGGCTCATCCAGCAATAACAGATCTGGTCTTACGATCAACTGCGAAGCCAGCACCACCCGGGTCTGCTCTCCACCAGACAACGAACCGAAGCGCCAATCATAATGCGCCTTAGCCAGATCCAAACCATCCGCCACCTGATCGATTCGGGCGTCCATCTCATAACCACCCTCACGTTCAAACTGCTCTTGTAGGGCAGCATATCGTTTCAACAAACGGTCTAATTGATCAGGATCTGCTGCACATGCTGGATCGGACATCTGCTGCTCCAATTCCTTCATGCGTGTGCGACACTCCATGAGCTCCCTGAACCCAAGACTCAGTACATCTAGCACTGTGTAGTCATCCATCCCTTCAGGGACTTGAGCTACGTAGCCGATCCGGGTATCTTTCTTGATCATGAGTTGCCCTTCATCCGGCTGGTTTAACCGGGCCATCAAGCGCATGAGTGTTGTTTTGCCGCTTCCGTTGCGGCCGATCAGAGCAACCTTGTCGCCCTCCATAATTTCAAAAGTAATGCCGTCCAGCACCAAATGTGCTCCGTGGTATTGTGTCAGTTGTTGCGCGCTAATGATCATCATAATAAGGTTCCTCCTATGGATTGGAAGATCCTGACCGCAACACAAAAAGAGCCGCAGAGGTTAGCTCCGCGGCTCTTCCGAATCAAGCAATTACGCTTATTGTCCGAATGAGGTCAAGGCAGGCATCTTCTCGCAAATGTTAACTTCCGTATATTCAAAATTGGACAGACTTCTCCCGTTGTTGGAAAAAGTATGAACAATGCCAGCCATAGCAATCGGTAGCTGGCTAATACGGTTGTTAAGCATCTGGTGATTCACCTGTCTTCACCTCCCTTTTCATAATTAATGCCAATATATCACAGACGCCTGTATCTCTGCAACCAGGCTTTTGTCCTTATGTTGTCTCCTGATCTATACGATAACGTTCACGAAAGCCCCCGATTTCTCCGCATGTATGAGACTAGACCATAACTCTCATCACTGCAGCTGTACGAACGCAAACTCAAAACCTAGATTAATTCCCGCCTCGACGTCGAATCACCAGAGCTGTAATCGCCACTGTAATCAGCGTTAATAGTCCGGATGTTCCCAGTGCTACGCCGAGCAATGCATAACCGATGCCTGGCCATCCACCAATGTCGATGCTAATCATGATAATGATGGCACCCCCGAGCAGAGTCACACAGGGCAGGATTGACTGAATCCACGTTATTTGGCGCTTCTGCGCCCGATAAACAAGCCATTCAATTAGCAGCTGCACCATCCACATGCCGAGTGTCCACAAGATGACTACGTCCATAAAGTCCTCCTTCTAATGACACCGCTCTACTTCGCGCGCATTCTTACGTTTTACTTCAACCAATCTGCAAAAAAGTTCCGATACCCTTCCTTCATGATCGTTCGCGAAAAGGCTCCAAACGCATACTCTCGGTTATCTTCAGACACACTCCGCGGAGCGGCAGCAGCCATGTTCACCAATTCAAACCAGTTATCCTCATTCCCTGCAAAGGCATGTGTGGATCGAATGTGACCATAACAAGCATGCTCTGGCTTCACAACCATTTTGCCCATCGCCATCGCTTCTGTCAGAGGCATTGCAAATGTATCAAATGTGGAACAGCTCCAATACACCTTAGCGGAATTCATCAGTGCAAATACCTCATCCTGTGTCAGTGCAAATTGCAGTTTCACATTGGAAGGGATGTTGTATTTCTTCATGCTCTCCTCGTAGCGTCGACCACCAAACACCATGTATACTTCTTTGTCCGGGTTCTGTCTAGCATACTCAAGCACCAGATCCGGTCGACGATTCTCCTCATCTCGGCCGATCCAGAGCACGCGGTTATGTACGACCTGGTTCGGGTCGTAATGGCGGTGCGCCAGCTCTTCATTGAAGCCAATTGGAATGACGTTCACGTCATGCACACCGAAATTGCGCCCGAGCTCTCTTTTCAAAAACTCGGTCTGAACTACCGCTTTGTCTACCATCGTATAGAACGGCTTCATCATCTCGTATCCCGTCAGTGCGGGGTCAGGAAAGCTGTGTGGGAACAGCACGCTTTTGGGCAAGAACATCTTCAGAAATGTAAATCCTGATACCGTGTAAATGACATGCTCAATATTCTGGCTATGAATCTGGTCAAGCACGACATCATAGTTTACCAGATCGCCTTTCTCATGCTCATAACCTGGCAACCAATCATATCCGCTAACGTGACGCTCTGGGGAGATAAAGACAATATCTACGCCCAGCTCCAGTCCAATCTGCTTCAGTCGATCCGCGAACACGCGTGGTCCCTGAGCTTCTGTGAATTGAATTTTACGCATAACAAGTCCTACTTTACGCATGTGCTATACCCCTCATTTCTATTCCGTGAACAATTGGTTCATGCACTGATGGAGCGTTGCTGCCGTCTCCTGCCACTGCGCACGAAGTTGTCCCTCAGGCCATATACAATCTGCATTATTCAGATCACGATCAATTAAACGCAGCATCCATAAAGAAAATACAAATGCGTACGCATGATACCAAGCTGCAAAAGAATCCGAATCGATCTCTACAACACACTCCTGTAAATGATCCAGATAAACGGTAATGACCCGCTCCCGCAGCTGCGGAGTAACTGTTCTAGGGAACAACGGATGGGACAAATCCACCAGATGATACATATCCCATAGTGGTGTATTCAGATGGGCATGCTCCCAATCAATAATGACCAATCTTCCCTTCACCTCGGCAATATTACCTGGATGCAGATCACCATGGCACAGAACGAGTGGAAGATGCTTCTCTGCGTTACGAATCTGCAACGTAAGTTCATCCCAGTTTGCAGACGAGAGCTTCATCCCTAGACTAGAAAGCAGTGCCTGCGTCTCTTGCTGATGATCAAGCAGATCACGTAACATATCCCCAATCGATGGCTTCTGCCCTACTCGGGGCAGATCAGTCCATGCCGATGTCGATAACGTATGCCAATATGCCATCTTAGCGGCTGCGAGTAGCATCGTATTTTCACTCAAATCATGGACAAGATGCCCTAGATCCTCATAAATTAGCCAGCTCTGTTCATGGACTGTCTCTGCGGCGGATGATGCAATTAGTTCCGGAACAAGTAAAGCTAACTCGGGAAATATATGCTGAGCCACCCATTGTTCACGTCCATACTGTGTATCATGGGTTAGTGGTTTGAAAATATAACTCTCGCCCGTAGGCACGGTGAACCGCTCCACATATCGTCCATTCATCCCCTGGTACAACTGCTCCCGAGCCACAATATTAGCTTCATTCAGCACACCTTCAGGGGTTACCCATTCGTGCACTTGTATGTCTTTATTCATTATGTCCACCATCCATTTTGCATCCACCCGCACAGCTATCTATTCGCTCTCTCGTGCCTATTCCGTTCAACGAATTCACCTTAAGCTAATACGTCAATCTGTTTCTACAGGTTCGATGTTTTGTCCATCATACGCTTTCGTCTTGCTGGTCTGCAAGCGTAGGATATAGGGATTGTTTAAGAGGGATTCGAAAGGCAATGATCATGATCTAATTTCATTACTCTTGCTTTTTGGTTAGTAATCACTTACTATTCAATCATGAAGAACAAACCTCATTCAGATAGCAAAAAGAAAGACATTCTACAAGCTGCCATGCGCTTGTTTGCGACCAAAGGCGTTGACGGCATTTCCGTCAAAGAGATCGGTGACGCTGCTGGAGTAACGGATGCGGCGATCTACAAACATTTTAAGAACAAGGATGCGGTTGCGCTCGAAGCCTTTACACAATACTGCGCTGACTATACAGCCTTAATTGATGGATATGTTCGTCAAGAAGGAACGGTCAAGGAGCGCTTTCAACGATTAATTGCCGAGGTATTAGAGATGCATGATACAGATCCGTACGGACTACTGCTGATCTCGCAAAATCATGAAATATTCATTGAAGTTGGAAGCAGTGAGGGTTACCGTCAACCGCTGGATGCGTTAATGGATTTGATTGATCAAGGTATCGTACGTGGCGAACTGCCTGCTCAAGATTCAAAATTAACTGGCGTGATGATCATCGGTGCCATAACATACTTGGCTGCATCCAGCATGCAAGGGCTGTTACCCGAACGACTCGTCCCCTATACAGACGAGACGATACATCGTCTTATGTCGATGCTGGGGGATGCATCTCAAGCATAACGGACGAGTGGAGCCTACTCATGACATCTGCCTAGGTAGGACTGCTACTACACTTTGTCCATGTTTCATGGATAATAGCAATGCTGCATAAGATAAAGAGAAATGTGTCAGTCCAACTTACCACTAAATAAATAGTATTGTGCGGATTATTAACAGGTCATACGTGGCCTTTCTTTTTTTGCACATGAGGTTAGTGTTCATTAACTAAAATAGCGAGGACGTGTTATTTCAAATGAAAAAAGTATTAATTATTCAGGGTAACCCTGTTTCACCCAGTTACAATGGTGCTCTCGCTGAAGCTTATCGTACAGGCGCTGTTGCCGCAGGTGCCGAAGTACGTATGATCACTTTAAACGAATTAAAGTTCAACATGAATTTGGAAGGAGGGTACCGTAATAAGTTGCCCCTCGAGCCTGACTTACTGCAAGCACAAGAAGCCATTAAATGGGCCGAACACCTCGTCTGGGTATTCCCGATCTGGTGGGGAGGACCTCCAGCTCTGCTAAAAGGTTTCATAGATCGGATCTTCATGCCTGGTTATGCCTTCAAATACCAAAAGGGCAAACCCCTACCAGATCAATTGCTTAAAGGTCGCACTGCTCGCTTGATCACTACGATGGATGGCCCGAGTTGGTACTTCAAATGGTTCCAGGGTGAACCCGCACACAAGATGATGAAATATTCCACCTTCAGACTCACGGGTATCAAGCCTGTACGAACCATAACCGTAGATCAAGTGGGTAAACAGACTGAGGCACAGCGAAAGAAATGGTTGGAGAAAATTGAGCAGTTGGGGCGCACGCTAACATAAGAAGAAGGCTCCTTACGATTGATACTGTATCACCCCGCTCTGCCATTCTACGGGGAGATATCCAGGTAAAAACGCTCCAACATTTCCATTGGAAACGTGCACTCTTTTGATCACACATCTCCTTTACGTCACCGGATGGTATTTGCTGGCTTGGATGTCATACTGCTGAGTTCAGAACTACATATAGGTAACCACAAAAAAAAGGCCAGCCAGTACTTACTGGCTAACCTAATCATATGAGAGCCATTCGTCAACCGAATGGAATGCGATCGGACGGATGTTCAGGCAAAATCGATGATACTAACTGCCGCACAGCCGGATGTTCCGATTGCACGATCTCTTCGTTGTCACTGCCGTAATACACCAGCCTTCCCTGATCCATCACGCCAATGCGATCACAGATCGTCATAGCAGCTCGAATATCATGGGTAATGAACAAGTACGATAACCCATAAGACGCGCGTAACTCTGCAAGCAGGGATAATATCTGTGTCTGGTGCACCATATCCAGGCTGCTTATCGATTCATCCAGTACAATTAACTTGGGCTTGAGTGCGATTGCCCGTGCAATGTTGACGCGTTGTAACTGTCCTCCGCTGAACTGATGTGGATATTTGCTAGCATCCTCGGGTTTAAGTCCCACCTGTTCAAGCAATTCTCCAACCACGCGTCGCTGATCCGTTGCGGATAGCCGCTCATAATTGTCCAGTGGTTCTCCGATGATCTGTGCGGCGGTCATCAGCGGATTCACAGCAGAGTAACAGTCCTGAAATACGACCTGCAGATCTCGCCGTAACCCCTTCATTGCTGATTTGCTCGCACGGTACATATCCTGACCTTGAAACAAAACCTGCCCCTCGGTAGGCTTCTCCAGCCCCAATATGATTTTGCCGAGTGTGCTTTTCCCCGCCCCACTCGTACCTAACAGCCCAAGGCACTCACCTTTTTGGATCACAAGTGAAACGTCTGCCAGCACAGGAGGGCGTGCCCCCGAACGATCCAGCCAGTTGCGTTTGCCATAGCTATGGCTTACTTCACGTACCTGAAGCATCAGGTCACCATCCTCTCGTATACTCGGCATAGGTTCTCTTTATGAAACGAAACCGATAAAACTGGAAATCCACCACCGTTCACGTTTCACGTCATTCCAGTTCACCCACGGAACAGATCAGTCACGCTCATCGTCCCAAAGACATTCTCGGGCGAGCATGAAGCAGCATCCGTGTATATTCATGCTGTGGTTGATCAAATAACTGATGTACTTCTGCCTGCTCGATAATTCGCCCCTTCTGCATCACTGCAACTTCATCAGCCATCTGTGAGATCACACCCAGATCATGTGATATGAGCAAAATGGCCGTTCCGTACTCGGTGCGAAGTCGATCCAGCTCTTGCAGCACCTTCAACTGGTTAACGACATCTAGCGCAGTCGTTGGCTCATCAGCAATAACCAGAGCCGGTCGCAGACACATCGAGATCGCAATCATGACCCGTTGCAGCATGCCTCCGCTCAGTTGGAATGGATATCGTTTCATCAGCTTGGCAGGTTCGGGTAGATTCATCTCTGCTAAGGCAGATATAGCCTGCTCTTTGGCTTGTGCTTTGGTCATTTGCGTATGTGTACGTAAAGTCTCAATGAACTGTGAACCAATCGTAAATACAGGTGTAAAAGCATTCATCGGATTCTGCATAATAAATCCAATTTCCTTGCCTCGGATGCGCCGCATCTCCTCACTGGATAATGAGCTTAGCTCTCTACCATTAAGTCGAATGCTGCCGGTCACTTCCATCCTGCGCTGATCCAGCATATGGAGTAGTGCGTTGCATGTAACTGTCTTGCCGCTGCCACTCTCGCCGACAAGCCCGAAGACACGCCCCTTCTCCAGCTCAAAATGAATAGGCTCTAGTAGTGGAACAGAGCCATCCGCAGTTCGTAGGTTCACTTGCAGGTCACGAACCTCGAGTACTTTCGCTGTATCAACCATCGTTGTTGTTCACCCCTTGTCCCGCTTGCCTTCGCCTTCATTTTCTTCACCCTCATCAAGCATTCAAACCTACCGTTTCGAAACACCATACTTCTCAGATAATGATTCTCCTAGAATGTTGAAGGTAATGACCACCAACAAGATCAGTGCGCCAGGGTAGATCATTAGCTCTGGATGGCTACGAATATAGCCTGTTCCCTCATGGATCATAGCGCCCCATTCTGCGTTGGGTGGTTGAATACCCAGTCCTAGAAAGGACAGCGCAGATATATCCATAATTGCCCAGCCCATCTCCAGTGTGCCCATGACAACAATGGGACGTTGCACGTTAGGGATAATATGTTTACGGATAATGGTCCACGAAGATGACCCGCTAATACGCGCCGCCGCGATGAAATTCCGTTCCTTGAGACTGACAACCATATTCCGACAGATGCGTGCATAATACACCCACTGTACCAGCATCAATGCGAGTAGAACCTGCATCAGACCAGGGCCGAAGATACCCACAATCCCAAGCACTAGCACCAGGTTTGGAAAAGCCATGATACCTTCACAGAAGCGCATTAACAGACTATCTACCCAGCCGCCTAGGTACCCGGAGATTGAACCTACAATCACACCAATGATTAAAGAAGACAGGAAGATAAGTGTTGCAAAACCTAAAGACACCCGCGCCCCATAGATTAGCCTGGATAGATTGTCCCTTCCGAGGTGATCTGTTCCTAGCCAGTGCTCAAGCGAAGGACTCGCTAGCTTTTGCAGCAGATTCACCTTCACTGGATCATGGGGAGCAATCCAAGGCGCCAATAACGCCACTCCGAAGAAAAATAATATAACCACCGAGCATATCATGATGGCTCTTTGTCCTCTGAACACCGCACGCCATTTGTTTATCAATGTTCTGCCCGTCCTTTCGCCGAAATCCGCGGATCCATATAGAGCTGCACCAGATCAACGAGCAAATTGCATACGATGAACAGACATGCCGCAAAGAAGACATAACACTGGATAACGGGAATGTCCCGGTTAAATATAGCTTCCACGAAATATCGTCCGAATCCAGGCCAAGAAAACACCTGCTCCACAATAATCGTTCCTGTGAGCAGCTTGCCCATATTCATTCCCATCCCTGTAATAAGTGGCGATATGGCAATCTTCAGCACATGCTTCAGCATTATAACCCGTTCACGAATACCGCGTGTTCGCGCATACTGCACATACGTTTCCCCCAACTGCTCCAGTACGCTTGAACGCAACAACCGGGTATACACGGCAATCAGTACCAAAGAGAGCGTAAACGTAGGCAATACTAGATTCTCCCACGATCCCCGTCCCTCCACAGGCAGCCAATCCAGCTTCACAGAGAAAAAGAAAATCAGTAGATAGCCGAGCCAGAATTGCGGGATCGACGCACCGAAATAGGAAATCGCTCGGCTGACCATGTCAATCCAGCTATTCTTGTACACCGCAGCCAGAATCCCTAGCGGTATACTCACTACTGCTGAGAACAACATGCTCCATAAGGCTAATTCAGCCGTCGCTGGAAGCCTCAGTTTCACCTCATCCCAGACAGGTTTGTTCGTTAGATATGAGGTACCGAAGTCCAATTGCACGATTCGCTGAAGCGTGTTGACATATTGCGTGAGCAAAGGCTGATCCAAGCCGAATTCATGCCGCTTCTCTGCGAGTAATTCCGGCGTTGGATAGATATGTGCTGCCGTTAGGTACGCCTCAGCTGGATCAACTGGCGAGATATGAATCAGCGCAAATGTAACAAGTGTAGCGATAATAACGATAGGAATGATCGCGATCATTCGTTTCCCGATATAACCGATCACCAAACCTTCCTCCCTTTTATTAAGCTACATGTTGTTCCCCAATTACTTGCCGTTCAATTCGATCCCTACAAATGGATTCTCATCGCGGTTAGCCGGGAAAATAAAGTTGGAGATCTTCTTCTGATACACCGCTGTTTTCTTAATATAAGAGATCGGTACAATTGCCGATTGCTCCTGAAGTGTTTTCAGGATGGAGCCATAGAGTTCCTGGCGTTTCGTCTCGTCTGTAGATGACAGTGCTGCATGCACTTGGTCGTCCAATTCCTTTTTCATCGGCAATGCACTCAGGGTCTCGGAAATTCCGAATCCAGGGCTCGCCACAACGTTAATGAAGGAATGTGGATCATACGGCGCCCCATAGTTGTACCAGAAATACAGGTCGAAATCGTTAGCTTTCAGACGCTTGATCTGTACGGTCAGTTCCAGCCCAGTAAGGTTAACTTTCACCCCAAGCTCGCTCCATTCAGCCTGAATCGTTTCTCCCATTGCTTTCTGAATCGGGTCTGTTTTGTCAAAAATCATCTCGAATTCAAGCGGCTGACCATCTTTCTCCCGTACTGTACCTCCTGCTGGCAGCTTCCAGCCAGCTTCATCGAGCAATGCTTTGGATTTCTCCACGTCATACGTGATTGGTTCCAGGTCTACATTGGTGTATGGATAGTTTTTGGACAATACCGTATCGGCTGGTTCTTCCAAACCGGAAGTGACTCCTTCAACCATAGCTTTCTTGTTAAAGCCTTGCTGTAGTGCCATCCGTACTCTGACATCAGATAGCTTCGGATTGGAAGAGTTCAGCAACATACTGCGCGTTCCTACCGGGTCAGACAATTGTGTTACATACTCATCGTTATCACGTAACTGTTGGAACGCATCCAGACTGATTACACCTTCACCGTAGATCAGGTCGAGATCGCCTTTTTCAAAGGCAAGTACACGCGTTTCACCGTCAGGAATAATTTTGACTGTAATCTGCTCCACCTTCGGTGCTGTTCCCCAATAATTCGGGTTGCGCTTGAAGACGGCATATTCATCCTGCTTGTAATCAGCCAGCATCCACGGGCCAGTACCTACAGGCTCTTTGATGCCTACGGACGTATCACCATCATCCGGGAATCCGGCTTCGCCTAGGAAGCGGAACGGACGAACTACAGACAAGTCCTGAAGAACAGGGTAGTACGGCTCAGTGAGAGTCATGCGGAAGGTGTTGTCATCCACGACCTCTGTCTTGTCCAAGACGCCTATAATACCTAACCAGCTATGGGTATCTTTATGTTTCATAATCGCATCAAAATTTTTCTTCACGATCTCAGCATTAAATGGCGTACCATCTGAGAACTTCACACCTTGGCGAAGCTTGAATGTATACTCTTTGCCGTCATCGGAGATCGTCCATGACTCCGCGAGAGCAGGTGCCAGTTTACCGTCCTTCTGGTAACTGACCAGTGGCTCATACAGCATGGATTGGGCAAACAATTGCGATGGGTTATACGTATGCGGATTCATCGTACCGATATCACGTGGCCATGACATCGTAATCTCGTTCGCAGAAGCGGCTTGATCCGAACCGGCAGAAGAGGAGTCCGAGCCACTTCCAGTATTACTGCAACCCACGATAACCAGCAGCAACAATAATGTTGTTGCCAGCATGAGGGTAGAAAATTTGCGATGTTGTACAAACATAGTTGGAGAACCCCTTTTCTCTATTTTATGATAATGATTATCATATTCATCCATTAAGAATATTCAGGCGCCTCCCTTTTGTCAACATAATTCGACATCCCTCAGCATATCCTCAAACATGTCAAAGAAACCCTTCCTGCACGAGGAAGAGTTTCTTGATCAGAACCCAGTTATTTTTACCCGAACGAACCTGTACATTTGACTGTTATTTCTTACTTATCGCCCGGATATTATCCGTGTACAACGTACCCGAAACAGGCTGGCTTGGATCAGTGGCATTAATATAGATAGAGAACTCCTGAATGTTCTTGGCCTTAACCGCGTCAAATGTAGCACCCGCATTGACCGTATCCCACGGCGCAGGCTTGAATTCACTGAACGGAATCTCGACCCACCCAGCCTCTGTCCCAGCAAGTGAAGGATACGCCTCGAACGATACACCGCTTGCTTTCACCTGCAATACCAACTTCTGCCCTTTGCCGTCTGGTGCAAGCCACAGTCTCAATGTGTCCCGATCCGACCAGTCCACGCCGTCCATCACACGAGTTACCCCGCCATACCCGGAACTACTCAGCGCATAGTCATACTGTAAACCATACTCCCCTGCACCCTTCTGATCCTGAGTTAGCTTAATTGTAATCTTATCCCCCTGTGCATTAGGGGTGTAGGCATTGCTGAGCGTGGTGTCATTGCCTGCATAACTCTCAAAATCATCCACCAGGTCTTTATCGAAGATAGGCTCTGGCTTCACATGAATCAATTGAATATTATCCACATAGATTGGGCCTGTGTATTGCAAACCACTGCCTACAATCGACAGCATCATGGATGTAGCTGCGGCTGACTTCTCGGGATTATCCAGCACAATTTCGCCGGTATACTTCCCGTAATCTACACCATCCACCGTTACCTTCTCTAGATCGCTTAATGCCACGGCATTGCTGATGTTATACTTCGTATCCCAATCATCTGGCAACGTGGCTGTTGCATAGATTGATGGCGCACTGCTCACACCAGCACTCAGCGGAACATACATATCTAGCGTCACTTTGCTGACATCAGCCAGCTTTACCTTCTGTACGATGGCATCCAGCGTCAGCTTCAGTTCCTGCCAGGTATGTGTTCCATCCTCAATCTTGGCGTTGATCTTCAACATACCACTACCATTGAATTCAGCCTGCTCCACAGAGGTAATCTCCGCCTGGTAGGCCCCGCCACTGGATACCCCATTTGTATCACTATCGAAGGTATACGTATATAATCTGCTCGCATCAAAATTAAAGTTAACGGCAACCTCATCCTGCATCACAATCTTATCGTCTACATACGCCTTCACATGCAGTTTCACACTCTGTTGATCCAACTCTGAATCTGGATGCCATACAGCCGTATAATAGTTGTCTTGCGTCGACAGTGTCATTTCATGCTCTTCCGTCTCCTGCCCCACGGTGTAGACTACTCGATCTGCTGGTTGCCCAAGCACCCGTGCACGTATCGTCACCTCATTCTCCTTAATCTGTTGCTGGTTTAGCGGTGAGACAATATTTAGCTTCGATTCGTTCGGCTGAGTAGATACATTCAGAGTATAGACGGCTTGCAGACGATCATTGAACGCTGTATATGGTGCATTGTACAACCGCACAAAGTCATCTAATAGCTCATGATTACCAAGCCCGCCTGGTGCATTGCGATACGGAACAAAGACCTGCTCGGTTCCAAAGTTTGCCCAAGTCAACATATACGCCATCCGTTTGGCATCGAGATCGGACTCTAGTGCCTTGAGCAGGTTCGTAAACCAAGCTTTATCATGGTTGCCGGAAATTTTCATGCCTTTGGTGCTATACCCGAACTCACTGAGGGTTGCCACTTTGTTTTTGCTATCGGCAATCCTTGAGATCATCGCTGCATCCTGTACCAATTTGGTAAACCATCCTTCTGAGCCCTCTGCTGAACCGTAGATATCGAACCCAAGAATATCCACATAGTCATCACCCGGATATGTCTTCAGGTATTCGCTCTCGTTGCCACTGAAGAACCCATTTGGCGAGAACGCGTACAGGAAGTTATCCACGCCTTTGGTATCTCTTAGATACTCCACGGTATAGCGATATAGCTGCACATACTGCTCCTTCGACGTAAATGCAGCCCCCCACCAGAACCAGTTCCCGTTATTTTCGTGGAATGGACGGAAGATAACAGGGACGTCATTGCCCTGACCATCTGATAACTGATGAGCTAGATCCGCAATCTGATCGAGATAGATGTTATATTCAGCATTTTTATCCCCACCAGGTAAAATGTGAGATACCACCGAACCGCTCGTATCATAGAAGTCATTACCTGTCACAAAATTTTTCATATGTGCACTGAGGGTTACAATACCACCTCGCTCATATGCCTTCTTCATAACTGCCGCAAGCTTGGCTGTGTTCTCTTCTGGGCTGGCGTCCAATGATCCTGGCTTCTCATTCCCTTCCAGACTCAATGTATCCCAGCCGAATACCGCAGGAAACGCACCTACATCGTTAAACACATCCGATTGTGTACCATCCTTCGCTGTAATGGTTACCCCTTCTGTTGTAGCATGTTGTTGTCCGAATAAAATGGCTTCGCCGCGCACATTGTTCAAGTAAGCAAACAATGATTTGGTAGCTGGGGAAGCCTGTTCATCCACCAGCTTCACTGGGCTCAGGTCAAAAGTAGATGTATCAATCGGCGTTTGATTATGATCAGGCGTGACACCCGAACCTGGATTAGAAGGATTCGTTGGATTGGTTGGCGTCGTTGTGCCACCGCCTGAATTACCCCCGGTATTACCATTCGAGCCGCCGCCACTTCCACCCCCATTGCTAGGGTTACTTACCCCACCACTACCGTTTCCACTCTTAGCCGTACCATTACTGCTGCCATTGCTACTGTTATTTACGCTTCCTGAAGCTGTCCCTGTATCCGAACCGCCCTGTGCCAGCCATGTATCTTGCGTGACAGCCTTCCCATTCAGAAGCACGCCGTCAGCCTGGATATCCACCTTACTTACCTTGCCCGTTCCCGTTACAGAGGTACCCTTCGATTCCTTGGTCATATGCAACTCTCCCACACTGGAACCACTATCCAGTTGTAATGTAGTACGTGCCGATAGCTTAGCGGAGCGTACTACCGTTCCCGAACCTAACGAAACGGTTGCTGGACGCTCCACTTGAAGTTGTCCTGTTGTCGTGGTACCTGTAAGCTCAAGTCGCACCTCACCCTCACGACGATCAACGAAAATATTATCCAAAGCGGAATCCGTAACGGTTACAGAGTGCGTACCTCCACCCTGAATGTAAGTGGCACCCTTGACCGCAACCTCGGATAGATCAACATCTCCTTCACGAACGCCCGGAGCAATATATAGATTGCCGTTAATGACGACATCACTCAGTTTGATCCCATTTTGGTTGATAACCACATTACCTTGGATCACTCGACCTGCTGATGTATCCATCGAATTAATCACGGGTGCCAACTCATCCAACCAGGACAGCATTTCAGCTCGGGTCAGCGCACCTTCCGGTTTAAATGATCCATCAGGATATCCTTCAATAACACCGGATAAGACACGAACCGATTCACGGGCATAGCTGCGGATATCCGACTCATCCAAGAAAGACGTAGATGAGTCTGTTCCTTCTGCTACCTTCTCCAGTCCAAAGGCACGAACAAGTAACACCGCTGCATCTTCACGGGTAATCTCCTTGTCAGGCTTGGCTGTATTATTAGGGTATCCCTTGTAATATCCTGCTTCACGGGCGATAGACAGAGCGGAAGCATACCAGTTACCTGCTTGCACATCCGCAAAGGGCTCTTCTTGATCCAAGACGTAATACCCGAAGATGGTATTGATAGCGTTTACAAATTCACTCCTGCTAACATGCTGATCCGGTCGAAATGAACCATCCGGGTACCCACTGACCCATCCTGCGGTTAACCATTTATTGATTAGTGGCTCAGCCCAATGTCCTGACCATTCCGCAGCGGACTGCACTGTATTTACACGGTTACCACCAACCGCCTCACCCTCTACGTTCACATCTGCAAATGCAGGTAATGCTGTTGATCCAAGTAATACTACACTAAGTGCTGTACGCATAACGACCTGTGCCTTCTTCATCGCTCTATCTCCTCCTCGGTTGTGGTGCACGAATACTGCTGATCTTATTATGAAAAACTCCTCTGTTCTGCTGGTCTGGAGAGACACATCGGAAATCGAGCAATACCATTTAGAACTTAGATCCCGTCTATTCTCCAGACAACAGAACAATCACCTACAGATCCAGGAACGCCTGCAACGTTCGATCAGATAAACGCGGAATATACTCATGACCATACTCGTGATAAACAAGCAGCTCCTTGGATGATTGAATCCGGTTGTACACGGCAAACTGAGTGGACGGTGGACAGATCGTGTCTGCAAGCCCAGTTACGAACAGCACCTTAGCCTGAATTCGTTCTACCAGATTAGAGATGTCGATATACCCGAGTCTGGAGAAGATAGCATCCTCCCGCTCATGATTTGGGTCAAATAACCGGAAATAATACACCAGCTCTTCATAAGCTGAACTTGCGGCGCCTAGCTCCCAGGCATGTCGATAATCCGATAAAAAAGGATATACTGGCACCGCCAACTTCACGCGCGGTTCAAGGGATGCACAAGCTGTGGCTAATGCCCCACCTTGAGAACAGCCATACACACCTACACGTTCTTCATCAACGTGTTCCATGGACATCAGAATGCGTACCGTCTGCACTGTATCGAGGAAAACATTACGGAAATACAGCTTATCCGGATTAGGATCATCGATGCCCCGGATGATGTGTCCACGAATGGTTGTGCCCTTTACTTGCAGGTTGTCCTCGGAAAGCCCGCCCTGTCCACGGCAGTCCAAAGCGAGTACCGTGATGCCATGGGCAGCGTAAGCAATCTTGTCGAACCAATCGCCGCTATCACTGGAATATCCGTGAAACATACCCATGGCTTGCCCTTTGGCATCAGCGGATGCAGCCATAGGCCGAACCAGCTTACCATGTATGCGTGCGCCTCCTACACCTGTGAAATACAGGTGGAAGCACTCTGCAAGCGGTGATGTAATGTCCGCGGGCACCAGTTCATATTCAAGCGATTGCGCATCTAGCTCCGCGAGCGCACGGCTCCAATAAGCATCGAAATCATCCGGTTTCGGACTGCTTCCGTTGTATTTTTTCAATTGTTCTAACGTTGTCTCACCCATCTGTTCCTCTCCATTCATATAAGTACATGTTCATAAGCAAACTTCTTGAAATACCTCTATAAGCGTAAAGAAAAGACGCATATGAGGATATCGCTGAGATTCATCTTCACATACGCCTTCCACTTGCACTCTAACTCTATACTTCCATTCTGTAATTCTGTCATGATCGTTCAGAACATTAGTCATGTTTCAATTCACATGCTCACACCTGCGTAGGAATTCCTTGATAAAATTGCTGGATCACCCGCTCTGCCGGCTTGCCATACACGCCATAACCATCATCAGTCAAGGCGTCCTTCTCTGCATATAAATGTGCGCTCCAATCCCACAGACCGAATCCGCGTACCCAATGGCGCTGACTCACATGCCGGAACATAGCCTCATAGAATCGCGACTGTTCTTCGCTACTCACTTCACCTTCAAGTCCCCAATCATTCGGCACCTGTGCCGAGCCACTACGGCTGGGGCATCCAGCTTCTGCGAAGAAGAAAGGTTTGCCATAAGGAGCAATCTGTCGTTCGATACGATCGAGCTGTGCCTCCCAATCCCCGATGGGATAGTAACCACTGGAGGAGATCACGTCCACGGCATCCCACCATTTCACATGACCTTCCTGATATTTGTCCGTGTTGTACGACACTGGGCCTGTATACACCTCGCGTACAGCTGCAATGACATCACGCCACTCCTGATCTCGACGCTCAGACTGCACCATCTCGCAGCCAACGATGAACATCTCACACTTCTCCTGCTCTGCAATGGCTGCATAGTGCTGCTGAAATGCAGTGTAACTACGGAACCAATCCTTCCATTTCGGCTCACAAGGCACATCGATATCAAAAAAATTAATATGCGCACGCCATGTACCGTCCGTACAGTTAACCGTTGGCTTCAGAATGACCTGCAACCCTAGGGTGCGGGCATATCGAATCATATCGACTAATTCGTCATCCTCGACCAGATGGTCACCTCGATACTTCACCTCCACAGCTTGTGGATGATCCTGATGTGCCGCTAGTGCAAAAATAACATGTGAACTGCCTGTTCGCTCAGCCAGTAGACGCAAGGACTCTTTGGCTTCCGGCTTACGAAAAGCTCCCTTGCCACTCATCCAACCAAATGTAAATCCCTTGATGTAATCCATATGCATTGCTAAGGTAAAGCCCCTTTCATGTCAATTACAGCTTGCCTTCCTCACGATCTCCAGCGATAACTTCATCCGTCTCAATCACATAGTTCACAATCTCATCGACAGTTGTGTAAGCTACGCCAACATATGTATCGGCTGCACCATAATAGATTGCGATACGTCCAGTTTCGGCGTCATGTAAAGTTGCGCACGGGAAGACAACATTATCAACAAAACCCTGTTCCTCATACCATTGCTCTGGAGTTAACACGAAGTTAGATGAACGATATTTAACTTTGGACGGCTCATCCAAATCCAGAATCACCGCACCCATGCTATATACAAAGCCATTGCAAGTTCCCGTTACACCATGGTAGAACATCAGCCAGCCTTCAGACGTCTCAATCGGTGCAGGCCCGCCGCCGATCTTGACTGATTGCCACCAACCTTGGCCGCCCTTGCTCATGACGTGACGATGTTTGCCCCAATATACGAGATCCGGACTTTCGCTAAGGAAAATATCTCCGAACGGTGTATGTCCACTATCACTTGGTCTGGACAGCATCACATAGTTATCATTGATTTTCCGCGGGAACAGCACACCATTGCGGTTGAACGGCAGCATCGGATTTTCCAGACGTACAAACGTTTTGAAATCGTCAGTCTTCGCGAGTCCCAGAGCAGCGCCGTAGAAATCTGTACACCAGATGATGTAATACGTATCCTCTACCTTCACCAGACGTGGATCATAGGCATAGTTCGGCATGAACGGATTACCGTCCTCATCGACAAAAGCAATGCGTTCCTCTTCAATTGTCCATGACAATCCGTCTTCACTTGAGCCCATATGCAGATGAGGGCGACCATTAATGGTCTCAGCGCGGAATACACCGATGAACTTCCCTTCATATGGAACCACAGCACTGTTGAAAATACGGGCAACACCCTTCACCGGATTCCGCGGTATAACCGGATTCGCCGAGTGTCTCCACACCGGTGCATCCAGGCCCTCCGGTTTTTCCTCCCACGGCATGTTTGGCAAAGCATCCCCAACAATGTGTACCTTTTTCGTTTCAGCAACTGTCATTTCTCATTTCTCCCTTCAGATTCTATTTCAGCATTCATTCACGATTTTTATTTAACTGAACCTTGCGCGAAGCCGTTGTAGATGTATTTCTGGAGCATCAGGAAGATGATCATGGTTGGAACAATGGCGATCATAATACCGGCGCTAATAACCTCCCACTGTGATCCGAAGGGCCCTTTGAACTTGAACAAGGCGGTGGATATAACCTGCAAACTGTCCTTCGGCATATACAGGAACGGTGTATAGAAGTCGTTGTAGATGTTTACACCTTTTACGATGATGACCGTGACAATAGCCGGTTTCAGCAGTGGCAGAATGATTCTCCAATAGATTGTGAAGTATGAAGCCCCGTCCAGCATCGCGGATTCATCGAGTGAGTTGGATATGGAGCCCAGGAATTGCAGGAAGATGTATACGGCAATGATATCTGTACCCAGATACATCACAATGGCTGCCCAGCGTGTATTGAACAGGTCGAGTGCGTTAATGATCTGGAACGTGGCGACTTGTGTCGTTACGCTTGGAATCAGGGTAGCCAGCAGGAATGCAGCAACCATAATTTTTTTGCCCTTAAATTTGAATCGATCCAGTACATACGCAATCATGGAGCCGGTTAAGGTTGCACCCACAATCGAGATGAGAAGGATAATAATTGTATTTTTGAAACCAACGAGCATATTGCCATCCACAAACGCTCTGGAATAGTTGGCAAAGTTCAGCCAGTCGGCTGGCGGTGTAAGCGGGCTGGTAGTCGCATATTCAGCATTGGTCTTGAGGGATGCGAACAGGATCACCACGATGGGCAGAAGCGCAATAAACGCTGCGAGAATTAACGAAGCATACTTAACGATGCTTGCAAGTGTGTATTTGAATTGGTGCACGTTTATTCATCTCCTTTCATGGTGACACGCTGAACGAGCGTAACGAGAATAACGATCAGAAGCAGCACAACGGCCATGGCTGATGCGAGTCCCAGTTTGCCGTACTTAAAGGCCAGATGAACCGTCTGAATCACAAAGGTCATACTGCCATTTGAACCATCAGTCATAATATATGGAATATCGAACGCACTGATTGCGCCGCTAATCGCCAAAATCAGATTGAGCTGCAGGATGCGAGTAATACTCGGCAGGATAATATGGCGGAACTGTTGCCAACGGTTGGCACCGTCAATATCCGATGCTTCGTATACATCTTTCGGGATGGAAGAGATGGCACCCAGGAAAATAATAAAGTTGAATCCCATGTATCTCCATACGGATGCACCTGCGAGAGATACGTTAATGATGTTCGGATTACCGAGCCATAGCTGGGTGTATTGTCCAAGTCCAACGGCTTGCATTATGGTATCGAGTGTACCGTCCGGTTTGAAGAAGAACAGGAAGATGAATCCGATCGCAACACCATTTAATAAGTAAGGGAAGAATAAAATACCTTTGAAGAAGTTTTTACCACGAACTTTGAAACTTAGTATCGTTGCAAAATAAAGCGCCAGACCCATCTGTACAAACGTGGCTACGAAATAGTACAGGCTGACAATAAATACTTTAAAGTACTCGGGGTCTTTGAAAATTCGGGTATAGTTCTCAAAACCGACGTAGTCAAATCGTTTACTGTATCCATTCCAGTCCGTAAAGCTGTACTTGAACATGTTGATAACAGGCAAGTAGGCAAACGTGAACAACAGTGCCAGTGGAATGATTGAGAAGGCACATATAATAAATATGCGTTGCGCTGAGTAGCCCCAGTTGGATAACTTCAAGTATTTCATTCTCTCCACACCTCCAAGCGGTTCTACCGCTTTGTATCAAAAACTCTCTATAATATGCGGAATAACTGCGGGGAGCAGTTTATAGAAAAACAACCTTCAAGTTTCTCGGTGCCTATCCTTAACCGTATACTCCCCACAGTACATCTGCTACTCTTACACTTGCCTCCGTCTAAGTGCGCGTTCAAAAAGGGCGGTTTTCAGTACCGAGAAGATGGGATGAAGATAGAAATGGAGTAGCGGAGCGTAGATTAAGCTACGTGAGCAACTACATTGTTTCCGCTGGAAACAAACTACGTAAGCATCCGACTTATTTCGGCTGAATCCCATATTCGACGCTGAGATGCCGCAAGGCATCCTTCGTAATCAAAAGCGGACTTTATTGCGCGACTTCTGCACGTGCTTTTACCCACTTGTCATTGAGGTCTTTCATGATGTCGTCATACGATTCACTACGGTTGCCGATGGCTGCTTCGATAATGCGTTTCTTGAAGTCAGGCTGCCAGAGACCGATCTCAGCTTCGTTGTCAATTTTGTCCATCAAGCCTTCTTGACCCTCTTTGGCAGGAGTCAGCGTAGAGAATTGTACATCTTTGTATTGATCCAAGATTGGTGGCAGTTCAGCGCTCTTGTCTGCACTCATACCTCCACCTTGTTCAACTGCATAATTGGACTTCTCAAGGAACCAGTCAATCCATGCTTTGGCAGCAGGTTTGTTCTCGCTGTTCACGTTCATACCGATGTTGTAATCCGCTGACAACGGAACAATGACATCACTAGCGTTCGTAGGGAAAGGCAAGAATCCGATGTTATCCGGTGTATCCGTCAACCCTTGAATCTGTGTAATTGCCCATGAACCCAGCGCCATCGTCGCAATTTTGCCATTAGCCAAGTCTGCTTTGGAGCTTTCCCAGTCTGTCGTCGTTGGATCCTTCTCGATCAGGCCACTCTTCGCTGCATCATAGAGTACTTTGTACAACTCATAGTGCGGTTGCCCAGCAACAAAGTTATCATCTGTATTCGGTTGATCCACGTTAACGTAATCGATGCTGCCTGCAACGGTTGGCAGATCAGCTTCCCATTGTGTCAGTGCCCAGCCAGAAGCATAGTTCGTATACAGCGGAACTGCATCCGTGTTGTCTTTCACTAGTTGCAACGCTGCCTGGAATTGCTCAGGCGTTTTAGGTACTTCAGCGATACCTGCATCTTTGAATACTTGCTTGTTATAGATAATGCCGGAGAATGTGATGACCGTAGGAATACCATACACTTGACCATCCACCATACGCTCTTCGATCGCTGTGTATTTATCTTTCAATTCATCGTAAGTACCGAGCGGTTCAAAAAAGTCTGGGATATCAGCGATAGGAACACTCGTCGGAATCATCAGTACGTCACCGTAATCCTTGGTGCTCATCCGAATCTTCACTTGTCCCTCATAGTCCGCCAGAGCCTGGAAGTTTACTTTCACATCCGGATACTCCTTATTGAACTCAGCTGCGTAATCCTTGAATACGGTATCAACAATATCTGTACGTTGCGTCAGCACGGTGATTTCGCCTTTGATATCCGCCGGATCTGTACTAATCTCCTCTCCCGCTTGTGGAGATCCACCTCCCGATGAACATGCAGCAAGTAGCGAAGTAATGAGCAGCATTGTCAGCAGCATCATCCAGCCTTTGTTTTTTCTCAATTGTTTCGACCCCTTTCATGAATCTGTTAAGTTATCGTTAAGGTTACAAGTTCGATTCTATTATGGTAACGCTTACCTGTCAATTGATTTATTTCATATCTTTTATAGAAAATTTAAACCCTCATCCGTTGACAAGCAAATTTAAGCGCACTAATATTAACGTATAAAGTTAACGATAACTTAATTCATTTATTTTTATATTATGTATGCTATTGAAGGAGCGCTCTGAATGACTGTAAATATGATTCAGCTTCAATCCGAGATAACGGAGCATTGGGAACAGAGAATTTTACCTTTCTGGTCTAATCTGAAGGATACAACGAACGGTGGGTTCTACGGTTGGGTGGGTAACGATCTTCAAGTCGATCGCCAGGCCCCCAAGGGCGGGATTGCTACAGCACGGCAGCTCTGGTCGTTTGCAGCAGCCTACCGGGTAACCGGGCAAGACATCTGGCGCGATCATGCGGAACATGCTTATCGTTTTCTCGCAGACCATGTGATGGATCCGGAGTATGGCGGGATGTATTGGATGGTTGATGCTGTAGGAGAACCACTGGACACGAGCAAACATGTCTATACGCAATCGTTTGGTGTGTACGCATTGAGTGAGTACTACCGGGCGACTGGAGATGACTCAGCGCTGGAACTTGCGAAAACGCTTTTTGTCCTAATTGAAACGAAGGGATTGCACGCAGATATACCTGCCTACAGAGAGCAATTTGATCGATTCTGGAACGAACAACCGAATGAAATGTTAAGCGAAAACGGGGTCATTGCGGATTATACGATGAATACACATATCCATGTATTAGAAGCCTACACCACCCTCTACAGGGTATGGCCGGATGCACAAGTGAAGGCGGCGTTGGAGCGCCTGCTCGCTATTCTGTATGAACGTGTATATGACCAGGATACGAAGTTTCTCGGGGTATTTTTCAACAAACAGTGGGAATCCATCATTGACCTACGCTCATTCGGACACGACATTGAAGCAAGCTGGCTGATTGACGACGCCCTAACCGTGCTGGGACTCGAACAACACCCCACATATGCTGAGATGGTTACAGATATCGCCTACAATATCTCGAACATCGCTGTGCAAGCAGATGGATCGCTAATGAATGAACAAGAGGGCGAGCATGTCGATGAGACGCGAATCTGGTGGGTTCAGGCCGAAGCTATGGTTGGTTTCTATAACGCATATCAGCGCACGGGTGATCCGCAGTTTCTAGAGAGAGTCGAACGGCTGTGGGCCTACACCAAAGAACACATCGTTGATCATCGCGCAGGTGGGGAATGGCACTGGTCAGTCGACGGAAACGGTACACCCGATCAGCACGAGGTTGCCGGACCTTGGAAATGCCCGTATCACAACAGCCGATTTTGCATTGAACTAATTGAGAGGATGGGATAAGCATGATACACCCGAAATACAATGAGCTATTGGAGAAACAGGAGCAGCTTCTGTCACGTTCGAATGAAATCGATTCATCCTTCTATAACGGCGTATATGATCGGTACCTTTACCCCGTAATCACCCGCCATCACGTGCCTTTGCACTGGAGATTTGATCTGAATGAAACGACCAATCCACATTTCATGGAGCGTCTGGGCATCAATGCAACATTGAATCCGGGAGCCATCTATTTCAATGGCAAATACGTTATGGTGATTCGGACAGAAGGGCTTGATCGCAAGTCGATCTTCGCGCTTGCCGAAAGTGATAACGGGATTGATGGGTTTCGGTTTACGGGTAAGCCGTTAGTTTGGGAAGATATCGATAAAGATGAGACCAATCAATACGATATGCGACTCGTTCAGCATGAGGATGGCTGGATTTACGGAATCTATTGCTCAGAACGCAAAGACCCGGATGCCCCTGCCTTCGACACATCCAGTGCGGTCGCTCAAGCTGGGCTTGTACGTACTCGTGATCTGGTAAGCTGGGAACGCCTGCCTAACATTACAACCAACTCCCCTCAGCAGCGAAATGTCGTGCTCCATCCCGAGTTCGTTGGTGGCAAATATGCCTTCTATACTCGTCCACAGGACGGATTCATCTCGACAGGCAGCGGTGGCGGCATTGCCTTCGGTCTGTGTGATGACATCTTGAATCCCGTTATTGATGAAGAAACCATCATTGATGAGCGTAAGTATCACACCGTGTATGAAGTCAAAAACGGACAGGGGCCTGCCCCTATCAAAACGGATCGTGGCTGGATTCATATTGCACATGGCGTGCGTAATACGGCAGCTGGCTTACGTTATGTGTTGTACACTTTTGCCACAGATCTAGCTGATCCAGCTAAAATTATCGCTAAGCCAGGCGGACATTTTATCGCACCTTATGACGACGAGCGTGTAG
Organism: Paenibacillus sp. ACRSA; assembly: GCF_022346845.1. Taxonomy (NCBI): domain Bacteria; kingdom Bacillati; phylum Bacillota; class Bacilli; order Caryophanales; family Paenibacillaceae; genus Paenibacillus; species Paenibacillus sp. ACRSA. The sequence goes on along the minus strand of NZ_JAKRNP010000004.1, from coordinate 329,489 downwards.
GCGATGTATCCAATGTCATTTTCTGCAATGGTGCTGTCGTAAATGAGAAGAACGAAGTCTTTATCTATTACGCGTCCAGCGATACACGTTGTCATGTGGCAACAACAACGCTGGAACAACTGGTAGATTACACATTCAACACACCTGCTGATCCGTATCGTTCTCTGGACTGTGCTATCCAGCGTGCTGATCTGATCGAACAGAATGAGAAGCTTCTACATGTTGTTCAAAAGTAAGCTTTGGATACCAGCACTTCTACAGAAGCAATAAACTTCAATTGAGTGCAACCGCCTTCATCGGGACTCCATTTATGCTAAAAATCATAATAGAACGACCGGAAATTGCTTTATTCGAAGGAAGTAACAGGGTATACTATTAGTGCGTGTTCAACAAGGTCGGTTTTTAGTACCGAGAAGATGGGATAAAGCTAGAAATGGAGTAGCGGAGCGTAGATGGAGCTACGTGAGCAACGGACATTTCGGCTGAATTCCAACTTCGACGCTGAGATGCCGTCAGGCATCCTTCGTAATCAAAAGCGGACTTTTTGAACTACCTCTAGTATGGATTGTTATTATGTTTAAAAGAGCGAAACCTCATAATGACAGCACATTGTACTTAGACCAGCTTGAAGGAGGCGACCAAAGCTGAAGAACAATATCACCATGCGGGATATCGCCGACAGGCTCGGGGTCAGCAGTGTGACCGTCTCGAAAGCGTTGAATGATAAAGATGGTGTCAGTGACGAATTAAAAGAAAAGATTAAGGTGCTTGCCGTAGAGATGGGCTATCGGTATAATGCCACTGCCCGCTCTATGAAGGAAGGCCTAACTCATAATATCGGGGTAATTATCCCCGAACGGTTTACCGGGCCTACGCAATCGTTCTATGTACGCGTGTTCCAACGCATCACAAGGCACTTAGAGGATCAGGGCTACTACGGCATTCTGCACATTCTCAATGAAGAGGATGAAGAAGGATTAACGTTGCCGAAGCTGTACAGTGACAATAAGGTTGATGGCTTCATCGTGCTCGGTCAGATCAGCAAAGAGTACATTGAACTGGTGCGTTCAATGGATGTCCCCAAAATGTTCCTCGACTTCTATGATGAGCATTCTGATATCGATTCTGTTGTAACCGATAACTTCTATGCTGCTTATGAACTGACGAATGTTCTGGTACAACAAGGACATCGCAGTATTGCTTATGTGGGTAATCTATACTCCACCAGCAGTATTCAAGATCGTTTCCTGGGGTATTACAAATCACTCTTGGAGCATCGTATGCCGATGAACCCTGACCTCATCCTGAATGATCGGGACGAACGCGGGACGTTCATCGAGATCGATCTTCCTGACTCATTGCCTACAGCTTTTGTCTGCAACTGTGATCAGGTCGCTCATCTGCTTGTTCAGAAGCTGACATCGTTGGGCATTCAGGTGCCTCAGCAATGCTCCGTCGTTGGATTCGATAACGATATCTATGCCCTGCTCTCCGAACCAAAACTGACAACCGTTGAGGTGGATGTAGAACAGATGGCACGCACTGCTGTTCAGTCGATGCTGAAGAAAGTCGACAACCCGAACCGCAATTTCGGCCGCGTACATGTGAAGGGCAACATCATCTATCGGGATTCCGTTAGTGCTGCGCCTGAAACTTTGAAAATTCAATCTCCATCTTCGTTATAAAAGATAAAAAGTGCTTCCGGCCATAGTGGCTGGGAGCACTTTTTTAGTGGGTTCATATATTCTCTTGATTACCGTGCATAGATATCTTTGGTTTGTAGTTTGAAATGAAAATATTCTAAATCTCACATTGACTAATCATTGTATCAAGTCTAAATTAGGTATATGACTCTCATATTAACAATAATAGTATATATTGGATTTTAATTTAAATTTAATATTTTATTACATACTTCAATCTCATTAGCACATATCCGATCCCAATTTCATGTAAAGAGAAGGAGAACAAGGTTCGTGGCGAAAAAACTAGTTATTCTACCCCGTTGGTTCAAAAGCTTGTTAAAACAAAACAAACTACAATTATGTGCATTACTTCTTTTACTTATCGTTATTGGTGTTTGTGAAACAATCACTCCAATCATCATTCAAAGATTTATAGACAATGCAACAACAAGCGCAGAGGTCTTGCAGCTTTTTCAGTTAGCCATCAGTTTTCTAGTCATTACTTTTTTTAATTATGTATTGAAAATAGTAAACGCTTATTACTCCAATAGGGTCACTTGGAACATTTGCGAAGAAATTCGTATTACATGCCTTAATAGAATGAAACATTACGACAAAGCTTTTGAACAAAAATACGGTGTTGGCAAAATAATGGATTATCTCTCAACAGACATTTCGGAAATTAATTATTTTATTACTAGAACATTATTGCCCACAATTATAGATGCGGTTACTATGCTTGCGATTGTGATCGTAGTTGTTAACGAAAGCTTCGTTCTAGGCCTGTTCTTTATCACTTACTTTAGTTTTGCAGCCTTTGTTATTTATAGAACACAAAATAAAAAAAGCAATGTATTGGGCAAAGAAAGAGCGGTTGAATCTGAGATTTCAAGTCTGATCAATGAAATTGTATTAGCAAGGAAGGAAATCAAATCCATGAACGGAGTTAATGCTTTCACATCCAAGCTTGCTTCTTCTATGGACGGATTATTTCCTTACAAATTAGCTTCGCAAAAGTATATTTATACGATTTGGATTATCTCTCTATTTTTCATTTCATTAACCAACGTATTAGCTTTGGGACTAGGTGGGACACTCTACTTCTTTGGGGTTATTTCTTTAGGCACCGTATATCTGGTGTACAACTACAGTCAACAACTGAAGCAACCTCTTGAGACCATCCAGTATCATATCAATAATTATCTACTCGTAAAGCAAGCTATGAGTAGGTTAACTGATATTTTGGAATATCAAAGTAGTGTAGCTCAGGGGAATTATAATTTACCTGAAGGATTAGTTAATGTAACTGTAAAGCAGTTAAAGTTTTCCTACGACGACAAGTCCGTACTAGAAGATATTAACTTCACTCTTGAGGCCGGTGAATCCATGGGTATTATCGGTGTCTCTGGCAGCGGGAAAAGTACGCTAAGTTTGTTGCTAACCAAGCAACTACCTTGCCCTAATCATAGTGTGTATATCTCTGGCGTTGATATCAATGAATTAAGTATGACAGAGATCCAAAGACATATTTGTCTGATGAGCATTAACGATAAGTTATTTGAAGGTTCATTAAAAGATAATCTAACTTTATTTGATGATGGGATCTCAGATCACCAGGTACTGCACTTCATAGAAAAGTATAAATTCAAGCAAATAAGCCCTTATTTTAAGCCATTTGAGCAAAATGATTTGCTACACAAAAAAATAGAGTTACAGGAATTATCAGTAGGCGAAAAGCAATTAATTTATCTTTTTAGGTTGGTTTTCAAACCAAAGAAACTAATAATCTTCGATGAGGCGTTATCTAACATTGATGAGAAAATTGAATATTATTTTTTTGATATTTTGAAGGAAATTAGTGAGGATACGACTTTAATTATGATTTCACATAACGTTGAGCGACTGAGAAATTGCAACAATATCATTGTTATGGAGAAAGGGAAGGTCATTGCGAACGATAAAGCACACACTGTATTAGATAGACTTTATAGACAACGGCATGGTTTGCATTTGTCAGGGGGAGAAGCATGAGTAGTACAAAGGATTCTATTAATAAGTCGCTTCTTTTAATCACGCCTAAGCAATACACAATTACTTTTATATTGGGGTTAGTTAGCAGTCTGATCCCTCTATTACTCGGTTGGGTTATTAAAATTGTATTTGATCAATTAAATAATAATCATTTCAAGTCTTTGTCATTACTATTGTTAGTCATTTTACTTCTGATTGTGCTTCAAAACTTCTTATTCTACCGACTGGGCTTACTTGAAACCAAGATTCGTTTTCGAGCAAGCAAAACTATGGTGGTCTCTTTCATCAATAGAATTTTACTTAACGAAAATAAAGCAGATGTAACAGCCTCAACCGCATTAACAATAACTAACAGCGATTTCAAATTAGTTGAATACAAGCTATGCAGCATACTGGAATTGGTAAATAAAATTATATTTTTTATCGTAGCTTTAATGATCATGTGCACGATTAATTGGAGATTAACATTGTATTCGATCCTTCCGCTTGTCTTGTTTAATATCGGCATTTATTTTGTCAGAAACAAATGGAAAGATAAGTTTGCAGATAATCGCACGGCCGCTCTTAACTATCAACAATTCGTACATGACGTCATGTCCAATAGGGATACGTATAAGTATCTGGATCAAGAGAATTTACTGAGTAATCGATTGAAATGGTTGGGGAAGAAAAGTTTATCCACCCAGTTGAAACAAACTCTGTTCTCCTTCTCTATTACTACAGGGGTTACCTTTGTTAATTACCTAAGTATCTTTGTCGTCTTAATGCTGTCTATTCGTTATCTAAAAAGTGGCGAGCTCTCCATTGGTGACCTTACACTCTTTATTAGTTATATTGGCTTTGGGTTTGCTTATCTAGACTTATTTGCAGCCGTACTGAATTCACATAAACAAACCGAGCATATTGTGAATAAAGTTGATCATTTGGTTGAAAACAGTAGCCTAGGTACCTTTAGCAAACTAAACGTCGGTTATCAAGACGACACAATAGAGCACCACTCGTATTTAATTTTTAGAAACTTTGCAATGAATTCAAATCATGAGCCCCTCCCCAATCTAGTTATCCCAAAAGGTTCTTTAGTAGTCATCTCTGGAGAAACTGGGATGGGGAAATCCACGTTCATCAATGCCCTCTTAGGCTTCTCATCATATAGTGGTCAACTCATCGTGGATGGGACAATTGTGGACAATTTATCAGAGTATCAAATAGGGGTCGTACCTCAGCGCTATAACTTATTCAATCTACCTCTAATCGATAACATTACTCTTCTAAAAAATGCGGATCAGGCTCAACCAGCACTTCATATTGCCAATATAAGAACAGATCATATTTTTAATATTTCTGATGAACAATATTTGGGAGTCTCAGGTAATATGATTTCAGAAGGTCAAAGACAGCGTGTGGCCATCGCCAGAGCTGTTCATCATGGTAAGGATTTTCTCATGTTGGACGATGCATTCAGTTATCTTGATAAAAACAATAGATATGAAATTTTCGAAAAAATAAGAAATACGAAAGCTACCAAATTTATTATCTCGAATGATATGAATTTCAAGAGCAAAGCAGATATTCTTCTTAAGGTGCGTGAAAGGAATATTGTATTAGTTGAAGAATTAAATTAGACTGTAATGCCGTCATGAGTCAGGTTTGTACGTGCAACGGTCATAAGAATAAACAAGCTACCTCGCCAAGAACTACGGGTAGCTTGTTTGCTGCTCGCCAAATGCCTGAAGCTTAATAGGTAGTCTTCAGCCAATTATCCTTGGACCAGGTGAGCTTGCCTGCACCAGCGCCGTTGGAGCCCGTGAGGCGTGCATTCAGCGTGGAGGGATCATCCACCTGATAACTGTATGGAAGAGTCGCGAAGCCGTTCCAAGAGAAAATCTTCACCACGGCTGGAATTGGCGCGAGTGGACTGCCAGAAGTATCACTGTCGCCACGGAACAAGCCTCCATCCAGCGCATATATCGTATCCGTTACACGGATTTTGCCCGTATATGTTGCATCTGCTGGATTGGTCTGATTGTTGCGAACGGGGAACTGCACATCCTTGATGACCGATTTCTCAACGAGAACCGCTCCGCTTTCAGTCGAGATGGCACCATTGCTGATGATATCAAATTTATACCCTTTGGAAGCAATGGCAGTTGCCATCGCAGACGTAATTTTGGCTTTGGCAGCCCGCGCTGCTGTAGCATCCATCACAATGTTATAGGCATGTGCATTGCCTCCGCGCAGACGCGGCATCCGATCCTGAATATCCTTGTACAGATTATGATGCAGCGTCATGGACAGATTAGCGTTCGCCGATTCAAGGCTCGTTGAACCAACAAGATGCCCCTTTTTCTGTGGTCCAGAAATGGCGATAATATCCGCTTTACTGAGACCCACTGCACTACTGCGCAGGTAATTGTACATCGGATAGGAAGCTTTATTGGCTTCCAGCTCATTAATCTGCTGTGTAACCCAGCTGTTTGCACTGCCGTCATCGCCCTTGAAGGTAGACCAGGAGATGGTCACACCGCTGGTTCCTTTTTTCGAATCAACGAGTCCGTCATAGGCTTTGTTAAATGTACAGTGATCAATCCATACACCGCTACTCTCCTCCAGGGTGATGTAATCCCAGTCGTTCTTGTCATAGTCACCTTTGGTGGACTCATCCCACTCCCAGAGCTCATCGAATTCAAGATTACGGATAATGACGTTGGAGCTTCGTTTCACGCTGATCGCAGCATGTTTGATTTTGGAGCCGTTGGCGGAGAAAATAGTGAGCCCGTTAAAACCGTCAATCGTAAGCTTACTTACGCCGGTCTGTTTCAATACAGGATGCGTCAACGCATCATTGTGTTTGGCAAAAGGTGACTTCTGCGCTGCACTCGGAATTTCGTTCCACCCTAGATTCAAATCATTCATGATCTCCACGACTTTGACGCCGGAGTTCTTCTTCAACGCCAGTGCAAGGTCAGTTGCATTGTATACCTTCTTATACGTGGACGTGTTCAACTCACTGATGATGCCACCTCCCGTGTTACCTTGGGAGAATCCTGTGAGATTGTAGTCTGCATCCCCTGCTGCCTGCACACTTGCAGGACCCGATATTAGTGTGAGCCCCAACGTTACAGCCAAGGCTGCACTGCACCAGCTTCTTAATTTTGTTTTCATCCCATTCATTCCTCCCATTTTATATGTGATAAGGCTCGTGCCCTGCTGCCACGTCGTGTCATGAAGGACATGTCCTCACTGTATATTTTGAAAGCGATTACAACAATAATCTCTACATCACATTCAGGTTATACAGCTTGATGTAGTGCCAACTGTACCAGAAGCAACCTTGAATCGTACTTAGTTAACCTGATTATTCCACACGAGTAACATCGACTTACCGTGATGGGGAATGCAAAATGAATGAAACTAAAAAGCAGGACTGCATCTGCTGCAGACCTGCTCCATTTTACATTTTTTAATTCACCTTTTGATAGAACGTGTCCAGAAGCCGCCATGGAATTGTTTCGGCTCGACCGTAATGACGAAGGCTTTGGGGTCTAACCCGAGAATCGTCTGGTAGAGCAGTTTTTGGTTTTTGCGTTTCGCCAAAATCTCCATAACTAGCCTGTCCCCATCACGACCACTACCTACCCAAGCGGTAACACCATATCCCTTGTCTCTCAGCGCATTCGCTACATCTCCGCCCATTTGATTACAGATCACCTTCACGGTAACATAGCCAAGCGCAATCTTCTCCTCAATCCAAGCACCTAGTAACACACCAAGCCCATATCCCACCGCATAAACAATGAGTGCAATCGTCTGATCCAGATAATTGAGCACTAGATTCAATCCGAGTACATAGATCACAATCTCTCCCGTACTGATCAGTGCGGCGATGTATTTCTGACCCTTAAGCGTCAGTATCATACGCAGCGTGTATGCCGATACGTAGACAATTTGAATCAGAAAAATAAAAACGAGTATTTTGAACAATTTGCATCCCTCTTTCCTAGGGCGTGTTCGAAAGCTTCGAAGGACACAGACTTTGCCGAATTTTCGTTCCAAGTCAGGAAGTTTTCCGCAGGCGTGCCGGGGCACGTCAAGGGAAACTGACGCAGCAGGGAGCGAAAAGGCGGTGAAAGATGCACTTCAGTGAGTTTTTAGACACGTCCTAATGATCAGACCTGTTGCTGCCAGCCTAAGTTCCTGATCCAACATTTAATCTCATGCTAGCCAAGTATTATTATCTCTTATCTTCATCATTGGACTTTATGGGGTCATTTTAAACGGTCTACTTTCAATCTGTACAGTGCCAGAACTGCCATTATAGAATTGTTTACTGCGATTATCAACCCGGCAACAGACCTAGGGGCGAAAGGCTCTATCGTTGAATATGCTGAAACATCAGTAATCGCCGAATACAATGGGACACATTATGCGAATAATCGATATCCATCAACGATAAATCAAAGGGGGGAGCATCCATGCAGCTATGGCAGGAGATGGAGCAGGAAGGGATGGAAGAACTCCTATTTTGTCACGACCCAGGTAGTGGGCTGAAAGCAGTGGTCGCGATTCATAGTACGGCACTCGGGCCAGCACTCGGCGGATGTCGCTGCTGGACATATGCTTCAGAAGAAGATGCCATTCGCGACGCCATCCAACTTGCCAAAGGAATGACTTATAAATCAGCCGTATCCGGTCTGCCCTATGGCGGCGGAAAAGCGGTGGTCTGGAATATCCCTACGGAGTGGAAGGTGGGCAGTTCCCCTGCACAGTCTCAATCCCAAGCCAGTTCTTCGTTCCCCATTAAGAACGTCGTGGATTCCGATTCTAGTTCCCATCAACTCATCATTCCCAACACTAACACAGGGCGAGCCCATATCTTTCGAGCTCTTGGACGTTTTCTTGAACGACTTAACGGTCGCTATATTACCGGTCTTGATCTAGGCACTACGTCCACTGACATGGATCAGATCCGATTGGAGACTGCCTATGTGACCGATATGACCGGATCACTGGGCGCACAGGATGACTTCACCGCCGAGATGACCGCTTACGGTGTGTACACCGGCATCGTGACCTCGCTCCGCCATCAGGGCATCGCCACATTGCAGGGCATTCCCATTGCTGTCCAGGGACTGGGCAAGGTCGGGTATGCCCTGTGCCGTCACCTGCATGCAGCCGGGGCACGGCTCATTGTGGCAGACGTTGTACCGGAACGTGTACAACGTGCCCTTGTGCAGTTCAGCGGCGCCACCTCGGCCGATCCGGCCCATATTCACGCTGCTGACTGCAAAGTGTTCGCCCCCTGTGCCCTAGGGGGCGTGTTAACCCCGGCAACGGTGGAGGAGCTGCGCTGCTCCATCGTTGCCGGGGCGGCCAATAACCAGCTTAGCCAGCGGCAACTGGTTATTGGCCGGATGCAGGCGCGCGGCATTCTGTACGCGCCTGACTATGTGCTGAATGCCGGAGGCATCATCAGCACTGCTTACGAGCTGGAAGGCGCGCAGCCGGATACAATCCGCCAGAAGGTGGCGGGTATTGCGGATACGCTCTCCGCGGCCTACCGCGCCGCAGCAACAAGTGGTATATCCACTGTTAATGCAGCAGATCAACTGGCTGAAGCCAGACTAAGTGGCAAGACTCCCCGTTCATGATCTAAGTGAAGCACCAGCACACAGCGCTTTATTTTATATTGAAGGTGATCAACGTTGTCAGGTTCAGTTCACGGCGTCCATTCGACTATTGTGTGTAGCTTCCTCTAGCAAAAGCGGTATATCCTAGGAAAGCTCCCCAACGTTGAGCTCATAAATACTGACTCACGTACTCTGGGGCGAGTGCCCTGACAAGTAATAAATTTTATACTAACAAAAGAAGCCAATCGGATTCGAACAATCCATCCTTGGCTTCTCTTTCTTTACGAATGTCATCTCAATGAGCTGTCACTTTACGATCGCCCTTCACCGGATATAACATCGTCCAGAGCATCGTATTCGCTATAACGAGTAACGCAATATATATCCAGATTCCTGCGGGTAAGGATTGAACGTAGAAATGTAACCCCGCTAACAAACCGAGTACCGGTAAAGCCAACAACACAAGCCACCCATCACTTTGCTGTGCCATACTGAATGATTCCGAGAACGGAGGCTTACGTAATAACAGTTTGCTGGTTAACGGAATGAGCGCTGTACCTATCAACAGGATGATCACAATGTCCGGTACAATTCGCAAACCGAACGCCCAGAGGAACACAACCGCATTGATCATAAAGACAGGCATAAACATATTACACAAAAAGGCTTTTAACGTCCCACTGTAAAGTACATGGTCATTAGCAAGTGGAGCCGCGCGGAACGTCCAGAACGCCTTGTAATGTCCTGAAAATTTCAGCATCATCACCACAGTTACTACGACAAACAACATAATATATAAGGTATAAAAGAGTGCACTCTCCCTTAATTCAGCCCATGAGGAGTCCTGCATAAACGTAAACCAAAATATATATGGCAATACGAGAGACAAGCCAATGCTAGGATACACTTTAAGCTTGAACTCACGCTCGTTACGCATCATGTTGGCAGACAATCGGAAGCACGCTTGCTCCTCCCGCGTCCTACAGAATATTCTAGCCATGATCCGATCCCACCCTCCACGTCTGCGACCTGAGGTCTGACCGGCGTGAGCCATTTTCTCCAGATATAATTCAAAGGACGGCATAAGCTTCACGTAGATCATCAGACTGATGATTGGAACGACAATGGCTAGCGCCGAGAAGACATACAGCCATGCATTTCCACCCCCGCCAAAGATCCACTCGAACAGAGCCGCATACCATACTGGAGGAAGGAATAGCTGCCACCATTCCGGAGTAAATACCATGTTGAAGTCAACGATGCTAAATGAACGAATGACCAGTTGATACCCAACGGCAATGCCGACAGATAATAGAATCTGCACCATGTTGATCATATCCTTCAGCTTCTCCCCATCCAGGAACTTCATCATGAACAGATAGACCAGTGAGGTGGTCACCAGAATCAGCATATTGATCAGAATAAGCGCCACGGCAAACAATAAGAAGAATCCAATCCCATAACGAATGAGCGTTGCCACCAGTGGAAGAATAGAAAGCGAACCTGTTAATAGAAAAAGGTAGATTCCGGCGTGAATGGCGCGAGCCATGCCGATGGTACGAGCTTTGACTGGCTTAGTCATGATGATATTCCGATCCCGGATATCCAGTAGCACGGAAGAGAAATCAGAGACCATAGATGTCATAATCATGAACATCAACATCGCCGTAACAATACTCATCTGAAGCATGTAATGTCCCGTATCCCAGACAATAAAGGGCACCATAATCAATCCCATTAAGGCATATAACCATAACGAACGAAGGTATAGATTCCCCTCCTTTTGTTTCTTGTTCCCATAACTAGACGACAAAACTGTAGGTACACGGCGCTGATCCATCTGGAACTTCACTCGCAAAATAAGTCGCAACACATCGTAATCCGCTCCGGTTCGCGCGATCACATGCCGGAAACGATCCAGAACCTTGAGCGAGCGGAAATCGGAGGATTCCGCCATATCAGTACACCTCCTGCACGATCGAGACGAACCGCTCTGCAATCGCCTTATGCTCATTGAAGCCAGTCAGTTGATTGAACACTTCCTCCAGTGACCCCTCCATCGACTGCTGCTGCAATTGCTGGAATGTGCCATCTGCCATCACGCGGCCTTCCGCAATGAGCACAATGCGGCTACTGATTTTCTCAACGACATCCATAATGTGTGATGAATAGAAGATGGTTGTCCCTTTTGCCGATAACTGAGACAAAATCTCCTTCACCACCATCACACTATTTGCATCAAGTCCGCTAAGTGGTTCATCAAGGAATAATAGATCCGGATCATGCAATAATGCCGAAATAAGCAGCACCTTCTGACGCATTCCTTTGGAGAATGAGGCAATACGAGCATTGTACGACTGGGCTAGACCGAAACATTCCATTAGCTGCTTCGCTTTGTAATCTGCGTCTTCATAGGACAACCCATACAGTTCTCCTGTAAAGGTTAGATATTCTGCTGGAGTAAGCTGTTCATATAACTCGGCAACTTCTGGGACATACCCTATTCTACGTTTATACTCCACACCACTATCTTCGATATCTTTGCCAAAAATACGCACCGTGCCCAAATACCCCTCGACCAGCCCAAGCAGTATCTTAACGGTTGTGCTTTTGCCCGCACCATTCGGACCTATGTATCCAATCATCTCGCCACGCTTCACTTCAAGGTCAATCCCGTTCAATACATATCGTCCATCATATCTCATTCGTAAGCCTTCAATGGATAGCACTTGTTCTTCTCTCATCTTGTTACTCGCTCCCATCTTGATTGGTATCGTCTTTTAGAGGGCGGTACTGAAAACCGTCCTTTTTGAACGTTCACTTTTACATTCGTTTCTACAATTCTACTAGTTTACCACAGTTTGGATTATGGCACAGATGCGCAAGAAATCCACCGTAAATTAACACTGCTTAATATTTCGATGATATTCAGCAAATAAATCAAATTTATAGTAGTCGTATAGACGTCTAGACATATAAGGGGGAAGGAGAACAGATTGAACAGATTAAGCGCAGGTCTAAAATATGGAACTTTCATCACTCTACTCCTATGGACGCTGTTTCCAATCTATTGGATGCTCGTCATTACTACGCAAGAATCTTCTGATTTGTTCACAAAAGTATCCATATTTCCAAGATCATTCACCTTGGAACATATCGTTAACATTTTTGTGCAAGACCAGTACATGGGTCCGTTAATCAATAGCTTTATCATCACCGTCAGCTCGTTGTTGATTGTCCTTGTGTTCGGATTGTCCTCGGCGTATGTGCTTGGGCGCAGAACGTTCCGAAGCCATTACCGAATATTCAAAAGCTCGCTGATGATCTGGATTTTGCTCGTTCGTGTCCTACCACCAATTACATTTGCACTCCCGTTATACATCATGATGAATGATGCTGGATTGCTGAACACCAAGATTCCGATTATTATCGCACATGTCCTGGTGAATTTGCCGCTCGTCATCTGGTTCATGATGGCATTCTTCTACGGTGTACCGGGTGAGATTGAGGAAAGTGCCCGTATGGATGGTGCATCCGAGTTCATGATTTTTACCAAAGTGATGCTGCCGCTGGTCGTACCGGGCATAGCTGCCGTAACCATCTTATCCTTCATGGCTTCATGGAACGAATACCTGTACAGCGTAATTTTCATTCAGAGCCCTGACAGCTTCACTATTCCACTCAAACTCGCCACCCTGAACAGTGAGCAAGAGTTAACGGAGTGGGGTAAGGTTGCGGGTGGCGGTCTCGTATCCGTGCTGCCTGTACTACTCACAGCGATCTTTCTACAGAAACATCTAATTAGCGGCTTAACCGCCGGTGCAGTTAAAGAATAGGAGATGAGAGAAAATGAGAAAAAAGATGTCGTATATGCTGAGCTTGCTGTTAACAACCGCGGTACTGTTCACTGGATGTCAGTCTCAGGGGCAGGCTTCGGGACAAGGTTCTAGTCAGGGGACAGACAAGCTAGTCATTGCCGCCAGAGGTGGCTCTCATGTGGATGCGATGAATGCCGTAAAGGAGTCTTTTGAGAAGGAACATAATGTGAAGGTAGATATTATTGGGCTGGAAGCGGCAGATTTGAAGCAGAAAATCTCTCTTGATGCGAAGAACAGCAAAGGTGCATATGACCTGATTATGGCCGACGATCCATGGATGCCTCAATTCAGTGAAGCAGGAATTTTCGCTAAGCTATCCGACCTTGGAATCCAAGAAGATTCTGACTTTGAAGAGTCCTCTCTTGCTCTCGGTAAGTCTCCATATGCGACAGGAGATCTATATGCCTTGCCTTTCTCAGGTAATGTGCAGTTGTTCTTCTATAACAAAGAGCTACTTGAACGTCATAACCATGAAGTTCCAACGAACTGGACAGATGTGCTTGAGACCGCAAAAGCAATCAAAGCAGAGGATGGTTCTGCAGGCTACGTGATTCGTGGTCAACAGGGTAACCCTATCGTTTCTGACTTCTTGCCTCTGTTCTGGGCATACGGCGGACAGATCTTCGATGATAATTGGAAAGCACAGATTAACTCTGAGGCAGGCCGCAAAGCTTTAGACACCTATGTTGGACTGCTTGCTGTTGGCGAAAACTATGAAAATACTGATATTGTCGGCTCCGTATCGGAAGGCCGTGCCGCAATGGCACTCGGATGGCCGTCTTGGTTCATTAAAGGCGAGACAGCTAGTGCAGATTACACGGCAATTCCGTCCAAAGCTTCATCTGATGCTGCATCCGTCTCCACAGGTATGATTGGCAACTGGATGATGGGAGTAGCTGCTAATTCACAAAGCCCAGAGCTTGCTGCTGAGTTCCTGACGTTCATCACCAGCAGTGACACACAGAAGCTGATGGTTGAGCACGGCGGCGTACCTACTCGCAAAAGTGTCTATCAGGACGCAGAGCTTGCTGCAAAATATAAACACTTCCCTGTCATGTTAGAAGCATTGCAGAACTCGGTAGCAAGACCAAGAACAGCCAAATGGTCTCAAGTTGAAGAAGCACTCGGTGCTGAATTGTCCGCAGCTATTGCTGGAACGAAGACAGTGGAGCAGGCTCTGACAGACGCCAATAAGGCAATGGATGACATTATGCAATAAGGTTCATTCATCGGAAAGGAGTGCAATGAACTTGGCAAGTAAACGAGTCTTTCAATGGGCGATGCTGGCACCTGTAACGTTGCTGTTAATCTGCGTGACCGTATTCCCATTTATCTATACCGTGACCAACAGCTTCACGGACTATTATTATTTGGCAAGTGATGCGAAGCAGTTCATTGGATTCAGCAATTATGTCAAAATCATTCAGGACGAGCAGTTCCGTCAAGCCGTCTGGAATACGCTCAAATTCATGTTCCTGGCCGTTTCCATCGAAACGGCTCTGGGGCTTGGCATTGCCGTGCTCATCGAGAGCATGAGACGCGGACAGAAAGTATTGCGGATCACGATGCTTATTCCATCTTTATTACCGCCGGTTACGGTGGCTCTGATCTGGCAAATGATGCTCAGCAATCACAACGGTATCGTCAACCATCTGCTTCACTGGTTCGGTGTGGGGCCATTTAACTTCCTGATGGACATCAACATTGCCTTCAATGCCATCTTGTTCATTGATATTTGGCAATGGACACCGTTTGCCTTCCTATTGTTATATGCAGGACTACAATCCGTTCCTCGATCACAATTCGAGGCAGCCAAAGTAGACGGGGCAGGCAAGCTGCGCATCTTTTTCCACATTACACTGCCGAACATTATGCCGACCTTATTTATGGTCATTTTGCTTCGTACCATAGATACGTTCCGGTTATTCGATAAAGTCAACATTCTGACCGGTGGTGGACCAGCCAATTCAACAACGACCATTACTCAATATATCTACAAGCAGGGCGTGTACAATCTCCAGATTGGATATGGCGCGGCTGCATCGGTGATCATGGTGATGCTGGTACTGGTGTTCTCTGTGTTCTATATCAAACGTTCGATGGGAGGAACAGCATGAAATGGTTCATTGATTTCCTTAATGTTGGCTTCGGTGAAGCAACGGTTATTCGGCGGATGGAGGAACACTGCACCTACTGCCTCGTAGTAGACGGTGGAGACGTGAACCCGATGACCAATCCGCGTCGTTGTAGTCTAGAGCAGTATCTTCGAGAATATGAGATTAAGAAGATTGACGTGCTCGTTCTAACGCATTTTCACAGAGATCATGTTGGCGGTGTACTCCCTATTCTGGGTCATGTCCCTATCGAGGAGGTCATTCTGCATCTACCTCTGCCTGGGCACGTTCAACAAAGTGCATTAAACGATTATTCCACACCAATTCTAGGCTCGTTCACGCTGTATGCTGCCATTTTGAATCGCATAGATGAACTGGGCATCAAAAAAACGGAAATCAAGAAACGTCATACGATTGTTGAACAGGATATGGAGTTCCGAATCCTTACGCCTAGCCAGCACAAATGGACACAGCTCACCGAGGAATTAGATCGACTAAATTTGGATCAACTGGATCAGCAGAAAGAGCGATTAACCACCATTGACCGAATGCTCAATCATGCATCATTAGCGGTACTCATTAAAAACAAAGGCAACTCCGTAGCACTGCTTACCTCGGATGTAGGACTTGATTATTGGGAGCCTTATGCCGATGAGATCGGAGCGGTTCACACCCTGCAAGCCCCGCATCATGGTGACGCGAGCCACCTCTCCGAAGATAACCTTCGGGCATGGACACCACACGCTGTCGTTATCAGCGCAGATGATCAAGGGACTTATCAGCTTCCTCATGCAGCGATGGAGCCACTGATTCACGAGCATTCGGATGCACAGCTATTTTACACGGAAGGGCTATCCACGGAGCATCGAATCGTTCGTGTAGACGTGACCGAAGGAACAGTGGAACTTGTTAAGTGAAGCGGTTAAAACTATAGGAGATGAGGTTTGATTCATTGAGTGGTTACCAGCACATCAAGCATGAACTGGAAATGATGATCGAGAACAAGGTATGGCATGTGGGAGAAAAATTGCCTTCCGAGTATGAACTGGCTAAACATTTCAGCGTTAGCAGAGAGACCCTTCGTGCAGCAATCAAGCTATTAGAGCAAGAGGGTAAGCTGCTGGTGAGGCATGGTGTAGGTACCTTTGTCATTAAACCACTCCCGGGCATTCCTAGCCGGCTAGAGTTCTTACAGAGCATTGGTACGATGATTAAGCTGGCAGGTTTAACCGAAACGGATACGAAGGAAATGATCGGAGAGGTAACATGCACGCAAGAATGGGCTGAGGCGCTAAATATCGAAGAAGGCTCCACAGTAATCAAGGTTGAGCGAGTCCGATATGCAGATGGGGAGGCTGTAACCTACTCCATTAATATTATGCCTAAGGAATTGGTAGGAGATGCTTTTGAACGTACGGACTTCTCGGGGTCATTATTCAAGTTTCTAGAGGATACGCGCAAGATTCATATCGCTAGAGCAGACACGGAGCTGGTGGTTCCCCCGAAGAAAGACAAATATGTAGGACGGTTGCAGAATCATATGGAAGAGACTCCTGTGCTTCTCATGAAGCAATTGCATTATGATCAGCAGAATCGAGAAGTATTGTATTCCTTCGATTACTTGAGAAGTGATGTATTCCAGTTCTGGATTCGCAGAGAGCGCAAGTGAATGGTCATCGCAGAGGTGCGGTGCCATCTAATATAATCGCGGTCATTCTACCTCTCCATAGCGGAAGTGATCGTGCGTTAATAACATAGTTATGCTTGTATGCCAGCCTCCGTATCCTGTACATGAATGGATAAGGAGCTGGCATTGGTCATTTTTCATTTGGTGATTTGGTCATTTGATGATTTAATCGTGTGTTTTTCTTCGGTTATTCATCTTCTTGTTGCGTTGGTGACTAGTTTAGATGATTATTGAACCTTAATAATTTGGAAGTGTTGATTCGTGCCGCCATTATCTGTCCACTGGATTGCGGCTGCACCATCGGCAAGGGATTGTCCTGAGATGTCGAGCAATTTGCCTGTGCTACGGTTTTTCAATTTGTAATATCCTCCACCGACACTGACGAGCTGCCACTGCTGACTCGCCCAGCCTCCGTCATTCCATTGCTCAATGACAGCACCATCGGCTGTGGAACCATTCTCAACACCAATGAGTTTGCCACTGGCACGATTGATGATTTTGACATACCCACCTCCTGCATCCGTGATCTGCCACTGCTGACTTGTGCTACCTTGATCTGCACGCTGCTCCAGATCTGCACCATTATCAGACGATCCACCGATGACATTCAGCAATTTATTGCTCTTCCGACTGACGAACTGGTAGGAAGCATTCGCGTCCCATACGTCGGGAGCATTATTCCCCGTAATCGTTCCTGTAGCTGTATCAACCGTAATACTGCCTGCCCAATTCATCGCTAGACTCGTTGCACTTGGGAAGGATAGCGGCAACCAGACATATTTGGAATCCTGGACAGGACCACTCCACGCACCAGCCCAACGATCACCCATATAAAGATACGACGTTCCTTGCGAACCTTCCACCGGAAGTACATACGTCGATTGAGATCCATAGGTGGTATTATCTCCAAAGTTACTCAGCCCGCTCCATGTACCGGTAATGCTTGTAGCTGTTGCATATTTGGCCTGATTCGGATTCCAGCCGGTTGCTCCAGACGTAATGAGGAAATACACGCCATCTTTCTTGAAAATGGCTGGTGCCTCCCGATATTGCCCAGGCCATAATGTAGTCACTAATGATTCCACACCGAGGAAATCTGGGGTGAGCTTGTATATATTCAGATCTGCATTCACACGAGTAGCTGAGATGAGATACGCCGTTCCATTATCGTTATATACGGTCATGTCTCTGGAATCATAACCAAGTGGACGATAGCTTCCTACATAAGTGTAGTCCCCATCCACTGTGCTTGAGGTGGCTACCGCTACCTTGGCTTCGCCGTAATCGATCCCATTTTCTTTGTGCATCCAGAGCACGTATTTTCCTGTCGCACTATTGTAAATCACTTTGGGACGTTCAATGTTGGATATGTTCAGCTCTGTTGCCGATTGACTTGTTAGCACATCGTTGCGATATTCCCAGTTTTTCAGATCCGATGAGCGATAGACGGACACGGCCTTAAATGTTCCATTGGGATTGCGGTTTTCTCCAAACCAATAATAGAAGCCATCTGCTTGGATCATCCCGCCGCCATGAGCATGGATCACGTTACCATTGGTATCCTTGAACTGAATCCCATTTGTTATGTTGACTGGAGCTGCTGAAGCAGAAGATCCCGGAACAAGGAGTGCCCCTAGCGCCTGAAAGGCTAGAATTAGAGCGAGAAGATAACATAAATAGCGTGAAAAACGACGACCTTTCTTATTCATTTGATCAATATGTTGATGATGAGCAATATGCATACAGCTACACCTCCAATGATTTTAGTGAAGCGCTTACAAAAGAGATTAAGATGCCTCCTCTTCCTGTGCAATTCCTCAATTCAGTGTGTCGCAGCTTACTCCATGTATATTGGTTCAGCACCCACCTCCTGTTTCCAATTGTATCCATATTTTTCATTACTGAATAGTGAACAATTCTGCGGAACATGTACGAATGCACATTAAATTACAAAAATGATCAGACCGATGTGCATTTGCACTACATACTCGATACTATAATGTATAGACAGGTAGTCGTTCACGGTGAACCCAATATCTTATTGCACAACATGCTACACAATGCGAGTGGACATACGCTACTGCCGCTACACAGCAAAAAGACGCTTCATACGAAGCGCCCTCTGCAAGTGTATCTTCTGTTGCACAACTTTTAATTTAAACCAAGAATCAAAATGATTCAAAGCTCTTAATCTTCATCATCAAAGTCTTGGTCGAATGACAGCACTTTACCTGTGTTTGCATCGATATCCACATCGGCTTCACCTTGTGCAGTTCTCAACTCGATTTCATAGACATAACGACCATCGTCATGATCCAGCTCGACTTTAGTAACTTTGCTACCTGTCACTTGTTTTAATGCGATGTCGGAAGCCTGAGCTACCGTTAATTTAACCTGATTCGATGCAGATGTGCTGGGAGAATTGTTGGTTACAGCACCCTTATAATCATCGTCATCATCGTCGTCGTCATTTACCACCGCAAGGACTTTACCCGTGTAAGCATCTAAACGAACGACAACGTCATTGCTTCCTCGTCTGTCGATCTCTACTTCATAGATGATCTGTCCATTGCGACGTTCCAGATCCACATCGTCCACTTTACCATTGCCATCGGCTGCTTTTAGAGCCGCTGCTTTGGCTTGTGTGACCGTCAGTAATTTTCCAGTATTGCTCTGGTTCTGGGTTGCCGATTGTGAAGTAGATGTTGGTGTCGTCTGTACGGATTGCCCGTTCACACTTCCACTCGCGGCTACCGCTGACCCTCCCAATAATACGGCTGCTGATAAGCTTCCAATCCATAGTTTAGTTTTGTTCATCATCATTCATCTCCTCGGTTGTGTTGTTCTCGTTCTCGTCTACAGTTATAGAATAACCTGTGCGAATGAGAGTTCAGCGAGAGACACATTAGAATTTGATGAGAAAATGAGGAGAACCCGTTAATCTTCATCCTCGTCCCATGTTACGGAACGGATTGCGCCAGAGATTGCATTCACCTGTACGATCGCTTCCCTGCCATCTACCAGGTCAATTTCAACCAGATAATACGGATTACCGCTATTCGTGCCACGAAGTTCAATATCATCCACTTCCCCTGGCACCCTGGCAAGCGCCTTCTGCTCAGCCTGCTTCTCGCTCAAGAACTGTGGTTTGTTTTCTTGGGCAGGCTCGTTTACCGCAGGAGCATCCAATACTTTTGAAGACTGCTTCTGCCCGTTATAGGGATCAACCGTCCATTGCTCACGGCTGTTGTCCTTCATAATCAATATAGCGTTATATACCGGGCTACCCTGTTGTTCAACCAGTTCAAGTGAGTCCAATTTACCATCCGTTTGTTTCTGTAATTCAGTCTTTATTTGCTCGCGGCTCCACAAGGTTTTCTCTTCGGCTTGTGGGTTAGACTCCAGTCGTTTAATGGAATTCACCGTAGAGGTTACCGCATCAAGTTGAACGTCATATAACCCTGTTTCGGTTCGAAGCTGCATGAGATACGTCCCATCCTTCAACGTAGAGTTCACAATCTCTCCCCCAGGATATTGAGTCAGCACCGACTGCTCGGCAGCCTCTGCCGTCAACATTGTACGCCCAGATTGCCACGGCTTCCACCAACTAACTGCTAATATCAACAACAGCACCAGTGCCGCCAGGCTCCACCATACCGGACGCTGGAACCTCGATTTATTCAAAAGACGATGTTCCTCTCGCTTCATTTCAGGCTCCTTCCGATATTCCTCCATGCTCTTCCCTCCTTCAATACGCTCTATTTATCCGAGACGTTATCCTGTCATCAGTATATAAGAGAAGAATGAGAATTTCATGAGAGTGAGCCGCGCTGTACAGAAGATGGCAAAATAATTGTAGCCGTTGTCCCAACACCCTCTGTGCTGGTCAACTCAATACGTGCACCAACCGCTCCGGCAATATCCTTGGCCAAAGACAAGCCGAGACCCGATCCGCTCTCTCCGCTACCACGCGTTCTCGCTGGATCAACGCGGTAGAATCGATCAAATACTTTGGCTAGATCCGCTTCACTCATGCCGATCCCTGTATCCACAATCTGTATCCAGCTTTCCTGATGATGTGTCTTAACATGAACTTCAATCTGTTCCTCACTATACTTTCGGGCGTTATCCAGCAAAATAAACAAGAGCTGCTTCAGCTTACTCTCATCGCTGATAGCCCATATACGTCCTGCATCGTGACAGATCACCTCACGATGGTAGGCTTCACGGAATGCTCTCGTGGAATCCTGCACGAGTCGGTTAATATCCACTCGCTCTAGTTGCACATTCCACTGCTCTGGCTGCTTTGCTAGCAATAACAGCTGCTCCGTCATCTCCCGCATACGGATCGACTCGGACAGAATGGCTTCAACCGCTTCGTCAAATACCTCAGGACGTTCCTTCCCTCGCCGCTGGAGCAAACTCGCGTAGCTCTCAATAATGGTCAGCGGTGTTTTCAATTCATGAGAGGCATCGGAAACGAAGCGTTCTTGCCGCTCGAAGTTCGATTCCAGCAGATCCATCATGCGATTAAATGTCTGTCCCATCGTGTTCAATTCATCCTTGGATTTGGCATCCAGTGGAAGACGTTTAAACTGACCACTAGACTGGATGTCCCCCATCGTACGTGTCATTTGTTGGATTGGCCTAGTCATCCGGTTAGCTAGAATCCGGCTGGAGATGATGGCGGGAATCAACGCAATGATTGTCACTGCAACTAGAACAGTTCGAAGCACAGATAAACCGCGCTCCGTCTCGGCGATGCTCTCGGTAACTTGCACATTCACCACTTCACCATCCGGCCAAATGACAGGTAGTGATACCCAGACATATCCGATCTTTCCGATTTGGAGGTACTCGGATCTTTTCTCACTTTCATACGTATAGGAGAGCTTGCTTAGCTGCTCTCCTGACTCTGTCGTTACCGGTGCGGAGCTGGTGCCGTCCTCATTTACAATCCGCAGCATGCCGTCCAGCGGCGCGTAGGCACGCAACAAGTCGTCCGGCGGAATCGATCCGGCAGACTGACGCACTCCTTTTACAATAGACTCCGCTTCTCCTTCAATCCGCTTCATCTCGTTATTCATCGACATTCGCTCAAATACAATATATACGGACAAATTAACAGCAACTAACAGCACAGCAAACAGTACGGAAGAGTATCCGTAAATCTTACTTTTCAAGCTCATAACTGTTCCTTCAGGACGTACCCGACGCCCCGAACGGTATGTATTAGTGGCGGCATGAAGCCGTTATCTACTTTCTTGCGCACATATCGGATATATACATCTACCACATTGGTATCTCCATAATAGTCATATCCCCAGACAGCCTGTACAATCTGCTCCCGACTGAGTACTTGACGTTGATTCTGAAGCAGGTATACAAGCAGGTCGAACTCACGTGGCGTAAGTTCAATCTGTGTACCATCCCGGGATACCTCCCGTGTACCTTCATGTAGTTTCAGTCCAGCCGCAGTAAGCCAGCCTGAAGTAAGATCAGGGGAGCTCGCAGAAGAAACATGATTCATGTCCGGTGATGTCGATTCAGAGGTAGATGAGACAGTTGATGCTGCCGCACTTAATCGCAGTGCTGCCCGCACACGAGCAAGCAGCTCTTCAATTCGAAATGGTTTGGTAATGTAGTCATTGGCTCCGAGATCAAGCCCAGACACTTTGTCCTCCACCGAATCTTTAGCGGTAAGCATGAGGATTGGTATTCTCGCATCCTTCGCGCGAATACGGCGCAATACTTCAATCCCACTCAATCCAGGCAACATAATATCCAACAGGATTAGATCCCACTGCCTGTCCGCAACCATTTCGAGTCCCTCTGTTCCACTGCCCGCCTTACCTACCTGGTACCCCTCATATTGCAGTTCCAGTTCAAGCAGGCGCGATATTTTAGGTTCATCCTCAATCACCAATACAGCTTCATTCATGCAGAGCTCCCCCTCACTTCCCACATTCCTTTTCCCGTATAATACAACATATCCACGTTCAACTAAAGAATAGTTACACTTACTACTCCGATGACAGAATAACCTTCCGATCGCTGTTATCCCCAGATTTTTTTGATTCCCTTCTTCCATGGGAAAATCCGGTGATAAAGGCGAGCGCTCCGCTTCTTCATGTTATTTCTGTCCTCTCCGTTCCCGTGTAAAAAAATATAGTTGAACTGATTGAACTATATTTATTTTCACTTAGCACTCCGATAACAGAACAACCTTCCGTATCGCTTTATAACGTACTTAACGCATCCTGAACGGAGTCATTCCCCACAATCAGATCAAAGGCTCTGCGGTATGTCTTTTCCTCCTGCAAGGAAGCAGCAATGACACGAGCTACATCTTCACGCGCAATGCTTCCCGGTTTGAGATCTGTGCCAACGGCAACTTGACCTGTACCTGATTCGTTCTTCAGGCCGCCGGGGCGGATAATGGTATAATTCAGCTCACTTGCAAACAACGCACGATCCGCATAGTGCTTCGCCACGTAATACGGTCTGATCTCATCAGGCCATTTATCACGCTGATCCGCGCCATATGCACTAACCAGAATGTATCTGGAGATTCCTTGTTGCTCAGCAGCCTCCATCGTTTTTACCGCACCATCAAGGTCAATCAGCAGTGTTTTGTCCGATCCCGTGGAGCCACCTGATCCCGCTGTAAACACAATCGCGTTCTGATCCTTCATCGCCTGAGCCAGATCATCAACACTTCCCTCTAGGTCGCCCATTACGACATTTGCACCGATCTCCTTCAGCGCATCTGCCTGCTCTGGCTTGCGGATCATCGCCGTGACTTGATGCTTGCCTTCCTGCACCAGTTGTTCCACCAACAGCTTACCAATCTGTCCATTTGCTCCAATCACTAATACGTTCATAATGTCACACGCTCCTTTAGTAATTTATCAGTCATACGATATATCTCTAATTTAAACGAAAGTCGAAAAATTTAACCTGCTGCATACGTACCCTTATCATTTCTACGTCATTCCAAGTTACACGTTATCAGTTATTCGATTGGAAGCTCACTAGACACAAGCCACACTTCGGATATTAATATTCTCCACACATCTCCAGATAATAAAAAGATACAAAAGATTCAAAATCACTTTTGCTTAGCATATATTTCATGTAAAATTAGTATTTAGATGTCATTTTTTTCTAAGTGTCTGAATTTCTACATTCTTCAAACAGAAGGGTACATAATTATGGTAAAAAGAAGTGATCGAAATTTAATTATGCTTATCATCTTTACTCTAGTGTTGATACTGCAACAGGGATGTTCTTTCAAACCAGATGATACGGCATACATTTCTTCGCAGGATTCAGTCAATCAGATTTTAAGTAATACGACGGATAACCACTCTATCATTGAGTTCAGCAGTGTTAATCAAGCCGTTGAGCTTTTATTTGAAGAGTACACCTATGGGGAGCTTACGCATCAGGAGGATTTGGGTAGATATAAGATTGTGGACAATGCGGACGGTATTCCCCCCTACATGGTTACTACCGTTCTTAGCGATGTAGATCGAGGGAATGCTTATTACACGTTCTTGTATTCAAATGGAGGGGTCATTTCGAAAAAGACGATATACCGTCCTTTACCTCAAAAGAAATCCGTTGCCCACAAAGGGCTCGTTAAAGTATTTGAACAGACCCTGTCTGAGAAAGAATATATTATTTTCGCTTCAGCCTATTCAGATGCATCTATTAGCATTGGCATTGTTCCTGAACAGATTGCCGATACCACAGCGTATCCCAAAGTTCACTATATCAAAATGAAGGTTCTTCCTTAAATTAAGCATCACGAACAAATATGTCAAAAAGGACGCTCCCGTAGGAGCGTCCTTTTGCATTTTAAAGATATGTTGATTAGTAAGCCAGTGCAAACAAACCATGAATGTGAGACAGGTAACGGATGTTACTTGCTTCTTTCATCATTGTTGCAGGCAGACCTTTAAGACGAGTTTGGTTGCCACCGATCATGCCGACAGCATCTTTACGTCCAAGGCTTCCCAGTGTACCTGAGAAGATTGGTGAGAAGGATTCCATTGCGCCACCTTTGAACATTACGCCCAAGTTGTGACCAATAGTCTCACCCATTTGCCAAGCGAGTTGTGCTGTTGGAGGGTATGGACGAGCGCCTTCGCTAGGGAAGACCACTGCGCTGTCACCAGCAACGAACACATCTTTGTGGGATGTGGATTGCAGAACTTCCGTAACCTTAGCACGGCCACGATCCACTTCAATTCCGCTGTTAGCAACAACCGCGTTACCTTGAACGCCACCAGTCCATACGAGTGTGTTCGTAGGGATGGAGCTGCCGTCTTTCAACAGAACTTCGTTTTCTTTCATCTCTGTAATCGCTACGCCAACGATGAAGTTAACGCCACGTTTTTCGAGACTGGATTTCGCACGATCAACCAGCTCTGGCGGGAAACCAGCCAGGATAGAAGGACCTGCTTCAACTGTGTACAGGGAGATATCGTTGAAGTCGATGCCTTTTTCCTTACATACGCCAGGAAGAAGGTCAACGAATTCGCCGACAAGCTCGATACCAGTCAAGCCGCCGCCACCAATAACAAACGTAGCGTCTGCTTTGTTGCCGGATTGTTTGTATGCATCCAGACGTGCTTCAACGTGTGCACGAATACGGTTTGCATCACTAACAGATTTCAGCGTGAAGCTGTACTCTTGCAATCCCGGAATTCCGAAGTAAGCTGTTTCGCTACCCAGAGCAACGACAAGTGCATCGTAAGAGTATGTGGAGCCGCTAGTCATCAGAACTTTTTTCTCGTCCGGCTTGATTGTATCCACCGTATCGATTTTCAAGTTAACATTTTTGCCACGCAGCAATTTTTCCAGTGGAAGTGCAACAGCCTTTTCAGCAATGCTTCCCGCTGCAAGACGGTGCAGTTCCGTAATAATTTGGTGCGTAGGGTAACGGTTCACGACTGTAATAGTCGCTTCTTCCGGGGTCAAGTATTGACGCGCAGTCAGCGCAGTCAACAGACCGCCGTAACCTCCGCCCAAGATCAAAATTTGCTTCGACATATCCATCCTCCGTTCTACTAATCTTAACGTTGCTGTTGTTGACGCTCGTTCAGGACACTCAAGAATGATTGAGCAAAACGAAGCGTTTGTTGTACGTTTGGATCTTTAAGCATTTTGAGCATAGCGAACAAGCCAACCGAAGTTTGCTCTGTTTGCGCACGATCATTTGCTTCGATTGCAGCGGAAGCTACACCTTTAGCTTTGTCTACAACAGGCTTAGCGAATTCACCCATTGCACTCATTGTGTCGCTAATCAGAACTTTGTCTGTAGCTACGCTTTGTGCAAAGTCATAAGCTTTCGTCATTGCAGTAACCATTTCAGCCAATTTAGGCAGGTTCTCCACCAGAACGGTCAAAGACTCCTGTACCTCAGGCTTCATCAGTTGATCCAGTACATCCAAGGACTGGCGTTGGGAAACGTCGGCACCTTCTGTAACCGGCACCTCTTGTTGAGTAGGCGATTGTGACATAAGAGAAAGTCCTCCTTTACTTTGGGATAGAAGTCCGCAACTTTTCATGATGCCTGTCAAGCAGAGCCGAACCACAAATACATCAATACAACTAAATGTACCAAATTTCACACAATAGAATGAGCGAATCCCGTAAGCCGCTCTCACATGATGTATTGTATCTAGGATCTATTGCGTGCAACATGTGTTGACGCACAAAACGACAAGCAGGCCGAAACCGAACTCTATACCCCTATATTACACCTCTTACACATCAACATGAAAAAGAAATTTTTTACACTTGTGAAGATATTGTGAACATTGTAACAAAATCGATTATTTTGTCAAGGTTTACGGCCTCGTCAAGCGAACCTTTCCTCCAGTCCAAGATCCGCATTTCTACCACATGTGGTATGTAGACGAGATCACATATGGCCATATGTGCGATATGTACGCAACGAAGGAACAATTCATTTGTTTTTTAAAGGAAAAGATTCCCAAAACCTCGTTTTTTATGCAACGAAATTGGTCACTCCCATTATTATGCGGCGAGGAAGCCGCCCTTATTCCGGATATGAACATCTTTATTTAGCTTGAATTTAGTATGTAGTTTGACTCTTATGAATAAGCCATCGTTTAGAATTCCAACAACCCGGTTAATAAGGACTACACCAGATAACGAAGGAGATGTTCGATATGAGTAATTCAACTGGCGATAAAATCAAAGCAGGCGTTAACAAAGCTAAAGGCGAAGTGAAGGATCAGATCGGTAATGCAACGAATAACAGATCCCTTCAGGCTGAAGGTAAAAAGGATAAAGCCAAAGGTGCTGTTCAGGACAAAATTGCTGATGTGAAAAAACATCACTAATACATCTGATTCCTGCAATCTAGTTTATCAGACTTAAGGAGTCATTCCATGGTCTTCACTAGATGGGTAACAGATATAGCATAACTCCCCCTGTCCAACAATAACTAGCATCAGGTCAGTCCTGGGACAGAGGTGCAAAAAAGCCGAGGAAGGTGTGTTCGTACTACCCCTTCCCTGGCTTTTTTTGTTACGATTTTGCTCAGGCGATCTCAGTCGATATAGATTGATTATCACGATTGAATCGTATAGTAACCTAGAATGAATAGCAGAAGGACGTGATATATATGGAGCAGACCGATTCACAGGTACAGACGTTATTTCTACATGATGATGGGGTAATCCCTAACCATCCTACACTCCCTGTACTTATATACCAAGGGGTGTGGGTAGACAATCCATCCTTGGCAGAACAGACGATGAACGTTCATCACTGGGGCAATAGCTGGATTAATGGCGTGTTTGATTATCACCACTATCACAGTAATGCGCATGAAGCCTTGGCCGTCATTAGCGGCTCCGTTCAGGTCATTCTTGGCGGTGAAGATGGCCACGTTGTTACTTTACAAGCGGGTGATGTTGTCGTACTTCCTGCTGGAACAGGGCATAAACGGCTACAGGCAAGCCTCGATTTCCGTATCGCAGGCGCTTATCCCGCTGGCATGAATTATAATACGCGCACCGGTGATCCAAGCGAACGTCTCCAAGCTCTGCGTGAGATTCAGCAGGTTCCTGTACCCGATAACGATCCGGTGTACGGATCTGATGGTCCACTGCTGAAACTATGGGGTAAACGTACAGATGCTAAACAAGACTGAAGAACTTCCCGAACTCCCAAATAAACAAATTGGGTGAAGTCCCGGCTTCCTTGGATATCAAACGTAATCCCCTTTAGACTAGCTGCCGGCAAGTCTTATACTATAAAATCGCATTGCATGAGGCATGCCCTCCATGTCGAATCGTCCCTGTAGAATAAGCTGACGTATACGGTACTCAATAAAAGTATCGCCGACAGCTTGTTCCAGATGACCCAGCACTTCACCTACAATACGAGCTGACTTAATGAATTCCCCAGGCTGTCTTGTTGACGCCACCTCCGTAAACTTCTGCAGGATGAACTCATCAATGGCGTCCTCAGAGACACTTTGGATGATCCCATCTTGCATTAAGCGCAAATGTCCAGGCTGTGCAGACAGATGCAGCCACTCTTGCTCCATTTGTCTGCGCTCCTCAGATGATAACGGTTCATCATGCTCGCAGTGATGCCACATCTTCAGTAATTTCTCGGAATGAATCTCACCTGTACCGCGAACCTCGTACTGTATTTCAGGTGTATTAAACAATTTCGGATATAAATCTCTCGTTTCAATTAGATAAATCGGGCTTTTCCTGTCACGCAGCAAATACATGGCATATAAGAGCCCTGTTCGCTCATGGCCATTATTGGCATACCAGATCGTAATCCGTGTCTCTTCCTCAATGGAGCTGATCGTCTGATTGATGTGAAGCAGCTCGTCTATCCCTTGAGCCGCATACCTACCATGTTCACTCATGTGAAATCGCTCAAGCAGCCACAGATGTCTGCGCTGCACATTTAATTTGTTCGTTAGATCACTCAATGGTCCAATTGCATAGTAGTCATTCATCGAGAAAAACCGTCGCCCTGAACGTCCAGGAACGTTGCCCATCGCTACCTTAATACTACCTAACGGTGAGTCTCCAAATGCAATGTGTATTTCACGCGTTTTCTGTGCTTCCAATACCTGCTTCTCAGCCTGATCCTGACTTCGCTGGTCGCTCAATCTATTAAATAACGACTGAACTTTAGCAGCAAAAGCATCCGTACGACCTGTATCTACTTCTTGACTGACTGCCATATCTGCCCGAAGATATAGCTCACGTAACAATATACGCAGCTCATCCTCATTCATACGATGCAATTCTTGATCAAATTCAAATACATTTTCAATCATACGACTTCTCCTTTTGCTCCATCAGAATTGGACGACGAACGAGTAAAGTGACGCTCCAACTTACGACTCGCCCATAGAGATGCGGCAACAAACAACAATACGCCACCCCAGCGAATAGGATGCTCCAGGAACTGCTCGACATTAGAACCGATATACGTTACACAGAAGATCATAATGGCCTTACCACAGCCAACGGCGAGCAAGAATGATAGCAACCGCATACGGGCAATACCTGCCGCAACATTGATAATAACAAATGGCCCAACCGGAAATATGCTAAGTAAAAATACATAACTAAACGCATTCCGCCGAATCCATACCATACTGCGTTGTACTCGTGGTTTATTCGCCCATCGCTCTACAAAGGCAGATTTACCGATTTCTCTTACAATTAAGAACGTAACTGTACAACCTAATACCATTCCGATCCATGAATATATAAATCCTGCCCATAGTCCATACACCGCGCCATTCACTCCGACAATAAGCAATGTGGGCAGCGGTGGTACAAATGACTTCATAAAGGTGAGCAGAATCCCTGGTAATGGGCCAAGCGAGCGAAACTGCTCTAACCAATAACGTATATTTTCTTCCGTGATATAGGACATAATGTCCAAGGGTACCAAGCTCATCTGCATCCTTCCAATCTATACTGTCTTAAGTTACTTCTGGTTCGGGTACCGATTCTACATAACACTTTTGTTCTATTCTTTTCGTACAAAAAGCTCTCACCATACTACTCTCAGTATAACGTACAGATGTACTTCCCACCGTTGTTAATTTGAAGAAATATTCACAGTTCATCGTGGACAGTTCATCACTTACTGACACTTGTTGACATCACAAAGAGCACACCCCAACACAAGTTCAGGTGTGCTCTACATTATACGTATCTTCAAAACGTTTATAGATTGAAATTAAATAACCAACTAATCCAACTGCGCCTCTTGTAGCTGTATCTGAATCAATTCCTCCTGATGTGCTGCATTCCACTCCGGAATTCCAGACTGCATGAATTCATCCGCATCCATAGCCGCCTTCGATTGATTGCATAGATTACAGGCACATACACAATTGAGCGGTGTCGTATGTCCGCCTTTGGCTCGGGGAAGTAGATGGTCAATGGTGTCTCCATACGATCCACAGAAATAACACGTGTACTGATCACGATTCAGAATAAACCGTTTAAAATCCTTATTGCTGAATAATCTGCGAATGGTATATCGGTTGACCACCACTGCGGCCTTTTCCTTCACCAGCGTGACAGCAAGCTCCATATCAATCTCCTGATGCCAGCGGCGTCCCTTGTCCGTTTTGCCACGCATTCGGATGAGTCCCTGTCTGTTGGTTCGAAGGGAAGATGGATCTTCCGGATCAATAGCTACAGGCTCTGCTGAATTCTGACGGCGCTGACGACGATCTGTACTTAACCCACGATTGCGAGTCCCATGTGAGCTTGTCCGATGTGTCGGTATCGTCACACGAGCTGAGTCTTCATTTGAACTCTTCAGCTCCGGATTCGCTACAGTCAGCTGCTGATCCGACTGTTGGTCAGGCTCTGATTTTGTTTGTCCTTTTTCCAGGATAGCATCAGGTCGTTTCGCTTTTCTCTTCCTTCTTCTCTTCTTACGGTGTCCAGAGGAAGGCTCAGTCAATGATAAGGACTCCTTGTCCGAAATGGATTCACTCACAGGTGAAGCAGAGCTATCCTCGCTCGCTTGCACGGATACTGAACGCACAGCAGAAACTGCTGGTACAGTCACAGATGTAATAACGTCCTTCTCATTATTCGCTCGTTCGGAATGCCTTACATGTGGCATGGAGATGTTGCTGACGGCTGCCTGTACACCAGACTTCCGACAGCTTCGGCAGGCTCCTCTTCTGGCGCCAGGGCCGGCGCGTTTCCCGGTTCTGCGCCGAAATTCGGACAACGGACGCTTTTGCCCGCAATACATACATGTCTTCGTCTGCTGCGCTTCATGTTCAGTCATATGTTGCCGGAAAGGGGCCGTGCCCATCTCCATGTCGTCACCTCGGTTCCTTATGAATCCGGTTTCTTTCTATTGTATCACATCTGCTCACGAACACCCTCATGAGCTCCTGATTGATATTCCTCAGCGACGAATTCCTGCGGTTGCTCGCATTCATGAAGGATATGTTCTACGTATTCTAATATATCTTGCATCGGTCTCCCGCATTGTTGACATGTTGTCATTTATCTCACCTTGTTCCTGTTCATCAAAAAGAATTTGTAATCGTGTTCCGATGTCTCATTACCCTTCGTACGCGAAAAAGAAACATTCGTTCCCCATATCGCAGTATCGTATGACATACGAAAAAGCCGTTTCCCGCTCAACCCTAAGGTCGACCAAGAAACGGATCTATATTCCTATGATGGGAAATAAATATAATTACGCATCCAGTTGTCCTGACTTTTGCTGTGGCACGAGGCGTGGTTTAGGCTTCGGCAGATTACCGAAGAAGACCCATGCGAATGGAATGAATCTTGCTGTCAAACCTACGACAATCCATGATGCGATCAAGGCAACCCCGAACCCTCCAGCATACCAGAGGTGAAGCAGCCAAGATGTACCCGTTTGTGGAGGGAAATTCCGATAAACGAGCAAGAAGAACGGATGAATCAGATAAATGCCGAAGGACAGCGCACCCAGTCGATTAAGTGGCTTAACGATCAATGCTGACCCTTTGCGATAGAGCAGATAAGAAATCTGGATCAGAACCAGTGCACAAGCGAAGGTATGCAGATTCCAGAAGAATTCGTACCACAATGTATTATAGGTTGCGATCTTCAGGCGCAGTAGATAATAAATGTACACATGCCCAAGACCGGCACCGATCCATACAGCCCAGAGTAATACCCATGAAACCACTCGCCCTTTGGTTGCATTGGCACGACTAATGACAAACCACTGTTTGATCTTAGGGAAGTACACGCCGATGAAAGCACCTAGCATAAAGTACGAGAAGTAAGAGAACGCCCAGCTACCTTTGTTAGGAACTTGGAATCCATACTTATTACTCACGATGAAAGCCCACTGAATAAGTAATCCAATCGGCACAGACCACTTCACGACCGAAGGGTGCTTTTTGAGCAACCAGAGCACAAACGGGAATAACAGATAGAATTGCATATTAATAAACACAAAGTACAGATGCGTATATGCCTTACCCGTGAAGAGCTTGGTGATGAAGCTAAGGGCTGACTCTCCAAATGGACGACCCTGATAATGGATGTAATGCAGCAATACAAAATACATCAACGAAAACAGGAAATAAGGAAGTAAAATATACACGAATCTTTTCTTGTAAAAATTACTTACTAACTTCTTGTCTAGCGGACGAGAATAATAGTTGTAGAACAGCACAAAGCTACTCATAAAGATAAAGGTCGGCGTACCATATTTCATAAAAATATTAATAAAATTATACAGCCAGTAGTATCCTGAGCCGGTCATGTCTACGGTGGCGTATGAAGTGGAGTGCACACTTAGCACGCCAATAATAGCCATGGCACGTACCAGATTTAGCTCTGGAATCCGCTCTCTTTTGATTGTTTCACTCATGTTTAGCGTTTCTCCTTCATTTGTTCGTCGATATGTCAGATATGACTTAATACAATAAACACACTCTCTCTATTAAAAAGCATAAAGCTTAATATGGGTAGTCCATTTTCTTAACATTTTCTAAATTTTCAAACAGATTTCACATGTTTTTCATGTCCATCCATAGCAAAAAGACCGCCACAGCGCGGTCTTTAGGGTCAGATAGTATATGTATTATTATTTATGGATGACCGGGATGAAGATGGTAAACTCAGGATCAGACTCATCCGCCTTCTGATTCATAGGGTAAACTTCGTAATGCGTAAGCGCACCTCCGGCTAACTGATATTCACTAGCTTCAATCCCCGCATATAACTCGTTATATGAAGCTTCGATATTCTGGCCTTTCCTGTGGTTACGCTTAGCGTAATGGCTTGAAGCAACCTCAATACGCTCCATTCCCTCGGGAATCTCCTGTGCAACAATAGAATCGACTTCAATGCCAACATAATGGGTGAACCCTGTCTCCGTCATGTGATAAGATAATCCGAGGAGTTGATCCGGATGCAGCACATGCTGAATCTCGCCCAACAGACGTTTAAATTCCGACTGCACCGCACGAATGCCACCGGCTCCTGCCTCGGCAAAAGTCCCTTCCCACTTCATACCCACCACCACACTTGCCTCTTTATGCACTAATTCAAACACACTATTTACCTGCTCCATGAACATTCATCCTTTCACGATTTATAATTCATTTTCAGCCAGGAATTAGTAATTCACTCCACAATTATACATCAAATATAGTTGAAATAACTGTAATTTTTGATAAATTTCAAAATGATCTGGCGCCTGTCAGAAGACTATAAAACCACTATCACGATTCATCTTAAAAACAAAAAAAACCGTAAGATCACAAGAGATCATTACGGAGTAAAGTTTATATATCGCCTGTCTCACCAAGCTTTTTGCGGGACTGTATTTCTCTAAAGAGCTCTAAGAATCCCTAGTATAACAACTCAGTTCTCTTTCGGACGACTAGTTAGAATCGTTTTATAAACCTCAATGGCAGCCTGACGCGAAGCTTTCAGATCGACAATGGCATGTTCTCGCGGCTGATGGATATCTTTACTGTGCAAATCCTTCAGATCAGGCAGCCATTTGCGAATATAGTCCCCTTGAGGGTCATACTTCTCAGACTGTGTTACTGGATTATTCACCCTGAAATAGGGAGCAGCGTTCTCGCCCAGCGAAGCACACCACAACCAATTGCCCCGATTCTGGATATTGTCGTAATCTCGCAGCTTACGTCTGAAATAGGCTTCGCCTAACGTAAAGGGACACTGCAGATTTTTGGTCAGAAACATCGCTGTCAGAATACGAAGCCTGTTCGGCATACGCCCAGTCTCATTCAGTTCTGTCATGGCTGCATCGATAATCGGTATGCCTGTCTCCGCCTTACACCATTTCTCAAAATGCTCATTGTGTAATGCCGAGAGATCGTATACCTTCTCATACGTAAAATAGTGACTCTCATACACCGCACGATACAAATAGAAGTCTCGGAAGCATAACTGTCTAATCCATTCGTAGGAATTCTCTGCTCGATTGGCAGCATCATACATCTTACGGATCGATATCGCACCAACAGCCACATATGAGCTTAGATGACTGGGCTCATATGCCTCATACTCATCCCGATGATCCCCATAGTCCACTACTCGCTCTGCCAAGAAATCGTTCATCAACGGGAATGGATCTTCCACCATAGTATCTGTTAATAGATGCTCAGGCGCAGACATGGATTCAGGAAATTCCATCTTGTGCTCACTTACCTTCAGATCTGCAACAGTGGTTGCTGAGGGTGGGTTCGGATGCTCATTCATGAACTCGACCCAGCGCCGATGGAATGCCGCAAACACCTTGTAAGGCTCAGACTTACCTGTAAACGCCGCAAAACCTGCAAGATCCATCAATAGATGATCTGTTAGAAGGGTAAACGTGACCTTCCGCTCTTCCGCAACTTTGCGTATACTACGATCTCGCTCCATCGCATAAGGGGTCATGTCTCGATGGGCAACCACCTCATCGATACGGCCTTCCATCTGCTCTAAGATGTATTCCACGACTTCAGCCGGCTTACCGTATGCAACATGTAAATGCTGTCCTGCTTCATGGTACTGATTGCCAAGATCTGCTGCATGTTGTAGAAAATTCACACCACTGTGTTCCTCATCACGGCCCTGACGCAGCAAAAATGGGTCATAGATAAACACATGTAGACTCTCTACTCCCTGATCTCGCAAATAATCGAATCCCACCAGGTCATCTGTTCGCAGATCTTTACGATGTATGAACAATTTCATTGATATCCTCCTGCTGTGCCTACACTACTTCGTCGTCAGCTTATGATAAAGTTGACTCGTCTCCAACTCAGGTTGGTGACCAAGATCCTCCAATATCGTAAGTGTGAACGAGGTATACAATTTGAGTATGGCTTGTTGATCATCCATAGATGCATACACCTCCATCATAAGGCGACAGATTTCCTCGGCATATGGCTCACGTTCTTGTAATTGAATCAACTGCTCAATCGCTTCTTTACCCCGTCCATGATGCATATTCCACTTGGCAATATCCATTACGAGCTGCATATATTTCCGTTTAAGCTCACGCGCTTTGGCTTGAGACCACTGGTAATCATGCTCTTCAAGATAGTCTCCTCGATAGAGTGCGGCGAATTCACGTAATTGCTCCACATTCTCTTCGGTGACTTCACTATAACTCGTTCCCTGTTCGAACTGTTCTATGTCACTTACGAGATTACCCGCAAGAAGACGATAGCGGTTCATATTGTATTCTAATTTGCCCGTCATATGCCATTCCTTCAGAAGCTTGCGAATCTGATACACCGATGTATGTAGATGAGTCAGACCCTTCTCTTGAGAGACGTCCGCCCATAACTTGTCCAGTATGACCTCTTTACTTACCCACTCACCCCGATGATGAAACAAAAAAGCAAACAGCTCCTGCGACTTCGTCGTACGCCACTTATGCTTCTTCGCTTCAGGCGCTAGGCTTCTGTAAATATCCAGATGCTTAAAGGTGAGTAACCCAGGGACATCTGTGTGAGCCTGTGTATCCTTAGCATCGGGCTCTACAATCTCGGCCGCGGCGGCAATCTGGGAATGAGCCGCACCAAAATTCATAATTCGGTCTACTGTCTTCGCTAATCTGGCAGAGCTTAACGGCTTCAAGACGTAATCCAGGGCATGTAATTCAAATGCCTCTACTGCATGGTCAGAATATGCCGTTACAAATATAATCTGAACCTGATACTCCAATTGCTGTATATATTCAGCCGCTTCCAATCCATTCATCTCAGGCATTCCGATGTCCAGAAATACGACATCTACACGATTCTTAGCCAGGAAATCAATACCTTCACGAGCTGTCGAAAAACATTGCACAGGTGTAATCCGTCCGTCCGACAATAACAGGCGCTCCAAATGCAGCTGCGCGGGTTTCTCGTCATCGATTACAATCGCTCTCACCGTTCCTCTAACCTCCTAACTATATACAATGGACTAAAGACGACTTACACGGAACATTTTAATGCCGAACAACCTTCCAAACACTGGTTTGGTGACATGTACATATAAAGTCCAATATATAGTTATTATTTTATATTAATTAACTATTCTAAGGGTATATAAAACCGAATAATTGACCCTTTTCCCAAATGACTCTGAATCTCTAGACCTGTGCCATAAAGTGAGGTCAAGCGCCGATTAATATTTTTCAAGCCTACGCCCCCTGGCCCTTCGGTTCTTCCTGATTGAACCTGTGCTAGCCGCTCTGGCGATATGCCCACACCATCATCTTCGACCTGTACCAGGATACGAGTCCCTATCCTAGCAATCTTCAGAGATACCTTTCCTCCAGCCGCACGCTCCATTACACCATGGCGAATAGCATTCTCCACCAGAGGCTGGATACTCAGTGGAGGGATATAGAGATGAATGCCAGGCTCCACGTCGTAGAGAACAACCAGTCTCTCCTCGAATCGGGCCTTTTCCAAATGAACATAGGATTCAACAAGCTCCATCTCCTTGTGCAGCGGAACGAGCTGGTCTCTATTCTGGAAGTCGAAACTCCCTCGCAGATACTGACTTAACTCAATCAGCAAGTCGGTTGCTTTATCTGGATTAACCGCACATGTGGCAATGATGACATTGAGTGCATTATAGAGAAAATGCGGCTTAATCTGTGCTTGTAAGAAGGCCATCTCCGTACGAATTGCCCCTTGTACGGAGACTTTCATCTCGATCAGCGTTCTGACCCGGGCGCGGAGTTCGCCTGCATCTACAGGTTTACTCAGGAAATCATTCGCTCCGGCTTGGAAACCTAGCTTAATATCCTCAGGCAAGCCTCGCGCTGTCAACATCAGAATAGGTAGCTCAGACAATGAACTACGCTCCCTCAATCTACGGGACAGTTCAATCCCTGACATGCCAGGCATCATCCAATCCGTTACCACAAGATCAATGCCAGGGTGTTTCTCCCGTAGCTTCAGAGCTGCGGCTCCGCTATCGGCTGCAATGACACGATAGCGCTGCGTCGATAACAAGTTAATCAATACCTGGCGATTAACCGGATCATCATCCACAACCAGAATCGTGTGATCGGCTTCAAAAACACGATCGTTCTCATCCAGCTCATCAACGAACCCATTGGTCTTCTCAGCACTCTGGGTGGCAGCTACATATTGTGCGGCTGAGGGTTTAAAGCTCGCTCGAAGCAGGTGGGTCTGTGCGACAGGCAATGTAAAATGGAATACTGAGCCTTCGCCGGGAACAGATTTAACCCATATCGTTCCTCCGCCTAATTCAACAAGCTTACGTGTGATACTCAGCCCTAACCCCGTACCTCCCATGACATTTTCACTTGTCCCATTCCCCTGCTCATAGGATTGAAAAATATCTTCCAGCTTATCTTCAGCGATACCTACACCCGTATCTGCAACGGAGACGGTCACTTGTTCACCCTCAACCGTCGCAAATAAGCGAATCTCACCTTGATGAGTATACTTGTATGCATTTCCCAGCAGATTGTACAGAATCTGTCGTAAACGATCCTCATCCGCCTCCACAAGCGGCATAGCCTGCGGCCACTGCTGGAGCAACACGATCGGTTTGTCTCCGAAGGTGAAGTCGGATACCTCCACTACTGTGCGCGCGATGGATTCCAGATCGACTGCTTCTCGCTTCAGTTCAATTTCACTATTTTTGAGCTTGGCAAAATCAAGAATATCGTTAATTAACAAGGAGAGTCGTTTGCCTGTAGAGGTGATCATAGAGAGATTTTTGGCCTGTTTCTTCGTAACCTCACCTGCCGCACCCTCCAGCATGGATTGGGCGATATTGATAATGCCATGTAGTGGCGTGCGCAGCTCATGAGAGGTATTAGCCATAAATTCATCTTTGAGACTATCAATAACAAGCAACCGCTCAGATAATGCCTCAACCTCACGAAAGGATTCCGCAAATCGAATGGCTGTTAGAATCATCTGTATGAAAATAAATAATAATAGCTCATACAATGCTAGAAACGATGTATCCCATGTGGTAAAGGCACCCACGGTATGCAGCACCACAACCATCATTAGGCTCATCATGCTAAGTAATGCAAAATGACTATCATCAGCTCTCCTTTTCAACCAAAATACCATTGCTCTAAGCGAGTATAGGATGACAATGAGAGAAATAAGTAACATATACGGCGTCAGACGCGAGAACACGGCTGGTGGTAACGCAAGCCCGATCACACACTGAAGAATAACCAATATGACACCTAGTCGAACAAACCATTGATGCACCGCGCCCGAAACAATAACATCGATATACCGAAGCAGATAATAATACGCAAGGGCTGCACTAAGGAATTGAATTCGCAGGATCTCGTTATTTGGAAGAAAGGGTAGAAATGTACCTAATAATTTCTCTCCATGGGTCAATGCATACATCGCACCGGCGAGACTGAACAAGCCAAGATACCGGAGTTCTCTCTCATTCTGCCTTAATCGGAATAAGAGTAAGAAGAATGCCGCAGGAAATAGAAAACCGAAGAGAGCCATAAGATCGGTTAGCCAGCTCCATTGCTGGCTATTCTGGATGCTGCGTTCATCCCCGAATAAGATTGAGGCAACAATCCCGCCGGAGGAGTAGCTATAGTTAGATACTTGAATAAGAATATCCGCACTCTCTCCATCAATCGATGTAAAGCCGGTGAAAGGCAGATTGAGCTGGATATCGATATCTGGGTTTATTCCAGGCAGACCTTTACCCCCAATTTCTTTGCCGTCCAAAAAAATGCGATGAGCCATGCGAATATTCTGAGAGCGTATTCCATAATCGTTCTTAATAACATTAGGATTAATCTTAATGCGTACGTGATATGTACCGAATCCATGTGCTTGACCAAGGGTCTTATTCCACTGTGAGGGAACCTTCATCTGTGAATGAGGCGATAACGCCTTACGTCCAGATCGATCAGCTTCCAAATCAACGGGTGTCAACAATTGATTCGGATAGAAATTCCAATCACCGTCAAGTGTTGCAGACCCTTTTTGGTCAAAGTCCCATTGAGATAGATCTATGAATCCATCCTGGACGGTTGGATTGGTCCGATCGGATATTAAGGTATGTGCTACCCAACCCAGCGGAAATATCACAATGCATATAAAGCTGATCGTGAGCATAATCCAGTGTTTTTTCATCCTAAATCCTTCCGTCTCTAGAGAAGAACGTCTAAATTTGTCGTTTGATCGTTATAAATCCATGTTACACGTTTCTCGTGCTGACGGAAATAGTTGGCGCATCTATTTTTGCAAAACAAAAAGCCGCAAATTCGTCTACCGGCATGCTTGCCCGCTTCGAATTTGCAGCTTTCTGACTATATTTGTGCTGTTATTCCTCAATAATTCCATAGGATTATGGTGAATTATTGAACCTCTTGTGCAAGCTTCTGTACAATTCCGGCCCAGCCTTGCTCCATACGCTCACGTACGATGGCATGCGCTTGTCCGAATTCGGTCAATTGATCCGCATCCCAACCACTATGAATTAACGTAAATTGAGTTCCTTCAGACTGCTCTTCTAGTTCAAATGAAAGCGTCCAATCCTTTCCCCAACGAAAAGAAAGCTTATGCTCTGGCTTGACTTCAATCACCTTGCATGGGGATTGCCCAAAAGGTCCAGCCTCCAGTATGAATTCATGCCCCTCAGTTGCTTCCAGGTCACTAGGCATGAACCAACGTCCCATACCTTGTGCTGTGGATACGATCTCCCACACCTTGCTTACCGGCGCATGAAGCAGTACCTGCTGCCGAATATCCGGCAATGCACTTGCTGATTCCATTACTGTCTCCTCCTTAGAAATCTCAGTACCCGCGAGAGTATTGCTCCGCAATTCCAGCCTGGTTCTTCGTAATGCCAAGTGCTAGTGCTGCATGGTTTGCCCAATACGGGTCACGTAGCATACCTCTGCCTATAGCGACCAAGTCTGCATCACCGTTACCGATAACCGC
This sequence comes from Paenibacillus sp. ACRSA, assembly GCF_022346845.1. Lineage (NCBI taxonomy): Bacteria > Bacillati > Bacillota > Bacilli > Caryophanales > Paenibacillaceae > Paenibacillus > Paenibacillus sp. ACRSA. The sequence continues at coordinate 288,967 of NZ_JAKRNP010000004.1, read as the reverse complement.
TTCGGCTAATGCATACTCATCAAGCAACCCTACCGCAATGACAGGAACGTTCAATTCCTCGCGGAAACGGCGTGCAAAAGGAACCTGATAGCCAGGATAATTACCTGGTTTTCTCTGTCCTGTAGGCCCTTCACCACCTGAGCTGATGTGGAACATATCTACACCGGCCTCCTGATAAGCACGAGACATCTCAAGGGTATGGTCTATATCATATCCACCATCAGCATATTCTACTGCCGAAATCCGCAGAATAAGCGGCATATCCGATGGCATTTCCTTTTTCACTGCACGAATCACTTCAACGCCAAACTGGGATAAGTTCTGGCCGTATTTATCTTCCCGATGGTTCATCAGCTTGGAATGGAATTGATGCATCAGATATCCGTGTGCCCCATGAAGTTCAATCGCGTCAACACCTGCTTGAACCGCACGGCGAACACCGTCTGCGTATTTCTGTACCATCTCTTCAACTTCTTCTGTCGTTAACGCTCTTGGCGTCTTGAAGTTCTCCCCAGGGAACGTTACAACAGAAGGTGCAACAGGCTGCTCGGCATCCTGTGCTTTTCGTCCTGCGTGAGCGATTTGGATCGCCACTTTGGAACCGTGAGCATGTATGCTATCAATCAGCTTGCTAAAAGCTGGAATGTGATCGTCTGACCATATACCGAGGTCATTATCGGTAATGCGTCCATCTGGATCAACGTCTGTCATCTCAATGACGATCAGACCCGTGCCTCCAACAGCACGACTCACATAGTGCACCTGGTGCCATTCATTAGGAATACCATCCTTAGCATCTACGGAATACTGGCACATTGGCGCCATAACAATACGATTATTTAACTGTAATCCCTTGAACTGATAGGGAGAAAATAAAGTCTCTGACATATGGATTACATCTCCTATTCAAATCTTCTGATATATATTTTTGAGCCTGTTAGCTTGCGTCATTTCTATTATGAACTTTACCTACCGGAATACAAGTACGTACATTTCTGTGCCCTAGTACCCTTTTTTATACCTAACCTCGCCTGTAAACGCTACTCAGCAAACACCCAGTTAAACGTGATATTATACCAGTAGAGATTAAATCTAAAGGAGCGATTAATGGTGAAAGACATTCTAATCCAAAGATTAACCACTTATGTGCAAATGGATACACAATCTGATGAAAACAATGAAACATGCCCTTCCACTCCAGGTCAATTGGCGCTAGGTGAATTACTTGTTAAAGAGTGCCAATCCATTGGCCTGCAGGACGTTACCATGGATGAGAACGGGTATGTGATGGCAACGCTCCCTTCCAATACAGACAAAGACGTTCCTGTGATTGGTTTCCTCGCACATCTGGATACGGCTACCGATTTTACGGGCAAAGATGTTAAACCACAGGTCATCTCCAATTATGATGGACAAGATATTACATTGAATAAAGAGCTGGATGTTGTTCTGTCTACGACTGACTTCCCAGAACTGCTTGAATACAAAGGGCATACCTTAATTACAACCGATGGCACGACACTTCTCGGTGCAGACAACAAGGCGGGCATTGCTGAGATTATGACGGCGATGGCCTACCTGATTGAACATCCGGAACTGAAGCATGGGACAATCCGGGTCGCGTTTACCCCTGATGAAGAAATCGGTCGTGGCCCACATAAGTTTGACGTGGCTGCATTCGGAGCGAAATACGCTTATACAGTTGATGGCGGCCCACTCGGAGAGCTGGAATATGAGAGCTTCAATGCCGCAGCAGCTAAGATTACAGTGCGGGGCACCAATGTGCATCCTGGTACAGCGAAAGGCAAAATGGTCAATTCCGCTAAAATTGCGATGGAACTGAATCGTCGTCTGCCAGTAGAAGAAGCACCCGAGTTCACCGAAGGTTATGAGGGGTTCTACCACCTCTTATCCATCGAGGGCGACGTTGAACTGACCAAAATGAGCTATATTATTCGTGACTTTGATCGCGAGAAGTTCGAAGAACGTAAAACCTACCTTCTGAATGTAACGAATGAACTCAAAGCCAAATATGGCGAGAAGAGCATTACCATTGAGATCAACGATCAGTACTACAACATGCGTGAGAAAATTGAACCTGTGCGTCAGATTGTAGATATTGCACATGAAGCCATGACGCGCCTTGATATTGAGCCAATCATTCGTCCAATCCGTGGCGGAACAGACGGCTCCCAACTCTCCTACATGGGCATGCCTACCCCTAATATTTTCACAGGTGGCGAGAACTATCATGGTAAATTCGAGTATGTATCGGTTGATAACATGGTAAAAGCCACTCAGGTTATTGTGGAGATTGCTCAATTGTTCGAGGATCGAGGAGAGATTTAACAGTTCGGAGATCGAACGAATAGGAATCGCTTAAAATGAATTAGCACCCTCATTGCATTTGGCAAGAAGGGTGCTCTTTTCTGTCACTCATACATATTTCCACCTGCAATTTCGCGCAGCTCTTCTAGATTGTTAATAACAATCTTGCGCTGCTCTTTGCGTATAATATTTCGCTCGCTCAGGTCAAAAATAACACGGTTCAGATGTCTGTAACTCGTGCCTAACATGTCCGCAAGCTCGGTCAGCTTGGAGGTCTGAATCTCTTCAGTCACCACGTTCTCCTGCTCCATGATAGACAGCATATAACTCGCAAACCGACTTTCGACCGGATACAACAGATTTAAACTCGATAGGTTAGAGAACGTGTACAGCTTATGTGTCACCTGTTCAAGCATGAAATGTAGGAACTTTGCATTCTCAGCATAGGTGTTTTGCAGGTAACGATAGCTAACAGCGAGCAGTAAACTTTTGTTAACCGATTCGACTGTATTTTTCGCTTCTTTGCCGTTCACCAGTTCCAGATCGCATACAAGTGCAAGTGGGGTGCTGAAGCGAAGCAACAGAGATTTACCATTGGGCAGCGTGGTATAGATTTTGAGTTTACCTTGAACTAGAAAATACAGGCGCTCGGGTCGTTCTCCTTTGGCACAGATGATTTCCCCTTTAGAAGCCTCAAGCAGTCTGAGCTCAGCGAATGCAGATTGATCCAACACCTGGTCTAATCCATGGTCACGTGCAAGCTGACGCATCCGCTCAAAATCCATAATTTCTCTCATCCAGCCAAACCTCCTCTTACCCTAATAACGCACAGAAACGGACATATGTCCCAAAATTGATATGCACATTTACAAATATCTTGATATAAAAACAGTTACAACTAGCACTTATATCCAATAAATCAGTTTTAATGGAAGACAATTTAAAAATAAGACTGAAAACTGTCACTATTTTATCTAAAAAAGCGTTCAGGATTACGTTCTTAAATCCGATGAAAGATACAGTGTTGCGCGCGTCCGATTATATCAAATTAAATTTAAAATATGGAAAGGGTGGCTTTAAACCATGAATGTGATCGATGCTCTTACGAAAGCTATGCCCTATATTAGTCTGATTCTTAGAGAACCTGCTAGCTTGACCCTTTATGATCATGAAAAAGTCTTAGAAGTGCTTACGACGCAGAATTTCGTTGACCTTGGTTTCCGCAAAGGGATGGATCTGTTGGACAGTTATAGAAATTTTGCTGTACTGACTAACGGACGTGAAGCTACACTTTCAAAACTTCCCGTAGAAGTTTTTGGCCGTGAGCTTGATACACTGAATATTCCGATCTTTGATGACCATAACAGCGTTGTGGCGGTTTTCTGCGTATCCTATGATCAGACAAACCAGAATCAACTTGAGGATATTATACAGGAAAATCAAAATATCAATACAAATCTGGTGGATATGGTTCAGCACGTTGCGGCTCATGCCGAGGAATTGCAGGCAACCAGTGAACAAATCCTAGAGAATGCGCGCCTTGCTGTGCAGAACTCCTCCCAGATTAACAAAGTCGCTGGATTCATTCGTGAGATTTCCGAACAAACGAATCTACTCGGACTTAATGCTGCGATTGAAGCAGCACGCGTGGGTGAAGCAGGCGCAGGATTTGGCGTTGTAGCTTCTGAAGTACGTAAGCTGTCTGTGGATGCCAAACAAGCAACGACAGATATTGATGCCAGCCTGAAAGATGTCCAACATGTAATCAAACAGATGGAGGTTGAGGTTTCCCAGATTGCGGCTTCTTCCCAAGAACAAGCTAACCTGGTTCAATCCTTCACCGATGTCATTGAGAAGCTGAACCAGACCGGCGAACAGATGAAAACTTTGTCCGAGCAACTGATCAGCTACTCGATCTCCAAATAAACGAAAATGAATTTCCCAGGTGGATCATCTCCACCCTTCACTGGGAATTTGACAAACAGGGCTTCTTCATCCCTTTACGGGATTGTAGAAGCCCTGTTTATTTTACTATTTTACATTAGTGTGCATGGTCTGTTGTCCACACAAGCCACATCGAAGCTACACTTTACGCTTTACTCTGGTTAGTCACTACTTCCGCCTCAGATTCCCAGCACTCTACTTCACCCGGGATCTGAATTCGATCACGCGTAAAGACTGGGTTATGTCCTTCAGCTTTTTGTTTCTTATAATCTTTCAGAGCGGCAAACGTTACTTTGGACAACATTAGAATTGCAATCAGGTTCACGACAACCATAAGTCCCATGAACAAGTCTGCCAGATCCCAAACCAGCTGTACTTTAGCTACTGCTCCGAACAGAACCATAGCAATAACACTCACACGATACAGCCATAGCCATCCCTTATTGGATTTGATAAATTCAATATTCGTTTCGCCGTAATAATAGTTTCCGATAAGTGTACTGAAGGCAAATAGAAATATCATAATTGCAAGAAAACCAGAAGCCCATGATCCAATATGCACGCTCAGTGCAGCCTGGGTCAATTCAATACCACCTAAGTCAGAGCCTTGATACACGCCTGATAATAGAATAATCATCGCAGTACTTGTACAGATGATCAGTGTGTCTGTCAGCACGCCAAAGGCTTGGATAAGTCCTTGCTTCACAGGGTGAGACGTATCTGCTGTGGCTGCGGCATTCGGCGCACTACCCATACCTGCCTCATTGGAGAACAAACCACGTTTAACCCCGTTCATCAATGCCGCTCCTAGCGTACCGCCGGCTACCTGTTCAATGCCGAAGGCATTTTTGACAATAAGGACAATCATGGCCGGAAGCTGTGTGATGTTCGACAACACAACAAATGCTGCCACGCCAATATACAAGACAGCCAGAACAACAACGATGTACTCCGATGCCTTGGCTATCCGCTTCACACCACCCATGATGATGGCTGCAAATATCACGGCCATTACGATTCCAACAGTCAACCGATCCATACCAAATGAATTTTGGAATGCTACTGTAATCGTGTTTGACTGCACAGCGTTAAAGACAAGCCCGAAGGACAATGTAATGAGAATCGCAAAAAGAACACCCATCCAGCGCTTACCAAGCCCGCGCTCCATATAATAGGCAGGGCCTCCGCGAAATCCACCATTGTCTTTGATTTTATAGATCTGAGCAAGCGTACTCTCCACGAAGCTGGAGGCGGAACCAATAATGGCGATGATCCACATCCAGAATACGGCTCCAGGGCCACCAAGTGCTATAGCAATGGCTATACCTGTGATGTTTCCTGTGCCTACACGTGCAGCCATACTAATACAAAAAGCCTGGAACGGCGAGATTTTACCCGGTTCCTTGCTTCGAGGCTCAGCGAGCACCTTCACCATATCACCGATCATACGGAACTGCATGAACTTGGTTTTGGTTGTAAAATACACACCACATACGACCAACAATATAATTAATAGCTTAGACCATAGAAAATCGTTGAAATTGACAACGATATCTTGTATTGTTTGCTCCATCGGCAACGCCCCCTTTTACATTTTTGTTCGTTATATAACCCCTCTAATTGCACGACTGAAATGTTGTTCCAATCCTAGATTCATGCACAATATGAGTCGCCCAGAATGGGCTGCTCGAATCTGGATACACTTGTCGTTAAGTGCATATGGTTTGTACCATTACACATAAGCATGGTTGTACTCTTATAGATGTTACCTATACTACAATCTCAACTACGGAAATCGACAAATACCTACATCGAATTATTTAATTTTTTTATAAAAAATCGAACTTCGGCTCAAATGCTGTTATGTTACCTAACATCACCATTCAAAAAAAGAACCGTATCTGATACACTAAGCTTTCTTCAATAAGTGTGGATAAGGCTCAACATGACCCAGTAGGGCGTGTCTAAAAACTCCGAAGGACGCAGATTTTGCCGAATTTTCGTTCCAAACAAGGAAGTTTTCCGCAGGCGTGCCGGGGCACGTCAAGGGAAAGTGACGCAGTAGGGGGCGAAAAGACAGTGAAAGATGCACTTCAGCGAGTTTTCAGACATGTCCTAACATGATGTAATGGGATGCCATGGTCTTCACATCGGGATAGGGAACGAAGTATGATAAGAATAATGATGTTCAACCAACGGACAACGGTGACGGGATACCGTCTTAGTCTATTGATGTGCCAATTACATCCCTTATAAGTGCATGTTCAAAAAGGTCGGTTTTCAGTACCGAGAAAATGGGATGAAGATAGAAATGGAGTAGCGGAGCGTAGGCAAAACTACGTGAGCAACTACATTGTTTCCGAAGGAAACAAACTTCGTAAACAGCCACTTATTTCGGCTGAATCCCATATTCGATGCTGAGATGCCTTCAGGCATCCTTCGTAATCAAAAGCGGACTTTTTGAACAACCTCTAGAAGAGGGGAGGAGACTGAGAATGCGTTATTTTATTGTTGATGATGATGCGGGAGTTCGCTCTATGCTAATTGATATTATTGAAGATGAGGGGCTTGGGGAAATTGCTGGAGAAGCCGAGGACGGAATTCATATTCATGCCGATCTGTTAGAGATGCATAAGGTAGACGTCCTGCTCATTGATCTTCTCATGCCGCAACGAGACGGGATACAAACCGTACGCGCACTAGAAGGACGATTCAATGGAAAGGTCGTTATGATCTCCCAGATTGAGTCCAAAAACATGATAGGGGAAGCCTATTCTCTTGGGGTGGAATACTATGTTACGAAGCCCATTAATCGATTGGAGATTATGTCTGTTCTGCGTTTAGTCGAGGAGCGTCTGCGCATGCAACAATCGATTCAGGATATTCAACGTACACTTCAAGGCTTGTCCCGACTGCAAACCTCAGAACGCACAGCTTCACACGCCCCTGACAAAACCATTGCAACGGCAGGACACTTCCTCCTATCCGAGATGGGGATGATTGGTGAGGCAGGCAGCAGAGACCTTCTGGATATGCTTGAATATCTGGAACAGCTCGAGACGGAAGACCAGAAGTTATCCACGTATACGCTACCGTCGCTCAAAGATATTTTTCACAATGTGGCCCTCCGTAAGCTGGGAGCCGATGCTTCAGCCGCTGAAATAACTAAGGAAGTAAAAGCGTCGGAGCAACGCGTTCGTCGAGCGATCTTCCAAACGTTAAGCCATGTTGTTTCATTAGGACTGACGGATTACACCCATCCTAAGTTTGAGAATTACGCATCCAAATTTTTCGACTTTACGGAGATCCGCAAGAAAATGCTTGAGCTACAAAACAATGTGGAACCATCCTTGTCCCAAACGCGCATTAACACGAAAAAATTCGTCCAAGTTCTCTATCTGGAAGCCAAGCGCTTACTACATTAGGGAGCTCAGCGCATAATAATATACGGACATGACCGAACTGGAATGATACAGCCCTTTGTTCTTGCGCTGTATGTTCCAGTTCTTTTCATGTCCGCATAGGGATAATCGATTTATAGAGACTATTCAAAAAGTCCACTTTTGATTACAAGGATACCTGCCAACATCTCAGCATCGAATATAGGATGCAACAATGTTGATCTATATGTAAAAAGGTTGAATATGTTCATTGATATCGCTTGGAATTATATCATTCTCGCCCTTGTCTGACTCCGATGTAATCGATTGTATTCATTGATTAATTCATCCAAAGCCATGGACTGCCGAATGACATCGGGATGCCCTAGCCCGCCCCCATGATGTTCGACCAACATGTGAAGGCTACGTCTGGCTTTCTCGATCCGATTAATTAAATCCAAACTCATAACCATTTGCCTAAGACCTCCTTATTTCTGTGTTATATTCTAGATTTTTCTGTCAATCTATAGTTGGTTTAACATATGGCATAAGAGCCATGGATGTTTTGTATCTTACTCCAATTTTTGATAGTTAGAATCATCGTTAGGTTAATATTTACCCCAAACCCTTAATATAACGCCTTTATTTCCTTCCCTATTTTACCCGCTCCCTCCTTCAAATGTTCTACTAACAAATGTGTCATTATTGTGTACCCCTTTAAGAAAAGCACCCCACCCGCCTACAAGCTTACCCGCCGGGTTAATTCCCAGTAAACAGAGGGGCACTATATATATTTAGAGCTTATTTAATCTATTTCGTTATCTCACTTTAGCTCACCTAACCCCATTATTTGTATAAATGCGGCTAACATTTGTCTAATAAATGTCCACAACGGCCATCATAAGGTAATAAAATCCCTTTCCATAACCGATTCATTCGGGTACAATAGGGCGATGTGTGTGTCCGGACCCGGCGGATACGAACGATATAGTTTAGAGGACGGCTTATACAAGCCCATAATCCTGATATGATATTATTGGAGGCTTATCAACACCATGCAAACTGATTCACGGACACAAGTTAAAATCATAAACGCCGATCCCAGCGCAATGGGGTTATTTGGGTTGGCTATCGTTACACTTGTCGCTTCTTCCCAGAAGCTTGGCATCACCGAAGGACTCAGCTACGCTATTCCTTGGGCGATCTTCCTGGGTGCATTCGCTCAGTTGTTCGCCTGCATTCAAGATTCCAAACGCAACAATACCTTTGGTACCACCGCCTTTGGCGCATATGCCTTCTTCTGGTTTGCAATGGGAGCAAACTGGATGATCAAAATGGGTGTATTCGGCTCAACGCTGGCGGAACAGACTGATGGTAAACAGCTCGGATTTGCTTTTGCCGGATATCTCGTGTTCACCCTCTTCATGACCCTGGGTGCCGTGGAAGCCAACAAAGTGCTGCTTATTATCTTTATTCTGATTGACTTCTTGTTCCTTGGTCTGACCTTTGATGCTTTCGGCGTAGCTCCTCACATCTTCCATACCATCGCAGCTTATGCAGAACTTGCGATCGGAATCGTGTCATTGTATGGCACAGGTGCTTCTGTACTGAACGCTCACTTCGGACGGGAGTTCTTGCCAATCGGAGGCCCATCGGGCATTTTCAAACCTAAGGCTTAACATACCAGCAAGCCATACATGCATGCTATCCGCATCCACGAAGAAGAAGCCTCCAAGCAATGTGCTTGAAGGCCTCTAACTTGGGAGCATCAGGTTCGTAGTGGTGCACAATAAATACTAACCGCCCGCGTGCCGGTCCGCGCCTGGCGGTTTTTTTTGATTTCAACTCTAGGTCGTGTCTGAAAACTCGCTACATTTGTATATGAAAACAACCGAAACCTATACTAGAAGCGACTTCTAAAAAAGCATGACTTTATAGAAAAAAAGAGACCATAGAGATAAGTGGAGGATGTACCAGGCAAGCTTACAGATAAGCACCGCCATACTGTCAGGAGGAAACAACATGAGAGAGATCCCTAAACCTACAGAGCTAGATCAAGTGGAGAAAAAGTACGTGCGTGAGACACGTTGTTACAAGACAGCAAGGGTATTTCCGACCGACTGTAACAATCATAATACGTTATTTGGCGGCAAGCTGATGTCCTACATTGATGATATTGCATCCATTGCGGCTTCCAAACTATGCAGAGTCAATACCGTGACCGCTTCAACCGATTCTGTCGACTTCTTGTATCCCATCAACCCAACGGATTCCGTGACACTGGAGTCATTCGCTTCTTGGACAGGACGCAGTTCCATGGAGATTTTTGTGAAGGTGATCCGCGAAGATCTGAAGACAGGTGAGAAAAAAATCGCTGCGACTGCTTTCTTGACCTTTGTTGCTCTGGACGAAAATAACCGCAAACTCATCGTTCCACGCTTGATCCCGGAGACGGAAGAAGAAATGAAACTCTATGAGACCGCTCCAGCTCGGGCGGCCATGCGGAAGCAGCGGCGGGAAGAGAGCAAGAAATTTGCTGACTTCCTGACCGTTAATTATCCTTGGGACTGATATAGATTAGAGATTATCCGGACGATGCCGGATAGGCAGACACCGTTCTACTATCCGGCAGCTCTCCACCCATCGAGACGCACCATTCTTGATATAAGCGATATGCCGCTCCGCTTTCCAGCACACTCTGGCACGTGTAGATACCTTCCTCGACAGACCCAACACGCTCAGCAGCATATAGACGGAATCCAGCATTTAACAGAACCTGGTTCACAAAGGCTGTATGCCCTGAACCACTTAGCACCGCTTCAGCCACTTCCAACTGCTTCGCAGCCGTCCAGACCAAATCAGGTACAGGAATATCCAGTTCATATGCAGCAGGATCAATCAGTTCAAGCTTCATCTCCCCAGCTTCCACCGCGTATACCCGCGTAGGTCGATCAATGTACAGATCCTCAGAGCCTTCCATACCCTGCACAACATATGCTCGGCGGTAGTTAAATTTGGTGAGCAGCTTCGCAATCCGATCTAGAAATGTATTATGGAACACACCAAAAATAAGATAAGGCGAGTGATTAAAGTCAATTAACTTCTCTGCTGTGTTGAATACCGTGCGGAAGCCAAGCTCCTCCCGAAGCGGCCGAAGCTGCTTCAACGGAATGCACCAGTCTTCTGAAGAAACAAACATGACATTGGTACGTGAAGCTGCACGTTTGGCATCTTCCCGATCCATTGTAGACGTATGAATTCCCGCTTCTCTTAGCAGCACCGGTAACGTTACTCCCCACTTAGGAGGCAAAGGCTCGCTCCCATGCAATGTTACAGGGACACCAGTAGCAGCTAATACAAAGGCAACCGGAAACGTCGCCATAAACGACTTCGTTCGTCCATCATAGGGTCCTGCACAATCGAGTCCATTATGGAAAAAAGACATTCTGTCCGCACTGTTGCGGCATGCATGAATGAAGGCTTCGAGTTCTTCAACATTCTCCATCTTCATTCGTTCAGCCATCAGAAAGGCTCCCGCCTGGGCTGGTGATACCTCCTGCTTCAGAATCTTCTCTGCAACAGCCAATGCCTCGGCATAGTTTAAATCACGTGAACCTCGTTTGCCCCGTCCCACTTCCCTGAGAATCTCAGACATATTCATGACGATCCCTCCTTCCAATTAAGACTGGAGTAACTGATGTGCCTTCACAATAGCTGTGGCGACATCAACCATCCGTTTGCGTTCATCCATAGCCTTCTTCCGTAACAGATCATACGCCTCCGATTCGGAGATCTGCTTCAGATCACAGAGGATAGCCTTAGCCATATCGATCCACTTCCGATCCTCTAATCTGGATTGCAGCTGCTTACGTTCTTGCTCCCATTGTTTCCGTTCCATATAACGCCTGGCTGCAAAATGCAGCGTCCAATGAATCTCCGATCCAGCCATAGATGGAGTAAGTATTCCGTCAAAAGAAGTTTCTACCTCGCATGATTCTACCGAAGATGCTGCCGTATCTGGTGCACACCACCAGAGCAATGGCGCATCCGACCTTCCCTTTCCCAGGCAGTGAACCCAGTGCTCTACATCGGCCAGAGATAGATGAAGAATGGAAGCTTCAGCTTTGCTGATCAACTTCAGCGCCTCGGTTTCGCTATCCGTCACCTGCACATGATATCCGTTCGCTGTAAGTAACTGCTCCGGTGTAAGAGGGATTGTTGCATCGGACGAGGCAGCTATCGTTGGTTGTACACGGATGACCAATAAAGATCGCATGATGGATCAATCCCTCCCTATTACATCTATAACAAATCCATTAGAATCAAATGCCTGCATGATTGCTTCTTCGGATTCGTGTTACATTACCTCACAATTTGATCGAATTACCGATCCTATTTAGACGATACTTCTCTTCGTTCATTTCAACTTCCATTACACACATGTAAACATAATTAACTTTAAATTTCAAACACTTTTTTATGTTAACTATCTTGACATGAGAAGAAGGATCTTTTATAGTTATGCCATAACAACTCCATATTTGAATCGATCACAGTTACAACGGCGTAGCTGGTTGAAACGGCAATGAAGCCTGTTTTGCAATCTCGGAGCAAGGGATGCGTGTGTACTTACGCAATCCACCGAGGCATGACAGGCTTTTTATATTTTTCTGGACATGATTACTGGACATGATTGTTGTGAGCATTTTGCAGAATGGATCTAAGGGGGCTAATCATAATGAGTTCAACAAAAAAACTGGTGTTGGTCGGAAATGGTATGGCAGGTTTACGCACTATCGAACATATTCTTAAGCTTGCTCCGCATGCATATGAAATTACGATCTTTGGCGCAGAGCCGCATCCGAACTACAATCGGATCATGCTATCCTCTGTGCTGGCAGGTGGAACGAGCATCGAAGATATCGTCATTAATGACTGGAACTGGTACGAGGAGAATAACATTCGTGTGTACCCTGGTGATCCGGTCGTTCAGATTGATGCTGAGCGCAAAGAGGTCGTATCGGAGTCCGGTGTTCGCGCCTCGTATGATGAGCTTATTATGGCAACTGGCTCTTCGGCATTCATCCTCCCCCTCCCCGGGGCTAATAAAGAAGGCGTCATTGGTTTCCGTGACATAAAGGATTGTGAAACCATGATGGCCGCATCACAGAAATATCGCAAAGCTGCCGTCATCGGAGGCGGATTGCTCGGCTTAGAAGCAGCTCGTGGTCTACTTAACCTCGGCATGGATGTCACTGTTATTCACATCAATGGTCACTTGATGGATCGAAACCTAGATCTACCTGCAGGCTTGATGCTTCAACGGGAGTTGGAGGAACAGGGTATGAAGTTCCTTTTGAACAAACACACCGAAGAAATCACAGGTAAGAACCGAGTGAAATCCCTACGGTTCACGGATCAAACCGTACTAGAGACTGATCTGGTTGTTATGGCTGTCGGCATTCGTCCTCAGATCGAATTAGCTCGTCAAGCCGGGTTGGATGTTAATCGCGGTGTAATCGTAGACGACTATATGAATACCAACATTCCAGGAATCTCTGCTGTAGGTGAATGTGCAGAGCACCGCGGGATCGCTTACGGCTTGGTAGCTCCATTATATGAACAAGGCATGGTGTTAGCTAAACGCCTGGCAGGTGCGGCAACCGAAGGCTATGAAGGCTCCGTTACCTCAACGAAGCTGAAGGTGTCCGGCGTGGACGTATTCTCCGCAGGACAATTCAAGGACTCCCCTGATACACGCAGCATTCGCATTCAAGATGATGTGGATGGTGTCTACAAAAAGATGGTCATCCGTGACGGCCAACTCCTTGGTGCGGTGCTGTTTGGGGATACTACCGACGGAGCATCACTCTTCTCCCTCATTAAAAGCGGCGAGGACATTAGCGGCCGTGAAAAAGAAATTTTGCTCGGAGTACCCTCTGGCGGCTCAGGCGCTGGTCCATCTGTAGCTGAACGCATGGCAAGTATGCCTGATGACGAGATCGTCTGCGGCTGTAACGGTGTTACCAAAGCTACCATTGGGGACGCTGTTTTGAACAAAGGCTGCAATACCCTCGGCGCAATTAAATCCTGTACGAAAGCTTCCGCTTCTTGCGGTGGATGTAAACCCATCATTGAATCTCTTCTCACGCATTATGCAGGTGATAATGTGGGCGAACAGGTCAAAGAAGGCATCTGTGGCTGTACGTCCTATGATCGGGATGAACTGGTTGCACAGATCAAGGAAATGGGACTAAAAAGTGTTAAGGAAGTCATGAACGTCCTTGGTTGGAACGAACCTGAAGGCTGCTCCAAATGTCGCCCTTCCCTCAACTATTATCTCGGTATGATCTGGCATACAGAGTATGAAGACGAGCGCGTATCCAAATTCACTAACGAGCGTTATCATGCCAATATTCAGAAGGATGGTACGTATTCCGTTATCCCACGGATCTACGGCGGAGTAACTTCTCCGGCAGAGCTGATCAAAATTGCTACCATTGCGGAGAAATATGATGTGCCGATGGTGAAATTCACAGGTGGACAACGACTGGATCTCCTCGGTGTACAGAAGGAGAATCTGCCGAAGATCTGGGAAGAACTTGATATGCCGTCCGGATTCGGTTATGGCAAGGCACTCCGTACCGTCAAAACTTGCGTAGGTAATACCTTCTGTCGCTTCGGAACCCAGGACTCCATCGAAATGGGAATTCGACTTGAGAAAAAACTCGATAAGATGGTTGCTCCAGCCAAAGTAAAACTAGCTGTCTCCGGATGCCCGCGGAACTGTGCAGAAGCAACCATTAAGGATCTCGGTGTCGTCGCTATTGATGGTGCATGGGAACTGCATGTTGGCGGTAATGGAGGCGTCAAAGTCCGCGCTGCCGAACTTCTCTGCACAGTGAAAACCGATGCTGAAGTCGAAGAGTGGACCTATGCTTACCTGCAATACTATAGAGAGAATGCACGTTGGAACGAGAGAACAGCGGCTTGGATTGAACGCGTAGGTCTGGATCATGTGAAGACAGCGCTGGAGGATCGTGACGTACGTCTGGCACTGGTTGAGCGGCTCGAAGCAACGCTGGGTCGCACCGTTGATCCTTGGAAAGAAATCATTGAGGATGAGAACTTACGCAAAAACTTCACACCCCTGGCGAGCACTCAAAATGCAGCCCACTAGAATAGGAGGAACAGCGATGAATAGATTGCACATTGGACACCTTGCAGATATTGAAGAAAAGGGTGCACGTACGTTTATGGTAGAGGATACGGAGATCGCGGTCTTCAAGCTCAGCGATGGTAGCCTACATGCGGTAGAAAATCGCTGCCCTCATAAGGGCGGCAAGTTGTCCGAAGGTATGGTATGTGGGACGTCTGTCCATTGTCCGCTCCATGACTGGAAGATCGATCTTCGTAACGGCAAAGTACATGAACCGGATGACGGTTGTCTCAATACGTACAAAACAGAGATTGATGGAGCTAGTGGGGAAATTTATATTACTATCGCAGGTTAGATCGTCACTATTTGCGGTGGCCTGACAGCAAGGAGGAGTGCACTATGGATTTTGTTAAACCGGCAGAAGTACTGCAATCAATGGTGGAAGCAGGTGAGAATAAAGCCAGGATGAATCGGATTCAGATGCTGATTCGCGGTTTTCTGGCAGGCGCTATCCTCGCATTTGCAACAACACTTGCTTATACCGCTGTATCTCAAACTTCCGTTGGTTTGGCAGGTGCACTGATTTTCCCAGCGGGATTCGTCATTATCATTCTTCTGGGACTGGAACTTGTGACAGGCAACTTCGCCATGATTCCATTAGCACTACTGAAACGACGAGTTACATGGATGAGCATGATGCGTAATTATTGCTGGGTTATTGTCGGTCATCTCTTAGGATGTTTATTCTATGCTGCTCTATACGGGCTCACACTTACCAAAATGGGCACAGATCTGAGCAGCCCACTCATTCAAACGTTGATTCAGACAAGTGAGGCTAAAACATTAGGGTATCAACATTTAGGCGCAGCAGGTATCGGTCTCGTTGTAATCAAAGCGATATTATGTAATTGGATGGTAACCCTCGGCGCAGTAATGGCTATGACTTCTACGTCCACCATTGGTAAAATCGTTGCGATGTGGCTGCCCATCACGATATTTTTCGCGCAAGGATTCGAGCATGCCGTAGTGAATATGTTCGTCATTCCGGCAGGTATGATGCTAGGCGCTAATGTGAGCATCGCCGATTGGTGGTTATGGAATCAGATTCCCGTGTTAGCCGGAAATCTTATTGGCGGAGCCATTTTCACTGGCTTAGGTCTGTATGCAGCACATACGTGGGGGACTTCCTCCCACTCTTCTTCCAAACTGGCAACCATTCAGGGCGGGCGTTCGGGCTTAACAAGTACAGATTCAGCACAGAAGGTGGGGACACGATCATGAGTACATCATTCGTCAGTATTATCGGTGCCGGTCCTGGTGACCCTGAACTGATCACGGTAAAAGCCTTGAAACGAATCCAAACGGCCGATGTCATTCTCTATGATCGTCTAGTCAATGATCAACTGCTTGCCGAGGCTCCTGAAGATGCACTGCGTATCTATTGCGGCAAAGCTCCTGGGCTACACTCGATGAGCCAAGAGATGATTGGACGGATGCTCATCACCCATGCAGCGGAAGGAAAACGAGTTGTTCGCCTCAAAGGCGGTGATCCGTTCATCTTCGGACGCGGCGGTGAAGAAGCACTTGTGCTAGCACAGGCCGGCATTGCCTTTGAGGTCATTCCAGGCATCACCTCTGCTGTCGGTACATCCGCATCCACCTTGATTCCACTGACCCACCGCGGACTGGCTTCATCCTTCGCTTGTGTCACCGGAACTGGCAGTGATGGTAACGTATCATCGGTTCGCTGGGATCTGTTGGCTCACAGCGTAGATACCCTGGTCATATACATGGGAATCAGTCAGTTGGCCGATATCCAACGGGAGCTATTACGTCATGGCAAACCCAGCTCCACACCAGCCGCCCTTGTAGAACGGGGAACTACTTCGCAGGAAAGAATCATTGCGGGCACACTCGCTGAATTGCAATCGCTCGCAGTCTCTGAACGTGTGAATAATCCGGCTTTAATTATCATTGGAGAGGCTGTACGTGTGCGCGAACAATTGTTACAACTGCAACGCGCAGCTGACGCTTCTATGACTGGATAGCCATCCTCCCTTTCTTATCTCAATCTAACAGCATACGTTCGTGAATCGTCCGACCCTTCTGCCCTGGTTCAATCAGCAGACGGGTCGGTTTGATGTTGATCAACGCCGTTAACTGTTCACCCATATAATGTGCAGAATATTTAAACCCGATCTCCGCCCAGTGCATAATGACACCAACTGTTGCCGATACGAGGTAACTCAGCATAATGTCGTAATTAATGACGTGCTCGCTATCCTCGGTGACAAGAACAAAATCCTGTGTTAAGTAGGTACGAAACATATTACATAGCCTGGAACTCATATCACTGTGCATCGTGATTAAAGCACGAAAGATGTCCTGATGTGCTTCTATATAATTAAAAACCGGCATTGTAGATGGCAGCAATGCGGTCATATCCACTTCTTTTAAATGCGCATATGGTTCTGCATACGCTTGTCCCACACCCTGCATGAAATCTTCCAAAATAAATTCAAGTAGCTCCGGCTTGCCTGGAAAGTGCAAATAGAACGTACCTCGGTTGTAGTCCGCTCGCTCCGTAATGTCCCGAATCGTAACAGCGTCCGCTCCCTTTTCCAATATTAAAGAAACCGCCGCAGCGATGATTGCATCCTGCGTTCTTCGTGCTCTGCGATCCTGAGGATGTTCGATAATCAACATTCCCGCCTCCTTTGTCCATTATTGTAACCTAAATGAACACCGCTTACATCTGTGTTCGATAGCTGACATTTGCGTTGTCAATGACGATTGTCACATTCTTATGTATATCTTAACATTAAGACAGGAAATATAGACGACAGGATGAATCATTTTTTTTATAGAGATGATCGCCTGAACAACATTTCACCGAAGGAGAGGATTAGATCATGAGTACATCCTACACACATACAGCCGTAATTACTGGTGCAGCCGGAGGAATTGGTAAAGAATTAGCACGCCGCCTTGCTGAACGCAAAATCAATCTGGTGCTGGTCGATTTGAATCAAGAAGCGATTGAGCAGACCATTGCAGATCTTAATCTAGACCAAGAGCATGTCATTGCGGTAAAAGCCAACGTATCTCAAGAAGAAGACGTTAAAAACTATGTGCAAAAAGCACTTGATGCCTTTGGAAGAATTGATTACTTCGCCAATAATGCAGGTATTGAAGGGCCAACTGGCTCCATTGATGAACTGAGTGTTGAAGCACTCGACCTCGTATACAATGTCAACGTACGTGGTGTATTCCTAGGGTTGCAAAATGTCATTCCTGTGATGAAAAAACAAAAATCCGGAGCGATTCTGAACACATCTTCCCTTGCAGGCTTAATGGGAGCTCCAGGGATGTCTCCATATATTATGTCTAAACATGCTGTAGTGGGTCTTACCCGTACAGCTGCGAATGAACTGGCTTCTTCCAATATCCGAGTTAACGCCGTATTGCCAGGAACAATCAATACTCGTATGATGCGTCAGATTGAAGCTAACTCTGGTAATGTGGATGATTATCAATCTGCAACAGTCTCTACTATTCCAATGGGTCGCTATGGCGAAGCAGCCGAAGTTGCTGCCGTAATGAACTTCCTTTTGTCCGAAGAAGCTTCTTATGTCACAGGCTCCCTCTACACTGTGGACGGCGGAATGGTTGGTCAATAAACCATATACAACATTATCAATGAAATAGATAGATAAGTTGAAAGACCTGCTTCGAGATATGCTTATTGCATTCTCGTTGCAGGTCTTTCAACTGTTACCATACTTCAAAACTTAATCAATGTACCCTGCGTGGCCCTTGTCCATCAAGTAATCCATTTCAGCATCCAGGATGTTCTCCACAGTCAGCTCATCCAGCTTCACGTCTTTGCGGCTCACAATGTAATCCGCCAGATCATCGCCATCGATATCTACATCACCTTTGGCATTCTCATGTGCTTTATTGATGTAAGCTTGCTCATGCTTCAGAACAAGCGCAATGTTCGCTTGACTTGCTTTTGTTTTATCTGCAATATATTGCATCATTTCTTGTTCATTAATTGGATTCGTCTCGGTCAATTCAGTCAGCTCCTTGGTTCATACATGCTGTTGCTATTGTAGCATAGGTTAACCCGTTACTGGCACATCTTATGCTTGGCGGTAATCTCTTTTTAAAGATATTCCTCGGCTAATACATACAACGCCCACTCCATCTACTAACCTGAACAAAAATATTGCTGCTCGCCACTACGATGACAGAACAACCTTCCGATCGTTGTTACCCGATCATCTAGGTTAGTCGTACGTAGAACGTCGCGCCTTCTCTAACCACGCTCCGAGCATATATCTGACCTTTATGTTGATCCACAATAGATCGTGCAATCGCAAGTCCAAGACCATGTCCACCATGTTGACGGGCACGGGAGGCATCCGTTCGATAGAAACGATCAAAGATTCGATCCAGATGTTCAGGGGCAATACCCTCGCCAGTGTTAGACACCGCAAGCACTACTTCGTTATTCTGCTTCTTCAACGTAACATTCACTGCACCCTTGGATTTAGCGTATTTCACGGCATTGTCGAGTAGGATCAGAATGACCTGCTTAATCTGTTCATTGTTGCCATGAACCATAAGCTCAGGCTCTATGCTGTAGTCAAGGGAAATGCTTTTCTCAAATATCATCGCTTCCATCGTCAAAATAATCGTCTCAACTGCATCGCTCATATTAAACTTGGCATGAATCATCGTAGATCGGGAATCATCAATCTCGGTCAGATAGAGCAGACTACTCGTCAGTTTGGACATCCGCTCTGTCTCGGACTTAATGTAATGAAGCCATTTGGCTTGATGTTCAATGGTATCCTCGCTATTGGCGAGTAACACATCAGCATTGGTATTGATGATCGCAAGCGGTGTTTTCAGTTCGTGAGATGCATCGGCAATGAATTGCTTCTGCTTCTCGAATGCTTCACGAACAGGCTTAATGGAACGATTCGCGAAGTAGCGGCTCAGGAAATAAATGACGATCAGCATCGCGAGCCCCACAACCGCAAACGTATAGATCAGATTCGTAAGAATGCCTTGTTGTGCCGTTACATCAATGAACACGACCATATACCCATCACTGCTCTGATTAATTACATAAGCCCACTCGGTGCTATCCAGTGCAAACTGCCCCGTCTGACGATTGCCGCTGCTCAGCTTATCCTGATCGACCTTCCCCAGAGCCTCTTCATAAAAGGTAGCATCCATATTGAAGCGAGAATGTGTATTGGTAATCTTCCAATCATTATCTGTCTGGATCATAAACGATACAGAACGTGCAGGCGGAGAGTTAGGATCTTCCCCCAGCCCTCCTCCATTCTCCCCGAGTCCATCCGCTGGCGGTGATCCTATGCCTGACGCACTTGACGCACCCGACGTACCTGACCCTCCTGTTACACCAGAGAGCCCATCTTCGCCACGCAGCATTTTGGAAGAATTATAAGGACCGTGATAGAAATCAGATACCTTGTACAGCTCCATATTGGTCTCGCGCTGCACATTCTGGTAGGTAATTGTATAGATCGTTGCGAAGGCGACCAGCATCATAATCGAGATGGACACCAGGTTCACGATAAGGAATCGATTTCTGAGTTTCTTGAACATCAGGCTGTCACCTCAAGTACATAACCCACACCCCGAATGGTATTAATGCGAACCGCGGAGTTCAAGAAGGTTAATTTTTTGCGCAAAAACGAGATGTACACCTCCACATTGTTATACTCCACTTCCGAATCGAATCCCCACAGCTTCTCAATGATCTGCTCTTTGGAGGTAATCGCCGATTTGCGCGTAATCAGTAGCTCTAGCAGTTCGTTTTCCTTCAGATTAAGCTTCATCTCTTTGCCTTGCACCGAGAGCTTCAGTTGCACGGTATTCAGCTCAATATCTCCGAATTTGAGAGCATCCTCAGGTACAACCTCACCTTTACGTCGCAGTGCTGCGCGAATGCGGGCTAGAAGCTCTTCTGTTGCAAATGGCTTCGCAATATAATCATCTGCTCCATAGTCGAGCCCAGTGACTTTATCACCAATCTCTCCCTTAGCAGTTAACAGAATCACCGGTGTATGGTTGCCTTCGCTGCGTAAAGTCTTCAGTACCGTAATTCCATCCATCTCCGGCATCATAATGTCGAGCAGCAATAGATCATAAATGCCACTGAGTGCATAATCAAGCCCCGATCTTCCGTCATGCACCATATCTACGGAATAATTATTTTTCTTCAATATCTGTGATACGGCTTCTGCCAAATGAATCTCATCTTCCGCAATTAGTATTCTCATCTGTATTCATCCCTCTATATGGATTGGTTGTGAACATGTTCATCTATTATACCAATGATTATATCTGTGGAACCTTGAATCAATCTTAATTTATGTTTTGGCTGAGCACTATTATAGGAAGGTAAAAAAAGATTAACGGAATGTAAAATCATTTAAGATTCATTCAAGGTTAACCCTCTAAGATACAGACATGACAGCAAGACAAAATGTACCACAACATAAAACGACACAAGGAAAGGAATGACGTGACATGGCTATTGAGGTGTTCAACCGATATGAGAGCAAATATCTTCTGACCGAAGAGCAGTATGAACATTTTTACAGCGACCTGCTGAAATATATGGAGCTAGATGCGTATAACAAGAAACACGAGTTTTACTCGATTAGTAACCTTTACTTCGATACACCGCAAGATTCACTGATTCGTGCTAGTCTCTCCAAACCGAAATACAAAGAGAAGCTGCGGCTGAGAGCATACGGTGTACCTGAGGAGAATGCCAAAGTGTACTTAGAGATCAAAAAGAAAGTATTCGGCCTGGTCAACAAGCGCAGAACAGCCCTGAAGCTTGATGAAGCCTACGAGTTCGTTCGTACTGGGCAGGCGCCGGAACTCGCTGATTACATGAACAAACAGGTCGTTGAGGAGATCAAATACTTCCTCCGGTTGTATGATCTTGAACCGAAAGTGTATCTAGCGTATGAACGCAAAGCGTTGTTTGACAAAAACAGCCGCGATCTCCGCATTACCTTTGATACCAACATTCGCAGCCGCAGATACGATCTGAAGCTGGAACAGGGAGATTACGGCGAACCGCTCGTGAAGGACGGTCGATGGCTTATGGAAGTGAAAGCCGAGAAAACGGTTCCAATCTGGCTATCTCAACTGTTATCCGAACACGGTCTCTACCGTACTGGATTCTCCAAATACGGCAACGAATACAGACATCTGGCGAGAACAACGAACCTGAATTACCAGACAGAGCGGGTGCTCGTACCAGGTACAGACTTCGAACCTGCGATGGAACAAGAACAATCCATTAGAGAAAGAGAGCGTGTCCTATATGCTTGATTCATTATTCAGCTCCGCATTAGATGATGCAACACTAACCTTTAGCAGTTCCGTGATTACCATCGGACTAGCAATTATTCTGGGACTTATCATTAGTCTCACTTACATGAAGACCAATCAGAGCACCTACTCACAGAGCTTCACCTTAACCATGGTTGTTCTGCCCGTCATTGTCGCCATCATCATCCTGCTCATCGGCAGTAACATTGCCCGAGCGTTCAGCTTGGCGGGTGCTTTCTCCATTATCCGATTCCGGAGTGCGCCTGGTGACCCGAAAGATATCGCATACGTATTGTTCACGATGGCATCTGGTCTAGCGTGCGGAGTTGGTGCCTTTGGATACGCGGTTCTGTTCACAGTTGTCTTGTGTGTACTGATGTTTGTCCTGAGTCGCTTCAACTTCGGCGGCAAGAAGAGCCAGCAGAAAACACTGAAAGTAACTATTCCAGAGAACTTAAGCTATGAAGAAGCACTGAACGAAGTGTTCCATACATTCAACGTACCTTTTGATCTGAAAAAAATCAGAACGACCGAACTTGGTAGTCTGTACGAGTTGGTATATAGCGTAACTATCCACGAAAGTGTTAGCCAGAAGGAATTCCTTGACGCGATCCGTACACGGAACGGCAACCTGGATATCTCCTTAACGATGAGCCCAACCACCGACTATTAAAACTCTATTAATTTAAATTTGAAGGGATCGATAACATATGAAGAAGAAAGTGATAGCCGGAAGCAAACTGTGGTCTATAGCGATGATTACTGCACTGGTAACAGCATGCAGCGCCCCAGCAGCAACGAATACAACAGCCAATGCTGCAACAACAACAACGACAGGAACCACCAAAAGCGTCTCCGTGAGTGAACAAACTTCGGTCAAATTCGCCGACCTCGTCTCACTCGATGCAGATGATACCAATGTGAGCTGGACTGAAACGGACTCCACCATCATCAAACTGAACGGGACAACCGCAGCGGTGACTGGATCGGGAGCCAAAGCAGCAAATGGTACGGTAACCATCTCAGAAGCCGGTACTTATGTGCTTAGCGGTGAACTGACAGATGGGCAAATTGTAGTCAACGTTGCGGATAAAGGCGTCGTGCACCTCGTGTTAAACGGGGCAAAGATTCATGATAACGATAGTGCAGGGATCTACATTCAGAAGGCTGGCAAAGCCGTCATTACACTTGAAAAAGGAACGAAAAACGAAGTTTCGGATGGCAAAACCTACGTATACGCCGATGATACGACGGACGAGCCGGATGCAGCTATCTTTAGCAAAGCAGATCTGACGTTCAACGGTACAGGTCAGCTAACGGTTACAGGTAACTATAATGAGGGCATTACGAGTAAGGATGATCTGAAAGTTATCAGCGGCACGATCAATGTTAAGGCTGCCGATGACGGCATTAAAGGTAAAGACATGGTTGCGATTCAGGCAGGCACAATCACTATTGATGCAGAAGGGGACGGAATTAAATCTACTAATGATACCGATACCTCTAAAGGCTTTGTCGCCATTGCAGATGGTACCTTCAACATTGAAAGTGGTAGCGACGGTATTCAGGCTGAGACTGCCCTTGTTACGGATGGCGGCACATACAATATTGTAACTGCTGGTGGAAGTGCAAATGCACCAGCCAAAGTAGAGGAAAGACCGTTTGGCGGTGGGGGCGGTGGATTTGGCGGTGGCACACCTCCAACAGACATGGGGACGCCACCTACCGATATGGGTACACCGCCGGATGGCGAGCGTCCTGCCGATATGCCGGATAATGCTGGCGGGAATGCTGCAGCAGGCACCAACAACGCAGCTTCATCCAGCTCTGCGAATACAGCAACGACGGAAACCAATGCCGATGCAGACACAGCCACCACGACAACAGAAGAGGAATCCATCAGCGCCAAAGCGCTCAAAGCAGGTACCGATCTCACCGTTAACGGTGGTACGTACACAATTGATTCCATGGATGACTCTCTGCATAGCAACAGTAATGTCACAGTAAATGACGGAACATTCAGCATAAAGTCTGGCGATGACGGAATCCATGCAGATCAGGCACTTACCATTAATGGTGGAGATATCACGATTGCGAATAGTTATGAAGGACTTGAAGGTGCAATCATTACACTGAATGATGGAAATGTGGATGTCACTGCATCCGATGATGGCGTTAACGCAGCTGGTGGTGAAGAGACTACAACCACCGCTACCGCTGAAGCTAGTCCAAACACGGATACAACAGGCACGACATCCACTACTGATCAGACTGGCACGAATGCAGCTCAACAAAACGGCGGACCTGGTGGTATGCCGGGTGAATCATCTGGCAACAACGAATTGCATATTAACGGTGGATCACTCACTGTGAATGCAGGCGGTGACGGGCTGGATGCGAACGGTTCGATCTCCATGACTGGTGGTACTGTAATCGTCAATGGTCCAACAGATAATGGCAATGGAGCACTCGACTATGATGGCACATTTGAGATGAGCGGCGGATATCTGATCGCAGCCGGAAGTTCAGGCATGGCACAAGGTACATCCGATGCGTCTACTCAAAATGCAATTGTCATGACATTCCCTGCCACTCAACAAGCAGGAACACTCGTTCATGTTGAAGACAGTGAAGGCAACAACATTCTGACATTCGCTCCAGCGAAGGATTACCAATCCGTAGTCGTTAGCTCCCCTGACCTGAAAGAAGACGGATCTTATGTCATCTACTCTGGTGGAACTTCTACAGGCACAGCCGTAGATGGACTGTACACAGATGGCACCTATAGTGGCGGAACTAAGATCGTCGCATTCCAATCCACAAGCAATGTAACTTGGGTCAATGAATCAGGTGTCACTACAGCTCGATCCGGCATGGGCGGTTTTGGCGGAGGTAATGGTCAAGGTGGATTTGGAGGCGGAAGAGGCCGCGGACAATCCGACACTACTTCTGACAGCACAAGTACAACCGATTCAGCAAAATAAACAACGAGCTAGCTCAAATTTGAATCTGTGCAACAACTCAATAAACAACGTATCTATTCCAAGCTAGACGTAAGGCTCCGAATCCACTTAAAGAGTGTGTACGGAGCCTTAGTTTCGTTCATTTATATATCCTGTTGCGTATGATCATCCGTGTTTCGAGAGCAGAGCCAATACCATTCTATTCGCTTAGAACACATAGACATATACCTTCGTACGCAGAGCATCCGGACAGGTAATCGTGCGAAGCGGCACCTTGCCCGGCAATGCAAAACAGACACTAATCACTCTCGCACCTGGCGGCAATTCACGTGTGAACTTATCACTCAGACGATTCATCGCTCCGGGAAACAAATAACAGATGACGCAATCAGCATGTTCGTAGGAGCTATTGTAGATATTGCCGCGGATGAACCGCAGTCTACCCTTCATGGATTGTTGTCGACCTTTGGCCTCACGGAAGCGTACACTCAGATATGTGATTCCTTGAGAAACCCACAGAGGCAGGAGAGAATTTTCGATACCCGTGAGCCGTTTACCCGGACAATACCGCACGACATCCAAGCCGAGTGTGCCCCATCCAGAGCCTGCCTCGATTACATCGCCATAACCAGGAATGCGATTTACCTCCTGAATGACAACGCGTCTGACCAATCGGGACGTGGGCATCGGGGAGATTCCATTTTTCCAGCTAACAAGCACGATGGACAGGACAGCTATTAAGGTTAACACGGCGAATAGCCATGGAATGATGGACATATAACCTCATCCTTTGGGAGTTGAAGATGTTGATCATCAATAGCGCTACTTCCCAACCCATCAGGATCAAGGAAACAACCTAGTTCGTTAAATCCGGTACATGAGATTTCATGTACACACCTTTTTTATACACCGATTTGATCGTAAAATGAATGCCGAGCTTTCGATTCGTACGGTAGATCAAGGAGTTAATCTCATCGATCCCCACCGGTTCACTTTCCAATATGCTACGTTCAGGCCATACCTGACTGACAATCTGCTCACGCGTCACAAAATGGTCTAGCTGACTATAAAGTAATTTGAACAGCTGGAACTCCTTCTTCGATAATGGAATCTCCACCTCGCCAATCTGTACAGTTTGCATATGATCGTGCACTCTAATTCCTTCACCAAGCAGGTCAGAAAGACGATACTCCCGCGTCTCCTCCAAGTCGTTCTCGATCCGAAGCTGGATCAGTCCATTCACGAGAGTCAGGCTGTCCCCTTCTGCAAAAGGATACCTCTCATATGGAACAAGGCGTTGCCCGTTCAGTTCCGTTCCATTTTTACTATCCAGATCCTCGACCCACAGCTGAAACTGTGTATCATAATGAATACGGCAGTGCCGTTTGGAAATCATCTGATTGTACACGGACAGATCCAGTTCACTGCCTCCTGTGTAACGCCCTACCGTTATGGAGCGCCCTTGCCGTACATAAGCAAATGAACCATCACTTTCCTGTCCAGGTGTACGAATGACGATTTTTGCCGTCTCCCGCATGTTATTCCCCCACCTTCAAAATTCACTCTCTCTACTCTCTAGGCTTGATTAAATTAAACTAAAAAGATGTACACTTGCCACTCCGATGACAGAATAACCTTCCGATCGCTGTTATCCCCAGATTTTTTTGAATCCCTTTTTCAAAGGGAAAATCCGGAGATAAAGGCGAACGCTTCGCTTCTTCACGTTATTTCTGTCTTCTCCGTTCCTGTATACTCTTAACTTCAATTTAAACAGCCTAGTCTCTATCTCTACGTTCATCAGTAATAATGATAACTTCATCAGATTTGTTCCATTGTTTGCATTCATGACAATTTATATAGTGTATACATGGCGTCGTTCTATGCTTTTCTCTACTATACCAGACGTTGTGCTTTTTTTCTCATGATAGACAGTCACTAGCTTACAACAAGAGAGGTACCTAAATATGAACAAAAAGAACATTTGCATATATGTGCTGCTTGCTTTTGCTTTATCCATTACACTCACAGTCCTATCCCACATGAACGGTGAACGCGGGGAGTCCCTGAATGGCAAGCAAGCAACGACGGAAACGTCATGGATACATACCAGCATCCAGCCCTAAATACTAGCAACATACTCATGCAATAAACTTACTTTATTATAACGCGTTCACTCCCATAAACGTTTCACGATTGTCATCTCTACCGATCACTCACAACAACCAACAAGCCCCTCAGTCTGCTAGGCAGATCAAGGAGCTTATTGTTATGTCTATTAGTCGTTAGACCTCATTGTTATGTTGTTCCTTATCTGATTCAGCAGATGAATCCTGTTCATTCAGCTTATTCTCTTGAGCGTGAACTTCCTCCATCTTGCTTGACACCTTTTGATAAAGATAAGAGATACCCAGAAGTAAAATACCAAAGCTAAAATACGCGATAATCTTACTGCCTGCGGTCAGCAAACTAACATCATAGAAAACCATCTTGCCCGTAGCCAGCAGGGTCAAGCCTAGACCCAGGCGACGAATCATCACATATTTTCTACGGAATCCGTAAGCAATGTAGAGGATGGCAAGTATCAGGTAGATTAAGCTGAAGAGCAACCCTACATCTCCCCATTGGAACTGTACCGTCATGAAAACGGTGATTACACCTAACAGGTAAACCCCTGCAATGACAGGATACCATTCAATACTTTTGAACTGCCCACGGATAGCTGTAATTAACAGATCTCTTCCAGCGAAGAATACCCCCACATTGAAGATGATCAGTACAATAAGTCCAACGATCTCAGCAGCCGTATGTTGCTGGACATCTGGTTGCAAGGCTGGCAGGTTTAACGTTACCGCTAGTGCTATACAGTAACCCACAGCATGTAGAATGTTCGTGTAATAGCGTACAAATCGGCCTTGTAATGGCTTCACTTTGCTCAGTCCATAGGCTAACGCGATTGTTAGCGAGGCAAATAGAATGAATTTGTAGAACAGGTATAACGGGAAACTGTCATCCACAGCTCTGCTATACAGTTCATTCGATTCATACAGAACATAGAACCATAGGTTCACCAGCGTAACATATTGGAATCCTCTCAGACAGCCGTGCTCAACTGCATGATAACGCTGATTTCTTGGGGCAGATAACGCTCCTTGATTAACCAATGAGTAATACAGCGTAATCGCCAGCGAACCTAGTGTGATACATGAATACTTCAGCATAAAGTGAGACTGCATTCCCATGATGAACATCACCAGCACATCAATATAAATGAATGTAACGATGCAGAGCAGCACCACACCCCATCCGGCACGTTCAACCGCTTTGAATCGCTTCAGATGACCAAGGGTAATGAGTAAAATCCCTTCGATTAACCAACCTAAGGACAACCATTCCGCTCCAAACTGGAACGGTATAATCAGAACCGCAAAGGTTAACGAAGTGATGTAAAACAAAAGTATCATCTGTCTTTCTTGCACCATATGACGACGAACGAATCGAGCCAACCCGAAGTACACCAGACAGAATACTAGAGCCAGCAGTCCTTGTGCATCGTCCCAGCCCTCTGCCCTGAACAGCACATAGAGCATGAGACAGCTGATACTTGTATTCATGGCGAGTAAGGCGAAGTCCCACCAGGTTAGCTTCACCCGATGTTTGAACGGGTAAGCCAGCGTAATGCCCAGGTATAACGCAAATGTCACAATCGAATACAACATGCCTACAATATTGCTCGGCGATAACCATAGCATAATGAGCATCGACGGTGTGTTGAACAAGAAGCTGATATAGTGCACAATGGGCCAGCGTTTACCGAACGAGATCAGTACGATAATGCCATTTAAGAGCAGTAAATAGATCATCGCCGCATAGACGGCGCGTCCTTCCAGCCCGAAGTACCCCATGTACGAAAATAACGGTAAATAACCTCCAACAAGTCCTAGCGTACAGATCGTTTTGGATCGATACCTCAGCGACAGGACGACAGAGACAGCCGATACCAGTACGGATAACCCTAGAGCCGTATACAGTCCAATGATATGCAGCAAGAAATAACTGTAGAAAATAGACCCAAACAAGATGGATATGCCTCCACCTAACAGTCCCATGGCAAACGTCTGCCGCTTACGACGGAACAACCACTCTCCCCCAGCGAGCATAAGCACACCTAATAAGAAAAAGGCAGCACCTTTCATCTGATCACTGAACCAGGTGGAATACGAGTATCGGAATGCTGCACCCACACCTAGAATAAGAAGTAAAATGGCCAACTTGTTGATCCAGCTTAAACCAATCTTCATCTCCATGCGGTTTTGGCGAATGCGTTGCTTAATTGTCTCCTCACTCAACTCTTCCTCAGCCATATGATCATATCCTTGATGCATTTGCTGACGTATCGCTTCTTCCCGCTCCCACAGCTTTTGCCGTTGCCGCTCTATTCGCTCTCTTATTTCCCCAGCTAAATATGCAATACGTTCCTTGATTTCATGCTCATCTTCTTGCAGCTCCTCCGCAGCCCGGTTATAGATGGAATTAAGATTTGCTTTGGTACGATGCTCGTGAGCCTCCAGCCGATCATGATGTACAGCCGTCTTTCCTCGGAAATACGTCTCCATTTTCTCCTTCGATACACGGATCAGATTCAATTTCTCATCCAGCATCTGTTCAGACAGCGCCATCCGAAGGCGACCATTCTCTTCTTCCATCTGACGCGCCCGGATCTCCAACTGCTTCAGCTTGAGCTTATACGCTTCAGACTGCTCACGCAGTTGTTCGTTCTGTACAATCAGATCATCGGATTGGTAGTCCTGAAGCAGTTCGTTATACTCCTTAACCAACTGCTTCTGTTGCTCTTGCACCTGATGAAGCCGATCCTTGAACTCTTTCATACCTTTCCTCCATTGGTCGATGTTGATTTGTTTCCCTATATTTTACTCTATTGTGATCTGAAAAAGATGTAAATGTTGAAATAACTCTGCTGTTCTCTTCCCCTTTCGC
This sequence comes from Paenibacillus sp. ACRSA, assembly GCF_022346845.1. NCBI lineage: Bacteria > Bacillati > Bacillota > Bacilli > Caryophanales > Paenibacillaceae > Paenibacillus > Paenibacillus sp. ACRSA. The sequence continues at coordinate 258,806 of NZ_JAKRNP010000004.1, read as the reverse complement.
TTACGACAAAACAAAAAAAGCCCAAGAAGCAATGAGCTTCTTCAGGCTTACATTTCACACAATTTGTACTCGTATCCATTCTAGGATAGCAAGAAGAGTCTGATTCACCCTTTTATGCCGCATCTGTCGATTCTGTTGTATCGTCTGTGCTTGGCTCTATAATTTCGGTTGCATCTGGATCAAGCCAGCTGGCAATCATCGTCCGTACATATTGCAGATCTTCTTCCGATAGATCGTAATACCAGACACCGCTACGCATCGCACCCGTGCCCTGTAGCATATAATTGCTGATCGTAGGGATGTTATCTTTCATGTACAATGACTCGGCAAATTTAACAATAAAATCGGAATTCATATTCGTTGTAAAGTTGGAGCCAGCAATCTTGATGACATCTGGAATCTTAGTTAGGTTCTTGACCTCAAGCGCACGATTCATGAATGCACTCAGGAAAATCCGGTGACGCATCGTCCGGTTAAAATCGGAGTCTTCACGATAACGCACATATCCCAGCGCTTCCTCTCCGTTATAGATCGGTTTGTTCGCTTCGACGAACAGCTTTTCGTGTGTTTTTAGCTTGTTCTCAATATTTTTCTTGATTGGCAGCTCAACACCGCCTACCGCATCAACAATATCTTTCAGACCATTAAAGTTAATGGCCGCATAGAAGTCTACTTTGTTCTCCAGCAGCTTCTCCACAGTATCCATAGCCATCTTGGCCTCACCGTGGGCATACGCTGAATTAATCTTCGATTTTACATCCCGACCTACAATTTCCGTATAGGAGTCCCGCGGAATGGACAGTAACAGCACTTTATTATCTTCTGGGCGAACGACGGAGTAGATGATGGTATCGGAACGACTTGGTTCATTGTCACGTTGATCGATTCCGAGCAGTAGTAGCGAGAAAGGATCGGTATGTTCCACGACTGGTGCATCTTCATTACCCGCTGGTTTATAGGAATCATCCAGTGTTTCCTTCACCGTATCTGAAGCGAACATGTTAAATGCCAGTAAGACCAGTTGTTTTTGATAAATAAATCCAAGCCCGCCTAACAAAACAAGCACACTCAGGGTAATGATCAGGGGCTTCTTCCATCTCTTCTTCGGTTTCTTCGGCTTCCGTCTGGTTAGATGAGCTGCACTGTTTTCCATGATATCTCCTTTAACTCTATAAGAGCGGTTTCTAAGAATCATTTAACTATATTAATAACACCATTTCAATAGATTAGGTTATAATCGCCATGATAAGATATGGCACAGAAAGGAGCGATACATGATGGAATTTCGACATTTAGGCAACAGCGGTCTACGCGTATCTGCACTCGGTCTGGGCACCAACGCATTCGGCAAACGTGCCGACGAACCGACATCTACCCGTATTATTCATGCCGCACTGGATCAAGGGATTAACTTCATCGATACCGCTAACATCTATGCTGGCACCGAATCCGAACGAATTATTGGACAAGCCCTTGCAGGTAAACGGGAAAACGCTGTGCTTGCTACCAAGGCCGGACTACCCCGGCACGATGGTCCTCATGGGCGGGGTTCCTCCCGCTATCATTTGCAACAAGAGCTGGAGCATAGTCTCCGTCGTCTGCGGACGGACTACATGGATCTGTACCAGATCCATACCTTTGATTCGCACACACCGCTGGATGAAACGTTGCGCACGCTGGATGACATGGTATCCTCCGGCAAAGTCCGCTACATCGGAGCGTCCAACTACGCAGCATGGGAGCTGATGAAAGCTCTCGGCACGAGCGAGTTGAAGGGCTATGTTCGTTATATTTCAACGCAAACGAGCTACTCTCTCGCTGACCGTACACCTGAGCTAGAATTGGTACCGCTGTGCTTAGATCAAGGCGTTGGCATTATCCCATATTTCCCACTGGCTGGCGGTATCTTAACTGGCAAGTACAATGGAGAACAAGCTGTACCATCCGGCTCTAGGGCAGACACCGATCCATCTTTCAATCGTTTCCTGCTGGAGCACAATATTGATTTAGGACGACAGGTTAGCGAGAAAGCGGCGGAACATGGTTGTTCCCCAAGTGTGTTATCCCTCGCTTGGTTGCTGGCACGTCCGGCAGTTTCAACGGTTATCGTTGGAGCCACACATACAGAACAACTGGAGCACAATCTCCAGAGCCTTGAACTCAAGCTGACGTCCGACATGATGGCTGAGCTGGATCAGCTTAGTGATTCGTTCCGTCACAGAGAACCTTTTGCAACCTACCGGCTAAGTGAATAATCATGAACCTAAACTTACATCCGTTCATAGTTCATCATAATTTCTCTAAAACTATGAGATAGCTTAACAAAATAAATAACCTCCCGGCTGCAACGTCAGGGAGGTTTTCAATGGTTGAGTATCATTTTATGTAGGATAATCTCTTCTCTCACTACAACATGTAGTTTAATAATGTACAAAAAAATCCAATAAGTCAGTTATTCGGATTTATTATTAATAAACGCACGTAAAATATCCATATACTCTTCCTTACGATCACTTACCAGATCAAAAAACGCCTTGTCCGCAGCCTCTACAACCTGAATCCCCTGATTGGCAAGAGCTGTGCCCTCTGGAGTTGTAGAAATGATATTTGCTCTTGTATCCGTCTTATGACGAGTACGTTGAATCAGCCCTCTCTTTTCAAGCGCACGAAGAACTTGAGATGTTACATTAACATCGACATTCGTAAATTGAGAAATTTGAACCTGAGTAACACCATTACCCTCTTCATCGCGTTCATTCAACCATAAGCATCCATGTAGAAGCACAAATTGTGGGTGTGTTAACCCAAGCGGCTCAAGAACCCGTCTCATTTCTTTACTCCACATGGTCGTAACCTGCCATAACAGGTGTCCTGGACTTTCATTTGCATTTTTAAACTGTGAACTCATCTCAATTCCTCCATCACCGATGCCTTAGAATTCTAATTCATTACATATACTAGAGAATATTACAGAATAATGGTCGTCACATGAACCGGCTCATGACGGCTATATCATGGGTTTGGACAACCATTATGTCTAGGCATTGCAGGTTAATTATTCTTATAACGATTTTGCCATCTGATCCGTTGCAACTTTGTATCTTTTTTCATGGCGGTTTAACGCGAAGGGATAAATTGCTTTACCCATTGTCCGAACCCTTGCGGATTGCGACTCTGGATCAAGACCGTTCCTTCTCCCCTGAAGCGACACACCAATCCTTCTCCACTAGTCACACTGGACAGCCAGCCCTGTGAGGCTTTCTCAATGCGATAATTCATATAATGAGGCCATGCAACGAGATGTGCATTATCAACGATGACCTCTTCGCCCGCAGCCAGATGAATGGCATGGATTGCACCATACGAAGACAGAAATACGGTTCCCCGACCACTGATCTCAATAATGAAGAAACCTTCTCCAGAAAAGAGACCTTTTTTGAGATTCTGCATTTTGCTATTCACCTGAATACCTTCAGTACCCGCGAGAAATCCATCCTTCTGCACATAGAGAGAGTATGAACCGTCTAACTCGACTACTTGCACATCTCCCATGCTAGAAGGGGACAATAGAACCTCTCCTGATCCGCCTGTAGCCGTAAGCTCCTGAAAGAAGAACTTCTCCCCACTAATCATGCGTCCGAACCCTGCGAACATCCCACCTTCTGCCGAGCCTCTCAGCTCAACTGAAGGTGTCATGGATACCATAGCTCCACTCTCAGCCTTGAACCGTTCTCCGCGTTCTAGATTAACTTTGAGCATAGCAAACGCACCTTGATGCAGAATCTCATAATTCATTGCTTCATCAGCTCCTTGTGATCTTCAGAACCAAAATCATTCAACCCATTGTCCTCCAACATCAACGCTTTATCGCCATATTCCCTTACGATATGCTGATCGCCCCAATTGCAAAGTGCATTGAGTATCGGTTCCAAACTCCGACCATAATCGCTTAATTCGTACTCCACCTTCGGTGGAACCTGATTATAGACGATTCGATTCACAATGCCATCATCCTCAAGCTCTCTCAATTGCTGTGTCAGCATCTTTTGTGTAATAGCAGGCATTATGCGCTTAAGATCACTGGTACGTTTCTTTCCGTGGGTCAGATGGCATAGAATCACACATTTCCATTTACCACCGATGACCTCAAGGGTTGCTTCAACAGAAATGTTGTACTTCTTCCTCTCCATGGTATATCTCCTCCCTGGTCGATTTCATTAACGGTATAGGCACCAAAAAGTACGTACGGTACTGAAAAGTACGTACTATTCATTTGATATGGAATATCTCATAATAGCATTTGCCAGTACGTAAATCCACATTCCAGGGAGTTGAGCTATATATGTTACAAAGTTCCAAACGAAGTACACTCGCGCTGCTGGCACTCGCAATCAGTGCATTCGCCATCGGCACCACTGAATTTATCAGCGTAGGTCTGTTGCCGCTTATTGCAGATGATCTCGGCATATCTGTAACCACAGCAGGATTAACCGTTACCTTATATGCACTTGGCGTGACGTTTGGAGCACCTATCCTAACCTCTCTAACGTCTACCGTCTCACGCAAAACGTTGTTACTTGCAATCATGCTTGTTTTTATTGCAGGCAACACGCTTGCGGCCTTATCTAGCGGGGTTACGCTGCTGCTCATTGCTAGAATCATCACAGCCCTATCCCATGGTGTATTCATGTCGATTGGTTCAACGATTGCAGCAGATCTTGTACCTGCCAATCGTAGAGCCAGTGCGATCGCCATCATGTTCTCCGGGTTAACCATTGCGACCGTAACCGGTGTACCGTTAGGCACACTTATTGGTCAGCACTGGGGTTGGCGTGCAGCTTTTATTCTCATCGTGGTCATTGGGCTCATCGCGTTGGTTGGTAACCTGCTGCTCGTGCCCTCTACACTGGAGCGCGGAACACGCACTGCCTTCCGGAACCAACTGAAACTTGTAACCAACGGAAGACTGCTGCTTGCCTTTGTCATTACGGCCGTCGGATATGGAGGGACATTTGTTGTCTTCACCTATCTGTCTCCACTATTACATGATATTAGCGGATACGCAGAGCCAACGGTAGCACTCATTCTACTTGTGTACGGGATCGCCATTGCGATTGGTAATATTCTTGGAGGAAAAGCAGCCAACCGCAGTCCACTACAGGCACTTTTCTACATGTTTATGATCCAAACCGTAATTCTGGGTATACTATATTTCACAGTTCCCTTCAAAACGGCAGCATTGGTTACGATCCTAGGGATGGGTATGCTCGCTTTTATGAATGTCCCCGGATTACAGATGCATGTGGTGACACTCGCAGAGCGATATGCGCCGCAGGCAAAAGACGTAGCCTCAGCCTTTAACATTGCTGCATTTAACGCTGGTATCGCAATAGGCGCCTATCTCGGTGGTGTAATCACGGATTCCATAGGCTTAATCCATACAACATGGGTAGGAGCACTCATGGTACTCACTGCGGTAATCCTAACCGCTTGGGCGAGAGTGCTTGACCGTAAAGAAATGCATGTACCGGCACATAAGTAACTTCTCTCACTAAAGTCTACCAACTCTAGATACTCTTCAATCTAAGAGCTTATCTTGAGTAGGGAACCGGTTTCAAAACAGTGTATAATTATATAATATACGTTGATTGCAATTTGATCTACTATGATTTGATTTTGTATCATGAACTAATAGCAATTCTACACGAAGTAACGAATTGTATACACATCAAGGAGGAATTTTCATGACAACAGCACAAAACTTACAATCGACAACAACATTGCATAACGGCGTTCACATGCCTTGGTTTGGGCTCGGCGTATTCAAAGTAGAAGAAGGAGCTGAGTTAATCACAGCGGTTAAACATGCCATTAAATATGGTTATCGCAGTATTGATACCGCTGCGGTATATGGCAATGAAGCTGGTGTAGGACAAGCGATTGCTGAAGCATTGCAAGAGAACAATCTTAAGCGCGAAGACCTTTTCATCACCTCCAAAGTATGGAATGCTGACCTTGGGTACGAAGAGACACTTGCTGCCTTCGATACAACGATGAACAAGCTAGGACTCGAGGTCTTGGATCTATATCTGGTTCACTGGCCAAAAGCGGGTAAATATAAAGCTGCATGGAAAGCCATCGAGGAACTTTACCAAGCAGGCCGGATTAGAGCGATCGGGGTAAGTAACTTCCAGATTCATCATCTGCAAGATCTCATGCAGGACGCTACGATCACTCCTATGGTGAATCAAGTAGAATATCATCCTCGTCTGACGCAGACGAAGCTGAAAGCCTTCTGTGAAGAACACAACATTCAGCTTGAAGCGTGGTCCCCGCTCATGCAGGGTCAGCTGTTGGACAACCCGGTGCTCACAGAGATTGCATCAGCAAAAGGCAAGTCAATTGCACAGATCATTTTGCGTTGGGATTTACAGAACGGTGTCGTTACTATTCCAAAATCCACTAAGGCACATCGCATTGAAGAGAACGCTTCGATCTTTGATTTCGAGCTATCTTCTGAAGAGATGGAACGAATCCATGCGCTGAATGAAGATCAACGCGTTGGACCTGACCCGGATAACTTTAACTTCTAATCCGTTGAATTAAATATCGATCCAATAGATTCACAAAGCCTCCACTCCCTTCGCCATGGCGGAAGGTATGGAGGCTTTTCGTGCAATAGCAGAAACGTTTAGTGTAGTAGAATGATACGAGAGCTGCTATTCACTGGGCTTTTCAATCGGGGATGAAGCACAGAAAGGTTGCCAATTATCTTCACCCGACAAAATAAGAGGTATCGTGTATTCAGCCGCTTCCTGCTCCGTTAGGAGGTCAGCCCATGGTACACGAATGCCTGCCTGTACTTTTCCTGGCCCTGAACTGTTATACTCTGCGAATACCACGGTGCTCTCTGCATCGGTTTTGTTCCAGTTATGCCAGCCTTCCTGCTTCACATGGGCTCCAATCCAGCAGTTGAGAAAGCACACTTTTGCATAATTACGCCATGGTCGTCCAAGATACACCGATTCAGGGGGTGCGTTGCTGGTTAGATCACAGTCAATAAACACATAACCATACTTCACATCCGCAGGAGTGGAAGCCGCAGTAACATAGCCCTGCACTTCTCCCTGTACCTGATCTGCACCGGACACACGAATCTTAGAGAAGATCTCACAATCTTTGAATACCGCCGTCGCCGAGCCAAAAATAAAATCAACATCGCCCTCAATGTAGCAGCCTTCATAGTATTGTCGTAGCTTACGCCTCTCAGCCCCATCGCGCGGCCCGCCAAAAAAGCTTCGATCTAACGGTTGCTCCGGAAGCGGCCCGGTGAAAATTGTATCTTGGTGCCCAATGAATCGGCAGTTCCGAAAGGCTGCCCGGTCTCCGTCAACATATATCGCCAGAGCCTGACCAACAAGCTTACCTGGCCCCGCCGAGTTTACGAATGAGAGCCCTTCTGCGGTAAAGTCATCAGACCCAACAAACACAGTATAGGAATGAAATGTGTGATACAGCTCGCCGTTCGGGAATGTCTTGAGGGCATGGTCATCATACGTGATGATCGTCTGCTCGGCTCCCTCACCAATGAGGTGAACCTTAGACTTCTCAATATGCAGCTTCTCAACATACACCCCTGGTTTAATGCGAATCTCCTGCTTGGCTTCAACATGATCAGGAATTGCGTCGATTGCAGCCTGAATAGTCGTGTAATCACCACTTCCGTCGGTTGCCACGGTATAACATATAGTGCTCTGGCTCAGATCGGTGGGTGGCAGCATACGTTTGGTCATGACAATCGCTCCATTTCCAGCGCAGCCAGTAGAAGTGGTGCTGTCCCCATGAAGGAATCACTTACGATCTGCTCGCTCACGTAGTAACTGTACGATCCGTCCCGATCCAGACTGAGTCCAGCTCCGTGGCAAATGCTGTTCAGCTTCACTCCATCTGCCGTCTCTTCTACCATCCTAGATGTTAGACCTTTCCATCCTTTCTCAGCCGCTTGCTTGAACTGTGGCTCCAAATAACGCAATCGAACACCCTTCGCAAGTGCGTACACAAACATACTTGAACCTGAAGCTTCCAGATAATTGCCTTTGCGGAACCCTTGATCTAGCACCTGGAACCAGAGACCACTCTCCTGCTCCTGCACGCGTACCAATGCGTTACACATCCGCTCGAAGATGCCGATAATGGTTCCCCGCTTCGGATGATGGATCGGGAAATGCTCTATACTATCCACGATGGCCATCGCATACCATCCCATCGCTCGACTCCAGAAGTGTGCGGAACACCCTGTTGTGGAGTCTGCCCATACCTGCTCCTTCGATTCATCCCATCCATGATAGAGCAGACCTGTTCGCGGATCGCGGGTCTTACGCTCAACCAGCAAAATCTGGTGAGCGACCTCATCCCATAATTCCGGACGATTGAACTTTTTCGCGTATTGTGCGAGAAAAGGGGAGGACATGTACAGTCCATCCAGCCACATCTGGAATGGATAGATTTTTTTGTGCCAGAAGCCACCTTCCGATGTTCTTGGCTGTCCCGCCAGTTGTGCCGCGAGTAGATGCGCCGCTTCCTCATAACGCTGATCTTCAGCATCTTCCATTAGCCTAAATAAATTCTTACCCTGATTAATCTGATCCAGGTTGTATTCTTCAAGCGAATACGTTGCGATCGAACCATCCTTTTGAATATATAGATCCATATGCCGCTTCATAAAATCAATATATTCATCTTTGCCATACTGTTTACCCGTTTGCGCCATCGCCATAAGAGTCATGCCTTGAACATAAGCCCAGCGTTCAGAAGGAAATGCATGATAACCGTCATTGTCACATTGCTCTACAATTGTCTCTGCTATTCGTTCAGACCAGGATAACTGTGTCTGTATTGGCATAAAATCAACCTCCTAGGATGTGATACGGTATTGTATATTGCAAACTCGATCCTCAAACGTCCTGTTATTGTTATTGATGTTCAGGTCATCACTTCCGAGAAACTGCCGTTGAACTGCGGTGATTCAGCTGCGGTTGAATCACCACCGGATATTCCGTCTGCTCACCGCGAATTAACGATACGATTAGCTCTGCTGCCTGTGCCGCCAGTTCCTCCAGCGGCGGACCAATCGTGGTGAGCGCGACTTCGGCGTACTGCATATCCGGCAGATCATCATAACCGATTAATGAGATATCCTTAGGCACGTTATAACCAGCTTCGAGAAGCGCACGTAGCGCCCCCCGGGTCACCAGGTTGTTAAGCCCGATAAACGCTGTTGGCGATTCCGGCCCAAATGTATAATTTCGAATAGCAAAATATCCATCCTCCCACGATGAGTGGGCAGGCAAAACGTAGTGAGGTTCAAATTCAAGACCTGTACGTTGCAACGCTTCTCGGTATCCTTCCAGCTTGATATTCTGGGAGTTCCCGATGAATCCAATCCGACTGTGTCCGAGGGATTGAAGGTGCTGTACAGCCTTGTAAATTCCTTCTTTGCGATCAATCTTGATGTAAGGAGAATTCGGAGCTTCATCCGTACCGAGTACAAAACAAGGCATGTTCAAGGTAGCGAATTTTTTCCAGAAGGCTTCCCGATCTTCGAGTGCATAATCCCAGAGGATACAGCCGTCCACACGTAATTGACTGAATATATCCACCCCATCATCCGCTACAACGAGGATCATCTGATAGCCCCGTTTCTTGAGTTCCGCATGTAAATTGCCTGATATGTTGGAGAACAATGGATTGCTGAGTTCATCAAGAACAAAGCCAATGATGTTGCTTCTGCCAGTGGAGAGCTGCTGAGCCATAATGTTTTTTCGATACTGGTGCTTCTCTGCCACCGCGAGCACTTTCTGTCTCGTCGCAGGTTTGATACGAGGATCACCGTTGAGCGCCTTGGATACCGTGCTATAGCTCACCCCTGCCAGTTTGGCAATGTCCTTAATGGTTATCAAAAGAAATCAACACCTCTCATACCTTGGGAAACTTATTGCTGTGCAGCTTTGTACCGGTCATATTGCGCCTGTCTGCCGGCAATAACTTGCTCAATGTTCATTTTCTTTAATGTCTCAATATAGCTATCGAACTGATCTAGACTTGTATCTCCACTAATAAATTTGAAGTTCATTTCTTCCACATACGTTGTGATATCTGGCATGGACATGCTCTCTACACTAGCTTCATCTGGCAGAGCATACACAAACGGGAACGGTTCACGAATATACGGTTCCATTTCCTTATCCAGCTTGGCATGCCACTCTGCTACGACCGAATCTGCAGAATCGGTGGATTGAATATTCGGCAGATTGACCGGACCAATACCGAGCTTCTGAATGTATTCGTTGTCTTTACCTTTATCCGTGAAGGTCTTCACACCATTCTCCTCGGTATAGGTATCATCCTTAATACCCCATGTGTAGTACGTCTGCGCTTCCTCACTTACCGCATAATCCAGGAAACGGAAGGCTAGCTCTGGATTTTTACTATCCCGGGTAATTCCGAAAATGCCACTCACCGGTGTACGTCCAACATAGAATTGGTCGCCATGCGGCCCTTTCAACGGCAAGATGCCTTTGAAAATGGGCTCAGCTGGGTTGTAATCCTTGTACAGCGGACTGTAGACCATAGACATATACCAACTAAAATTAAACGTTGCACCCGTTAAATCCTGCGAGATCCGAGATGTTACCTGATCACTTGTTGTGCTGGCATAATCTACACCGAGCAGACCTTCCTTATAAAGCCCGTTCAGATAGGTCAGATATTCCTTATAGGCAGGCTCATAATAGCTGAAATGAACCTTGCCTTGATCGTCAGCGTAGAATTGGTTCGACAGATCCAAGCCAAAAACTGGCCCAAATGCCATCGGAATAAACTTGGATTCCATCGACAATGGAATTTCATCCGCCTGTCCATTTCCATTCGGATCATCGGTCTTAAATTTGCGCAGCATTGCCGTGAATTCATCCAGCGTTGTTGGCTCATTCAAGCCGAGCTTCTTCAGCCAGCGCTGGTTGATCATCATTACAGGCATATAGTTTTTAGTTAACGTTTGCTGCGGAACATAATATATTTTACCATCTGGCGTTGTTAAACTGGCTTTGACCGCAGGCGATTGTTCATATATTTTTTTGAGATTCACCCCGTACTTATCAATCAACTCATTCAATGGAATAAACAATCCACTGTTAATGTATTTCATAAGCTGATCCTGATCAGGCAAGTAGACGATATCGGGTAAGCCGGTACCTGCCGCCAGCCGTGGATTCACTGCATCCGCATAGTTCTGAGGTGGAATCAGATCCCAATCAACCTCAACCCCTGCATTACTCTCAATTTTCTTCACGATGGCGGCAGTAGATAGATCTACGTTGGTCGTCCACGCATTCGTTCCAAGAACGGACAGCTTCGCATCAGGCTGATCGGTAACCGGTCCTGCTCCAGTGTAATTAAATGCCGGTTCTGAGCTTGTTGGGGCATTCCCTGCATCGTTTCCTGTTCCTGCACCGCCGCTGCATCCTGCCAGACTGATCGCCAATATGGCTGCAATGATACTTTTTCTTCCTGCTCTTCTAATTCTCATCCGCTAATCCTCCTTGTTATGAACAACCTTGGTCGTACGGTGATCAAGTAAGTAAGGCTATCCTTTCACGGCTCCGAGGGTAATCCCTTTGACGAAGTACCGTTGGATAAATGGGTAGATCGATACAATCGGTAGAATGCTGACCACAATAGATACATACCGGACTTGAAGTGTTGAGACTGCCAGCGCACCCGAAGTCATGGTGCCCCCCATCTTCTGCATCACCTCAGGTGAGGCCATGATCAATACTCGGCGTAAGAACATCTGTAAGGGCTGCATATCCTGCTTGCCGAGATATAGTAGCGCAGAGAAGAAATTGTTCCAGTGAAATACGGCGTAATACAGCGTTAGAACAGCTAATGTTGGTTTGATAATAGGCACCGCCAGGCGGTATAGCATCGTCATTTCGTTGGCACCATCGATACTTGCGCTCTCAAAAATTTCATTCGGAATGCCTTCGAATGCGGAGCGACAGATCATCACGTTAAATGTAATGACCAGCACAGGCAGCACCATGACCCAGCGTGTATTGTACAATCCGAGAGATGTAATCAACATGTAGACGGGAATGAGTCCACCCGAGAAATACATGGTGAAGGCGATGAAAAAGTTCAACTTTCTACGCAGGAAAAATTGCTGTCTTGATAAAGGGAATGCCGCTAGGCAGGTCGCAACAATATTAAGCAGCGTACCTACGACGGTGTACCACAGGGTATTGTAAAAAGAGACCCATAACTCGCTATATTGCAGCACCATTTTATAACCCGAGAGCGTAAAACCTACTGGCCACAAGACCACTTGTTGTTTGTCTATGGCTTCCACCGAACTGAATGAAATACTAACAACGTACAGGAAAGGATATAACGTAACAGCGACTGCCAAGATGGTCAGCAAATAGATAAATGCGTAGAATAACCGGTCACTTCTCGATTTTTGCATATCAGATCTCCTTTGGGGGAATGGTCTTACCAGAGTGACATCTTGGTCAATCGCCGAGTCATTGAATTGGCTGCAAATACAAGTACAAACGTGATGATCGAGTTAAACAGACCCACGGCTGTTGCAAAACCGTAATTCTGCCCTTCAATCCCCATCCGGTATACGTAAGTGGATAATACATCGGCCGTCTCGTAGGTAGCCCCGTTATAGAGCAGATATACTTTCTCGAAGCCTACACTCATAATTCCACCTAGCGACAGAAGCAGCAGAATGACAATCGTTGGTTTGATGCTCGGAAGAGTCAAATGCCAAAGCTCTTGAAATTTGTTGACTCCATCAATCTTGCCGGAATCGTACATCTCGGGGTCTATGCCCATAATCGCGGCAATGTAAATAATTGAACTGAAGCCAAAGCTCTGCCATATATCGGAGCTAGTGAAGATGGTACGGAACCATCCGGCATCCATCATGAAGTTCACTTTTTCCATACCAAGCTTGGCGATAAGGGTATTAACGATTCCGTCTGTAGGGGACAGAAAATTGATAATCATCCCTGCCACAACGACGGTGGAGATAAAGTGCGGAAGATAAGTAATGGTCTGGGCAAATCGCTTGAAGGTTCGATTCTTGATCTCAACGATACAGACAGCGAACAGAATGGGGATGGAGAATCCGAACAGGAGCGGTAGGAAGGCGAGCAGAAACGTGTTGCGCAGCAGCCTCCAGAAATAGATGGAATTCACAAACTGATCAAACCACCTTAGGCCAACCCACTCGCCACTAAACATTCCCTGACCGGGTATGAAATTCCGAAAAGCGAGCAAAATGCCGGGCATGGGAACATACATGAAAATCACGTAATACAGAAAGATTGGAGAGAACATAAGCAGCAGATACTTATCCCGTTTGACTAGGCTGAACAACGTGGACATCCGTTTTTTCACCTTGAATCCTTCCCCCTCATCATAAAATTACAACGTTTGAATTTTCGGATAGAATTAAATCTTTTTTCCATAATCACACCCACTCAGCAAATTAATTATGGTTAATAAACATGATTAAATTAGCATAAAGTGCTAATTGATCTGATGGTGTGAAGCTGAGTTAATAATCTGCACCCATAATTACAACGTTGTAATTTTAACTTAAATGTATACGCTTACATAAACTTTTAATCATCTTAGCAAAGTCTATCTTATTTGGCAACAACAAAAATCAGTGTCCGGCTGTAACTTTCTTGAATACAGTCTCGCATAAGCGAGACTGCCCATGATAATTTAGACCTGATTCCGATATTCCATCGGTGTCATAACATACACTCGCTGAAAAGCTCTATACAACTGGCTGACGCTGGAGAATCCCAACTCATAACTGATTGTGGTTACTGAATCAGTCGTAAGGCGGAGCCTTCTAGACGCTTCTTCTACCCGCAAATTCAGCAAATATTGGTAAGGTGTTGATCCCGTAAGAGCCTTGAAAGAACGCATAAAATGATACCGGCTCTGATGCGCAACCATCGCCATCGAATCAATATCCATTGGGCCTGTGTAGGCACTGTGAATGTAATCAAGCACTCGGCGGAGATGAGGATCAATGAATGTACCGGTATCTACCGTTTCTATTTCATTTTCCTGCCCCATCAACATACGTCTTAGATATGTCTCAATCGCTAGTTCTGTTTCCTGTACTCGCAGCAAGTCGGGCATGTCATCTAACAAAATGGAATGCCAGCTTCGAAACAAGCTGCTGATCTCCGCCGGATCGAAATTCTGGGCAGGCCGAAACTCAGTCCGTCCCCCACTTAACTCCGCGCCTTCGTAACTTCCTAAAGGCGGTTTACGGAACTTAATCACTATGACAGCCGAATCTGAACCTATTTCAAAATTATGCTCCGTTTGAGGATGGGCAATAATCCCCATGCCTGCTTTCAGAGGGTATGCATGTCGTTCCTGTACCAGATGACATTGGCCTCTGACCGGCAGCGTTAGCTGATACCAGTCGTCATGCACATGAGGCTCATTGGCGAATCCTCCGGTAGCTTTCCATAATTTCAACCCATTTAGCGTCATGTTTAATTCCATCGTTTCCTCACCTGCTGACATTATAGCAAATCGTGCTCACTTTCCAAGCACTTTTCACAAAGACATGATCTGCCCCCATCTTTTATCATAGAAAAAAATAATTCGAGGTGATCTCCCATGGCTCAGGCCACTTTAAGCAAAATGCAAATCAACTCCTCCGCCAATTGGGCACTCGCCGGAGTTAGTTTCGCCCATCTGCTGAATGATGCGGTGCAGACGGTTGTTCCATCTGCGTTCCCGCTGTTTCAGCAGACCATGCAGCTCAGTTTCGCCCAGATGGGCTGGATTGCCTTCACCCTGAATATTACCGCATCCGTTCTTCAACCTCTGGTCGGTTATATGTCAGATCGCAGACCGATGCCAATCCTGCTTCCTGGAGGCATGTTATTCTCCTTGATTGGTGTTCTAGGCTTAGCCTTGTCCTCCGAGTTATGGATGCTGCTTGTTTCAGCAGCACTGATTGGTATAGGTTCATCCATTCTCCATCCCGAATCCTCACGCGTGGCGCATATGGCAGCCGGACGCGGACGCGGCATGGCGCAGTCGATCTTCCAGGTAGGAGGCAACACGGGGCAGGCACTTGCTCCATTGCTGGTTGCCTTCATCTTGCTGCCACATGGGCAGCTTAGTTTTCTATGGCTAATGGGATTTGCCCTGATCGGTATCTTCATTCAGTCTTTGGTCAGTCGCTGGTACAGAGACAGGCTTGCCGAGACTCGCATTCGTCAGCAACAGCCTCTAAAATCAAGCGACGCAGAATCTGTAACTCGGCCTGTAAGCCGGGGATTCATCGCTTTTACAATGGGAATTCTTATCCTGCTGCTGTTCTCCAAGTTCGTATATATCGCTGGCATGACCGGATACTACGCCTTCTATTATGCCGATGCGTATCACTTGCCTCTCTCCCAGGCACAGATCTGTCTGTTCATTCTGCAATTTGCAGGCATGGTCGGAACCTTGCTCGGAGGCCCGCTCGCTGATCGTTACGGACGCAAACCGATGATCTGGTTCTCCATTGCAGGCACTGCACCGTTTTCGCTGTTGCTGCCTTATGCAGGACCCGTCCTGTCCATGGTGTTGTGTGGAATCATTGGACTAATCCTGATGTCCGGCTTCAGCGTCATCATTGTTTATGCACAGGAATTGCTTCCTCGTCATATTGGAACGGTATCTGGGTTGTTTTTTGGCCTATCGTTCGGCATGGCTGGACTTGGCTCGGTTGTGCTAGGCTCCTTAATTGACGTAACCAGCGTTGCGTTTGTTATCAAGTTATGTTCGTTTTTGCCACTGCTTGGTGTGTGTGCTGTATTTCTGCGCAGAGATCGACCAAGGACAGTGTGATCGCCGTTGAACCTCTTTCATTTTGTGACTACAATAAATGAAGCGAGGATACAGAAAGAAGGAATGAATATGATAATTGATGTACAGCATGTATCCTGGCGAAGAGGAGCGATCACCTTGTTGAATGATGTCAGTTGGTCTGTACGCAAAGGTGAGCATTGGGCACTTCTCGGTCTGAACGGTTCAGGTAAAACGACACTGCTTAACATGATTACCGGTTATCAGTGGCCATCTGAAGGTAACATCTCTGTGCTTGGACATGCCTACGGGGATGTCGATTTGCGGCAGCTTCGGAAGTCGATTGGATGGGTTAGCTCTTCCCTACAGGAGAAATTACATGGAAGTGACCGTACGCAACATGTTGTTATCAGTGGAAAGCATGCTACGATCGGGCTGTATGACCAATGTTCGGATGAGGATCTCGAACAGGCAAAGGAACTGATGAGCGCGCTTGGTTGCCAACATCTATGGGATCGAGAGTATCGCACGTGTTCCCAAGGGGAGAAGCAGAAGCTACTCATTGCAAGAGCACTGATGGCCAACCCGCGCATTCTTATTCTGGACGAGCCGTGTAATGGCCTCGATTTATTCTCTAGAGAGCGACTACTAGAGAGCATTCATAATCTGACCCTGCGTCCTGATGCTCCGTCTCTCATTTATGTTACACATCATACAGAAGAGATTTTGCCTGTATTTAGCCATAGTCTGCTACTTCGTAGAGGTGAAGTTGTCAGCCAGGGGTTAACCAGCGAGCTGATGAATGCCGATGTACTCAGTCAGTTCTTTGAAGCTCCAGTTGAAGTGGATCGACACGGAGATCGTGTGTATGTTAGGGCAGCAGAACAATAATTAGCTTATTTCATCAACATCTATTGCTATGTTGTACACACATTTCTGTGTATAGAGCTCTAATTCATCAGCCCAAACATCTTATCCACATGTGGATAGAAGTTTGGGCTGATGGCGCTTAGATGAATTATCCACAGTAAGCTGTGCAAGTTCATCCTTTTATTTGCGAGCCGATAAGAATAAGAATAGCGGAATCCGTTGACGCCGCAGATAAGTCTCTTCATTCACAAAATGCTGACGCTGTGGCGCTGACTCCCGTAAATGCTCCACATGGAATCCCGCCTTCTGTAATGCTATGTAGTATGATTCAAGTGCACGGTGCATCTTCTTCACCGAACCACCTAACCACTGTTGCTCCCGAAATCCTTCGACGAAATATTGATCTACGATCCAGTTTGTCCGAGTACCTGAAGGCTGTAAGGTGGATGTAATTACCGGATGTTCAACCGAAAAGCTAAACGTTCCTCCGTCCTTTAAGGTGTGATATACCTTTTGGAATAGGCTATCGATATCTTCGATGTAGTGAATAGCTAATCTGGATATTGCCACGTCATAGGTCTGCGCCTCATCATTCCAGTCCTCAAGAAACGCTTGCTTGATCTGAGCATTCAACCCTTTTAGCGATTCGTGGGCTGCATCTACCATGTTAACTGACCCCTCAACCCCGGTGTAGCTAGCCGCCCGATGCTGTGCCCCAAGCAATTCTGCACCAAACTTGGCATCGCCGCAGCCTAGATCTAATACGCTTTTGCCTGCGATATCTCCAATTAACTCTAGCATAATCGGCTTCTCCAGCGTATCGTTCGCATTCTCCTGCCACTGCCGTCGCTCCATATACTTCTCAAAATTAGCCTCATTATCATAGAAATCCGATCCCCTGTCCACCAGCCTCATCGCCTCCAATATGTGCTTTTTGAACAACCTCTATATATTTGCTCGCATGAGTATACCTGAAGTCTGTACGTCCGTCCACCTATAGCAAAAGGCTACTTTCGGGAATATTCAGAAAGTAGCCTGATGACCATAGAATGAAATTGATTATCCAAAACGTTGTGTCTTATACCACTTGCTCTCACGCTTCCGGATCTTATCCATCGTTAACGAATACGATGCCTTGATGGAGATGAGGATGAATAACTGTGCATAGGTAAAGTAGGATAGGCAGGCATATATAAAATTGCGTATATTACTTTGTCCAATATCAGAGGCCAGGGCGAGATTAATCTGCAGAACATAAATGTAGTACATTAACGCCCAAGCGATGACCAGATACACATACACGTCTCCAGAGAACTGGAACGGAGAACTTACTTCTGGATTAAATATACCGATGATCCGAAATACCAGGTTAACGATAAAGATAATATCGGATACGATGATCGCAATCATAAACCAAAAATAGCTGATAGCATAGTACAGTAATAACACCTTGCTACGCCAGTTAGTGCGGTTGAATAGGTTCAGAAAATTATCCAGAACAACCTGGTAGTTTCCTTTTGCCCAACGTTCACGTTGTTTCATGTATACACTGAGCTTCTCAGGCTCCTGTTGGTACGCTTCGGCTTGGGGAGCCAGTGCAATCAATTGTCCTCGCGCGAGAATGTCAAAAGAAAGTGCTGTGTCTTCGGTAATGGCTGTAACATCCCAACCACCGATATCACGGATTAGTTCCGTTTTAATAATATAGTTAGTACCTGGAATTGTGCCTAGCTTAAACAGCTCCCAAAGGCCGGTGTGATAGACACGTTGTGCCGTAATAAGCTCCAGATTAATACATTTCGAGAGGAAGTTCTGCCCTCTGTTCCGAGCCTTGTTTCTCCCATATACGACGCCATACTTCTCCGGGTCTTCCAATGACTTCTGCGCCAGAAACATTAATGAATTGCGCTCTGGAGCTGCATCCGCATCGAAAATGCAAATCCACTCCCCAGTCGCTAGCTCCAATCCGTCATTTAATGCACCGGACTTTCCTCCAGTTCCTTTGCGCTCCATCACAGTTACATTACGATGGACATAACGGGTTTTGCTTAGGAAGGCATGCAGTTTCGCAGCAGTATCATCTGTACAGTTATCTGCAATAACAATAACCTGTACCTTCTCTTCGGGATAATTCATCTGCAATATATGTTCCACGGTAGCTACAATAACCAAACCCTCATTATGAGCAGGTACCATAACTGTTACTGTCGGATAATGATCCATATCTTTAGGGATATGAACGCCTATTTTCTCCTGTTTATGAATGAAACGAATGGCTCCTGTCATGATGAGGATGGACTCAAATACAGCTATCCAGATACTAAAAATTGATAACAGTAAAAGAATATCAGCCACTTAATTTCCTCCGATCATATTTGCGATAGACTTTTGAGCGGAATCGAAGCGTGGCAATGGTTAAGCCTATTGTACACAACATAAAAATACAGCTAATAGCGATACATATGGGGATGAACCAGGTTACATAGTTCACGGAGCTTCTCTCCTTCTAGCTAGTTTAGATATATTCACCAATGAGATCTGTCTCTGTGTTCCGTTCAAGCGCAGCAATAACCGCATCAATATCTTCGTACTTACTGAAATTTTCTTTCTGAAAAATGAGTGCTCCTGAGCGAATAACCGTCTGTAGTTCATTTCCCTTCTTATCAATAAAAGATAGATCCATCATTGCACTTTTGATCCGCTGGGTAAGCACGGGAAGATACTCTACGTTCACCATCGGACATAGAATGACAAAACGCCCACGATCCACAAAAAATTTGTAATCCTCAAATCGAATCTGCTTCTGGATCGTACTGGACAACTCCAACAGAAACTGCGCATATCTCACTGATCCGAGAGACTCCATAACCAAGGGTAGAAATTCAATTTTAAACATCGCCATACTGAATCCATAATGCTCTGAATACCGTTTAGCAAGATTACTCTGCTTAATGACCGTATCCGTCAGTGCCTCCTTGTTGCCAAGCGAGGTATCGAGATCAATCTCTGGATTGCGATCCTGCATCTCCTGCAAGCGATCCATAATCCGTGCGCTCCGCACAAGACTGGCCTTGATGAATGCAGCCACAGCAACATTAGCGGGAATGAGTAACCACCATGAGAATGTAAGCACATTAACATCGGCATAGGTTACCAACCACACAAAATAAGAAACCAGGTACACAAATATGACAACAACAGATACACCGACAGGTAATATAAAACCGAGAACTAGTGCAGCTAATGACACAACACTAAAAATGACGTCTAGCGTGGTATAACTTTGATTCATATATATTTTGAGATATACAACAAGTTGCTGAATTACAGCGAGTCCAATCAAGCTGGCATACCCCCATCCAATACGGCGAATAGGTGCTTTATTTCTCATCTTTTCTCCCTTCTGCATGTAAATTATGTTATTTATATGCCCTACTGAATATTTCACTAATTTGCGACAAAATAATACAAAATACATGCTATCATATTAGCCATTTGATAAAATGACGGAAATATTACTTTTTAAGATTATTTTTCAATTCTGTCTCAGCAATTAATGGAAAAAGATTATCAAATGCATGCGTGTCCCCGTTAAATACGTAACCACCCGGATAATTTGAATCCTGGCTCCGGAATGTGATCATATGGTTATACAGTTGTTTAGCCCATTTTGGATCACCTGACTTGATTGCAAGTAGAATCGCAAGTCCATATACAGATGGAGATTCATAGGATACGACTGGCGTACGATCACTTCGTTGGTACTGTCCTGCCAACTGCTTGCGGGTCGCAAACTCTTGTTTTAGAAAAGAAATAAGCTTATCCGGCTTCTGACTGGTTGTTGCCAGATGATTAGCCACGATTAACTGATCAATCAGGTTTACCTTTTCATCATAGTTATATGTTTTGGTGATAACATTGAACGATTTAGGATAAAATACACCATCATCCGGCATGCTTTTTAGCATGTACTCGTACTTCTCATACGTCCCCGGCTCTAGCAATTCATGCTGCTCCATCGCTTTCAACGCTGGTAAATCCACGTACACCAGACTTAATGTATCTGAAGAGATTCCATTCGCAAAATCATGAAAATCGACATAATAGCCTTTCATCTGCACCGATTGATTCAATGTTTGGGTGAGTTCTGCAGCCGTCTTAAGTATTCTGGCCTTGTCCTGTTCCCACAGTTCCGCAGCCGATAGCAGCGCACCTATGATTCGCAGATCATCCCCTAGTGCATTGGTGGTCACCAAAGATTCCCCTTCAGCATCAAGCTTCCAGGCAATATATTTCTGCGGCATTAGAAAATAGGTCGTTAGCAGATCGTAACTTTGCTTGAATAATTCCTCATCGTTCTTGGCAACAGCATATTGCATCCATAACCCCAGGGACTCGGACAACGCTTCCCGACCTGCTACAACATCAGGCGTATCCGATATAGCATCCTTCAGGTAAGAAGCCAGCGTACCGTTCGGATTGGTCATATGATGCTGGACAAATACAGCTGTTGGAGTTGGTTCATCCACTACCCAATACCCCTTTATATAGCTCATTAACCCCGCCATAATACTAGCAACGACAATAAGCAGCCATAACAGCCCTTTCCGGCTCATGTTCCTCATCTTGTCCTCCTGTATTTTTCCTCGAAAGTGATCGATCGAAGAGCTGATCATTCCTCCTGATCCATATACGGTCTACGCCCACCCTTCTTCACGAACCGCCAATCAACCTCAATGTTGTGACGCATCCGGCGTAGCAGAGATACGGCCGTCTCAATCTCCTCTTCCGTTAATCCCGCCAAGGTCACTTGATCAGAGTGAGCCCCCTCTCTACGAATAAACTCCCACGCCTCAAGACCGGCCTCGGTTGGATATAACTCCTTGTTCTTCTTATTATCGACTGCTGCTTGCTTACGAATAAATGCGTCGGATTCTAGCTTACTGATTGCCCTAGCCGCTGTCGTTCGATCCACTTTGATGAGCTCGGCGAGCTGGTTCGGGATAATGCCAGGATTCTCACATATGCGATATAGGTATAGGTATTGCCCCCGTGATAGATTCAAATGTTGAAATTCGACGTTGCTGATGGAATCCAGACAGCGCGCTATCATGCCAATTTCACGTAATACATCCTTCATTGCACTCACGTCCTTGTTTGATATTATGTTGCATTCACAACAAAAATAGTGATATAACTAATTTTAAATAATAATCTCAAATTGGGTAGATCGCATATGGTTTGACTCAAATATGATTTTGGATAGTCTACCATGTCAGCATACCATTACGATTGAACGAAGGAGACACATTAATGAACATCACTGTTGTTGAGGTCAACAATCAGGAATTACTTGAAGCTGTTTTTGCTATCCGCACCGCTATTTTTGTTGAAGAGCAAGGTGTATCTGCTGAAGATGAATTCGATGCTTATGATGCACTGGGTTCGGAAGCCCGACACATTCTTCTCTATGTAGATGGTGTGCCTGCCGCTTCGTCCAGACTGCGCATTGTGGAAGATGTTGCCAAGCTGGAACGAATCTGCGTCATGCTGGAATACCGCAAGCACGGTCTTGGTCGTATTCTTATCGATAAACTGGAACAGATGTCTCTAGCCCAAGGACTAGAGACAGCCAAGTTACACGCTCAGGTGCAAGCCTCCGGATTCTATGAACGGCTTGGGTATGCCCCAGCATCCGATGTATTTATGGAAGATGGCATTCCGCATCTATTGATGGTCAAGAAACTAGGGCACGCTTGAAAATAATTACACGAAAAACGCCTCTGTCACCACTTCTTAGTGATCTACAGAGGCGTTTACTATTTAGACACTGAAGCTAGGGTCACTGCTCTGAGAGCATCGCCCTTACTTCAAGTATGACCTTATCCCAGGGCAAGTCGACCCGCTTGCGGCTCAGATGCATCATTCTTCATCTGTTTGCTCCGCAATTGCCCGCAGGCTGCATCGATATCTGTACCATGCTCCATACGAACTGTGGAGTTGATATTATTCTTTTTGAGCGTATCATAGAAGCCAAGAATCGACTCTTCTGTACTCCGTTGATACTGACTGTGCTCATCCACTGGGTTGTAAGGAATCAGGTTCACACTGACCATGTTCTTCCGGCTGGATAATAGTTCAGCCAGCTCAGCCGCATGCTCACGTTGATCATTTACATCACGGAGCAGAATGTATTCGAACATAATACGTTTATTCGTCGTAGCCAAGTAATAATCGACTGCATCCATCAGTTGTTCGATCGGGAAAGCCCGATTGATTTTCATGATATGTGTGCGTAGGTCATTATTCGGTGCATGTAGGGAAATAGCTAGATTGACCTGGAGACTGCTGTCTGCAAACTCTTTGATTTTGTCTGGCAAACCACTTGTAGACACCGTAATCCGTTTCGCTGCAAGCGCTAGTCCCTTACGATCCTTCACCACTTCGATGAAATTGCTCATGTTCTCGAAATTGTCAAACGGCTCGCCAATCCCCATCACAACAACGTTGGTCACTCGCTCACCTTGACCTGCTGCATCGAGATGCCGTTGTACGTGCATGATCTGTTCTACAATTTCGCCACTGGAAAGGTCACGGCTCTTCTTGATTAACCCGCTCGCGCAGAAGCTGCAGCCAATATTACAGCCCACCTGAGTCGTTACACATACCGTGAGACCGTACTTTTGACGCATAAGTACTGTTTCGATCAGGTTCCCATCCTGCAAGCGCAGCAAAAATTTCACTGTGCCGTCTGCCGATTCTTGCTTCACATGTTCACTCAGAGAGTTCATCGTAAAGTGTTCGGAGATCACGTCCAGACATTCCTTGCGCACATCGGTCATGTCTGTAAACTGATGCACACGCTCTTGATATAACCATTCCCAGATCCGGGAAGCACGGGATTTCTTCTGCCCGTGTTCCGGCAACCAGGAACGTAATTGCTCTAATGTTAATCCATAAATGGATGATTGGTTCATTACGCAGTCCTCTTTTCGAAAAAAAGCATATGGCTCATCGGTTTTTACTTCAAAAAAACCTCTACTCCGTATTGTCCCAAAATTGTCGTTGGAACACAAGGGCTTTTGCAATTCTTCCAAGAGGTTTTATGCTTGGTAAATCTGTGTAGTCATCCTGATACTCATTACCATCCTGTACACTTTAGAAGTGAATAATTCCGGATGTGTGTAGCAATACCAGAAGTACCAGGATTGGTGCCACATAGCGCAGCATGAACAGCCAAACGTTGAACCAGCCTGATTTCAGACCTGAAGCTTCTGCTGCTGTCTTCCAGAAGTAACCGGCAAATATTGTGACAAGCAATCCACCGACCGGAAGCATGATGTTGGACGCCATGAAGTCCATCCAGTCGAACAAGTTCGTACCGTTAATGTTGAATTCAGGAACAAGTCCCATGGACAGAGCAGAAGGAAGTCCTACAATGAAGACCGCCAGTGAAATAACCCATACAGAACGGCTACGGCTCCAAGACAATCTTTCCATGAAATACTTAACTGGAACTTCCAGCAACGATACGGCTGATGTTAATGCTGCAATAGCCAACAGGATAAAGAACAATCCGCCAAACAGGAAGCCCAGCGGCATTGCTGAGAATGCAGCAGGCAGCGCAACGAAGATCAGTTTAGGCCCTTGATCCGGTGCGATACCAAACGAGAATGTCGTTGGGAAAATAATTAAACCTGCGATAAAGGCATAGATGAGGTCACCCGCACCAACGGCTACTGTCGCCGCGCCAAGAGACTGATTTTTATCAACATACGAACCATAGGTCACGAGAATACCCATCCCTAGAGATAGGGAGAAGAAGGCATGTCCAAGTGCAACCAATGCCGATTCGGTCGTTAATTGAGAGAAGTCTGGATTCAGGAAGAAGGAAACCCCTGCACCTGCTCCTGGCAATGTAATGGCTCGAATCATCAGTATAATAAGCAATACCAACATCGCTGGTATGAGCACTTTATTAAACTTCTCAATTCCGTTAGAGACCCCTTTAGCTACAATCCAGCCTGTGATCAGCACGGAAACGAACTGCCATACAATCGGCATATACCCACCGATAAAGGAATCAAATTGCCCACCAAAATCTGCGTTACTAAACAGACTACCACTGAAAGAGGTGATCGCATACTGGAGTGTCCAGCCTGCAATGATCACGTAAAAAGAAAGGATAATAAACGGTGTCAAAACTTGCAGTAGTCCTGCTGCTAGCCACCCTTTATGTCCGCCAGCTTTGATGAACGCTGTAGCTGCACTTCCGCGCCCACTTCGACCAATTGCAAGCTCCGCCAGCAATACAGGCAGACCAATGAGTAACAGACAGACGATAAAGAGCAGGAAAAACGCTGCGCCCCCATTCTCTCCCGTAATATACGGAAACTTCCACATGTTACCAAGTCCAACTGAACTACCGATGGCAGCCAAAATGAATCCTGCACGGGAGAAGCGTTCACCCTTGCCCGAGTTGTTCTGTTCTAGAGGTGACTTACTAAAATTCATCTTATCTACTCCATCTGTTCTATTATTTCCCGTAATTATATACTACTCATCGTGTCAGGTCATTGAAAAAATGAAATTAATCATAATGTTATTTTTTTACACTAACGCTTTAAAGGGAATTACCATCAAGCTTGTTTATTTACAGTATGTGATAAAGCTCGAATTTCACTCCCGATGTTTCACAAATACCAAAAAAAGAGAGGTTCTTCGGCTATAATTAGCTTCGAATCCTCTCTTTATTCAACAAGGTTAATTTATTCATAATTGAAAAGTCGACGTTCGTGATTAGATCCGAATTTCGAGCAACTCATATTTGATCACGCCCATCGGTGCATTAACATGAATGGTACTACCCACTTCTTTACCCATTAGTTCCTTGCCTAGAGGGCTCTCGTACGAGATTTTGTTATCTGAAACGTCAGCTTCAGCAGGTCCAACAAGTTTGTATTCGATTTTCTCCGCAAACTCAATGTCGTTAAGCAACACTGTGGAGCCAACGCCCACTTTATTCGAGTCCATGTTGTCCGCTGTAATCACTCGTGCATTCTTCAACATTTTCTCTAGAATCAAAACGCGGGTTTCCATAAATGCCTGATCATCTTTGGCTGAATGATACTCACTATTTTCCTTCAGGTCACCGTAACTAATCGCGAGTTTCAGACGCTCGGCCAACTCTTTACGCTTAACTGTCTTTAATTCCCGTAGCTCGTCCTCCAGCTTTTCCAAGCCTTCCTGCGTCAAAATCACTTCATCATTAGCCATATTAACATCTCCTAATCCTGCTTTCTATCTCTATTCTAACCTATATCCACTCTAAACGGTTAACATACCCAAGAAAAAGAGAATCCACTCTCCCATACATGGGAAGAAGTGTATGCGCTCCGAGGTAAGCTCGGTTATACGATCAGCTCCCCACCCCAAGTAGGGTTTTTCCTCCCCTAATATGAGACGTTAGACCTAAATATTATAATGGTTAATATTGCCAACAAGCTCTCACTAACCTACAATAGGAATACTGAAATCGAAGGAGGACATCTCTTGATTGCTACACTTCAATTCCTAGGCTTGTTTCTAATTATCCCGGCTGCATCAGGATGGGTTATGCTGAATAGTTTCATCAAAAAGGCGGCTGGGAATGGACGAATATTCCTCACCGTATGCGAAATTTTTATAATGGGATTTACAGTCGTTGGCTTTGCCATAGGCATAGCCTTCGATTCTTCAGGTGTTAACGGGGGAGAACCACTGTCTGTGTATGAAGATACAGGCAATTTGGCTTCCAACTATGCGACGATTAGCCACTACAGTCTTCCTGTATTTATTACAACTCATATCGTTGGTTTGTTGGCGTATATCCTGCTGTTTAGTCGCTCAAATAAACTCTCGCCAATCGTGTACACACTATGCAACAGCGCTCTCGTTCTCAGTATCGTCTGGGGAATCGCCTATATTACACATACAGGTCTTTCATGGTATTACGAAACAGGACTGCTCATAACGTTTTCCGTGCTTACGTTACAGAGCAGCTACTTATCGCTCATATTCCTATATGTTGGTCGCCTGAAGCGCTCGTGGGATGGTTTTGTACAAGCTCATGTTGAGGGACAGCGTTTGCTAACGGATATGGAGCATCTGCCTGGATGGCAACGATTCCTGTATCGGCATATCATTCGTTTTCGCACTGCATCGCTTGTCTGGGTGATTCTCATGTTCCCACTACAACTGGTGGTCCAGCTCATTCTTGTCTTATTTGGTCAGCGACCTGACAGTGCCATTCGAACCTTCCTGGATACGAGCAGCTACAATTACTCTCGTCTCCCTATCCCACCGCCTGATATCATTCCGGGTAATGGACACTATTTGTGCACCGTTGCGGCTGGTGGACATGCCAATTGGGTCAAACCAGTGCGAGATGGCATACGACACGGCCACGTTATTAAAGTGAATCGACAATTAATGATCGCAAATGCTTTTGAACATGTATTGGAACAGTACACGCCCCGATTCCATCGCCTAATTCGTGGGTTATATGATCGTTATGGCTATCCGGTGAGTAAACATATTCGTTCCCGCTGGACAGCGGATCTTGTCTATCTACTCATGAAACCTCTGGAATGGATCTTCTTACTGGTTCTATATACTACAGACAAACATCCAGAGAACCGAATTCATATTCAATATAGCGAAATGAGAGGCAAGTTCACGAAATTTTAGACTCTGCTTACACAAAATTGTACCGGTACAATGGAGAGAAACGGCGGTGTTCAGTAACCTGTGCCGTACCTACAATAGATGAAGGAGCCATTATCAATGAAACATGTGATGGCTCCACATATGATTGGAGGTTAGGCCAATGTACACGTTGAATCCAACTGAAATTAAAGCCTATCTTAGACGGATAGGTATTGATGAGATAAAGCCGCCAACACTTGAATTTCTATCCGAGCTGCAAGCGGCACATGTAGAGTACCTGTCTTGGCAGACCGTTGATATTTTTGCAGGTCGCCCCGCCGGAATTCACCTTCGAGAATCTGTAGAGCTCATATTGAACGGGCGTAGCGGATACTGTTTTCACTTGAATGGTGCGTTTAGCGTGCTGCTTCACTCGCTTGGATACACTGTGCGATGGCATCGTGCAGGTGTGCAACCCCATGGGGAGCAACCACGCGTTAACTCGTTTCATTTAGGACTATCTGTACTGCTACCTGGATCAGAGAATCAAGAAGAACAATGGATTGTAGATGTCGGGCTTGGTGGTATGCCATTTCAGCCGCTTCCCTTGCGTTATGGTACCTATGGGCAGGCACCTTTCACGTATAATCTAATTTCATCATCAGTAGCTGCGGAGGGCTGGAGGCTCGAATATGAACCGAACGGTCCAAGTCTAGGTGTGGACTATGCCCCGGATTGGGTCAGCCAACTGGATGAGTTCATTCCAAAGCATGAATTCTACAGCCAGTCGATCCAGTCACCTTGGCATAACACATTTCTTCTTCGTCAAAGAGACGCCCTGCGTAGTCATGAACTACGTGGATGTATGCTACGAATCCATGATGCTGAAGGTATTCGTAAGATGGAGATTAGAACCTTCCACGAGTGGATTAGCACACTCACTGACGTATTTCATGAAACGTTGATACGGTACAGTAAGATGGAACGCGAAGAGATGTGGAAGCAGGTACAGACCGCACACGAGGACTGGAAGAGAACACAAAAGAGCTGAGAACACTATGCATACGGTGTTTAAGCAAGCGAGCTGTAAGAGACATTGCACGTAAGCTGTCGTTTTGTTAGAGCTATGACTGCTGAATGTATGCTGCTGTACTATCGAGTCGCTCCATGTGCTAAACAGGATTGGTGCTGCTACATGTCGAATCTATCGACAGGTGATAAATAATGTTGAAATTACAAGTTATGCAAGTACCTTCAATATTGCTGGAAGACGAATGGGAACTGTTACTCTCTATGGTTTCCGCTGAGCGACGTGCGGGTGCAGCTCGTTATGTACATCAGGCGGATGCCTATCGTTCTGTACTGGGCGAAGCATTGGCTCGGGTTACGTTGGCCGATCAGATTGGTGGACAGGTGAGGGATATATCGTTTAGCCAGAATGAGTACGGGAAACCTTTCCTGCGTGACCATGCAGATCTCCCCTTCAACCTCTCCCATTCTGGAGACTGGGTTGTTATGATCTCGGGTGGACATGATCTTGTGGGAATCGATGTGGAGCAAATAAAACCAATTGACCTTCAGATTGCAGACCGTTTCTTCGCTCCACAGGAGAATCGTTATCTGATCAGCCAGCCAGCCGATGTGCAGCTTGAAACCTTCTATCGATTATGGACGCTCAAGGAGAGCTACATTAAGGCCGTAGGCAAAGGGCTCTCCATACCACTGGACTCCTTCGCCATTCTTCCTAATGATCAGGGAGATTGGCATTGTGAGCAGGATGAAGCCTATCGCTTTCACAGCGAGCGACTGGATGATGGACATATGCTGGCAGCCTGTTCTGTAGGATTAGCACTGCCTACAACGTATGATGTCGTTACGGTTCACGATTTAATTCAAGCAATACGCAAATAAGGGGCAATTGCCCCTTATTTTTGTGTTGTATTTTATACCTCAGATTGTCTCCGGGCTACATGCCAAGCGAAGCGAGCGGCTGATCAGAAAGGGCAATACCGATACGTGATTCTCGCCTTCAAACTCCGTAAATTGAATCGTCAAACCTGGATGATTCACGCTAGATAGACGCTCCGTGAGCCCTAAGGCTCTGCCGTTATTACCAGCAGGATGGATCTTTTCCTGTTCTCCTATACCAATCCATACCTCGGCCTGAATCGGATCTGAATCCAAACGGGCAATAAATGCCTCTTCCTCCGTCTGCATCAACTTCTGATTCCAATGCAGTGACGGACTGCCAGCGATATAATAACGAAAAGCTTCTGGCTTCGTCAGCAGTGTATGTAGAACGAACAACCCGCCCAGAGAATGGCCAAAGATCGCTTGTCTACTCCGATTAATTCGATATTGTGCTTCTATTCTCGGCTTCAATTCGTCTTCAATAAACTGCAAAAATTGATCTGCACCACCCTGTGGCGGCAGAGGTGTACCATCCGGTTGATTTGTATACTCCGTAGTGGCCTCCGGGGTAAAATCAGCATATCGATGAGGTGAGAAGGTCGCCTCTGTTGGATAACCGATGCCTACAATAATGGCCGGGATTACTCCCGTCTTCTCTGGTCTACGACCCTGCAGACGAACGGCTTCTACCATCGTACCGAATACAGCATTCGCATCCAGCACATAGATGACCGGATACCCTGACGCAGGGGCTTCCTCCGCTGGCTCATAAACCATAATCTGATACGCATGACCTCCTGTGCTGGGGTTCATACTCCATTGTTCGGCGCGTGGAATCTTCACCACACTTCGTGCATTTTCTTGTTCAGGTGCATCTAATTGGGGTTGCTTGGACTGAAACGTCATGATCGTTAATCCTCCTTACCAGCACCTCTATGGGAGCCACTTCAACTCTCTATTATTCCGTCAATGCCTTTAACGTATCATCAATTACACGTTGATATGCGATCAATCCACCGCCTAGCCAAGAGGCTGGTTCAACGTCGTACACATTGCCTGCTTTTACGGCAGGAATGCCTTTCCATACTGCGGTCTCCGTCATTTCTTTCATGCTACCAGGGCCTTGCTCTACCGTGAAAATAAAATCTGCATCGATCTCAGGCAATATCTCGGTCGATACCATCGCGCTATTCTCCGTCTCCACCAATGCTGGCTTCCCTAAGCCAAGCTGCTCGTACACGACATAACCGCTGAAATAGTTTCCTCCCATCAAGGTGATGCCACGCGGGGCAAACCGGATGATCGCTGCCTTTTTACCCTCCGTCACTTGAGCCAGTTTGGTTTTGGCTGATTCGACTTCTGCATGATAGTCTTCAATCGCCTGTTTCGCCTCAGCGGATTTACCCAACAGATCGCCAATGACCTCCAAGGACTTCTCTACATCACCCGAAGCGTTGCTAAATACATAGGTTGGTGCGATCTTGGAATAACTCTCGTACACACCATTCTCCGCATAATTCGCTGTATGCAAAATAATAAAATCCGGGTTGAACGCCATTAATGCCTCAGGCGCAGGCAACCCGCTGGAGAAGTCGAGCGTTGGAACATCGCTTAACTGATCCTGCAAATACACATGCCCCTGCGTGCCGCTCGCCCATTGCGCAACAGGTTTAACTCCCAGCGTGAGCAGGGAATCTTCCAGATAGGGTGCGAAGACTCGCTCTACATTAGTCGGGACAATGACATCATGGCCTAGCTCATCCTTTACTGTGCGCTCCTCCACTGCCTCCTGAGCCTGATCCTCCTCCACATCTGTGTTAGAGGATGCTGGCGCTGCGGCTTCCGTTGTCGGCTGCTCTTGCTGCAATTCCCCGGCTTGCTCTGCACTTGAATTGGAACTACAGGCAGATAATAGACCCGCGATAAGCAATAGTAAAACGAAGACAGACACCCGTACATGACGTAGTTTTTGAGCAACAAATTGCTGTCTCTTTGATTGACTCTGTGGAAACATGATATATCCCCCTTGATAAACATTCTCATTTAGATAGTAGGATTATATGTCATGTCACTCGTGAATCACCATGGACAGTATCCAGATAACCATTTGGACAATATCCCGTAAACATAAGCAAGGCTTCGCTGAGCATACGCATCACGCCGACAGCAGAGTAGTCGAACCACGGATCACCTGCGATCAGGTGGATCTGATAATGCTGCGCTGCCTTAAGCCGTCGCCATATAGGCGAGTGCTGTAAGCTGAGCCATGTTGCCCGTGATGCCGCTTCAGGACACACCATCACGAGCATGTGGTCTGGATTCATCGCAGCGAGTTTCTCCATTGTTATAGGTACACTAGCGTTCATATCGAGCATTGTATCTAGTTGGAGCGCATGATGAAATACCTCTTGTATACCCGGATTGCTGTAGAGATAGAGGTACTCGCCATACACACGAAGTACGAGTACCTTTTCCTGACCCATTTCCTTCTGTACATGTTTCCGCGCTTCTTGCGCCCGCTGATGATATGCATTGATCCATTGTTCTGCCTGCTCTTCTCGTTCCAAAAAAGTAGCAATCGTACGCAATTGTGTACGCCAATCCGATGGATGCTTAGGTACGACACAGCACGGAGCAATCTCGGCCAGCTTCGCCTCATCCTGCTCACTAATCTCGTCACTACCAATTATCGCGTCTGGACGAATATGCACCAGCTTCTCTACATTCACTTCCATTCGCCAGCTTGTATAAGGGTCTGTCATTTTCAGATGAGACGGAATCTCTGTGCGATACGCATTATAATAATATGCTGTCCACTTTGAATCGATGGGCGCAGCAACAGGCATGACACCAAGCGCCAGAAGCTGCCCAATCATATTGGAGGAGTATGTGGCGATGCGTTTCTTCGTATTTCTTGCGTAATCTGATGGAGAAATGCCCACTTCTTTTTTAAATTTCCGGCTAAAATAATACTCGTCGCTATACCCCACCTTCAGTGCGATGTCGCGTAACTTATCTCCAGACTCCTTCAGATATCGCTTGGCATGATTAATGCGAAGATCGGTTAAGTACTCCATGGCACTCTGCCCATAGGTTTTCTTGAATAAATCTACAAAGTATTTGGGACTGATATTGGCTCTTGCCGCCAGATCAGCAATAGATAATGGTAAGTTATAATGTTGAGCCATATATGTCTTAACTTTAGCGATATCTGTCTTGGTGCTTCGGCTCGTCACTGGTCTTGATTCAGCATGTGTTGGTTTAGCGGCATGTGTTCCCTTATCGAATATCATGAGATGACTCCTTTCGGATAAATGAGAACCATTATCATTTAAGGTATCATATTATTTTTCGTAAGGTCAATCTATATCTGTGAAATTCGTATGGTTATCCTACTAATTAAGGAGTATAAACAAAAAAAGCCAACGTTGTGTATAGACACGCGTTAGCTCTATTGCTTATTCCTACAGCCTTGGTCTAGCTAATCCAACTAATACTGCCCTTAGTTTCTGCTCCGCAATTTGCTGAGAAGACGCACAATCTCAATGTATAGCCACACCAGCGTGACCATTAAACCAAATGCTCCGTACCACTCCATATATTTGGGTGCTCCCTGCTCTGCCCCATGCTCGATAAAGTCAAAATCAAGCACCAAATTCAGCGCTGCCACAATGACGATTACCACTGAGATGCCGATCCCAATCAGACTATTGTCATGCAAGTAAGGTACTGTAATTCCGAATAAACGCAGTACGAAGCTTAGAAGATACATAATCATAATACCGCCAGTTGCAGCCACAACGCCCAGCTTGAAGTTCTCCGTCGCCTTAATCAATCTTGTTTTGTAGGCCACTAATAATGCGACAAAGACAGCCATCGTCAACAGAGCTGCCTGCAACGTAATTCCGTTGTACAACGATTCATATGCTGCGGAGAACGCACCGAGGAACATACCTTCTGCGATGGCATAGATCGGTACAAGGTAGGGAGCAGCTACTGGTTTAAATGAAATAATTAGCGCTAGAATAAAACCAACGATCAGCCCACCATAAGCCAGTGGAAGCACCTCATGTCCGTTAAAAAACATCATCCACGTAGCAAATGCACTACCTAGCAAGATGATCAACGTGATAAATGCCTTGTTAACTGTACCGTTAATCGTCATGAATTGCTGATATCGATCATCTCCATATCCTCTGTTGCCTTCAAATGTACTTTCTTTCAGTGTCGGATTACCACTACGACCGATCAAACCAATCACCTCTTCTATGTAATGTTGATGCTCAAAAACGTAATACACTCTAATTGTCTGTTTCCTATAGAACTTCTACTTGTGCTTCTATTAGAGCTTAATCTACCTTGGTGTTGGATGCTGGTTGGTTGTTATACTACTACTATTGCATCTATACGCATCTCTTTGGGTACGGTATAACTCCTGCAATCCACGAGGGTCAGTCACACCCCGTTCATCTCGGTCTTAACTACAGCCTTGTTCTGAAGAAACTTAGACACGGATGTAACCGTAAGATCACACCCGTGTCCGTAAGTCACACCTGAGAAGGATAGCCCTCAACAGTGCGGTTTCACCTTACCTTACTTGTTCAGCTTACTCGTACTCGTAAACTTACTTATACAACACTTTATCTACATTGTATTTCGCACGCATCGTGTTAATGATATACGTCTCATAAATTTCACGATCCATCGGATCTTCAACCAGACATACTTCAATCTTCGTCACTTCTTCACGGTGATTCTTGATTGGGGATACAGTGTCCTCAAAATGCTTCTTAATGCGTGGTCTTAATTTTCTCGCTTTTCCGACAAATAACAACTCTTCATCAGCATTGTAGAACATATAAATGCCGCCCTGTTCACGTGTGATGAGATGAAAATCAGTAAATCCGTAAATATGGCTAAGCTGTGGATTAACCTGCTTCGTGATGGTGACATCTGGTGTTGGCACAGTAATTTGAATCAATTGGCTCACTTCCTCATTATCTATAGGCTTACATCCTATCACATATTGTAAAAGGAGACTATTTCATTCTGTTAGTTTGTTCCAAAATTCTACTTTTAATTACGACGGATGCCTAATGCATCTCAATGTAAAAGATGTCATTCAACCAGCCATTCTTATTGAATTTGCACTATTAGACGCACAATTCACGCTTTTTTCAACTATTACGACAAATATTTCAAAAAAAAGGTTAACTTCCCTGATTCAAAGTGGTACTATAGGGGTATGAGGAAGAAATTGGGCACTAAGACATACGTCTTTATATCTACTCACGTCTATTGTACCCTATGATTGGCACTCTTTTTCATACTGAATTCGTCATGTGGCCACATAAGAGTACAGTCGGTGTCACAATTAGCCAACAGCTTTTAGATTTATCATCTATTCGACCCTTGCAGCAAGCAAACGTAGCAAGAACTAGATTGACGAATGTTATAGCAATGGATTCATGTAGAAAGCCTGCAATGATAGTCGTACGAACTAAATAGACACACGTAGAAGGACAAGTAGCTTTTGATCCTAGAGAGATTAGTCATGCCATGCAATCTTAGAACGTTATAGCAGCAGAACTATAGAAAAAAACAGGATCTAGTTTTACCAGACAGCCCGGCAGAAGCCAGGGCTTTTTTATTTGTCTTTTGAACAATAGTGCGTGTTCAA
Source organism: Paenibacillus sp. ACRSA (assembly GCF_022346845.1). Taxonomy (NCBI): domain Bacteria; kingdom Bacillati; phylum Bacillota; class Bacilli; order Caryophanales; family Paenibacillaceae; genus Paenibacillus; species Paenibacillus sp. ACRSA. The sequence goes on along the minus strand of NZ_JAKRNP010000004.1, from coordinate 223,753 downwards.
AAAGGTCGGTTTTCAGTACCGAGAAGATGGGATGAAGATCGAAATGGAGTAGCGGAGCGTAGGGAAAGCTACGTGAGCAACTACATTGTTTCCGAAGGAAACAACCTTCGTAAGCATCCCACTTATTTCGGCTGAATTCCATATTCGATGCTGAGATGCTGCTAGGCATCCTTCGTAATCAAAAGCGAACTTTTTGAACAACCTCTAATAGCTACTTAACCACCTATGCTGCGAAACAAAGGTATCGTGGTTCTTTCCGGCGTATTTATAATATGGCAAGATAGCACATAGAGGGAGTGATGGGATGTATTCCGATCTACAATTGACGGACGACCGCCCTGTATATATACAAGTTAAAGATTATATGAAGCGACTCATACTCAAAGGCGGCCTACAGGCAGACCAGAAGCTTCCTTCAACCCGAGAACTAAGTACGCTTATGCGAGTAAGCCGAAGCACCGTTCTGCTCGCATATGCCGAGCTTGAAGAGGAAGGACTGATCTATGCCGTCAAAGGCAAAGGAAACTATGTCAGTGCTGCGGTGGATACACCAGAATCGACTTCGGGTTGGACGCTCGATTGGAACAGTCACGTTAGCGACTATGCGATTCAGGCGGAGCAATACGATCTGATGAAGCATGGCTCTGGCGCCGAACGTGGAGAAATCTCGTTCACCAGCATTGCGCCAGATGAGAAGCTGTTTGATCTTCACAACGTGAAGAGGGCTTTCCTTGATCGAATGTCGCTTGAAGGAGAAGTGCTCCTGAATTACGGATATGCCCAAGGGTACCGCCCTCTGATGAAGTATCTCCGTCAATATATGGAGAACAAAGGCGTGGATCTGAGTGGTAAGGACATTCTTATTACGAATGGATTCACGGAAGGATTCGATCTTGTGCTTGGAGCTCTTCGCAAAAAAAGCGGTAGAGCGTTATGTGAGAATCCCACCCACCACACGGCAATCAAAAACCTAAAGCTTCATAATTTCCACCTTACCGGCGTGGAAATGGAGCCAGATGGCCTTCATCTAGGGCAACTCGAACAGGAACTGATGAAGCATTCGTATGATCTCGCTTATCTGGTGCCTTCCTACCATAATCCAACAGGCATTGTGACATCACCCGCCAAACGGGCTGAGATTATTCGTTTAATGAATCAATATCACGTACCCATTATCGAAGATGGGTTCAATGAAGAACTGCGTTACTCCGGCTCTCACGTCTCTCCCCTCATCGCCAGCATGGGTAAAGGGAATGGGCTGGTGTACCTGGGGAGCTTCTCCAAAGTTCTTTTTCCGGGTCTGCGTGTAGGCTGGGTCATTGCGGATGCTGCATTGATTGATTATCTGGAAAGTATGAAACGGGCTCGGAGCATTCATACCTCAACACTGGACCAATCCTTGCTCTATCAATATCTGAGCAATGGTAATTTCGATAAATATCTGAAGCGTGCTCGAACCGAATATAAGCGCAAATATGAGCTGGTTGTTCGTTGCTTGCGCCAGCATCTCCCCATGTGCCGCATATCCGGCGAAGGAGGACTGCACTTATTTGTACAATTCCCAGCAGCATTCCGCACAAGGGATCTGCTTACTGCCTGCAAATTAAAGGGGGTCACCTTCACTCCAGGAGATACCTTCTATCTCGAACCCGGACAGGGGCTGAACACGATGCGTCTGGGTTTCTCCAGAGTGAGCGATGACAATATACGCAAAGGTATTGGGATCATAGGTGAGACGGCAAGAACGATGCAGTGATACCTGGTTGAATGTAGTTGCTAAAATTCTATGGAATGGAGAGGATTACGCATGAAGGTTGGCGTCATCATGGGTGGAACATCTTCGGAGCGGGACATTTCTCTGCTTACCGGACAAGAGATGATCAAGCATCTGGATCCACAGAAGTATGAGGTTATCCCCGTCGTTATCAATAACAAACGAGAACTCATTGAGAAGTCCATAGGGTTGGATATTGCGCTACTCGCTCTGCATGGCAAATACGGCGAGGATGGTACCATTCAGGGTACACTTGATTCACTGGGTATTCCTTATACAGGCTGTGGTGTACTCGCAAGTAGTGTCTGCATGGATAAGGATATCTCCAAGCGAATTATGCAGCAAGCTGGTGTGCCCACGGTAGAATGGCTGCAAGTCAGTGATCTGGAGGAGTTGTCTTCCACAAAAGTAGCACAACTCTCCTATCCGGTGGTCGTGAAGCCTAACTCAGGCGGCTCCAGCATCGGCACGCAGATTGTACATGAGCCTGGTGCACTGCGTGAAGCTACTGAGGCAGCACTGGCTTGGGACAATACCGTTATGATTGAACAATATATTGAGGGTGAAGAGATTACATGTGCCATATTGGATGGCAAGATGCTGCCTGTCATTTCGATTCGATCAAGTGGTGTGTTCTTCGATTATGCCTCCAAGTATGATGACGGCGGCGCCGAGGAACGGATTGTTCAATTACCTGCCGACATCCATAAAAATGTGGAGGCTACCGCATTAACCTGTTATCGCGTGTTAAAATGCAGCGTCTATGCACGTGTGGACATGATCATCCGGGATGGCATGCCTTATGTGCTTGAGGTCAACACGCTTCCCGGACTCACTCGCAACAGTCTACTGCCCAAGAGTGCAGATGCTGCGGGTATCTCTTTTACCAAACTGCTGGATTCCATTATTGAACTCTCCCTGCAACAACGACGAAAAGAGGCGAAGAGTGGATGAATACAGATGTTACGATAAGGCACAGCTCTCCGGATGATCTTCCAGATTTGGTCACTCTCATGGATCAGCTTGGGTATCCAACAACGTATGCAGATATGCTAGAGCGCTATACCTATCTTGCTTCAGATCCTAGTTATACGACACTGGTGGCGGAGTTACACGGGCGAGCAGTCGGTATGATTGGATTGCAGACATTCTATATGTATGAGCAAAATGGTAGTCATTGTCGCATTGCAGCTCTGGTCGTTCATAAGCAACATAGAGGCACCGGCATTGGCCGAATTCTCATTCAAGCTGCGGAACATTGGGCATCTGCCCATGGGATCACAACAGTTTCTCTGAACAGCGGCAATCGACCAGAGCGCCAGGTTGCTCATGAGTTTTATGCACAGATGGGTTATACGGCTGGGAGCACTGGATTTAGCAAAAGGCTTCAAATGTTACAGCAGATGTAAGTGTATCGTTCATTTTATGAATATTTTAAAAAAAGACCTTCCCTAATTATTACTGGAGAAGGTCTTTTGCTTCTTAACACTTATGGACGTACGATGTAAATCCAGCCTGTTTCTTTCTCCTTGTCTACTGTCGCTCCGAGAGCTTCAGCTACAAAGCGAAGTGGAACATAGGTTGTGCCGCTTTTGTTCACATAAGCTGGGTGAGTTAGTGTAACTTCCTCACCTGCGACGGTGGCTTGGTTAGAGCCTACTGTCAGCACAATTTCGTTGCCTGTGATATCGTCAATGACAACGATTTTATCCGAGCCTTTTGTCCATTTCACCTCAGCGTCCAATTGCTCAGACAGGTAACGAAGCGGGACAAATGTTGTATTTTTCTCAGTTACCACACCAAAGTACTCATCATCTGGTGCCAACATCACATGTTTGTTTGTGATGCCTACTTCATCTTTTAACAACTGATACATCACAGAATTTGAATCGAAATTACGTAGCATTGTACCTGGAGTGATCTCTGTTGTCATAATATCGAGTACGCCTGCAGATGTGTCTACTGCATCCACAGTCACTTCGCCGCCAATATTCCACTGCTCACTGTCACCTGATACGGTCACAGATTGGAGCGGAAGATCCTGGGATGCTGGCAATGCTACCTTCATCTCAAAAGTCTGTTTACGGATGTCGAGTTTGCTGTCCAGGAAATAGTCGAGTACAAGCTTAGTTTCTGTACCAAACACCGTTTTCAGCTCAGGTGTCTCGGTCAACAGCTTATCCAGCTCCTGATCATAACTCACCAGAATTTCATCCAGACCTGTCTTCACCATCGCGTACATGGATGCAACAGCAACTTCCTTGGACTCAGGAATCATTGCATTCAAGTCAACGCCGTCGGTAGGCTCTGTCAGATTAACAGCTGCGATAATCGGTACAACTACATCATACAGATCACCAATCAGGTCTTTCAGTCCTTGCTCATCCTTCGCTACACTTTCCAAGAACGGCTTCACCATTGCGAGCAATTCTTCACCGGTAATCTCCATGTGCAATTTCGAGAGACTTAGCGTTTCACCGTTTACGGACTCCTGCACTGGTGTTACCGAGATGTTTTTCGGATTAGAGAGATGCTTCATTACAAAAGAAAGCAATTTAGGAGAAAGCTCTTCGAACTGCTTCTCAAGTGCCTCCGTGTCGATCATGAGCAGGTCGTCCTGTCCCTCAAGTGACTCCAGAGATATGTAAAGAGGCTTCTGGGCTCCTTCCATATCAATCACCATTTCCTTCTCATTCATGGAGAGATGGAAAGGCAACTTCTTCCCTTGAAAACCAACTGCACCTTCAATGGATGCTGTGCTTGTGTCTTTCACTTTTGCATCACTAATATCTAGAGAAATAGAGTTAATAAGCTCAATCATTTCAAGGTCTTTGGCAGTTGCCAGCTCTGTTGCTGGTTCAATGTTAATTTTCAGTGATTGTTTGGATTCAACAGACTTCACCGTTGTGCTCTGAGCCATTGCTTTGCTAATATCAACCCCGCCTACAGCCTGACACCCCGTAAGCGCAACCATCATTAAAACAAGTGGCACGGCGATCCATTTAGCTAACCTTCGATTCTTAATATGATCTCCTCCTTCGAATAATACGGTTCACTCCTATTATGAAGGCTATAGGTAATTGTTGTAAACCAGATTAACAAAAAAATGCCAAAAAAGACCGGAAATAGTTCCGGTCTTCGTCACAATACTATATATCAGACAAGCTCTTCACTTATGCTCCAGAGTTCTCCTCGCTGCCGCTGTTCGACTCTTCGTCTTCCGCAGTTACAGGCGTTTCAAATTGATCCGGTTCATCGTCTTGAATGGCTTTGTTTTCTTCATTCTCAGCGTTCTGGTTCTGTTCTTGTGTCATATCCTATTCCCTCTCTTCTACCGGATTTATAGATTAAGGCGTAAGCCCTATTTCTATCAATAACCCGATTATAGGTGGGTCAAACAGGTTACAGCTTCGCACCTAGAAAATATAAAAGACTATCCCATTTCCGCTCCCAGCCGTCGCTTGGTACAATGCCTGAACCTCATCCAAGGTCTGAAGAATTTCTTGGAATGTCGCCTCTTCATCCCAGCCTTCCATCACAGGATAGACGTCTTTATCCATCATGTCCTGTAAGCTAAAACGTGCCTTCAATTCATCGCGATCCAGTTGTTCCATCGCCATGTAGGCCTCCAATACCTGTTCGTTCGTAAGTAGAAACAGATCCATATCCGAGTAGTTCCCCAGATATTGCTCACCTGCGAGCGGCACCACGTAGCCGAGAGGTGGCTCACCTTCTGCCATTTTCCCTGTCAACGTGAACTGCAGCATCTGCCACACTTTATCAATATCGAGATCAACGGGACAATCGTGCACGCTGACTTCTCCCGACTTGATGGATTCAACTAACTCGTCGGTAACCACAACATATCTGCCGGACATTCCCATAGTCTTATCCCTCCTGAACGATGATTGCTCTTGTCCACCATTAACCTCTGTTCAGACACAAGAATCGGGATAATGAGCTATATGATGGATCATTTCCTCGGAAATCTCCCATTGGAACACAGATGTTAATACAGGATCTCGGAAAAAGGAACGCACTGCTGCCATATTCAGCTCAGCCGAATAATCTTGGAAAACCAATGCTCTATGTGCTCCCCATCCCGTTTGCACATCTAATACTTGAGCAGGCGAAGACTTATCGAAGTTAAAATCCTTCAGCCGTATCTTCCCAATACAATTCGCGTGATTTTTAGTTGTTATACGAATCTCGGAATGTTCGAGATCATATACCAAAGAATAAACAGTGTCTGGACGACTAGAGGAACCTAGCAGATCAAAAAGATTCATTATGTTTCCAGAATTCAGCCTAGGACTCGTACTAGCAAGAGCATCGGTGACCGTTTGGAGACGCTCCATCGAATTAAGCTCATAGTCCGTCTTAGATGCCCACTCACTCTGTCCTGCCTTCAAATCATGAATTGCCTCACAGTAAGCTGTATTAGTAATCGCAGCAAACGGTAACGGTCTGCGGTGCACAAACATCTGACCACTAATAAATTCAACGATGGCGTAATCTCCGCTACGATCCACGATTAAATAATGCAGTCGAGACGTGGCTCGGGCTATGCGAATATTTTCAACACATTTCAACGCCTCCTCGACCGTACTGCTAGTATCCAGAAGATACTGCATCCACTGCAACTCACTTATTGCAGAACGCTCATCAACTGTTGGATATTCACTTGACCAAAGTGTTGTTTGTTCAACAACAAGACCCGCTTCATTTATTCCTCCATTCGGATTCTCTTTGCCTACCTGAGAGATAGTAAGACTGCCATAGACAGAGATCCAAGTTGCAGGAATCGAGGGCGGTGGCATCAAGGCTGTTTTGCTTAGTCCTCGTTGATTTGTAAACAGATAGACACCATCGTAGATAACATCCTGGTTTTTGCATACCCAAGTTGTTCCCTGTAGTTGCAGTGTGAAAGCCGTGCTCATTCCTTGTCCTCCTCTCGTACTAAACGTGCATCTCTATTAGCTGAGGTGCTTAATCTATTTACCAATTGCTCGTACTCCTGAAGTAGCTGTTCATCCGCTTGGTTAACAGCTACTGCAAACTGAGTGATTAAGGTCTGTTTTCGTTTCTCCTCCTGTAGCTGAATGAGCTTTTGTCTAAGTACCTCTTGTTCAGTTGCATCACCCTCCTGCTCAAGCTGCTGCTTGATATAAATCATCTGCACCTGTACTTTGTTCTCTGGAGTGAGATCACGTAAATAGTTGGTCTCATATACGAGTACTGAAGAGTCTATTTGAAAAAATTGTGCTACTTGCTGTAGTCGATCTTGTGGGACTGGACGTCGTTTCTTGACCCAATCATTGAATTGTTGAGGCGTCATTCCGATTGTTTTACACAACTCGGTGTAAGATAACTGATGGACAATCGCCAAGTATTGCAGAACCGTCATTGATGCCATATTCACTCGACTCATATTACTCCCCTATTGACGTATTTTATGTCACTCACTTATTCTCATTATACAAACGACATATTATATGTCAATTATTCTTTTTTCATATATTATCTTCGCGGGTATAACGTTATCAATGAATAACTAAACAGAGTAGTCTTCCCCAATGTGAGAGCAAGCCCTAATCAAAACTATGAAGGAGGATGACAAGCAGATGAAAAAGTTCGATTACGACCTGAATTACAAAGAGCTTGACCTGCGCAAGCAGCCTGAACTGTATACTGTAGGACGCGGAGAGCAAGGGGTGCTCATGGTTGAACCATACAAAAGCGAAATCCTTCCGCATTGGCGATTCAAAACACCAGAGATTGCAACCGAATCCTCGCAGAAGATCTATGATCTGTTTTTGGAATATAAAGAACAAGGAGATTTTGTGGGAATGGACATGGCGCGCAAATTCCTCCAGATGGGGTACACCCGAGCCAGAAGATACACCAACCATAAAGGTGGACGCAAGTATTCGAAGGAGGATGGCTCCATTCTGCCGTATCAGAACGACGAGGTAAAAGCAGAGGCCGCAGCTATTTTCAAAGCACAATGGGAGATTGCCAAGTCTGATTCCGATTATGTGCAAATGAAGAAGGAGCACCGAGAAAACTACGAACAAGCTGACGAGTAGTTACCTGTACCTATGTGGTCTGTGATGTACTAACATACCGTGGATTCATATTGAGTCTAACGAAGATGGGGCGTACAATGAGTCATAACAATATAGAATGATACTAACAAGTAGCGAACTGACGTAGTAAACAATTGTACAGTTTCTCAAGCTTGCCTCATTCTTGGAAACAGGTGATGGAATGATCGTATGGATTGTCGGTATCGCCGGAATCATCCTTCAAATTCTATGCGCTGCCGCGTCTGGCACTGGGCTAGTTGTGGGATTTATATTTTTTCTGATCGGCTTCGGTGGCATGAAACGTGCAAATCAGACAGCGATCAAGCTATGGCTGAGTAAAGATACAATGATGATTATGGGTACTATGCTGGTGGTACTTATTTTCTTCCTCATTGCGTACTGGAATGTGAGATTAATGGGTGACACGATGTTCCCAGGTCTGTTGGGGTCAGCGGTACGGGATATTTCAGGCAAACAACTGCTCATCGCAGGTATCGCGAGTGTTTGCTGGACACTTCTTATGCTGTACTGGCTGCTACCCACCGTATTCGATTTCAAAGGACTGGGTCTCAAACCGCAGTTGACCGCATTAAGCGCATCTGCGCTTAGCATCCTATTTGCAGCATTGCATACGAATTAATGGGTTTGTTGGCTTGTACTTGTGCATGAATTGGTAGTTAACAAGCTTGTATGAAAAAGGCGCTGTTCGTGAGAAGTACTTTCGCGGCCAGCGCCTGTTTACCGTATTTACATGTTTCGTCTCGATGTGATCAACTACGCCTGAGCCTGGACTTTACTGCTTTTGTTACGAGGACGAAGCATGTTACCTGCGATCTGTAGTATCTGTCTGCGCGGTATGAGCCGAACGAACTGAGCAACCCAGTAATTTCTAATCCCTGGTACTGCATAGGGTTTGCCCGATTTTAGTGCCTTCATTGCAACCTGCACCACATGCTGGGGTGTATCCCGTTTCCCAACGGAGGCTTCTTCTGCACCCACGATGTCAAAGAAGGACGTATCCGTCGAGCCAGGACACAATGCCAAAAACTGAACGCCACGCTTCCGATTTTCTTCGTATAATGCCTCGGTAAAAGATAGAACAAAAGCTTTTGTTGCTCCATACACGGCCATATAGGGATCGGGCTGGAATGCAGCCGTGGAAGCAACATTAATAACTGTCCCTCTCCGATTCTGCAACATAGCTGGCAAGAAGAGATGGGTCAAGTTGGATACCGCCAACACGTTTAACATGATTTCCTCTTGTTGCCTCATATTATCTAACTCCTCAAAGAGTCCATGTGTAGCAAAGCCAGCGTTATTAATTAACATGTTGATCTGAAGACCACGACGCTGACACTCCTCATATATTTGCTTTGGTGCTTCTGCTTGTGATAGATCGGCTACAATAACTTCTGCCTTGACCTGATATGTACGTTTAATTCGTGCTGCGAGGTTATCTAACTTAGATACAGATCTAGCTACAAGGACAACATTCATCCCTTTTGATGCCATTTCAATCGCAAAAACCTCTCCAATCCCTGATGAGGCACCCGTAATAAGAGCCCATTGCAGTTGTTCCTTTTCCATGAATTCAACCATCCTTCGCAAATAGTATAAACTACGTTTTCCATTGGAAACAGTGTTTCCTAATGAAACCATTGTATCTTTGAGTGATTGACCTTGTCAACTCATCCCCAATCCAATTGACGTTATCTTGCGTTAAACAGTAGAATGACCATAAGAAATATGGTTTCAATTCAACAACAATAAGGTTATGAGGATGAAAGAAATGAAGGATCAGTTATCCAATTCGAAGGAATCAACACATAATGTAACCACATTCCAAGAAGCCCGACTTCAGCATTCTGAGAACTTACGGCAAAATATTGTTCATGCCGCTGCCGCCCTTCTTCAAGAGCATGGGCCAGAGGCAGTCACTGTGCGTCGTGTGGCAGAACGGATGGAATGCTCGACTAAAATTATTTACAACCTCTTCGGTAAGAAGGAAGGGTTAGCGAAGCATTTGTATATGGAAGGGTGCTCTCTTCTATCTCAGACGTTCGAGAACGTGCTACCGCAAGCAGCATTTGATATTTATTTCCGAGATCTAACTCAGGCTTACTGGGACTTCGGCATACAGCAATCCAGCTTTTATCAACTGATGTTTGGTGGTTCGTTTGCCGAATTCAAGCCAGATGCGGAGAGCTTGCAAGGAACAGCAACAGCCTTGAAACAGATCTCCGGACTCGTTGAAGTTGCGATTAAGCAAGGTCTCATTCAGGAGAAGGATCCTCTACTTGCCGTTCGCCTAATCTGGGCTCCTCTGCATGGTGTAATTCATCTATATTTAGGTGGGCACATCGAGAGTGAAGAAGCAGCCAAGAGGCTCTATGACCATACTGTAACGATGATTATGAACACACTGATCAACCCTTCTGTGCAAGGATAACTTGCGAAGATCGGTGCCCTAGATATAAATGTGGCTTAGTAAGAGTGTTAGCTCTTCCTTTCTTCATAAGAGCGCTGTTCTTGAGAAACCTCTCAAAGTATTCTCGTGAACAGCGCCCAACCATACACTTATTGATTAGCGAGTCGTTGCTCCTCCTCTTCAATTCGAGTGGGATCAATTCTTTCAAATAATAACTCCAGTTCGCGGATCTTCTGATTAGCTGGAGCCTTAATAGGCTGCCAACTAGGTTGCTCCAACGTAAGGAAACGTCTAATTTTCTCACACGCAAAAGGTACAAACGGCTCTAACACATTTGATAAATTAGCTATGATTTGAATACAAGTAAACAATGTATTGCTGCAAGAAGCCTTATCCTCCTTTATTTGGATCCACGGTTTGGTATCATCAACATATTTGTTGGCCAGACGAATATAGGTGAAAATATGCTCAACCGCTTCCTTCAGATGGCCTTCTTCTATGAGTTGACCACTTTTCAAATAAAGCTGTGCGGTTACACGCTCCCAATCCAAATCTATTGTCCCTTCAGGAACGAGACCATCGTAAAACTTCTCAACAAAAGCTAATGTCCTATTAACGAAATTACCGAATGCACCTAATAACTCCCCATTATGACTATGAATAAACTCACGCCACGAGAAGTTCCCATCCCTTTTCTCCGGGCCATTGGCTATAAGAAAGTAACGAATGGAATCCGGTTGATAGCGTTCAAGAATATCAGGAACCCATACCGCCCAGTTGTTACTTGTCGAGAACTTCTTGCCTTCCAGCGTCATATACTCACAAGATATAATTCGATCTGGTAAATGTAGAGACTCGCCAGTTCCCTGCAATATTGCTGGCCATATCAACGTATGAAAAGGGATATTATCCTTACCATGTACATAATAAGAAAGAATTTCTCGATCCTCCCCTAGCCAAAATGGCTCCCACTGTCCTCCGGTCTCTGCTGCCCATTGTTTACTTGCGGACAAATATCCACATACTGCTTCGATCCATACATATATCTTTTTCTCTTCAAATCCCTCTACTGGTACGTTCACGCCCCAATTAAGATCACGTGTAGCTGCCCGATCGTGTAGCCCTTCTTCCAAATAACGTCGAGTTAGCTGTGTAGCATTCTCCCGCCAACCCTCAGCAAGATCCACATACTCACTTAAGAAATCTTGAAACTTCGAAAGTGCAAAATAGTAATGCTCTGTTGGACGCTCTACAGGAGGGTGTCCGCATAGTTTACAGGTCCGATTGGTCAAATCAACGGGATCAAGTAAGGAGGAACAAAAATCACATTGATCTCCTCGTGCACGATGACCACAAACGGGGCAATCTCCCTCAACATAACGATCAGGTAAAAAGCGCTGATCTATCTCACAATACGTTTGTTGAACCGTTTGAGTATACAAGTATTCCTGCTGTAATAATTTCGAAAAAATCTCCTGCACGATATGGTGATGCGTCTCCTGATCCGTTCTTGAGTACAGATCATACGAAAATCCAAGCTTGCGGAAACAGCCAACAAATTCCTGATGATATCTGTCAGCAATATCACTTGGTGTAACTCCTTCCTGACCTGCCCTGACGGCAATGGGTGTACCATGACAATCACTTCCCGATACATACAGCACTTCTGACCCCTTCGCACGATAATACCGGGCAAGGACATCACCTGGAAGCAGACTTGCAAGACGTCCTAAATGCAATGAACCATTGGAATAGGGCCAAGCACCACCAATAAAAACATGCTTCATTTCAAACAACCTCCTTTTTTTTGGACACAAAAAAACCCTCATCCCCAAAGGGACGAGAGTTGTGCTCACGTGTTACCACCCAAATTTATAAATGCCTCACGACATTGACCTCTTCAGGTACAACGCAGACTCTGCGCGTATACCCTAGCCATATAACGGTGGCGGGTTCCGGCGCAGCCTACCACCACATGAGGTTTCGGTGCGCAGCTCAGAGACCATATTCCCAAGGTTATTCTTTACCCCTTTTCAGCAACCGGGGCTCTCTGTTGAAAGATATCACCATGGTACTCTTTCTCTTCACAGCTTTTTCTAGTTATTGAAGTTATCGGATATTATATGGGAATTACATCTCCCAAGTCAAGTATCCCACAACTAAATTTATTCTATTAATTATTCTCGCCGTTCTCTGCTTCCCAACGTGCAATTTCCTTGCGTACAATTGGAGCAACCTCTTTACCTAACAGCTCAATTGCACGCATAACCTCATTATGCGGCATTGTGCCGAGTGGGGTGTGCAACATGAAGCGAGTGATGCCCACTTCTTTGCGCAGGTAGATGATTTTCTGAGCTACGGTATCCACGTCACCTACGTACAATGCGCCTTCTAGACTGCGTGCCGCATCAAATGTTGCTCGGCTGTAGTGTCCCCAGCCACGTTCGCGTCCCAGCATGTTCATCACCGCTTGTGCTGGTGGGAAGAATTTCTCTACCGCTTCATCCATCGTATCTGCGATAAAGCCATGAGAGTGAGAAGCAACGGTCAGTTTGGATGCATCATGTCCTGCATGAGCAGCTGCCTTTTTGTACAGTTCTACCAATGGTGCAAATTGCACAGGACGACCACCGATAATAGCAAGCACCAGCGGCAAGCCGAGCAACCCTGCACGCACAACCGACTCTTGGTTACCACCACTGCCGATCCATACCGGTAGTTTCTCCTGTACCGGGCGTGGATAGATGCCCAGGTTGTTGAAGGAAGGGCGGTGTTTGCCTTCCCAGGTTACTTTTTCCGAATCACGCAATTTCAGCAATAGATCCAGTTTCTCGTCAAACAACTCGTCGTAATCGTTCAGATCATAGCCGAACAATGGGAAGGATTCAATAAATGAGCCCCGCCCTGCCATAATCTCTGCACGTCCGTTCGAAATACCATCCAGTGTTGCAAAATCCTGAAATACACGTACTGGATCATCCGAGGATAATACCGTTACTGCACTAGTCAGCCGAATGTTCTTCGTCTGTGAAGCTGCTGCTGCCAAAATAACGGCAGGTGATGAAGCGGCATAATCGGCACGATGATGTTCACCTACGCCATACACATCCAACCCCACTTCATCTGCCAACACAATTTCCTCAACTACGTCGCGAATCCGCTGTGCATGACTGATCAATTCTCCTGTTTTTACATCCGGGTTCGTCTCCACAAATGTACTAATTCCGATTTCCATTGTCCTGTTCCTCCCTGGTATGAAGCGATCCGTCATCTATCTAACCTATTGTAAGTAGATCACCTTTTGTAATATGTCTTAATATTGAACTATTTTGAGAAAAAAAACAAGTACCCTCTGTCTTCAGAGGGCACTTTTCTTATTTTTTCTATATTTATAGGTTGCTTATACGTATCTCCAACGTTAATTGGGTACTACTTTTTCCTTCCGATGTACAACAGATGCGACGAGACACCCAGTATCGACGGGTCTTTCGCCGCTTCAATCATATAACGGATCAGTTCGTCATATTCGCCGCGATCTCGCCAATATTGTTGCTGCTCATCTGTGAGCATAGCGCCTAGGCTGGATGAACCAATTAACGCTTCTGTCGCGAAGCCATGCTGTTCCATAAACGGGGTGACGTCCTGAATGTTGAAGTAATATGCTCCCGTAAATCGTCCCTCATCCTGATGATCGAAAGTCCCCTTTTCTACAAAAGAACGGATGGCTCCCATACTATCGTTCGGCTTCCATTGCTGCGGTGACCGCAACGAATTGATACTCATACGCATTCGGCTCTGCATAGCGATGTAGACCATACCTCCCCGTTTGGTCACCCGATGCAATTCTTGTACAGCAGCCACGCGTTCTTCTTCGGTCTGTAGATGATATAACGGCCCCAGCATCAGGGATGCGTCATACGTTTCATCCGCGATACCTGAGAGCGAAGTTGCATCAAGCACATGGAATCCATCAAATTGCTCTATCAAGTCAAGCTCCAGCGCCTTCTGCTGTGCAATATCGACCGAGACAGGTGTCAGATCAGACAAGGTAACGTGATACCCCAATTTAGCCAGCTCCATAGCATACTTCCCTGGCCCAGCGCCATTATCCAGAATACAGCCATCAGCCGGAAGATGCTCCTTGATGTAGTGCATATTAATGATGAATTCAAGCGGTTCTCGTTCCAGCCTTCCCCACTCATCGAAACCCGAATAGTAATCAATAATGCGCTCTCTCTTCATCCTTTATCCACCTGTCCTTTTCTGAGTATGTAGATTGAAAAAAAAGTAAAAAACCTGCCGCCTCAGCTAAGAGGCGACAGGTTAGAACTTCGCGGTACCACTCTTCTTCATCCATGACAGAATTCATCATATACATATGAATAAGTCATAGAATCTTAGGATCTGATCACGGAGATGAACCGTCAGGATCTACAGTTGGCTTGGCTTTGTACTGAAGCTCTGTATATTCGGCATGTACTTCAGCTCGGGCCTAGGCATAAACCGCATATACACCATTCAATCCTGCCACTCACAGGCGAGTTGGGGGACGGGCTGGACTGCCTCACACCATAGCGACAGTTCTCTGAACCAACCGTAATCCTTAATACTCCTGATCATCGCGTTTATCGTTTAGATCAATAAATTCTAACCAGTATAGTTCACCCATATATTTCCTGTCAATCTTATTTCGTTCTCTCTTGCAATTGAACCGATACTTCACTTTCAGGCTCCTCAGTGCTGTACGCCCAAGGGTACACAGTTGCCGTATCGGATGTGTATTGCTTGTATTGATCAATACCTTTGTTATCGCCATCACCGGAGAATTGAGCCTTAGACATTTTGCCATAGTTTCGTTTACCGTTCTCGATCATATATGTCTGATTCACCCCGCCAAAGCGAGGATCGTCGCTATATCGCTCCACATACAAATCCCCATCTTTGCGATAATATGTCCAATGAACAACGTAACCCCCGAGCACGGTATCCAATTGTTGTGGCTTTTCACTGATCTGTGTCAGCGTAACCGGCTCAAATTCACCGTGGAATCGGTTGATTTTGTGACTAGCAATCAAGGTGATCGGGGTGTCCTGATTCACTTCCATACCCGGCGTTATCTCAAAACGAAGCTCCGTTTCATACTCCAGGCCACTGTTCATCAACCCACCGTACAACGTTGCTCCCTCCACATCCAGTGTGTAATTCACATAGGACAATGGCATATATTTCTCCTGGTGACTAATAATCACTCTGATCTGTGTAGGGGTAATAATGGCCTCTTTGATCTGCGCCCCTTCTGGCAGACCTTCCATAGGTAAGTCCAGAGTTCTTGTACTCGTTCCACTGAGCATCTCCGTCTTATCCAACTGAATGCCGATGTTAAACGGTTGACTCACCTGACTTTCCTGTCTATTATAGGCCAGCACATAGGATGCAGCCGATTGCTTCAGCGTCTCTAGGTTGTAGTTCTGCTCTGCTGTGTATTCGCCATGATCGCCCGGTGTACCAAAGACACCACCGGTGCTTTCCTTGATTACATTTCCATCGTGATCATAGATAATCACCTGTGGAAACGCATATTCACGAACCTCAGGTTGCTCAAAAGTCAGAGACGTAGACAACATCACCTGATTTTGCTTGTCGTTGAACGCACTTACTTCTAACGTACCCAGACCATCCTTATCGATGTTGAAGGTCTGCACATCCTTTTGCAACGGATCAATCGTAAGTGGAGCCTCTGCAGGAACTAACATCTGAATGCCGCCCACGGTAAAGTGAACATCTGCAAGCTTGCCTTTCGGTGTCCACTCGGTCTCAAAGTATCCCTTAAACTTGCTTTCATCCGTATCATATACATGGTGATACCTGCCCTCAATCAGCTTGCCATCCTCGCCCTGAAGACCGATAGAGGAGAACTCGATGTTGTCGCCCGTATACTTCCCCGGATCAAGTGTATACAAGATGACCGTACGGTTATCATCTGTAAAAGCAGTATCCAGCGTCAACGTTACTCCGTCTAACGTCATCGACTGGTTAAGCTGCTGTCCAAGCTCCATCTGTAAAGCATGCTGAATCCCACTTCTGCCATCCAGAAGATCATCCCAGTTATAATGAACTGCTGCATATACCGGTGTTGCCAACAACACAACTGCGGCCGTTCCAATCAGTACCGTCTTCTTGAATTGTATACGTCGTCCTGCGTATTCTCTGGTTCCTGACACATGTAAAGCGGGACAACGTTCTTGATCCTGGCTAATCTGATTCCACATTGCATCAAAGTCAGGATAAGGCATATCTTTATCATTTTTCAGATGATGAGACAATTGATTTTCTGTACTTTTCACCATACACTTCCCCTTTCTGATGAAGCTTTCTGGCCTTTTCCCATTTCTTTCGTAATAATCGCAGCCCTTTATACACTCTGGACTTCACCGTTCCGATCGGCACCTCTAGAATCTCTGCAGCTTCTGACAAACTCAGTTCATTCACATACCGCAGCAATATAGCTGAACGTATCTTCTCAGGTAATTCATGAATCCATTGTTTCCACGCTTCCGATTCCTCTAGTTGTTCCATCGCCTGATCAGCGGAATGAGCCGTGGTCTGCGCTGTGAGCATAAATTGCTTTTTCTCCCGCTCTTTAGCAGAGCGCTTCTTCTTCAAAAAGTTAAGACAATGGTTTACCGTGATTCTCATCAACCACGTCTTCATATATTCAACCTTTCTCCAGTCCTGCCGAAATACGGTGATGAATACATCGTGGCACACGTCCTCCGCATCCTGCGCATGATGGAGCATGTAATAACAGGTGCGGTACACATCCTTGTTGTACATCTCGAACAATTCTTTATCGCTCAAAATCCACCCTCCTTTCTGTACTTCTGCCTGCTTCAAATCTATAGACAAAGCCGTGCTTAGAAAGGTTCATTTATTTATCGAAGTGTCTAATAACAAAAAAGAACATCCAGTCCGCAATCATGCGAAATTGAACGTTCTTTAATACTTAATTCAGTTTATAGGTGGCTGGACTACGACTTAGACTAAGATATAGCTAGATTTTTTTCACAAATTCGGACTTGAGCTTCATCGCACCCAGGCTATCAATTTTGCAATCAATATCATGATCTCCGTCGATTAGACGAATATTCTTCACCTTCGTACCCTGCTTCACGACGAGCGAACTGCCTTTCACTTTCAGATCTTTGATGACCGTTACCGTATCCCCATCATTAAGCACATTTCCGTTCGCGTCCCGCACAACTTTGCTATCTTCTGCGTTCTCATTCTCAGCGTCCAAAGACCATTCATGAGCACATTCTGGACAAACGAGCAGGTTTCCGTCCTCGTAGGTGTACTCGGAATTACATTTCGGGCAGTTAGGCAAATTAGACATATGTATTAAACTCTCCTTCTTACAACCTCTTATATTGGCTTCCTCGCAAGTATAAGGGATTACGTCACATTCTTCCACCTAGATACGACCTAAGTCTAACGTGAATTCACCGGATTTAAACCAAATTTAAGGTTCAATCATCCCTTACATTAAGGGTATCGCTTTAACATATAACTATCCAATACAACACGCTGAACGATAAATGATAAATCTTCCCCCTGAGGGAGCACATATCACAATCTTACTATAATTCGATATAAAGGAGTTCTCACTCATGTCTTCTTATGTATTTCCTGTACAGGCGGCATTGGCTATATTTGTTGTCATGTCCATGTTCCTGCTCGTTCCATGGCTGATCTACGGTTATCGCAAAGACGGCTTCTTTAGCTGGTCTCGCTTTTTCGTTAGCTTCTCTTTTATCTTCTACATTTTGGCTGCCTACTGTCTCGTCATTCTTCCATTGCCATCAACACGGAACACATGTGTGCAGCAAGCGGCTGACACGATCTATTACAACCTCGTTCCGTTCACGTTTGTGAAGGATATCATGCGAGAGACACCCATCATCTGGTCACAGCCCTCCACCTATCTTGGCATGATTCAGGGCAGAGCTTTCCTGCAGGTTTTGTTTAACATTCTATTGCTCATGCCGCTGGGTGTGTATATCCGATATTTCTTGCAAAAGAGATCTCACTGGAAAGTTGCTTTGTTTAGCGGCTTCGGACTTTCCTTATTCTTCGAGCTAACGCAGCTCACTGGACTTTACGGTTATTACAGTTGTCCCTACCGACTATTTGATGTGGATGATCTATTAGCCAACACGTCAGGAGCCGTGCTTGGATATTTTGCAGCACCCATTCTACTCGCACTGTTCCCCTCACGAGCAAGCATCCAAGCGAAAAGCGAACAGATCGTGGAGCAGAACCGCGTATATCCTGTGGCACAATTGCTCGCATTGATGATAGATGGGATTATCGTCGTGTTTATCTCTAATGTGATGTCAATCTTCACCGATTCGAATGTGATCAACGACGTGTTGAACACTTCCGTAGGTATATTTATTGTACTGTTCTGTGTTCCATGGCTTCGAAACGGAGTAACTCCAGGTTCGGCCATCCTGAAATTCCGCTATGTTAATCAACAGACAGGTGAACCTACGTACAGCTCTATATTCAAAAGATTCATTGCTCTTTATGTGCCATGGCTGTCCTTTACGATCATTCGATTGGTTAACGACTATGCCTTCCAAAATACACATGATGGGCTCCTACAGCCTTATCTGATCTGGCTGTCGGTGGGTATGATTATGCTGTACATGGTCGTTTACGTCATCCTTATCATTCATGTGTTGATGGTGCTGTTCTCTGGAGGCAAACGTTCCTTCTACTTTGACGAGGTATCCCACACGCGCGCCTCTAGAAAATAGATGTAGGCTTCTATAGATACTAACGTCCATCAATCTGCATAAGAAAAGGCGACTCCCATCTACAGTAAAATGGAAGTCGCCTTATTCTTGTTCCAACCCAGCTGACCTTTAAATATGAGAATCCAAATGTGCACCGCGGTGTTCATACTCTTGGGAAAATAGAGTAACGAACTTCGTTATATCACGTTATACACATTATACGTTATAGACCTAGTAACTCCCGCTTAGACGCTTCAGGATCATGCACGACTTCAATTTCATGGTTAAAAATTAACGTTGCACGATCCTGTTCATATGCAGGCCAAGCTACACCCGCAGTCTCCGGCTTACCATGCTTGGCAAAGGATATCCATGCATCCTGTACCTTAAGTGCAAGCTCTGCCGCTGCCTCGTCCGGCTCAGCATTCATGAATTTCAACACAGGTAATGTATTGAACACAAAGAACATTTCAATACTGTGGATGGCTCTTTTTAACAATGGATGCTCTGGCATCACCCAATCGAAACGATACATCCATACGGGTGCGTGCTTCTGCTGTGCCGCCGCATATTGTAGTGATGAGCGCCAGAAGAAAAGATCCGTCATGACTTGAGCTTGGCCATCTGCCGTTTTGGGATAACGATCTGCAATGGCCACACGGTTCTCCAGATCTGGTGCCATAAAGTCCACACCTTGTACCATATCAATCTCGGGTGAGAAAGGTACATGTGGCTGGATAAACAGAGCACCTTCATGCCGTGTTGTTCCAATCAATACAGGAATGTCCTGCGCGGAACCTGCGTTCACCGCTTCAAGTGGAGTCTGAGGTAGGGTATTGCCATCCAGTACAGGCTGGAATAACAGAGCCATCCCAGCTCCGATCTGCTGTTTAAGAATCTCACCTGCTGCGATAATCTCCTCTGCCGGAATGGTTCTCAGTTTTTGCAGATTGTCTGGCTCAACGCCAAGAATCTTCAACATCCCCTCACGCATCGCAGATGCTTGTTCTGCAGTGATGAACTGTGAAGCTCCACTCTGCATGATGGCACGGTTAAACAATCCTTTAGCGGCAGGCATAGCCATTAGAGCTGCAATACTCATGCTGCCTGCTGACTCTCCGAATACCGTGACATTGTTCGCATCCCCGCCAAACGCCGAGATGTTATCCTTCACCCATTGTAGCGCAGCCGCTTGATCAAGCAGACCCGCATTCGTCACATAGGATTCACCGAGTGGAGCCATATGCAGGAAACCGAGTGGCCCGAGTCGGTAGTTGATGGTGATAACGATAACATCGCCTCTATGCGCCAATTGTGTCCCATCGTACATCGGCTGACTGCCTGAGCCCGATACGAATGAGCCCCCATGAATCCATACCATAACAGGTAGAGGATTAGTGCTTTCTTTTTCCGGTGCCCAGATGTTCAGATATAGACTGTCTTCTGATTCCACTGGCCGTTGCCCACCTGTCCAATCTGATTCGTGACGAGGCTGTATATTCTCAGGCCCAAATTGTGTAGCCTGTCTTATTCCATCCCATGATTCCGGTGGTACTGGCGCTTGAAAACGCAACTCCTCTACTGGCGGTTTGGCATACGGGATACCTTTCCACACACGTGTACCATGCAAAAGCTCGCCTTGAACTGTACCATACTTCGTTTCAACTTGAAGTTCTCTCATGCCGCTTCTACTTCCTCTCCATGGATAGTTAAACTAACATTTAAAAGGTTTTTCAAAAAGTAAGCTTCTGAACACGTACTTTTAGTGATTCGCATGTGTATCTATTTGAGTATAAATCGTTGGCATACCCATTTACAACTTTACCCAGATATCGTCCTACAACTACGTTTCACGTGGAACTTTCTTATATAAACTTGACCTTTCTGTAGGCGTGTCTTATGTGAGAAACACACTTAATGAGTTCCAGATCATATGGAGTAAAATCCCTGGAATCAGTGATTTTGTTTTATAAAAAATGTAGCCAAACACGAGTCCAAAAATGGATGTAGCTATAAAAACACCACCGTGCAACATACCAAAAACCACCGAAGAGATGATTAATGCCCACCATGGTCCATATTTACTGGAGAGTGTCGTGAAGAACAATCCTCTAAACAGCAGCTCCTCGAAGAACGGAATAATTATAGAAATGGCTATAATAACAAAAATATTTTGAAGCGTCATGACGGAATGGAGACTACTCAGACTAAAGGTCTCTCGCTGACCTTCATTCGTTTCTATTCCAGTGCCTAAGACTAGCACTGAAGTTAGTGCCATCAACACAAACCCAGCGATGATATAGAAGGCTGCCGTTCTTATCTTTACTTTGGAGCATAATGGATCACGTATGTATTCTCTGAACCTTTTATTAATAGCAAGGAACCACGTATACGTTATGATTTGAAACAATATGAACACAAACGTTGTATCTACATTTTTCACGCCTAACATCTCTAATATTAAGGATGTAATGATAAAAAAGATTGCAGGCAGTAGCAGTATTACTCCTAGTTGTTTAACTACCTCTTTCAAACTGTAACTTCTGTCTTGCGGCATTCGTAA
Source organism: Paenibacillus sp. ACRSA (assembly GCF_022346845.1). Taxonomy (NCBI): domain Bacteria; kingdom Bacillati; phylum Bacillota; class Bacilli; order Caryophanales; family Paenibacillaceae; genus Paenibacillus; species Paenibacillus sp. ACRSA. The sequence goes on along the minus strand of NZ_JAKRNP010000004.1, from coordinate 202,101 downwards.
GTTCCACCTCTGTATGATCTAATCTAATCCATAAAAGAAACATCCGATACGATTAAGCTGATATGTATGAATAACAGGGACACTCCTTCCTTCCATATTTTCTGGACTGATCCATGAGTACTAATGTCCTCATGGATATGCTGTATGTATACTTTCAGTTGCAGCGAAGCCATGTTAAACCAATCCAATCTACACTGTACCAAAATTTGATTGGTATAATCTACCTAAAACCGAAAGAGCCATCCTTATCTAAGGATGACCCTCTTATATAACTCACCGCTTGTGGACTGCTTCTGTTCATTTATAATTATCTCATGATTAATCTAATACCGGATAATGTACCGTAAACTCTGCACCCTCAATCCATTCACCCGTCACAAAGTTCCGCCCCTTCACAACGACCCGATCCTTGTAGATCTCCACATGGAGACCTTCACTGCCCTCCAAATGCTCATCCTGATCTGTCCAGAGATAACCAACAGAAGAGGCATTGAACATGGTTGGCATGTGCCCTTCTCCATCGTACATTGTACGCTGTGCTTCAAGCTGCCAGTGAGTGTGTCCGGTGAAAAGAATAGCCTGCGGATACTGGGCTAAAACAGCCTTAAGCTCAGCATCCTGATTCACCCCATACCACCCTTGTTCCTTCATGGATCCTGCCACTGTATTCATGAGTGGCTGATGCAGGAACAGAAAGATCGGACGATCTGGCGTCGCATGCTCAGACAGCGTAAGTTCAAGCCATACCAATTGTTCGGCAGACAACTCGCAATCCTTCGGATGAGGCTGCTCCGTACCTAAGAAGATATAGTGATACCCATCAATCCAGTGATCGTGATAAGGACGTTTCATACCTGTAGTTATTTTAAAATCACTCAATCGACGATGCCACAACTCGGCAATCGTAATCGGCTCAGCCTCTGAAGGAGCAGGCTTCCCATCTGATGAAACATGAGCAGGTACAGTATACAACCCGCGGGATAACTGCTCAACCAATGCAGCCGATTCAGCCTTCGTTTGCGTTATCGTGGGCTCCACATGTTCATCTTGCTCTAACAAACCTGCTACTTCGGTAGACGTCATGCCCACCAGAAACAGTGGAGGGTCTTGAAATACAATAGCGCCAATATCATGATTCCCCAATGTATAACGGATCTCAGGCAAGTTCCCAGCGTGTTGCTTCAGTATGCGCTCTAGTTCACGATACTCACTCGGTAGCCCCCGATCCGTCACATCGCCAACATGCATTATACCGCTGCTTCCTTGACTGAAGGTAGCTATATCGGCCAAAGCCTGCTCCAAATGCCGGTTATGAATATGATCTGCATCATCTCGTACATGCGTATCCGTAATCACCTGAAAGCTGGCCAGTGGCAGCTCAGGCAAATGTTCATTTTTCATCAGGAATCACTCCATTTCAGTCCAATAATGCCGATCAGTATAAAGCCAATCCATACCATAGAGGTCAACCGAAGACGTTCACCAAAATAATAATGACCCACAATACCAATAAGTGTAATACCGACGCCAGACCAGATCGCATAAGCCACCGCTAGAGGCATATATTTCACCGCGAAATTGAGAAACGTAAAGCTTGCTCCATAACAGACAAACATCATAACGGAAGGCCATAACCGAGAGAAACCATCCGATACTTTGAGCAAAATGGTGGCACTCAGCTCCAGTCCAATGGCGAGGGCGAGCAGTACCCAACCCAGATATGTTTGAGCATTAGTCATTTGCTACCCCACCATTCAGAAGTTCATGAAATGACTGAATCGTTCGATCCGCGAGTGTAAGTCGCCCCAGTTCTCCGATTCCAATCTTGTAAGCTGCACCAGCCGCACGTGCCATCTCCATATCACCGTCCGTATCACCAATAACCAAGACCTGCGAAGCAGGTATACCTAACTTCTCACAGGCGAGCGACACCATATCAGGAAAAGGTTTGCCGCGATCCACGAGATCCGTACCGATTATGACGTCGAAGAATGCATCCAGCCCCATCCATTGCAGATGTCTCACCGCACTATGGGTATCATCTGCCGTGACAACCCCCATTGCAACACCTTGGTTACGGCATTGCTCTAAGAATTCACGGACACCTGGTAGCGGACGTGCTGGACGATGAATCTCCATCGCTTCTTCTGCATGCGCCAGGCAATCTCGCACCATAATCTTGGCTTCAGCCCAGCTCAATCCTGCTCGGTATCCATGCCAGGTCAGCACGGCATATACCTCATCCATCGTTCCCATGGCAAGTGGTCCGCGCACATCATACCCGTTCATACGTCCTTGTTCATCATGGAACGTGCCCCAGATCTGCGGAATATCTGACGCATGAATATGCATGTCTCTGGTAGCCAACCGTTCTCTGAAGTCATTCAGTACACAATCGGTCCAGAACCCCCACATACCTGTAAAATCAAGTAACGTCCCGTCTTTGTCAAATAGGACTGCTTGAATCGGATGGGGTGATCCCCCTACATACGTCCCCTCTTGTTGCATCTGATTAAACTCCTTATCTACGATCGTAATGAAGCGAAAGGACGGTACATCGTGCATGTACCGCCCTCCCGGCTTGGTTAATCTGTTTATTAGTATAGAGAAATTGAATCTTACTTCGCGATACGATCAAGCTCCTTCTGAGCTTTCTCCTTCGCTTCCTTCAGCGCCTCTGCTGCAGGAACGTTGTTGATCTGCACTTTATCGGCTGCATCCTTCAATGCATCATTGATCTTGCCACCTGTTGGATCACGGAATGGAGCAGATGCATGAGCTGCCTGTTGAAGAGGTACTGTAATTTGTGGATTTTCCTCACTGAATTTCTTAAACTCTGGATCTTCTTGAGCAGATTGACGAACTGCGATATAACCTGTGTTCATCGACCATGCAGCTGTATTCTCAGTTTTGGAGAAATACGTCAGCCATTTATAAGCTGCTTGTTGTTGCTCAGGGCTTGCTGCTGCCGGGATACCTGCCAGAATCGCATTGGCAACTGGTTTACCCTCACCAATACCTTCCCATCCTGGTTGTTGCATCGCAGCGACAATGCTGAAGTCTAGGTCACCTTGGTCACCACTGGAGCCAGTGTAGCCTGCTGCCTTGTTTTTCATCACATTATCAATCGTTTTGTACCAATATTCCCAACCTTGACCACCATACTCAATGCCCATGATCTTGTCTTCGTGAATCCATTTACGGAACAGATCCCATGTCTCGATCCACTCTGGGGAATCAACCATAACGGTCTTGCCATCATCACTAAGAATCTGTCCACCTTTACCCATTACGGCATCAATCATGTTGTCTTTACCCCACATTGGTTGCCATCCGTAGAAGGTGGTCTTGCCATTCTCTTGTTTGCTCATTTTCGCTGCTGCTTCAGCAAGTTTCTCCCATGAAGTCAGGCTTGCTGGATCGATTCCGTTCTCTTTGAGCGTATCCATGCGGTAATACATGATTTGAGTTGTTCCGTACATCGGTAGGAAGTATTGATTCCCGTCGACTTCGCCTTGGTTCAGGAACGTTTGAATGAAGTCATCCTTTTGGAAATTCGAATCTGCTGCGATCATTTCATCCATAGGTGCATAATAACCTTTGCGCGCCCAGTCGATATTGGCACTCAGCACAGCCGCCGGAACCTTCTTGGAAGCAATTGCTGCTTGCAGCTTCTGTTCTGTCTCCGTGTAATCTGCTTGTACAATGCCTTTGACAACGACTTCGTCCTGAGAAGCATTGAACGCATCAATCGTTTTCTTCATGTTGTCACCCAGATTACCACCGAGACCATACCAGAACTCAATCTCTACCGGCGCCTTCGCCTGAGTTTCTGTTCCACTTGCAGCAGCTGTTGTGTCGGACTCAGCTGGTGCAGATGATCCACAAGCTGTCAGTAGAGCAAAACTCGCTGCTAGTACGAGGGACATGCCACCCTTCCAGTTGGACCTCAGTTTGTTTTTCCATGTCATGTTCGCTTGACTCCATTTCATTGTTGTTCCTCCCGTTTAGGTGAAATGTTGGTTCGTACAATTGGTACCGTGTATCTAGATGATGCAGGATGTTCGGTGATTCAAATCAGTTCTTATTCACACCGGCCGTCATGTTGACACTCTGCATGATCGTTTTCTGGGTGAATAAGAAGAGAACAAGGAGTGGTGCGATGGTGAAGGCACTCGCAGCCATAATTTGCGGCCACGCCAATCCATATGCCCCGCCTTCGACGAAGAAGCTTCTCAGACCAGCCGATACGAGCTGCAGATCAGGGTCTTTGGTGATCAGCATCGGCCAGAAATAATTGTTGTACTGCTCGATGAACGTAATCAGTACCATTACGGCGAAGCTTGATCGAACCAATGGCGCGATAATGGTCCATAAGATTCGGAAATGTGATGCACCATCCAGCTGTCCGGCTTCTACCAATTCATGAGATACCTGCATGAATGCTTGGCGGATCAGGAAAATCGAGAACACACTAACACAGTTGGATACAATCAAGCCTGTGTAGGAATCCAGCAAGTTAAGCTCGCTAAGCACCATGTAACTAGGCAGATACACAGCCGTACTCGGGATCATATAACCCACCAGAATTAAGGAGGTCAGCGTACCTTTGAGGCGGAATTTCATATGAGTCAGTGCATACGCCATCATACTGGAGTTAACGATCTGGAATAGACATATAGCCAAGGCTACCCCGGTACTGTTCAGGATGTAACGAGCAAATGGCGCGGCATTCCAAGCATCCACGTAGTTACTCCACAGGAAGGTTTCCGGCCAGAAGGTCGGCGGGAACTGCCAGATCTCATCATTCGTCTTAAATCCGCTAATAACCATCCAATAGAAAGGAAATGCTGTACCGAGCGCAATAATTGCCAATAACAGATAGCGGATGATTTTACTTATTTTCAGTTTTAACGGCACATTCTGCATCTCCTTGCGCTTCATCCTTTTCTGGACTTTCTTATTAGGCATCGTCATTGTCATTAGTAGTGCACCAAACGTCTGCCGAGCAGGAAGGAGACTCCCGAGAGCAATACGCAGATCAGAATAATTACAACAGCGATGGATGAAGCCTCACCTACATTGAAGGATTCAAATGCAGATTGGTAATACATATACAGCAACGTTCTTGTCGATCCCGCCGGTCCACCCTGAGTCATGACGTTAATCTGGTCGTAAGCCTGAAGAGACTGAATCGTCAGAATAATGGAAAGGAAGAACGTCGTTGGTGAGATCAGCGGTAGTGTAATACTTCGGAACTTGTCCCAACTACCTGCTCCATCAATGGAGGCCGCTTCGAGCAGATCAGATGGAAGATTTCGCAGTGCAACCAGATAGAACACCATTGCCCAACCAATCGACTTCCACAAGGTAACGATCAGTACCGCAACCAGTGCCCAATCCATGTCACGCAACCAACCAATAGGAGATACTCCCGCCCAGCCAAGCATGAGATTGGCAAGTCCCACCTCTGGCTCAAAAATCCAGGACCATGCGATGGACACCGCAACGGTTGGCGTTACCCATGGTGAGAAGAGTAAAGTCCGGAAGATGCCCGTTGATTTGATCTTGCTATTCATAAGCATAGCGAGTGCTAGTCCACCCACGATGGTTGGAATTACACTTCCTAATCCGAATAACAACGTTACTTTCAAAGATTGGTAGAATTCAGAGTTGGTCAACAGATAGCTGTAATTATCTAAACCAATAAATAACTTGTCTGGGCTCATGAAGTCCCAATCGGTGAAACTGAGATAAACGATATATCCGAGAGGCCCCAGCCAGAACACCAGCAACGGAATTAGAGCCGGCAACGTGAAGAATACCGCTTCAGACTCCCTCCATAGCTTTAATCGCAATTCCCCCACTCCTTATGTTCAATTTTTCTTTAATCTTTTAGGAATATTTGGCATGAAACGTCTTTTTGTTTATTCCGTACAAAAATGATTGTACACTTGTATTGAAAAATCTATTTCATAGTTATGTTAAAATTGAATTGATTCATGTAAAATATGAAGAAGCTAGTGGGAACGCTATCATAAACTTGAGGTGACATAGTGGTGAAAGAAACTACCGGGAACCCGAATCATTCTTCATTACCCGATCGGTATGAGCTGAGGGAGAAAGTCATCGACGCCATCGCGAACACGATGGATCTATATGGGGTTAATCATACGTTTGGCAAGCTGTATGGAATTATGTATTTTGAGGATCGACCCATGACACTTGAAGAGATGAAGAACTCTATGAACATGAGTAAAAGCAATATGAGTTATGCGGTTCGTTCACTTACCGAGTCACAGATGATATATAAACTAGATGAGAAGAAAGATCGTCAGGATCAGTATCTGGCGGAAACGGATTTCTATCGTACCTTTCAGAACTTCTTCGGATCGAAGCTACAACGGGAAGTAGATGTGATGTTAGAAGGCATACGAGCAGTCATTCCTGATCTGTCGGCGATCATCCTTTCGGAGCATACCTTGCCAGAAGACCGAAATGAGGCACTGCGTGACCTGCACAAACTTCAACATGCGGAGCAATATTATATTTGGCTTCAGGGATTTGTAAACCAGCTGCAAGAGGGTAGCTTCTATCCAAGCTCTGCGCAAGAATGAGTATTTTACGATAACGATAATGTCTGGAATCCCCTGAGCGCATAAATGAGTTCTCTATATAAAATGGATTAACAGGAGTCCCATCATTTCTCTCCAATAATCCAAACCTGAGGCGCTAACGAATCATACAAGTCTTATATGACCGATAAAGCTGCGATGCCGATTATAACGAACCTGAGCGAAGTTATTTGTAAAAGAAAGCTTCCAAAGTAGCCAAATCTTCTACTTTATCGTGGAATAACGTCGCTATAATTCGTTAGATATTCGGTTTGTTGAATTTGCTGTAAGTAGCGTCTCCTCGATTCGTTAGATTGGAAAGCATCGGAACTAGATGATTCGACAAAGTAGTGTAAGTTAGACGAAAACTCAAAAAAGAGCTGTCCCTAGCCAATGTATGGCACTTGGAACAGCTCTTTTCTTATCTGCTATATTTCCCTACTATTCTAGAATCTATCATTCTGTATGAAATACTATTTTTGCGCTGCCGCTTCTATGTCCGCATATGCCCAGTGTGTAGCTGGTACATCGCTGAAGGAAAGTGTCACCGCTCCTGTGAGTGGTGTGCGATTGAACAGCACATTCAGTACCTTCACGGCTTCCGCACGTGTCAGTTTGTTATTTGGCTTAAACGTACCATCGCTGTAACCAACCATCAAGCCTGAAGACTGTACATAAGCAATCGCATCCGATGCCCAGAGGTCTGCAGATACGTCTGTGAACGAAGCTTCTGCTTCACTTGCTTGTTGCTGCATCCAACGATACGCAATCGTTGCCATCTGTGCACGGGTAATGGAGCCTTCCGGCGCAAATTTTGTAGTGCTCAACCCGTTCATGATGCCTGCGGATTGAGCCTTCTGAATCTCACTGATAGCCCAGTGCGTTGCAGATACATCCGTGTAGCTCACACTAGCAGCAGAGCTTGATCCAGCTCCCTCAGTCAGGTTACGAGCTAGCATGGCCGCCATTTGCGCACGTGTTACCAACGCATCTGGACGGAAATCTGCTCCAAAACCTTGAATGTATGGAAGCTGTGAACTTTGCGAAGCTTTCAAGCCATCCACGACAACAAGTGTGAACGTACTGAATTTAGTTACAGTAAACTCAATGCCTTCACTATTATCTGTGAGTTTCACCAGCTTACCTTGAATCAATTCTTTGGTACCATCACTGTGTTCAATGTAGATTGCTAGGTTGTCCAATGCTTGCTGACGTGCAGCTAGATCGGTCGGCAAGCTATTACGCAGTGGTAATGTTAACGTTACTTCTCTGCTTTGCATATTCGTTTCAATTTCAACTGGACGAGCCAGTATACGTACATTCGTATCGGGAGCAATTTCTTGAATCAACCGCTCCTTCTTCGCACGTTCTTCTACTTCCTTACGCTCCGATTCCAGTTTCAGTGGAACAACGCGGAAATACAAGTCTTGATCGAATCCAGCAATCGAACTCGTTGGAACAGAAATTACGACATTGCCTGTAGAGATTTCAAGTTTAAGTGCACCATCATTCAGTTCCTTAACGGCTGCTTTTGGCAGTTCAATCCGTGTCTCGGACACAGCGTCTTGGGCATCTGGAATGACAATACGTGCTGTATCTGTGCCAAGCTGTTTTGCTTTTTCTACGGACTCCTTCGCAATCGCTTCACTCATCTTCACCAAATCTTTGATGACACCATTCGTTTCAGTTGTACGAGTAATTGGTGTCTTGGTCAAGTTCGTGCCGTTAACACCGTTGACATCTACAACAATCTGTTCCTGTTTCGTAGCTGGAGCAGGTGTTGTATTTGATCCTCCAGTAACTGGTGTTGACGTAGATGGGCTAGGTGTTGATGGATTAGTCGGTGTCGTTGGCGGTGTTGTTGTATTACCACCATCTGAGTCTTTGGCTGTGAAGACAAATTTCAGAGCACGCCCTGGCAGTTCATCTTCGATCGCTTTATAACGTACCAGCACAGTTACATTTCGATTAAGTTCCAAACGGTTAATCAATGCTAAATCAAGCCAGTTCAGACCTCCATCAAAGGAGATTTCCATGGTAGAGTCTAGACCGATTAATTTCTTATTCGTGTTGTCCGCTGTTACATTAGGAGCGGTGAAGAATTGGTCAATGACATGTTGCAAATGGAGAACATTCTTATAACCATTCTCTTTATGCTCCAGAACCCATTCTGCTAATTCCTTTTTGTCTGCATTGCTAAGTCCAACTCTTCTGGACAGATTAATGGAACCTGAGAAGTCGAACTTTTTGCCATGGAAAAATTGTTCACCACTCAACTGATCCTTCATCGTTGTATCAAGCCATTGATCCATTTGGTCTACCGTAATAGCATTCTCAATTGGTTCGTACGGTGTAGAGAGTAGTTCAAGAATAAACTCAGGGTTGGGGATGTCCCCTGCTGATGTTCCTTCCAACTTCTCCTTCGCCAATAAGTGTAAGAAGGTATATGCAAAAATAGTTTTGTTCGCTCTACTGAGTTCAAGATAACGCTGCCCGATATTATGCAGATCCTCTGTCTTGCGATCATTAAAGTGCTCAAGACCATCGGACAAGGATTGGGCTAGAATATCTAGTTTATTCTGAAGGACACTCAGTTCCTTTTGCTCCCAGACTAATTGTGCCTGCACAGCCAGTTCAATCATATATTGAACTTGTGACTCTGTTTCATAGTCTTCCCCTACTTGATAGATCAAGAATTTAGCTACATATTTTTTTAATTCTGGCGTGAAGTTGGAATATTCCTGAGGCAACGTGATGTCTTCCAGATGTTCTATAGCCATGATCATATCATCTGTATCTTCGTCCTCTCTTGCATAATTCACATCACGCAGATCAGATTTATTACCATTATCAATATCCGGATTCAAATATTGATCAAAAGCATGTTGAATATCTGCATAGGATAAATATCCTGCATTCGGACGTTTCTCCAACATATGCATGGCCAATTCATTTTTATCCGTACCAGTTAGCTTATTGAATTCACTGAAATCTAGCGGGAACTCCTCCATCGGTTTAGTCGGATTGTTGGTGTTATATGTTTCGACATTGCTCTGTATATAAGCAATTTTCTCTATTGCATCCTTCATATCTTCTTTCGTCTCAATCCGGTTAAGATATGGAGTCAATTCCACCGCTGACTCGGTATATCCTATGACGCGATTGATCGCTGAGTTTGTACTGAGCCTAATTTCGAATCGGTATGCCGTCATGCGCTTTTCAAGATCAGAGGAAGTGAGATATGCATTAACGAGACGATAGAATTCCGCTCTTTCAGCGGCATCATTAAAGTAAATCACACGTTCCGCTTGTTTCGTATAGAACGCATCAAGTGCAGTCTTCGCAGTTGGCCCTCCAATCTGGTGCATCACATCGAGTGCCCGCATAGCTACTTCGACCATGATTTGAACTTGTCCTTGACTTGTATATCCGGCACTTGTCTGAGCTTCAATTCTTAATAAGTATGCTGCTACTGCCTGCTGATCTTCAGTAGAAAGAGATTTAAACTCAGGTGAAACTAAGAATTGCTCATCGCTAAAGAACGTTATCGCTTTCTCGATATCTTCCAAATTATTCTCGTTAGCAGTCTTTTTGAATTCGTTATACTGATCCAACCATGGTACACCTGCGAAGAATGAATCGAATGCAGATTGCACTTGAGCGACAGTGTCATAATATCCACTCTCTGGTCTGTTATCAATGATCCAATCCGTCAATTCGCTAAGTTCATCATCATTAACAATCTCGGACATTTTACTCAAATTGAGTGCAAATGGCGGAAAGCTGCTATCTTGATGCTGAATATAATCTTGAGTAGCAGCATATATGCTATAAAGTTGATTTAAAGCAGAACTAACACTTGTACCGTTCACACCATTAAAAAGAGCCAATTGCGTCGTCATAAAACTTAACTTGCTTTCATAAGAGACATGATCACCAAAGTTTGCCTTTACGTACTTAAAGTATGCCGTATTGAGTAACAGCGTTTTATCCACGCCCAATAGAGTATGATATGAGCCACTATAACGAATTTGATTCAATTGTTGATCACTATCACTTGGAAAGTAATCATTCACTTGATCAAACAATTCAAACAGTGACTCTGATGTCTCCTGAAATATAGCTGCATCTAATTGGATATTAAGTTTCACTAAATTGTATACAAGATGTGCAGTATACTCAACTTGGCGATCCTCCACATACTGGACATTGTTCGAGAAGAAATTCACTACACCTTCTGCAATCTCCAATCTTTGACTACTGCTTAATAAACTATAGTCAGCCGGCAAACTAATGAATTCCGGCTCCTCCAAAATACTCTGGACATTAGCAATTATGTTCGATCCTGAGTTATTGAAATAATCATTCCTCTGTTCATTAAGACGTTCACGAGGCGATAATTCATCTGCACTGGCTACGCCCCCCACGTTAATGAGTGGCACCAACATCACTACAACCAACATAAAACTGATAAACCGCTTGAATAACATGTATTCTGTCCTCCCGTTCTGTGTTATTTGTATTGTAGTAAAACGCTCTGGACCGATTCTGAACATGGAGGATGCGCAAAGAAAAAAAGACCCGATCTACAATAGATCGAATCTTTACCATCAGATTAGCGTATACCCACCATCGACGAATAATGTACTGCCTGTGGTGAACGTGTTAGTCATCAGATAGGTAACAGTATGCGCAATTTCCTCATTTCGTCCCACCCGCTGGAGTAACGCAAGCTTCTCATAGTCCTTGAAGTGCTCCCCTCGCGGAGTTCCTTCTTGCCCTTCCCGCCAGATCGTTCCCGGAGAAACGACATTTACGCGTACTGGCGCAAGCTCAACAGCAAGTGCTTTACCCAAGCTCTCAATAGCTCCATTACATGCGGCATAAGAGGCTCCTCCATCCAAAGGACGCTGACTGAATCCACCAGACATTAACGTTATTGAACCGGAAGAAGACAACTGTGGAGCAGCGTATTTAGCGGCAAAATACTGAGGCCAAAACTTTCCCTTAAAACAACTTTCAGCTGTCTCCCGATCTGAACTCAGTGATCCTCGGGTATATACAGCTCCAGGAGTAAATAGATGGTCGAACTCGCCTACGTGATTGAAGAATAATTTCAGTTGCTCCTCATCCTGATTGTCTAACACGTAACCTTCAATTGTCCGTTTCCCCGACGTACTCGCTTCACGAGCAATCTGCTCCTTTGCTTCTTCCAGCCTGGGGGCTGATCTGCCGGCAATAATTACATGCGCTCCTGCCTCCGCTGCTTCCAGCGCTGTTGCAAGTCCAATTCCCGAGCTGCCCCCAATAATAACGACACGTTGGTTTTGCAATGCATATTGTCTCATTCCTTATCTGTCCCTTCACATCATAATTACTGGCTATGCACCAATGATTTGTCCATTATTAATGAAATGAAGGATGTTGAACAGTACGCAATTCAATCGTACTAAGTATGAAATTTCGTACTATAGGTTGGTGATCTTCAGCTCACCATGCGGGCACTAAAAACCACTCATGGAGAACATGCAGTCTAATTGGACAGGTTTATTTCATCTCAAATCCTAGAAATCGAGTATGATAGAATAATCTCATATATATATCTATAAATTGAGGTGAATACTATGGATTTACAAGAACCACGTTTACAAGGAGTAATGACCACACTGGAGACCATTAATGGAAAATGGAAACCGCTCATCTTATTTATTTTGCTGAAGGAAGGCACTAAACGTTTTGGAGAATTACGACGAATGATTCCTGACGTTACACAGGGGACATTAACCAAACAACTGCGGGAGCTAGAGCAGGATCAGATTATTATTCGCACGCTCTATGGAGATGTCCCTCCTAAGGTGGAGTATAGCTTATCTGAGCACGGACAGACTGTAGGGACTCTTCTAGATGGTATGTGTGGTTGGGGAAAATCACATCTTGATTATTTGCGTGCCAACAGAGACACGAAGGTTATGGAGGAGTCCTCTATGAACGAACAGTGATTAGAAGAACAGGATGAGCCGTGAATTCTCCCAATTATTATTGGTATTGGAGAGAAGCGCTGCAATATCATATTGATCTGCAATTACCTACAGTTCTTATATACATTCGATTCCAAGGGGAAGCCCCCCCATGCACTTGTTGAACATGCTTTGATTATAGTTCCCTTAGAGCAGCACGCGATGTTCCATTATATTTTTCATACTAATATGGGATTTGGATGGACCAAGCTTTACAAGGGATTCCTGAAACTCAGCAAGCTCTTCAATCGTTGCCGTCTGTACCTTGATGAGATAGTTGTACTCACCACTAATCCGATATAAATCGGTGACTTCAACAGCCTGCTCACAGAAGCGAACGAATTCCTCACAGCGCTCTGTTTTGAGCAAAATAAAAGTTGTTGTACCTCGATTTAGTTGTGCTAGATCATAGATCGTCGAATATTCCGATATAATTCCGTTTTCCTCTAATTTGAGGATTCGCTCCTTGACGGAAGGTTGGGACATGTTAACCTCTTTGCTAATCTGTACAATAGACATCCGTGCATGGTGTTGAAGCAAACGCATAATCTGTTGGTCAACTTCATCTATAACATAACCCACCTATAGACCCTCCCAAGAATCAATCTCATTTAATAAGTTTATTTGAATAAAAGAGCTAATAAAGTGTAAGCCATACTCCCGTATATCCTTTGAAACTGCATGGTTCCAATGTACAACTCCCTTTATATTTTAGGAATACAACTTGATGAAGGGAGCGATGGAGTATGAGTGTAAATGGACTTGCTCACATAGCGATTCAGGCACGTGATTATGAGAATACACTTTCTTTCTATACGAATGTACTGGGATTTACAGTTGGACACTCTTGGAGTCTACCGGCCTTCCGCATTACCGAGGCCTGCATGCTAATTTCACCGGATCAACGCACATGCATTGAACTATTTGACCCGGGAGCCGTAATCGCAGCTGAAGGCGAACCAGCGGCCTCCCCCGAAGCTGTAAGACATGGGGCTCTGCTGCATTTCGCATTATACGTAGACAATGTGGACGTAATATACGAGAAAGCCCTTGCCTCTGGTGCACGGCCTTATGTCCCACCCGATTGGATTGCACTTGGTAATCCTCCACTTCAAGTTCGAAATGCAGTTGTTCATAGTCCCAACGGTGAAGTCATTGAATTCCTCGAAGAAGTTGACTTCAATCGTCCTGCATCACCCTCTACTTAATATGACACAAATAGCCTGTTAGCCAGAAATCCATGGCAGCAGGCTGTTTGTGTAATATTATTCTCCCACGTCCTGATCGTTGTTTCCCGGTCTGTACTCGCTCAACTTCCCTTCATATACAAGCGCTAGTTGTTCACTTTGGCGAAAATCATCCGGGGTCACCAAGGCAGGCAGTTTGTTCCACAGCTTGATTCCGGATCGCTGTAATATTTCTGCTACAAACTGTGAACAAAAGTAGGAGTTGCTAAACTCGACAGGCTCTTTCAGCGTAATGCCAATTACGCCAAGCAGGTTGTACATATATTTCTGGCGGCTACGGATGAAGATATGTAGCACACGTTTCATTTTTTCAACTTCACGTTCTGTCACCTGAAGCTCGTAAATAACACATGTTGTGTTCGGATATTTACTGTATGTACCTGTCTGGATATCTTCCTTCACAAACCCACCGTTCAGTGGATTGCTTGGATGTTTACGACCGAAGCTATATAACTCGGATAACTCCCGGTTAAACGAGATCGAGGCATGATTATAGGGTGCTTTGGTGTAACTCTGAATGACTTTGGTAAACAAGGTTCCTGTATTCGTGAGCAGGATATAGATGGAGCGTTGATCGGTCATAACAAAATTTCCCCTTATCATGTGGTCACTATTCCTTCATAATAACATAGGTACCCTTTTATGGAATCTTATTTTAGATAAGCAGGTGATCCTTCGTTGAGCAGTTCACTATTCACATTAACCTTAATATTCACTGCACTACTTGTCATACATATCGTGTACAAAATCATTGCAAAGCTACAGCCGGACAAAGACTATTCGGGCATCGGCAACAAAATCAAAACCTGGTGGGGCATGCTCGTTATCTTCTGCCTCGCTACACTATTTAACCCTATCGTTTCCCTGCTCTCCCTTATGGTGCTTGCATTCTTCGCACTCAAGGAATACTTCTCCATGATCCGCAGTACACGCAAAGCAGATCGCAGGTTGTTCCTATGGGCATATCTAGCGGTACCCGCTCAGTTCTACTGGATCTATATTGGATGGTATGGGATGTTCATCATTTTCATTCCGCTATATGTTTTCTTAGTGCTGCCTCTCCCTCGCTTAATTAACAAAGGGACGGTTGGCTTCCTACGCAGCGTGAGTTCCACACAGTGGGGACTTATGCTCATGGTGTTCGGACTCAGTCACCTTGCTTACTTCCCTTTTGCTACACCTGAGTATGGTTCGAAGCTGGTGTTATTCTTAGTTGTGCTAACTCAGCTTAATGATGTCATCCATTATGTGGTCTCTCTCTATCTGGGCAAGCGAAAAGTGGTGCCTACGGCTAATCCATTTTTGACATGGGAAGGATTTGCTTGTTCCTTTGTAATTACAACAGCGGCCTCCTACTTCATCCATCCGTACCTTACGCCGTTTGATGCAGGATTCGCCCTGTTCATCGGGGTGCTGATTAGCCTTGCAGGTTTCTTTGGCAGTCTGACCGTATCCGTATTGAAGCGAGATCTGTTGATTGGGGACGATAACAAGTTTGACGCACTCAAAAAAAGCTACCTAAGCAGGGTCGATAGCCTTACCTACACATCACCAGTCATGTTCCATGTTGTGCGCTATTTCTTCGACTTTATGTAGCAATCACAGATTCTAGATTTAAGGCTCTATTTAATCCAAAAACAAATCACACCTCCAAGCTAATCAAACCGTCTGAACATCGGTTGATGAATTTGGAGGTGCTGTATTTCTAGCGTATCACATTCATTCGCGCTCATACCATTTCAAGCGGGCGAGCCTAGAAATGCTGTCTATTTCTTCAGCTTAACTTCCTGCTCCGCCAGAACCTCTTGTCCAGCTTCATTCGTATAAACCAACGTTACTTTACCACGTTCACCCTTCATTTCATCTGTGTATTTGAATTCATTGAGCTGACCATTGTCCTTGATGTAGAAACCTTCTTTTTTGCCGTCTGCTTTATTCTCGCCTACTTCATGCTCGGTTGCTTCTTGTACTGAATTGATGATCGTGATCTGATTGGATGTCCACCGCAGTTCAGATAACGTGTAGCCTTCTGGCACACCCTTCACCGAGTAACGAAAGCTCTTTGCTTCCGTAAGCTTGTCCGATTGATCGATGTCGATCATAATTCCATCTCCAGCATCTGCTGAGGATTCAGATTGCGCAGAATATGATCCATTGTCCTGTTTCGCATCCGCATTAGGGATCGAATCAGGTCCTGCTTCGGCTATAGGCTCCTTCGACTGCGGATAAGCATGCTCCTGTACGGATTCATTATTGTTACGAGCGCCACATGCACTCGTTAGCACCATAATGCATATTAACGCAAATATCCAACGTGTCGATCTCATCCATGTTATCTTCATCATTGAATCCCTCCTGTCAATAAGTACGTGTTCAAAAAAGTATTCATTTATTGAACCATCTCAATAACTAATACACGTTATCCTTCCTCATGAAGCTCCATATTATGTAATCCCTATTGCTGGACATAAAAAAACCTAAATATCATTTCTGATATTTAGGCTCGTTTTAGTTTGCTTTATCTTCGGCGTAGCAGACCATTGAGGCGGCTACACACATGGGCTAATCATAACGCCATACTGTTTTACTTATCATCATATTGAGGCAAAATTAAGACCTGCCCCGCTTGAATAGAGTTAGAAGATAGCTTATTTATTTTTTTCAACACTTCTACAAATACCCGCGTATCCATTTGTTGCGGCTTATACTCTACGGAAAGATTCCATAGCGTATCCCCCTGGGAAACAATGACCTTTCTCCCCGAAAGCAGGTCTTCCTCTCCGCCTGCAAATGCAGTCAACATCGTACTACAACCAATAATCACAATAAGAGAGATGATGGCAATTTTCAATAACAACGGTCGCGCCTTAAGTTGAAATATTTTTTTTCTAAGCTCGCCCGTACTCCATTGGACCGATGCTGAACTCACCGGTTTATAAATGCTCTGATACGTTGAGTGTCTCATCAATTCGTCAACCTCCGAACCTGGCTCCTATTCCTATATGTAACGAGCGCATGATGATCCCCCCTGGACCTTCAAACAACAATCGCGCAATTTGTCTATCTCCGATGTCTTCAGTCATCACGCTACAAATGCGTAATCCGTTTATTATTTTGCACTTGTTCAAGGGTCAGTACTCCCTCTCACCTATATTTGTAAGTAGGTATCATAGACCTATACTAATCCCTGTAGGTAGGTACATTATACCACTCCATTCTAAACAAATTCTGAACAACATCGGCAGATTTCTATAAAAATAAGCATAAATCTATCATTTACGCATTATTTCGACGGAAATAGCTAAAAAAAATAAAAAATCCATGCCTGATTTTCGGCGATAATGTAGGTGGGATTTTTTTATACTAGAAGCATGTAGTTCGATGATCCACTCTCAGAACGTAAGGATGTGTGCCCATGATTGCTGATGATCTGAAAGAACAATATTATCAAGCCCTTCTTGCCAAAGACTCAGAGTATGAAGGACTGTTTTATGTTGGAGTCAAAACAACAGGTGTATTCTGCCGCCCAACTTGTCCAGCTCGAAAACCAAAATTCGAAAACTGCGAGTTCTATGAGACTGCTCAGCAGGCCTTACTCGCTTCATTCCGACCTTGCCAGCGCTGTCGTCCGCTATCCCATCCCAATCACGTATCTGACGTTGTACGTCTTCTAGTTGAGGCTGTTGAGAATAACCCGGAAAAAAGGTGGAAAGAACAGGATTTCAAAGACCTGTCTATTGATGAATCAACGGCGAGGCGTCAATTCAAAAAACGCTTTGGCATGACTTTTGTGGAGTATGCTCGTGCTCGCCGTATGGGACTTGCACTTAAAAATATCCGTTCAGGTCACACCGTCATTGATAGCCAGCTATCTACAGGGTATGAATCCAGTAGTGGCTTTCGTGATGCGTTCTCACGCATTATGGGTGCTGCCCCAACACATGTAAATGATGGCCAAGTGCTTAAAGCGTCCTGGATTGACACCCGTCTTGGCCCCATGATGGCTGTAGCTGATGAGAAGCAACTATATTTGCTTGAATTTATTGATCGTCGAGGGCTTGAACGCGAGGTAGAACGCCTACGGATACGAACCAAGTCAGCGATTGTACCTGGCATGACTCCGCCCATTCAATCCATTGAGCAAGAACTTGAACAATATTTCGACGGAACACTGACAACGTTCGACACACCGTTGTTCTATTTAGGAACACCATTTCAGAAGAAGGTGTGGGAGCAATTATCTTTGATTCCAGCAGGGGAAACACGCTCCTATCAAGAGATTGCAATCGCTCTGGGTAAACCGACAGCTTGTCGTGCTGTAGCTCAAGCCAATGGAGCGAATCAACTGGCGATCGTCATTCCATGTCATCGAGTTATCAATACAAGTGGTGAACTTGGCGGATACGGCGGGGGAATCTCTCGCAAAAACTGGCTTCTCCAACACGAGAAACAGAGGTCGTTACAGTAAATTTCAGCATCGCATTTCTTTATATAAAGGAGTGAGTCAAGATGAACGCCAACAAACGCACGATGAGAGATAAAGCTGAGCAATTTCATCAATACCATGTGAAGGGGAAACCACTTGTACTGGTGAATGTGTGGGATGCTGGAAGTGCACAGACCATTCAATCTACAGGAGCCGCAGCTATTGCTACCGGAAGCTGGTCTGTTGCCGCAGCCCACGGTGAGCAGGATGGAGAAGCTCTGCCGTTCCAGCTGGTACTTGCTAACCTCGCACGCATTACAAAAAGCGTAGATTTGCCTGTAACCATCGATATAGAGGGAGGGTATGGCAGGTTCGCGTCAGAAGTGAAGCAAAATGTATCGCAAATCATTGATCATGGTGCGGTAGGCATCAATATCGAGGATCAGCTTCCCGCTGGCGAAGGTCTGTACACGGTCACAGAGCAGTGTTTGAGGTTATCTGCCGCTCGAGCAGCTGCAGAGCAAGCAGGCATTCCTCTTTTTATCAATGCACGCACAGATTTATTTCTGCAACAGGCTCCAGAGCAGCATAATGAAGTGTTACTCAATGAAGCCATCACACGATCCCAGGCATACGCGGAAGCAGGGGCTAGCGGTCTATTCGTTCCAGGATTACAGCAGTCACAATGGATCAAAAAACTTTGTGATCAGTCGCCGCTTCCCGTCAACGTAATGGTCACTTCCCCCGAGCCTTCACCCAGCCAACTGGCTGCACTAGGTGTAGCAAGAATCAGCTATGGGCCATACCCTTATCTGCAAGTTATGGAACACCTGAAAGCGCTCGGGCAACGTATTATCATGGGGGCATAAGGATCATAATGAAGAGGATTGTTCGTAATGCCGCATTCTCCTCATGAGCAGAAGATGTTTACAACCTTCACCTGTGGTATAATCCCTCTACCTAACAAGTAACAGGAGGCACATATGCTTAACGTTGAACAAAAGCTTGAAATTCTAGAATCGTATCCTCAACTTCAGCGCAAAAATGTTTCTCTTGGGCGTGTGAATTTCCACTACGAGGACAGCGCCTATGAGAAGAAGGTTGTAGCGCTTCATATTCACCCGAACGGTAATGGTTATATCTATGCAGGGCTGCTGCCAAATTACGAGACGGATGCTAAAGGGTTCGTCAATATTCGTGATTACTCCGAAGCGGATCTGCGCACATTGCTGGATGCAACAATCCAAGCGATGTCTTATAATCCAGAAGCAGTTGAAGTGGTTGAGAAAGCACACATTCCACAAGAATTTGTCCCACTTACACTCTCGTCTGGCGGCGGAGTCTGGATCAATGAAGAAGGACAAACACTCACGTTAAAATATGATAATGACATGTGGTGTGTATTTACCGGTCATGATCTAGAGATGGCTTTTGAATCACGCAGTGAAGCTGGTGAATATCTTCATGAGGAAGGATTCAAACCGCAAGCTCAGGCTTAAATTAAATAAAACAAACGTGCATAAACAAACACGAGGGAGCATATGCTCCCTCGTGTTTTTCTTATCACTATGCGTTACTACGTGTTTAACTCACTATTTGCCCACTTTTGGGTTCGTTACGAGGGAAACGTCTTTCCCTTCAGGCCTTTCACCGGCTTATCGTTAGTCTTTGCTACCTTTTCGTACAAGGGGCGCATGTTTCATCATAGGGTAAGTGGATAGTAGCAGGCAACCACCGATTGCACCTAAGAGAGTGAATAGCAGGACACTGTTCGTTTCCGTAATCCAGCGAATCAGTCCACTTAGATCAGACAGCGTAATGAATAACGTGAGTCCAAGCGCAATGGTGAAGAATAGGATGAAAAAGTTTCGGAAGCCTAAACGTATCCAACTAACCGTAACGAATGCAGAAAGACCCAGTATTAGTAATCCAACCATGAGATCGATCCAATAATAGGAGTACCATTCGTACGCACTCGTATACAACTGACCTGGCTGATACAATGTCACACCCAGTATTCCGCTCGCATGGAGTAAATGCATCAGAACATAAATCACGTTCAGGACGGTAATGCCTCCAATAACCATCCCCACTGAGTTCAGGTAGAACGACTTCATAAACTGAGTTCTTGTGCTGCCTAGCCCGATGGCAACAGGAAATATAGCAACCATCCCTGAAACAGCAAATCCGCATATCCCCCCATACATAGGGCCAAAGGCCGCTGCTGGGAAACTCACATCAAATATAAGCCCTACTGTGACATAGGCTAGAACCAGCAACAAGGTTATCAAGGTAAACAATTTAAGAAACCAACGCATATCATCCAGAATCAGTCGATGTGTTCCGCGAATCGCATTCATCCCCTCACCCCCTCCGACTTCCGTGTAATGTTTATGAGATAATCTTGTAGCGTAGCTTTCTCAATGGAAAGGCGTTGATCACGAGCAAGTTCCTTCCACTCGGCAGAGTATGGGGCATCGATCATCACTTTTAACGTTGAGCCAAGTTCAGAAGATTCTAGCACCTTAGCATGTTGCACCACTTCATTAACATCTTGAACTGACCCTGTTAGCAGAATTCCCTGTTCGCGTATCTCCTCCATCTGTTGGTGTATGAGGATCTCCCCATCATGAAGAACAATAAGTGACTCACACAATGGCTGAATTTCTTCAATATGATGGCTGGACACGAGAATTAATCGCGGGTGGTCTTCATAGCTGTCCAATAATGCGCGGTAAAAATACTTACGTTTCTCCGCATCCAATCCATTTGTCGGTTCATCCAATATGGTAACATCGGCTTTACTAGCGAGTCCCAATATCATCTGTGCCGCAGAATTCATACCTTTGGAAAAGGTGGCAATTTTCTTTTTTGTAGGTAGTTCAAACATCTCAATAAGCCGTTCCGCCAAATCCTGATCCCAACTAGAGTGAAAGTACTGTCCGAATCGAACCAGATCCCGAACAGTCCAACTTTTGCCGAGTGGATGCGATTCTTGGATATAACATAGCTGATCTTGCACCTTTAGGTTGTTGTATGGATTCTGTCCCATTACACGGATTGTGCCGCTTGCAGGACGATTATGACCCGCAATCAAACTCATTAGTGTCGTTTTACCAGCACCATTTCTCCCCCATAACCCGCTGATGACAGGCTCCGTTTCATGTAAATTCAGATTCTTTAGTACGGCGGTCTGTTGATAGCTGTAGCTAACCTGCTCTAATTGGATCATGACTCATCCTCCTTATCTTGCTTGCCCTTAATCAAGTCAATAATCATATCTTCATTCATATGAATTCTTCGCGCTTCCTCAAGCAGTGGTCTAATATACTCTTCGTAAAAATGTTCCTTTCGTTCCATTAGCAACGTATCTCGCGCTCCCTTCGCTACGAACATGCCTACTCCCCGCTGTTTGTAAATAATGCCTTTGTCCACTAGCGATTGAAGTCCCTTACGCGCTGTGGCTGGATTGATATTGTAGAACCGTGAAAGCTCATTCGTGGACGGAACCTGCTCTTCCACCCTTAGTCGGCCTTCTACAATATCGTCCATAATCATCATCGCAATCTGATGAAAAATAGGCTGTGATTCATCCAAAGTCGATTTCATGCAGATCCAACTTTCGTTATTTAATGATAATATCTGTGTCTATTGTGTTAGTTGGTTTGTCATTCAGTTAGTTGGTTGGTTACTCATGTAACTAACTATAGTACACGAAGGCAGCAAAGTAAATAGTCAAATACATACTCATCTTTATTTTCTCAAAATTAAAACTGCTTCACTTAGATTAACTCCAGAGTCTAAGCCCTAACCGTTGCTAAGCTAGCTAAGTTAAATCATTAGCATGATCTCACGGATGCCTTCTGCTTGGCTTGATTGAATTGATTAATAAGACCGTCTAACACTACGGACTGCTGAATAACTTCCGGGTGCAGCAGATTCCCATATTTCATCTCAATGGTGTACAGCAGTTCCCTAGCCGATTCAATCTGGACGATTAACGCAGTATGTTCCATAGTGTCCCCTCCTTTTGTCATATTTTAGCTGATTATGTCAATCGGTAGGACTATAGTCATATGACATTACTTATTTTTCCAAACTAAAAAGCCCCTGAATAGGCTTCAGAGGCGTCTTCTAATTTTGTTATGTTCTAAGTACCAAATCCATGATCAGCAGGTCTCGCTATTGAAGGGCTTGGAGCTTCGTTTCCAGAGACAGGCTCAGGAGCAGGAATTACGATACTTACCCAAATGCTACATGTGGCTATCAGCAAAGCCAACGTTCTCTTCATTGAGTTTCTGCACCTCACTAATTATAATTTTGTACTGCTGTTTAGCGGTATCTGTCGCAAAATCCCTGTATTGCTCAAACAGCCCGACACCTCTAAGCATACCTCTACCACTACAAATTTCAAGTGAAAATTTCAGACTATTTATGACAAATTCAATACCTTTATGAAACTCATCTTTCTTCAGATAATATGCAGCCAAATCAGCTAAAAGACGTACATATCGATCATCAGTGACTTGTTTGCTGACCTTCCCAATTCGGTTGCTCTGTTCCTGATATGTGAAATAAGATTCGTACTGTTCCAACACCAAATCGATATTTCCGTTATATCGATTGGCCGCTGTAACGATATCGCATAATGCTGGAAATATCTCATTCTCTCTCGTTGATATATAGTTCAAATAATCAGGCAACACTTCAAACTGCCCTGCCATCAAGCGGTAGATATAACGATTCCCCACAGCCCATTCCTGGAACTGAGTGATGACTAGCGCCTCTTCCTCGTTACACTCTTTCACCCAATCGTTAACCGCGTAGAGTGACACGTACTCAAGTGCATGATCATAATCTTTGAGCTGATAACAGGCACTACCTGCTGCTAGATATGAATACAAGATATAAAATATGATGGGTCGTTTGGTTTCTTCCGGCTTCTTCCTACCATTCAATTCATAATGAATTGTTGCTTTCACTCTTAACTTTTCAGATAGCTCTTGTACCTTATTCCAACGATGTAGTGCACCAAACGCATTAATAAGCTCATTTAAGGCATCCAACTGATATCGTTCATCCAGGCGATCTACATAGTATTCAAACTGTGCTGCGATGATCAGATTCCGTTGCTGATCCTTGGACAGGCCGAGCTTGAACAATCGGTATTGGCATAAGGCTAACCGCTCCGAGTGCTGCATTTTCTCACTCTCAGCAATCGTTTCGTATAAAAGGATCGCGGGTTCGTATTTGCCATCACGGTAGAATTCTTCTGCCACTTCGAATAACAAGGGAATATAAGATAGATTATCCATCATTAAGCGGATAACTTCTTCAATACAATTCAACTTACTCAAATCGGCACAACGATGGAGGAATGGCCCTAGTCTCCGCCAGTCAGGAGTCGCATGCACAAAACACTCATCTATGTATAGTTCATAGAAATGACCTTCTTCTAATCCCATAGCCGCTGTAATTCGATCCAATTGCTGCATAGCAATCGGGCGATTTTTATTAAGAATGTTACTCAGCGTACCTGAATTAATGCCTGACGTGTCTGAAAAGAAGCTAATAGACCTCTGCTCACGCTTAAGATAACTCTCCAAATGATCGCGTATCGTGGTTGTGGACTCCAAACGAACACCACCCTCCAAAATAAAAAACGAATGAATCCACTTCATCACGTTGATGAAATGAATTCCATATAAAAGATATTTTCAAAATAATTATATGTATTTATTAAGTAGGGGTCAACAAAATAATTTGAACTAATTTGTATTAATTACAATTTAATCCTTTTGTATCACCGTAATATTCCTTCAATTTTATGCTATAAAAGCGTCATCCTGATAACCTGGAACAGCATAAAAAACACGAGCGAAGATCCACCCGTGTTTTCATGACTGTTTCTAAGAGAACTCTACTCCAATGTTACTAAACTTATGGCAATACATTTCCAGCAGCACGATAGATGTCGTACCACTCCTGACGAGTAAGATGTACATCCGATGCTTTAACACAGTCTTGCAGACGTTCAATATTCATCGTACCTGTCACGGGTTGCATCTGTGCTGGATGACGCAGTAACCAAGCGATTGCAATCGTTGTGTTACTCACATCATACTTCGCTGCAATCTCATCGATCTTCGCATTCAGTTCAGGGAACTTATCGCTACCCAAGAAGACCCCTTCGAAGAATCCATATTGGAAAGGAGACCATGGCTGAATCGTGATATCATGCAGGCGGCAATAGTCCAAGATACTGCCATCACGGTTAATTGCAGCTTCGTTCTCCATGTTCACATTGATTCCACTGTCAATCATCGTTGTATTCGTAATGCTCATCTGGAGCTGATTAGCGACCAGTGGCTGTTTAACATATTTTCTAAGCAATTCAATCTGGTTCGGATTCTGGTTAGATACCCCGAAGTGACGAACTTTACCTTCGCGCTCCAATAGGTCAAAGGCTTCTGCCACCTCTTCCGGCTCAACAAGTGCATCCGGACGGTGCAACAACAGTACATCCAAATAGTCCGTTTTCAGACGCTGCAAAATGCCATCGACTGAATTCAAAATGTGCTCTTTCGAGAAATCAAACATACCCTTGCGAATCCCGCATTTGGATTGCAGGATGATGTTTTCCCGAACTTGAGGGCTCATCTGCACAGCCTCTGCAAAGATCTCCTCACATTTTCCTGTTCCATAAATGTCGGCGTGATCGAAGAAATTCGCTCCAATCTCCATTGCAGAACGAACAAAATGCTCCGCTTCTTTACCCTCTAATGTATTAATACGCATGCAGCCAACCGCTACAACCGGTACCTCCAGCGAGCTACTGCCAAGTTTAATTGTTCTCAAGATGATTCCCCTCCATATTCGGATATTTGTTTAATTGTATTGCTACAATCATCGTTGATGGTACTTGTCTTCCGTCTATGATTGTGACATACATCTGCAATCGGTTTCAATGGGTTTTTAGAATTCTTCTATGGAAAAATGACCGTTTGTGACTAACCATGACGCACAGCACGGTTATTCCCTAATCTTCATCGGCCTTTACTTCTTCTGGGACAATCACCTTCATATACTGAGGAAGAACTTGAATCTGGATGGGTAGCGACGGCCCTTCCTCTCCATCTACATTGGTTCCAATTGGCTCATCAGATGTCACACGTACTTCTTTTGCAGTAAAATACTCCACATCTTTATGGTCTTTCAAGCTACCGAACAGCAAGGATGTGCCCAAAGTCAGTGTGTTAAACATACTCATGTTCCGGATCACAAAACAATGAATAACCCCATCATCGACCACCGCATCTGGAGACAGCTTCTCGAATCCACCAACGGAATTGGTTAGTGCAGCGAGGAATAAGGGAGAGTCGCCCTCCCAGATCTGACCGTCATGTTCAATGGTGAGCCGTTTCGCAGGGGTATTTACCAAGTCCCTCAGACCTTCCTTCAGGTAGGCAAATGAACCCAGCTTTGATTTTTCTTCTGAGGAAACAGAGGACAACGCTTCGGCTAGTGAACCTGCTGCTACAACATTGGCAAATAGTCGTCCATTCATATTCCCGACATCCACCGCACGCACTTGATTCGAACTCAGCCCGCGAATAGCTTCTTCCGGATCAAGGGGGATATGAAGTGCTCGTGCAAAATCATTGACCGTACCAAGGGGTACGACGCCAAGCGTAGGACGGTGATCCTGCTCCATCATGCCGTTAATCGTCTCATGCAGCGTTCCATCCCCTCCAATTGAAATAACGAGATCACATCTGTTTTTACATGCATCTAGACAGAAGTTGGTCGCATCTCCTTCTTGAGCCGTTTCGTTGATGACAACCTCATACTGCTGTGATGCCAAAATTCTTTTGACTTGGGATACATACTGCTGAGCCTGTTCTTTACCGGACGATGGATTACTGATAATCATGGCTTGACGCATACTCGCACCTTCTCCTCCAAATAGCGTATTTACCTATCTATACCCCTTCTTAACGTGCATTGAATTACAATAGAAGAAGGCATTTAAATTTTTTGGCGCAAAGATGCTCAGAAGTGTGCAGTGTAAGGTTTATTAATATAAAATAGAACTAGAGTTATTGGCTTATCCTAAATAAGGTGTTCCTTTTATCATATGATGGGTTAATAACTAGGGATGTGTGCATCCTGATCTCTCTATATCATGACGATAAGGCTTGAACTACATAGAAGTTATGCAAACGAATGGCGCATCATCAATTCATAGAATCGGAGGGAACCGTTGTAATGAGAAGAGTGACTCTACTAGTACTACTATTTATCCTAAGTATTGGCTCATCCGGGCAAGCTTTGGCGTATTCAACCGGCGAATCAGGTGACAGACTCATTGAAGATCCTGCACTGGAAGATGGCTTGAAACTTATTTTGAATAAACCGCTGGATGCTCCCCTAACCGTATCTGATCTGCAGCAACTCACCGTCGTAGATCTGAGCAATGCAGGCATTCAAAGTCTAGCAGGGCTTGAACAGGCGTCTAACCTGACGCATCTGCGACTATACGGTAACGAGATTGAAACGCTAACACCGCTAACGCATCTGACCCAGCTTCGAGAGATTGATGTACGGAACAATTACATTACATCTATTGATGCACTTGCAGATCTGAAGGATCTCGGAAGGCTCTTGATTAGCAATAATTCAATTTCTTCTATTGATGTTATTGATGAATTCACCCGGCTACATACATTCTTTGCTAGCGGTAACCAGCTTACAGATATTACACCGCTGACGGATCTGTCTGATCTAACTTGGCTTGAGCTGGCTAACAATAAGATTGCAGACATCTCTCCACTTGCACATTCCACCAAGCTGCAGCAGTTGAACGTAGCGAACAATCGAATTCAGCATCTGGACGATCTCGCTGATCTGCCTGACACCCTCCGTAAACTCAATGTGGCGGGAAATGAAATTTTAGACCTAACGCCCATTGAACATATGACAGGAATACGGACGCTCGATATTAGCGGCAACCAGATTCAGCATTTACATGCCATTGCAGACATGCACCATCTAACCGAGCTGAACGCTGAATCGAATCAAATATATGACCTACAACCGCTAGCGTCATTGACCCAGCTCAAGGCGCTTCAACTAGCCAATAATCGGGTGTGGGATCTAAGCCCAATCGCGGGGCTCTCTTTTACTCGGACAGATACGACGAACACCATCACGGATATCAACGCTTCGGTATCCTTTGCTACGAATGTGCAGACCTCGGTTACCGAGAGTGAATCTGGGGGGCTGACGGTACAGAATAACTATTTGGATGTAACCAGCGGCAGTAACACGATGCGCTTGTTGAACCAGATGAATGTACGGGAGCAGAAACGAACCCCTCAAGGCAGTTTTCAACGCTTAGTTGAAGGTTCTACGACAGCTTATGTGGGGGATCAGGCATACGCCCTGGATGCAGCACCTTTCATTGATGAAGGTCGGACTTACGTTCCTTTACGCTTTATCTCAGAGCAGTTAAATGCCCATGTGGACTGGAATGCCGCTGCGCATGAGGTTACCATTACACAGAATGATCAGACCATTCATTGGAACGCTGATAACAAGCAGGTGCGAGTGAATGATCAACTGATGATGAATGATGCACCTCTGTTAATGCGAAACGGAAAAGCCTTCGTCCCTGTGCGATTTATCTCTGAGCAACTGGATACAACTGTCGGCTACATTGCCAGCAGCAAAACGATCCTGATCTTCGAGAATAAGCAACCATTGGTCAGAGAACAGTCCCAGCCTTAAAAAAAGTAAACGCTCAGAGCCATCTTCTATAATAATAAATTGTATAATGCCTCTAAAAGCATCAATCAGGACTAGATATAAATCAAAACGCTTCTTTTTTTATATGCGGTTAAAGATATTTAAATTTTATCAGTAACACAATTGAATTCAATGAAATTAGATAAGAGCACTGATCCCAACAAATGTAGAGAAACAGTGCTCTTTATTATGGTTATAGTTATCGTTTTTGATCTTTAACAGAAACTACTCCACGATACAAACGATATATTCACCGCGTCCAGTCCCAGGCTTAATAATACCTAACTCCTTAAGTTTGTTAATATTTTTGGCTATACTTGAGGGAGAAGCTTCTAGAATATCGTCAAACAATTTTCTATGAAGCACCTCTCCATCATCCATCCTACTGATTAATTCAAACATTGTTTTTGCATGTCCTTTACCTAACAATTCACGAATGTGTTTTATTTTATCATAACGCTGCAATTCTTTAAGAACCTTGGTAAGTGACGCATTGACACACTCCAGATAAAAAACAATGAACGGTTTTAGGTTACCTTGAGTAGCAGCCATTAGCGTGTCGTAGTAATCTTCAATTCGTTTATCGAAATATTCCTCTACACTAAATGCATCCTTTATTGTAGCAAGATCACTGTGTATTAAACCAACCAGAGTAGAAAATGCACGAGCAGTTCTCCCGTTACCATCAGGGAATGGATGGATATAACCTATTACATGATGAGTAATTCCAGAAATAATCAAGGGATGAATCTTCTTATTAAAATCAGCACATGTAGTCTCATATGGATTTTCATACCCAGTTACACTCGTGTAAAGCCAGGAAAAGAATGCCCTCATTAGAGGCGGAATCTCATTAAAAGCTGGAGGTTGATAACTGACATGTCCATCACCATCTTGCAGAGCCACAGGGATACTTCTATAGCCTTCTGGATAACCAGTCAGGTCGTCCATTAAAGTAGACTGGATTTTTTTCAATACAGGTTCATCCATATCCGAGAAATCTTTGTTTGGATCTAAGCTATAAATATACTCATACGTATCAAAGACGTTTTTAACTTCAATTTGCGCTTTCTGTTTAACAGTCAGGGATTTTTTTTTGTAACTCTGATAAAGTTGTAATACTTCTCTGAACTCCAATTTATTCTGTTCAATTTTAGTAGTGAAATGTGCTGTTCGTACAAGTGAGTTACGTAAAATTGTAGGCGTTAGAGGATGACTTTTCAGGCCAAGCCTTGCTAAAGCACCTATATTTCTCTCTGCCTCTAAAATCAGTTGTTGAATATCATAATCGTAGGGATTTATATTCGGGTTAAAGATTAATTTTCCTTCCGAGGTATTGAAATGCTCATATGCAAATATATAGGTCATTTATTACACCGCCTTTTACACTTAAAAACACAGTAAAATCAATAAAACATCCTACTTTTTATTATACCCAATTACACTTATTATGTACACATCTTTACAAGATTAAACTGACCCATTTATTCTTTGTCAAGTTGCTGCATAGACCGAACTAGACGATTAAAACATGGAGAGGATATATTCGCCTGAAAGATTTTTGAGTAACTGAAGGTTATTCTGCCTTCAAAGTGGTTAGCGTAGATTACAGTTCAATCTCTATAACTTAATATTAAAAGTTCAAATGCTGTTCTTTTTATAAATATGATGCAAATAAAAAAGCTCATTTGGATAGATTATTCAAAAAAATGAATACCGCCAATCGTCTGTCTATACTCGCTTGGACTCATGCCTGTCCAACGTCTGAATTGCCGGCTGAAATGAGCAAGTGAAGAATACCCCATCATCGTGGCGATCCGAGTCAGGCTTAGGTCGGGCTGATGAATGAGTTGTTTGGCTTCATGAAGCTTCAGGTCGGACAAGTACTTACGCGGAGAGATACCATACACTTTCTGAAATGTCTCCAATGCATACCCTGTACTGATCTGAAGTGAGGATGCAATTTCCTCGATTCGAATGGCCTTGTCTCCTAATCCACCATCTCGAATGTGATCCACATTAAACTGGCTCTTAATCGCCTCAGCAATCAGCTTCGCATAGTGAGCTACTGTCGGAGAGACAGCCTCCTTGGCACGTGAAGAGCTATGTTCTGCTAAAACTGCCAGAATCTCCAGCAAACCTGCCTGCATACGAAACAGATCGGGTGTCGTATATTCTTCATTGCGGTTAAGTAGCCCTACCCACTTTAGCATAATATCCTTGATGCGCTGATTATCTTCACTGCCATTCGGAAATAACCATTGCACATGCTGACTCATCTCTTGCCGAAACAACACCTCGTCCACATTAAAATGAGCGATAAAGTAGGTTAAACCTTGTTCCTGATTACATTCATTCGTATGCCTACAGCCTGGTGGAATAAGCAGAATATCCCCTTGATGTAGTTCGTAGTGAATATTCTCCATACTCGTCGTCTGTATCCCTTCCAGAATAAGAATCAACTCAAAGGCCAGATGAGATTCTGTCGGTACACGCCAGCCTTGCTTCACCTGCTGCATATGCGCACCAAATAGCTTCACATTCCAATCGGTAGCGGGTAGCCAGCGACTCTCTCGAGATAAATAGGAACGATATTGTTCTGGGATAATCATGGATTTCACCACCTTGGATTAGGGCAAATTTTACGCGGATCAGTGTATCTTCATTTCATAGAAGACTTGTTATACTGACTGTACTGTACACCATAACCGAGGTTTAGGCGAGGAGGAACATTAGATGTCACTAACCATACAAGGGTACTCTACGACACCTGATACTGCATGGAAAGAAATCTCTTTTATACCATCAAAAGAAAGCGCTAACTTAACACTGAGTGGTGCTGAGCACCAGCTTGTTGAAGGATTCGGTGGATGTTTCAATGAGCTGGGCTATATGGCCCTATCCCACTTGAATGATGAGCAGCGGCGTGGAGTATTTCATTCCCTCTTTCACCCTGAAGGTGAACATAAATTCAACATCTGCCGACTCCCGATTGGGGCAAGTGATTATGCAGAGCAATGGTATAGCCACAACGAGGTCGATGGGGACGTGGCGATGGAGCATTTTTCAATTGAACGCGACTTCAAATATCTCATTCCGTACATTAAGGAAGCTCTCACGTATAATCCGAACTTACAACTCTTCGCCTCCCCTTGGAGTCCACCAACCTGGATGAAGACACCCAAAGCGTATAACTATGGCACACTACGCTGGGAGAAGGAAATTCTGGAAGCCTATGCGCTGTATTTTGTGAAATTCGTACAGGCTTACCACGAGGCGGGTATTACGATTCACCAGGTTCATGTTCAGAACGAAGTCATTGCTGATCAGAAATTCCCTTCCTGCATGTGGACAGGCGAACAGCTCCGTGAATTTATCGCCGATTATCTTGGCCCTGCTTTTAACAAACACGGCTTGGATACGGAAATTTGGTTAGGAACGATCAACGCACCCGATCCATGGGAAGAATTGATGAAGAAAAAAACGAATGATTTTGATGAATATGCGGGGCTTGTTCTCAGCGACCCTAA
This sequence comes from Paenibacillus sp. ACRSA, assembly GCF_022346845.1. Taxonomy (NCBI): domain Bacteria; kingdom Bacillati; phylum Bacillota; class Bacilli; order Caryophanales; family Paenibacillaceae; genus Paenibacillus; species Paenibacillus sp. ACRSA. The sequence goes on along the minus strand of NZ_JAKRNP010000004.1, from coordinate 170,460 downwards.
AGCGTACGCCTATATTAAGGGTGTCGGCTACCAATGGGCAGGTAAAAATGCGATTCAACGTACCGTGGCAAGCTATCCCGAGCTTCGTTATATGCAGACCGAAAATGAATGTGGTGACGGGACCAACTCCTGGAACTATGCCAAATATGTATTCAATCTATACCAGCATTATTTCAGTAACGGGGTGAACGCCTACATCTACTGGAATATGGTGCTTGAACCAAAAGGCCGCAGCACTTGGGGGTGGGAGCAGAACTCCATGATTACGGTTAATCCGGAGCTGAAGGAACTCACTCGCAATCCGGAGTACTATGTAATGAAGCATTTTGCTCATCAAGTGGCGCCAGGTGCCCGGAGACTAGGACTTTCAGGAGCTTGGGCTGGTAAAGCAGTCGCTTTCCGCAATGAGGATGGTCTTCTAGTGATTGTCATCAACAATCCCTTCAAGGATAAGCGCGAGCTTCATCTTGCCTATGAAGAACAGACACTAACATGTGAGCTGGAAGCTGACTCCTTCAATAGCATTGTGATTGGGTAACCATTAATCGAGTAATCGATGACCGTTGACATACTGAGCGCTGAAGAAAATTATAAACAGATAAGATATACCGATAAATGAATGGGAGCCTTCATCTTGTGACATCAAGATAAGGCTCCTTCTTCTTCATTGTTAGCCTCTAAATATGATTTAAACCCATCCTAAACGACACCTTAAGGATTGTTCGCCAGGTAATTTCTCAACCACTGCAAGGCCGGACGTTCCGTACCATTGCTATTCACCAAGTGAGATCCATTCACCCACGTCTGTCCTTGATTATATCCCCACAGCGTAATGCCCTTCACACCGGAATGCTTCCAGAGAATCGGAAATTTCTGCTGATAGCGTTGCAATTGCGTGTTGTCATCACCGGTCATATCCAGCTCAGACACATAGATCGGCAACCCTGTTGCCGCTAGCTTGTTCAGAACGGTTGTCATGGTGCTAGTCGATACTGTATCCATATTGAAATAATGTCCTTGAATACCGATGCCATCGATCAGTCCTCTATTTTTCAGAAGATTGATAATCTGGATATATTGATCTGCTTTGTTCGGATCATTGATGATGCCATATTCGTTGATGAGCAGCTTATAATTAGGGAAGGCTTGTCTAGCCTGCTCGAACGACCAGATCACCCAATCCCACCCGGTAGCTCCATCCCCGCCAATCGCGTTGCGGTACGAAGGCTTCGCATGTAACGGTTCATTGACCACGTCCACAAAAGCAGCTTTGGAATAACGTTGACCGGCCGCCTTGATCCATTGGAGCACTTCCGCTTTTTGATCGGTAGCCGAGAGACCACTTACCCAACCAGGCTCCTGACTTCCCCAGACAAGCGTATGGAATTTGAATGGGAAGCCATTATTATTCGCATAGTTATAAGCCATATCTGCCTGAGACCAGTTCATTGAATTCCGGGTTCCCTCTACAGCACCCCATTTGGTGGAGTTTTCCGGTGTCACCTGATTCCAGTAAGGGCTGAAATTGGAGGGAATGCTGCTTGCGATAATGTTTCCAAGAAACTTACTTCCTTTTGCCAGACCAGCACTCACACTACCGACCGCTACGGACGTAGCCAACACACTTACTAATGCGAGCGTGCCCACTGTCTTGAACCACTTGGATTTAAACATGTATTCCTCCTTGGTTATTTTGTTAAGCGCTTACAAAATCATCTTACTGGATAAATTTGGTTTACAATACCTACAAACTATACTATTTGCTTTGAAAAGTATATCGTTTGCCCTTATCGGTGATCAGGCTCACCCTATCCTAATCGAACATAATTGTTACATACGGGTTTACATTCCCTTCATGTTTATCTAGTATAAAATGACACATATCTTTACATACACTAGATAACAAGGGAGATTACAACATGCGCAAATTTTCAACGAAAGGTTTCGCCGGATGGTCTTTATCATTCCTCTTATGTACCTCCATTTTGTTCGCTCCATTCACTTCAGCCCCGGCTGAAGCAGCCGAATCAGCAAAAGAAACCAAAATTACGTTGCTCGGCACATCCGATATTCATGGGCGTTTTATGCCATGGGACTACGCTCTCGACGGCCCAAACCCAACAGGAAGTATGACACAGCTCTATACCATCGTTAAAAAAGTACGTGCAGAGAATCCCAATACCATTCTGTTAGATGCAGGGGATATGATTCAGGATAACTCTGCTGAGCTATTCAATGATCAACCACAATCTCCCATGATGGTCGCAATGAACGAGATGAAATATGACGCATGGGTTATGGGTAACCATGAGTTTAACTTTGGTCTGGATGTGTTGGAGAAGATTTCTTCCCAATTCAACGGACAACCTCTCGTAGGTAACATTTTCAAAGAAAACGGCGACCGCTACATGCCTGCTTATACGATTATTGAGAAGGATGGCATTAAAGTGGGCGTCATTGGAATGAACACACCGATGATTACCGAGTTTGAGAAAGGCACCGATCACCTGGATGGCATTATTGTTAAAGACCCTGTCGAAGAGACCAAAAAAGCCATTGCTGAGCTTAAAGGCAAAGTAGATGTCATGGTTGGACTTATGCATATGGGTCTCGACAATGAGAATGGCAATCCGGGAACCGGGGTAACCGATATCGCGAATGCGAACCCCGAGCTGGCAGCTATTTTTGCCGGACACATGCATACTTTAATTGAATCACAAACGGTAAACGGCGTACTGATCTCCGAACCGAACAAATATGGATCACATATCTCACGAATCGACCTGACCTTTGAGAAAGACGGCGACAACGTTGTTTTGAAAAGCAAAGAGGCTCAGGCACTCGCTGTAAAAGCAGCAGATGGTACCTATGAGGTATCTGATGCAGGACTTGAAGAGACACTGCACCCGTTCCACGAGTTCGCTCGTGCAGATGCTAACATCGAAGTTGCTGAATTAAAAGGAACCGACCTGGTACCTGCCGATGAGATCAAAGGCATTCCTGCTGTGCAGATTCAGGAGACCCCTTTATCCGACTTCTTCACCGAAGTCATGATTCATTACAGCGATGCCGATGTGGTTGCACACCAGATTGATAACGACAAAGCCAAGCTAGATATTGGCCCGATCAAGAAAAAAGACATCGCCTTCAACTATCAATACACCTTCGGTGAAGTCACTGTATATGAAGTAACGGGACGTGACCTGAAGGATTACATGGAGTGGTCTGTAGGGTACTTTAACTCGACACGCCCAGGAGATGTAACGATTAGCTTTGATCCGAAGCGCCGTGCTTCCAAGTACAGTACGAATGATTTCTTCGGCGGCGTAACCTATGAGATTGATCTCACCAAGCCATACGGTAGCCGAATTACGAACCTCGAGTACAGCAATGGTGAAGCAGTTAAAGAACAGGATACACTCAAGCTCGGCATGAATGCCTATCGAATGGAAGCGTTAATTGCGAAAGGCGGCGCACTGGAAGGACGTACGTTCAAGCAACTCTGGTCCTCCAAGGATGCTTCGGCATTCGGCGAGATTCAAGGTACCATTCGTAACCTGTCTATTGCCTACCTGCAAGATGTCATGAACGGTGTTTATGAACCGAAGATTCAGCACAACTGGACCATCACTGGCGTTGACCTCACTGCACCAGCGCGTGCAGATATTGTAGAGCTTATCAATGAGGGCGTAATGTCTGTGCCTAACACAGAAGATGGCAAGTACACCAACATTGCCTCCATTAACATTCTGGATGCTGTGACGCAAGAAGAGATTGATGCCCTCTCTGCCAAAGCAAACGTAGATTCAGCACAATTCTCGGGCATAACAACCAAAGGTGAGTTCTATCAGAAGTTGAACGCAGCTCGCAAAGCGGCAGCTGAAAACGATGAGGGTACAACTGCACCTGAACCGGAGAAGCCTGTCACACCAACGAAACCGAAACCAACACCAGAACCAGCTAAACCAGGCAAACCTGCTACAACACCAGGATCAGCGAAGCCAGATACGGTAAAAGACAACGAGGTTAAACAAGCCAAAGTAACCGCAGCTTACCTGAATGTTCGCGCTGGCGCTTCATCCCAAGCCAAGATTGTCACGGCTGTACCTAAAGGAACCATTCTTGAAGTAATTAGCACAGAGAAATATGGCTGGTTGAAAGTGAAACTAGATGGACGTGTCGTTTATGTATACGGCAAGTATGTAAGTATGTTGAAGTAATCGTAAGTTCGTGGTGACACTTGCCTAATGTGTCACTACAGATATAGTTTTGTACATTATAGGAGATCCTCTGCCTGAGCAGGGGGTCTTCTTTCGTTTAATTTTTAACGATTACATCTGAATTACATCAAATATTCCGTTAACGCTCCAACATATCGAGTATAATAAGAAGGTATACGCAAATAGTACGGTGTAATGCTAATATGTAGTATTCAAAACTAATGCAAAAGAGGTTAATAATGAGCAAGCAATCATTTAGTGAGTTTCAGCTTGGAGAAGAAATTGTACGAGCACTGGACAGCCTAGGCTACGAGACCGCAACAGAGGTACAATCCAAAGTTATTCCAGTCGCTCTAGAGAATAAAGATCTGGTTGTTAAATCCCAGACAGGTAGCGGTAAAACGGCTGCATACGGCATTCCGCTCTGTGAACAGATAGATTGGAACGAGAATAAACCGCAAGCGTTGATTCTAACCCCCACCCGCGAGCTGGCATTGCAGGTTACCGAAGACATCACCAACATTGGCCGTTTCAAACGTATTAAGGCAACAGCACTATATGGACAATCGCCTTTTCATATCCAAAAGGCCGAGTTAAAACAAAGAACTCATGTCGCTGTCGGCACACCCGGACGGGTATTGGATCATATCGAACGCGGAACGCTGCCACTGGATCGAATCGCCTATCTGGTCATTGATGAAGCCGATGAGATGCTGAATATGGGCTTCATTGAGACGGTGGGGGCTATTATTCAGGCGTTGCCTCAGGAGCGTGTAACAATGCTCTTCTCCGCAACCTTCCCAGAAGATGTAGCCAATCTATCCCGTAAATACATGAACAATCCGGTGGAGATTGAGATCAAGGCAAGCGGACTAACCACAGCCACGATTGAACATGCGGTTATTCATACTTCTGAAGTGAACAAAACTGCGCTGCTGCAAGACTTGTTCATCGTGGAAAATCCGGATAGCTGTATCGTATTCTGCCGCACGCAGGAGAATGTAGATAAGCTGTTCCGAGTGATGGCTGACCTCGACTATCCGGCAGATCGCATCCATGGCGGCATGGAGCAGGATGAGCGAATTGAGGTCATGAATGCCTTCCGACGTGGACAATTCCGTTATTTAGTTGCGACGGATGTAGCTGCTCGGGGTATCGACATTACCAATATCACACATGTAATCAACTACGATATTCCGCTCGAAAAGGAAAGCTATGTTCACCGCACAGGCCGTACTGGGCGTGCAGGTCAGACGGGTAAAGCCTTTACCTTCATCACGCCGAAGGATGGCAGACGCCTTGCTGAGATTGAATCCTATATTGGATTCGAGATTCCTGTGATTAAGGCTCCTTCTGAAGATGCTGTGGATCGCCGCAGAGAAGAATTCGAGAAGCGGCTTAAGATTGTACCTGAGCGCAAAAAAGACAAGCGCGAACAATTGAATCAGCAGATTATGAAGCTGAACTTCAATGGTGGGAAGAAGAAAAAACTCCGTGCTGTCGACTTCGTTGGAACCATCGCCAAGCTTGAAGGCGTTACTGCTGACGACATCGGAATCATTACGATTCTGGATAATGTGACGGATGTGGAGATTCTGAATGGCAAAGGATCACTCGTACTGGAGCTTATGCAAAATACAACGATTAAAAAGATGCAACTCAAGGTTCGTAAGGGCAAGAAGTAAATTTATTCACCGTCTAGAATAGATACAAAATCATATAGGGATAGCGAGCTTGATATCAAGCCTGCTATCCCTATTGTCATGTAATGGTGGTACAGTGTTGCTTTATATAGCTGGTGATGCAGTATGATATGTACCCGTCTCCGTTAAATCGAGTTTAGTACGCATTATTGTAATACAATGCCGCTATCTCTGCCATTGGACATCATCTTCAGTCCATACCCGCTCTTCCTGCTCGTTCTAGATAAAATGTCGCTTTGTTCATTATTGGATGTATTGTTCACTTGTCATGGAGTGTAGCCCAACTAGAATATAATTGAAAGCGCTATATCGATCTTCATACTATCGGGAGGTGTATGTAATGGGTAAAAGGCAAGCTGTCTGGTGTCTAGTCTTAGCGCTCACGTTCACTCTGTTTGGTCTTCATCCAGAACGAACAAGCGCAGCAAGTGTCACGATAACCAACGGAACCGACTGGCTGGATACGGCGGGCAACCCCATCCATGCCAACAGCGGCAACATTCTGCAGGTAGGCTCGACGTATTATCTGTATGGTGAACATGCCGTAGGCGGCAGATTCGACAGTGTTAACGTCTACACCTCCACGGATCTGAAGAATTGGACATTCAGCAATGCGATCCTGACGAAGGATTCTGCAACGGAGCTGGCATCTAGCAAAATCGAGCGTCCCAAAGTCATCTATAATGCCGCCACCTCCCAATATGTACTATGGGCACATTATGAGAACGGTACGGATTACAACCTTGGGCGTGTAGCGGTAGCAACAAGCAATACACCCAATGGCAAATTTTCGTATGAAGGCAGTTTCCGTCCACTCGATTATGAATCCCGTGACATGACCGTATTCGTGGATACGGATGGCACAGGTTATCTGGTTACCGCTTCCCGCAAGAATGGCGGGGCTAATGATACGATGGCTATTTTCAAAATGAATGCAAGTTACACCGGAATTCAATCCTTCGAGGGATGGCTATTCGAGAATGCCTATCGCGAAGCACCTGCCGTTGTGAAGAAAGGAAACCGTTATTACCTCTTCACCTCCCAAGCCGCGGGCTGGTATCCGAATCAAGGAGCTTACGCGACAGCGACGTCTATGACAGGGCCATGGACCGCGCTCACACCATATGGCAATCCATCGGCCTTCGGCTCGCAGATCCATGATATCGCCACAATCACAGGCAGCAGTACAACATCGTATATCTACATGGCAGATCGCTGGAATCCAATGAACCTCGGAGAACACAAGCATATCTGGCTGCCGCTCACCTTGAATGATTCGAACGGAACGGCATCGCTGGAGTGGTACACCACGTGGAACATTGATGCAGCTACAGGCACAGTAACCCCACCCGCTCTCGTCAATCACGCACAAGGAAAAACAGCTACTGCCATTTCGACAGCCTCCGGTTCATCTGCATCCAACGTGAATGACGGCAACTACCAGACTTCATGGGTGGCTTCATCCAATAGTTGGCCTGCATGGTGGCAGGTGGACTTCGGCGCTCCGAAGACCATCACCGAGATCGACACATCTTGGTTTATGTATAAAGGCTCTGAAGGGTATTACAAATATAAAATCGAGATCAGCAACGATGGTGTTAATTACGCCTCAATAGATCGCACCAACAATCTGACCTATGGCTTCACAACCGATGCGGTGCATTTCACTGCTCGTTATGTACGAATCAATATGGTGAATGCCGTCTTGTGGAACAATCCTGGCAACTGGTATACGCCAACCTTACACGAGGTCAAAATGTTGGGACCTGCTACCCCTGATGCCACCGGATATAGCCGCTTCAGTTCACACAACTATCCAGATCGATATATCCGTCATGCGAATTATGCAGCTCGTGTGGATGCCAACGTCTCACCGATACTGGATTCCCAGTTCCGTGTTGTACCTGGTCTTGCCAGCTCCACAGGAATCTCGCTGGAGTCCATCAACTTCCCTGGCTACTTCTTGAAGCGGAATGCCAGCAACAAAATTGTGCTTGAAGCTTATACCAATAACGCTGATTATAAGGGCGATGCAACGTTTCTGAGCAGCCCCGGCTGGGCGGACAGTAGCAAAGTGTCACTGCAATCCTACAGTCAGCCCGGCTATTATATCCGGCACTATGATTATGTACTGCAACTCGATGCCATCAATGCATCCAGCAGTTCCACTGTGAAGAGTGATGCCACGTTTACCCGTACTAACTTCTAGCCGTTTAGTGGTACAAATAGTATTTAGAGATACATCCGTAGCATATGAAGGTCATTCCTTACACATGAGGATACAAGAGTAACCCTCTAGACATTGCAAAAAAAGGTTTCTGATCAGGCACACCCGCCTGAAAAGGAGCCTTTCTTCTCTTCGTTTCACCCGCTATGAGATGACATTCTTCAACTCGTTCTCATACCGAGAATGCTGGTGTAATCATGGCATAATCGCCAGCCAGGCTGGCTAAAGGCTGCCAGCTATCTAGCGCTATTTTATAACTACCGGCATATGCCTCCGCATTAACACGTACATGCTCAACTTTTCCAAGAATCACATGATCTGTACCAACCGGGATGATTCGATCCAGCGTAAGCTCAAAGGCAATAGGAGACTCCTTCACCGAAGGCACACGCACACATATCCCCGGCAGAGGTGTAACTGCTGCAAGTTCGAACTCATTAACCTCTGATGGTACATGAGCCGACGAACGCTGCATGGACGCTGCAAGCGCGGCAGGAACGACATTAATAACGTACTCCCCTGTCTCTCGAATGTTGACCAGCGTGTCCTTGATCGTGCCTTGCCTCTCATCTACTCCAGGCCCAATCGATAAGAGCAGTGTTGGTGGATTGCGCGAAGCAATGGTAAAAAAACTGAACGGCGCGAGGTTAAGCACCCCCTCCACACTTCTTGTAGACACCCACGCAATCGGTCGGGGCACCACCGAACCAATCATTAATTTATACATTTCATCAACCGTGATATCATCTGCTGCAAACTCATGTGGATGATCCTTTCCCAATTACACTCACCCTTCCCTCTCCCTCAGCAGATCCTTCGGTTTACAAAGACTGAGGGGACAAATATAGTTGGTATAAGCATATACACTTGTCTACTATAAAAAAAGTACGCACTTTAAAGTACGTACCTCTATCAAACCATAGAATCATCTTAGATAAATCTAGATGATTCTAACTTCAATTAAAATCTATTTTGGAGCATAGCGAACTCTAACTTGCGTTTCTGTGCGTATCTCTCAATAAAAAGGTGTGAATGTATGTCAACCTATCAAGTCATTCCGATGATCTATCATTCCAAGGAACAAATTGATGCGATTATCTCGCTCGAACAACAATGTAAACAACTGGATTCCGAACATCTTAAGGCAGATCTTGACCATATTAGTAAAAAAGATGGGGATCACGCGCTCCTCTGTTATCGCGACAGCGAATTGGTTGGACTCCTCAGTTGGTATGCTTCTGACCCTGAGACCGGAAGTGTAAATGCCATCTACATCCACAGCATCGTCGCCAAGGTGTGTTCCGCAGCCTACTGCAACAAGCCATTCTCGACATGACACCACAGGGTATACATCAGCTCAGTTACCGTATTCCTCAGGGCTTATCTCCAGGAATCCACACGGCTGAATCACTTGGTGCAGTGTATGATCGTGCGGAGTACGTCATGCAGCTTGTGCGTGAAATTTCTCCAATGGATGAGCTGCCCGAACTTACATTGCATGTAGCAGAAGCTCAAGATTGGGATTTTCTGATCACCTGCTCATCCCAAGCCTTCGGCGATTCAGAGAGCTGGACTCGTGAATATTTTATGCAAACGAATGAACCCAGCCGATTAACCTATATTGCATATCAGGATGAACAGCCTGTAGGATTGGTACGGGTTAACTCCATCAATACAACAACTGCGTTTATTCATAATTTCTGTATCTTACCTGCTTATCAAGGACAAAAACTGGGTCGCGCTGTACTTACCATTCTGTCCGATCTCTTGAAAAAGCAAGAGTTTACGGATATTCGCCTGTCTGTTGTTACGGAGAATGAGCGCGCTTTGAACCTCTATCGAAGTGTTGGTTTTGAAGTGAATACCGAGTATCACTATTATAGGGGCAGCTTGCTATAGATAGTTCAGAGAGACTCATCTCCGTTAGGGAGGCAGGTCTCTTTTAAGTATAGGCTACCACCCCAAGGTACACATTCCAGATTACAAGAATTACACCTAGGCATATGGCGAAGCCAATATTCCACTTCGTTCTCACACGGAACGCGGTGTACCCCATCAGTGCAATCATGACCACACTGAAGATGAGAGCCGCAACGTTGTTACGAAAGACAGCCATCATGATGATTAAAATGAAAGAGATTATTGTATTTAGTTTATTCAAATTCACCATTCTCATCTCCTTTAACATTATATTGTATCACTTATAGTAATTTACATTTGTTAACAATAATCACTACCTTTGTGATCTTAATGAGAAAAGGATCTGTCACAACGAATGCTCTGAATAACTCATTTACACTCATCTATTTTGCGTAGTAACCAGAAGTCCACGTAACACAGCAGACAAATACGTTGTTTAGTACATATGGCAGGATTTACAAATACTATGTCGAATTTTATCCTAATCTAATCGAAGGAGGTCACATCTTGTTTATTCACAGACAATCATCTTTAACCAAGCGTAGGCGCTTCATCACCAAGATTGCATACGTCACGACAGTTCTGACTCTTTTTAGCCTATTAGCCGGAGCCTTTGGCACCCATGTTGTGCCCCATGCGAGCGCCGACAGTACCGGGTACACGCAGGATCAACTGGATGCGCTCGATTTCCTCAACGCAGTTCGTGCTAAGGTAGGCGTACCGCCACTCAAGTTGAATCCAATCATTACACGCGCTGCCGAGTCTCATGCTACTTATTACAACACCAACAAAAGCAAGGCACCTGACCTAAGCTCTCATTTACAAGTGGAAGGCATGCCTGGGTTTACAGGAAAAAATATGAAGAACCGGATTGAAGCAGCTGGCTATGTCGCTCCAAAGGGTTATGCTTACTCCGAAGCTATGCATTTCAAGCAGAAGAGCAGTTCAGCCGCTCTACAAGGATTTCTAGATACTGCGTATCATCGGGAAATCGTTCTTGATCCTACCATTGTAGAAGCTGGGTTCGGTCTGGTCGATGGAACGGCTGTCGCAGATTTCGCAGGCCCTTGGATGACCAAAGAAGAGGGAACGATGGCTGTATATCCTTATGATCAACAGACCAATGTACCGGTAGGATTCTATGGCAATGAAATTCCGAATCCGCTCAAGCAGTTCGGCGTAACATTCTCGGGTTATATTATTTCCGCAGCCGCTCAGCTCGAAATGATCAGTCACCAGGTTGTGATCAAAGATAGCCGAGGAAACGAACTTCCATATCACGAACAGCTACATGGCAAAACATTATTTATCTATCCCAAGTCTGTATTAAAAGGCAATCAGACGTATACCGTTTCACTCACATACTCCACGGGTGAAGCAACGGGTTCCAAGAACAAGACGTGGTCTTTCACGACTGGAAAAGGAACTAATTTAACTTCAATTACCCCTTTTACCGAAGAAGTTACTCTCAATCAAGGTGAACAGCAACCGTTGAAGTGGACAAGCCATTATGATGATAATGCTTTTGATGAAGCAACAGAAGGATTAAGCTACATAAGCAGCAATGCCAAAGGCCTTAAGGTGTCTACTGCTGGAATTATCAGCGCAATACAACCGGGCGATTACACTGTGAAAGCCACATTAGAAGGTAAAACAACACAAGTAAAAGTTAAAGTCTATCCGAAGTGGAAAACGAGAAATTATAACAGTTCACTAACCAAGTTACCTACTGATGCCACAGGCCATCCTCTACAGGAAGATATGGAGTGGGGATTGAAGTTAGGTATTGTAAGCCCGGCAAGCAATGGATTGCTCCAGCCGAATTCGACCGTAACCGAAGCAGAGTTTTGGATGATGCTATTAAAAGCCTACCGTATTGATATCCAGTCTTATCAAGCTCCGAAGAAGACATTAGTGGATGCAGCTTATCAGATTGCGAAGGAACGAAACTACCCACTTGCAGGGATCAACAAGGTAGCATCCAGGAACAAGGCTATCACACGTCTGCAAATTGCGGAGATTGTGTCTGCCGCAGATGGCAAACATTTTGCCGGATCTAACGCAATTCAGTATGTACTTGCAAACGACTACGTACGTGGGAAAACGGAATTGTCTTACTCTGGTTACGAAGGTTCCGACACAGTGACTCGGGCAGAAGCACTCCAGATTCTTAAGTATCTGTACAACGGAATAAGTGTATTGGAGGGAAGACCCACGATCCCAACAGATCCGTTAACTCTTCCTAAAATGCCTAAAAAAGAAGTGTACATTAAACCAGCCACATATACCGATCAGAGCTTCTTCGCTGAATATCGTCCTGATGGAAGACTGGTTCTAGAAGGCAAATTCCTTAAGTTAAAAGGACAGAGCATTAACATTAAAGTGCAAGAAGGACCCATCTCCAAACATATTGAGGAAGTAACCGTTCAGTTTGATCAAAATGGAAACTTCCATACAGAGGTTGGACCTTACTCACCTCAACAATTAAATCTGTATATGTATGCTCCTTCAATCACCTATGGCTTGACTGTGATTAAAGGAAAAATGAATATGGGTCAATTCTAATTCATGATTCATAATTCCTGAACCATTTGCATCTTCGCGTCTGGAGCGACCTCAGGCTCACCTCACTTCGTTTGATGAAAGTGGAGTGAGCCTGAATTATTGTTGTTTTTTTACTAACGAATACGATGCTGTTCTCCCTGTTCATAAGAATTAATATCGGTTTACAAATTCCATATATCTTCTCAAAGGAGTCTGAGCAAAATGGACGAATCTACAACAACCAAGAAAGATACTTTAACCCCATTCGACTATACCTTGTCTGTTATTGGAGGGAAGTGGAAGATGAAAATTATGTACCAACTCGCCTTCCACGGGGTCACCAGATACGGAGAACTCAAGCGGCGTGTCTCTGGCATTACATACAAAGTGTTAACCGCTCAATTAAGTGATCTTGAAAGTGAAGGTGTTATTCAAAGGGTAGAGTACGACCAGTCCCCGCCAAAGGTAGAGTACTCCTTAACAAGTAGAGGCCAGAGCCTAATGCCCATCCTTGAGGAAATCTGCAAATGGGGTGTGCACAACGTCGAAGAATCACAAGGTAATAAGGGAGATAAGCCATACACCATCACAGTCAGGGACTACCTGTAGTCTCCTTTTTCTGTACGTCTCTTCTTCTTTACAGGTACTGCCCCAGACTTTTCTCCAGCATACTACGCACCATTTGTTTCAATTCTACTGGAGCCACGACCTTTACTTCCGGCCCATAGACCAGCAGCCCACGCGCTGTATATGGCAACTCATCTACGGGAATCGCACCCTTCCATTCCTTATCCTGCACAGACTTTAATACGACATCAGACGAAGCTTGCCTTACACCCGCATCAGTAAAGTGTAGCACAACCTCAACACGTTCCCGCTCATCCTCCGCACTCAGCCAATCATGCAGGTTCGGGATAGATTCATCCGTTTCACCCGTAATCTCAAGATCACTCATGCGATCCACACGATATAGCAACACTCTCTCCTTATGGCATGCAGGCATGTACCAGTACCCACGATCATAATAAATGCCGACTGGAAAGACCCTTACTGTTTTTTGCCCATTACGGGAAGAATACTGGAAGGTAACACCTCTCTTCTCCACCGCTGCGTCCAACATTGTAGTTGTCATTGGCTGAGCGTGCATCGATGAATGTGGCTGAAGAAAGGTAATATGTTTTCTCATTCGCATCACAAGATCCTGTACATCCTGAGGGAGACTTGAAAAGTACTGCTCTGCCAGATGTTCTCGCACCGACCCATAAGGGAAATCCGGTACCTTTTCTAAATATTCAAGCATGAGAAATAAACCTAAAGCCTCGTTCTGGTGAAGCTGGAGGGGTGGTAGTAACCGATTCGGCAGAACCTGGTACCCTCCATGTGCACCTACCTCCGTATATAGAGGAAAGCCCATTGCCTGCAACGCATCCAGGTCCCGTTGAATCGTACGAATAGACACTTGGAACCGCTCAGCCAGCTCACGAGCGGTAAATTTTCGCCTGGAATCCATCAGCCTCATGATGGCAAGTTTGCGATTATTCATAATTTAATGTTCCACCTTTAATTACGTCAAGTTTTGTCATAGTTAAAGTGTATCATAAAATTAAAAGAAGGGAGCGATACGTGTGTTAGATCAAAAGGTAATCTTGTATGTTGCAATGAGTTTGGATGGGTATATCGCAAGATTAGATGGTTCTGTCGATTGGTTGATGGATGTGGAGGGCGATGGAACTGATAATGGATATGCCGCATTTTATCAAGACATTGGATCTGTTGTTATGGGACGTGATACCTATGAGGTGGTGCTCACACTAGCAGAAGATTTTATGTATGCAGACCGCCCAACATATGTCATGTCCCGCTCGATGCAGCCTCCTGCTCCACATGTTGAATTTACGGATGAGCCAGTGGAGCAGTTAATCGCTCGGCTGAAGGAGTCAACACCAGGGCATATATGGATTGTTGGCGGCGGGAAGCTGGTTCAATCGGTGCTGGAGCAGCATCTATTGGATGAGATTGAAGTAGCCATTATCCCGAAAATTCTGGGTGAAGGCATTCCGTTATTCCCCAAAGGAACGGTAGCGAGTCTGTGGAAGACCATCGAGACCAAGACGCTCGGGCAGATCATTGCGATCCGCTATGAGGCAGCAGACGTACAGCATTAATGCATTCTTACGTGTTGAGCATTCAGGATCAAATCACTACGTCACGTCAATTAACTGAGGATATGAGTCGAAATTGAAGTGAATATACCATCACCCTAAAGAAAGCAAACAAGCCCGTCGCTTAAGATGACGGGCTTGTTTACTTTCACTTCATCTCGTCAGAAGAGGATTCCTGCCTCATCTCTATTGCTTTTCCCTATGCCATGTTTCGTCCGATAAACTAGGAATGGTGCAGTATACCTTTCAGATGCTCTGTTAAGGTTTCGGCTGCCCGCTTATGGGATAGCAACCCCGGATGACTTCTGGCACCTACCGTCTCACTCGTTGTATTTGGCAGTTGAGTGACCGACACATTTCGGTCGCCCGTTTCCTTCATGTAGGTATCCACCGCGCGATATATAGCAGGCATCATCGGAAATCCAAGCATGCCGTACGCCCAGACGATGTGTGCCTTCGTGTTATTTTTCCGCAACTGAATTAAGAATTGGTATGCTGCTTGCTCGAACTTAGCCACGTCTTCTTCATGGTACGTCCCATCGGCATTCAATCGTTGTTTATACGTGATCCCTGTGTTCGGATCTGTCCACTCTGGTGTCTGGAAGGCACCGCTATCATTGCTGCCTAAATTAACGACCACCACATCCGGCTGCCATGCATTGAAGTCATGCGGGTTATGCGCCCCCAGTGCTTCATTCATCTTCCCGGTTAATAGACCGCACACCTGATCATAGTACTGTGGAATGTTGGCGCTCTGATTGTTGTCCCAGCTCGTCATAACGCCCCAGCCGCTCTGAGAGATGACGCGATAATCTGCGTGAAGAGCTTCCGCCGTCATCGCCGTATAATTTTGAATCGCGCTGAACCACATCGGAATCCAATCTTCCTCGGCTTGAGCCCCAATAGCACCTTCGCCTGATGTGATGCTATCTCCGATGAATTCCACTTTATAAGGTCTATCCTCCACCAACTGGAATACACCATCCGATTTCAACGCATGAATCTGTAATACGCATCCAGGATCACCACTCATGGCTTGGGTGTCTTTTACGATTCGCACGTTTTTGGTAACGCTTTCGTTCATTCCTCTGAAAATGCACACCCAGTACCGTCCATGCACCAACATCTGGCGGCTTACTACTACGTCGTTAATTAGAACACTAATCCACGGCTCACACACATCATATTTAGAGTCAACTTCGATCCATAGCTCTGTCCCTGTCACGTTCAGTTCCACCGCGCTACCTGTCCAAAACAACGTCAGCGGCGACCTGCTCTCCGTCGTTCTCCCGTGAACCTTCAGATGAGTAACATCAGGTAATGCATAGTGCTGTAACTTCGTATTTTCCATCATCACACAACCCTTCTTCTTGGACTTTGTTCTGCTCCAGTATTCTCATCATACCAAAAATGCCCAGACAACTATACCAAGTTTGTTACTACAGTTAATGAGCCAACACAAAAAGACCGAACCGCTATTTAGCAGGTTCAGCCGCCATTTAATTTCTCAACCGTCTCCATGTAGAACACATGCAGGAACTTCTTAATGTTGACCTTGCCTTTATCACCAGGCTGATCCTCTTCCATCACCCGCATCTTCATCCGAACATCCTGAAAGTCAAAGTAGAGCGATGCATAATGCTCAAACTTGTGATTGCTATAATCGGTCAGGCCAATCGAAGCCATATTCGTCAACGCCGCATTAACCGTTCTCCGTATGCGCTGTTCCATCGCCTTGCTTTCTTTCTCCACCTCTTTGGCTGTCGGCTTATACGTCTGTGCAACAGCTTCGTACATTTCCTTGAGCGAAGGCCACTCCGCAGCCTGCTTTTGTTCAATGACATATTCCATCAATGCGATAACATCCTTGCTGCCACTCTCACCCAGAATACCTAGATCCATCAGTATGACTCTCGATATATCACGAACAGTGCGTCCTTTCGCAATAGGGGGTGTCTCCACAATGTTGAATTTGGTGAGGGACTGCTGGATCTCAAGCACATAACGCTCATATTTCCACTGCTCATTCACCCTTTTGAGCACATGCTCGACTTCCACACGATTAATGGGCTTATGGATGAAGAATTCAATCCCTTGCTGGTAAGCTGCACCTACCATTTCTTTGTTATCTACCTGTGAGATCATAATAAACTTACCTGCGAAGCCAAGTGCCTTGAGTCTGGCAACGGTCTCAATGCCATCCTGATCAGGCATTAGCAGATCAATAAGCACTACATCGGGTCTCAGATTTATGATCATCTGCTCCCCTTCGATGCCCCCCTCTGCCGTGCCTACCAGTTCACCTGCTCCACATTCCTCAATAATATCCTCTAACATACTTCTACTTACGATATCATCATCAACGATCAGAATAGAAAGCGTCATCGGCCCCGGCCTCCTTTACCAAACTCACTTTTGGAATGCACACGACAAATTTAGAGCCCTTAGCACCTTCAGGCACATCTACTGTAATCGTACCTTCCAAGGATTGAACAATATCACGCACATGAGATAGACCGATGCCTGTTGCAGCAATCCCTACCTCATTGTATTTGGTCGTATACCCCGGTTCAAAAATAATCTGCCGCTTCGATTCTGGAATTCCTTTGCCTGAGTCCGTAACCTCAAAAACCACATCCATCTCCTGTTCGTACACATGAATCTGAATGGTTCCTTGCGTCTCAATCGACTCTACTGCATTCGCAACCAGGTTGTTCATCACGGTGAGTAGAGGAATACAATATGGAGATTCACAATCGAATTGCTGTTGCTTCTCAATCGTAATCTGTTTATTCAACATCTCCGCATATTTCCGATTGCCCTTGGCAGCGAAGTGCAGCATTTCGGATAATTGAAGATGAACTGCCTTTTCACTATCATACACCTTAAGCAGGCCTGCCAAAATACGCTGAGAATCCTTCTTCACTTCATGAATCTGCTGCGCGATGCCAAGCGTCCGTTGACTATATTCATTCATCTCATTTTCTCGCAGATCCCGATACAGCTCATAACTATCCGCCGTAATGCCTTCGATGGTATTCATCGCCTTCTTCAGATAGAAGGCTTCACCATATAACCCTGAGTTCACACTCATCATCTGTTCCATCCGTTTCTCCTGTTCAGCATGAAGAAGCCGCATCTGCCTTACCGCGAAGCTATTATATAACCCAATAACGAAGTAGCTTCGCAGAGCTCCCACAATCAACAAATACAACCATTCCTTCATATAGAAAATGTTCGTACCGTTAAATATCCCGCGCAACAGAAGCTCCGTCAGATTGGAAGAGAAGTCTATAATTGTAATCATTCCACCAAGAACCAGTGGCTGGAACTCATGAAATCGATGTTTAATCTTACTTAAGCCATAAGCGAATACAACATAGTACATGCCTGCACCTACATTATCACGCATACTTTCTAAGATCGGCATCGTACTGACATGATTCAGCAGATCTACAGATTGAAAGATCAGATTAGCAATACCTGTCAGGATTCCTGTCTTCACATAGGATAAGTGGGGCATAATCATCAGCAAAAACAAAAAAATGCTGACACCTAGACCGATGCGAAAATAGTCTTCCCGAAAAGGATTAATCTTGAACTGTGCACCAATAGCTGTAGCCAAGGCGATGGCCGTCATTTGCACGTTTTCATTTCTGACCCAGTTACGCATCGATCTCTCCACCTACTATTACAACGATTAGCGCTTATTGTTACACTCCGCGCTTCTAATGTTAAATATACTAACATATGGGACGTTCATTAGAAATAATTAAAATAAGGGAACCCATCTTCTAACCATCAAAAAAAGACCGAGAAAAGTGAATTCCGGTCTTAAGTCTTAAGCATATATGACAACACAACGATCTGTGTTGATACGATATTCGATCTTGCGAGATGCGGCGATGAGCCCTGATACTATTTTCGAATCTTCGTTAAACCCTGCTTCCAATCCTCGTACCATTCCCTGATGTTCTGACTGACCGGAATCTCTAAATCCTGTTCCATTCTAGTCGTTAGCAGGCGATATTGCTCTTCTACACCATAATCATTATCTAACTCATCATATAACTTCATAAGGATAAAATAACTCTCTTCCTCATCAGGCAACAACTGCTGAATCCGGCGTGTATTCTCAATGACCTTCTCATGCAGCTCTTGTTGCTGATAATAGTGGATAAGCTGTCTCATATGAGACAACCACAGATACCGTAATCTTTCCCGTTCAGGCTCTGCCCACATATACTCATAGTTGCCCAGATACGTACCTTTGTATAACCCAAGTACATGCTCATAAGCATCCACCGTGCTCGCATCCACGCTCTTCCATTGCTTGACTTCCTGCTCCCACCGCTCACTATCGAGCTGCGCTTCGCCTAATTCGAGACGATACCCAGCTTCCAGGTGTCCACTCTGGATCGTAACCATATCCATATGACAAGCCTTGAGGGTTTGGCGAACATGATACATCGCAGTGTAGAGCTGATGTACCGTTTTATCCTCTTCCAGCTCTGGCCATAACAGCTCAAGTAAGGTACTTCGATGGATAATCTGATTGCGGTGATGCAGCAGATAGGCGAAGAGCTCCTGGGCTTTACTTGTACGCCACTTGGCCGTCTGGGGCTCCTGACCAGGTAGCTTGAATTGAATCTGATTAAAACTACAAATGAGAGGTGTATTTGTATCCCTTCCCTTTTGCTCCCGTTTCAAATTCAATCTTTCCCTTACCCGGCTTAACGTCTGCTGGAAACGATCCTTCTTAATTGGCTTCATGACATAATCTAAGGCCTGTAAATCGAATGCATGCACAGCATATTGATCATGACTGGTCACAAAAATAATCTCGATATCAGGTGCTGCCTGTTGAATCTTCCTGCCCAGCTCTAGACCATCAATCTCTGGCATGTGAATATCCAGAAACACCACATCAGGGCGCTGTATCATGACCCCCGTCATTACCTCTGTTGGATCAGAGTAGGTAGCCAGAACTTCAACCCCACTAACTTCTTTCTCTAGTATTTTCTGAAGACCGATCAATGCTAAACGTTCATCGTCAACTAATATGACCTTCACAGGAGCTTCCTCCTTGATTCCGAAGTCTTGAGATACATTATCATAACACAAAAATTTACAGTTCTCTTATTCATATTCAATCCGCTATTTTATTTTTTAACGTTTACAATTGTTATTATTTAATATAGGTCAGGGTCTATAAATCTGCAATACTATCCATCAAATGATCTGTCTATGAATCCATATGAATTCACGCCAAACAAGCTGTCCTCGGTATGCCTACCAACAACAGCTTTACATTTATATGAACTAAATGAGGATAGAAGCCCTTCGTCCCTTATATGATTCCTCGGATCTCATCCAACGAATTCACCTTTTCCCGCTGCATCCACTGTTCAAGACCTTCTACCAATTCCGCTCCTGCCCGCAACTGAACGAAATTATAGGTTCCAATCTGAATCGCTGCCGCACCTGCCATCGTGAACTCAATAATATCCTCGACAGAGCTAATTCCGCCGATGCCGATCACTGGGATAGATACCGCCTGAGCCACTTGATGCACCATTCGTAGCGCAATCGGCTTGATCGCAGGCCCAGAGAGACCTGCGTACGTATTCTCAAATACATTCCGGCGACGGCGGATATCAATTTTCATCGCTGAAAAGGTGTTAATTAG
This sequence comes from Paenibacillus sp. ACRSA, assembly GCF_022346845.1. Lineage (NCBI taxonomy): Bacteria > Bacillati > Bacillota > Bacilli > Caryophanales > Paenibacillaceae > Paenibacillus > Paenibacillus sp. ACRSA. The sequence goes on along the minus strand of NZ_JAKRNP010000004.1, from coordinate 149,995 downwards.
GGATACGCCGTCTGCCCCTTCCTTCTCACACATGATCGCCATCTCTGTAATATTCTCTGCATTAGGCGATAGCTTAACGACCAGCGGGAGTGTTGTTACGTTACGCACCTGTCGCACCACTTCCCGCGCCATTTCTGTCTGAACGCCGAATTGCATCCCTCCCTGCTTCACATTGGGACAAGAGATGTTCAGCTCCAGCATATCCACTCCCCTGCGATTCATAGTACGCCGTTTCTGTGCATTCTCCGTAATCAGGGCAACAGCCTGCACATATTCCTCCAGATTGGCACCGCCTATATTGGCAATTACTGCCGTATCCCAGCGAGTCATCTCATCCAGTTCATCTTTTAAAAAGGCAACGACCCCCGGATTCTCCAGACCTACACTATTGAGCAAGCCAGACGCCGTTTCATTGATTCGCACACCCTGATTACCGTCCTTCGGATGCAAGGTTAACCCCTTACCAACGATGCCACCCAATAGGGCAGGCGCGACATATTCCTGATATTCACGTCCAAATCCATACGTACCTGAAGCCATAATGATCGGATTTTTCATAGACACACCTGCGATATTACATGCCATAGAGATCATCCAACTCCACCTCCTCAACGGGGAATACAGGCCCTTCCTTACAGACCCTACGATTACCTGTACGGGTGCGAATTGTACAACCCAAGCACGCACCAATGCCACAAGCCATATGCCGTTCCGCGGAAATGTATAAACGAGAAGATCTCCCTACTGTTTGCAGCGCAAGAGCCTGAAGCATGGGAGTCGGGCCACAGGAGAACATATACTTGTAATGCGCTGGATTAACCAGCTCCACAATACTCCCACCAACCTTCACTTGCACAGAAGCTGCCACAGCCTGAAAGGCTTCAACACCGAAGGATTGCTCCGCAAATCCCAGATAGACATGAGCATGAGGGTAATGCTTAGCAGCCAGCAGTAATGGGGCTGTGCCCATACCACCTCCAATGAGAGCCAAGCTCCCCTCGACCTGTGGGAAACCATTCCCGAACGGACCCTCCAGCTTAATCTCCTGACCAGGCAATAGCTTCGATAACTGCCGTGTCCCTTCTCCAACAACGCGGTACAAAAAAGAAATGTCATGTTCTCCGATGTCATAAATGCTGATTGGCCTAGGTAGCAATGGATAACTCATGCCAATGCGCAGCATGTAGAACTGCCCCATCTTCCCGCTGTAATTCCCCTGTACTTTCATCACATAGATGTGCGGAGCAAGTGCTTTATTCGAAATGATCATAGCCATAGCCAATATAACCCCTCCATTAACCACTCACTATATCGCAAACGGGGCAAAAAGTACGTGACAGGTTTCACATTGTGAACCATAGATTAAATATTGCAGCTGGATCATCATAACGCGATGCGCATTCATATTACTCATCCCATCGGTTGTGTAGCATGACCTGTCTAATTTAGATCCATACTAACGGTAAACTATTTCTTTCAATATGATCATTCTGAAACACTGGTTGTGTGGTGGCTCTTTCTCCCTATTTTTATTTTGCAAAATTTAATTGTATACTACTCTTAAGGTGACAAACTTAATTAGAGAATTAGAGGAGATGACTCCGCATGCCGGATACAAATCAATCGTTTGGACAAGCTTTGGTACAATCACTCGTCGGGGAACGTGGGCATCTACCCATTGCTCGTGCTCTACCCGACATCAGCGTGGAGCTCGCCGGGCGCGTTCATGAACATATGCCGTACACGATCTATCAGCTCGTTAAACACATGCACTACTGGCAACAATTCATGTTGACACATATCGAGGGACAGAAGCCACAGCTTCCTGCCAATGTTATGGAGAGCTGGCCTGAAGAGACAGGACCGCAGGATGAAGCGACGTGGACAGCAGATATCCAGGCTTTTCTAGCTGGTATTGATCAGGCGGTAACTATTGCAAAGACAGCTCAACTGGATGACACATTGCCGTATTTCCCAGGTGAGACGATCGCTGGATTGCTGCGCAACATTGCATCACACAACTCCTATCATCTAGGAGAGATTGTGCTGTTACGTCGTTTCTATGGTGCATGGCCACCCCCTGGAGGCGGTTATCCAGCATAACTCCGCGTGGAGCGTAGATAAGACAATAAGCCGTAGAAGGAGCATTCACTCCTGCTACGGCTTTTTTAGATTGCTTTGACTTGTTTAAGTTCACTTTATACTGGACTCTGCCCTATTTAAAGGCACTGTCCTCGATCTTTATTTTCACAATGCTGCCTAACCCCTCACACTGGAGCTTGTCCACTCTCAGGGATGCGGAATCCTTGTCCCTCCAGTTGACCTCTCCCTTACCTTGGGGTTTTAGACCTCTCGATTCACAAGGCTCTGAACAAAGGTCTCGAAGTTTGGCGCAAGTGTCGTCACCTTATATTGATTATCTTTGTCCACATAAACGACCTCAGGCTCCCCATCATTGCCTGCTGAACGGTAATCCAGCATAACTACTCCGGGCTTAGAAGCACACTCACTCAATACCACGCCGAATTCTGGATAGCCACCCTGTTCAATTAAAGCCCAGCTGCCTGCTGAACCGCATAATGAATTTGGGTTTTCTCTGCCGATCCCTAAGATACCTTTCAGCTCGATATATTCTTCCACACCTGAATCTGTTGCACCCATTGGGAAGTATCGATTATTCGGCACGCCTCCGTTGTGGTTTTTCATCATCTCAACATAGGACTCCGGTAGTCTGAATACCAGTTCCTCTTCTACCGAAGCAATGAGACCTTCGCTTGGCGGATTAGATACATATTGCTCCAAAGCCTGCTCACTATCATTCCAGAAGTGGGTCGGATCGAAGTTTTCATTAAGCTGAACTGTTGTCACTGTAGGCGCAGAGGTTGTAATCTCTTCTACAGACTCCGAATCAAGTTCAGACTCATGATCAGGTTCAGACTCTTCTTCAGCTTCTGTCTCCTCATCGGATTCATCACTGTCATTGTTTCGAATCCACTCCAGAAATTCTAGGGTGTCCTCATCTCCAGGTTCCAGTTCATCCGATCTCTCAAAAGCTTCCTCTGCACGACCATATTGCTCTAGATAGTAGTAGGCTAGACCAATCCGGTAATGCCATAAAGCGTCGTCTTTGCCCTCTTCGGCAACCGTAAGGAATTGTTCAACCGCCTCTTCATAACGCTCCATATTATTCAGCGCTCTCCCCAGATGGTTAACCAACTCGTAATTTCTTTCTTCCGCAGGAATCGCTTGAACTGCATCTACGATGCTCTGATATTTATCCTCTTCATGCCACTCTTCTAGCTGAACCAACAGATCGTCTCTCATGGTTATCCTCCCCGTTCATTCACGTTAAACAACTTGTTGAAAATTATACCACTTTCCAGATGCTCGTCTCCAGTTAAGCAAGAACTCATAATCCAGTTTCGTAATCCTCAATCAGATGTGACCAGTACCCTTCAACATCGTTCATTGCAATTGGATCAAGTTCTTTATATATTTCACGTAACTCATCAGCATAGTTATATGTAGTATATTTGCCTTCCTGCCTCATTTGCATCGCTACTTCGTTCCTAACGAGATGAAATAAGAAGAATGTCTTCATATCTTGGTTCAGCTTATATACATGAGGCTCGTAGAAGGAAGAGCTTGCGTACAGTCCATTACTACCTTCTTTAAGGTATAGCCCATACTGACTAAAACTATAATGGCCTATTTGGATAAAAGACTCACCATCAAAGGTGCATTTCTGAAAATGGACTAATTCATAGAATACAAAAATATCTAATTGTGCGGGTATACCAACCTCGATCATAAAATTGGCATTATGACGGCTCACACCTAAACTCAATAAATAGTTGTAATCATATTCGTGTAGCTCTGCGTCATAGTAATCTCGGATCTGCCCAATGTCGAAATTCATATTGAACATCCTATGACCCCCATTTTAAATTCTCGTCTGCATTATCTGATCTACCTTCACTCTTGATGGGTCGACAATAATATCTAATAGAGGAAGATCGCTAAAACCGATGAACTGGAGGTGGACTAGATTCACGTATTCTTCTGGATCATGATCCATTTCCTTCAATTCTCTTTTTTCAATCTCAAGCAGTTCTGATTCACGCAGTACATTAACAGTATTGATCTCTCTGCCTAATGAGTTATATTCGTATAACCTGGTGTAGTGAGCAATCATTATGCTCATTCTGGTCTGATCCCATCGTTGAATTACTACTTCTAGTTGTTCTTGCGATATATGTAATGATGAGATGCATGCTTCATCTAGTTGAAGATTCAGGGCTTCCGTTTAATACCCCCATTTCTAATCGTGGCACATGAACCTGTGACATTGAATTATTCCGACTCCGACTTCTTAATAGTTGATAAATCCCCCTCGGTCGAGCCCTTATCCCGCATGTAAGTAACCGTGTAGTGTTGATTGATCTCAATAAGATTCCATGTATTCTCGTCGTTTATATGCAGTTTGATCGTTTCTTGGTCGGGGTCGTCTATATTTTGAACGTCAATCCAGTAGTCAGAGTCAGATGAATCTTTAGCAACCACTGAGATAATCGCACTGGTCGTCATCGTAGTTTCGCCGCAGGCACTCATCATAACAGCGGACAATAACAGTATTACAAGAAGCCTTACCTGTTTCACTAGGCTCTCATCCTTCCTTGAATATGCTCCACACCGCGTTATAGCTCACCTCACGCTCATGGATATTATATACTTTTCAAAGAACCAGGAGGTGCCCATCTCTTGGGCTGCACTTGGGCTAATCCGTATCGGAGGCTTCAGCTCCTGTAACACATCTGATGGTACCCCCGCGTACACGTTGAACCGAAGTGGCTTGGTCATTTTTTTGATCGATTGTGAAGCCTCTTCAAATAACGCATATGTTAACGGCAGATGCTCCCGAATATCTTCATAAATATAATAGTTTCCCTGTTCGTCCTGGAGATTAACTTGGAAGCCTTTTGGCAACGAGAGCAAGATATACGGGAATTCATCCTCTGCCCACTGTTCTTGAACTGGGAAGCTATATCCTTCATTTTTCATAAAAAATCCAGAGATGCGTTGGTCCAGATTGCACGCAACAGAATACACCCAATGAGGGTGGTAGTTAGGCTTCTCTTGTGCTGTAAAATACTGATAATAGGTTGCATAAGCTTCACACACTTGATCTAGATCATGCGTGGTCGCAGCATAATTCGAAAGAGTAAATTGACATTCCTTCTGTTGAAAGAGTTCCAATGTGCTTCTCATTTCTTCTGGTGTCATTAGAAACTTAAGTTTATAGAAACCACTATTCTTCATCGATTCAGGTGCCTCCTGTGTAGAACGTGCCTCAACATCTGCGTCTTTTGCAGTTTTCAGACACGCCCTAGATTGGTTTTGCGCGATCAACGTCAGTTAGCCGACATATAAACGAATCTCACACCCATTCTACACATGGAACACCTTCTCCTGCTAATGTACACATCGGGCAACAAACGATCTCATCTCTTCTGTACAGGTATCCAAATCTCACTCCTATATTGCGGATCAGTGGTATCCTTATGCTCATTCCAAAGTATTTCCGGCCCTTCACTCAGCTCATAATCCGACGAAGGGAACCACTCTGTATAGATTCGTCCCCAAATCTCCTGAAGTGTGCTTGGGAATGGACCAACAGCGGTAAATACCGCCCAAGTCGAGGCAGGTACCTTCAATTGTGCCAAACCCTCCGGTGCCTCTTGTGTTGTGGCTGTACCAATATAGTGATCTAGTTCTCCCTGCTCCTGCATCCGTTCCTCACTGAAATGAATCGAAGCACTGATTATTCCATGGGGTTCTACGTCCGATAAGCCTTTAATGGTACCAATTAGCTCCGGCGTAAGACGCTGAACCATCGCAGCAATGTGCGGATTCACACCATGGAATATGATCGGCACCCGTTCACTAATGCCTACAATTCGAAACGCTTCTTTTTCCTCAATACGGTAGTTCATTTCGCTTCCTCCTTGAATGGTTAACTGAAATGTCATCCGCGGGAAGGCTTTGATCGATGGACTATGCTCCCGTACTTCAGAAGGCGTAACACCATGTATGCTTTGAAAAGCCCGAGTGAATGCGTCTGGCGAAGTGTAACCGTATTTTAGTGCAATATCAATGATCTTGCTATCGTTTCGACTCAGTTCCATCGCTGCTAACGTCAGTCGCCGACGCCGAATGTATTCTGAGAATGTGACACCGCTAAGAAAAGAGAACATCCGTGTAAAATGATACTCCGAGCAACAGGCGATCCGGGAAACCTCTTTCATATCGACAGTGTGTAGCAGGTTCTCTTCAACGTAATTCAGAGCTTCATTTAAGCGCGTTAGCGAATCCATATCATCATCCCTCCCTCGTTATTGGAAGCATAACAAAACCTCTCTATTCACATCCGACTTTACTTGCACCATTCTGTAGGCTCGATCTGATATGGTTAGTTAATGGAGTGCGATACATTCTGTAGAAATATCATAACTTTTAATCCTTGGATGCGTTGTATGTATAAGCATGTAAATATTTATGTAAGGAGAACGACCATTGAGAAAAAATAATGCAATAAAGTACATCTTCATCATTGTTGCTGCAGTACTTATTTCTAACGTAATTCAATTCTATGTATTTAATCAAAACAACACGGAGCCAAAGGATAACACCCTTCAACCGATCTACGAAACTAAAATGAACATATACTCGGATTATTCAGCTCATGTTCAGAATATATATAGGTTTTTGGTGAACCTGAACAATGCACATACACGAAATGAAGCTCAATTCTTCTCCGATGGCTTTATATCTGGCATGAGCGCAGACCATTATACGTATCTAGAGTTGATCATACAGAAAATGGATCATGGTGAGTATACGAACGAAGTACAGCGCATTATCGAAACGAATCAAAATCTGTACCTGATGGTCTACGAGTTAAGAGACTATTTCGATGTTGAAGAGAACAATGCAGACTTCCCTGCCGATTGGAACGAGGTTCATGCATTACTAGAGGAGATCACCAATCAGATCGCTTCTGGCTCTTCCGAAAGTACAACCTTATACAATATTACGAGTTATCCTGAGAATTTCATTATTAAAATAGACTATGAGACGACGATGTCATCCTTAAACGAAAATATAGCTAAAGTCATCGAACTAATTCGCTGATTATATTTCACGTGGTTCTGATTCAGGGCAATGTAATGTACGCATCCACACCCGATCCTGTCGCTCCAATAGAAAAACAAGGATAAATAGGGTAGCCTACACCCGGTTATGAAAACCACCGTAAGCTACCCCTTTATATCTTCCATTACATTGAGCTTTTGACTTAATTCAGCAACTCAACACAGTCATAGACCCAACCCGCACTTAACCAGTTACCCAAGTCACTGGAACCACTAATCGGTGTAATCGTGATCGTATTGGAACCATTCACGAAGTAAGATGCTGGAACATTCCAGCTGAACGTTGTGTTATTTCCACGATAGGTACCAATGGTGAAACTGCGAGAGTTAGGCTGTGAAGATGCGGCAGGGTTGGATAACGTGTGCCCGTTAACCGTGATACTGGGTCGGCCATTATTGTATGCCGCAGTAATACCAATGTTCAGCATATGAGAAGTGGCGGCTTGAGACGCATTCAAGTTAAACGTAATTGCAGTCGGAGAGTTTTCGCCACGGAACTGAATTGCCGGGAAGCGATTGGTTGCACTCCCCGTAGCGTAGGTAACCGGTCCCCAGCTAGGATTGCGACTATCGGAAGGGTGACGGATCGGAATTGTCTGTCCATTAAGGAACTCCCGTGGTGTACCATCCCAGTTACCAATCCGCCAGATGCTAGAGGCTTTACTTGGATCATTGTTAATGGTACGTGTATTCAGAGTCGTCGTTTGTCCTACTGTGATCGTAACCGTCTCCTCATATACAGCCAGTTCTCCCTTGTAGGCTGTCATGGTGTATGTTCCTGGAATCATGCCATATTTGGCAGCTGCCCCACTTGCAGACGTCCCCACCCAATACTGGGCATTGCTGTTGGCGAACCCGATAGTGTAAGCATAACCCGTATCCATTCCCGACAGACCATTCAGCACCACATTTCCTCGACTCGATACCCAGCCCTGCAGATTCAAGCCAGACATCCAGCTAAAATCGGGAACACTAGGCGTACCACCTGTTGTAAAAATCAAAGCGTATGGTCCATGCAAACCAACTCGCCAACCTTCCGTCTGTGCATGTCCAGAATTCATATAGTTATACACCTCTGTCTCTGTCCCACTTTGAAACTGGATATCACGGAAGAATGGACCACCAGAGCTCTTTTCTCGATTGCCGTAGGCCATAAATACACCAACACCATTCCCTGTAACCCCGCGTACAGATAAATCCTTGGCCTGGTCATTACCATAATATTTAGAAGCACTTCGACCATTCGCGAAACCAAATACATCCTGACTCTCAATAGCTCCTGTGTTGCCTCGATTATTTGAATGCTCAGGAACTCCTGTCAGGACACTGCCATTACCGCGAAAAATGTAACGTAATTCCCCAATGGAAGGTTGAGCCGTGGTATGCGTTGCCATGTAAATAATGTTCTCTCCACCACGCGAAGCATAATAGTGGGTTAGGGTGCTCGTGGATACCGTGATTAACACCGTTGATCCTGAAGGAGAGGTATTCCAAGTTACATTGGCGGAGGAGCCTAGACCCGAACCGATATGCGACCCTCTGTTGCTATTTAGCTCCGTACCGTTCATTTTGGCTGATATGATGTCCCCATTGGTTTTGTTCACCACGTAGACTAACCCGGAACCCGTATTCACTTCAATTCTGGAGCCAGTATCATTCACATATATCGTAGCCGCCTGTCCGGTAGATGCTGGATATATACTAGCTGTAACGATTAAAGCGATAAGTAAAAACAAGCCAAGCGACTTTTTCACGAAGCATTTCGCCATGAGTAAATCCCTCCTTGAACCTAATTTATAAAGCGCTTACATTATATTGTATTGAAACTTTCTCTCCGTCTCATATTGAGATAGCTTATGTGAGCATGTCCATAATGACTGGCATGTGATGTTTGTATGTGTTTGTGTGTGAGTATGTGTTTGTGTGTGAGTATGTGTTTGCATATTGAGTAGATTTCAATTTCATGTGTCGCTTGATTTTCCACCTCCTCCTTATACCATTCATTTGCATTAGTAATTTTACAATTTCAACAATATAATACCATTATATTACATAAAATCGCAATGAAAATGCTGCATCTATCCTTTAAAAATCTATAAAAAAGAAGCTGTCCCTCGTCATATGTATGACTTATAAGGACAGCCCTGAAGAAATTATATAAGTTAGGCCAGATACTCCGCCATAATCAGCTCGATATCATAAGGGGTAACCCCCTGCTCTACCGAATAGATCGTATCTGCATCATCCATCGTATCCACCAGCTCACCGCGAGCTTTCGCATGGAGCAGGAACAGATCATGTAGAGCTGGTTTGCGCAGCGTCGTAAGGGCTTTGCCCATCAGCACCATGCCTTTCCGGTTGCCTTCCACATTGTTATTCAGCTCTGGATGTCGGGACAGGGCCAGATCTGTCCAGATTACGGTACGCTCTACCAGATCTAGAATGACAGGAATCGCAATTTGCGTATCTGCGGTGACATCAATTTTGTTAGATACGGTAGTCGGTTCAAAGACTTCACCTGAGCCAGGCTTCTTCCGCATCATCCAACCTACAAAACATTCCGGCAGATCGCAGTAGGGATGACTGGTAAAGGATAGCATTGTAGCGACCACATATCGTCCACCATAGTTCACAATCGACGGGATGTGCAGATCAATAAACTCACATGCACCTTGTGGTGCTGCCACAATATCCCCGCTATGAACGGCTTTATACTTAGATGACCGAAGGTTCGTGTAGGAAATATGCTCCACATAGTTCCAGTTCTCGTCATACATTACGGCGGACAGATCAATATCCACACGCCCTGTCGATTGACCATTCACTACTCCTTCTCTCCACCAGTTGAAGAAACGAATCGTATCTCCCTCGTCCATTGGCACACGACTTCCGCGCACAATCGTATGCAATGCCTTGCTCGCCGATCTCTGGGAGAAGGGCACCAGATAATGGTGCAATCTTGGATCAACATACGTCTTCCCCAGTGGAGGAAGGGTAGCAAAACGCGTTACCAGTTCCTGTTCACATAATTGCACAACATCACGGCAGATCGCTTCATCGATATAAGGCAGTTCATCCGAGATTGCGAATGCCTTTGCAACATTGCCTTTAGGGAAAAAGACACGCAGATCCTGCGGTTCATTACGCTGAGTGAAGTGCTGCTTCACCTGTAATAGCACAGCCGTGGACACCTGCGGTAGAACCTCGCTGAATGCCAGCACGACATACGCATCATCCTCAGTGATCCGTAGCAAGTGATCTAATCTTCTCGCGAATTCACCCGGACGCTGTGATAACAGATCGATGAGACTCCACACATTCCGGTATTGAAAAGCAAGCTCTACGCTGCCGTTAAAGGTTGAATACGGTTTATTATTACGCAAAATATCAAAAGCCTCTTGGCATCGCGGATATCGATGCTTATATTCCGAAGGATGTAGAATTTCGCCAAGACGAATCCAGCGATCCTTATATCGCAGCATATCCTCTGTAATTGAGCCACATTGCTCTAGCAGGCTGAGCAGTAGACGTCTCTCCCGCCGTTTGAATTTACGGAATGGCGAAGCCAGCGCCAGGCTCACATCCCCATCCGACCAGGCAACCGCCAGGCGGAGGACATCACTTGCTGTTTTAAAGTACAGACCGATTCGCTCCATATTGGCCTGTTCGTGCTTCAATAATGAAGCAACCACGAAGCCTACATTTTCTTTGAACGGAATTTCGGCAGGTAGAATGGCATCCACTTCACATGCATCTGCATGTTCCAGCACTGTATCGATATCTTCCTTGTCTGTCTGCGAAATGGAACCTTTGGCTTCGATCATCTGGCGAATTAGCGTCTGGAACGCTTGCTTGGTACCAAGACCAATCACCTTCAGCTTCTTATGCTCCAACAAAGGTGGTCTCTCCACCGATGATTGGTCCAGATGCTCTGCGGTTACATGGGTCAGATAGTAGATGATGGCGTTCAGATATAAATCTGCCTCATTCTCCTCCATCACTTGCAGGGGGAACCCTGGATACATCGGTTTGTACGCCACATGGGCACCTACCATGACTTTTAGATCACGGATAAGCTGTGTATATAATGCTTCAAATTGCTCCTTGGACAACTGCTTTACCACTTGAATCAACTCATTGGAGAAGGTGTATCCAAGGGCTTCCACATTTTTGAGGGCTGTCGCCAGAATCGTTTTGGATAGCTGTCTCTGCCCTTCGCATTCGCTCGGCTCAATTATAAGTTTGTTTGCTCTACGCAAATAGATTGTATTGTTCATGATTAAAGAGTCCAGGAAAGCCACATCCCTAAATAACATGAAAGGTTAGGGGTAGAAGGAAGGAATGTAATAGCCTGGACGCCTCCTCTCTGACATAAAATCCTTCAGGAGAGCTGCGACCCTATTATCTCAATATGATGGTAGAAGGAAGGATCGCAATAGCCTGAAGGCCGAAGGTCGGAAGTTCTTAACCCGAACCTTTGGTGAACCCATCATCTCAGATTCCATGAACTTCCAACAGGGCAAAAGTATTACGACTTGAAATCAGACGCAATGAACTTGAGATGATCTTGGAATGGCAAGATGCACTGCTTGAACAATATCCATCAGAATGCTATCGTTCCTAATAACGAACAGAATGCACAGCGTTTACCAGAAGATGTAGTTAGAAAGACAGTACACTTCCTATAGGAACCGAGGATATGATCAATGGAGATACAGCCACGAATTCAGTTGTTCATTTATGAATATTTTAAAATCAAATTCAAACAGGATATGCAGCCTGCTCCGTTGGGAGCCTTCCGATACAGCTTGGATGAGGATATTTGCGCAGAGTTATCTTTTATCCGTGAACCGGAGGAATCTTTTACCAGTTGGATGTACGATTTACAACCGCGAGACGCCCGCTATGTTGTAAATCCAGACTGGCAGCCGGTACTCGCCAAGAGGTTCAACCAGATTGATGTCTATGATGAACTCATCCTGTATCACCTACTATTCACGATCAACAGCACACTGACGATCCGCCCGACGAATGACTACAACGTCATGAATGATAGGATGAAAAGTTATAGCTTCTTTCAATTATCTCACTGTAGTGTGGTATCACGATTTAGCGAAGAACAGAAACACCAGTTACGCGACTTTTTCTTCTTTTTCTATCTCTACGCCCATCCCGTGAACGAGGACACACTCTATGCCTGTTCATTCAATGACCAGCGCTTAGTCCATACCCAAACGAACATCTCATTAGAGCATTATTTCACAGCACTTCATGACCACTACAGTGCACATGGGGATCAATATAGTGATGACCTCATCATCAATCCTGACGACATCCAAGCCAGCAAACACCTCACACTGGAGCTATTACGCATCATTGAGGGCAAGTCATCACCGCTACTCATACCTTCAGAGGAAGGACTGGAAGCGGTGGTAGAGCTGATTAACAACGTGGATTTGATGCTACAGCTATACGAAGACGATGCCTCGGCGCTATTCGAGATCATGAGAGGTTTCCTAGCTGAAAATCGTTCCACGCTGTACCGCGAACATTGCTTCACCACACTGCTCCAGAACTATGTATGTTACATTCTGCACTTCAAGTTTGATGAGATTCACACATTGGTAGATTACTTCGGCAGCACACCGACTTGGTGCGGGGTCATCATTAATAAAATGTTTACGGATACCATCTTCATTCAGAGAATCATGCGATTGAAGCAGATCGACATTAGCACCTACCCGGATGTTATTGCACACTTTGGCGAGGAAGCGAGAAGCATCTATTTATCATAGCTCGCTTAGAAGCTATATCTTCACAATCTGTGCCTCTGTAATATCTGTCTCAAAATAAGGCGGCCTATGTATCTCATGCAGGATTTTGCAGGAATATGTCGAACTTATCTCAGCTATGAAACCGTTCATTCGTAAACTCATCCCTCGATATGTCGTCATGTCGATTCTATTCCTGTCCGTTCTACTCGGATTCCGCTGGTTATGGGCCGAGTCCTTCGCCATGCCAGAACAACCTTATCCTGAGCATGGTGTGCTGGATCTTCGCGGTTGGAATTTTGCCGAAGCTCCCATTCTTTCGCTGGACGGCGAATGGGAGTTTTATCCGAGTGAGTTCTTGACGCAGCATACGTTACCGTTAGACCAATCCGCCCCAACGATTAACGTTCCGAGTGATTGGCGTAGTGCGATGTCTCATTCAGAATCATATGGGTATGGAACCTATCGGTTACGTATTCTTCTCGACCCTTCGATTAAGGAAGTCGCTCTCTGGGCGCAGAAAATTCAGGCTTCCTCCATCGTCGAGTTTAACGGCACGGTGGTCGCTGAATACGGACATCCTGCTGCCCAAGCCCAAGACTATCAACCAGAAAGGACAACTTTCACTGTTGCTTATAATCTCGATGGCGCTACAGAGCTTGAGATCATCGTACGCACAGCTAACTTTGATGACCCGTTTAACGGGGGAATTATACGCTCAGTCTATTTTGGTACAGAGGAAGCTATAGCAAGTGAACATGGGCTCTCCATTGATTTGCAAAAAATCACCTTTGCCGCGCTACTATTGCATAGTCTGTATGCAGGTTTAATGTTTTTCTTCAATCGTAAACAACGAGGGCTGCTCATCTTCTCCCTGCTGACTCTATCTGCAGCAATGACGGTGGTCTCCGATCATGATGGATTATTATTAAGCTGGCTACCACTCAATTTCACCTGGATGGTCAAAGCAAAGGCTCTTTCCTATCCTTTATTTTCATTTTTCTTGCTAATGATGGCTCGTAGCTTCTCGAATAGCTCCCGAGCTGAAATCATGTTCCGTATATATGCTGGCTTGCTTGGAAGCTATTGTGCGTTCCTACTCGTAGCTCCGGTTCACCTCATCTATTATCCGGTTGAACTGGGCTTCTCCAATGCGCTGTATCTATTTCCAATCGCTTGGTCTGTCTATCTATTTGTCAAAATGGCCGCTCAAAAGCGCAGTGACGCGACCTTTCTGCTCTTCGCCGCAACCTGTAGCCTATCTAGTGTGCTGTGGGGGCTCGTGAACTCGATCAGTGAAGTTACCAATGTATATTATCCGATCGATGTGCTGGCAGCGATCTTTGGGTTCTCTGCGTACTGGTTCAAAAAATACTTCCGTAACTCTTCCGAGATCGAAAGTCTCTATGAACAACTGAAAGAAGAAGATCGGCAGAAGGATCAATTTCTCGCTAATACCGCACATGAGCTACGAACACCACTACATGGGATTATTAACATTGCAGAGAGCATCGCCGTTACTGATCAACGTTCACTCTCTAGTGACCATGTCGAAAATCTAAATCTGGTCATTACGATTGGTCGCCGGATGTCACAGCTGGTAGATGATCTGCTGGATGTCATTCGACTGAAGGAAAATCGGATTACGCTGCATAAAAAGCCCCTTGGGCTTGCATCTGTCGTGACGGGCGTCGTCGATATGTTCAAATTTATGGCTGAGGGCAGGCCCATTCAATTGGTTATGGACGTTCCAGATACCTTGCCTCGGTTGATGGCAGATGAACGAAGACTGATTCAGATTCTATACAACCTGATTCACAATGCTCTGAAATTTACGGAAGAAGGTACAATAACCGTCTCCGCTAGTGAAGTTAGGGGACAGGTACTTATTCAGGTCACCGATTCGGGAATTGGCATGAGCCCGGAGACGCAAAAGCGAATATTCGAAGCCTATGAACAAGGTACGCCCGAAGCTCGGGTGAGCGGTGGAATCGGTCTAGGTCTGAGCATATGCAAACAGCTTGTTGAGCTGCATGGTGGCGAGTTAAGTGTGCAATCCATTCTGGGGCAAGGAACCACGTTCTTTATTTTGTTCCCACCAGAAAACCAGTCCTCACAACCAGCTCAGCCAGATCACACCGAGAAACCGATCACGAGCGAAAATGCATTGATGGTAGAGCCGATACTCGTGGCTCCACCTGCGCCAGAAAACACACATCGAAGCTCGCCGTATTCTGACCAACCTATGGCTAGCATTCTTGCGGTTGATGATGATCCCGTCAATCTGCGTGTTCTCCGCGCAATGCTTGCCGATGAACCTTACCATGTCCAATTCGTAGCCTCAGCGAATGAAGCACTGCAACTACTGGATACGAAAACATGGGATCTTCTCATTACGGATGTGATGATGCCTCAGATGTCTGGGTACGAACTAACACAGAAGGTGCGAGAGCGTCTATCCGTGTCGGAGTTACCTATTCTACTTCTTACAGCACGTAATGAGCCTGCGGATATCTACACTGGATTTCTGGCAGGAGCTACCGACTATATTGCCAAGCCTGTAGATGCGGTTGAGATGAAGCACCGGATTAGATCATTAATTGTACTCAAGCAATCGATTGATGAAAGGCTCCGTATGGAGGCTGCTTACTTACAAGCGCAGATTCAGCCTCATTTTCTATTCAATACGCTGAATTCCATTATGGTTCTGAGTGAGATTGATACAGAGCGGATGCAGAAGTTAGGCGATGCCTTTATTGAATATTTGCAGACGAGCTTCCATTTCGTCAATTCGGAGAAAATGGTTGAGATCTCACACGAGTTAGACCTTTCCCGTGCCTATCTCTATATTGAGAAGGAACGCTTCGAAGAGCGGCTGAGCGTGGTCTGGGATATTCCCGATGATTTGAACCTATTCCTGCCACCATTAACCATTCAGCCACTTATTGAGAATGCAGTTCGACATGGTGTGTTAAGTAAAGTCGTTGGAGGAACAGTTCACATCCGGATCAGTCACGAAGCTACTGCTACGCTCATTGAGATTATAGATGATGGCGTGGGAATGCAGCCTGAGCAGATCGAGCGAGCGTTGGCATGGCCTAAGCAGGGCTCAGGGCGAACCGGAGGTATTGGCTTGACCAATACACATCGTCGGTTAACTCAGATGTATGGACAAGGTCTGAGCATCGTCAGCTCACCTGAGCAGGGGACAACCGTCTCCTTCTCCATTCCTAAGCGTCGTGATGATCGTCTGAGTTAAATTGCAGAGCGTCATTAAGAGCAGAGTGCAATAGCGGAGGTAGCATCTGTTAACATAACGATCTCAACGTCAAATAGCTAAGCACGGTTTATATACCGGCTTAGCTATTTGGCTTGGGCGACAGAACACTGTATTACGTTTTGAGGATGTCCGTCAGCCTAAATATAATCGTTCGTGCTTCATTTCTATACGAGAAGAGCTAATTTCTCATCGGATAGACCCAGTGCCTTCGAAGTGGCCGAATGGATCTCCTGTAGCAGATCTATGTTCTCCACGAGTGACACACCATAAGAAGGAATCATCTCTTTGATCTTCGGCTCCCAATCCGTTATATGTTGCGGGAAGCATTTGGCAAGAATTTCTAACATAACGTGAACAGCAGTAGAGGCGCCCGGCGAAGCACCAAGCAAAGCCGCAATCGAGCCGTCCGCAGCTGTAACCACTTCTGTACCGAATTGAAGTGTTCCTTTGCCACCTTGAACAGTGTCTTTAATAACCTGCACACGCTGTCCAGCCCAGACCATATCCCAATCCTCGCTTTTGGCACCTGGGACAAAATCTCGTAATTCCTCCATACGTTGCTCCTTAGATAACATGAGCTGTTGGATTAAGTACTTAGTCAATGAGATTTCTTTGACACCTGCTGCGAGCATCGTTAAGAGGTTATGGGTCTTCACGGACGTGATCAAGTCAGCATTCGAACCGGTCTTCAGGAACTTCGGTGAGAACCCGGCAAATGGCCCAAATAACAGAGATTTCTCGTTGTCGATATATCGGGTATCCAGATGCGGAACCGACATAGGTGGAGCCCCGACCGAAGCCTTGCCATACACTTTGGCATGATGCTGATTCACGATCTCCGGATTTTTGCAGACCATGAAAAGACCACTCACCGGGAACCCACCGATGTGTTTGCCTTCTGGAATACCGGTTTTCTGTAACAAATGCAAGCTACCGCCGCCGGCACCAATAAATACGAATTTGGCGGTGTGACGCTCGGTTGCACCACTTCTTACATTTTTCACAGTGACTTCCCATGCTCCGTTACTTGTGCGTTTCATATTTTTCACGCTATGTTGATAGCGGATATCTACATTTTGTTTTTTCAAATGTTCGATCAGCATGCGCGTTAAAGCACCAAAGTTAACATCCGTGCCAGAGTCAATCTTAGTTGCTGCAATCGGATCATTGCTAGTTCGATTCTTCATCATCAGTGGAATCCATTCCGCCAATGTTTCTTTATTATCCGAGAACTCCATGCCTTCAAATAAAGGGTGGTTTGATAACGCATCAAAGCGTCGTTTCAAAAATTGGACATTGTTCTCCCCATGTACATAACTTAGATGAGGTAGCGGCATGATGAAGTCCCGCGGATTACGAATCAGATTGCTGTTGACGAGATAGGACCAAAATTGCCTTGAGATTTGAAATTGTTCATTCACCTTGATGGCTTTGCTTATATCCACGGATTTGTCTGGTCGTTCTACGGTATAGTTAAGTTCGCAGAGCGCAGAATGCCCAGTTCCGGCATTATTCCATTCGTTAGAGCTCTCTTCCCCTGCACTGGCAAGCTTCTCAAAAACTTTGATATTCCAGTCTGGTGCCAATTCTTTCAGCAAAGTTCCCAAAGTTGCACTCATAATTCCGGCACCAATCAAGATAACATCTGTACTCGTTTGTCCCTGGCTCATGTTTACCGTCCTTATATCCTATATTTGCCAAAAGGATGTAAGCGTTATCGATTTGGCATTGCAGCAAGCCCATTTTCGAACGGGATCGCACCTTCTGTTGTATGAATATAACCTTGATCTAGTGTATCAATAATATAGAGCAATTTAAATATGCAATTTCAAGATATTTGCTATTCCCTCAGTATACGCTAGTTTGCGTGCAATGGTTAGCCCGGTTATAGGGCTGAAAGATTTATTTGTTCATCACCTATCCCCAGCGCTATTTATTATCCCTAATCAGGGATGTTCGCAGACCCGTTGATTAAAAAAGAGTGCGTAAAAAGCCGCTTTATAAACTTCACAAAGCGGCTCATCCAACCATACAGCTCATTCCCATTAGACTATCTATTCTATTCAGAAAATCGAGATTAGTTCCTTTGTATACGGGTGGCGCTCTTCGGCGAACAACGCATCCGCACCAAATCGATCTACGATCTGCCCATCCTGCATAACCATAATGTGCTGACTCATTCGGTGTACAGCAGCCAGATCATGTGAGATGAACAGGTAAGATAACCCCAGTGAAGTGCGCAGATCGGTCAGCAATTGGAGAATGGCACCTTGCGAGATGACATCTAGACTCGCAGTTGGCTCATCCAGCACAACGACGTCTGGCTCAATGCTAATGGATCGTGCAATTGTTACGCGCTGTCGCTGGCCCCCACTCAGTTCATGTGGGTAGCGTTCTGCCAGCTCTCCCGGAAGCTCGACAGCTTCAAGTAAGCGGCGGATATAAGCCTCTTTGGATGTATAAGTGAAATGAGACAGCTGCGTACCCGAACCAAGTTGCTCATAGGGATCGATGAGTGAATCTGCAACTTTGAGCTTCGGATTCAGAGCCGCAGATGGATTCTGGAATACGATCTGAATATTGCGGCGATGGGGACGCAGGCGGCGTCCAGCTAGCCGTGCAATGTCCTGCCCACCAAGCAGAATCTTGCCATGATCTGCGTCTTCTATCCGGAGTAAACAGCGGGCAAGTGTGCTTTTGCCACATCCACTCTCACCAACAAGACCCAGGCACTCACCCGCCTGTATTGAAAAGGAAACGTTCTGGATTGCTGGACGTTCTGCGCCAGCATAAGTGCGGCTGAGGTCTTCCACACGAAGTACGGGATCATTTGAGTTATTAGGCGTGATCTTCATTCCAATTCAGCCTCCTTCAAACCCGACTTCAACGAGCGACTCAGGACGGGAGCCGCCTCAATTAGCTTACGTGTATATTCATGCTGGGGATGATCAAGAATACGATGCTTACCACCTGACTCAACGATCTGCCCTTCCTTCATGACCGCCAAGCGATTCGCATAGCGGCGAACGTGACGCCAGTCATGCGTGATAAACAGAATGGCACAGCCTGTCTCTGCCTGTTTGCGTGCAAGCAACTCCAGCACGCGATGTCCAGACACGCTGTCCAGTGCTGTTGTTGCTTCGTCTGCGATCAGCAGCCGAGGCGATAACATCAGCGATGTTGCTATGGATGCTCGCTGAAGCTGACCACCGCTCAGTTGGAATGGGTAACGGCGTAGTAGCTTCGCATCCAGACCCACCGATTCCAATGCCTCTTCGGCACGTTTCTTGCGAACCGCAGAAGACTTTTCCCCGTGTACCTTCTGGTATTCATCGAAGTGCCCGCCAATGCTGCGAAAAGGTGTAAATGCTCCCTGATAATCTTGAAAAATATAAGAAATCCGGCTTCCGCGCAGAGCCCGCATCTGCTTCGGCTTCTGTTCAAGCAGATTGCTGCCTTCGAATAGAATGCGTCCTGATGCGTGAAGGTTAGGCGGCAGGAGCTGACCGATGGCTTGCGAGAGCAGGCTTTTGCCACTACCACTCTGTCCAACCAGAGCCATGAATTCCCCTTCGCGAACAGCGAGGGAAACTTGATCCACGATCGTACGATCTCGGCTGGAGATGCTCAAATCCTCAATGGAGAGAATCATGACTGCACCTCCTTTTTCACATCGAACCGATCTCTCAGATAATCACCCAGCATATTTGCAAGCAGCACAACGGATACAATTGCAAGACCCGGGTAGATCATCAGCTCAGGTCGAGATTGGAAGTATGGACGCGAATCATTCAGCATGGCCCCCCATTCCGGTGTTGGCGGCTGTGCTCCGAGTCCGATGTAGGACAGGGAAGAAATGAGCAGGATGATTTTGCCTAGATCAAGGCTCGCCAGCACAAGCACATGACCTGCTATATGGGGAAGCAGGTGCTTCCTCATGATGCGTCCATCCGAAAGTCCATTCGTTTTTGCTACACGAATATAATCCTTCTGCGATTCTGAGAGCACGGTGCTCCGAACTAAGCGAGCGTAGCTAACCCATTTTACAATAACAATGGCCAGTACCAGATTGCCGATGCCCGCACCCAGTAGTCCGCTCAATACAATCGCAACAATCGTGTCCGGAAAGGCGAGGAACGCATCTGCAATTCGCATGAACAGCTTATCGATCCAGCCACGTTTGTAGCCAGCGATCAGGCCGAACGGAATACCAATTAACAGTGCTGCACCAAGAGCAAGCAGGCTATACCCGAGTGTCTGACTGCCACCAAGCAGCAGGCGGGTCAACACATCGCGCCCAAGGTGATCTGTGCCGAGCGGATGGAGCGCACTAGCACCTTGCAATCGTCCTCGTAAATCGGTGAGGGTGTGGTCATATTTAAGAACTAAAAAGGCATACAAGGAGGCCGCGATGACCAGCAACACAAATAACAAGCCGATAATCGCCTGCCAGCTGTGCTTTTTGGATTTTGTGACTGGATTACGCAGGGATATCGTTTTCATCGGAGAGCCTCCTTTTCCTTGAGTTTCATTTCAGGGTTCAAATAACGGTAAGATAAGTCCACTAATGTATTCACAACGAATACCACGATCGCCATGATCAAAATATAACCTTGGATCAGCGGATAGTCCCGCTGGCGAATCGCATCCACCACAAGCTTGCCGATGCCTGGATAAGCGAATAACACTTCAATAACTACAACCCCGCCAATCAAGCTGCCTAGGCTGACGCCAAACACGGTAATGACCGGCGGCAAGCTGTGTCGGAACGCATGAAGCAGGAAAATCCGGGCTTCGGATAGCCCCCTTGCCCGGGCAGAACGCACAAATTCTTGGCTAAGCGAGTCCAGCAAACTGGAGCGCAAAAGACGCACATAGACGCTGGAGATCGCAAGTCCCAGCGTCAGAGAGGGCAGAATCAAAGAGGCGAATCCATCTCGACCCATCGTTGGCAGACTGCCAAAGCGAACGCCGAACATGTCAATCAGGATCAAGCCGAGCCAGAAGCTAGGTACCGCTGCCCCAACGATGGACAGTATGCGGCTGACCTGATCAATCCATCGACCCCGATGCAGTGCTGACAGAGAGCCGAGCGGCACAGCGATCAGCAGCATCACCAGCAATGCACCAATGGTCAGCTCCGCTGTAGCGGGGAGTGCCCGCATTAACGTCTGCATTACCGGTTGACCTGTGGAATAGGATACACCGAAGTCGAGCCTTACGAAATCAAGCAGCCAGTTACCAAACTGCACCGGAAGTGAGTCGTTAAATCCCATTTCCTCTCGCATCGCTTCGACTTGCTCCTGACTGACGGATAGTTCATCCACATTCAGGATGGTAAGTACCGGATCACCGGGAGCAAGGCGGATGAAGAGAAAGCTCACAAACATGATGAATAATAGAAAGATGAATACCTCTAGAAACTTTCTCAGAACAATGCGAAACATTACATCACATCCAGCTTGTTGCTAATCATGTAATACTCACTGCGCGTCGTCACCCAGTTTTTAACCTTCTTGCCGTTGTAAGCCACAATAGTTCCCGGATGCAATACAAATGAATTCAGTACGTTATCATGCACGTAATTTGCGGCTTTCTCAGCAAGCTCCGCACGCTTCTCCGGCGCAACGGTTAGATTCAGCTCATCGATGATCTTCGTCAGTTCCGGCTCTTCCGATCCACTGAAGTTAAGCGCACCCTTTGGATGGTATGTAGCGTTCAGATAGTACCCAGCGTCACCACGTGGAGCCGTTAGATTACTATAGGTAGCAATATCCCAATCACGGTTGGACGCCATGTAATCCTCTGGTGTGTCGATCTGGCGAATCTGTACATCAATGCCAATCTTCTTCGCATCAGACTGGAACACTTGAGCAATCAGGGGTAGATCTGCACGAGAAGAATAGGTTAAGAGTGTAAGCTGCAACGGTTTGCCGTCTTTGGTCATCACACCATTCTGTAATCTGTATCCCGCTTCGCCCAGATATTTAACGGCAACGTCTGCTCCAGACTCTGTTGTAGCATCCGTGTAGGTTGGTGCAAACGGCAGAGATGGTAGGAATGGACCAATCGCAGGTTCACCGTAACCTAACAGGATTGTGTCCACGATACCCTGACGGTCAATAAGTGCATCTAGCGCACGGCGTACATTCAGATCCTTGATGCTCTCACGCTCCATGTTCATCGTCATCTGATGCACACGGAATGTCGATGTGGACTCCACCTTCATGCCGTCTATCGTTTGCAGTGAATCAAGACTCTCCACCTCTGGGCGATATACGATATCAACCTGTCCGGATTTCAGTGCAAGAGAGCGAGCATTCGCATCTTCATTAAACGAGAATGTCACGGAGTCGAGCGGTGAAGCACCATCCCAATATGCATCATAACGGTCTAGCTCCAGCTTACTGCCTGGCGTAAATGAAGTGAGTTTAAATGGGCCTGTACCCATCGGCTTGTTCACAATATCTGGCTCACTCACGTCAATAATGGCCGTGTTCGGATTCACTAGCTCGGAAGCAAACTCCGGGAATGGCTGCGTTGTCGTGATCTCCAGTTTGTCGCCTTCTGCTACGATCGTATCAATCTTGAGCGCATTCTGGATGGCTACATTTTCTTCTAACGCGCGTTCAAGCGAGGCTTTCACTGCTTCCCCTGTCATTGGCTTACCATTCTGGAACGTCACATCATCTCGCAGGTCAATCGTCCAGTGCTGACCATCTTCACTCTCCCAGCTCTCCGCGAGCCATGGGGCAACCGTCAGATTCTCTTCATCCAGACGCACCAGCGTCTCCGTAATACCCGCGCGAAGCGGTACATAGCTTGAGTCCACATGAGGGTCCAGTGAACGGGTAGAGAAGTTATATAGGAAGTGTACGTTTTTGTCGATGGATGATGACTGTGCAGCAGGGCTAGACTCAGATGATCCACAAGCGCTCAACAATCCAGCGCCCAAGGCCAGGGAAACTAGCACCAGCAAGGGTGACTTTATATTCAAGGTAATGCCCCTCTCTCTTAATCGTAATCATTATGATTTGTAAACAATGAGTATTATCATATCGTAATGATTACGTTTTGACAAGCGATAGTTTGGTGGTGAAATGCCAAAAAATCCGTCTCTTTAATGAGAGCGGATTCTTCATGTTTTTTGTTACATATGAGGGGTTGAGGGGTGATTAAAAGACACCTATTAACTTTCAGCCATAACTTGATACGATTTTAGAATATATGAAGTACCGTATCTTCAGTAATGAAGGCATCGGGCAGAACCTTTTGTAAATTCTCAAATCAACCCTGCCATATCCTTCTCAATAAAATTCCCATCTAGTAATTCATAAGGCCAATCATAGATATCCGGGTTCTCTCTGCAATGCGAATTAATGATAAGTTGACCGTTAGACCGGAGAAAGATTACGCCAGATTCACTATCAGTCAGTGCCATATCCCCGTTTAAACTCTCTTTTAGAGTATTGATCGCTTGAAATAGGACTTGTAACCCCTCTTCAGGTGAACGTGAAAAAACAGAAATAGTGATACAGTAGTTAATATTTAAATTAAGCTCTTCTCTCGTAAAACTCACTAATTCATCATCGTCTTGTACACTCGCCGAGAAATTAGGGTTCGTAATTGAGTAATAATCCTCTTTGTATTTCATGTGAGTCTCCTGAGAAAATTCTTTCAGAGAACTCAACAATAATTCTGCTACTTGTTCAGTGTCATTTTTATAAGATAGGTATAATGATAAGTCGATACTATTCCCTCCAGAAGAGCTGGCAATGTTACGCTTCTTTTGTCACTCATCTACTAACACTTGCTCTAGTTTGTGTTATTAATTCTTGCTATACCTTTGGAAAAAGTATTCATGGTATCTCCACAATATTTCCTAAGTGTTCAACCCTTCTAAATCTAGCGGTTTCATCTCAAGGAATTTATCATACCAACTATTTAACGGAATATGAGCGCTCCCTACTACATTCAGTTCTCTTGGTTTAAGTATGACCAATCCCTCTTTTTCAAAAATTTGTATGAATGGTTCATATACACTTAGATATTGTGTATATGCTTGATTCTTATCAGCAAGCTTAGCTAATTGTACATAGTGTTCAAATACTTTATAGACGTAAATATTAGTGCCATGCGCCCCCATTGCTTCTACGTTGCAATAATCGGAAATTTTCACTTCTTCCGCGTCTCCCAAAACAGTGGCAATGTTAGCTATAAAAGGAGGTACCGGTGTAGTGGAGTTTCCCTTGTAAAAAAGAGCTAATCTTCTTAAATATTCGCGTGCTAGATCAGCTACTACTTCTGAAGAGTTGCTCCCTACCCGCCCCCAGTTTATATTATTAATTCTTTCTATTGCTTTTTGTAAGTTCATTATAGTCCACCTCAAGTTCAATATTTATCTGGATCATCAAAAAGATGCTTTCTGACATCATTTCCAGGATCATATTCTGGAAATGGTCGAGGATTCGGGTCAGTTTCATCGGCCTTATCATGTGCATTCTTTGAGGGTACAACTTTAAATGTCTTATTGTCAGAGTCCCACGTAGATTTATCTCTTAAAGGCAAAGGATCAGAAATAATTTCTCCCTTACTGTTCCTAACACCGAATTCCATTATATCGCTTTCTTTTAATTCATGATTCGCAGTTTGCCTAAACCAGTCCTTTTCTGCTTTTGTCAGTTCTCTTACCTGTGCCTGCTGCCAACCGAAAGCGATATCTTGATCTCCCTGCATGTATAACTTTTTATAAGGCTTACCCTCTACAGATAAATCGTGAACAGTCAAAAACAAGTGTTTTTTCATTGCTGAAACTTCCGTTTGTGTCAGTCCTGTGTTTTTGGATACTGTTTCTACATCATCTAGGCCTATCTTCCTTATATCAATGTATTTTCTCTCAATAAAAGCTTGAAATCCATCTTCTGGAGGTATTATATATTTTCTCATTTTAACTGGGTCAGTTATATACTTGCCTAAACGAGTACCTTCGGCTTCATCAGTTACACCAGCTGAGGGCTTCTTTAAACGGTTTTCTCTCTTCGCCTTGGCAGCCTCTATATTCTTCTTCATATCCATTACAACTTTACTATTTGAAGGCAATCGATACTTTCCTTTGCCACCAGGGATACTTCCACGAACCATTTGAATCCCCATGAATATCTGACTTACTTTCAGAGAAGCAACCATAAGCTGTGCATAATTCTCTGAAACAGGCTCACCCGAAAATGGATGAATACCGAGCTCAAACGCCTTAATTTGAAGTGCATAAATATCTTCTCCAGGTGGTTCAACATTAACAGCCTGCATTTGATTAAAATCCAAGTGTCCTTGATCCTTCTGATAAGCCTGAAGGGAAGCTTGGTCGGTAACACCGTTCTCATTGACAGGCATCCATACCAATCTACCATACATATTAACTTGTGCCATCCGGTAGCCCTTGTCATCTGAAGTAGTACCACTTGAATTGGTCATCATAGCTGCTACACCGACAGCTCCAGCTGTACCACCCAGATTCACCTTCTGAGCATCTGCATCCTCAAAACGCGTTGCAATATCCTTTAATTCCTTGGAGGTCTGAACCATTCTCTCTAGGGCTCTGTCCAGTGTAGAGCTTGATCGTTCAAACTCATAGTAAAACTGCTCCTGTGTCGCGCCCGTCCACATCATCCGAATGAACATGATCTGTCTTGTCAGTTCACCTCGTATACTTTCCAATTGTTGTCTAGCCTGATCCACCTGATTCGATACGTAATGTAGTTGCTCAGGAGTAACCTTAATTGTATTCATACGCTTCTCCGCCCATATAAAGTAGGATTATCCTATGTTATCAGAAGCAGAGTATGTAAAACATCCAGCTAAAATCCTGATTTTACCAATAAAATAGCACAAACTGCGATTCTCATCGGTTCTATGGTCCTATATGCATATAACTACTTCCAGGAACCCTCTAACGTTTCAGTAGACATCTCTTTGACTTCGCCACCTCCTCACACGATACCTAGACTTGGATCCACAGTCGCCTTTCTCTGCAAAGGTTCAAAAGGAGAAGTTTGAAATATGGAACCTTAAGATTCTGGAGTAAACGAAGCTACATTAAGGTTTCTTGGTAAAAAAGAAAGAAGAGTACTCACTAATTTAGTCTAGACATTACTCTTCTTATGCATGAATATATTATAAGACATTCCATATTTAAGTGATCACATTGAAGATTGGTTTGACGTGACTAATAGAAAACCTATTCTTCCTGAATGCGAATAAACATAATTAGAAATTAATATATGTGCTGTCTATTTATTAATAAGGCAGTACTTTTCTATTCTATAGAGCTACTTAGCTCTATCTGCGTCCAATGAATGGAGCTGAGTAAAGGAATACTATTGTCCCTCTTATAAGGAGTGATGCAATTGGCAGAACAAAACAACTGGAGTACAGATTATCCTCCCGTTAATATTAATACAGTAAGGTCCGTTGAGAAGAAGTGGGGGATTCGATTCCCTTCGGAATATATCAGCTTTATACAAGATTACCACGGTGGAGAGCCTATCGAGCCGACGTTAAATATTGGTGAAAAAGAAGCGGTGTTTTCTTCCTTTTTAACTTTTATCGCATTTGATGAACTCGATATTTTGGATGTACATAATGAGCAAAAGGGTAATCTTCTCTCTAAACATTTTCCTTTTGCTATGGATAAAGAGAGTAACTTATTTTGTTTCAACTTCAATGACACTAGGCAACCGTCTATTGTGTATGTAGAAACGATATCTTCTTCAGAACCTTCGGTATATAATGTGGCAAGTAATTTTACTGAGTTCGTCCAACAATTTAATTAAATAATCAAGCTTTTTAGTAACACGTATGGCTCTTGTTTTAAATCCGCCATAAGGAAGTACAAGATTACTTATTTAGTACATGAGAAAAACAAAAGGCTGTCTACGATCTAATATCATCACAGGCAGCCTCAAAGATAGTCTATAGTTTTGAAACATTAGTACAGCATTAACAATGTCTTCTGACATTTGTCTTTTACATATCTTCCTAAACCGCTCCCCGCTCCAAAACCCCAAACTCCACCCGGTTCCGCCCATTCTGCTTTGCCTGATACAACGCCTTGTCTACCGCAGCAAAGAGCTGCGTCAGATACCCCTCCGCATTCTCTGGCACATGCGCATAGGCAAAATCCTCAATCGACAGAATACCGATGCTAATCGTTGTGGACACCTGTGCAGTCCCATGATTCACCAGTACTAGATTCGACTCCACCGCGAGTCTTACGCGTTCAGCGATAACATTCGCTAAGTCATGTTCAGTGTGCGGAAGATAGATCATGAACTCCTCCCCACCATAGCGGGTTAGGATATCCGTACTCCGAATGGATTGTCTAACGGCCTCCGCTGTGCGTACGAGCACTTCATCCCCAATCACATGCCCATAGTGGTCGTTGATTGCCTTAAAATGGTCAATGTCTAGCAGTAATAGAGAGAATGGCATCCGGTACTGAATGTTAGTGATGACCTCATGATTCAGATGCTGAGTCAGGTAACGACGGTTGTAACACTGCGTCAGACTGTCGGTCAGCACCAGTTCTTCCAGCTTACGATTGGCCTCAGACAACTCCTGACGGATCAGATCCAGCGAATGATTACGCTCCTGAAGTGTCTCATACTGCCAATTCAATTCTTTCACATAATAGCGCTCCTGCGAGACGTCCTGAAAAGTAAGAATATGACCAATGGGCACAAGCATCGAATCAACAATTGGAGACGATTGCATAATAAAATGGTGTGCCTGGTTATTCCCCACTACAATCACCTCTAGCTGCGATAGAACGATTTTCTTCGCTCTATATTCATACAGAAACTTCTGGTAATTGCCTTCTACACGAACACCACTTAGAAATACCTCCATATCAAATGAGTCGCCCACATGCATATCCATAAAAGACCTGGAAGCTTTGTTCGCTTCAACAATAATCTCATTTTCATCCAGAACGAGGATGCCGTAAGGAATCGTGTTAATCACATCCTCATGGGCGATGGAGACCAGATCGAACACGTTATACCTTTTGATAACATAGACGAAGAACAGATCGGATAGGAAAATGCCAAGCGAGGTCATTCCGGGAATGATCGGCAACCAAGGACTCAAGATCACATTCAGAATAGCATCAATCGTTGCAAAAACAGCTAACACCAGAATACCCCTGAGGGTGATTCTTACCTGATTTTTGATCATAGAAGGTGTCTTAGCTGAGGATAGCGCGCGGAATAAAATGACGAGGGATGCTAAGAAATAGCTCACCAGAATAGCCATCACGACCCAAAACCAAGGACCGTATGCCCGCTCAATATAACCGCCCTCTAGTGGAACAACAAACTCACGCCAAGGATTAGCGACCACACCTACTGCTCCAATTAAAGCTGGGACAAAAAGCAGATACGCCCCTTTGGTACTCAATCGTTCTGCGTAGCCAGTAATGAAAATCGTCAACAATAACCAGCCACTCCCTAGTAGAGAGACAGCGACGAAAGACAACGTAACGTAAAACAATTGCAAGCCGGGATCATCGGTTAACGTGATCGCAAACTGACAGAATGGCCACAATATCATCAACCCGTGAAACAGAAAGTACACCTTATGTAAGTTCGTAATTCTAACTGTAGCAAATACATACACACCTACACCAAACAATAGGACAAATAACAAAAGATCATACCATACTAGTGGGTTCACGAGCCTTCTCCTTCTTGGATGCGACAATGACTACATCGTTAATCAGCAATAGATTTAGCAGTAGATCTGAAAAACACTTCATAATATATGTTTCCAAACTTCATTAATTCAATAAAAACATCTATGTTAGATACATCTACAATACTTCTATTATGTACTGGTTAAATTAACCATATTTTATCACACCGTCGATAGAGTGAGTAGCCCAGTCGCTGGAAGTATGACCAACCTCTGATTGAAATGCTGATCTATTTTGCACTTTTGTGAATGAATCTGACTGCTCCATGAAAAAACCGCCCCAGTTCAGCAGAGCGGCCACCCTTACTATTGTTATATCTTAGAGGCTTCAAAATAAATTCGGAAAGATCTGAACACTGCTCACCAAAGCACTTCCACTACCCATGCAAAATCCGGTGATCAGCCCTCCCTCATTAAGGATTTATCCTTGTGACAACGGCTCATTGTCCGAGAATAGATCCGGGTTATCTCTCAATATCTCCGTCAGCACCTCGGTTGTTCTGGCAGCATCACATACGCTGGCGACCGCATCGCCAAAGCTTCCTTTGTGCATCGCACCTTCTTGAACCAGCACCTCATCCACCTTCCAGAAATGCTCTGACCAAGATAATCCGCAATGTCTGCGGGAAGGCACCGAAATTTTAGTTCCATCTGGCAAAACGGTGTACAACATCTCATGCTCATCGGTCATTCTGCCTGGAATGTCCACCCACTCTTCGATACCATGGATAAACGTATTTCGTTTCAAGTCCACGCCCACGAGCAAAATGGTCGCTTTACGATCAAGCAACTTCCCCCATGCCGAGCCCCGCGCACATGGCGTATCGAAGAGATGATCGTCCTGTGTGAACGCCCGTGCGTCCTTACCTAATGCTGCAACAGAATGTGTAGGGTGCCAAGAACGAACCACGTTAGGACGTTTGCGGAACAACTCTGGTAGAATCCCCACACAACAGGAAGACGTTTCCACGTGGAACAATGGATTGCTTTTGTTAATGGTAGACCATGTATGCGTAGGCAAAACGAGCAATCCATCCTTCATATATTCACTCAGCGCATCCAGCACAGTATCAGCGCCACCTTCCACCTCTCCCATACTTTTCATTGAAGAGTGAACGAGCAGTGTTCCCTGTTTATCAATACCGAGTTGTCCTAGCTGTTTCAACAAACTTTCTTTCGTATGCATATCCTTCCTCCTTCATTAAGGTATAACTCTCATGGTTACCCAACTAATTATGCTTGTTGCGCACCTCTCATCATTTTGAAGATTGTTTGGTCTACACATACTTGAGCCAGATCTATAGGCGTTGTTCCATCTCGATCCTTAGCATATAGATCCACACCATATTCTAATAACACTTTGATAGCATCGGCATTTTCTGCACTTACAGCTCTATGTAACGCCGTTTGCTTACAATCGTTTCTACTTTCTTGATCAGCACCGTTATTTAAAAGAAATCGCATCGCGACCACATTATTATAATCAGCAAAATTATGGAGCGGCGGAAATGGCTTTCCCTCTTGATTCACATCACCGCCTGACCTTAAAATGCCTTCTAACAGATATTCATCAGTACAATGGCGTGCAATAGTGAATCCCTTTTTACCCACCTCTTTTTGATAAACTTCTGGAAAATCAGACTGAATATAATTCACAATATCTTGTGAATATTGAAAAGCAATTTCAAGAGGTGTCCGCGTAAGTGCACGTTTACCTACAGTTGCCCCTTTCTCAGCTAACAGCCGAAATGCCTCTATATT
Organism: Paenibacillus sp. ACRSA; assembly: GCF_022346845.1. Classification (NCBI taxonomy): domain Bacteria; kingdom Bacillati; phylum Bacillota; class Bacilli; order Caryophanales; family Paenibacillaceae; genus Paenibacillus; species Paenibacillus sp. ACRSA. Next base: position 119,225 of record NZ_JAKRNP010000004.1, on the reverse strand, counting down.
ATTGTGCCTACTACAAAACTGCAATGAAGTACCACGATTCTTAAGCACTTTATCTAGATGGGACTTCTTGGCATTAGCTGCTAAGGTTCTGATTCCTTCCATGTCGTTCATGTAACATGCGAATACTAACGTGTCTTTCACTTTCTCCGCCTTTAACGATTGTTGCAGGACTTCCTTTCGATCTTCTTCTACAGGTTTCAAACCATATCTCTGATACATAGTTAACTCCAAAGCATCCATGTCATAAATTTCAGGATTCATGTCATTCACTAATCCATACTCCATCAAGATGCCCTTGCTCACCTTAATACAGAGAACACCCTTTCCTTGCATAATGTCCGTATTCTTGTTGATGTACTTATCAAATAAATGGATCGTCATATCTCCGTCATACGAGAAATACTGATCTTCTATCATGCGATAGTACCCACTCGTAAATGCATTTTGAGTACCTAAAATTAAATATGTATATGTTTTCTCACTTAATATTGGGTCATTAACTATCGCATTGACTAACTCCTGTATATCCTCCATCGAAAATAACTCTCCGTTCCGATTGTATTGTGCCTTTTTCACGAATCATTCCAAGTAAACTACCTTCTAGGAACTATTATAGCGAACTCATCCTAGTGCTCTTAGCCGTAGGGGAATAAAAATTAACTAGATTTCTCAACATAACACTAAACCAATCCTAAGCCACCTACTAAACGAAGTCATAGCATGATAAAGAGCCGAGGCTAACCCCCGGCTCCAATATAGTTGATCGATTATAAATTCATAATTTTATAAATACCACATTATTTAATAACAACATAATCCAGGTTAACGAGCTTCGCGTACGTGATGATCTGGTCTGTTGTCAGGTTCAAGGATACAACTGTATGGTGACCGCCACCATTTTCAATCCATGCCTTCACTCCGTCTTGGAAGTTAGGCTTCACGTTCCAAAGCACACGCGCTACTGGCAAATTAGGTGCTGGAACCGTTGGCTCGAATGCAGACACTTCGTTGATCAGCAATTTGTAGTGGGTACCGAAGTCAGCCATCGATACCACAACGCCTTCGCCTGCTTTACCGTCGAATACAAGACGTGCTGGATCTTCACGATCGCCAATTCCCAGTGGTGATACGATAATTCTTGGCTTCGTGCTAGCAAGTGTCGGATCAACTTCAAGCATGTGAGATTGCAGGATTGCTTCTTGACCTGCAGCCATCTCGTATGTGTAATCCTCCATGAAACCTGTGTTTTCATTGTGAGCCATGATTTTCAGCAAACGGTCAAGTGCTGCTGTTTTCCAGTCACCTTCACCAGCGAATCCATAACCTTGTGCCATCAGACGTTGTACCGCCAGACCTGGAAGCTGCTTCATACCATGCAGATCTTCAAAGTTCGTTGTGAAGGCACTATATCCACCTTCGTCCAGGAAACGTTTGATCGCAATTTCGTAGCTTGCTTGCACACGCACACTTGCTTCCCATGCTTCCTTGCTGTTCGTGCCGTAGTCGAATTCATACAGTTCTGCATATTGAGCGATAAGATCATCGATCTCTTGCTCGGTTACAGCATTCACATACTGAACGAGATCACCGATACCGAAGTAGTCCACTGTCCATCCGAACTGGATCTGTGCTTCAACTTTATCGCCTTCAGTTACACCCACGTTGCGCATGTTGTCACCGAAGCGAGCAACTTTGAGGTTATACCCTTCGTTATACGCTACCGCTACGTCCATCCAATCGGCAACTTGTTGCTGTACTTCTGGGCGCTCCCAGTAGCCAACAACGATTTTATTTTGTTTTCTCAGACGCGCATTGATGAAGCCATATTCACGGTCACCGTGTGCCGCTTGGTTCAAGTTCATGAAGTCCATGTCGATCGTAGCCCATGGAATGCTCTCATTGAATTGAGTTGCCAAGTGAAGCAGCGGCTTTTGCAGTAATTTTGTACCACGAATCCACATTTTTGCTGGAGAGAAGGTATGCATCCATGTGATCACACCGGCTACTTCGTCACGGTAGTTCACTTCTTTCATAATGCTCGTAATTTTATCTGCGCTTACAGCCAGATCCTGCAATACGAGTGGGTACGGGAGCACGCCGCTTGCGTTAAGTGCATCCGTAATTTTCTGTGCATTCGCTTTAACTTCACCCAGTGCTTCTTCTCCGTACAGGTGCTGTGAACCTACGACAAACCAGAATTCTTTCGCTGCTGTTGCTGACATGTAATCATCCTCATTTCATTTTTATAGTTGAACATATGGGTTTACACTTGCCACTCCGATGTCAGAACAACCTTCCTATCGCTGTTATCCCCAGATTTTTTGATTCCCTTCTCCAAAGGGGAAAATCCGGGGATAAAGGCGAAGCATATCCTTCCGAAGTAGCTTTCTTATAAAAGCTTTTAGCTCCGCTTCTTCAGGTTATTTCTGCCCTCTCCGTTATCGTGTAAAAAGTATAGTTGAACACAAGTCATTCCCACAATAAACCACTTGGAAGTTAGAACACACTTCCAATCACCCTTATAACCACATTACTTCTGACCGTAGTACGCATCCTTGCCGTGTTTCCGCAGATAGTGTTTATCCAGAATGCCCTGTGGCAGTTCCTTCGCAAAATTGTTCAGCTGGCGCGCGTACAGGTTCATTTTGCAGACCTCCTCTAGCACTACGCTGTTTACAACAGCTGACTTCGCGTCTTTGCCCCATGTGAACGGTGCATGACCATGCAGCAGGACAGCCGGAATTGCCATAACATCCAGTCCGCGTTGTTCAAATGTCTCAATAATAACGCGTCCGGTCTCCGCTTCGTATCCACGATCAATCTCATCCTGGTTCAGGAAACGTGCACAGGGTACAGCTCCGTAGAACGTATCGGCGTGCGTTGTTCCCATAACGGGTACGTCCAGACCCGCCTGCGCCCAGATGGTTGCCCATGTGGAGTGCGTGTGTACGATACCGCCAATTTCCTTGTAATGCTTATATAGAACGGCATGGGTTGCGGTATCCGAGGAAGGTCTCATCTCCCCTTCAACTACGTTACCGTCGAGATCGACGACAACCATGTCGCTGGCTTTCATTTTTTCATAATCGACTCCACTTGGTTTAATGACAAACAGACCGCTTTCCCGATCAACCGCGCTGACGTTACCCCAAGTGAATTTCACCAACCCGTGCTTTGGCAGTTCCAGATTGGCCTGAAATACCTCTTCCTTCAGTTGCTCTAGCATGTTATTCCCTCCCGTTCTCTAACAGTGCGTGTTCAAAAAGTCGGTTTTCAGTACCGAGAAGATGGGATGAAGCTAGAAATGGAGTAGCAGAGCGTAGATAGAGCTACGTGAGCAACTACATTGTTTCTGGAAGAAACAAGCTTCGTAAGCATCCACTTATTTCGGCTGAATCCCATATTCGATGTTGATGATGCTACTAGGCATCCTTCGTAATCAAAAGCGGTCTTTTTGAACGTTCTCTACCAGATGCGCTACAGCTGCGTGCTCAATCTCGAGTCCACTCCGGTAGCGTTCGATAAATGCTTCGAATCCCTTCACATCGGCTGCCTCCGGTGCCACCTCGACACCTTCTACATCCTTGAACACCTTCTGCTCTAGGAAAATATCCAATGTCTCCTGCTCACCTTGGTTGATCAGATACGAAGCGAGCAATGCCATCCCCCATGCGCCGCCTTCGCCAGCTGTGGACATGACGGATACTGGAACGTTCATCGCTGCGGCTACAATTCGCTGTCCCACCACAGGCGTTTTGAACAGACCGCCATGTGCCAAAATGCTATCAATGGCTACCTGCTCCTTCTCGGTCAGAATATCCATACCGATCTTGAGTGCGCCAAAGGCACTGAACAGATGCGTACGCATGAAGTTCGCCAGGTTGAACTTGCTCTCTGGGGAACGGACAAACAACGGACGACCATGCTCCAGACCTGTAATATTTTCACCCGAGTAGTAACCGTAGCTGAGCAATCCGCCGCCATCTGGATCAGCCTCTAGTGCCTTGTTGAACAACACGCTGAACAGTTTGCCGGAATCCACCTCGATACCCATTGCCTCAGCGAATTCACGGAACAGTCCGATCCACGCATTAATGTCACTGGAACAGTTGTTGGCGTGCACCATGCCGACCGGGCTACCATCTGGGGTAGTTACCATGTCGATCTCGGGATACACACTGGACAATTCCTTCTCAAGTACGATCATCGCGAATACGGATGTGCCGACCGAGATGTTCCCTGTACGTTTCCGCACACTGTTCGTCGCCACCATACCCGTACCTGCATCACCCTCTGGCGCGCAGAGCGGAATTCCCGAAACCAAATCCCCTGAAGGATCAAGTAGCTTCGCTCCCGCTTCATTTAACGCACCTGCATGTTCACCTGCCAGATGTACCTTAGGAAGCAAGTCTTCCACTTTCCACGGATACCCTTTGCCAGCGATATGTTCGTTGAACTGGTTCACCATGGATGGATGATAACTATGCGTAGCTTCGTCGATTGGGAACATCCCCGATGCATCACCAATACCAATCGCTTTATTACCTGTCAGTAACCAGTGAATGTAACCAGCCAGCGTAGTCATGTAATCGATCTGAGGCACATGCTCTTCTTGATTCAAAATAGCCTGGTACAGGTGGGCAATACTCCAGCGCTCTGGAATATTGAACTGCAACAGGTTGGTTAATTCCCGTGCCGCCGCTCCAGTGGTGGAGTTCCGCCATGTCCGGAACGGTACCAGCAGTTCTCCTGCTTTATCTAGAGCAATGTATCCATGCATCATCGCTGAGAATCCGATCGAACCAATCGTTGTTAGCGTAATGCCGTACTTCTGCTGCACATCCTCTTTCATCTCGCGATAAGCCGTCTGTAGACCTGTGATGATGTCCTCTTGGTTGTACGTCCAATATCCATCTTTCAGGAGATTCTCCCACTCATAACTGCCTGACGCAATCGTTTCAAAACGTTCATCGATCAGCACCGCTTTAATCCGTGTTGATCCAAGTTCAATACCAAGTGAGGTTGCTCCCTTGGCAATGGCTTCTTTCATATCCAGATGACTCATATTCCGCGTATCCCCTCTCTGGTCGCCATTTACGTGCGAAGGATCGTATCTATTAGATGTTGTTCCAAAAGTTGAAAATCACCCTTTGTGAACTCACACGATTAAGAAGCATCTTAGAAAAAATGCTGCTTCACTTACGTTAATGGCTTAATCCACGCTATGCTTCATATCCAAGCATCCCGATTCACACGATTCCTCTCCATCAGGGAGTAGTGTCATGCCCTCTTTTGCTAAGAATGCGCTTTCCTAATCTGACAGCCTTAGTATATTTTTTGTACGTACATTTGTCAATTATATATTATAGTTATACCTACAATAACCACATATTGATCTGTATTTTGCGATAATAGTGTCTTATTGACGGATAAACCGGTTATGCTGTAAGGTACACATCAATTGAAAATAGCATGAAATGTACGCAACATTGCGAAAAATGTACAGCTTCATTCTCATCTAAATCAAATCATGCTAGAATATGTACGTACAACTATTTGAACTCTACACGTTAATATAGATAAGTCATGACGAAAGAAGTGGAATATGTGAAGCCTAAATACCAAGTCATTATTGATGATATAAAGAGCCATATCCTCTCGGGAGCGTACAGCATAGGGGAACAGATTCCGACAGAGTCGGCTTTGCAAGACAGTTACAATGTAAGCCGCCAGACAGTGCGGAAGGCCATTCTGGAATTGTCTAACGAAGGATTTTTGCGGAGTGAAAAAGGTTCGGGAACGTATGTAAGCAATCAGTATCGATCACGTTCGGGTGGTAACACATCGAAGAAAACGATTGGTGTCATTACGACATATATCTCAGACTACATCTTTCCATCCATTATCCGTGGCATAGAGAGTCGTCTGAATGAGGACAACTATTCGTTGTTGCTCGCCAGCACCAACAATGATGTCGCACAGGAGAAAAAAGCACTTGAAATGATGCTCTCCTACGGCGTCGATGGTCTGATCGTCGAACCAACCAAGAGTAATCTATACAACCCGAACATCGCGTATTACCTGTCTTTCAAAGAGCAGGATGTGCCCTTTACGATGATTAATGCGTTCTATGAAGAACTGGAGGTGCCTTTCTTCTGTCTGGATGATGTGCAGTCTAGCTATCTCGCTACCCGGGAGATGATCGCGAAAGGTCATACCCAGATTGGCATTATTGCGAAGATGGATGATTTACAGGGCAAATACCGGATGAAGGGATACATCAAAGCGCTGGGTGAAGCAAAATTACGTTTCCATCCCGAGCAGGTGCTTTCGTTTGATACAGCATCCAAACCTGAGTTGTCCTCCAGTGTGACTGCCTATCTGAACGAAAACAGGGATGCACTCACTGCGATTGTCTGCTACAACGACGAAGTGGGGCTTGAAGTGGTGAACGCCTGCCGGCAACTGGGCATCTCCATCCCGCACGAGTTATCCATCATCGGTCAGGACAATTCATACATTGCCAAGAACGCTAATATCCGGCTCACCACGTTAACCCATCCCCAAGAGCAAATGGGACGTGATGCAGCGGATTGGGTGATTAAGAAGCTGCAAGGCAAAAAGGATCTGCCAACAAATACCTACTATCAACCCGTATTGGTAGAAGGGGAGACGGTGAGGGAGATTGAGGTGGAGTAGTGTAAATCTAAAAGGATTTCTGAGATTATATGCTTCACGCAATAAGCTAGTGGAGGCGAATCCTATCCTTCCTTTACACTAAAGTAGTACAGGTTATATGGGACTGAATCTCCCCCATTTTATATGTAAGATCGAAACCGCTCGGCAGGTAATCCAACTTGCCCTGCGGTTTTTTTGATTCCCAGCAGCTGGGTTATGAAATTAATTAACATCCATATTTTTCATTGACACCCTCTCTAGAAAAACGATATATTTATTGACGTTGATAATCATTATCATAATTAGAAAACGTTTTATTATGTTCTTATTCGAATTTCCACTCTTTAATCTTCCATGTTTAGCTACATACGCCGGAGATTCAGCACCATCCAATACATTCAAGGGTTCAGGAAGGGGAAACACATGAACACGAAGAAAAAGCTATCGATCGGAACACTCCTTATCTCACTTATGCTGATCATGGTATTAGCCGCGTGCGGGAATAAGCCAGAAGAACCTGCAGCTACGCCTGCTGCAAGTGACACCACAGCAACTGAAACAGAGACAGCGACACCAGCCGCTGAAGATGACAATGCAGGCTATCCAATTACGATCAAACATGCATTGGGCGAAACAGTTCTAGAGAAAAAGCCTGAGCGTGTAGCTACTGTACAATGGGCGAACCATGACGTTGTTCTTGCACTTGGACAAGTTCCTGTGGGCTTCTCTGCTGCAAACTTCGGTGTACAAGATGACAGCGGACTTCTGCCTTGGACGGCCAAGAAGCTCGAAGAGCTTGGCGTAACTGATCCAAACGTATTCATGGATACAGACGGACTGGACTTTGAAGCTATTTCTGACTCTAACCCTGACGTGATCCTTGCTGCATATTCCGGCATTACACAAGAAGACTATGATCTCCTAAGTGAAATCGCTCCGGTAGTCGCTTATCCAACAGCTCCATGGGCAACAACATGGCGTGAACAGGTTAGCCTGAATGCTGAAGGTATGGGTATGAAAGCAGAAGGCGAACAACTGATTAAAGATACAGAAGAAATGATTAATGAGAAGCTCAGCGCATACCCACAGATCAAAGACAAAAAAGTGGTATGGGTTAACTTCTCCGCTGAAGACATGTCCAAATTACACATCTATACACCTGTAGATTCCCGTGTTGCTTTCTTGAAGGAGCTGGGACTGGTTATTCCAGATAGCATCACTAGCCAAATTACCGATCCTAACAGCTACTCTCTGAGCCTAAGTGCAGAGAATGCAGAAGCTCTGAACGATGCGGATATCCTCGTTGGTTACGGAAATGCTGAGTTGTTGAAAGCTATTCAAGCTGATCCACTTCTAGGCAAAATCCCTGCTGTTCAAAGAGGTTCTGTTGCATTTATTGAAGCAGATACACCTCTGGTTGCTGCAGGTACACCAAACCCACTGTCCATTTCCTATACCATTGATGATTACCTGAAACTCATTGGCGCAGCGATCGACAAGGTCAATGAATAATACATCCGTTTCGAATGATAACCAAATACGAGCACATATGCCCAGGAACTTCATCCTGGTTTTGAGCATTTGCGTAATTCTGCTCGGTGCAACTCTAATTGCCTCACTGGTCTTCGGCTCTCGACCAGTGAGGTTTCATGAGTTAATCGACGGATTATTTCACCCGGAAGTAGACTCCTATGGAGCAAATATTGTGCGCAAGCGGATTTCGCGAACAGTCTTCAGTTTGTTATGCGGTGCCGCTCTTGGCATTTCAGGAGCACTGATGCAATCCGTAACTCGGAACCCCCTCGCTGACCCGAGCATATTAGGCGTCAATACAGGGGCTTCCTTGTTTGTGGTTTTTGGTATCGCGTTCCTGAACATCAGCAGTGCTAATCAGTATATCTGGCTAGCACTCGCCGGGGCTGCAATCACTGCTGTGTTCGTATTCGGTATTGGCTCAATGGGGCGTGGCGGAGCCACGCCCATTAAGCTTGTTTTGGCCGGAGCGGCTATCAGTGCCGCACTTTCTTCCCTCGTCACTGCCATTATGATTCCACGATCCTATGTCATGGATCAATTTAGGTTCTGGCAAGTCGGAAGCGTGGGTTCCGCTACTTGGAGTGGAATCAGTACATTCATTCCGTTCCTTATTGTAGGTGTGATCATTGCATTACTTACGGCTCCTGCACTCAATGCACTGGCGCTAGGCGACGATGTTGCAACAGGACTCGGCGTTCGAACCGGAACGCTGCGCTTCATTGCCGCACTTGCAGGGGTTCTATTGTGCGGAGCAGCGACAGCTCTTGCGGGTCCGATTGGCTTCATCGGCTTGTTATCTACACATGTCATTCGCCTGATTCTGGGGCCTGATTTACGATTTGTCATACCGATGTCGGCCGTTGCCGGAGCTATTATTTTGACGATATCCGACGTTGGTGGCAGGCTCATCAGCAACCCTGGGGAGCTTGAGGTGGGTGTCGTTACAGCGTTTATTGGCGCTCCAATACTAATCATCCTAGCGATGCGATCGAAAGTGCGATCCTTATGAGAGATCAATCCATTGAATTTATTATGGCGGGCAGACGTCACAGACGTCGCCGCTGGATACTCGTCACTAGTCTTCTTGCTGCACTAGCCTGTGTATTATGCTGCGCTATGCTTTTACTTGGGAATACCATTTATCCGGTAAAAGATGTTATCGCCTCCCTCTCGGGGGAGAAAATCAAAGGTGTTACGTTTGCTGTAAATACGATCCGTTTACCACGGATGCTAACAGGTCTCTTTGCTGGATTTGCATTCGGTATTGCAGGGCATACCTTTCAGACCATGCTACGCAATCCGCTAGCGAACCCTAATGTGATCGGCATAACGTCTGGTTCAAGTGCGGCGGCAGTTTTTTGTATCGTTGTGCTTCATGCGAGTGGGGCAGTCGTTTCCTTAGCTTCTGTAATTGCAGGTCTGGCTACTGTACTATTCATTTATGTACTCTCTAGAGGAAAAGTATTCTCCATCGGACGCTTAATTCTAATCGGAATTGGTATCCAGGCGATGCTTGATGCGGTCATATCTTATCTACTTCTAGTTAGCTCTGAGAAAGATATTCCGGCCGCGATTCGCTGGCTTACAGGCAGCCTCAACGGTTCTCAGATGAGTGCACTGCCGCCTCTGGTGATTACAGTACTCATCTGTTCACCGATTATCATTCTATTAGGTAAACATTTAAGTATCCTGGAGCTTGGTGAACAGTCCGCGTTCTCACTCGGCGTGGATACAGACAGAACTAGGATCGCTCTAATCGTGAGTTCTGTTTGCATGGTTGCTATTGCTACAGCAACGACAGGTCCGATCGCCTTTGTCTCCTTCCTTGCGGGACCAATCGCGAAAAGGCTCGTTGGTGCGGGTGCGTTGAACAGCATTCCTGCAGGTCTGGTTGGCATTAATCTCGTTCTAGGCGCAGATCTGATCGGGCAGTTTGCTTTTGAGTACAGATTCCCCGTAGGCGTCATTACTGGACTAGTCGGAGCACCGTATCTGATCTTCCTGTTAATGCGAATGAATCGAAAGGGGGAATTATAATGAAACCAACACATGTGTTCGAAGCCAAACAACTTGTTGCTGGATATGACAACAAAACGATCATTCATGGCGTCGATCTGGTTATTCCCAGCAATAAAATCAGCGTGATTATCGGTTCGAATGGTTGCGGCAAATCCACGCTCCTGAAGACAATGGCTCGGCTCATTAAGCCGACATCTGGCAGTATTACGCTGGATGGCAAAGCCATCGGTAAGATTCCGCCCAAGCAATTGGCTCGTGTAATCGGTCTTCTCCCGCAGTCTCCCATTGTTCCAGAAGGTATTTCCGTAGCCGATCTCGTTGGTCGAGGCAGATTTCCACACCAAACCTTGTTTAGTGGTTGGACGAAAAAGGATTACGAGGCGGTTGCCGAAGCAATGACCCTTATGAATATTACTGAGTTCGCCAATCATAACATCGACGAGCTCTCCGGCGGTCAACGTCAGCGTGTCTGGATCGCCATGGCATTAGCGCAGCAGACCGACATTCTGTTTCTGGATGAACCGACGACGTTCTTGGATATTACCTATCAAGTGGAGATTCTGGATCTGCTTACTGAACTAAATCGCACACACGGAACAACGATTGTTATGGTACTTCATGACATCAACTTATCTGCACGTTATGCAGACTATATCTTTGCACTCCACACTGGAAAGCTTGTCGCTGAAGGCACGCCTTCTGAAGTTATTACAAGCGGACAGGTCAAGAATATTTTTGGACTGGATTGCACGGTTATTGAAGATCCGATCTCGCGATCTCCCTTAGTTGTACCGAAGGGAAGATATCACGTTCATGGTGCTCATTAGGCTGGTTGCTCTATAAATATGAGACTGACTTCAATGGTTACAAGGATGAAAAAAAGGGTTACTGAAACAACGGGGATGTCCCATAAGTCATCATTATGACGAGGACATCCCCTTTAACTTTATTTGGATTTAAAGAACCTGACACATGCTATTCGCTTCCATTTTATCGAATCGGATATCTAACGAATCACAGCGGCATTATTTTGTCGATCCACTCCATATTTTGGGTTTTGGCGCCGTTTTATGAAGGAATAGAATTACTGAGGTTCGTTAAATTTTGCATACGAAGATAATCCGCTTATTAAGATGCGTTAGGTTGGTTAGCACGTAGAGCGAAGATGAATTCCTTTTTGGACAGTTCATTCTTTCTTTTTTGGTATATGGAATGAAGCTAGCTCTAGCTCTAGCTCAATCTCATCTATTCGCTTTGCTGCTTATCCTGATAGATCTTCATGACAGATGCATACAGAAATATTGGGATTAATACCGCCATATATTTCACTGATCCTTCAATACTCGTAAACCATATTATAGTCACAACTGTCAGGACATACATGATGGCTAGAAGGAGTTTAAAAGATTTCATGCCCCATATCCCCCCATTCCTATAAGTTACGTTATGTTCACCTATACGACTCGGCTATACTCTTCCAATGATCAGTAGTGTACTTATTCCTATACAAAAAAAGAGGCTATACAAGCTTAACGCCGTATATACCTCTTCTCTATCCATTTTACACTATTTAACCAAAAATGGTAACCTAATCTTATATTGGAACATGATCTACGTTAATGTAAGAACAATCTGTTCGCCTGAACGGGTGATTTTATAGATACCCTCCTGCATGTCGATTCCGTAATGCTTCTTCAGCAGGTACTTGGCATTGAGATCGGTCTCGACGACTACCAGATAATCATAGTTGCTCAGCAGGTTGTCCATGTTATCCTCATAGAACAACACGATGCCGTCGACATGTGGTGCATACAAGAAGTATTTGCCGACATACTGCATGTAATAATTCGTAACCTGCTGATCCCGATCAGAGCCGTAGAAGAGATACCGCTGTGTATCTTCTTGACCACCTGCGTACCACCGATCCCCTGTCACGGCATGAATTTTATAGGGAAGTGTCGTATCATAGCTATTCGCAATGGAAGCCATACCGTTGTATTCTGACAACAGAATGGTGCCTGCAAGTGCCATACATGCAATGATTCCTTTTTGATAATGTCCCTTCGACTGAACCGATCTGAACGCCTTGTAGTCTGGTACTTCACCGATCCGATAGTGAAACGAACGCTCAATGTCAACGGCAGCACAGAGCACTAATCCGCCCGCAAAGAGCACAACAATACTGGAAGCATAACGTTCAAATCCAGCCAATCTCACTGCTTCATCCACCGGCATGGAGAAGAGATAGAGCGCCAGTATCCCTGCATAGTACAGCAGCAACACAACATTCAGGGCAATCAGCACTTTCCACAGGTTCCATTTCTTCTTCAGCACCACGTACGCCACAATGGAAGCTGCAATGGCCACAAGCTGAAAGAGCACAATACCGATCACGGGTCTAGTCGTAATATCTATACTTGATTTCAGGAAGAGCGTCAGAATCTCCCACTTCTGCTCTGCCGTTTTGCCCGCTTTGAGCGCCGAACCTGCACCCTCGAACTTGTTATCTATCCCTTGGAACACCGTTGCCATACGCCAGCTCCAGCCGAAATACGGCAACAATGCACCACCAATCGTGCCAAGCACACCCAGACCGATTTTCCAGTTCGAGCGTTGCTTATTTCTCAGCCAAGTGTATACCAGGAAGATCAGGCCAATGGCTGCAAAGATGATTCCCGTACTCTTGATCACCGTCAGCACACCCGCCAGTGGAAGAACAATGATGCACGCCCGCTTGAGATCATGACGATACTGATAGATCGCTGCCAGAATGGCAAGTGCATAAATCGGAAGCATGAAATCCACCAGCAAATTGGTGATCCGAATCGTCAGGTTGAAGAAAGACAATGTCGATAAGCCGAAACCAAGAAAGGCATACAGCAGGAACCTCTTTTTCTCTGACACAACACCAAACATCGCATAGAAACAAGAAAAGATCAGCAGCGCCTGTGCCAGCAACATCGTGGACTGCGCATGTCCCATGAACCGGCAGACGTAATAGATAAACGACGATGTTCCGAGCGGATAGTTTTTGAAATCGATCAGGTCGGAATCCGGCGTCGGGAACGCGTTGGTACTGAGCATCTGCTTCAATACAATCGCCCAGTGCGAGAAATTATCGTAGTGTGTTAATTCATTTTGGAACAGAATCAGCAAAAAAATAAACGTCCCGCCTAGAAAGCTAAGCTGAAATAACGAGAACATGAATTGTGGCTTTGCCCCGAGCCGTACAGCTTGCGCCAACGTATCTCTGAACAGCAACAAACCTATAATCAAAACCACAATACTTCCTATAAAAAGTTGACCTACGAGGCCAATCAAAAACACGATACAGGCTATTGCGGAGAACACAAAAATCGGGATGAACTCCCAGCGTAGTGAAAGTACCTTCCGAACAAACTGCATATAACCAACAAAGGAGATTATCAACAAAACTCCCATCACAAATTGAAGCAAACTGAGCATCTCTATCTCTCCTAACCCTCTCGGATGAAACTCTCGGATTGTGGGGGAGTCAAATCATTCAACAATTGATTAATAAGGCCGCGCTCCACGATGTCATCGATATTCTCAACGGAGAGAAGCACCTCACGATGATTGGCAGTTGTATTGCCGGTATGTTTCAGAATCACTTCAATATTGCTTTTGGTCATAAACGTAACGATGGTTCCAGCGGAAATATGGCCATGTAGACCCGTCGCCGAGAAGAAACGATAGTTGAAGCTACGCAGGATACAGCCTGCATTATTTGTAAAAGTGACCGGAAGCTCCATCGAAAGGCGCGGCAGTTTTCGCTGATCCGAACGCTGCTGAACAACCCGCTTTTTCACATTACGTAGCATATCGTCATACGCCGTATCCCAGAGGTTCATCTGCTCTGGCAGCGAGTGTTTACGATCATAAATAATCTGCATATACTCTCGGTTGTCTGTCTCGTCAATCGGTTGTACCGTTGCCGAATAACGCCAGCCCGCTCCATCCTGTTTCACATATACGATGACCGCATCAAGATTCGCCTCATACCGCTCGCTTTTTACAACGAGAGAAATCGTTTCTTTTTCGGGCAAATAGATCGGATAGGGTACATAGAAGGCAATACCTTGCTCGGATACATCGACGGTCTTGGCCTCATACTGCAAATTTCTCGCTTTGTAACGGATGGTCACATTTTCCTGTGCCCGAATTCGTTCTGTCTCCCGATACGCACGTCGGCCAATCATGAAGAATAAGGCATAGCATAGCGCAATCATGTTATGGACTAACCAGAAGATAATGATGCTACTGAAAAATAGGGCAATACCATACTTTCCGCTTGCATAACGTATGATAGCGGCAATGGATAACAGGAGCAGGAAAATATGCGGAAGCGCATATAACAGAGTAGACATCCACTTGCGACCGTTAGACCTGCTTTTGTTCGTAACCTTGAACTTCTTCTCCCGAATTCCTAACGTTTCAAGGATTACCGGCCATATGAGGTAGGGCATAAATATCGTATCGATAACCTGACTCCAGCGTTGATTTCGTATGTTACTAGACAGGTAACGCATGGACAGACTATAGAAGAAATACGACGGGAGCCAGAATATTAGAATCTGCCAGAAGGTTGTATTGACGATCTGGAAATCAAATAACGCAAACAAAATCGGTGACAAGATAAAAATTAATCGGTTAAAGAACGACCACCAGTATAAGAAACTGCTCACATAGGTCACTCTCGTCCAGAATGGAAGCTTCTCGGAAAAGGGAGCACGGGTATTCTGCAAGCTCTGAATAATGCCCCTAGCCCAACGAATCCGTTGCTTAATCATGCTCGGAACCGTTGTTGTTGTCTGCCCGGCAGCCTGAACCTCTTGCGTCGCATAGGTGATATACCCTTCTTGCTGCAAGCGGATGCTTGTCTCGAAGTCCTCCGTGATCGTATTCAGCGGGAAACCACCGATGTCTACCATGCCTTGTCTGGAAATAATCGTGTTACTTCCGGTATACGCTACTGCATTGGAAGCATTACGCAGAATGTTGACCTCTCGTGAGAAGAAGTCCTGTTCATTCGGAATCCCTTGCTCCGCGTACAGATTGAATTGGAATAGATCTGGATTATAGAAGCTCTGTGGTGTCTGCACCAGTCCAAGCTTAAACTTCTCATCCATTTCATCCTCTCGGCGAAGACGCCACTCCTCCCCCTCTTTGATGAATGTTGAGAGTAGGAAATAAGGAACGGTTTTCATTAGAAAAGTATGTTGTGGAATCATATCCGCATCAAAGGTAGCAATGAGTGGAGATGTCGTTTTGCTTAGTGCATTATTCAAGTTACCGGACTTGGCGTCTTTATTTCCAGGAAAGCCTAAATATCCGATACCAAATTGATTGGCAAGCTCCTCCACCTCAGGTCTTGCACCATCATCACATAAATAGATATGAACCTTCTGCTTATCCGGATAATCCATGAATGTACAGGCATTCACCGTCTTATACAACAGATCGACTGGCTCATTATGGGTCGCAATAAATACGTCTACATGTGGATAGTAATCTGGCGGAACAATGGGAAAATCAAGCTGTGTACGCTTCTTTTGCATTTTTTGAAAGAACAATTCAAAGGTTGTAAGTACAGTTACTGTTTCCGCTACAATGAGCAGCATGCCGAAAATGACATTTAGCACGCCCTCGCCCCACGGCAGTGTAAAGAACATACGCCATAGTAAGTAGATCGTCATTAAGATCATGGTGATGACAAAAAAGATGTTTTGCCGTTTCTCGTTTTGCACTACAACTGCTTCCTCCTTGCTGCAAATACCCATCTACGCTGCAACTGAAAGCTAAGCAGGAACAACAAGGCATCACAGACAAATTTCGCTATCTTCTCATCTATGTAGAAAATAGTATGGAATACATATACACCTGTACTAGAAAGCAAAATGACTAATCCGCACAGCGATAAATACCGCCATAGACTGCCTTGGCTGTCCTCTTTGCGAAATACAAAATGTCTATTTAATACATAATTAACCGCAATCGATATAATTCTCGCAATGACTGTAGCTAGTAGAATTCTTAAATAGTGTTGCTCTCCTAATATAGACCTTAAGAAGTCAATCAAAAACCAAGCAATACCCAAATCCACGACGGAACTGGCTACTGACGATGAAATAAAGCGGAAAAAGTTAGAGAATAACACGCCCATCACCCGAGCGCTATCCTGAACAGCTTTGAAATGTGTACCTGCATTTCCATTCTCATAGATGACTTGAATCGGCATCGTATGAATCGGTATACCGGACTGGATGCAGGAAATTAGCATCTGCAGCTCATATTCGAAGCGAGAGCCACGAACCTCCTGCATAAATGCAAGTAACCCGGGGCCGAAGGCGCGGAGCCCGGTCTGGGTATCTGACAGCTTCTTACCATATAACATTGCAAAAATGAACGAAGTCATCCGGTTGCCCAGCAATGACTTCGGTGGGATTCCTCCCTCGCTGAAGTTCCTTACGCCAAGAACTAGCGCATCAGGATGGCGTCTAGCCTCCACAGCAAGACGGTATACATCCTCTGCAGCATGCTGTCCATCCGAATCAGCTGTGACTACAAAGGCAGAGGGATCACAGTTTTGGCTAATGTATTGAAAACCAGTCTTCAGTGCATCACCTTTACCTTGATTCTTCGAATGGCGAAGTAGGACACAACCGTTATCATGCAGTTCCTCGAAGATTGACTGGTATGCTTCACCAGATCCATCGTCCACAATAACAATATTAGTCAAGCCATATTCTCGCAATTGCTTCACATAGAGCGGAAGTCTCTCATCTGGCTCAAGCGATGGAATAAGGATGATCGTTTCGCCATGTTGTGCACCTTTCATCATCCTACATAAGCTCCAATTCGACAAATTTTCACAAAATTCTTTCTTGGAATATTGAGAGTATAACACCGAAAAGGTTGGCAGTAAACGAATAAATCACAACCTTTTTGGTAAAAATTTTGGCTGATTTTACATATAAAAACGACTCGTTTTTAAGACGGTTAGAAGCGTGTAAACTGCCCATCATCTTAGCTATTATTGGGGTAAATTTCTTCTATTCTATTCATCGGCAAAAGCCCCTCCAAATTACAGAGAGGCTTTCTTACTAGATTCAATCTGAACTTAGTTTAGAGTACATATGAATATCCTTAAACGCACCTTCTACTCTCTCATACTGTCGAAGTGTTCCTTCACAGATGAAGCCCAGCTTCTCCAAAAGCTTGATTGAATTCACATTATCTGGATCTACCTTAGCTTCGATGCGATTCATCTTCAAGATAGAGTACCCATGCTCTAACATGGCACGGATTGATTCTGAGGAGAATCCTCTTCCCCAGTGTGATTGAGCGAGGTCATAACCAATCTCTGCTCTATAATGATCATAATCCAAGGAGTTAAAACTGAAAGACATTGATCAATTGCTCCAGTGGGTCAGTCTTACATGTAAAGAATCTGCCAAACCTTCTGGCAACGTTCTGAACTTAATATCTTCACCCAAGAACAACAACCAATTGAGCATTTCGGAAAGATCTTCTGCATGGTCACCATTGACGTGTGTTTTTACAATCGCTCTTGATTGAAAAGGGTCAATATAGGAAATAGAGACTTGTAGAGGATGATATTTTTTAAACTGTTCTATTGCCTTAGATCCAAGCTCAAGGACAATGTTAAATGCTTCTTCTTCCTTCCGCAGCTTCTCTTGGATCTTCTTACGACTCAACCTCTTATTCACGGAGTATGGTTCTACATCGGTAAGATAATCGACGGAGAAAAGGCGTCGTTTCTCTTCTCTTAAATCAAAGCCTTCAATTAACCAAACGCTTTTCTCACGATAGAGGTGCATGAGATAGATTGGATAAGACTTAATGACCTCCCCTTCTCTAATCGTGATCCATAAGTAACTGTCCAACAGAAGAATCTGAATCAGTTTCTCCAATATAGGGTGAGGAAGGTCTGATAACTCCAGTAGATCTGTATTATTGGGGTTGGTTCCTTCGAACAGTAAGATTCGATTAAGGAGAATAAGGTCATCCTGATGGCTTTGTGAGATAAGTCCTAACAATTTCTCAGCCAGAGACTGTCGACTCTTCAGGTAAGGAAGCTGCTGGTTACGTGTTGCCATGAAGGCAATAAAAAGAGCCTTAATCTCCGTATCCGTAAAACGAACCGGTGGCAAGACAGAATTGCTCATGACGAAATAGCCACCATCTCTACCCACTTCAGCGACGAGCGGCATTCCCATGGCTTCGATCTCTCTGATGTCCCGAATAGCTGTTGAACGGGAAATACCGAATTCCCGCATGATTTCGGAAATGGTGAAGGAGGCTCGGTTATTGATGTACCGCATAATGAGGTTAATCCGTTCAACTTTTTTCATCACGGCCTCCTAAACAGTTTCATTTTTTGACATGATTAAAAGTTATTATAAACTCATCAAGCGAAAGAAACACTATTAAGAAAATACCTCTAAAAAAAGGACGGATGAAAAATGGGAAAGTACACTCTTGAGCAAAAAGAAAGCTTTACCGTATTAGGAATGGGAACGGACTTGAAAAGCCACTATACCGATTATGCTGGAATTAACAAGGAAAAACTGGACTTCTGGCATGCGGTTCAAGAAGATGGAAGGCTGAATGCGCTCAAAGCGGTAGCCAAGAATGATTACATTTTTGCTGTGAACGAAGCTGTAAACCACAAAATGATGCATTATGCTGGTGTGCTAACGGATGAAACTCTACCTGATGCTACCCGTGTCATTCAGTTCCCTAAGGGAGATTACCTAGTTATCCAAGGAGAAGCGGAGACAGCAGATGCTCTGAGTAATACGCTTACGGGTATCGCTTTTGGTCAAATCCTGCCGGAAGCTAAAGACTTTGCTTATGTTGGCGGGCCGAATGCAACGGTTGAGATGGGCACACGCAATGGCTCCGTTTACGGCGAAATGTGGATTCCGGTCGTTAAGAAATAATTGGGAAATTGGAGGTGTGCTCATGTCATATACGGTAGATTTTAAACAAGTATCCACGATTGGTTTAGAGTCCTCATTTTTTGTGATTAAAGGGGAATATTAACACGTTATTTTCTGCATAAAATAGAAGTGGCACTAGCAAAGAACCAGTTATAATCATGTAAGTAAACAACAAAAAACACATCCACATTGGGATATAGTACGCTCTGAATAAACCACAGGAGAGTAGCTATATACCCATACGGATGTGTTTTGCTATCTTACGAAAAGATAAGAATGAGTTCTAATTATGAAGCTTTGGCTGCAACTGCTTTTTCAATTAGAGCCTTAGCATCATTCGTAGTAAGACCTTGTTTTGGTTGAAGCTGTTTGCTATCTGCACCAAAAATACCTTTGTCGATCAGTTTTGCCATAGAATCAACGGCATATTTCGAAACGGTTGAACCATCTTCGAAACCTGCGATGATCGTAGCCGCATTTTTATCTGTAGCTTGATCCTTCAGCAATTTAGCGAGAATTGTAGCAGCTTCTTCACGGGTAATATCGCGATCCGGGTTGAAGTTACCACCGTAGCCTTGAATGAAACCAGCATGTGTAGCTTCAGCAATTGCATCAGCATAGACAGCATTAGCAGCAACATCCTTGAATGTTGGCGCTGTAGTTGCTTCGTTCAGCTTCAGCATCTCCACTAGTGCAGTTACAAATTCAGCACGCGTAATAGATTCATTGGATACCGGTGCTTCTGGTTGCTCTGCAGCTACCAGGTTCGTGATACGACCTTCATTTTTAGCAACAATGCTATCGCCTTTAAACGTATCTACGATGTATTGGTAGAATACATCCAGATCGATAGGGCCTGCTAAGGATGATTTAGCATCCAGCAGCACTTTATAGTTGTCTCCACCTGCAGCCATGAAGTTATTCACTACAGCCGTATATGTTTTTGCAGGATCAATTGGTGTACCATCTTCCAGACTCAGACCTGTAACACGTTCTGCAACTGGTTTATTGAAATCTGCAGTATACTTCAAACCAGCGATTTGAAGAGTTTTCGTATTTGGTGTACCGTCCGCATTCGTACCCCATTGTTGCTCTAGCAATGTTTTGACCTGTGCACCAGTCAACTCCAGTTTCACGAGCGTATTACCGAAAGGTTGGATTTTCGCAAGATCAGCAAAAGTCACATCACCTTGTGGTAGATCTGCACGAATACCACCTGGATTCATAAATGCAAAGTCAGCAGCGTCTGCATCATCGCCGAAATCTGCTTCACGCATTGCATCTGCAATCAAGTTACCAAGAGGAGCTTCATTATTATAAGCATCCGTACGTGTAACAGAACCATCCGTTGTACCTACTGGCTTAGTCAGCTCAGGATGCTTGTCCAAAGACTTTTTAATGATCGCCAAAGTCTCAGGGTCTTCTTTCACACCCTCTTGGAAAGTCGTTGTAACTGTAGCTGATTTCTCCGTTACATCCCCAGTCTTAGGGTCAATCATCAGCTTAATATCTTCAAATGCCGTACCATATGAATACGCTTGAACAATCAAAATGCCATTTACTTCACCGTTAGCCAGTGCATGATTGTCGCCTGCAACGATAACGTCAACAGGTGTATCTGTTGGCAGAGCTTTAGCCAAATCAGCTGCTTCTCCAGTTGTTACGCCTTCCTTGGTGGTTGCTGGATCATGCGCGAGTACGATGATCGTTTCTACACCTTGGTCTTGCAATTCTTTTGCATATTTATTAACGGCTTCGACTTCTTCTTCAGCGCTTAAGAAAGTTACGCCTGCTGTACCGGATGGAGATACTTTGGCAGGTGTAGATTTCGTCACTAATCCGATAAATCCAATTTTGACACCGCCCACTTCTTTAATAACATAAGGCTTGATCAATGGTTTGCCTGTAGCCGTTTCAATCACGTTTGCGTTCACATAATCAAATTTAGCACCAGCATGCGTTACTTTTCCTTCTTTGGGATCAAGACCACCAAAGATTTGTGCTTTTAGAGCAGCGATCCCATGGTCGAATTCATGATTACCTAGAGAACCTACATCAAAGCCCATCATGTTCATCCATTCCATGGTAGGTTCATCACGATCTAGAGATGAAACTGGAGCAGATGCGCCGACCGAGTCTCCATTATGGAAGAGCAGGGAGTGCTCATATTTGGCTTGAGCTTCTTTCAGATAAGTTGCTAGAATTGGAGCGCTTCCTGCCTTTTTATCACTAACGATAGAGGTCGTATCTAGCTGACCGTGGAAGTCATTGATTCCAATCAAGTGTACTTCTACATCTGCGTCTGCAGCAGAGACACCAACCGCACCGAATAGTTGGCCGAGCAATAGTGCAGTAGCAGCCACACGAATGGTGCTTTTAGCCACGTATTTTTTCCAAGACATGAATTAACAAAACCCCTCTCCAATTTCTGATCCTGAGATATTTTACCATAGTTCAATTCATTATAAGTACAAAATATATTAAATTAATGTAAAATTTTTGCGAGATTGATAGAAAACTGAATTCATTGATTGTCGTTGCTCGAAATTTAATGAAATCGAATTCATAGGAACGATGAGCTTCATCTAAAAAAATATAAAAACTACCCTTGTATGTACAAAGGTAGTTCATGGATTATGGATCTCCCAAAGGGGATATCACATATGAAGTATTCTTTTGGCTTTTCAGTATCGTCATGAAATTTTGCGGGCAACCACCGCTAACCGTCCGTTCTCAGTCGAGTACTCACACGTGGAAAGGACAACAAGCTTGTCGCCATACTGTGCTGTTACCCCCGTGTTATATAGAGCGAGTTGTTGGATGTTCTGAACATAGGAATCGAACTCGGCTGGCGTGTTTACATCTTCAATCTGATAGTATTTGAAAACGTCATCCGATTTGCGGTAAATTTCCGACACAATAACGGCTACAATCTCATACTCTGCCTTCTCGTAAAGCGTGCTGAACTGGAACGTTGCATGCTCTTTATAGAAGCTCTCACTCTTGTATTTCATTAAGTCTTTAAACATCCAGCCACTTTTCATATGGTGACCATGAATGAGTAGAATGTCTGAACCGTCGATCTGACTATGCTTGTCCAAAAATGGGAGACCGGCTTCGGTTTCTTTTTTATCAAAATCATGATCGAGATAGTACTCTGCATCCTGTGGATTCTGCATCACGGGGTACTCAATACGAGTGCCGTCAATACTCAGCCAGCCTGCAATGTCCGAATTTCGCTCGTACAGCTCTCGGAATTCGGGAAGTATGACTGGTTCAGTCGCCTTATTAGACAAAAGGGAGGGGAATTTATCCCCTCCGCCTTTGCTCGAACTGTCCTTCCACACTTTGGCCAACTCTGTGATTTTCTGCTGCTCAGCATAATCTCTCAGATACGTTCTCGTTATATTGACGAGAGAAAAGACCAATACGAGGAGGGAAATGGCGATAAGAATTTTTCTCGTTTTGCTCATGTTCTTACCGCCTTTCCAGTCATTAAATATGCTTTTTCTTCTTGTTACCGAACAGGCAGAGCACAATCGTCATCAAGGACAATAGTGCCAGTGCCATATAAATCATTGGTGTCACGCTGTTGTCTCCTGTTTTCGGAGCATCGTCCAGCTCATTGCTGACATTGTTGACGTTGTCAGGCTCAGGGTTAGCAATGTCGGTTTCGTTGTCAATGCTATCTGGCTCTGTCGTACCTTGAACCGGGTTGGTCGGATTATTCACTGGACTAGTGCCTCCGTTACCTGGTTCTGTCGTTCCGTCAATCGGTTCAATCGTTCCGATATCCGGATCAGTAGCTCCTTGATCTGGCTCGGCGCCTCCATTACCGGGTTCAGTGGTTCCATTGACCGGATCGGTAGTTCCGGTAACTGGTTCGGTTGTTCCGTTAACAGGATCCGTCGTGCCATTAACCGGATCGCTTGTTCCGTTACCCGGATTCGTCGTTCCGCTTCCAGGATCGGTGGTGCCATTACCCGGGTCAGTTGTTCCGCTTCCTGGGTTAGTCGTTCCACCACCACCGTTACCACCGCCAGAACCAATAGGTCTCATCGGTACATCATATCTGACAATGTCGAAATCGACAGAGATTGTATCACTTCGATGTGTCTCGTATCCATCCTTCGTTACGATCAGATAATAATCGGCTTCAGGGAATACCATGTACGCATAAAAGCCATTGGTATCGCTATCCTGCTCTGGGCTCTTATTGTCGTGCGGCGGGAAATTAGGAACCGCAGGCAGGGTTACTTTTGTACCCGGAATACGACCTTTATCTCGATTCCGCTGCGTATCCGCATAATACAGTGTAACGATGGCTCCTTCAATTTTCTTGCCCGTGCTGGCATTGCCTGTCGTTTCATCGTAGACCGTACCGTAAGGGTCAACTAATTCCTCAGAAATATTCAGCTCTCCGTTCGCCTTTACATCCAGTTGTGCGACTTTGAGGAGCAATTCTTCACCGGTTTCCGCTTCATAGCGAACTTCCATCATGTACTTCTGTTCGTTTAGCCCTTCCACGGAGAACGTTCCATTTGAAGCCATCGGGAATGCCTTAGGACGGCCATTTTCTTCAATATAATTGCCGGCACTATCCTTCAAATAGATACGCATATGGCTGACAAACTCATCGTTGAACAGTTCTGTTGTTCCATTCAACTGCTTGAACAGTACAATTCCTACTGCCGTAATGTCTGCTGGAACAGTCTCGTCCGTCACGTTGCCATCTACATTTGCTTTTTGCGTAAACTCGACAGGTACATCCTTACCACCTACGCGATACAGCTTCGTATAAGTGATGGTATAGTCCGTATCTGCCACAGTTGGAACTGCATACTCACCTATCTCATTTGTCACTGTCTGAATTTTCTCACCTGTCTTCAGATCAGTTACCGTAATTGGTGCATTAGGAATGACTTCGCCTGTATTGTTGTTACGCAGGACGCCTTCCAGATACGGACGAGTATTTACAAACTCTGCTCTCGACACTTGTTTCTCAGGAATCGTGCCTGTGCGGACAAAACTATCTGGATCTGTCACGTAACCATCTGTCGTGTAATCCTCTTGGGTTACCGTATACGCCAGATTGGTCGGGAGATCTTGTACACCGAGCGTCTGTCCATCGGTAAGCTCAAAGGTATCTCCGTTACGGACAACACCCGTGCTGCCGTCTGACTTCACATAAACATAGGATTCGTCTTCTCCTTCACCTGTGAAGGTGATGGTGTACGTGAACGGTTTCTGTTTGTCATCGGCTTTACCTTTAACGGTATTGCTGATGATTAGGCCACCTTTTAACATTCGGATATTTGTATACGGCGCAACTTCATCTTTGCCATCCATGATTCCGGTATAATACCGTTCCTCAGGAATGGTCTCGTACTCATCGGCTTTGTAATCTTTTTGGGTAATCGTGTATTTCAGATGCTTAGGTAAACCCACCAGATCCAGTGTCTCCCCATCCTTAAGTCTGAAGGTATCACGGGATTGGATTGTACCTGTACTGCCATCTGATTTCTCGTAAGTGTAGCTTCCATCCTTACCCGCATCCTCCAAGATAACGGTGTACTCGAACTCCTTCGCTGGGTCACCGCCATTGCCCATCACCGTATTGCTGATGGTTAACTTGTTAACGATACGTTCATTGATGTAATCTGCCTTATGGTCACCTTTATTCACGACTGTACCAGAATACTCTCTTGTCTCTGGTGTGGTGGTATAGCCATCAATAGTCGTATAATCGGCCTCTGTCACGGTATACATTAGATCCGCAGGCAATGCTGCGAGTGTCACAGATTCCCCATGCTTAAGCGTAATTTTATCTCCGCTCTTGATCTTGCCAGAGGTACCATCTGACTTCGTGTAGGCATATTCCTTATCCTTGCCTTCACCATCAAAATTCACAGTGTATTCGAAGTCCTTGGAAGGATCACTTCCATTTCCTTGCACTGTATTGCTGATCGTTAACTTACCTTGTGCTGGCGTAGGCACGATCAGTGGAAGTTCAGAGTTCACTTTCACACCGTCTACCCAGATTGGTTTACCAGGTGTATTACCTACGTACACTTGATAAATTTTGGTCATGGGCAGCCATGTTGTTGTATCAATATATGTTTCCTTCAGCTCATAATATCCGGGGTCTGGGATGAGTAGATTCAGTTTCCCATCACGATCAGTTGTTCCGTGAGTGACTTCTTCCCCGTTGCTTTTCTTATAGAGCGTGAATTCCACATCTTTGAGCGGATTGTTGTTCGGATCTACCTTTCTCAAAGGCAGCAATGCATTGGATGTTGAAGTGCCGGCTACGTCTGAGTTGTCCAGCGTGCTTTCACTTCTCGCACTAACCGATGTCAGCTTATCATCGCCCATGAGCTTAACTTCATTGCCCATTTTATCTCCAGCTTTGGCTGTAGTTGGGTCAACCTCGGTTTGATAGACAAACTGATAGAACTTGTTAGGGTCATCCATTTTGAATAACAAAACAGTCCTACCGTCTGCACCAGGCGTAGCTTCTACCTTGACTTCAGCATTCGAATCGCTAAGATCGAGCGCAGCGCCAGTTCGCTCAAGAGCACCGCTAGCAGTCAGTGTAGCCGGATAAACTGCCATACTTGGCGCTGACAGCACAAGCTTGCCATCTACTTCATAACGTAGATTCATACCTGCACCTAACGTATCCTGTAAATATGCACCCTGCTGCATGTTGAATGGTGGGGTATAATTTACCGTCCACTCCAGCACGCCTGGAACAGGTTTAGTTACCGACTTGCCTAACGTCTGAATAGGTACGATAATCTTGCGTTGTTCCGTAGCAACCTTCTCTTCCCCGCCCCAGGTCATATGTAGGTCGGCTTTGTTGTACATCACTTGTTTATCAGTACCATTCGTAGTGTAATCCTCTATATATTGCGCCAGAGCTTCATTGGAAGGTCTCGCCTTTACCAAAATGACATAAGGACTTTGCAATTTGGAAAATGTGAAAATACCTTCGTTTCCGCTATGAGTAAAATTCACCACATGCTCAGGATCGTTTGGCTCGATAATGGACACAGCGTTGTTACGAACGCCATAGTTAGTGCCACCATCATTGTTAGAGTTGCCCTTATACAGCTCGTAATCTTTCCCATTTCCAAAAGGTACGAATTCCCAACCATCTGGCAACGTGTCCACCAGTTTTACATTGGTGATAACCCGATTCCCACCGTCTTTCGCCATCTCGTCAGTGTTATAACCTGGCATATTGACACCTAAACGGAAAGTAACCGTTTTTGTTGTCCGGTCGTAACCAGCTAAGGTGTATTCGTCCCCACTTGATGAGCCGTCATAGCCGATATAACGTTGGACATTGTTCGGGGTATACCATGTATCAGTAGTTCCGTCCACCTTAACAGGGTAAGAGGCCGCAAGCATATCCTTGTTCAGCATGCGCAGGTGCAAGTTGGCGCTGTTTTGCGCTTGCTTTACAGTTTCGCCATCAATCAGTAAAGCCCGATTTGAAATTGTTTTCCCTGCATTAATATCCTGTCTGAACAGGATGTTAGGATTAGTCTCAAGTGAACGGAAACTGAATGACGATGCTTGGTCTGTATATCCAGTCACTTTGACCAGATCTGCCACGACTTCACCGTTCACTTTCAAAGGGATGACCTTCATGTTTAAGCCGTTTGTGCCCTTGATGGTATCTTTGTGGTACTGCTTCCACAACTGCGCGTTGGTTACATTGGCTTTGATTTTGGCAATCGTGTCTGCACTGACCTCACCAGTGTCATCCACAGCATTGTCCAAGACGTTCAGATTCCCGCCATGCACCAACACATCGTATACGGCAGCATTGGGCAAAGCATACTGTGGCGCTAGATTGACAGTCCACGTAATACCACCCAGGTTAAAATCTTCTGTCGATACAGCGCCTGCTTTGGTAAACGTATGAGCGCCAACAGTGACGGTGGCCTCATCGGTAACCGCACTAGGTCTTGTACCCGCAGTTACATCGTTGTTCTGTATGCCGCCTGGTGTGTCCATACTCCAGTTAGCGCGAGGATCGATTCTGAAGCCAGAACCACTAATAACCTTGCTCTTAATCAACAATTCAACCTTACCGTTAATCGTGCCAAAGGAATAAACTCCGTTCGGATCTGGTATAATTCCTGCTTCTTCAGATCCAACGCCATCTACCCATGTCTGCCACGTAGCTGATTCAAATTCCAGCCCTTGAGGTAGTACATTGGTTATCGTAAAGTCCTTCAACCCTTTTTTGTTATACTGGTTAACTACAACTTTCCATGTGATCGTTTCACTGGAGTGGTCATATGAAGCAGATGCTTGAATCCAGTCGGGTGCTATCCACGTTTCCCGTACTGCGCTAGCTTTTACACTGGCATTCGCATCCCTCAGTTCAACTTTCGGATCAAAGCGTTGTCCCCCAGATCGACCAGGATCCATGCCTACGTCACGATACTCTTTATAAAATAAGTCTTTATTAAACCACACTTTATACTCAACTTTTGGATCTATTCCAGTTTCCGCCGGGAAGATATAGCTCAGCCCACCATCTACATCAATAGTTGGCTGTACCGCATTACCGTTTACCTTGAAAGATCCAGGTACATAGACCGTACGGTAATCAGAAGGCTTGGAATAGAATGTCATTCCATCTAGCGATAGCTTGTTAGTTGCATCAAGCACATCAAACGAGGACGGAGTAGACTGGATGGTCAGATAACCATCCTGATAGGCTGGCACGGTTATATACCACCAAGTCCAACTTCCGTTCTTAGGCCAGTTATCTCCTGCCAAGTTGATGCTATACGCTGGAGTAACATCCGGATTCTTCAGCTGATATGCTCCACCAAAAATCGAGATCGGCTTGCTATCACCATAATTCAAGCCTGTTACATCCGAATTGGCAGTGGTATCAAAGCTGAATGTGACCGCTTTACCAATACCATTGAAAAACAGATCATCACCATTAAATACAATCCGGATACTATTCGGAGTGAAATAAACGGTACCAAGCTTTTTCAAACCAGATTCAGTCGTGGCATTCAAGTCTCTGGTCGTTGTTGGCAGAACGACTTCCTTGAAGTAGGTGTCTCTTTTTAGCTCAATGAAGTCACCCTTCTGCATGTACTTCGTCGGATCGTTCTGATCCTGTGTACCAACATAATCACCCATTACCGGCACTTTGAGCCCCTCTGATGTAAGGGTAAATGCCTGTCTCCCCTGGATGGTACCGCCTGGAGCAACTTCAGTTCCTTGCGTTACTTTCAGTGGAAAGGTTGCATTCGCATCCATGAATACTGCTGTTTTGTCCGATGGATCGACGGCCATTAGCCCCACCATGCTATTAGCCTGCGGATTGGGCTCCGCCTCAGGTGTCAACGTTGGACTGTCTGAAGAAGGTTCTTCTGTTGCATCGTTTGCTTCCTCTTCTTCTGATGCTGGCGGCAGATTGTTCTCCGACGTTTCATCTGACGGATCACTCACTTCCTCCGCTTCCGAGGAAGAATTGTCCGATGGAAGCCCGCCTGTTGCGTCGTCCACGACCTCTGATGTCGGTTGCGATTCGACTACGTTCATTGAGCCGGAATCGTCATTCGCCAATGCAGCAGCAGGGAATGCTACGGTCTGCAAGACAAGCATGATTGCCAAGCAGATGGACAGCATTGTTTTACCTATACTGCGTTTGTGTTTCAATATCGAAATCTCCTCCACTTCTGAAAATTTTAGTTGCTGTCTGCCACTTATGTACGTTCTCTCCTGATCTCTTACACTCAAGAAAGTGACAAAGTGAGCCAATTTATTGGCATATTCGACCATTCTAATGTAGAGACCTATACAAAACCTCAACAAAAAAGGCAACCCCGCTGTATCACAAAGGGATTGCCTCTTCTTATGGATAAAACAAGATTACCACAGATCTTCTGGGATATACTTGATCATCGTTTCAGAACCATCTTCATTAATTTGGTACGTATGCGTTCTTGTTGCTTCCTCAACCTGTCCGAATGACCACTTGTCTTGAAGGTTATCTGGATACGAAGGTTCAACTCCGGTTAAAGGACCTCTGTACAGCATACCGTTAATCATTTTAACAGCTTCTTCACGAGTGAGCTGACTTTCAGGCTGGAAGGAACCGTCCTTATAACCCGATACGATACCGAAACGGAACACTTCCTCAATCGACTGCTCCGCCCAGTTCTTCTCAATATCTGTAAACGAGCTTATTCTCAAAATAGGATCAATCCGCAGCTCTTTGGCAACGCCAAGATAACGGGCAATGGCTGTTGCGAGCTCTGCTCTTGTAATAGGCTGATCCGGTTTGAATGTATTATCGGCATAGCCTTTAAATATTTCTTTATTTGTCACTGCTTCGATATACTCAGCGCCCCAGTAATCTGTAGCAACGTCATCGAACAGCTTCACATGTCTAACCTCATCTTGCAGTTTCAGTGTACGGGCAAAAATAGCAGCAATCTCTGCACGCGTTATGAGCTTCTCAGGCTTCACATTGCCATCAGGGTAACCCATAATGTATCGATCATGCTGATGCTCGTAACGGTTAGAATACATCATTACTTTAATTAAAGATGTGTCATCCTGAATATTTGCCAGCTTACGCTTATCATCTGTACCAATGGAGGCCGTTACGGCAGCGTAGTTCTCGCCTGCATTCATTTCATTGACCTTGAGCTTGAACGTCAGTTTGCCCTGCGTGCCTCTTGCCAGCTTACCGAGTGTCCACTTCAGTTCTTGACCTGTTACCACAGCGCCGTTTGCATCAACTAAGCTCATTCCTGCTGGGATATTCGCTTTAACATAAACATCGTCTGCCTCAGTCAAGGTTTTATTGGCATAAATAACGGTGAAGGTCACCGTATCGCCTTCTCTGACTTTCATTTTATCGACAAGAATGGCTGTAGCAAGATCAATCGAATCTGCCGTTCCTGATGTTGGGTCAGCAGGCTGTGTTGTGCCAATTGGCGGTGTAACAGGATTTGTCACCACTGGTGGAGTAGCAGGTGTTCCGATTGGAGCCCCCCCTCCGGATGAAGATAAAGGTGTCATGCTAAAGTCATACAGCACAATCTCCGTACCCACATGAATCAGTGGCTGACTTGGGTCAACAAGTCTACTGTCAAAATCCTTATATCCTGCCTTGGTTGCTGTTAAATAATAATCTGTATGCGGAAATACCATGTATGCATACTGTCCTGTTGCATCACTCGTCTGTGGGTTGGCATTATCCGCTGGCGGGAAGCCATTCACAGGCGGCAAGATGACTTCTGTTCCGTTGCTATAATGAAGTTTAACGACTGCACCTGGTATTGGATTACCCGTAACGGAATCCGTAATTGTGCCGTATGGGTCAATAAGTACCTCACTGATGCTGATTTGTCCATTTGAACTGATTTCCACCTTCGTATGACCAATAACAACAGGCTTGGTTCCGCCTTCTGGCAGCGGAATGTTATAGATCACATCGGCAGTATAGCTACCATCTAGCACGCTATCGATATTGAATACGCCATTAAGGTCGATTGAGCCTGTATGGGCTCCATTACCATCGGTTAGTGAGATGGTATAACCTCCGCCTACCGTTCCGTTGAGCGCAGAGGTACCATTCTGGGGTGATCCAATCAAAACAACACCCGATACCGTTTTGTTCGCTTTATAGGATTGTCCATCAATATTGGCATTCACCGGAACGCTCTGATGAAACGTAACGGACGTTTTCTTGCCACCAATCTCAATGGGTTTGGTAATGGAGACATCATATGTCTCACTGCCCTTCGGTATAGCTATGGTGTAAGCTCCGTCAGCCTCAGTAACTGCGACAGCATGAAAATCAACAATACCGTCACCGTCAAAATCTTTACTTACGGTAATACTTGCACCTGCTATAGGATGACCCAGTGAGTCTGTCACCACACCTGTAATAACGCCTGGAGTGAACGTAATATAGATGGTATTACTCACATAGAGACCTCTTTGACTATCATCAACCGTTGCCGTCAACGGTATAGATATTGGGTCTGTACCTCCAAGGGTTCCTGCGGTGAAGGTTGTGGTTGCGATGCCTTGTGCATCCGTTGAGACGCTCACCGTATTCGAGTTACCTGTAAAATGACCGTACATTGTATCCGGCACATCAAATACAACTTGAACTCCGGCCTGAGGACGGCCCTCAATATCAGTCACTACCGCCTTGAAGACCGATGTCGCTGTACCATTCCCGAGTATGGACGATGGATTAGCTGTCAGTGTAATTTTGTACTCGACGAGCTCAAAGTCCTCGGTAACAATGCCATTCGCATTGCCGTTGACTGTAGATACTGAAACCTCTCTATGAGCGGGGCTATACTCATTACTAACGACTTCTAAAATATATTTATTGATCACAACATTATTGAAGTTGTACTTACCATCTGAACCTGTTGTGACCCGTCCCTTCTCTTTCCCTGCAAGATCACGCAAAATTACTGTCGCACCGGATATCGGATCTCCCGTTTTCTTATCCTTCACCGTTCCGTTAATACTTGGATTGGTAAACGTGATCGTCACCGTAGCTACGTTTGACTGACCTACGCCATCCGAGGCTTGATACGTGAATGTCACACTGCCTGACGCATCTTCTTTCGCCTCAAAGGAGAATGAACCATCGGTATTTACAGTCAGCGTACCTTTGCTTGGATCGCTAATTGAACTAATACTCACGGCTGTGAGTGTATTATTGCCTACAACCGTATCATTGGCTAGAATACCATTTGCCGCTGGAACAGTCAGTTTACCTCCCCTAACCACCTGGTAGCTGTCATTCTCGGCGACAGGTAAAGAACTGAATTTAGCATAATAGTCTCCGACTGATGTAACGTTAAATGTATATATGGCATTCGTGCTTACAGGAGTACCTGTTCCTGATTCGTTATCATACCATCCTACAAATGCATAACCTGAGGCTGGAATAGCCTTAACCGTTGCTGATTCGCCGAGCCCATAAGTACCGTCACCCTCGGTCGTTCCACCAACATCTCCTATCACATGTGTTGTGATGGGCAATGTGATCGTAATGGTTACCGTCGCTACGTTCGACTGGCCCGTTTCTTCAGAAGCTCGATACGTGAACGTCACACTACCGGATGCTTCATCATCCGCCACAAATGAGAAGGATCCATCGACGTTGACTGTCAGTAAAATCCCCTTGCTGGAATCACTGAGTGGACTAACACTTACAGCTGTAAGTGTACCATTCCCTGTGGCTGTATCATTCGCTAGAATGCCCGTTTCGGCTGGAACAGTTAGAGTGTCACCTCTCACAACTCGATAGCTGTCATTCTGAGCGAAAGGTAATACTCTGAATTTGGCGTAATACTCTCCGGCTGATGTAACAACCGTAAACGTATATGTCGTGTTCGTGCTAATAGGAGTGCCTGTACCTGCTTCGTTGTCATACCATCCCACAAATGTGTATCCGTCGTATGAACTAGCCGTAAGTGTTGCTACTTCGTCAGGTGCATAGTCACCATCTCCGGCAGTCGTACCACCAACATTTACAATGACATGCGTCGTGATGGGAAGCGTGATTGTAATCGTCACTGTAGCCACGCTCGAATAAGCAGTTCCGTCAAAGGCTTGGTACGTAAATGTCACCGTACCGGACGCTTCACCATCAGCTACAAATGTGAATGAGCCGTCAGGGTTTACAGTAGTCAGCGTGCCCTTGCTTGGATCGCTCAAGGTGCTGATTCTTTCCGCTGTAAGTGAATGATTCTCATCATCGCTATCGTTTGTAAGTATACCTAGTTCAGGTGTAATATTGAGCGTTTCTCCCCTTTTCACCCGATAGGTGTCATTCTCTGCGATAGGCTCATGTGTAGCCACGGGTAAAGTAATCGTGATCGTTACTGTAGCTACGTTTGATTTGGCGATGCCGTTATCGGCTTGGTACGTAAACGTCACCGTACCGGATGCTTCATCATCAGCCACGAAAGTGAACGATCCATCAGAATCTACTGTAGTCAGCGTACCCTTGCTTGGATCGCTAAGAGTGCTAGGATTTGCCGCTGTGAGCGGACGACCCTCTGTATCCGAATCATTCGACAAGATACCTTCAAGCGCCGGAACTGTGAGTGTTTCTCCTCTTACCACACTATAGCTGTCATCTTCGGCATATGGCATCATCACAAATTTTGCATAATAATCTGTATCTGTCTGAACAGTTACATCATATTCTGCATTCGTACTCACAGGATTACCTGATCCTGCTGGGTTGTCATACCATCCCGTGAATGCGTAACCTAGCATTGGTATTGCCGTAATTGTAGCTAGGTCACCAATGTTATACGTGTTATCTCCTGTCGTCGTACCACCGTTACCTCCGATGATATGTGTGTTGATTACCGCTGTTGTCACATTCGTTACATCGGTAGTAACTGTATTAGATACAAGCCCAATGCCAGACAATATAGCCGTACCACTCGTTACAGACTGTGGCGTGCCTGGTGCGGTTATCGTGAATGTCAGCTCTTTGCTGTCATTCGCGGGAACATCGATCCCCGTTTGCGTTTGACCGTCACTAGTTACGCTAAGACCTGTCTTCACTGTATCTGTGTAGTTATAAATTGTAACCGTATAGTCAATAGATCCGTTAGTTTGAACCGTTGCTGGGCCTTTTTTGTCAATTCCCATTAACAAATCAAGCTTACCGTTGTTGCCCAGTCTCATCGTGGCTTTTGTATCACTCAGCCACTCCTCACTAACATAGCTTGCACCGATTCCGTTCGTTTTGGATACCGTCTGCTTACTTTTTAAGGCATCGTAATACGGGCTGTCGGTCGGTGGGAAGAAATATGCTGCTGTTTTAGCCCCATCGGCGTCGTTGCCCGCATTAAGGTAGCGGGTTATCTCTCCTACATTATCAGGTGGTACCTGAAATGTCGGTTTTACGGTATAGCTTAGCTTAAAAGTACCTTCTGCTGGAGGACTATACTCCCCCGACTGTGGACTCGTCCGGTTCTTAAAGCGGTAGATGTGTGGCTGCATATCGCTTGCATCAATATACCAAGTTAAGCTGCTAACGCCTGACACCGTCTTGATCACGGCTCGACTCCCGTATCCAGCAAACTTATATGCTGTACCGCCGGAGATCGTCGTACTTGTGTCCACCGATGCAACGGCATCGCCAATTTTCAACGTGGACAGATCGACAGTAAAGTCATTACTGATTTCATCTGAAACGACGATGGCGCTCGCTATATCAGCGGTTTCAGAGCCAAGATCGGTAGTTTCCGGTATGTTGAGAAGCGGAAGTATCGTTGTGGTAGCTTCTACATCGTTTGCCAATCCAGCGAAGGCTGAACTGACAATGTCATACGTCGGAGCAAATGTATAATAATTGCTGTAAACAAATGCATCTGCATAGTTAAAGCCACTCGGCCCTTGAGCTGCATAGGTCTGCAAGCTGTTATAGGCACTCTTTGCTGAACCGTTTCTAAAATCACTGTCTTTATTGTCTTTGACACTCTTCGGATCCAAACCCGCCCAAGCGTAGACAGGCTTATTACCAGAAGGGCCGTTGATCGCTGTTGAGGAGCCTAATCCCACCGTATATACTTTTGCCTGAGTCGATTCTCCTTCATTGTAGGTCGTGTATCTACGATCGATCAGATCCTTCATATAGGCTCCCGTGAGAATGGTTAATGCAGCGATCTCAGGGTCTCCTGTACTTGCCAAACTCAAACCGTCAGAGGCTCTGCCTGGCACAAACTTTGCGTTATCATTTGCACTCTGAGTATAGTTTGCAATCGTTGTAGCATCGGTTAACGCATTATTATAGTTGGTCTCGAACGATCTACCACTTGGTGAAGAAAACCATGCTTTTTTCGCATGAATTGCAGCCCCATCCGATAACAAGAATATATAAGGTTGACGTTTAGGCCCTGATCCCTTATTTCCCACATTGCTCATCGTCTTGGAGAGACCATACATAATGCCGTCCTGTGTGGGCGTTCCTCCCCCTAGCCTTACCTCCGTTGGCTGCACTGCGATGCTACCATCCTTGGTTAAATTACCATTCACTGTAATGGTCTGGTTCGAATTATCATACTTCAAATATTTCTCCGTTCCATGACCTGAATTAAATTCGTAATGCCCTAGTTCCATAAACGTTCCGAGATGGGCCGAGTTAGCAGCTCCACCAAACCAATACACCCCGACACGGTTATTGGGGTTTGCATCCATCACAGTGCGAATTGCATCATTCGCCGCCTTGGCCATAGCCTCCACACGATAGTAAACCCCTGGCCCACCCGCTGTTTCAGCTATTTCTTGGCCATTCATACTTCCCATAGAGGAGCTCATGTCCAAAACAAAAGTGACGTCCGCTGCAGGCCCGTTAATATTAGTGCTTCCACCAACACCTGGATTGGTCGTATTTATCGTCTTATATTCTTGTGCCAATGCAGATAGCTTCACATTGAAGCTGCCGTCACTCTCTGCCGTAACGCTCTTGTCAGTCCAGATTCGTCCGTCCGAATCGGCTGTACCAAAACCGCTAGGTGCTGTATCTGTAACTGGGTCAGCAGTTAACTTGACCTGGTACGGGCCATAGTTCGTCTCCGCCATCGTCGGAATATTAGCCGCATGGGCTACTGAGCCACCCAAAGGAGATAGACCGCTAATCCCCAATAGTAGACACACCGTAAGCACAATTGAAATCAATTTGGTGAAACTTTTATTCATACTTCATGCCTCCGTATAAATTAGTATT
This sequence comes from Paenibacillus sp. ACRSA, assembly GCF_022346845.1. NCBI lineage: Bacteria > Bacillati > Bacillota > Bacilli > Caryophanales > Paenibacillaceae > Paenibacillus > Paenibacillus sp. ACRSA. Next base: position 83,231 of record NZ_JAKRNP010000004.1, on the reverse strand, counting down.
GAATTGAAACGTACAACTTCCATTGGTAGATTATCCTGAATCCGCTTCCAGTTCATGTAAGCTAGATATCTAATTATGAACGCCGTAATCCATGTTAGATCCATGCATGTACGTTTCTAGCAAAGCAGATGACTTTAGGAGTATAGTTTCGTGTTCCCAAAATTCAACTAGCGTAAGCACCTGTTTTCTTTGTCTGCCATCTGCGTATTTCATCAAATAACTCTCGCAGCTCTTATGACCTTCTTCCTATCTCAAAAGTGAATTGCGAAATTTAGTATACTCATTCGCTCTGAACAAATACTGAACAAAATGATATAGATTCATTTTGTCGTTTCTGAAGTGGCTTCCAGGGTAAGTGAAGGTACGGTATCATTGAATCTGTGATGGGAGCAAACATGTAGAGCGGGGTTCTCGCTATTTTTCATAGAACTATATTTGAGGGTGTGATTGTATGTCAGCGTTTATCGGTGTTTTGGCTTTAATATTAGGAGCATTATTCGCGATCTGGCCTTACTTAGGATGGTATCTAAGACTGGGATGGAGGCTTAAAGACGCGGAGCCAAGTGATTTAGCCTTAAGTGTTGACCGGATTCTAGGTGTCGTCTTGGTCATCATTGGTCTTATTCTAATCGTTTCAAGCTGCTCCACAGGCAGCCAATCGAATCATACGTGGGCGGAACAATTTAAAAAGAAACTTGATGCAGGTCAAGTGAAAGAAATTAGTATCGGCATGTTTAATCCCACAACATTAAGCGAGGAAGAAACAAATACCGTTGTGCAATTGATACAACATGCAGAACTTAGACCTTTTGATACAGGCAATGCCTTTGGATCGAGTAATGCGGGTAAGATTACATTTATGGACGGGCTTAGCGTAGAACTTGTGATTTGGGGCTCCTCTGGAGGGATTGAACTGCATCCAGATGCTACACAAACGAAGTATGAGATCATGAGTGAGGAATTGAAAGAATGGTTTACGACAAATTATAGTGAGGAGTAACATCGTTATAATGTTCAAGAACCTCACCAGGTTGAGGTTCTTTTTTTAGAATAAACTTTTGAAATTGCCCTCCAAGCGAAAAGGGATACTAATTCTTGTTTCGCTTGTTAACTTCAATTGCAATGAACTCTGGCAAATAATTAGGGGTACAGCCTTTTGATACCATTTCGCCTTTATAAAGACCCGTTTTCTCACCAAGTTTAATGCAACGTGTTCGATACTTTGGATCATAAACGCCGATCCAGCCTGCAATAAAATTCATAGCCCATTGAACTTCCGGTTCTTCCTGCTCAATATTAGCTTCAATTGCTGCTAGTAAGTCCTCGGTGTTATCAGGTGGTGCTTGTCCAGTCCATCTCAATCTCGCTTGATAATACCAGAAAGTTCGCCTTTGAAGAGCAGAAGGACTACTTTCCCATGACTCTATCAATGCAATGGTCTTCTTGTCTTTGGTGAGCTGATTAGCCATTAACCAATCCATTAAGTTATTTCGCTCATCAAAAGTATGATTCTGCATATCCTGATCAAGCTTATCTAGCACGTCATGTGAAAGAAGTTTTTTATCCATAATTAAGATTGCTAATAGTCTAGGCAGAAACTCTTCGGTTGACCAAAGTTCCATAGCTAGTTCGTGATCCTTTTTAATCTCTTTCGCGATTTTTCGTAAGTCGCCAAGCCTCGTTTTACTATTGATCTGTGATAGGATGTCTGCTGCTTTTGAAGAAAGCTTCATTTCTGAACCTTCATTCTTACTCATTTGGCACCACAACTCCTTTATTAGAGCATTGTTTCATAGTATGTCCCTGATGCAATATATCAATAACTTAATTCGTTATAAGTCTTACTACTTACAAATGTAACATATCGAAGTGATTCATTTCGCCCTACATATGTACGCCTCACTATGTTTTGTATCTTGGTCTAATAAAACTATACCGGAACAAATCACCTAGGCAATATACTGCAAATAAATGTGTTAAACTACAACGAGAAGTACCTATCTATACTAAAAAACAATACACAATCGGATGTATACAGTCATACGCCAAATATATTGAGAAAGGATCGCCATGAATAGTTCTCTAAAACAACTAACGCAGTCATTATTAGTACCGGTCATCCCCGGTGGAATCATTACTATTCTTATATTTTATTTGGATTACTTCCAATTCGAACTTGTTGAGAAATTTCTACTGTTTGCCGCTTTCGTCATTGTACCTCTTGTAATCTTGCTATTGAAATATGACGACAAGAATAAACAGCAACGAATGGTTTATACTGCTATCCAATGGCTTCAATTTCCCGCAGCTCTTCTTACCCTGGCCTCGATAATGAGCAGCAAGATGTGGGGGTTAGGAAATACGGTACCAGGGCTTCTCTCCCTTGGGTGGCTACTGTTCACACTACTACTTGGCATCTATGGGTTGACCATCATTGTGATTGCTAAAGGAAAAGCAGCGGAAATAGCAATTGGCGCGGGACTCGTTTATTTCTTTATCGGGGGTATATGGTTTACCTTATATCAATACCAAGTTAACCTCTTTCAAGCCACCCCTGCAACGCACGCGTTAAGCTCGATCCACTTTCATTTTTCATCTGCGATCGTTCCGATATTTATTGGTGCATTGGGACGGATCATGACGAAAAAAAGCTGGTATCCCTGGGTCGTTGTCATCGATATCGTCGGACCGATATTGATTGCCATTGGGATGATTTTCTCCAAGCCCATTGAATACATCGGTGTCACGTTGTTCGCCTGCAATATTGTGGTTTACACCGCTTATCTCCTTGCTTACTTGAGGAAAAACGCTTTACGTTTAAGTAATACTGCAACCTTCTTTTTAGGCCTTTCCTGCCTAGCCTTTTACATAGTTATCGTCCTTTCCATCTTCTATCCGTTACTGAAAAATCTATTTTCCTTAACCATACTCGATTTCATTCCCATCTACGGATCTCTGCATGCGTTTGGTTTTGTCTTATGTGGACTTATTGGTTGGGTGTATATGGTGGACTTCATTAAGAAAAAATAGAATGTCAAGGAGGACGGTTGTACATCATTATGAGTGATTGCATACAGAAACACGCGGCCTTCATCCTGTTACACTTGCAACAACATGAATTGGTGCATGTGACTTTTAGGTTAACTAATCGGCTTCATAGGAGTAGTTTAGTCAGGTTCGTGCTATAATAGTGTTCACATAAATAACATTCATCATCTGCCGAGATGGCGATGATTAAGGAGATTGAATTTTGACGAACAACCATGATACTGGAGCAGTTAACGAACTACCTGAAAACTTTGATGAGCTCAAACGGGCGGCTAATCGGACGTCTAGCTGGAGAGACAGACTCAATGCGGTGAACGAATTGGGAAACTGGGATACAGCCCCTACCATTCAGGTGTTGCATAATGTTTTGAAAAATGATCAAGTGTTTCAAGTACGCGAAGCCGCATATCGCAAGCTTAAGCAGTTGGATGAAGACGTACAAATGCCTGCCAAAAGCAAAGGCGAGCTGTTTAAAGGTCTTAACAAAGTTTTGCTACGGATTAAAAAAAGCCTGCCTGAAGGTCACACATTCGAGCAGTTTAAGGAAAAACTGCAAAAGACTCGTTTGGATATTTATGATACTTACGAGGGCGACAAAGATGCTGAGTTCGACTCCTGGCTCCATGGAATTTGGGAGACACTAGGTAGAAAATAGCAGTACTTCATCGTATATAGCCGAATAGAAGCCACTCCAAAAATGGAGTGGCTTCTTTATTAATCTGGTATATACGGAAGATCCAGTGTCTGCGGAACGTTGATGACATGCTTTTCGGTATAAGTACGGATGCCTTCCGCGCCGTATTCACGGCCAATACCGGATTGCTTAACTCCACCGAATGGGAATCGAACGTCGAGCCCCTGTACAGCAGCTGTATTGATCATGGTCGTTCCAGCTTCGAGTTGACGTGCGACGGAGATGGCATCCTCTTCTTTCCCCCACACAGAACTCGTCAACCCATATATGCTCTCATTGTGTAGATGAACAACCTGCTCTTCATCGTCAAATGGCAGAATCGGAACCGTAGGACCGAACTGTTCCTCCACGACAATCGGGTCATGAACATCGCAACCCAAAACAAGCGTAGGTTGGAGGTAGTAACCTTGTTCAAACAGCTTCTGATCGAGAATTTGGCCGAGAGGGATGACCTTAGCCCCGCGCTTTTGCGCATCTTCAACCAAACCAAGCACGTAGTTTTTCTGCTTAAGGTTATTCAACGGGCCTACCGTCGTATTAGAATCAAACGGATCCCCGATTCGGATCCAGCGATTTGCCGCCTCTATATATTTTTCCACAAATTCATCATAAATCGAACGGTGTACATATACACGTTTGGCAATCATACAGATCTGGCCTGCTGTCAAAAAATTAGAAATGACAATCCGGCGCATTGCTCGCTCATCATGAACATCAAAGCTTTCCAAGAAGATAGCCGCATCATTACCACCAAGCTCCAGCGTCATATCCTTAATCGTTTCCGAAGCAGCTTTGATAATATGTTTCGCTGTTGCGGTTCCACCTGTAAAGGTGATTTTAGACACAAGAGGATGACTAGTCAGCTCTGCTCCCACATCCGCATCCCCATAAACGACATTGATTACACCAGCCGGGAACTCACTCGCGATAATCTCTGCCACTTTCGCCGCCGCCAGTGGTGCAAATGGACTTGGTTTAAGCACAATCGTGTTGCCCGCAAGTAAGGCAGGAGCGATCTTAATCGTAGATAACGCGATAGGGTAGTTCCAAGGACTAATTGCTGCCACCACACCCATTGGATCATAGGAAAGAATCGTCTTACCATGGTCATGCTCTTGGATCTCTTCTTGTAGAGCCGATGTAGCTTCATTACAAGCAAACTCCATCCACATTAACGCAACATAAATCTCACCATGTGCATCATACAGGGGCTTGCCATGCTCTCTGGACAACAGATGAACAATTTCATTCTCAGCTACTCTAATCTTCTCAATCGCCTTGCGCATCCTGACAATGCGTTCATCAATGGAGGTTTGCTTCCATGTTTGAAAAGCCCCTGCCGCCGCTTCAATCGCTTCAACTGCTTGTTCTTTCGTAGTGACAGGGAAATAACCTACGATCTCCGTTGGGTTTGTCGGGTTCTCTTTTGCTAACTGTGAAAGGGATTTTACATTTTGACCATTAATGAACGCTTCAACGATAACTGTCTCTTGGTCTGCTTGAATTGCCATTTTACATCCCCTCCGTTATTTAGATGGATTACTTCCAAACTTCTTCTGCAATTTCTTTCACATAACGAAGTTTCCGCCATTGTTGTTCTTCCGTTAGAATATTGCCTTCTTCCGTAGACGAAAAGCCACATTGTGGGCTCAGACAAAGTTGCTCAAGGGGTACATAGGTTGCCGCCTCTGCGATTCGAGCTTTAATTTGTTCTTTGTCCTCTAACTCGCCTGTTTTCGATGTCAGTAAACCAAGCACAATTTTCAAATCTTTACGATTCACATATTTTAATGGCTCGAAACTACCTGAACGCTCATCATCAAATTCCAAAAATAATCCATCTACGTTTAAACCGCCAAAGATAACTTTAGACGCGTAATCATAACCACCAGTTGAGAAATAATTGGATTTATAGTTACCCCGACAAATATGCATCGTCACCGCTAAATCTGCCGGTTTATGAGCCAACGTTTCGTTAATCATGCGCTGCATCGTTTTCAACTCTTCGGCCGGTTCGAGGCCTTTAGCACGAAGCTTGTCGTGACCAGCTTCTGAGAACAGATCTGCCCAAGCGGTATCATCTAATTGCAGGTATCGACATCCCGCATCATAGAAGGCTTGAATAGCTTTTTGATACGCCACAATCGTATCCTGAAGGAATTGCTCTCGATCCGTATAACTATTAGCGCCATTCTCCAATCGATACAGAAGCATATTCGGACTTGGAATGGTTTGTTTGGCTACCGCGTCACCTGCATGCTTTTTCAAAAACTTAAAATCCTCAACAAAGGCATGGCTTGAGAAATCAACCTTACCAACAACGCGAATCCCGCCTTTGCGAGTCTGCATGTTATGGAATTTAGGCCCATCAATCTCCTCATACAGCTCTACTCCATCCAATCCGCCCAGAAAATCAAAGTGCCACCAGCTTCTGCGGAATTCACCATCCGTAACTGCAAATACACCATTTTCCTTTTGCTTCTCAATAATTCGAATAATCTCTTGATCTTCCACAGCTCTTAATTCTTCATATGTGATGTTGCCTAATTTATATTGTTCACGCGCCTGGCTTAAGTTTGCAGGACGTAGAAAGCTACCTACATGATCATTACGAAATGGTATCATAAAAAAATCTCCTTCTTACTTTTAGTTTCCTGAGTATAGCATGATCGAAATAATTACATGTTATATGAAAAACGCATGACTGGTCATAGCTTTTAACAATAGCAAAGAGTCCCCGAACAGCAAAAAATCCACCACCTCATAGGGTAGTGAATTTATAGGGTGGAGCGAAGTGTTATGTATATAATGATAATTCATTATGTTTACCCTCGGATCTTTCAAGGTATTTTAAATGCATCCATTATTCATGTTGTTTTTCCTGGCTCTGTCTGCAATGTACAAAGCCCTGTCATTTGACGAGGCTGGAAACAGCCGGGCTTATGTTTGAGGAATTCATTACAGTTTTATTCCGTTGATGTATAAGCTGATAAATAGGTGAAACATATAAACGCATATATATCAAAAAAAGGCTGCTTTGAATTTGACTTCAGAGCAGCCTTGGTCTAGAGCTTTACTTGTTTTTTTGTTCCAGCATTTTTAAGAGTACCGATACCGCCTCTGCTCTTGTCGTTTTATCTCCTGGAGCAAATTGGTTCGCGCCTTTGCCTTCAATGATACCCAGATTTTTTATAATGGCCACTGCGCCCCGCGCCCAGTCCGGAATGTCTTGATCATCTGCAAAACCAGATGTCTCCGTTGTTCTGTCCGTCAGGCCCAAGGCCTTTGCAATCATCGTAGCCATTTCTGCACGAGTGATCTCCGCATTCGGACGGAAGGAGCCGTCTTCATAACCAGTAATAATCCCCGCGTTCACCGCCTGGGCGATCGATTGCTGCGCCCAGGCGCCGATCAAGGCCTTGTCTGTGAACGCCAAGGCGGCGCCAGCTCCTTGCGGGCCCAATGCATTCATCAGCATGACCGCAAATTCCGCGCGTGTCACGGTGCGGCCTGGCTTGAAAGTGTGGTCCGGATAGCCGCCCACGATGCCCGCACTTACCGCTTGCTTGATCCGGGCTTCTGCCCAGTGTCCGGTAATATCGCTAAAACTCACTTTCGTTGTGTCTTCCGTTGTGGGAAGGGGCGCATCGGCCACTGCAAATACGGCGAATTTGGTGAAGTGGTCAACCTCTACGGTAATGCTGTTGCCGCTCACTGTGCCGCCGACCCTCACCCATTCCTTCTTAGCTTCCTCATAATAGAAGACGACCGGCTTTTCATTGTCCTTCAAGCTGCTCAAGTCCAATGTGAATGAGATGCTGACCGGTTTGTCGAAATTCTCCACAACATTTTTTTGAATTTCGAATACCGGGCTAACCAGAGCATCCTTACTTGTGATTAACGTCTTTACATCCGAATCCGAGACCTTATCGATCGTTACGATTAACTCTCTGCTGGCAGCGCCAGCAGGAATGACGATCTTGATCTCATCGCTGTAGCTCACTTCTCCCGCTTGGCCTGCTGGTAGCGTCAAGCGCCCATCTGTGCCGGCCACCTTGGGGCCGATTGCTGGCGGGGGTGCCGTATATGAGCCGCCCCCAGGGGTGCTTGAGCCGCCATCACTATTCGTTTTAACCGTGATGCCTTCGCTGGCATCCGAGATGTTTCCCAGCCTATCAACAGCCTTAGCCGTATAAATATACTGCTTGGAAGCAGAAAGTCCGGTATCGACAAACGTACTTTCAGTTGTTTCTACAAGGAGTATCCCGTCACGGTAGATCCTATACTTAGCCACACCCGAATCGTCGTTCGCGGCAAGATGAAGAGTAATCGAGTGTGTCGTTTTTGCGCCCGATGTGATGATGACCTGATCCGGTGCGGTTGTGTCCGCAAGCACACCGTAGGTGGAGAAATGGTTGACTGTCGTCTTAGCGCCGTGGTCCGTTACTTGAGAAGGACGATATTCCCATTTGCCTGTAGACTCGTTGTAATAATAAATAGCAAGCTTACTCCGATCTGCACTCTCGTCATACCCCAGGGTAATCTGTACCGGTTGAGTAATGGTCATGCCTTCAAATTGGAAATCGATCACTTGTCCGGCTTTAGCCAGCTTAATCTCCCCGGAAGGAACAGCGTCCGAATTCCTTACCGTCAATATCGCCCCTTCGGGAATCACCAGTCCGTCAGGCAGCTCGATGACAAGGCCGCCCGGGAATGCCAATGTACGAACCGAAGGATCTAATGGCATCGGTTCTCCCAGAATACCTTCTCGCGTGATGGTGACCACGTATGTCGTGTGTGAGCCATCATGCGCCGTCACTGTAATCTGAACCGTGTTTGGCCCGACGATCAAGCTTGAAGCATTGTAGGTATATTTATTACCCGTTACCGAATCGTAGTCCGCCCCCGTCACCTTCAGGGATTGGGTTGCATCCTCTGTATTTAGAAAAAGGCTAAGATTAGTAACCGAATGCTCAACCCGCACAGCATAATTCGTCTGCGTTGGAGAGAATTGGAGCACCCCATGCTCCAATGACAGGCCGGACAATAAAGCGTTCGCTGACACCCATTGAGCATACAAGGTAACATGCTGAGTGCCCATAAGGAAATTCATCTCACGTGCATAGCTAATGCCGCTTCCATCTGCCGCTGTATTCCAACCTGCAAACGTATAGCCCGTCTTCTCCAGATTGCCGTTATTGCCGGATACCGATACCGTATCGCCTTCCTCATACGAGCCGCTGTCGGTCGGTACGCTTCCTCCGGTACTGCCATTGTCGTTATACGTCACCTTATAGGTCAGGTTCGGTATCCATTTGGCATAGAGCGTCAGATCGGACGAGCTCATACTGAACGCAACGCCAGGAGCATAGTCTGTTCCCGACCCATCCGCTTGCGTATTCCATCCTGCAAACGTATAATGCGGCTTCATCAAAGTGACCGTATCACTGTATACGTGGACAGTTTCTCCTGGCGCATAAGACTTGCTGTCCGTTGGTGCGCTCCCGCCAATATTCCCGTTCCCGTCATAGGTCACGAACTTTTGTATGGCCTGCAAATAGGGATATCCGTTATTATGCGATGGGCTTATCCCCCACCTGCTTGTAAAGTCCCAATTTGAATCCTCATAAGTACTCTGTGTCTTCATCTCCGTGCTTGACCGGCCAATACCTTTGTCTACATCCGATTGCCCTGTCGTACCCGAGTCATAGAAGCTGTTGCTGATCGGTCCACTGCTATTATTACCTATCAAACCGCCGATATTGCTCCCGCTTCCTGTTACACCCCCTGCCGCATAGCTATAGTTGATTTCTCCACCGTTGTTGCCCACCAAGCCGCCTATATTATTGCCGTTTCCTGTTACGTTTCCTACTGCATAGCCGTAACTGATCTCGCCAAAATTGCTGCCCACCAAACCACCTACATTATTGCTGTTGCCTGTTATATGAGCTGTTGCGAAGCTGTTATTCACGGTTCCATAGTAATTGTAGCCAATCATACCACCTACCATAGTACCTGTTCCCTTTACACTTCCAGATACAGAGCTGTTGCTTATCCCACCGCCATCGATACGGCCAGCCAAGCCGCCTACATATTGTCTGCCTGTAACATTTACATTTTCCAGAATCACATTGGAAACACTTGCATCATAGGTTATGTAACCAAACAGTCCGGCGTAATTATCATTCGGTCTATTGATCGTTAAACCTGTGATTTTGTGTCCATTGCCATCTATATGCCCCCTGAATCGGCCATGAACCCCCTCGCCGATTGGCAACCATGCTTCGCCATAGCTGCTCAAATCAATATCCGCCGCCAGCTTGAAATACAGATCGGGATCCAAATAATTCCTGACCGTATTCAGCTCCTCAGCGGTTGTAATCTGATAAGGATCACTTGCCGTGCCCGTTCCAACGTCTAACGTCTTGATCCATTTCACGTAAAGCGTCACATCGGACGTGATCACGCCTTCAGCGTCTGCGCTATAGTCCACCCCAAGTCCGTCCGCCTGCGTATTCCAGCCCCCGAATGTGTAGCCTGACCTCACCAGACTTCCGTTATTGGAAGAAATCGAGGCCTTGATGCCGTTATAGGAGCTGCTATTAGCGGGTACGTCTCCTCCGGTGCTGCCGTTGCCGTCATACACCACGGTATACTTAGGGTGTACGGTAACTGTAGTGGTCGTTTCGCTAGCAGGATGGGTGTCATCTCCTGAATAGGCAGCGGTAATCGTGTGTGTACCGATCGCCAGATCGGATGTGGTAAAGCTGGCGCTGGACGTGGCGCTTAAGAGCTCTCCCCATCCCACCGTGACCGTCATGTTATCTTGACCCCAGAAGGTAAATGTCTGAGCAGCCGCATCCATCTTAATGTCCGATAAATACCGTGCGCCTGGCTTTTCCAATTGGTGAATCATCATCCCGGATGCGTCGTAAGTAACAATGTTCATCGCAATGCGATTATCCCCAAAACTGTAAGCCCGGAAGGTGTATTCCCCCCATTGTATAAGAGGGCAAGAAGAACCGCAGGCCGTAGTCGTAATCAATGGCTCGGCCGTAGTTAGTCCAACTGACATAAGATCCTGATTACCATCCCTAATGGTAACTGTCCCGCTGGGAGTCCTGCCACCGATGATCGGATCGAGTGCAGTAACGTTAAAGGTTACCTCCTCCCCAAAAGTGGAGTCTATGGACGTTGTTGAAATCTTCAGTGTCGCCGTCCCCTGATCTTGAGCTTGAGCGCTCCCCGAATAAACGTTGAAGATGATTGCCAAAGCGAGGATGACCGCAACTATCTTTTTCAGGGTTACCGTTTCCAGACTAGTATTCACTCGTAGTTTCTCCTTTGTTATATATGTAATTGAAAAGAATGATTCATAGCATTCCAGATGCCCATCAGACATAATAGGGGTACTATACCAATAGTATCGGCTTCAGTTTAAGAGTAGATTAAGAGAAGCAAAAAAAAGACTGCGTAACGCTCACAGCCGTATCTGCTGGAGGAGTTCCCAAAAAAATCAAGACCTAAGAAAAGGAGACTTATTCTCAGGTTTACATTGTGCCAGCAATTCTTCCAATGTCGGCTTTATCTTATATAGGTATTATGATGAGTGTATGATCATCCCTTACAACTAATTCCACTTCGGAGCCTTGACTTATCGCAATTCTTTTTGCGATCTGGCTTGAAATACGAATGCCCAGACTGTTTCCCCATTCTGAACGGTGGTCGACATGGAGAGTCCTCCCTCTTTTTAATAACTCTTTCTAATTTTACCACTCCTCCAACACCTTTTGTGAAAATAACGAAACTTCGCCGCCCTACTTGTGGTACGGTTCATTACGATTTATCTTCACCGCACGATAAATCTGCTCCACCAGCACCAGCCGCATAAGCTGATGCGGCAGTGTCATGCGCCCGAAGCTCAAGCGCTGCTTCGCGCGGCGCAGCACCTCATCGGAGAGCCCATGGCTGCCTCCGATGACAAAAACGACATGGCTCGTCCCATACGTGCCGAGCTTGTCGATCTCCATAGCCAGCTCCTCGGAACTCCAGAGCTGGCCATCGAGTGCGAGCGCGACAACATGCGCCTCGCTCTTCACATGCGCGAGGATGCGTTCGCCCTCGCGCTCCTTCACCGCCCGTACCTCAGCTTCGCTCAGGGTATCGGGCGCTTTCTCGTCTGCGACCTCGATCATCTGAAACTTGATGTACGGGGCGAGCCGCTTGGCATATTCCTGAATGCCGAGCGTTAAATATTTTTCCTTCAATTTGCCTACGCCAATAATTTGAATCAACATAAATATCCATTCCTCCTAAATGTCCTGCAAAAAAATCTATAAGTAAGATGCATCAGTGCATCGTTCAATCTACTGTTTCAGTTACACGTTATATCTTCGCATCCGCATAATTTAACGAACCCCAGACACCTTATTCAGCCCAATTTAGCCTCTTTTAAAATCTAACGAATCTCACACATGTTATCACAGTAGAAACAAGCGTTTCCCAACACTTAAAGGTCATTTCAATTAAATAGCGTGCCTACGATTCGTTAGATTTCAACCAGGAAGCAATATCACCATATAAGAGGTCTCAGGTTCGTTAGAGCTCTAAAGCTACTGCACAGCTACTACAATACTAATGCAAAGTTACCACCATATTACAACACACAACGCTATCGCTCGCACGCCACAATTCCCACCTCACATAGGCTTCCCTTACGCGGCTGAGCACCCTATTACTATTACCTCAACTCATAGTTAATCCGTAAGGCGCTAGCCACCTTCCACGACCAACTCGTTAAGGCACATGTCAGGCAGGACACGCATTTAGTGTAATCAGGTTTCCTTATCTCCACCCCATCACTCCAACGCCCCATCTTCCCCTACCAAAAAAGCAAAAAGAGCGCTCAACACGCTCTCTTCGCTCCTTGCTGTGATGTTCATACCGGATGGAAAGTGAGTTCCAGCGGAGAAGTACCACCTATGTGACGCCTTCTGCCGCCTTCAATTCCTACAGTACGCTAAACGACAAGAAATTCCGCATGCTGCTCGCACTCAGCGCACTTCGCAGGCGGATCCCAGTCGGCAAATTCCGTCTCCTTCAAATCCACGATATCTGGAGCGTCCTCATACTCATCGACAAACTTGTCGATCGCAATGTCCACGTGTTCTTTGCATACAACGTACATCCGTTCAAGCATCCTTTCTGTAACCAGCTATGCTCCCGATTCACAACCGCTTATCCATATAGGATAGCCACTTCTCTGTTCTATCACACCTGGGACGTAAAAGAAACCCCTTATAGAATATTCCCGCAGAGATCGGTTGAAAATACATAACTAGAATGAATCATTCAGAGTCAGGACGGATGCTCGCCCACTACACCTAAGCAAAAAAAACAACATCCATTCCCTCAACTAAAGGGACAGATGTTGCTCTTAATCTCATTGCTTATAACATTTATAAACAGCACTAATCAATGTACAAGCACATTTTAGCTCTCCATATCCACTAGACCCTACTTCATTTCTTAAATTACCGCGCTCTTGCAACTACTTATGGCCAAGAAATTTCACCTTTGATTACCTGTGCACTCGTTTCCAGATCGCCTGTATTTGTAAAGTCTGGATAAGCTTTTTCCATTGCGGCAACCAGCTCTTTGGAATCTTTCGCTTTCTCTGCCTCTGCTTCAAACTTCGCAATATAATCACGAGTGAACGTCACACTAGATAGATCGCCAGCACTCGTGCCCAAATAATGTCCTGGAATGACTTTCTCCGGATTCAGCGCAGTGATTTTGTCCAACAATCCACGCCATTCCTCTCGGCTCTCTGGTGTCTGGTTGTCCGCAATCCAGACATGAGCATTCTCATACACAGGAACACCGCCAAGAACCGTTTTATTGGATGGAATCCACAGAACGGTATGGGACGGATCTGGCCCGTCCAGACCAATAATCTGTACAGGTTCACCATCTACCGTAAATTGATCTGCATCCAGAACATCAGGCACAATCTGTGCTGTTGGTGCATTTTCCTTCAGAATTGGGTTCCAGTAATCATTCTTCACTTGGATTGTTTCCTTAATGCCTTCCACTGTTCCCGGCGTTGCGACAATCTTCACATCTGGGAATGCTTCACGAATGACCGACAGACCGAAGTAATAATCTGGATCTTTATGGCTGATAAATACGGTCGTAAGTTTCTTACCTGTATCCTTAATCATTTTCACCAGTTGCTCCGCATCATTCTTCTGGAACTGGGCATCGACGAGCACCACCTCAGTAGGCCCTTCAATCAGGTTAGAGGAAACACCAAAAATACTTTTCTCCCCTGGATTAAATGTAGTCACTTTAAGCTCAGCCGTTGATGTATTTGCTTCATCGCCCGTTGTATTGTTCGCACCTGCCGCGTTGGACGAGGTGTCTGTCGTACTTTCCGTTTTACTTGCGGTACTTGTACAAGCGCTCAAGATTAACATGATACTGAGGAGTAGCATGACTCCAATGGATGATTTTTTACGAAACACTTTATTCATCTTCCTCTCATAATACTGTCGCCAGTTAGATTAATAAGGCGCAGTGCAGTATGTTTTTAATTTTGGTTTTTGCATTTTTGGTTAAACGTCTTATCTTACGCTTTTTGGGTTTGCTTTTTGGTTACCCTTTTTGGATATTACATTTTGATCTAGCTTTTGCTCCTACGATGTCTACAATTCAAATCTTGACTTCACAATTAACATTGAACGACGGAAATAGTCCGATTCATAACACACATCGCAATACACACAACGCTCTCTTACTTTGATCAAACAAGACCCCTTCCCACTTTTATGTAACTACTGTAGTTACAACTTTTAATATGTGACTATTATAGTTACAACTTAAACTGCATGTCAAGGACTTATCTCTACATTTTTTTAAAAATCTAAAGTTTTAGCTCTTCTCTAGCAAGCATCTTTCACTCCAATAGGTGCACCCAAATCAACCGAAGGCACTACTCTCACCGGAAGTTGTATAACCCAAACTCTTGGATACTCTCATTCTGACAGCCTACTTTTAAGAAATAAATCCCACACCATACTCATCGAAAACATCACAAAAAAACCAACCAGAATATTCTGATTGGTTCTCTTTATAAACCTATTTTCTATTATTGCAGCCCAGATTGAGCCTTTGTCAGCAATTTGCCACTTTGAAAAGCAATAACCGCATTCGCTCCCGTATCCCCGGTACCCTTATAGTTATAGACCACCATATTTTCAGCTTCACTCAATGCTTCGCCTTCGCCGCCGAGGATCGCGATTACTTCCTCCACCGTCATGCCCACCTCAAGCTTCTCGTACTGTGCAAAGGTAATGAGTATCCCATCGCCCTTTCCGGCCGATCCATTATTGGCAGGTGCGCCTGTAGCTGTTCCTCCAGCGTCCTTTACCGCAATAACAGTCGTATTAAGCTCATTCAGCTTTTTCTCCAGCTCTGCAATCTTATTATCCTGCTCCCCGCTCTTCTGAACCTGCTCCGCAAGCCGCTGCTCTAGACCTGCAATCTTATCCTCCAACCCATTTGTATCTACAGCCCCAGGTGTAGCTTCCTTGGAAGTACATGCAGATAAGAAAGTCAGCGACACAAGTAGAGCCGTTCCCCCCAGCATTCCTTTCATTGTACGTTTCATGATTGAATAACCCCTCTTCTATGATTTAGAACATCCAGATCGTCAAAGACCTGTTACTTGCACACCGTGCATTACGGACACATTGACAACAGTTTATCATAGCAAAGGTCTAATGTAACTGAGTCTTAGGCTCTGATCCTGTCCGATCATTTGTCAAAAGAATAACCTCTGTCCCGGAATGTTGAACCATTTCGACAGCAAAAATGACGATAGACAGCCAAATATTTATCATAATCCAAATTAATAAAAATTTTGCTAAGCTGCTATTCAGAACATTGCGCGAACCTTGGTAACGTATAGTTCCTATCATGTTAAAAAAGAGCTGATCAGCCACCTGACCAGCTCTTTCTATTATTCCCTAACACAATCTCACCATAGCATATGTTGGATATATGTTTTACTCCGGTTTATCCGACAGCTTCACCGATACCTTCTCGGCTTTGCCGTCCCGATAAAAGGTTACCTCAATCGTATCGCCGATTTTCTTCTTATCGTACAGATACTTACGAAGATCAAGCGTAGAGGTAATCTTTTGCCCGTCAAATTCAGTAATGACATCGTTGAGCTTCATACCTGCTTCCGATGCAGGCCCCGATGCTTCGAGCACGACCACACCGCTATCTACATGGGATGGTAGTTTTAGATCCTTCCGCTGCTCGTCATCCAACGGAGCATAAGGATTGCTCAGATCGACAGTGTACACACCCAGGTATGGACGAGATACTTTACCGTGTAGCAATAGCGAATCGACAGTCTTCATTACTTCGTTCATCGGAATCGCAAATCCAAGACCTTCAACGCCCGTATCCGATATCTTCATCGTGTTAATGCCGACCACTTTGCCGTTCAGGTCAACCAGTGCGCCGCCGCTGTTACCTTCGTTGATCGCCGCATCTGTCTGAATCACGTTCTGCTCCCAGTCGTACACGCCATCCTGATTAATCGACACGGGTAGAATGCGATCGGTATAACTCACAATCCCGGATGTCAGTGTACCACCCAGACCGAGCGGATTACCAATGGCAAGTACGGTCTGACCTCGTTTAAGCTTACTGGAATCGCCAATCTCCGCTACAGCTCCCAGCCCTTTATCCTCTGTCGACAGCACCGCAATGTCACTCACCCGATCTTTTCCAACCAGCTTTGCTTTATGTGTCTCGCCGTCCACCGTTACAATCTCAAGATCACTCGCGCCTTCCACCACATGGTGATTAGTCATAATGTAGGCTGTGCCCTCTTCCTTCTTGAAAATGACACCTGATCCTAGCGCTGAGTCCTCCATAGATAGGCTGCTGCCCGTTTTATGATTCACAATGCTCACTACAGAAGGACGCACCTTCTCAGCTGCCTGAATAATCCGGTCGTACGGATCAACCGCTTGAGCAGAGGGCGCACCGCCACCTGAACCATTGCCTATTGCAGCATTGGATAACGGTACAGATGCTGGCTGCATGATGAAACTGAACAGGGTAACGGTAACGATGGAGCTGATCACAGAACTGATCACGGCTACTTTGACCGTGGAGCTAATACCCGAACGCGATCTGCGCGGATTCTGCCACCGATCACGCCCTCCTGGGCGGAGAATCTGAAGTTTGCCCTTCTGCACAGGTTCGGCGCGTCTTGAAACTTTAGTTGAATAAAAATCGTCTCCGAACAATCCCATCGTGATCCTCTCCCCTTCGTTGTCACGCATCAAGATCCTGACTGCCGCCTGATCATTGTCGCATGGGACGTCGATGGTGTTCTCACATACCCCACTCCGCCGACAGATGAGCTTCCGATCGCTGTTACCCCTAGATTTCTTGTGCCCTTTGTTTAAAGGTGAAATCCGGGGATGAAGGCGAGTCAATGCTCCCGATACAGCTTCCTTTCAGAAAGCTCTGAGCTACGCTTCTCCAGCTTCGTTCTGTGTCCTCCATTACGTGCGTGGCGTAAATACCAGCTCTTTCCCCATGCTTTTTTGCATTTCCCAAAATCATTTTTTTGCATATCGCCGCACTCCCAAGTACACGAAATGAAGCGTCTATGTACAACAGAATGGGTCTCCCACTCTGCCAGTGACTCTATCAATCACGCTCTCGCATTTTTTTGATATGCCAATACACTCACCAGTTCGCTCACATTCCAGCCTATTTCCAAGTGCTCCTTATATACTAAACACGCTAAATCTGAAAAAGTTGCATAAATACGAAGAATATCGCAAATTTCCGCTAATTTGCAGCTAACGATAAAGGTTCATACTATATCTATCACCACAAAATCCAGTTCGCTAAGCGCATATTTACCCTTTCAGGCAAACTTTTTCTATTCCGATAAGCTACTGTTTCAGCATACATGCCTTCTTCTTTCATTTATAGCGGCAAAAAGAGGAATGTTTTCCAACCAGCCTGACTACAATAATAGTAAAAAGGTTGTTCTAAAGAAGAATTCGAAGGTTCATAGAAGGAGGATTTACTTATGGAACGCACACGTACACTCACAGCCATGGAAGAGGTTCATATGGCGGCCAAGCTGGCCGATCTCAAAGAAGAGCATTACCGCAATACATTAGCCCTAAGCACCATCATTGAGCTACTCGTGGACAAAGGCATCTTAACCCGCGAGGAAGTAGAGCGCAAAGCCGCTGAGCTAGACAGCTTTATGGCTCACCCACCCTATCCCATGGTGTAGGACGGTCATAATACGTATCACAGAGTTTGAACTCATGATCCCGATAGAAGCATCCACGACTCTCCATCGCATCGCGCACGGTCATTTTCGCCAGATCCATCATATTATGATCCCGGCTGAGATGTGCAAGATACGTGCGCTTGATGCGTCCGTTCATCAATTCACTGAGTGCTGCCCCTGCTGCTTCATTCGACAAATGCCCGATATCGCTTAAGATTCGGCGCTTGGTATTCCAAGGATAACGTCCCATCCGCAACAATTCGACATCATGATTCGATTCGAGCACGAGCACGTCAGAATTCGAGATGGCATCCCGAACCTTGTCGCTCATATAGCCTAGATCGGTCGCAACAGACAGCTTTTCACTGCCATCATCGAACGTGTACCCTACAGGTTCTGCTGCATCGTGCGAGATACCGAAGGATTCCACGCGGAGCGAGCCAAAATCATGCTTTTCACCCGTTTCAAATAACCGCCGGTTCTCCTCTGGAATTGCCCCAACCGACTTCTCCAGCGCCGCCCACGTATTTGTGTTTGCGTAGATTGGTAAATTATATTTCCGAGACATCGCGCCTAGTCCTTTAATGTGATCGGAATGTTCATGTGTGACCAGAATGCCGTCCAGCTCTGTTCCTGCGATCTCCCGTTCCTGAAACAGTGCATCCAGCCGCTTCGCACTGAGGCCTGCATCAATCATAAGTGACGTGCCTCCATGCTGTATGACTGTGGCGTTTCCTGTAGAACCACTAGACAATACGGTAAAATAAATCCCCATAACTCATTACTCCCCTGGTTTATCTGTCTTGGGACTGAATACATCCCCACTGATGCCCTGCACGTACAACACTTCGCCACTTTCCAGCACGAATCGCCATGCCGGCATCGCAACTTGTAGATCTGAATTGAACAACTGGCCGTAATAGCCAAGTTGAATATCTTTGACAATAGAATCATTAGGCAAAAAGTTCTCGATCAGCGTACCCAGCGCCTTCGACGCAGGAAGCACCTGCTGCTCGCTCTCCTCCGCTGTCGTAATCTTCACCGGAGTCTGAAGGTAACCTGTGATCTTCTGATCGCTGTAGAATAGCTCCAGACTGACATTGAAGAGCGGCCATTTCCCATCCACCAATGGGTGAAGGACAAATGCCCCATCCTCCGCCATCAGTTGATCCAGCCGGTACGTGCCAATCTGCGGAATTTCACCTTGCAGCGCATCCTCCAGCTCACTTTGTGAGAAGATTAGCTTGCTGTCTACAGGCTGTTCCAGTTCAACACGGATACCTGCCTCGTCCTCCTCTATGAATTCATAGGACAGTTTCGGTAGCTTCGGTGTTTCATTAGGGATAGGAGCGAGCACCTGAATCCCCTTCTCTTCCATCGCCTGCTGTGTATTATCGGCCAGCGAGGTGAAGTCCAGATTGGCTCCGGCCGTCTCCCGTGCATCCATCCAGATCTGATATCCCAACACTAGATTCAGTAACAGAAAGGCATAGATTAATACATTTTTCGCCCGTCCCCAATCCAAAACATTCACCCCCACTGGTTAACTGAATAAAATACTCAATTACTAACGAACTCCACGCATCTTATTAGCTCCATTTTCCGCAAGTTTCTAATCTAACGAACCTGAGAGACGTTATTTCTAGCATGTATAGACTTTCTATCGCTTTTCACCGGTACTCTACAACAATAGCATCGCTGAGATTCGTTAGATTTTGCTCCTATGCTGATTCCGCCATTTAAGGTGTGTCAGATTCGTTAGCTCTCTGCTCCACCCTACGAACCATCAAGAAACCGTCGTTTCCTCCCCATTGCCGAAGCGAATCACCCATACCGGGATCAGCTTGAGGCCATCCTCAATCGCAGACGGTCGATACGCTGGATATACATCTACAACCTCACGATTCGCACCAGCTACCTTCTGTATGAGTGCCTTCAGCTTGTCCCCGCCAGGCAGCTTGACCGATTGTTTCGTCTCCGTTCCTTCGTTCAGATACTCCAATGAACGCTCATAGCTGGATACGGTCTCCTGCCGCATTTCCATGTTGATCGTACCGAAACGGAATTGCATCGAGTCCATAATCGGAAAGCTACCGTAATACTGCTGGAACTGAAGCTGTGTTTTGTTATCCGCTGTCTCCAGCATCAGACGTGACCGTCCTTTCCAGCCCCCATGCTGATTGACAAAATCCACCGCAGATAAGGCGTCTTTGGCCGCATCGATCTGTCCCGCAGGTGGTGCAGCTGGATCGGTGTAACTAATCCATCGCTGATCCTGCTTCACTTGCAAACTCCGCTTACTATCCGTGTAGATCTCTGACCCATCCTTTTCCCGAATATTCCGGGTCATACTAGGGTCGAAGAACAAGCTGCGCTGCATCTGCTCTACCGTAAACTGGCTTGTTGGCATACTCGCTTCAATCGTCTCAATAGCTTCGGACGGAATATAGTAGCGACCATCCATCAGCGTATAAGGCGTCCAGTTGCTGCCGAAGTCCACATGCTGCTGCACATCCTGTACCGTTAGGTCAGCCTGCGTAGCCTCGTAAACGACATCTCCCTTGGCGCTGAAGAATAGTGCATGCGCCTTCGTTTCATTTTTGGCGGTATAGATTGAAATTCGGTTAATCGTCTCTCCTTGGAAGAGGGAATCCGTGCCTAGTCGCATCACGCGCTGTAACAAAGCCACTGGAATACCCTCCTTGAAGGAGAGCTCAAAGCCAGGGTTGTCCTTTCGAATCTGATCCCAGTTCACAGACTGCACACTACGCCGCTGAAAATCATCAAACGTTCGTCCCTGCAGCCGTGAGAAGATCAATTGATAGAACGTATTGCCTGGGTAAAACACAGTATGTTTATCCTCACCTAGATGAATAATCATCTGATCCGGAAAAATTAATTCCTCAATGTTACGCTCTTGACCCATATTCTCGGTCTTTACATAGTTCGTTTCAGATGTCACAACCGAATCTCCACCGCCTGGTAGACGGTAAATTAGAAAGTAACTCTGAACTAAGCTGGCAACAACGAGTGTGGTAAGCACCAGTGATTTAATCCGTTCCTTCACGGTGCTCACCTCCTTCATCACGCATCGGCAATGTGAATGTTACGGTCGTGCCAACGTCCAGCTCCGATTCAAGCGTTATACTGCCATCATGTGCTTTTACAATTTCCCGGGCAATGGATAGTCCAAGCCCTGTTCCGCCCATACTACGCGAACGAGCCTTATCTACACGGTAAAACCGTTCAAATATACGATCCAAATCCCGCTGTGGTATACCCATTCCCGTATCCGTTACCGAGATTGCGAGCGTCTGATCATTCGTTTTCCGTGCTGCCATCGTGATCGTACCACCCTCAAGTGTGTACTTCAGCGCATTGGACACAACATTATCGAGCACCTGATCAATCTGATCCCGATCCAGCGGTACCGCGGGAAGGTCCCGTTCCACTGATAACACAGGCTGAATGTCCTTTTGATGCATCTGGAATGAGAATCGATCCGTCACTTCCTCCAGCATCTCCAAAATATCTGTAGGTTGTTTCCGCAGAAGAGCCTCTTTGGAATCCAGTCTGGAGAGGTGCAGCAGATCCGTAACCAGGCGGATCATTCGCTCTGTCTCATTCTGGATCACGCCTACGAAGCGACCAGCGAGCTGTGGATCTTCCAGGGCACCATCATCAAGTGCCTCGGCATAACTCTTAATGGTGGTCAGCGGCGTACGTAGCTCATGGGATACATTCGCCACGAATTCACGCCGGGATGCTTCTAGCTCTTCTTGTTCCGTGACATCCTGGAGAACCGCAATCGTTCCGGTAATCCCTAACTCACGCCTGTGAACAGGCGTGAACGTCATACGAATAACAACAGGCTCCTCCTGACCTGCAGGAGCAATCTGCAACAGAGTTGAACCTGTGAAGCCACTCGCCAGTGCTTCCGCATCCTCAGGATCGATACCGAGCAATACAGCGAAGTGCCTGCCCTCAATATCTGCCGGACGCATTCCCAGAATGCTACTTGCACGGCGATTGACTAGAATGACTTTGCCATACTCGTCTGTCGCAACTACACCGTCACTCATGTTAGTCAGAATAGAGGTCAGCTTCTCTTTCTCCTCTTCATTCTGAGAGAGTGCGTCACGCAGACGGCTGGTCATATAGTTAAATGCCCGGCTGAGCTGGCCGATCTCATCCGTGCCGAATACAGGGGTCTGTTGGTCAAAGTTCCCTTCAGCCACCGCTGTTGCCCGCCTTGTCACTTCCTTAATTGGTTGTGTAATCGTATGAGATAGAATGACGCCGAGCACCGCTGTTAACACAAGGGCAATAAGAATGCCCGAAATGAAAATTTTGTTAATGCCCTCCATAGTGGCATATAACTCATTCATCGATGCAGCAATATATACCGCGCCAATGATCTTGCCGCCGGATAATACCGGCTTAGCAACCACCTTTTTCCGGACATTGTCCTCGTCAACAATATATTCCTCATTGTCTCGAATGCCCTGCAACGCACGGCTGACAACGGTCTGTGTATTTTTACGCCCAACATAGTCTGAATGAGAGCTTAGTGAGGTGGTCAGCACCTTACCACTGGCGTCCAACACTTGAATCTCTGCCCCGTTAATGTTGAACAGATTGTTCACCAGTACGCGCAGATTTTCCGTTTTGTCTTCGCCAGCCTCCACTTCGCCGCCAGCCATCGTCTCTCCCACCAGCACCGACAGCATCTCCGCTCTCGCTTGTAGATCCTCGGTGAAGTTACTAGTTAGAGAATTCTTCATCGCACTGACAAAATAAACGCCAATCAATTGCATCGCAATGAGAATCAGCAGTACATATATAATAATTAGCTTCGCCTGAATCGTTCGGAAGAACGAAAATCGCGAGAATCGCCCCATTATATCCCCACGCTTTTGGGACTACGCACCAGATAACCTAATCCACGGCGCGTCAGAATCGTCTCCGGTTTGCTCGGATTCTCCTCAATCTTCTCGCGCAGACGACGGATCGTTACATCCACAGTACGCACATCCCCGAAATATTCATATCCCCATACGGCCTGTAACAGATGTTCCCGTGTCATCACCTTGCCTGAATGCTTAGCCATGTAATAGAGAAGTTCATATTCACGGTGGGTCAGATCCAGTGGCTCTCCGCCTTTGTACGCTGTATACATGTCCATATCAAACACCAAGTCAAACAGCCGCATGACCTGTTTCTCATCCTCTTGTGCTTCCGTCGTAGTCGCAGGCTTCTGCCTTCTACGCATCTGCGCCTTCACCCGTGCAAGCAGCTCTCTCGTGCTGAAAGGCTTCGTTACATAATCATCCGCACCCAGCTCCAAGCCAAGCACCTTATCAATCTCGCCGTCCTTCGCAGTCAGCATGATGATTGGCATTTCCAGATGTGCACGTACCTCACGGCATACATCCATTCCATCCTTGCCTGGTAACATCAGATCGAGTAGCATGAGATCTGGTTTCTCGGCTAACGCCAGTTCGACAGCGCGAATTCCATCGAAAGCGCAGATGACCTCATATCCCTCTTTTTCCAAATTAAACTTCAGAATGTCTGCAATAGGCTGTTCATCGTCCACCACCAAAATCTTCCCTTGCATCGACTGTATTCACCCCTGTATCCTGCTTGATCCGCATATGCGGTCTGTCTCTTTATATAAGTTGTTCTGTCATCATTGGTAGTTATGATCTTAGTTGTCCATCTTAGCTGTCTATCTATTAGGTTGAATATATATAGTTTATCATACCTGAACCAGTGTCACATCCCGATTGGCAATTGATCGGCGACAAAATGATATTTTTTTACATATTTGAAGCGCGCCATAGAAAAAAGGCCAGCCTAAGCTGACCTTCATGACAAGAAAAACCCACATTTTGATACAAGCATATCGCGGAATTTTCCTTTTATATAATTACTAGTTCAAATATGTCATTGGATTCTCTGCCGTACCATTCTTAATAATCTCGAAGTGCAGATGCGTTCCTGTCGAGCGTCCAGTATTACCCATTACACCGATGCTCTCGCCCTTTTCGACGATCTGTCCAACTTTAACACCAATGCTGTTCAGATGTCCGTATAATGTTTCGTACCCGTTACGATGGTTAATGATAATAACATTGCCATAACCGCTCTTCTGTCCAGCAAACGTCACTACACCTTCATCCGAGGATTTCACATCCCGGTTCCCAACAAGGTCTACACCTTTGTGCTGACGACCCCAACGTTCACCGAAGCTGCTGCTCATTGTTGCGCCGGAGACAGGCCATGCGAACTCGCCCGTACCTTCGCCGACTACTTTCGTACCGCTAAGAACGACTTCGGTCACTGCTGACTTAACCACTTCCTGACCTAACCATTCCTCTTGAACAACTTCGCCATTTTCTTTCGTGATCCGATATTGCATATTTTTCAAGCCGCTTTGACCTGGACGTACCACTTTGGTTATCCCTGCTTTTAGCTCAGCACTTTTACGTACTTCAACCTGTGGTTTGATCTCAATCTGCTCAACAACTTGTTCGACTGATTTCACAGTAACCGCCGGTTTGGGAACGGTAAGTGTCAGCTCGTCTCCAATTTGCATAGACGTTTCTTTAATGCCAGGGTTATTTTTACGAATCTCACTTTGTGTGAGCTCGTATTTGGCAGCGATGGAAGAGATGGTATCTCCTTCTCGTACCACATAGGTTACAGGCGCGTCTTTACCGACCGTCAATGCTTTAACCGCCTCAGAAACATCCCATATTTTGTTTGGATCTGCCTTAACTGCATCCGTCTCCACATCTTCTTTGATATCTACGGATTTCAACGTTGTACTCGGCCCTTCAGCTTTCTTCGAAGAGTTCGCCGATACCGACTTCGTCTTGAGCGAGCTACGCACAGCCGATGCCGATATGTATTTGCTTTGCACTTGCTCAAGAATCGCATCTGCTGTTGCTTGATCCTTCACAATGCCGATTACTTCACCGTTGACCTTCAGCTCCACGCCTTTAGCGTAAGCCGTAAGCATATCGTCGAGTTTATTCAGTGTTTCATAACTGTTAATCTCCGGTTTGTATGCTTTTACCGTTTCGGTGGTAATACCGTCCGTATTAAGTACCATTTCCGCTTGTGGATATTTATTTTGGTATTCCTCTGTTTTGTCTGCAAATAGCTGCTGTAATTGCGCTTCGTCTGTAATGCTGCCGATAGCCTGTCCTTTGACGATTACGTTATAATATGGAACCGTGTTGGCTGCAACATACTGTTTCCCTGCAAATCCGATCGATGCAGCAATAAACAATCCACATGCTGTCGTGATGATCCATTTGCGCGAAGCTTGAACGCGCTTCTGTTTAACACTGAAGTTGGACATGCTCATGTTGTTTTTGTCTTCGGCCGTCCGGTGTTCCCCGGATTGTTCGTGTTCCCGGTTTTTGCCCGGTTGGCGTATGCCTCTGAAACCTTTCATGATTCTCTCCTTTTCAGCACTTCTAGGCTCGCATTTCTGTCAAGACATCACCCATCGTGTGTGTCTCATGTTTGTTGATCTATCTATCTGGGTGTCCGCAAATCAGGACTTTAGCTGCGCACGTAAAAGTGTCAAAATTTTAACCTTTTGTCGCACCCGTATACTTTAACACAGGTTTTACACTCTTTTCAACTGTAGCCATCACAGCGCAAAGCCGCGCCCCGCTTGGTTTTCCTGTATTATCCATACGGTGGCAGGTCTTTCGGGCTTCATTCTTCCCCTTAATATTAAGAAAACTATGTACTTCTAATCAAGTTTTATGACTAGGTTCTAAGACCCACCGAAATATGACTTCTCTTTCATAAAAACACAACCTGAAAATCCCTCGCCAGAGGAACTCTGATAAGGGATTTTGTATCGTAACCTGCTATAGGATGCCTTAATATCACAGCTAGTTATGCCAAGTAATTTCTTCCACGACTCCATTGGATATCGTCTTTATATGAAACACTGCTTTCGGTTGCGTTACTAGGGCAGTCGCCCTGTTGCATTTCTTATATATGCCAGTAAGATTCGCAGAAATACCGCGAGTATCTCAGACCGGAAGAGGAACATTCCTCGCCCTACCCTACTGTTCACTCTGCTTGCAGTACTTCCATTAAGTTATCATATTCTTCGCTGGTCAGATACTTTGAGATTACCTGCTCTATCTCACGTAATTCCTGCTCCGTCAATCCACCCTCCATAGCACCGGAAATTTGTTGCATTTCCTTCTGGGGTAACTTAGCCATCAATAAGCTGAAGATTTTCTCCTTATCCTCCAGCGGCAATTTATCCTTCACACCTGTGATGTCATCTGGGGATACAACAATTGCATCATTACCTGTCGGTGCAGTTCCATTAGAACTTCCACCTGTCCCATTGCCAGAAGCAACACCTTCTTCTGTACTATCTGCCGAACCACCTGTCGTTCCACCTACGTCTGCACTTACATCTGAATCTGGCTCATTTCCTCCACTCTCACCAGAATTAGAATTAGGCGATGCATTCGGTTGGTCGCCACCCAGAGACACCTCTGTATCACGCCCTGCGCTCTCTGGATCTCCACCTGTTCCATTTCCCATTACAGAAGTGGCATTCTCCGGCACCTGTTCTTCTTCTGCTCCTGTAGGCTGATCTGGTGGTTCAATCTCTGTCTTCTGGTCCTCTCCAGATTTTCCACCGATCATGCCTTGAAACATAGCTGCCAACCCTAAAGGCTGACCCTCCCACTGAATATTAAAACTTGCAAGCAGCGATTTAGCATAAGACTGTACAATTAGTCCGGTCGTCAGCAAGGTCAGTGCACTGACCAACACAACGGTAAGCACCATTTTTACAAACCATTGAAGCAGCTTCATTTCCGATCTCTCCCTCCAATTTCCCACCCGTTCATCTTGCTTCACTTCGGGTCTATCACTCTACTGTTAATCAGTATTGACGGAAATTAGAGGAATATAATCGGTTCTCATCATTATGAATTGTTGTGTATACGAAAAAAACCTCGGTGACCGCTAAAGTAGCGACCACTGAGGCTTTAATAATGCTTATTCGTAAATTGGAAGTACTTGATTCGTTTGTTCACGGTTACGACCAACAGAGAAGATCGCGATTGGAATACCCGTCAACTCAGATACACGTTTTACATAGTTCTGTGTGTTTACAGGCAGATCCTCAAGCTTCTTCGCTCCAGTGATATCCTCACTCCAGCCTGGCATTTCTTCATATACCGCTTCACATTCTGCCAGCATTTTGAGGCTTGCTGGGTAGTGAGTAATAACCTCACCGCGGAATTTGTAACCTGTGCAGATTTTAACAGTGTCTAGACCTGTCATAACGTCCAGTGAGTTCAAGGACAGACCTGTAATACCGCTAACACGACGAGCGTGGCGAACGACAACGCTATCGAACCAACCTACACGACGCGGACGTCCAGTTACCGTACCGTACTCATGTCCAGTCTCACGAATTTGGTCACCAATCGCATCATGCAGCTCCGTTGGGAATGGGCCATCTCCTACACGCGTTGTGTATGCCTTAGCTACCCCAATCACTTGCTGAATGCGGGCTGGGCCTACACCAGAACCGATACATACGCCGCCTGCGGATGGATTGGATGAAGTTACGAACGGATACGTCCCTTGATCCAGATCGAGCATCACGCCTTGTGCGCCTTCAAATAATACTTTTTTGTCCTCATCGATATATTCATTGAGCACAACAGATGTATCACGTACGTAAGGACGCAGGATCTCTGCGTATCCCAGGTAATCTTTCAGAATCTCTTCCACATCGACAGGTTGACCGTTGTACACCTGCTCGATGATGCGGTTTTTCTCTTTAACCAGATGACGCAGTTTCAGTTCAAAATCTTCCGCATCAAGCAGGTCAACCATCCGAATACCAATCCGAGCTGATTTGTCCATGTAAGCTGGGCCAATACCTTTACCAGTTGTACCAATTTTGTTTGGACCTTTGCTCTCTTCTTCCAGTGCATCCAATACCATGTGGTATGGCAGGATGACATGAGCACGTTCACTGATGGACAGGTTCTTCGTTGTGAAGTCATTATCATGAATATAATTAATTTCTTCAATTAGTGCCTTCGGGTTAATCACCATACCGTTACCGATTACACACGCTTTGTCCGTGTAGAAGATACCCGATGGAATCATCGTTAGTTTATATTTTTTGTTGTCGATCAGAATCGTGTGCCCTGCATTGTTACCACCTTGATAACGTGCAACCACGTCTGCCGTTTCTGCTAAATAGTCCGTAATCTTACCTTTACCTTCGTCTCCCCATTGCGTTCCCACTACAACTACCGTTGACATAGTACATACCTCCGTGGGTGCCTTGCGCACCTTTGTATTGGTCTGTCCGTCCTCTATCTCGGCAGGAATTTAAGTGAAAACACCAGCGGAGAAGCGTGCTAACGGACAGTGAAAATTTCCTTCAATTTACATCCAAAGGAAGGTTTTCGCTGCTTTAACGCAGCAGTATTAGTGTACCAGTACCTTTTTTCAAAGTCAAATCAAATAGCGAACAATTAGATATAGTAAAACTATAATGTTCGGAATTTACGCTATATTCCGACGCAAAAAACCGGCGAAGCCAGTCAAAACATGTCTGACGGCTAACCCCGGTTCCTTATCGTGCGTGTTCAATACTACATGGCGAAGGCGTCGTTATGTGCCCTCTCGTAGTTTACGAATTTATTAAAGTTCTTCAGGAACACTAATTCCACCGTGCCTACCGGACCATTACGCTGTTTAGCAATAATAATCTCAATAATATTTTTCTTCTCGGTTTCCTGATTGTAATAATCGTCCCGGTACAGGAACGCTACGATGTCAGCATCTTGCTCGATCGATCCAGATTCCCGCAAGTCACTCATCATCGGACGTTTATCCTGACGTTGCTCTACGCCCCGGCTTAGCTGAGACAAGGCAATAACCGGAACTTCTAGTTCCCGGCCAATCTGTTTCAGTGTACGTGAAATCTCGGATACCTCTTGTTGACGGTTCTCCCCTGCTTTACCCCGTCCACTAATGAGTTGCAAATAATCAATTAGAATCATGCCAAGGCCTTTTTCCTTTTTGAGACGACGGCATTTGGCACGAATATCGGCCACCGTAATCCCTGGCGTATCATCGATATAGATATCTGCTTCGTTTAGCGCAGCGATACCCATCGTTAGCTTCTGCCAGTCCTCATCACCTTTAAATTCACCCGTACGCAGAACCCCTGCATCCAGATTGGCTTCTGCACAGATCATCCGTTGTACAAGCTGTGCGGCTGACATCTCCAGACTGAAGATAGCTACCGTCTCTTGTGCGCGAATCCCTACATTCTGAGCGATATTCAAAGCAAAGGCTGTCTTACCTACTGAAGGACGCGCAGCTACAATGATCAAGTCACTACGCTGGAATCCGGCAGTCATTTTGTCGAGATCGATAAACCCGGACGGGATGCCCGTCGTGGTTCCACGGTTTTGATGAAGCGTCTCGACTTTATCGAATACCTCCATGAGTACATCCTGAATGGCAATAAAACCGCTACTAGAACGCCGGTTAGAGATCTCCAAAATGCGCCGTTCTGCTTCACCGAGCATGCCAGCAACGTCTTCACCGCCAGTATATCCTTCGCTAACAATCTGCGTAGCTGTACGAATCAGACGACGCAGCATCGATTTCTCTTCAATAATCTGAGCGTAATAGTCTACGTTCGCGGCTGTAGGTACACCATGAGCCAGCTTAGCCAGATAACTAACGCCGCCGATGTCCTCAAGCTCACCTTTATCCTTCAGAAGCGAAGTCAGTGTTACGAGGTCAATCGGTTGATTTCCCTCACCCAGCTGAATCATCGCTTCAAAAATTAATTGATGGGGCTTGTCATAGAAATCCTCGGTTTGCACCCGTTCCATCGCTGTAATCAGAGCTTCGCCCTGCAACAGGATTGCACCCAGCACAGCCTGTTCGGCTTCCAGGTTCTGTGGGGGAATCCGGTCGAATAACATTTCGCCGCCCATCTTATTCCTCCGTTACTTGTACTTTCAAGGTTGCCTTCACTTCAGGGTGAATCTTGACAGATACTTGCGTTACACCGAGAGTACGAATAGGCTCGTCCAACTCAATTTTACGCTTATCGATTTTCAGACCTTTAGCTGCAAGAGCTTCTGCGATCTGTTTAGATGTAATTGCACCGAACAGACGGCCACTTTCGCCGGACTTCGCCTTAAGCTCCGTCACTTCTGATTCGAGTTTTTTGCCTAGTGCTTCTGCTTCTGCCTTCTCTTCCTGTTTGCGTCTTTCTTCAGCCGCATTCTGGTTGTCGAGCGTCTTCATGTTTCCGTCTGTTGCTATACGAGCAATTCCCCGTGGTAACAAGAAGTTCTGTGCATAACCTTCAGAAACTTCCTTCACTTGCCCTTTCTTGCCTTGACCCTTCATATCTTTTATAAAAATGACCTTCATTCGAACAGCCCCTCTTCCTTTTCGATTTCAGCAAGTACGTTCATCAGCCGTTTTTCTGCCTCTCCCAACGTACCTTCAAGCTGTACAGCAGCATTGGTTAAATGTCCGCCACCGCCAAGTTTCTCCATAACGACCTGTACATTCATCCGTCCCAGTGATCGAGCACTGATGCCAATTAGCCCATCTGGGCGCTCACTGATCACAAATGATGCAACGACATCGGTCATGTTCAGCAATGTGTCCGCCACTTGGGCGATCATCATCTGTGAAATCTTGCTGCCAGGGTCTGTGACCGCCAGCGCAATGTTCCCATATACCATTTTAGCATGCTTTATGATTTCTGCCTTAGCAATATATTCTGACAGATCCTCTTTCATCAAGCGTTGGATCATGATGGTGTCTGCACCACTACGGCGTAAAAAGCCTGCTGCTTCAAATGTACGTGAACCTGTATGCAATGCAAAATGCTTCGTATCCACGGTAATTCCCGCTAACAGTGCTGTTGCTTCAAGTGGTGTAAATTGCACTTTGTCATGAATATATTGCAACAGCTCGGTCACTAGCTCCGCAGCCGATGAAGCGTATGGCTCCAAGTAGATGAGTACCGCATCATTAATAAATTCTTCTCCGCGGCGATGATGATCCACAACGACTACACGCGTAGCTGCTTGCACTAATTTCGGTTCCATTGTCATCGAAGCTTTGTGTGTATCCACCACGACGAGCAACGTATGCTCAGTCATCATCTGTGTTGCTTGTTCAGGCGATACAAATGCTTTGGACAGCTTCTCATCCTTGTTCACTTGCTCCATCATGCGTTCAATTGATGGATTCGGCCCATCAAGGACGATTCGCGCTTCTACATTGTATAAACTAGCCGCCTTCCATACACCAATAGAGGCACCGATTGCATCCATATCCGGAATTTTATGCCCCATAACGAGCACACGGTCACTCTCTTGCATCAGATCACGCAGCGCATGAGCAATCACCCTTGCTCTTACTCGTGTGCGTTTCTCAACAGCATTCGATTTACCACCATAGAAGGACAAGCGCTGTCCTGACTTCACGGCAGCCTGGTCACCACCGCGACCAAGTGCCATATCGAGACTTGATTGAGCAAGCTCTCCCATTTCTCCAATGCTATCCGATCCAAAGGCTAGACCGATACTGAGCGTCATTGGAACTTTGAGGTCAGCAGTCATTTCACGGACTTCATCCAAAATAACAAATCGGCTCTGCTCCAACTCTTGCAACGACTTATAGTTCAGCATCATAAGATACCGATCTGAGGACAAGCGTCGCAGATATACCTCATAACGCTTAGCCCAGGATGTGATCTCGCTCGTTACACGCGCGATTAACGCGGTTCGCTGCTGATCATCCATGCCTTGCGCTGCTTCATCAAGATTATCGAGCACTAAGATACCCAGTGCCATACGTTCATTTTCATATTTATCACGAAGAATAGCGAGTTCTGTCATCTCGTAGACATACACATACCGCTCCTGCGGATTATGGATTACACCGTAATACCGGTCATCCAACTGGAATTCATCATGAAGTTCCCTGGTCAGCTCCTTGGTTCCATCTTTTTTCTCTTTTGGTTGAGGAAGATTGGGAAACAAGTTTTGGAGCGGGTTACCTACCATCGTTTTTTCATGGAACATATCTGCAATGAAACGATTATGCCACTCTACCGTACGATCCTCACTGTACAACACAATGCCGAATGGAAGCATACCTACGGCTTCGCCTTCCATTCGTTTGATCCGAATAGACAGTCCATTAATGTAGTCATTCAACTCTCGACGGAACGCTAGCTCCGCCTTAATCATGACGATCCCCAGCGCCGAAGCCAGAAGTAGACTAACCAAACCAAGCGTCCAGTTATAAATGGTCACCAACATAACTAGCAGTAGCAGCATTATGAACGCCCATACGGTATAGTAGCCGTGCCAGCGTTTCTTCAGAAATTTAGGCAAGACTCATCACCCTAACGTTTTGGTTTCGTTATTGCCTCGCGAAGCGGGAACACCAGATCAATAACTCCGATAATTCGTAGCGGACCAATGAAGAAGACCGCAGCCGCAAGTAAATACGGTATAACTGGATTCCACTTCTTCGCATGAGAAAGGAAGAAGAAGAAGCCTATCGCTTGAATCATGAAGCCGAGATTAATTAATGGCGACAAGTTGGCCGCAATCATCGACCAATACGACCCATCATTCTCACCAGACATGAGCGTAAAGATTAGTGCAAGGAAGTAATACCATATGAGGGCACGCGGCATACGCCATTCACGTGCTGGCGGGAAATTAGCTACACTCACACCCATTACATTCAGAATTGGACGTGCAATGAGATGTGTAATGAGCGACATCACAAGTGCAGTCACTACGAGAGCGAACGGAATTAAGAGCTGCGTTCGTCTGGCCACATCCTCTGTCATTTCAGGCGTCCATACAAATCCATTGACCAGTCCATCTGAAGCTGTCAGTGGCTCCGTAGCCAGTTTCACCATGTCCTCAATATAGTTATACAGATTGAAATGGAACAGAACGCTCCCGATCAGCAGCATCAACA
This sequence comes from Paenibacillus sp. ACRSA, assembly GCF_022346845.1. NCBI lineage: Bacteria > Bacillati > Bacillota > Bacilli > Caryophanales > Paenibacillaceae > Paenibacillus > Paenibacillus sp. ACRSA. The sequence continues at coordinate 50,076 of NZ_JAKRNP010000004.1, read as the reverse complement.
AGTATTCAGCCAAGATTGCACCACTGCCCGCCAGGAAGGCAAACAGAGCTGATTTTCCTTTTTTGAAGGCATGCCCCATTACGATTGCTGGCACCGTAAACACAACTAAGAATATGAGATACAACGGTTCAATCATGAATAATATTATGGCGACTGGGATGAGATGCACGACAAACGATTTAACAGATAAGTACGCATACAGAATCACACCTGGTACGAGCATGAAAAATACCGTGAGCACCGATAAAGGCGTTATAAGCGATAGTAACAAGAGCAGAAACACAACGCTCCAAATAACTGATTTAAAGCTAAAATTCAACAAATTCACCTCTTACGCATATGATCTTCAAGCGCGGATATATCTTGGTACCAATCTTCCAATTGGTGACCTTCCGATTTGTGCTTCTTCAGCTTTTCCACAAGCAGTGCATCTAGATCCTTGAAAGGAATACCGAGCCTGCGGCCCAATATGTAACTACTCATCATCAGACTGGCTAGACTGTCTCCGATCCGGGAAGTACTGCCTTCCCACAAGGCTTTGAACAATCGAGACACTTGGTCAAGTACTTCGGTTTTCAGCCACTCAATCACTTTAGCGCGTTTGGCTACATCCAGTTCTTTAGGCATATTGGCGAAAGTCACTCTCCCCGAAAAAGCTTTATTCTCCATTATAACATAAAAAGGGGGGCTACAAAATGTTCCCTTATGCGAAGGGAATTACCCGCCTTTTTCTGCTCTCCCACTGTTTAACATGGTACTGAGCGGCTCGGATTATCCCTGTGCCAGTAACGTTTTTAATTTCTTATTTTGCCTTCATGGATTCCTTAGCTACAATGCCTTCACAATATTCTATGATCTGGCTACGACGGACAATGCCTATAAAGCGTTCCATATCATCGACGACAGGTACAAAGTTCTGAACCTTAGCCAGGTTAATAAGATCCTCCATATTGGCATTAATGGATACCGGCTTAATATCTAGGCGAAGTGGTACTTCCTTAAGGAGGAATTTTGAAGCGTTTTCAAATGTGATCTTTCCCTCGGCATTCTTCATGTACCACAATAGATCACCCTCGGTGACCGTACCTATATATTTGCCTTCCTTATTCAAAATGGGCACCGCTGTGAAGCGATGATACTCCATCCGTTCCAATGTTTGCCGCAGAGTAGAATCCGATGTTACACATGTAACCTCTTGCTTAGGCAGCAAAAAAAATGCGATGTTCATACCCTCACGTATCCCCCTCACGAATTTCGACTTACAACTAATCCTCAACCCATATTATACGTTTCAAAACGTAAGATGTTCCAAAAGGTCTCGTCGCTCTTCTGAAAAAGAAAAAACAGCAGCCCGCAAATAAACGCCGTACTGCTGATTATAATCAAGCCTCTGTATGGAATTCGTTACTCGATCTTCTGCCGGTCTGGTATCATCAAGGCGCCGGCTGGGGTCGATTCATCCATCCAGTTGGTAATCAGCTCTTTGGCATATTGGACGTCTTTCTCATCCGCTTTACCATAGTAGATCCCGTCTTTGCGCATACCTTCACCTAGAATCGTGAAGCTAGAAATTTGTGGTTTCTCTTGTGTCAGCACCTGTTTCGCCAGATCAACGATAAAGGATGGACGCATATCTGTCTGGAAGTTGTCTCCCATAATCTCCAACAGCTCTGGAATCTTGCCGATTGAATTAAGATTAAGCATTTTATTCGCCATCGCGTTCAGGAATATTTGCTGCCGCTTGGTACGATTAAAGTCACTATCCTCGCGATATCGAACATAATACAGCGCTTCTTGACCGTCATAGATCGGTTTGCCACCTTCAATAGTGAATTGCACATGATCCGGATGTTTATTTACAATATCCTCTTCAATCGGCAAACTCACCCCGCCAAGCGCGTCTACAACTCTTTTGATTCCATCAAAATTAATGGTGGCATAGTATCCTACATCTGCGTTCAAGAATTTCTCCACCGTATTGATGGACATATTCTCCCCTCCGAACGCGTAGGCATGCGCAATTTTGTCGTAATCGTCTTCCCCATCCTTATTCGCGTCACGTCCTACGATTTGCACATACGTGTCACGTGGGATCGAAACGAGAAGTACACGGGATTCCTTAGGACGAACAACCGCATAGATGACCGTATCGGAACGGCCTCTTGTTTTCTCATACGCGCGTTTATCCGAACCGAGCAGAAGTACAGAAAATGGCTCTTTACGATACACCGTCGGATCTGGCGTATTATTGCCTTCCTGCGGAACATAAGAACGAGACAACTGATCTTCAACTGAATTTGCCAAAAAAAGATCAAATGCAGCAACAGCTAGCTGCTGACGGAACAAATACCCGCCAATTAACAAAACCACGAGCGAAACGAGAGTTATATATAGACCTTTTCTTCTTTTCTTCTTCTTTTCTTTAGTTCTTCTTGTCATCCTTCGATTCCTTCTTCACTATAAAAATCAATTGCATACCTACCATTAAACGTGCCTAACGGCCTATGACTCGGCGTTCTCTAATGTTTTCTCTATATCATTCAGAACACCGCTAACGCTCGTTCTATTGTAAACATTGCTACATGAGTAAAAGTTACAATCCGGTTAAATTGAAAAGAACAGCTCCCATATATAAACCGCATAAAGGAACTGTTCTGATCATTAGATGTTATATTCAAAATTATAAACTCAATCATAAACTTACTTAAGAGAGATCTACAGCGCTCCCCTTTTCTCTATTCCGCAGAACCCCTGTAATCAATGCAGCTACCAGGGTTAATACACTGAAAATAACTGCTGACCAGAACAGGCCGTTGTATCCTTGACCTGTCGTCACGTGGAGAGCCTGCAGTATAGTGTCTCGAATGCCAGGGTCAGGAATCTGTGATAACCCCTCAGTCAGACTTGAGACATCACTACCTGATGCTCCCCCTGTGGTATATTGTTGAAGCATCTCAGGAGATACTTGTATTCCCTGATCAGCAAAACCATCCTGAATATTAGTTCCCAGGTTAGAGAACGAACGCGCCAGAAAACCTGCAAAGATCGTAGGAGCAATGGCCATCGCCATCTGGCGGAATAACGAGCTGGTTGCCACGGCAATCCCTTTATTGTTCTCACCTGCCTGTTCCGTCACAAGCACGTTTACTGGAGCACCCAGCATCATACCAAATCCGATACCTACAAGTGTACTCGCGATAACGAACTGCCAGATATGCTCAACCCATAACGGGAATAACAGGAATCCAATTGCCGACAGAAGCCCTGCCACAGACAACGTCCAGATTGGTCCTTTCTTATCCACTAAATAACCGCCGCCTCCTGCCCCAATCCCTGAAGCCAGCGCAAGTGGCGTAAACCAGTAACCTGAGGCTGTGTTAGACACACCCAGATACTGCTCTACGAAGCCAGGAATGAAGATGACCGAAGCTAGAATAGCGCCTGAGAAAAAGGCGATGAGCAGTGTCCAGCGGAAGGACGCAATACCCAGCAACTGTGTGGACACAACCGGTTCACGTCCTGATCCTTCGAGCCTTCTCTCAAGAAAGTAGAATACAATCAGAACAATTACCCCCAACAAGAAAAACCCGTAAAACATCGGTGAACCTAAGCTTTGCATCATATTTACGCCATCTAAATTACTGAAGCTGTACATGAGACTGAGCACACCAAGGGTTAGAACTGCAATCCCACTCCAGTCCACTGCTGCACGGTTCAATTCCTGTTCATCCTGAATATAACGTATACCCGCGATGAACAACAAGATTGCAATCGGTACATTGATGAGAAATAACCAGTGCCAGTTCCCTGTCATATCCAAAATAAAAGCACCGACGTTTGGCCCCAGGATGGCAGCCACCCCATTCATACCTCCCAGTAAGCCTAATGCTGTACCTTGCCTCTCTGCTGGAAACTTACTGAGTACATAGGAACTTGCAATGATGAAAATCCCTCCACCGCCCAGAGCCTGAATAACACGAGCAATAAGGAAGAACGTAAACGATGTACTTAATGCTACAAGCAAAGAACCAATCCCGAACAAAGCTACTTCAATAAGAAATAACTTCTTCCGACCATATCGGTCTGAAAGTTTACCTGCAATAGGCACACTCACAGCAAGACCTAGAGTATATAATGTAATCGTCCATGCACCCCAAGTTGGTGATACCCCAAATGAGGCATTCAGCGTCGTTAGAGACGATGTGATGATCCCATTATCCAGTGCCGCCATAAATACCCCGACTGCAAACAGAATTAACGGCCATTTCATTTGTTTCTGCATCTCGTGTTACCTCCCGATCACATCATAATTTAGCGATAGATAAACGGACTTATTAAACGCACACAAACTGAACTGATACATCTATATTAAACACTTAAGAACAATTATGACTCACTGGTCATTTTAAATCAAATCCATTTGTTATGTCAATTTATAAATATATAATTGCATGCGATTATTATACCCTATACAGCAAAAATACCGCCCAACGATTCCGTAGAATCTGAGGGCGGTACTCATGTATTATAATGTACGTCTCTTTTTATCTGTTTACATGACCTTGTATGATGATGAATATCGAGTTGATCAAGCTAATAACTCGTTGACTTACTTCATCAGGTGACGATTGAGGAATTTCTCAATCGCTCTGTACAGATCCAACTGGTTTTCTACATTGGCGAAGCCATGACCTTCATTTGTTTTTAACATATAAGGTACGTCTACCCCGCGCTCACGTAGCGCTTCAACGATCTGGTCTGATTCAGCCTGTTTAACGCGTGGGTCATTCGCTCCTTGAACGACGAACAAAGGTGCCTCCATCTGATCAATATGGAATAAAGGCGAGATCGCCGTAAGCAGCTCCTTATCCTTCTCTGGATCACCTACACGCTCATAGAACATGTTGCGCTCTGATTCCCAATATGGTGGCAGTGAATCCAGCAAAGTGAAGATGTTGGAAGGACCAACATAGCTGATTCCAGCAGCATATACGTCTGGAGTGAACGCCAGACCAGCCAAAGCAGCATATCCACCATAAGATGCACCGTAGATTGCTACTCGATCTGCATCAACAGTTCCTTCTTCGATCAACCAATTTACGCCGTCTGTAATGTCGTTCTGCATTGCTTTGCCCCACTGTTTATTGCCTGCATCCAGGAATTCCTTACCGTAACCAGTAGATCCACGGAAGTTGACCTGTAGCACAGCGTAGCCTCGGCTAGCGAGGAATTGGATCTCAGGGTTATATCCCCATGAATCACGAGCCCAAGGTCCACCATGTGGTACAACAACAAGTGGCAACTGGGAAGCTTCGACTCCCTTCGGCAATGTCAGATATCCATGGATGGTCAATCCATCACGTGATTTGTACGAGATTGGTTTCATGTCGGACATTTTGTTCTCGTCAATCCATGGCGCAGCATCAGCTAGTTTATCCAGCTTGCCTGTCACTGAATCATAGAAGTAGTACGTGCCCATCGATTTGTCACTATAGGAAACGAATAATACTTGACCTTCTTCACTGATACTAGACAGGCTAATCTCTTTGCCTGGTACCTTAGCCTTGATGTCATCCATCAGCTTTTTGAAATCAGTATCGAAAAATTCATAGTTTACTTTATCCGTTTCGTAAATAGCTGCAAGAATGGTTCCTTTCGTTTTGGATGGTACAAAACTTGTGACATCTACTTCTTTATTTTCGAAGATCGTCTTGGTTACTTGCTTGGTGCTAGGACTATACTCAACGATAGCTGATTTGTCCCGATCCAAGTTGGAGATTGCATAAATATTCTTGTTATCATACGTGAACATAACTGGCGCAAAAGTCTCTCCAAGCTTCGTTGTTAACAACGGCTCAAATGGCTTATCCTCGGATTCACGATACATCAATGAAGATACATTGCCATCACTTGATACAGCCACACGAATTTTGCCCTCATGGTCTGTGAGCCAGCCCGTAATGTTTCCTGGGTTCTCTGCAGCAAGAATGGCCTCACCTGTGTTGATATTGATCCGATATACATCGAAGATTTGAGGGTCACGTTTATTCATGGCCACCAGAATTTCATCTGGCACACCCTCGAGCGGATCAATCAAAGTGGCTCTGGTGTTAGGGTATGGTGTGAGATCCTTATTGTTTTTGCCATCGATATCCGTCACATAGATGTGGTAATTCTCGTCTCCTGCCGCATCCTTGATGTAGAGCAACTTATTATCGGTTGCCCATCCAAATCCCATGATACTCCGTTCAGACTCGCTCGTAACTCGAACAGACTTGTCCTGTCCATTCTCCTTAACCACAATATTCATACGGTTATTCCACGGCTCCAAGTAAGCGAGATGTTTACCATCCGGAGACATCTGGAATCCTGCCTGAGCAGGCTGTTTGAAGAAGTCCTCTAGCGGTGTAAGACCCTCAGACTTCACATCCAGGCCTAGCGCAAGATATAGAGCATCAGCGAACTCTCCATGAGTTACCGATTGTTTGGCATTAAATGCCGAACCTTCAATAATAAAATGTTGCTTGATCCGTACAGCATCTTCCACATGAACTGCTGGAATTTGCTTCATATCACTGTATACAACCTGAATACCGTTATCTTTTAATTCAAATGCCCGTGTGAACAACGAGGCCATCTGTGCCCGTGTCAGTGGTGCATCTGGAGCATAACCTTTTGCTTTCCCTTGGATTAGCCCACTTTGCTTCAGAGCATAAATTGCCGGTGCAGCCTCATCACTCGCTAATACGTCCGCAAAACCAGTAAGTGAAGCTGGTGCATCCAGTTTAAGTACACGCTGTAAAATGACTGCTGCCTCTGCACGAGTAATCGGCGTGTTTGATTCTATTGTGCCATCTATGTACCCCAGTTGTTGTAGCGTTTGTGTTGCTTTTGAAGCGATCGTTTCTGCAACAGTTGCTGTAGGTTTAACAGCTTCCGCAGCTTGTACTGCAGGCTGAATCAGGGCAATAGACATTGCCATGCTTAGCGTTAGTGCATATACCTTCTTGCTAATTGAGTTCAATTCGTTTCCCCCTTATAAGTGAAATTCATAGTATTATGGAATATTCCGTAAATCCATCTTATCATGAGTAAGCTTATATTGGAAAGAACGCCCATCTGACACAGCCAGTATGGCATGATGGACATCCAAATTCTCGTTGCATGATTGTGGTATATTACTGCGATCCAGAAAACCCGTAGTTGAATAACTTCTTCGTTTCCACAAAGCGTCCTTCCCGGCTTTCGGAACCAAAGACAACTGAGATCAATCGTTTACCATTCCGTTCAGTTGTTCCGACAAAGTGGTACCCTGTATCCTCGTCGTATCCCGTCTTTAGTCCATCATTGCCATCATAAGCATATGGGCCACCTAGGGAGGACAACATCCAATTCGTATTGCTCATATACATGCCTCGCTGATGAATGGACACCTGCATCTGACTGGAGGTCTCTAAAATCTGTGGATAGTTCGTAATGAGGTATCTTGCTAACTTGCATGCATCTATAGCTGTCATCACGGTCTGCCCCTGAATGGCTTCAGGACGATTAGGACCCAGCAGCTTCTCGCTTAGTCCGGTTGAATTCGTAAATACTGTCGTATCTGTTAAACCAATAACCGCAGCTCTCTTATTCATTGCAGACACAAAGGCTTGTTCTGAGCCGCTGATATGTTCAGCGAGTGCAACTGCCGCATCATTCGCAGAATAAACGGCTACAATCTGAAACAACTCACGCACCGTAAACTGTTCCCCTTGCTTCAAGGCTAGATGGCTTCCACCAACTGAGCTTGCATACAGGCTAACCGTAACCGGATCTTCCCAATGGATATCTCCGTTTGTAATTGCATCAAGTACAAGCAATTCTGTCATTAACTTGCTAACCCCTGCTGGAGCTGTTCCTTCCGAACCGTTAAAGTCGAGTAAAATCTGCTCTGTTCTCATATCCATCAGCACAGCGGATTCAGCCTTAATTCCCGGTTTGCCTACCAACATGTCTGGTTTGACACCTAAATATATAATAATAAGCAGAGCTAACAGCATACCTGCACGTTTCCACCACTTTTTCATTACGAATTCACCTCTTACCTATATAGACGAAGTGAAGAGGCATTTTGTCTGCACTTTTTTGAAAAAAAGTTAAATTTTTTTTATTTTTTTGTCATCAAATAAAAACATGGATTCCTACACCCATGCCAGAGTGTAAAAATCCATGTTTAGATGATTCGTTTTATAACATCCTAGAAGAATGATTCATTGATCCAAGCATCGATTGTTACGAAGGACCCCAATCCTTAATCGATGTTAAATCATTGTGAAAGTAACCTTTGCTTCCAATAGTGGCACTTTAGATCATGCACACCTTTAGAATTACTCAGCTACAACAGCTTTGTCTGCATTAACAGCCAAATCATTCAAGTATACGCCAGTACCGTCACCAATTGCATAGTTCATTACACGTTTGTTAACAGGTACTACAACTGCACGATACAGTGTTGGGAATACAGGAACTTCATCAACCATGTACTGCTGCCATTCGTTGTAGATCTCTTTACGCTTGTCTACATCGAATGCTTCAGCGGATACACCTGCTGCCAGCAATCTGTCATTTTCTTCGCTAGAGAATCTAGAGAAGTTATACAGTGCATCGCGACCATACAATCCGGAAGGATCTACGTCAATACCAACGCCCCATGCTGCTTGATATACATCAATACTTGGATCGTCTTTACCTGTGTTACCTACACGGTCATAGAAGCTGTTAAACTCAACCATTTCCAGGTTTACTTTCAGACCGATTGCTGCCCATGATTGAACATAGTAACGTGCCAATGGTTCAGCTGTGTCTCCACCTGTCATAGATACGAAGTTGATTTCGAGTGGGGAACCGTCCGGGTTGGTACGGAATTCACCATCCAATTTGTAGCCAGCTTCGTCGAGCAATTTCTTCGCCGCTTCAGGGTCATATGCAGCACCTGGGTTGTTAGAATCGTGGAACTCAGGGTGAGATGGTGGAATCAGAGTTGTTGCATTCCAACGCAAACCGTTGTAGAAACGTTTACCAACTTGATCATTATCTACAGCCATCCACATTGCTTTACGCAAGTTTTTGTCGCCCATTTTAGCATCTGCATTGCTTACAACTTTACCGTTTGCTTCATCCCAAGTACCCAGTTTGAAACCGATGTACGTGTAAGCACGGTCAATGTTACCAAGGAATTCTACGTTAGACATGTCTGCATTGTCTTTATATTGATCTGTCGGGAACGCATCTACGAGGTCTACGCCGCCAGATTTCAATTCTTGAACAACCGTTGTTGGGTTAATAACTTTCAAAGTCACTTTGTCCAACTTCGGAGCTCCACGCCAGTAATCATCGTTCTTCACATAAGTTACAGATTCACCTGGAGTAATGGTTTCCACTTTAAATGGACCAAAACCAATTGGCGTTTCACGTACTTCTTTGGAAGAAGACATTTTAGCTACTTCCATATCACCGAAGATATGTTTAGCCAGTGGGTAAGTCCATACACCACCTGTCAACAGGGAAGGCGTGGATTCTTTGTACGTAATGCTGATTTGTTTGTCGCTCAGCACTTTAATACCAGAGATTGTATCTGCAGTACCTGCATGGAACTCGTCCATACCTACTACACTTGTGAAGTTAGAATCGTAACGAGGACCATCATAGTCTTTGCTACCAATAGTTTCATAAGCAAATTGTAGATCTTCAGCTGTTACCGGTTTACCATCATGCCAGTTCACGTTATCACGGATCGTCAATGTAAATGTTTTGCCATCCTCGGATGTTTCGTATGTTGCTGCACCATCATTGGTGTATACATAGTCTTTATCCCAATCTAGCAAACCTTCATCAAACCATCCAAGAACTTTGGAGTCCGGGTTACCGGAATAGAAGTTAAAGTTTAATGTACCTTCAAAAGCTGTATCAGAAACGAGACCATATGTGATTGATCCGCCTTCGATCGCTGTGCCTTCATTTGTCTTAACATTGTTGAAATCTTCAATGGAGTAAACGCCCTCTTCATTAGCAGGCTTTTCTTCCGTTTTCTCTTCCCCTTGGTTAGCCGTAGGCGCTGGAGTTGCTTCTTTCTCTGAGCTACATGCTGCAAGCACCAGTACGAAGACCAACATCATTGTGAAAAATATACCCCGTGAAAAAAATCCTTTTTTCATGAACCTTTCCTCCCTTTTTTTAACCTCTTCTTTGTCTTGCATCAGTCGCACGCTTCAGAGCTTGTCCGACATTATTTATACTCAACATCAATACTAGGATCAGTAGTGACGCAGGTAGCCATATCCACCATCTAAATTCCAAGGTTTGCGGATTACGAGCATAGCTTACGAGTGTTCCAAGACTAGGTGTGCTTTCAGGAAAACCAAACCCTAGGAAAGACAACCCGGATTCGAGGCCAATGTTGGCAGCGAGGTTCAACGTCATCGTTACGATGATAATCGAACTCAGATTAGGAAGAACCTGTGAGAAGATAATCTTCAGATGGGATGATCCCAATGTTTTTGATGCTTTTACATATTCTAGTTCACGCTCCTGTAATGCCTTGGATCGAATTAACCTAGCAATCCCCATCCATAGGAAAGCAGTCATGATTAGCGAGAACGAAATAATATTATATTTGGGTACTGCTGTAACAAACGCGATAACGATCATCATAAAGGGAAGAACCATGAAGAAATCGACAATACGCATGAAAATATTATCAACTAATCCTCCGAAGTAACCGGATAGAATACCGACAACGATTCCCAAGAAACCTGTCATTAGCGTAACCAGGATAGCAATCGTTAGTGAGTTACGTGTACCGATGATTAGTTGTCCGAATACATCACGACCTCCGTAGTCAGTCCCAAGCCAATATTGCGCAGAAGGCGGCTCATACAAGGCGAACAAATCTACTTTTACGATTTCGTCTTGATCCAAGAGCAGCGCTGTTCCATATACCAGTAATAAGACGACTCCCAAAAATATGAGCGAGATTAATGCAATCTTATCTCGGACAATTTCCCTCCACAATATGTTTAGGCTGGAGGGGCTTTTATCAATCTTCTGTGAAGTTATAACGACATCATTGGTCTTGCTCATCTTATTCACCCCGAAATCTTCAAGTTCTTACTTAATCCGAATACGCGGATCTACCAATCCCAGAATAATGTCAGACAACAATGATCCTAGAATTGTAGCTATACCAAATAGTAGGACAAGCGCTGTTACAACACTAAAATCTCGAAGAGAGATTGAGGTAAGGAACAACTGCCCCATGCCCGGATAACTGAATATACTCTCAATGAAAATCGTTCCTCCGATAAGCCCCGTAATCTCATAACCGAAGAATGCGGCGATCGGCAGTAGAGAGTTTCTCAAAATATGTCTGTTGTACACTCGTGATTCCGAGGCACCCTTGGCTCTAGCAGTAAGAACAAATTCTTTATGCTTGATATCAATAATTTCACTACGCAAGTACTGAACAGTTGATACCGTAGTAATCAATGCCATAGATAATGCCGGTAATAACAAATGATAGAACTTACTAGCAATGTACTCGAATGTTCCTGGCGTAAGTCCAGGTGCTACGCTGCCTCCCGTCGGGAATAAGCCAAAGTGGAAACCAAAAATCCACAACATAACGAGTGCAAAGATAAATAGAGGTGCTGCAAAACCTAGATAGGTATAACCCGTAATTAATCGGTCAGACCATGTGTCATTATAACGACCACTGATAATACCAAGTGGAATCGCAATTAAATACGTGAATACAAGTGTTGCAAAAGCGAGCCAGAATGTATTCGCTATACGTTGACCAATGAGATCCATAACCGGCATTTTAAATCGGAAGGATTGTCCAAAATCACCTTGTGCGGCATTTCTGATCCAGTCCCAATACTGCACATACCATGGATTATTAAGTCCAAGTCGTTCCCGCTGTTCATCCAGTGCTTTAGGATCAATGCTTGGATCAAGCAAACCGGTTAGTGCATCCCCTGGCATCGCTTTGGCCATCAAGAAGACCAAAAGACTGAGCAAAAAGATCTGAGGGATCATAATCATGATTCTTCGTACTATTATTTTCCACATGGTCTTCAACCTTTCTGAGGTAGAGCTACTCGGTGAGTATTAGAAATGGATTGGAGCGAGTATGCAAGCCCTTCCTCATCAAAGAAGTTTCGATATGAATTCTCGTACTCTGACTTGACCATATTACGAAAGGCAACCATTTCCTCTCGTTTGCTTGGATCCATATCCGGAATAGCTGCAATAAGACGTTTGGTATAGATATGCTGTGGATTCTCAAAAATGTCATCTGTTGTTCCCTGCTCCACATATCGACCTTTATACATAATCCCAATCTGATCACACATATGCCTTATGATCCCGAGATCATGGCTAATGAACAGATAGGTCAAATTCAATTCCTTTTGAATATCCTGCATGAAGTTTAGCACCTGGGCTTGTACCGATACGTCCAGTGCGGATACAGGCTCATCTGCAATAATCAGTTTTGGCTTCAAGGCGATTGCTCGCGCAATTCCGATCCGCTGACGTTGACCACCCGAGAATTCATGTGGATATTTGTAGATGGATTCAGGACTAAGCCCGACCTTCTCTAGTAATTCTCTTACTTGTTTTTTCTCTTCCGTAGCCGTCAGTCGCTCGTAGTTACGGAGTGGCTCGGCAATAATATCAATAACCCGTTTCTTCGGATTAAGTGATGAATACGGATCTTGGAAGATCATCTGCACATCACGCTGAAGCTGCCGATCTTTACGACGTTCTGTGGCTAGATTTTTGCCATTAAACATGACCTTACCCGCTGTTACGTGATTCAGACCGATAATGGCTCTTCCTGTCGTCGTTTTACCAGAACCAGATTCCCCAACAAGTCCATAGGTTTGTCCTTGTTCGATGGAGAAGCTGACATCATCAACTGCTTTGATACTTCCAATCTCGCGCTTGAGCAAGCCACCACGAATCGGAAAATGTATTTTGAGTCCTTCTACTTCAAGTAATGCCATTATGTTGTTCCTCCTCAGCTTTGATCAGGGAAATGAAAGTGCTGGTAACAGGTGCATCTTACAAAGTGACCTGGCGCAATTTCATGCATCTGTGGGTTCTCTTCATGAGCCGAATCATCAATCCATGGAATTCGAGCCTTGAATCGGCACCCTTGGCGAGGAAGATTTTTAAGTGAAGGAACGATGCCTTGAATGACATGTAGCTTCGACTTCTCATCTGCATCTGTAATCGTAGGAATAGAATTTAAAAGTGAACGTGTATACGGATGTTTAGCATTGCTCATCAAGGTATAGATATCTGCAATCTCAACAATCTCACCTGCATACATTACTGCAACCCGGTCAGCCATCTCAGCTACTACACCGAGGTCATGAGTGATTAGGATGATGCCAGCATTGATCTCATTCTTCAGATCACGAATAAGTTCTAGGATTTGTAGTTGAATGGTAACGTCCAGTGCGGTAGTTGGCTCATCGGCGATCAACAGTTCAGGTTTATTGGCAATCGCAATGGCGATAACAACTCTCTGTCTCATACCGCCTGATAATTCATGAGGGTACTGCTTATAAATATGCTCAGGTCGTGGAATTCCGACTTGGTTAAGCAGATCAATAACTTTCACTTTCTTATCTTTGGAAGAAAGCTTAGGTTGATGCAGCGTCAGAATCTCTTCGATCTGTTCGCCGATAATCATTAGAGGATTTAGTGCTGATAAAGGGTCTTGGAAAATCATACCCATCTCATTACCACGAAGTTTGTTTAATTTGTTAGGAGATATATTAGCTATATCCTGCCCTTTATACAAAATTTGACCTTCAATTTTTGCTTTGTTGTGCAAACCCATAAGTGAGAAGGCAAATGCACTCTTTCCCGAGCCGGACTCTCCCACAATGGCTAACACTTCATTTTTCTTAACGGTAAGGTTAACGTGGTCAACTGCTGCGTAATAGTCATCTTCAATTCTGAAAGATGTAGTTAGATTTCTGACTTCCAATAGGTCTGTATTCAAATCAATCACCCTAACCCCAAAATTTCTGTAGAATGTTTCATCAATAGATGAATGCATCCACTGTATATTTCCATGTTTTTGAAGACAACGAACAAATTTTTATACAAAATACGAATTCAGCAAATGAATTAAATTTTTGTATTTCAATTTAGACCATTGGTCAATTAATGTTGAGCATTCCTACCGGGATTATATAGCAAAATAATTAATGTAATCATACGTGTAAATTTAGGTGACGTCAATGCTTATTTTGAGATTTTTGGAATAAATGTTTTTTATACTACAGTTTTGGGTATTAGCTATGCTAAAAAGGTAAATATTAAGGAGTTTACAGCTTTAGAGGAGGGAAACGTTTGAAAGTTTTACATCAGATAAAGTTTAAAAAATCTAAAATATGACATTAACATTACATATGCAGTGTAAATACGTGTAATATATAATCGAAATAACCTCTTATATTAAGCTCGTATGTTAACTTTATGATATGTGTGGTTAGTATTTGATGTTCAAAAGTAAACGCATACTTACAAACAAATATATACAAATATGATATTGGCTACCCTTATATCGAATCAGTCGTTTATTTCTAGTTATTATAGTATAAATTTTTTTATTTACTGCTGTAAAGGACTAATTGTCATCTTTTATCATTTTTTTTACAAAACAATGAAAAAAGCCCTGCAAAATGCAGGACTTTACTAATAAACATACGTATCATTGCATATTAATAATATTAATTAAGGCATATCCGGCGGTCGTTTACCCCGCTTTAACTCATTAATGCTCAGGCCAAAATCCATTTGTAAATGAGGGTAGTCGGGAAAGTTAGCCCAATCCCCTCCCCAAGTGAATCCGAGGTCTTTTGCGATTGTAACAACCTCCATCCAATCAGGCTCACCATTACCGTTATCGTCACGCTCCATATCCCATACAATCTCACCCTGGGGTGTACGAAGGGCAAAATCAATAGCTAATCCATAGTTGTGATAAGATTCTCCACCCCTGGCATTGGTGACAATGTTCCCTGCACTTGAACGCCCTTGATCGAACAGTGCATCCTGTTCCTCTATACTTCGATAACCATGAGTAATGACAACATCTATGCCGCGCCTGGCTGCTTTTCGAACCAATAGCTCCTCACTCTCAGCAACAAGGGGATGAAGGCCTGTAATGGGAATAACATCTTGCGGGCTTCCCGGCCATATTTCATATACATCATCTTTCTGCTGAAGCCATATATATACAACGACAAGGAACAAAGTAGCGATAAGCCAGAACCGCAGACTACCTTTCCGTTTTTGCTGTTTTTTACGTTTTGATTTGTTCATTATAATCTCCTGATGTGTTGAACTTTAATATAGCCACCTTAATTCAGCCTATACCTTATATCATAACATCGGACTTTCCTAATGCACAATTTAGTGGAAATCTATACGCAGTCGCTGTTCTTGCTTGAGGTTTGTTTATCTAATCAGTAAAAGCTTTGATTGTTTCGTTGCATCTAGTAAGTAACTAATGAATATGCAAAAAAGCAGCCGGCTATAAGCCGACTGCTTGTTATCCATGCTGAGTAAGACTACTCAGTAGTGTATGGCAATAATGCGATTTGACGGGAGCGTTTAATTGCAATCGTCAAAGCACGTTGATATTTAGCGCTAGTACCTGTTACACGGCGTGGCAAAATTTTTCCACGTTCGCTGATAAATTTACGAAGCAAGTCCGTATCTTTATAATCGATGTGAGTAATTTTGTTTGCTGTGAAGAAGCACACTTTACGACGTTTATTACGGCCGCCACGACGTGCCGGTCTTTTATCGTTGTCTCCGCCTTCTCTTTGCTTGAAGCCCATGCTTTTCAGTCCTTTCCTATCATGTAACCCATATCTCCTAAGAGTATCAGCTCATGTTAAAATGGCAAATCATCATCCGATATATCAATCGGTTTTCCGTCATCGGAAAAAGGATCCTGATTGTTGCTACGCGAATTATTGTTATTGTTCGCGCGTCCGCCGCCTCCATAAGAAGGCTCTTCACGCATAGGTTGCCCACCGCCGCCACCGCTATTATCACGGTTAGCTGACTCCAAGAAACGGACATTATCGGCAATGACTTCGGTCACGTATACACGTTTTCCTTCGTTATTCTCGTAGTTCCGTACTTGAATGCGTCCTTCGACTGCAGCCAGGCGTCCTTTGCGCAAGTAGTTTGCACAAGTCTCGGCAAGCTGTCTCCAGGTTACGACCGGAATGAAATCCGCTTCCTTTTCTCCCCCTTGGCTTGTAAACGGTCTGTCCACTGCCAAAGTAAATTGCGTAACTGCTACTCCTGCTGGAGTGTAACGCAACTCAGGATCCCGGGTTAACCGGCCGATCAGAATGACACGGTTCAACAATGTAATCCCCTCCTTCAGAGCGTATTGGTGCGTCGATCACGAGTTTTGTCTTAAGCAGACTTAACGTCGTTTGTAATGAGATAACGAATTACTTCGTCGGAAATCTTCATGAGACGCTCAAGTTCAGTAACAACTGCTGGTTCAGCAGTGAAGTGTACCAAAACATAAACACCATCACGGAATTTCTTGATCTCATACGCAAGACGGCGTTTACCCATAACGTCGTGAGCTGTAACTTCACCACCGCCGTTGGAGATGATGCCTTGGAATTTATCGACTGTAGCTTGAACAACTTCTTGCTCAACGTCAGGACGAATAATGTACATCACTTCATATTTGCGCATAATTTTCACCTCCTTATGGACTCTGGCCCTCAATCTAGGTTGAGAGCAAGGAACGAGCACAAACTCGAACTATATTAATATAACAAATACAGAACCATAATGCAAGCAAACGTTCCCTTTATATATGGCACATGATCACCCCTACTATGGAGCACACTACAGAAGCTACAACGAAATACATTAGGCCAAGGAGGTTTTCATATCATGGGCGAAAGAACTGAATTTGAACCAGGAGACAAAGCTCCAAATGATGGCGAGTACACCGAGGTCGGTGAGAAGAGCTTTCACACGGAAATCAACAATCCAAAGCGAGTAACGCTGCAAAAGGGTGAACCCTTCCCAGAGACAAGCAATCATAATCGTAAGTGGAAGAAGCTGACGAAAGCTCGTGTCCACTAAGTAAACTTTTTTTCAGCTCAACGTATATAAAACGAAATAAAGCACATAATACAATCAGGCGGTGCACGAGAGAGGTGTGGTTCCGTTGGACAACGAAGCCGAACATTCTTTGTTGGAAATGCATCACGTAATATAAGAAGCAAGTGGTTGTGTATAAGACCCTGCGTCCTAAGCACGAGTATTGCTTCAGCAGTACGCCAAGGTTTCTGATCTTTACGCCAGATTGTTTCCTACTAACCGAATGCACCGCCGGATAGAGAGCCCTTAGGGGCTCTTTATTTTTGTGGGTACAGCCACTGCTTGCTTCACTTCATGTCATCGCTTTTACTGTCTTACCAAAAAAGAATGAGCAAACAAAAAAGCCTTCCATATCGGAAGACTTTCTTCTTATATAACTCAACACTTCGTTGAGTAATCGAATGTTTTATCATGTACAAGTGAAGTGGCGGAAAGGGTGGGATTCGAACCCACGCACGCTGTGACACGCCTAGCTGATTTCGAGTCAGCCCCCTTGGGCCTCTTGGGTACCTTTCCGCAGCAATATTGATTATAGCATGATCATTTACAGAACGCAATACTTAGCCCTACCTGCATGTAACCGCTATTTTAGGTATGATTTATTCAACTTCATATCCTTCATTCTGCTTGTGATTTACTCATGATTTACTTACGATCTGCTCATGATTCAGCTAGATCTTCTGCTGACCGCAGCACTTTTTTCATGTTTTTCTCAAACTTAGCTCTTGGAATTAGCACGCTGTGTTTGCACCCTACACATTTAATACGGATATCCATTCCCATACGAATGATCTCCATCTCATTGCTTCCGCATGGATGCTGCTTCTTCATCTGCACGATGTCCCCGAGCTGAAAAATTTTACGCTCCACCTGTGCCATCCCCCTCATTCTGTTCTTGACCTGCTGCCTGCTCTAACGCTGCTTGATTGCTTATCTCTTGATACTCCAGTGATTTCTTCACATCACTTTGAATCTGACGTTCTACAGAAGATCTGGAGTTTGGCATACACTCTGCAACGATGCGAACAACGTACTCTGAGGTAGACATCGATTGAATTCCAAGTACATCTGGAACTTTCACAATGTTGAGATCACGATTCTCAATCCCTACCAGCGCTCGCTTCACCAAATTCACCGATTCATCCAGACTCTGGTCAGCCTTCATTGGAATGTCCACCACGGCTAATGAATTGGACATCGAGAAGTTCGTTACACTGGCAATGGTACCATTGGGTATGATGTGCACCTCACCTTGCCAACTCACCAACTTGGTCGTTCTGAGTCCAATTACCTCAACCGTTCCCTTATACGTACCAGTCTGAATGACATCTCCTACAGCGAATTGATCCTCTAATATAATGAAGAAACCCGTAATAACATCTTTCACTAATCCCTGTGCCCCAAAACCGATTGCTAGCCCGAGCACACCCGCACTGGCAAGTAATGGCCCAACCTTCACATTAATCTCCGATAACACAAGCAATATCATAATGAAGTTACATGTGATGGAGGTTGCATTCTTCATCAACTCGCCTACAGTAACAAATCTGCGAGGATTAACACGAAGCCGACCTTCTTGCTTCTGCTGCATACTGCGATCAATAATACGTGATACAATTTTAATAACAATCCGGGTAGCAATAAAGATAAGTATAATGCGTAGGGAACTGAATAAAATATTGAACCACATATCTGCATCAGCGATTTTGTTCCATAATTGATCTGTCCAGCTTAGAGCTGATTCTAAAGCAGGAGCAGTCATATACTTAAACGACCACATTCATCCATCCCCCTCTACATCGGTATGTTATCATAGCTGTCTTCGTTTTTGAAATAGAGGCCTCGAATCTCCACGAACTCATTCCGAATGATCTGTTGCACCCTCAGCACATCTTCCTTAGGGAACTGAATACAGAGTGCACAGCCTGCTGTAATCTCCTTCGGTGTTGGAAATAAGTCGATCTCAATCTCAGCAAATTCTAATAACATCTCCGCTCGTAGTGCCTGCTGAGTAGAATCAAAAGCAATCAACATCCAATCATCTAACCATTCGTCCATGACCGGCTCCCTTCAACCTTATTTAGCTCCAATTTACCCTCATTCGGTTACATCATAACCTTCTCATGAAAAAGCTTGTCCTGACCAAGTATAAAACGCTCTATCCTTCCATATACTGTTACTACTATTTCAAGGGGAAAGGATAGATCCTATGAAACCCATCTCGCATTCTTTTTCATCCCAAGATATGACCAGCTTGAAAATTCCTCATACCGATCCTGGCGTACACTCTGCCATTATTCATCGTTTAATGTTCCATCTCTACAAAGCCCACTCGTTACAAAATGTTGTAATCGTATGCATCGGTACTGATCGATCCACCGGGGACTGCTTAGGCCCGTTAGTAGGTTCAGCTCTTGCTAAATGGGACAGCCCTCTCTTTCACCTTTATGGCACACTAGACGAACCCGTACATGCTATGAATCTACAAGAAACACTTCACAAAATCCAAGCCACACACCATAATCCATACGTTATCGGAATTGATGCTTGTCTTGGACAATCCTCTAGTGTTGGCTGCATTCAGGTGGTAAATGGACCATTGAAGCCAGGAGCTGGCGTAAATAAAGAATTACCGCCGGTCGGCGATATCCATCTGACAGGTATCGTTAACGTCGGCGGCTTTATGGAATACTTTGTTCTGCAGAATACAAGACTCAGTTTAGTTATGCGCATGTCTGAGATTATATCCAGCAGTCTTTACTCAGCCATTCGAGAATGGCATACTCGCTCTACTCTGCTTGCTGTGCCAGAGTAATCGCTTCTTTCTCTTCAGGGGAAAGTGTATACGTGGACTCTCCCCCTTTAAGAGGTTTAGCATAGACATACGAACCATCACGATTATAAAGACCTGTGAGGATCATACCGTCTTGATTATCATTAATCATTGCCATGGAGAAGCTTAGATCGCTACCTCTTTCACCATAAGCATTATAACGCTTAACCCCTACTTTACCCTGCATATGGGTCAATTTCTGCATGACTGCTTGTAGCTGATTCGTTTGCAGCTTGTGTTCATCTTCAATGCTATCCATCTGAATCTTCAGATTAATTAACAACGTCTCCAGATCTTCTACTCCTGTGCCAGACATCATCGCTTCATATTTCCGTTTAAACTTACGCAACTTTGCACCCTGTGCAATGCTAGTCACCAGCAAGATTACCAATAGTAATGCCATTCCGCCAATAATCCATAGCAATTGTTCCAGAATCAGCTCATTTAGTTCAGCCATGTAGTGTAACTACCCCTCTGTTTGTTTGTTCAGATTAAGGTCTGTATCCTGTAGCATCATGCCTATATTACGAAATCACCTGATCGATCAGCCCTGAAATACAAAAACTCCTCTTAGGATTCCCTAAGCCCCTTCGTATAACCAAGCGATGCGTACCCGGATATATCCACTCACTCTTTATGTCATGGATTGAGATCATAACATGCCTAACGATGATGTATCCATGCGACTTATTTAAATCTTGTTATTTCGTGCACAGCTTCAATTAAAGTGTTCACATCACTTTGGACTGTGTTATACCCTATACTTGCTCTAACCGCTCCACTACGTGTAGTACCTGCGGACTCATGTGCAAGAGGTGTACAGTGAAACCCAGAACGAACTGCAATGTTGTACTGTCGATCCAGTTTAAAAGCGAGTTGGGCTGAATCATGTCCTTCTACCGTAAAGGATAACAATCCAGTTCGTGGGTGCCCAACCTCTGGGCCTAACATTCGAATTCCTGGTACAGAGGCTAACCCTTCCATCATAAACTGTGTTAATTCCCATTCATGTTGGTAGATCCGTTCAGGTGTTAATTCCATCACATGCTTCACACCAGCAGCAAGACCAGCCATGCCTACCGTATTGGGTGTACCAGCTTCATAACGATCGGGACGGACATTAGGTTGCTCTATGGCTTCAGATTGACTTCCTGTCCCGCCATGGAGCAGAGGTTGTACGTCTAACTCTGGAGCTATGTAGAGTCCACCTGTTCCTTGTGGACCTAACAAACCTTTGTGACCAGGAAAGGCAAGCATATCAATGCCAAGTTGCTTCACATCAACAGGCATCACTCCAGCGCTTTGAGCAGCATCTACAAGTAAAGGAATCTGGCGTTTCCGACACATCTGAGAGATTTCACCAACTGGTAAAATACTACCCAACAGATTAGAGCTATGTGTACAGACAACCAGTCGGGTATTCGGTCGAAACATCTTCTCAAGCTGCAATAGATCAACAGTGCCCATAGCATCAACCTTTACATAATCTACGGTTACATTTCGTGATCTACGCATGTACTCCAGCGGACGTCGCACAGAGTTATGTTCAGCCATAGTTGCAATAACATGGTCCCCTTCGCGTAACCATCCCTGAATCGCAATATTCAAAGCCTCTGTTGTATTAGAACCGAGTGAGATATCATTTGCATTGTTCACACCAAACAACGTGGATAATGTCTTTCTAGTGCTAAATAATACGCGACTCGCTTGAACAGCCATCCGATGGCTACCTCTACCGGGATTAGCTCCCGCCATATCCAAAGCCTGCATCATTGCTTCACCAACAGTAGGCGGTTTAGGCCATGATGTTGCAGCATGATCTAGATAGATGACTCTCTCCACCTCATAACCACCTCTGCTTATTCATTAAACGTAATGCCTGCATTTCACCCTAATAAATAAATATGACATATCGTTGCTCCATCGTACAGAGGCGATATGTCATCCCATGAGAAAGCCCCGCATGTTGTTATCGAGCGTGAAACATCGTCTATTGCAGCAGTTCGAGTAGCCGCTCTAGATCTTGTTTGCTGTAGTAGTTGAGCTCAATTTTACCTTTTTCCTTGTTGCTATGCTTGATTTTCACAGTTGTTTTGAACCGCTCTCGAAGGGACTCCTCCACTGTATCAATGAATGGATCCTTCTTCTTCAGTTTAGATTTCGCTTTGCCCTCGATTGCTTTAGCGCGATCCAACTGTTGAACTGCTTCTTCCAACTCTCGCACACTCCACTGTTGCTCAATGGTTTGTTTAGCAAGTTGTTTCATCATATCAAGATCCTTCACACCTACAATGGCACGAGCATGACCCATTGAGAGTGTTCCACGTGAAACATGATCCTTCAATTCATCCGGTAAAGATAACAATCTCAAGAAATTAGCGATATGGGATCGAGACTTGCCCACCTTCACGGAAAGCTCTTCTTGAGTCAAGGCGAACTGATCCATCAACCCTTGATAGGCAACTGCAACTTCCATAGCATTTAGGTTCTCACGCTGAAGATTCTCGATCAGTGCGATTTCCATAACCTGCTGATCACTGAAATTACGAACTACTGCCGGTACAGTGGCATTTCCGCAATATTGAGAAGCTCTGAAACGCCGTTCACCAGCAATAATCTCATACCCTCTCAACACGGTACGTACAATGATCGGTTGTATTACCCCATGCTGGCGAATGGACTCTGCCAACTCATGAATTGCATCCTCATCAAATACTTTACGAGGTTGATAAGGGTTTGCCCGCAATTGACTAATCGGGATCTCAACGATTTTGTCATCATCATTAATTGAAAGCGATGGAATGAGGGCATCCAGACCTTTTCCGAGCCGCTTACTCATATGATATCACTTCCTTTGCGAGCTCTAGATATACTTCTGCTCCCCGGGAACGGGGATCGTACGTAATAATAGACTGTCCATGAGATGGCGCTTCACTGAGTCGAACATTACGTGGGATAATCGTTGAATACACTTTTTGCTGAAAATACTTTTTAACTTCTTCAATGACTTGAATGCCCAGATTCGTACGCGCATCAAACATCGTAAGCAACACACCTTCAATCTGCAAAGAGGTGTTCAGATGTTTCTGAACCAAACGAACGGTGTTAAGCAGTTGGCTCAAACCTTCAAGTGCATAATACTCACACTGAATCGGAATGATCACCGAATCGGAAGCGGTTAACGAGTTAATCGTCAACATGCCAAGGGATGGTGGGCAATCGATCAGTATGTAATCATAATTATTTTTCACCATGGCGAGTGATTTTTTCAAGCGAACTTCGCGTGATATCGTAGATACCAATTCAATCTCGGCTCCAGCGAGCTGAATGGTTGCAGGAATAATATGAAGTCCTTCGATTTGAGTTTCTACAATAGCCTGCTGAGGATGAACTTCATTAATGATGACATCATATATGCAATTAGCCACATCTGCTTTATTGATTCCGACTCCGCTGGTTGTGTTCCCCTGAGGGTCTATATCGACAAGTAGTACTCTTTTCCCGAGTGAAGCCAGTCCTGCACCCAAGTTAACAGATGTTGTCGTTTTCCCTACACCGCCCTTTTGATTTGCTACGGCCATAATCTTAGACAATACCTTCACCTCAAATAAAATAGGAGTCTTTTCTTGTAGGTTATAAGCTACATTTAACACTAAGCAGGTGGCTATCGTCCACACAACAACAACTACCATTTCCTCTATCAATGTCATTCTCCGTGCTATAGACAGAAAAAGCGGCCCATTGCCGCCTGAAGCTTCAATTATTTGCGTTTCGGAATATGGATAACGATTTCATAATGATCCTCATGGTCTTCTTCTTTCGTTTTGATATCCAGACCAGATCCGGAAACCATATCAATCGATTGGCGAATTGTATTCAGTGCAAGTCTAACGTCCTTGGTGAATGAAATGCGTTTCGATTTTTTGATTTTAGAAGATTCCTTATAGAAGGCAACACGTGCTTCGGTTTGCTTCACATTGAGTTCTTTTTCAATAATTTCAGCAAGCAGCTTCATCTGTAATTCTTCTGTATCTAGTGAAAGTAACGCTCTTGCATGTCGTTCGGAGATTTTCCGTTCCATTAGAGCTGCTTTAATACCTTCAGGAAGCTGTAACAAACGAATCTTGTTGGCAATCGTCGACTGACTCTTACCCAAACGCTGTGCTAGACTCTCTTGTGTCAACTGATGCAAATCAATTAGTTTCTGATAGGCCACCGCTTCTTCGATCGATGTTAGTCCTTCACGCTGCAAGTTCTCAATCAATGCAATGGATGCAGCCTGTGAGTCGTTGAATTCACGTACAATGGCTGGAATATGATCCAGACCAAGCTTTCGAACTGCACGCCAGCGACGTTCACCGGCAATAATCTCATATGATCCATTTCGTACGCGGACGACAATAGGTTGAATAACCCCATGTGTCTTGATCGTCTGCAACAACTCGTCAATTTTTTCATCATCAAAGATCGTACGGGGTTGATACGGGCTGCTCACAATTTCATTGACCGGAATTTGTTTTATCTCGTCTCCGTTATTGCGATCCGCCAAACCAAACAACTTCGAAAATTGTTCTTTCATTCCGTATATTACCACCTAGTTTCGTAATAGCTCCTGCTATAATGCAGGTGCTTCTTATTCAATATGCGACCCCATATATACTGTCGTTTTTCGAATAAGTTTTGCCTGTACTAACACTTCCTAATTCAATGACTTACTGTATGAAATGTCTATTCATCTATATCAATCTATGATCTCTGAACCACAGGATCGGCTACTTCTATTCTATCATCTTTTCTATCATAATCCTATGTTTACCTATTCTTTAAACGCTCTTAATTTTCCTGCTTTTTATTCATTCAAATTGAACGATACGGAAGGGATAATTACTTGTCGGAGGGTATTTCTTTCGATATTATGGTAAGTCGTTTCACTTATGTATTATAGAAAAGAAGAATGTTTCACGTGAAACATCACCATACTGTAGTTGCTTTTTCACACGGCTACGATCTACATCCATTATAAATCACTCTTCAATTGACAAAAGCATCACATCTTCGATTTTATATTCCAATCCAGTCCGCCAGTCCACGAACGAGCTTAAGCCTAAAACAACTTACTCTCAGATGAATAATGTAATCTCCTCACACTGTAATCTTCAATCAGTATTCGTTTTCGCTATAATCTATTTCTGTACTGTATTCACATTCACAAAAAAATAGTGCACCCTGCTAATGCGCTGCATTAACAAAGATGCACTATTGTTCTTAATCTACTTGAGCTACCTATAATTACACCAAAGGTGTTTTCATTGGTGTACCTGGTTTACGTGGATACTTATAAGGTGTTTTATCAAACTTTTGAACGAGAATAATATGACGCTCAGATTCCTCCACCGGTAACTGGAATGGATGAACTGCTTTTACTCGTCCCTTCAACTGGTTGAAGCTGAACTCTGCTTCCTTCATTTCTTCGCGCGGGTCGCCACCCTTCATAGCAGCGAAGAATCCACCTTTGCGTACAAATGGCAGGCAGAATTCATTCAATACAGCTAGCTTGGCAACGGCTCGTGCCGTAACGAGATCATAACTATCCCGATACCCTTCTTTACGTCCAAGCTCTTCTGCTCGTCCATGGATCAGTTCAACGTCTGTCAGACCAAGGCGATCCACCACATGCTGCAAGAAACCGATACGCTTATTTAAGGAATCAACGATGGTTATCTTTAAATGTGGAAAACAAATCTTAAGTGGTAATCCCGGGAAACCGGCTCCTGATCCGATATCGGCCAGCTTTTCAACCTTGGAAATATCCGTGTAAAAAGCAAGCGATACTGAATCATAGAAATGCTTCGTATATACCTGTTCCCGCTCTGTGATACCTGTCAAATTCATCTTTTCATTCCAGGCTACAAGATCCTGAAAGTATAATTCAAACTGTTCCAGCTGAAGTTCATTCAGCTCTAATCCATGTTCTTTCAAGCGCAACTGTAGCTGCTGTTGGATAGCGTCCATTATTGTCCCCTTGCTGCGGTTACACGGTTATAATGCTCCAAGTAGACCAGCAATATGGAGATGTCCGCTGGTGTAACGCCAGCAATACGGGAAGCTTGCCCAATCGAGATTGGACGAATCGTAGAGAGTTTCTGCTTCGCTTCCATCGCAAGTCCGTGAACTTCATTATATACAATTGTATCCGGAATTTTCTTCTTCTCCATCTTTTGCAAACGTTCCACGTGGATCAATTGTTTCTCAATATAACCCGCATATTTGATTTGAATTTCGACTTGTTCCTTCATATCAGCAGTCAGTTCAACTTCGGATGGAGAGATCTGCTCGATCCAGTCATACCCCAGTTCAGGACGACGCATCAAGGTCAGCAATGTGCTTCCATCCTGAATTGGTGTTGAACCCGCTTCTTCAAGTTTCGCATTGACATCCACAGGGCGTACTTTTGCTACTTTCAAACGCTCCACTTCAGCATCTACTTTAGCTTTTTTATCGAGGAATTTCGCATAACGTTCTTCTGTAATCAATCCAATATCATGACCAATTTCAGTCAAACGAAGATCTGCGTTATCATGACGAAGCAACAAGCGGTATTCCGCACGTGATGTCAGCAAACGATATGGCTCATTGGTTCCTTTTGTCACGAGGTCGTCAATCAGAACTCCAATGTACCCCTGGGAACGATCAAGCACAACCGGCTCTTTCCCCTGCACTTTACGTGCCGCATTAATACCCGCCATCACACCTTGACCTGCTGCTTCTTCGTACCCAGATGTACCGTTAATCTGTCCTGCAGTGAACAGACCTGGTAAACGTTTTGTTTCGAGTGAAGGCCAGAGCTGTGTAGGTACCATTGCGTCGTATTCAATCGCATAGCCGTTACGCATCATTTCTACTTTTTCCATACCTGGGATGGAACGTAGAACAGCCAGCTGAACGTCCTCTGGCAGACTTGTAGATAGACCTTGCACATAGTATTCCGATGTGTTTTTACCTTCTGGTTCAAGGAAAATCTGATGTTTCGGTTTATCGCTGAATCGAACAATTTTATCCTCAATGGATGGGCAATAACGCGGCCCCGTACCTTCAATAACACCCGAGAACATTGGCGCACGGTGTAGATTATCGTTAATAATCTGATGAGTTTCAACAGATGTATATGTCAGCCAACAAGGCAGTTGCTCATTGTCAGAAGATTCTGTTTCGTAAGAAAAGAATTTCGGCTCGTCATCGCCTGGTTGGATTTCGGTTTTACTAAAATCAATCGTGTCCTTGTGCACACGAGGTGGTGTACCTGTTTTGAAACGAACCAGATCGAAGCCAAGCTCACGTAAATGCTCGGACAATTTGAGTGATGGCTGTTGATTGTTTGGTCCACTTTCATACATCAATTCACCCATAATTACTTTACCACGCAGATAGGTTCCTGTAGTCAGGACAACCGCCTTAGCACGATACTCGGTGCCAGTCTGTGTTACTACGCCTACACACTGATCATCCTCAACGATAAGACGATCCACCATACCTTGGCGCATGGTCAGATTACGCTCGTTCTCCATTGTTTCTTTCATTTTGTGCTGGTATGAGAACTTATCTGCTTGAGCGCGCAGTGCGTGCACTGCCGGCCCCTTACCTGTGTTCAGCATCCGCATCTGAATAAACGTTTTGTCGATGTTCCGCCCCATCTCACCACCGAGCGCATCAATCTCACGCACAACATGCCCTTTTGCCGGTCCACCAATGGATGGGTTACAAGGCATGAACGCTACCATATCCAGATTGATCGTGATCATGAGCGTTTTGGAACCCATACGTGCTGCCGCTAGTGCAGATTCAACCCCTGCATGTCCTGCGCCAACAACGATAACATCATAACTACCGCCATCAAAAGCCATTCTTGTTTACCCCCTTATACCGTCGCACACTTATACTGATGTATGATCGGTTCTAACAACTAGGCGTCTGACTGCCTAATCGTAAATTGAATTTTGAAAATCCGTAACATCTATATCAAAACAATGGGTCATTGTTCATCTAAATCTAAAATACATCTCCTATAATAGGGATTGAACTCATCTATCATACACCTTTTTGATACACGTGCAAGCCTGCAAATTTTACTTTCCTAGACAGAACTGGGAGAAAATCTGATCGATCAATGCATCATGTGCTGTATCTCCTACAATTTCACCTAGGTGCTCCCAAGCGAGTCGCACATCAATCTGAATCATATCAATAGGAATGAACTGTTCTGCTGCCTCATATGCATCTACAAGAGACTGCTTGGCTTTTTTGAGCAACGCAATATGACGCACATTACTAACATATGTGAGATCCGCCGACTCCAGTTTACCGCTGAAGAACAATGTTGAGATTGCTTCTTCCAAGCGATCTACACCGAGATCATCTTTTACCGACATGGGAACAATGCGGTCTTCTGGAATATACCGAAGCAATACATCGCGATCTGCCTGCGGATTTAAGTCCATTTTATTCATAATGATAATTGATTGTCTACCGCGGATTTGTTCCAACAGTTCAATCTCATCCACATGTAGAGGCTCAGCTGCATTAATGACCATCAATAGAAGATCAGCATCATTGACTGCAGAGCGGGAACGCTCGACACCGATCTTCTCAACTACGTCCATCGTCTCACGGATGCCAGCTGTGTCGAGCAGCTTGAGCGGGATATTATTAATCGTAACAAACTCTTCAATAACATCTCGCGTTGTGCCCGGAATATCTGTTACGATTGCTCGATTGTCTTGAGCAAGTGCATTGAGCAATGAGGATTTTCCTACATTAGGTCGTCCAACAATGGCCGTTGTAATACCTTCACGCAGTATTTTACCCTGCTCAGCGGTGACTAGCAATTTATCAATTTCAGTCATGACTAGACTGGATTTTTCCTTAATAAAGTCAGCCGTGAGTGACTCCACATCATGCTCCGGATAATCAATGTTCACTTCGATATGCGCAAGCGTTTCGACCAGCGTATGTCTTAGATCGCGAAGCTTACTGGATAGCTTGCCCTCCACTTGCTTCAGAGCAACGGAGAAAGCACGGTCTGACTTGGAACGGATGAGATCCATAACCCCTTCTGCCTGTGACAGATCGATTCGACCATTAAGAAACGCCCGCTTCGTGAATTCACCCGGTTCGGCCAGACGAATATCAAGCTGAAGCAACAGATCCATTACGCGTTTGACAGATACAACACCACCATGGGCACTGATCTCCACCACATCTTCTGTTGTAAATGATCTCGGTGCTCGCATTACGGTAACTAGTACCTCTTCAACCTTTTCTCCCGTACTTGGTTCAATGATATGACCATAGTGAACGGTATGGGATTCAGCCTGTGTTAATGGTGTTTTACTGCGAAAAATTTTCTCTGTCTCTGATACTGCATCCGGGCCGCTGATCCGGATCACGGCAATTCCCGCTTCTCCGACAGCCGTTGATATTGCTGTGATCGTATCACTGATCATGGTTATCTCTCCTTGCTCTATTTTCAAATTGCCGCCCAGGATTGGACGCCATATCATTTCTAATAAAAGGCTTACGCTTACTTATGGGTAGTTAAATATAAAAGGCTTTTGTACGAAAAAAGCAATGGCTTCTGCACCGGGCAGGCAGCCATTGCGTCTTCAATTCAGTGTTATTTCGTCATAATGACCACACGCCGATTGGGCTCCTCGCCCTTACTATATGTCTTAATCTGCGGGTTATTTTGCAGTTTCGCATGAATCACTTTGCGCTCCAGTGGTGGCATCGGCTCTAGTACAACTTCCTTACCAGAACGAATGGCTTGTCCAGCTAATCGCTCAGCCAGATCCTCCAGTGTCTTCCGTCTACGTTGACGGAAGTTCTCTGCATCAAGCACAATGCGTACGAAACTCTCCGAATAACGATTGGCTACAATGTTTGTTAAATATTGAAGAGCATCTAGCGTTTGCCCACGTCTGCCAATGATCATGCCGAGATCTTCTCCAGCAATATTGAAGACATGTCCATCACGCTGTTTCTTGATATGCACCTCAACATCCAGTCCCATACCTGCTGCCACTTCTTTTAAAAAAGCAGCCGCTTCCTCATAGGGATTTTTAGCTGCGACATCCTCAGGTGCTTCATGCATCTGAGACAAAGACGCAGCTGGCTTGATCGGCTCTGATACGACTTCGGGTACAGGGAGAAGCTTAACTTCTACTTTCGCCGCCTTTACTCCGATCAAACCCAGGAATCCTTTTGACGGCTGCTCTAACACTTGTATCTCGACCTTGTCCCGGCTCACGCCAAGCTCAGCCAATCCTTGGTTTACAGCATCTTCAATGGTTTTTCCTGACGCAATGACTTTGGTCATTTCGATTTTTTGGCCCCTTTCGACCCTTTTCCAGAGACGGTCGCTTTGCCACCGTTTTTGCGTTTAGCTCCTTTTTTGGAAGAGCTGTTCTGCTTCACGTTGACCTCAGCCACGACTTTATCATTATTCCGGTAAAGGAAATAGTTTTGTACGATCGTGTAGATATTACTGTAGAACCAGTAGAGCGGCAAGGCGGACGGGAACTGATACGACATAACGAAGATCAGAATCGGGTACACCCATAGCATGAACTGCATTGGACCGATCTGCTGTGCTGGGTTCATGCGCATCATCATCCATGTTTGAATGAATGTAGTGATGGCAGCGAGCACTGGCAAAATAAACAGGTGATCTGGTTCTCCGAGTTGAAGCCACAAGAAATCGTGAGTTCTTAGACTGGAGTTTCCGTAAATGGAGTTATAAAGTGCGATGTAAATCGGCATCTGAATGATAAGAGGCAGACACCCGGCCATCGGATTAACTTTGTTCTCCTGGAACAACTTCATCGTTTCTTGCTGAACTTTCTCAGGTGTATCTTTATACTTGGCTTGAATCTCCTTAAGTTGCGGCTGAATTGCCTGCATTGCTTTGGAGCTGCGAACTTGCTTCATCGTCAATGGTAAAATCAATGTCCGCACAATAAGCACCATGACTAAGACAGCTAGTCCATATTCGCCGCTGAACCATTCTGCGAACGTATCGAGTGCATAAGAGAACCAGTAAACTACATTACTTTGCCAGAATGAATCACTGTTCTTCAGATCTTCTGTAGTAACCCCGGCTCCTTGCGGAGCACATCCAGCTAATACAGAGACCATTGCAATAACTGCAATGAGGAGAATCCACTTCCCCTTTGATGTCTTCAATCGCGACACTTCATAACCCCTCTCTTAACCATTCCATTCCACCGTAAATCATACCATAATTAGGAGGACAAATAAACCAAGGCTTACCTTTTATTAGGCTTCAAAAGAGCCGCCTTACGCATCACATGCATAAGGCTTTTCTCCATCTCCTGATAGGTCATGTCCAGCGCACCTTTTCTGACAATAAAGATCAGATCCATTTGCGTAACAATCTCTTTCTCGTGATGCCGTATAATTTCCTTAATCATACGTCTCATCCGATTGCGTACGACAGCGTTTCCGATTTTCTTGCTGCATGATACGCCTACTCGGAATTGCTCAGTATCTTTACGGCGGCAGCCATACACCACAAACTGATGATTGGCAAACGATTTCCCATACCGGTATACGCGGCTAAAGTCCGCCCGGTTTCGTAAACGCAGTCTTTTGTACACGGCGCTTCTCCTTGCTGTTCTCCACCATCATGTATTGACGGAGGCCTCATTACTGATTTAGTATAGGCTTTCTTGAATGACAGTAAACTGTCTTAATCACAACTTCATCACGAATCAATGACGACTGAGTACCCGAATTGGACACTCATTTTATTGTGATAAATATGAATTACTTGCACTAAGAGCAAGCATTGACCCTGGATTAATATGAATCGGTCATTTCGGCCAAAACATAATTGTCCTATATATATTAAGGTATGTTTCCAAAAAAAAGTACGCTTTCGAGAACATTCAACATACATTAAGGTTGTGAATTCTGACTCTTCGAAGTCAATTCAGACCAGATCTGTAGAAGCATCAAGTCCGAATTGATCTGATATTAAGAAAAAAAAAGACCACCTCGGTGGTCTTCACATGCATTAAGCACTCAGGACTTTACGGCCTTTCAGGCGACGTGCTGCCAAAACTTTACGGCCGTTGCTCGTGCTCATTCTTTTCCGGAAACCATGAACTTTTTTACGTTTGCTAACGTTCGGTTTGAATGTAGGTCTCAATGTATTGCACCTCCTTACAAGGAAATACTTATGTGATGAATCATTTTCATCTTCACAGAAAACACCTTTATATATTTAACCACGTACAACTGGAAAAGTCAACTGAAACCCATACGACTCCTCCCTCTTTCTAAACGCCGTTGTCATCTACGATTGGGCACTCTTCCTGAACAGCTGGAATTTCCAATTGGCACATACGGTTAACTTGCCAAAAAGTTATCCC
Source organism: Paenibacillus sp. ACRSA (assembly GCF_022346845.1). Lineage (NCBI taxonomy): Bacteria > Bacillati > Bacillota > Bacilli > Caryophanales > Paenibacillaceae > Paenibacillus > Paenibacillus sp. ACRSA. The sequence continues at coordinate 17,583 of NZ_JAKRNP010000004.1, read as the reverse complement.
CACCCACCTTCCTAAAATCACTGTTTATCGTGATATCAGGTTATCCACACCTCAAAATATTGATCATTACCTCATTATTATAATCTTTTGAGTTATTCACATGTGGATAATGATATAAAAATATCTGACTTGTTTGTGTCCATCTCAATAGGGGTATTCTTTACTTGCGAATTAACGACGAAGTTTCCATGTCAGATTTTCTCGTAAAATGTTTCCCTCTGCTGCGTATATTTAAAATTGAATGTATCCGCTTTAACGGTGAGGTTTACAAGTTTTCAAGAAAGGTGTAGGATACAAATACATCTTGTATACAAGTATACTTATTGGTTTTTCCCTGACCTTAACGATGACTAATGTTGCCTTATGATTCTTGTCGATTATGATCACATATGCTCATTCGATAAACGGTTATGCTATGATCAATAGGAACTGATTATTTGAATAGGAGCGTTACCCATTATGCTGTTTCCATCTTCTTGGTTGCAAGGTGCTTCCCGAGGGGAAGCCATTGCCTGCGAACTAAGGCTGCGTATTATTAGCGGAACCCTTCGTCCTGGAGAGGTTTTATCAGAGAATCGCATTGCCGCTGATTTTGACAGTAGCCGTTCACCTGTGCGTGAGGCTTTGAGAACATTGTCTAATGAAGGACTAATTCGTCTGGAACGAATGGGCGTGGTTGTTCTCGGATTGAAAATTAAAGACGTCGAAGAGTTATATGATGTCCGTTTTCTAATTGAAAGCTTTGTCCAACAACGGCTAGCAAGTGCCGTTCCAGAACAATTAATTACACAACTCCATAATATCATCGACAAAATGGAGCTGGCTGGACGCCATCAAGATGCGGTTGAGTTTGCTTACCAGGATCTAATTTTTCACGAGACGATCATTGAAGCCGCTGAGCATTCGCGCATTTCACATCTCTGGCGGAGCATCCGATATGTTGTGATGACGGTCATGTTACTTACAACGAAGGAAGTATTTAATCAAGGCGAGCAGAAAGTAAGCGCTGTAATTGAGAAACACCGTTTGTTAATTCAAGCCCTTGAGTCTGGAGACAAAAGCTTAATTCAGGCGGGCGTACGCCAATACTTCAAGGATTCCGGCAAAACGTTACACGATAGCTTTGATATATGATGATCGCACGGCTGACCATTGTGATCGTCAAGCTCTTCCAAACGTACTTTCCATCTACAACCTAGAGGGTAATGGGGTTTGTACTGAGATTGCAATCATTTTCGAAATGAATGATTGCGCTTTAAGTTGTCGACAAGTATACAAAATGCGATTTATTTTCATTCTTGAGGCATATTAAAGGGAACTAACCACTGCTTTTTTATTTAAGGGCATACATAAAGTTAATTCTTTATTGCATACGTGCCCGTCATTTATTTGTAAGCGTTATATACAACATGAGAAGAAGGAGCATACAGCATGAGCACTCTATTTGGACTATCCCATAATGCAACTTTACTGGTATGGACATTAATCGCCATTGTTTTTCTAATCGTATTGATCTCCAAATATAAATGGAATCCATTTATCACCCTCTTATTATCTGCATTAATGCTCGGTTTACTTACAGGTATGAAACCCGCTGACGTAATCTCGTCTATTACGGGTGGTCTTGGCGGCACACTTGGTACCATTGCAATTGTTATTGGTCTCGGTACTATGCTGGGCAAAATGATGGCTGAATCTGGTGGAGCTGAACGCATCGCTACTACACTGGTGGATCGGTTTGGTATGAAACGTGTGCACTGGGCGATGATGATCGTTGGTTTTATCGTAGGTATCCCAGTTTTCTTCGAAGTCGGTGTCATTCTGATGATCCCGATCATCTTCACCGTTGCCCGTAAAACAAATATGTCCTTGCTGCAGATTGGTATTCCTATTTTGGCTGGTTTATCCACAGTACATGGTCTCGTTCCCCCTCATCCAGCGCCTATGATTGCAATTGAAGCGTTCAGCGCAGATCTGGGAAAGACGATTTTGTATTCCCTCATAGTAGGTATCCCGACAGCGATTATTGCAGGACCCTTGTTTGGTAAGTTTATCGGCAAAAGGGTACACACTGAACCACCCGCAGAGCTGGCTGAGCAGTTTGCTACCAAAACAAGCAGTAACCTGCCCGGATTTGGCATTACGCTCTTTACCATTTTGCTGCCGGTTATTCTAATGCTGATTGGTTCAATTGCAAGTATCATTGACCCCAATGTTACAAGTGGCTTCACAGTGTTTAGTGAGTTTATCGGCAATGAGATCATTGCCCTGCTCATTTCGGTTGTCTTCGCCCTCTTTTCACTCGGCTTTGCACGTGGTTTCACCAAGCACGATCTTTCCCGCTTCACCAGCGAATGTCTGGCGCCTACGGCAACCATTATTCTCATTATTGGTGGCGGTGGTGCATTCAAACAGGTACTAATCAACAGTGGTGTAGGTAATGCCATTGCCGAGGTTGCTACCCATGCCAACATTAACGTGATCCTATTCGCTTGGCTTGTTGCAGCCCTGATTCGTGTAGCTACGGGTTCAGCAACCGTTGCGATGACAACCGCAGCTGGCATTGTGGCTCCGGTTCTTGCACTTACGCCAGGTGCCAACATCGAACTGGTCGTACTGGCTACTGGCGCAGGTTCCCTTGTATTGTCTCATGTGAATGATGCAGGCTTCTGGATGATCAAGGAATTCTTCAATATGAGTGTCGCACAGACGCTCAAGACGTGGACTGTTATGGAAACACTATTATCCGTCGTGGGGCTGATCTTTATTTTGCTGCTAAGTACAGTGGTATAAATGAAAATTCATTATAGAGAGTTTAGATTCGATTCCGTAACCGGAGAAAGAAGGTTAGATCAACGTGACCAACTATATGATTGGAATAGATATCGGTACAACCAGTACCAAGTCCGTTTTATTCACGGAACAGGGTGAAGTCGTTAGTACCTCGACACAAGAATACCCACTCTATACACCTGCCCCTGATGTGGCTGAGCAAGACCCTGAGGAGATCGTACAGGCTGCCATCCGCTCTGTGCGTGGAGTCATGGATCTAAGTGGCGTTATGGCCGACCAAATCTTATTTGTGTCCTGCAGCTCAGCTATGCATAGTGTCATTGCAATGGGACAAGACGACAAACCGCTAACCCGCTGCATCACCTGGGCTGATAATCGAAGTGCAGCTTGGTCAGCCAAGCTGCAAGAGAACGGAGTGGGACATCGCATCTACCTTCGGACAGGTACACCCATTCATCCGATGTCTCCCCTCACCAAATTAATGTGGCTACGCCATGACGAACCCGATCTTTTTCAGCGCACAGCCAAATTTATATCTATTAAAGAGTATTTATTCTTCCGTTTATTCGGACAATATATCGTCGATCACTCTATCGCTTCCTGCACCGGACTGCTCAATTTAGAGCAACTGGACTGGGATGCGGAGGCTCTTGCAATGGCAGGCATTACGCCGGCTCATTTATCCACACTCGTACCTACCACACATACAATAGAGGGAATGCATCAAGAATGGGCTGAAAAAATGGCTCTCTCCCCCTCTACCCCCTTTGTAATTGGGGCAAGTGATGGGGTATTGTCCAACCTCGGCGTAAATGCCATTGAGCCTGGTGTTGTCGCTGCAACCATCGGCACCAGTGGTGCTATTCGAACGGTCGTTGACCGCCCAGTTACCGACCCCAAAGGTCGGACGTTCTGTTACGCACTCACAGAGAATCTGTGGGTTATCGGTGGTCCCGTCAATAACGGTGGTATGCTGTTCCGTTGGGTGCGCGATGAATTCGCAGCGTCAGAAGTAGAAACCGCGAAGCGGCTCGGCATTAACTCCTATGACGTGCTAACCAAAATTGCCGAACGTGTTACTCCCGGATCTGAAGGGCTTCTCTTCCATCCGTACCTTTCGGGCGAACGCGCCCCATTATGGAATCCAGACGCTCGTGGATCATTTTTTGGCTTAACCCTCCACCATCAGAAAGAGCATATGATACGTGCAGTGCTTGAAGGGGTTATTTTCAACCTCTACACCGTTCTGCTCGCGATGGAAGAACAGATTGGACAGCCTACCTCTATTCAGGCTACAGGTGGCTTTGCGCGCTCTCCGCTATGGCGCCAGATGATGTCTGACATATTCAATCAAGAAGTGGTCGTGCCTGAGAGCTTCGAAAGCTCCTGTCTTGGGGCTGTTGTCCTTGGCCTTTACGCAACAGGTCGAATCAAGTCACTTCATGCCGTTTCTTCAATGGTGGGTACAACCCATCGTCATACACCAATTAAAGAACATGCCACCCTCTATCAAGAGCTGCTACCCATATATATTCGCATCTCTCGCAAGCTAGAAGAGGAGTATGCTGATATTGCCGAATTCCAGCGTAAGATGTCTGCTGCTCATCTATAGATGGTTCGCTGATCTGACTTATTTCGCATTCTAAAAGCAAGAGCCAACAACCGATCGGTTGTTGGCTCTTCCTCTTTTATATATGTAACTGGATATCTCTTCTTCCTCTATTACTATCTCCATCGCTTTTTGTCGCATTTTCGATCAACTTCTATCTAAAGAACATCTTATACAGGCAGCCCTCTTCTGCCTCTTTTTGGCCTTATTTATATGTACATCCTCATGTCGGATCTCTATCTGATTAACTCAGCAATCATGATAAGGAATTCCACCTTACAGATACCTTCTTTTCAACAATCAATAAGCCTCTTAAAGAGCAGTAACATCTGCGAGGAACACCCCTAATTAGTTTCGGCGTCTGGAACAACCCAAATTCACTTTGTAGTTATCCACAATCATGTTATTCACAAACGAAGAATAATTTTGCACACATTTTGGCATCATTTGACGGATAACCTGTGTATAAAATAATTTCGACTTTGGGGTTGCCATGTCGAAACTTAAACAATTTATAAACAATATATTGTGTTGTGGTTAAAAATTATACACAAGTTATTGAATTTGTGGATAAAATCACGTGATACGTTGAAATGCGGGGCTTCTTTTGCTATGATTGTATTACTTTTGGATGTGAATATGTGATCTGACCCATAATATTATCAACAGCCTGTGGATAAAGTTGTGAACAATTTTCCGTTGTTCATTCTTTTTTTGTTTTCGACCTGCGGGGGTTTGGGGATAAATTCAGGCAATATATCTCGTATTTCGACACTGCAACATGGCTTAAGCCACACTTGGAACATGTAAAAGGAGTGACAGTCTGTGGACAGCCATACTTCTGATTTATGGCAGCAAATTTTATCAATCATACAAAACAAACTCAGCAAACCAAGCTTCGATACCTGGTTCAAAGCAACCAAAGCGACGAAGCTTAATGACCGTTCTATCGTCATTTCCGCACCGACAACGTTTGCCGTCGAATGGCTGGAGAGTCGCTATACCAAACTGGTAGGTTCGACGGTATATGAGCTACTCGGCAAGCAAGTCGATGTGAAATTTGTCATTGAGGAGAACAAGCCTGCTGAACCGGATCCGCAACTGCCGGCACCAACCCCTAAGGTTGTGCAGGAAGAGGCGGTACTGAGCATGCTGAATCCAAAATATACATTCGATACTTTTGTCATTGGCCCTGGCAACCGTTTTGCCCATGCCGCATCGCTTGCGGTCGCTGAAGCGCCCGCAAAAGCATATAACCCTCTTTTCCTATATGGAGGAGTAGGACTTGGCAAAACCCACTTGATGCATGCAATTGGACACTATGTTCTGGAGCATGACCCAAGTAGCAAGGTTGTTTATTTGTCGTCTGAGAAATTCACGAACGAGTTCATCAACTCCATCCGTGATAACCGTGGGGAGAACTTCCGTAACAAATATCGTAACGTCGATATTCTGCTTATTGATGATATTCAGTTCCTTGCGGGAAAAGAATCGACACAAGAGGAATTTTTCCATACGTTTAATGCGCTGCATGAGGAACGGAAACAGATTATTATCTCAAGCGATAGACCACCTAAGGAAATTCCAACGCTGGAAGAACGGCTTCGCTCCCGCTTTGAGTGGGGGTTAATTACAGATATTCAGCCTCCAGATCTGGAGACGAGGATTGCCATTTTGCGTAAAAAGGCCCGTGCAGAGAATCTCGATATTCCAAATGAAGCGATGATGTACATCGCCAATCAGATTGACACCAACATTCGTGAGCTCGAAGGTGCCCTGATTCGGGTTGTAGCCTATTCTTCGTTAACAAACCAAGATGTATCATCTCATCTGGCTGCTGAAGCGCTGAAGGATATTATTCCTTCCAGCCGTCCTAAAATGATCACTATTCAAGACATCCAACAAAAGGTCGGCGAGTATTACAGCCTTAAGCTAGAAGATTTCAAAGCACGGAAGCGTACAAAAGCCGTTGCTTTTCCAAGACAGATTGCCATGTATCTTTCACGTGAATTGACTGATTTTTCTCTGCCCAAGATCGGGGAAGCATTCGGAGGACGAGATCACACCACAGTCATTCATGCGCACGAAAAAATATCCCAATCGATTAAAAACGATCAGGATCTCTATAAAGTTATCAACAACTTAACCGAAAAAATAAAGAATCCAACCTGAACAAGTCCCAAGCCTATGCACAACGTGTACACATGTGGATAGGCTTAATTTTATGGGTTTAACCCCACTTATCCACATATTCAGTGCCCCTATTACTATTATTACTAAAAAGATCTTAAAGATATCATCTACAAATACGCTTTTTCGAACCATCGCCTTCGGCTTTTGAAAAACACAAATCAACACCTCAACATCCCAAAAAACTCGCTAGGAGTGAAACCATGAAAATCAGCATAATGAAAAGCTATTTAAACGAGTCCATTCAGCATGTATCTAAAGCAATCTCCAGTCGAACAACAATCCCCATCCTGAGCGGTATCAAATTTGATGTTAATCATCAGGGTGTAACGTTGACAGCAAGCGACACTGACATCTCCATCCAATCATTTATCCCTCTGGAAGATGGTGATAAAAGTGTTGTTCAAGTTGATCAGCCCGGTAGCGTCGTATTGCCGGCCAAATTCTTTGTCGAAATTATCAAGAAATTGCCTTCCCAAGAAGTACACATGGAAGTCAAAGATAACTTCAACACCTTTATCTCAGCAGGGGCTACCGAGATTCAGCTCGTAGGTCTTGATCCAGAAGAATTCCCTGTTTTGCCGAGCATCGAAGAAAATCAAACGGTCTCCATCCCTGGAGATTTACTGAAAAATATGATCAAACAAACGGTATTCTCCATTTCCACACATGAAACGACTCCCATCTTGACAGGTGTACTGTGGAGTTTAGTTGATAATGAGTTGAAATTTGTGGCAACAGACCGTCACCGTCTTGCTACTCGTTCAGCTATGCTGGATAATGCAGAGGGTATCCGTTTTAACAATGTCGTAATTTCAGGTAAAACGCTAAACGAACTTAGCAAAATCGTACCTGACCAAAACACGCTTGTTGATATCGTTGTAGCTGATAATCAAGTTTTGTTCAAAATTGACCGCGTATTGTTCTACTCCCGTATTCTGGATGGCACATATCCGGATACTTCTAGAATTATTCCAACGTCGTACAAAACAGAACTTGTTTTGGATACCAAAAAATTAAGCGAATCAATTGATCGTGCTTATTTGCTGTCACGTGAAGAAAAAACAAATATTGTGCGCATGCAAACGATGGATTCTGGAACAATCGAAATTTCTTCAAGCTCCTCTGAGCTGGGAAAAGTAAGAGAAGAGATCGAACCGGCAGATTTCAGTGGCGATCCATTGAGAATCTCGTTTAACTCCAAATACATGCTGGACGTACTGAAAGTCGTGGAAAGTGAACAACTGATGATCGCTTTTACCGGTGTCATGAGCCCAATCATCTTGAAACCACTGGATGACAGTCACAGCCTTTACGTCATATTGCCTTACCGGACTACCAACTAACGAAACGAGAGGAGAATTCCAATTGAACCGAGTAACCATTCGTACGGAATATATTAAGCTTGACCAGTTTTTGAAGCTGGCAGACTGCATTCCAACTGGAGGCATGGCCAAAGCTTTGCTTCAAGAAGGACTTGTGCGTGTGAATAAAGAGCCTGAAGAACGCCGGGGACGCAAGTTATACCCTGGGGATATCGTTGAAGTGGACGGAGAAGGCGCATTCGAAGTTGCCGCAGAATAATCCAGTTCGATTCTGCTGCCTCCTGACGGACGGAAGAAAAGGGAGGGTACCTTGTGTTTGTCAACAGCATTGAGCTGCAGCAATTCCGAAATTATGAGCATCTAAAGCTGGACTCTTTTGGCCCTGTGAACTTACTGATCGGTCAAAATGCCCAAGGTAAGACCAATCTTGCAGAGGCCATTTTTGCACTGGCCCTTACGAAGAGCCATCGTACATCTCGCGATAAGGAGCTAATTCGTTTCGGTGAGGAACGTGCTAGACTCACTGCAGAAGTCGACAAAAAGTATGGATCAGTTAAACTGGAGCTGGCATTGTCGCAACAAGGCAAAAAAGCAAAGATTAACGGGTTAGAGCAGCGCAAGTTAAGTGATTTTGTCGGGACGCTGAACGTGGTTATGTTTGCCCCCGAAGATCTGGAGATCGTCAAAGGCACGCCGGGGGTTCGCCGCCGGTTTCTTGATATGGAGATTGGTCAGGTTGCCCCGGGTTACCTATACCATCTGCAGCAGTACCAAAAAGTACTTGTACAGCGCAACAATCTGCTCAAACAACTATGGGGACAGAACGCCTCAGCTCAGACGATGCTTGAAGTCTGGAACGAGCAACTGGTCGAGCACGGTGTTAAAATCGTCAAAAAAAGGAAACAATTCATAAAGAAACTCCAAAAGTGGGCAGAAACCATTCATCAGGGCATTACTGGAGGCGGAGAAGTACTTCGTTTAGCCTATCTTCCTTCCTTCAGCGAAGCGTCTGAGGAAGATGAAGCTGTTTTAATGGACCAATTTATGATAAAATTATCACAAATGAAAGAGCAGGAGATTCGCCGAGGCACAACGCTAAGTGGGCCACATCGGGATGACCTGTCCTTTTTCATTAACGACCGGGAAGTACAAACGTATGGCTCGCAGGGACAGCAACGTACAACTGCGTTGTCTCTTAAACTCGCGGAAATCGAGCTGATACACGAAGAAATCGGAGAATATCCGGTTCTGTTGCTTGACGATGTATTATCTGAGCTGGATCCTTTTCGTCAGACGCAGCTGATCGAGACGTTCCAGAGTAAGGTCCAAACCTTTATTACAGCTACCGGAATCGAGAGCTTGAATCTTGATAAGCTCAAAGATGCCAGTATTTATCACGTTCATGCCGGACAGGTTGAACGCTAAGGAGTGAGGGTCTATGTACATTCATCTGGGCGGAGAGAAGATCATCCGTTCTTCCGAATTGGTCGCTATTTTTGATATATCGATTGAAAAATCCTCGAAAATCTCCAAGCAGTATGTCACGTATGCTGAGCAGGAAAAGACGGTGGAGCATATTGGCGAAGAGGAAGCCAAGTCTATTGTTGTGACCAAAAATATTGTGTACTACTCCCCTATTTCCTCTGCCACGCTTAAGAAACGGGCTCACATTTTTCCTGATCTCTAGGGGTTACTGAATGCAATGATTGTGTCTTTGCTGCTTGTTTTATTTGGACAGCCAGCTTGTTGAAACTAAGAGAGAAATCCTATTTCAGCAAGTATTCTTAGTTAACGCATATTTACGATATTGAATCTATAGAAGTAGGTGAAAGGCATGTCTATGAATCAACCGTCCTATGATGCGAATGAAATTCAGGTCCTTGAAGGACTGGAAGCCGTACGGAAGCGTCCGGGGATGTATATCGGTTCTACCAGTGCCAAAGGTCTGCATCATCTGGTCTGGGAAGTAGTGGACAACAGTATCGACGAAGCGCTTGCGGGTTACTGTGATCATATTGAGGTCAGTATTCACGAAGATAACAGTATCACTGTAGTCGATAATGGACGTGGTATTCCTGTCGGCGAACATGCCAAAATGAAGCGTCCTGCACTTGAGGTTGTAATGACCGTTCTGCATGCAGGTGGTAAATTTGGCGGCGGCGGATATAAAGTATCCGGTGGTTTGCATGGTGTGGGTGTGTCCGTTGTGAATGCTCTATCCGAGAAAGTGGTCGTAACCGTTAAACGTGATGGGCATATGTATCAACAGGAGTATCGTCGTGGTGCTCCTCAATATGACCTAAAAACAATCGGTACTGCGGAGGAGACAGGAACGACTGTTACATTCCATCCCGATCCAGAAATTTTCACTGAGACGTTGGTGTACGATTACGATATTTTGCTTACTCGTATTCGAGAGCTGGCATTCCTGAACAAGGGGATTGGTCTTACACTTACAGATGAACGTACTGGAGCAACGAACTCGTTCTTGTACGAAGGCGGTATTATCGAGTACGTTTCATTCCTAAATCAAAAGCGTGAGGTTCTTCACGAGAATCCGATTTACGTAGAAGGATCAAGAGACAATATTCAAGTGGAGGTTGCTCTGCAATATAACGACAACTTCACGGAGAATATTTATTCTTTTGCCAATAACATCAACACCCATGAAGGTGGAACACATGAATCTGGCTTCAAGAGTGCATTGACACGGATCATCAATGACTATGCACGCAAAGCTGGCGTGATTAAGGATAGTACAGGCAACCTGTCAGGCGATGACGTGCGTGAAGGTTTGACAGCGATTATTTCTGTCAAAATTCCGGAGCCGCAATTCGAAGGACAAACGAAGACCAAACTCGGAAATAGTGAAGTACGTGGTATTGTGGAATCCCTATTTGCTGAGAAGTTGCAGGAATTCCTGGAGGAGAACCCTTCAGTTTCCCGTCGAATCTTGGAAAAAGGTCTGCAAGCTGCCCGTGCTCGTGAAGCCGCTCGTAAAGCGCGTGAATTGACAAGACGTAAAGGTGCACTCGAGGTTAGCTCTCTGCCTGGTAAACTAGCAGACTGTTCCTCCAAGGATGCTTCCATTAGCGAACTTTACATCGTCGAAGGAGATTCCGCAGGTGGTTCTGCTAAACAAGGTCGTGATCGTCATTTCCAAGCTATTTTGCCACTGCGTGGTAAAATCCTGAACGTGGAAAAGGCACGTCTAGATCGCATCTTGGGTAATGCGGAGATTAGAGCCATTATTACCGCAATGGGAACAGGAATCGGGGATGACTTCGATATTTCTAAGGCACGTTACCATAAAATCATCCTGATGACCGATGCCGATGTCGATGGTGCACATATTCGTACATTGCTTCTGACATTCTTGTATCGATACATGCGCAAAATTATCGAGGCTGGCTATGTGTATATTGCACAGCCACCATTGTTCAAGATTGAACGTAACAAAGTCATTCGCTACGCAGGTTCCGAGAAAGAGCGCGATGAAATCATCGCAAGTCTTGGTGAAAATGTGAAGTTTAATGTCCAACGTTATAAAGGTCTTGGTGAGATGAATGCCGGACAGTTGTGGGAAACAACAATGGATCCTGAGAGTCGGACGATGCTTCAAGTATCGATTAGCGATGCGATGTTAGCTGATGCTATGTTCGATACGTTGATGGGCGATAACGTCGAACCACGTCGTGATTTTATCCAGGAAAATGCGAAGTATGTAAAAAATCTCGATATTTGATGATTGTTAAGATAGGCGCCTGCAAGGCGCCTTTTTTTATTTTGGTAATCTGCATTGGGGTAGAGGGCGCATTGTTTAACGTGGGCGTTTTTTGGAGGAGGATGCTTGTGCTTTAGTAGTTTTGCGTGTTGTCTTGCTTTTCTTGGAAGGCAGCCTTCCATACGCTATAGCATAACGTTTGATTTTGCGGTAAGCCCCTTTATCAGGCAACAGTCCGAAGGCGTAGATGCCGGGTAAAGTGTTTACTTCTAGTATCCATGGACGTCCTGATCCATCCAGAGCAATATCAATGCCAATTTCCTTGAGTCTCGGAAACGTCTGTTGCAATTGAACAGCGGTATGGATTCCAAGTCGGTACAGCTCATTCCGGAGTTCTTGAAATTGAGTATTTGAAAGGTGGGGCTGAACCAACTCTTCAAAGGTGGCCAAGCGCCCACCACCATGAATGTTAGTAATGATTTTGCCAGGAGCAGCAACTCTACCTAGAATACCTGTAGTTTCCCATGATCCCCTGAGATTCTTTTGGGTGAGCACCCGTAAATCGAACGGAAGACCTTCATGTTTTAACAAAGAAATGCCCTGTTGAATGATATATTCGTGTTGCTTAATTTTTTCGTTAAGAGCAAGCTCTAGTTCATCAAGGGAATGGAATACGTTCTGCTGTGTACCATATTGCAGTTCGTACGAAGTCGTCTGAATAGTCACAGGTTGCACATCCTGATTTGCTATTAAAGATTTGCTATCTGAACTGGGGTTAGATGGGTCTTCATCAATTTCTTCTATGCTGGTATCCAGGATGGAAGGAGGCATAGGCCGCATGGTGTGAATCGTTTTGACCCGCATAACGCCATTACCATAGGTTCCTCGGTCCGGCTTAATATAATTCGATTCATACAGCTCAGTCATCCGTTCTAGAGTTTGACGATTGTATCGACGCGTGACAGGAAGATACCTGCTCACACCGCGGCTGCGCTGCAGCACAACCGTTTTGGTCCATTTACTGGAGACACGCTGGATACTCAAGAGACATCAGTCCTTTCGTGTTTTACTTATAGTTCTTCAGAGAGTAGCAGCACAGAGAATTCAAAGGACAAGAGATGATTTCAGTGGTATAATAGAGAAATATGGCGTTTTGTGTGGTTTGCTGCACAATTTGTAGTTTTACCGTAGATTGGGAACGGCATCAGCCTTGTATACGCAGTACATATGCCGCATTTTCTAGCATTGTATGTGTAAAATGGCAGGAGGGCAGGGCTAATCCCTAGACCACCAAAAGTTCCTAGAAAAAGATGTTCAAAAAGTCCACTTTTGATTACTAAGGATGCTTAGTGGCATCTCAGCTTCAAATAGGCGATTCAGCCGAAAAAGCCCTTTTTGAACACAGACTAGAATAAGGCTATTGTCCTGCAGACGTTTAATTGTGTAACTTTTGTGAAAGTAATATAATAAAGAGTAGCGTTTTTGCGCGGTTTTAGCCTTGTTAGGCTTTTCACATACAAAGAAAACTGATTGATTGAATGGAACGTTTGTTGAAGGACAAGAAGGAGGTCCAGCATGGCGGAAGAAATGAATTCGCAGATTAAAGATCGGGATATTGGCGTCGAGATGCGTGAGTCGTTTATGGATTACGCGATGAGCATCATTGTTAGCCGTGCTTTGCCTGATGTACGTGATGGCTTGAAGCCGGTTCACCGTCGTATTCTTTACGCAATGTCGGAGCTAGGCATGACACCCGATAAACCTCACAAAAAATCAGCCAGAATCGTCGGCGAAGTTATCGGTAAGTATCACCCCCACGGTGACTCTGCGGTATACGAAACGATGGTACGGATGGCTCAGGATTTCTCTTTGCGTTATATGCATGTCGATGGTCACGGTAACTTCGGATCGGTAGATGGCGATATGGCAGCAGCGATGCGTTATACCGAGGCACGCTTGTCCAAGATTGCTATGGAAATGCTCAGAGATATTAATAAAGATACGATTGATTTCCAGCCGAACTATGACGGTGAAGAGCAAGAACCTGTTGTATTACCAGCCCGTTTCCCTAACTTGCTTGTTAACGGTGTAGGCGGTATCGCGGTAGGTATGGCTACGAATATTCCTCCTCATAACTTAGGTGAGGTTATCGATGGTGTACAGGCAATGATCCAAAATCCAGACATCACGTCTATGGAATTAATGGATTATATCCACGGACCAGATTTCCCTACAGCAGGTTATATCCTGGGACGTTCAGGGATTCGCCAAGCGTATCAGACTGGACGCGGTTCGGTAACAATGAGAGCCAAAACGAATATCGAAGAGAACAATAATAAAGCACGAATCGTGGTTACAGAGCTTCCATACCAGGTCAATAAGGCTAGACTTGTTGAGAAAATTGCCGAACTGGTACGTGACAAAAAAATTGATGGCATCACAGATCTTCGTGATGAATCAGACCGTAATGGTATGCGAATCGTGATTGAGCTTCGCCGAGATGTGAATCCAGGTGTAGTGCTCAATAACTTGTACAAGCATACGTCGATGCAATCCACATTCGGCATTAACATGCTAGCTATTGTGAACAAAGAACCTAAGATTCTGAATTTGCGTGAAGTGTTGTATCACTACTTGCAGCATCAGATTGAAGTCATTCGCAGACGTACGCAGTTTGAACTGAGAAAAGCCGAAGCTCGTGCTCACATCCTGGAAGGCTTACGTATCGCTTTGGATCATATTGACGAGATTATTGCGTTGATTCGTTCCTCCAGTAATACAGATGCCGCTAGAGAAGGATTGATTGAGCGATTCTCGCTTAGTCATGACCAGGCTCAAGCTATCCTCGATATGCGTTTGCAACGCCTTACAGGTTTGGAACGCGAACGTATCGAGAATGAATATAACGAATTGATGATCAAAATCGCAGAATATCGCGAAATTCTAGCTAATGAGCATCTCGTACTCGAAATTATCAGTACAGAGCTGCAAGAAATTCGTGAACGTTTCGGTGATGATCGTCGCACAGAGATTACGATTGGTGAAGAAAGCATCTTGGATGAGGATCTGATTCCTCGTGAAGAGGTTATCATCACAATTACGCATACGGGCTACGTGAAACGTTTGCCAGTATCCACGTATCGTAGTCAGAAGCGTGGGGGACGTGGAGTTGTAGGTATGGACACGAAAGATACCGACTTTGTCGAGCATTTATTTGTGACTAACTCACACAACTATCTCATGTTCTTTACCGACAAAGGTAAAGTGTATCGTCTCAAAGCTTATGAAATTCCAGAGCTTGGGCGTACTGCACGGGGAACACCAATTATTAACCTAATCCAGATCGAACAGGGAGAATCGGTTAATGCAGTTATTCCAGTGCAGGAATTCGAAAGTGATAGGTATCTATTCTTCGCTACCCGTCAGGGTGTTGTGAAGAAGACACCACTTGAGGATTACACTAACATTCGCAAAGGCGGTCTCATCGGGATCTCCTTACGTGAAGATGATGCCCTGATTGAAGTTAAGCTGACCGATGGACAGCAAGAGATCATTATGGGTACAGCTCACGGAATGTCTATCCGTTTCTCTGAAGCTAATGTTCGTTCAATGGGACGTAGTGCAACAGGGGTAAAAGGGATCACGTTGGATACAGATGATGTTGTCATTGGCATGGACGTTGTTGATCAGGAGCTGGATGTTCTGATCGTTACGGCCAAAGGATACGGTAAACGTACTCCTGTCAGCGATTATCGTATGCAGACTCGTGGTGGTAAAGGAATCAAGACCATTAACGTTACAGAGAAGAACGGTGCTGTCGTTAGCCTGAAAATGGTGAAAACCGAAGAAGACCTGATGATAATCACATCCAGTGGTACACTGATTCGAATGAGTATGGAAGGCATATCCACCATGGGTCGATACACGCAAGGTGTTAAGCTTATCCATATCCGCGATGAAGATGCTGTGGCGACGGTTAGTCGGATTGACAAGAATGAAGATGAACCGGATGAATTGCTAGAAGAATTGGAAGCAGGAGAAGCTGCTGAAGGTATAGCTGATCCGTCAACAGATAACGAGGGTACGGATTCAGACAACGGTGATTCAGAAGCATAGTTCATTAGGATTTACAAAGATTAATCTATAATAGGTTGAAGATATAGTAGGGGGTTCCTTAAGGAGCCCTCTTTTTATTTATGGTTTACGTGCAAAATCTAGGATGTACAGCCTGATTAGCGAGTAATATAATGATAAATATCATGGGAAATCGGGACTATGGTCTTATTTTATAGAAGAATAATGAGTGAGGGGAATGACTATGGGATTAATCACCTTATCTGAAGTAAAACCAGGGCTTAAACTGGGGAATGATGTACATACTTCTCGCGGTAATGTTTTGTTGCAAAAAGGCAAAGTCATTTTACCTAAAGATATAGAAGTGCTTAAAGCTTTTATGGTTCACCAAGTCGACATTGATCAGGAACGTGTGGGCGCAAGCAATACAGGCTCTAGAGGCACTTCTACCGCATCAGGTAATACTGGAGTGGAGAAGAATGGAGAACGGTCTAGCAAGGGGGCTGGTGCAGTCACAGCACCTATAGTCTCATCTCTCCATGAAGAATATGAGAAGATGGTGGCGATGACTAAGAATGCCTTCCTCTCTTCTCTCGCTGCAGAATTGCCTGTATACGAACTTCGTACACAGCTTGAAGCTATGTTTGTTCACCTTAAGCAATACAATGTTCTCACTTTTAGCCCGCGAGTGATGCACGAGCACGACTATGTTTACCACCATGCAGTTCTAAGTGCAATTACATCCTATCAATTAGCACAGTGGATGGAGCTGCCGTCCAAAGACTGGATGCAAGTGGCGTTTGCAGGTCTATTCCACGATATCGGCAACAACAAGGTAGATCCATTGATACTCCATAAACCCTCTGCATTAACAACGGAGGAGCAGGAGGAGATCCGCCAGCATACGAAATATGGATATCAGGTGTTGAAGCAAGCAAAAGCTATTAACGAGGGAGCTAGACTAGCGGCGCTACAGCATCATGAAAAGGTAGATGGATCAGGCTATCCCTTGCAGTTAAGCGGTACACAGATTCATATCTATGCCAAGATTGTAGCCATTGCCGATATTTTTCACGCGATGACGTTAGAAAAGATCTATCGCAAAGCACAATCTCCTTATTTAGTATTAGAACAAATTCAGAGCGAGGCGTTTGGAAAACTAGATCCAACAATTGTGAATGTATTTATTCAGCGTTCCACGCAGATCCACAATGGCATACGGGTTAGACTCAGCAATAACCAAATAGGAGAGATTATTTTCTCAGATCGTGACCATCCTACCCGCCCAATGGTATCTGTTGAAGGAAGTATCATAAATCTAATGCAACAAAGACAGCTTCATATTCAGGAAATTATCAGTTCGTAGCATATACAGAACGTGCGGTACTACATCGATTCAATAAAAGTCTCTTTCAGGGGCTTTTATTGATATTTATCTTATTTTAAACTTTTCTTCAAAAAAAGCTTGCGTTCTAAATCTGTACATGGTATATTCTAATTCCGGCCAAGAAAACACGAGAAACACGGTGCGGCAAGCAAATAAAATAAGCTTCGAAAGAAACTTAAAAAAAGAGCTTGCAAAGTTGGTTCGGATGTGATAAGATATAAAAGTTGCTGACGAGAACGAATGTCGGCGCTGAAATAAGTTTGATCTTTGAAAACTGAACAACGAGTGAGTAACGATCTTGCTTGCAAGATCGACGCTGAGAAATCGTACATGTCTTCGGACTGAATGATTTCAAAGCATAAATGAGATTTTTAATCTCGTCAGATTCAAAATGAGCTAATCGCTCTTTTCAATACTTTATTGGAGAGTTTGATCCTGGCTCAGGACGAACGCTGGCGGCATGCCTAATACATGCAAGTCG
>NZ_JAKRNP010000003.1:0-919395 GCF_022346845.1 Paenibacillus sp. ACRSA | reverse complement strand
GTTTGGTGGCGATAGCGGAGGGGTTCCACACGTACCCATCCCGAACACGACCGTTAAGCCCTCTAGCGCCGATGGTACTTGGACCGCAGGGTCCTGGGAGAGTAGGACGCCGCCAAGCAAAGAACCACTGCCGATGTTATTCGGTGGTGGTTTTTATTTATGTTCTTAGAACAACCTAATCTTAGACTAGGCTGTTTTTTTATATTTATGTAATAAACCTCATGTCGGATTAGAAGATCGTGCATGTACCTATAAACATAAGATTAAATTCAAACTATCCCGAAACGGGTTATGAATGCTTAAGGGTCCTTTGAGATATATTAACAAAATGGTTGGATTATAGATCAATAATGATCGTTCTCATTTAAGATGAATAGCTCTTGTTCTATTCTATTTTGGAATGATCGCTGCAATTTATTATTTTTTAGTACCAGATACTAATAGTAGGTGCTATAATAATAAAAACACTAACGGAGGTGCTAGTATGAATCAATCAAAAGCGATAATCACCGCATTCGGAACATATGTGCCAGAGCGCATCCTAAGTAACGCTGATCTGGAGAAAATGGTTGATACGAGCGATGAATGGATTGTACAGCGTACTGGCATGAGAGAACGCCGGATTGCGGATGACAACCAATATGTATCTGACTTGGCTACAAAAGCTGTTGAAGATATGATCGGTCGTTACCAGGTTAACGTAAATGATGTTGATATGATTCTATTTGCAACCAGCACACCTGAATATGCCTTTCCAAGTTCAGCTTCCAGAGTACAGGCCAATCTTGGCATTCCGCATACAGGAGTACTTGATCTAAATGCTGCTTGTGCAGGATTTACGTATGGTATGCAAATGGCAGATAGCTTAGTAACAAGTGGAATGTATCGCAAGATATTAGTGATTGGGGCAGAGACTTTATCTAAAATTACGGATTATACCGACCGCACAACCTGTGTGTTATTTGGGGATGGAGCTGGTGCCTTTTTAGTGGAACGATCTGATGGAGAAGGCGACTTTATGGCAGCAATCTCAGGAACACACGGAGAAGGCGGGGTTCATTTATATAAGAGTGGTTTGTCGTCAGAGATGAATGGGTTACCTTTAAAGGTCGAGGGGAGCCTTGTTCAAAACGGTAGGGAAATCTACAAATGGGCTGTACGCATGATTCCTGAACAATTAAGCCATCTCATCACGAAGGCAGAATTAGAGCCTGAGCAGATTGACTGGTTTGTGCCGCACAGTGCCAATATGAGAATGATCGAGGCAGTCTGCGAACGTGGCCCGATTCCTCTGGAACGAACGTTAACCAGTATGGAATACCGGGGGAATACGTCTGCTGCGTCCATCCCACTTGCATTGCAGCTTGCAGTGGATGAAGGAAAGCTGAAGCATGGTCAACGAGTGGCATTGTTTGGATTCGGAGGTGGCTTAACGTACTCGGGTCTCGTCCTAAAATGGGGCGTGCCAGACAGAGCCTAATCTCAAGCATGATTCCTGACATTATATCGAAGAAAGATGGGATACCGCTCAATATAGAGCGGTATCCCATCTTTCTTTTTTTCTTAATATCTTTTACCCTAACTAGAAAAATGAGCTGTTGATCTGATAACAGGAACATAATGGGTGAACTTGTGTGCTTTCATTATTATCTCTACTTTACCATGAGCCATAGTTTAGGATCTGAACCTTTTACATGATAAAACGGGTCATCTACATATGACTAATATAATGATAGCAGAGGAGCTGTGACTAAGTCGGCAAAATAATTACGGTGTCAGCTCAGGCGCTTGACGGTGATGAGTTCCTTGCTCGTAGCTATAAGCTAGCTTGATCAGTGTACCTTCGTCGAATGCACGCCCCAGAAACTCGATCCCTACTGGTAAGCCGTCAGTTGTGAAGCCTGCTGGAACTGTGATTGCTGGGAAACCAGAAAATGGACTGAGTCGGTTGTTGCCACCGGAAGTTTGTCCTTCGCCAATAAGGCCAGCAGCCTGTGTGGATGTAGGATAGATAATGGCATCCAGGTTATGATCTGCCATGACTTTCAGCAGTGACTCACGTGTAACTTGAGTACGTTTCAGAACGATGTCCTTATATTCTGTCGTATCTAACGTTTCACGTGCATCTCGTGCTCTCATTGATTGCTCCTGCGCTTTGTCGAATTCTCCAGAAGCGATGATCTCAGACAGACTATGGTAAGGAGCCTCTTCGCCTAATGAATCAAGGTAATCATTTAACTGGAATTTGAATTCGTATCCACTGAGACTTGGATATTTATTGATCTCCGTCAGGTTCGGGATGGAGATCGGAACTGCGGTAGCACCGAGTGATTTAAGTTCCTCCACTGCATTATGGATGACGTCAGCGACAGCCCTTTCTTCTGCTTTGGTGCTTGGAATCAGTTCTGGAGCGACACCAATACGTGCTCCTTTAAGCCCGTTAACATCCAGGAAGTCTGTGTAACTAGAAGGGATTTTGCCTACAGCGTAAGCAGTAGACACATCTTTTTTATCGTAACCTACAGTAGCATCGAGCATAATTGCAGCATCACTTACTGTACGAGCCATAGGGCCACCAACATCCTGCGTCAACGCCAGTGGAATGATACCTTCACGACTGGACAGTCCGATCGTTGGACGAATGCCTACGAGACTATTGAAGCTGGACGGAATACGGATTGAGCCACCTGTATCTGTACCCAAGCCGGCAGCAGCGAAGTTTGAGGCAATAGCAGCTCCTGTTCCGCCGCTAGAGCCACCTGGATAGTGATCAAGCGCATATGGGTTAAGTGTTTGACCTCCTAGTGAGCTGGATGTCGTGATGCCAAATGCGAACTCGTGCAGGTTCGTTTTGCCTAATATAATGGCGCCTGCTGCCTTAAGTTTCTTCACTTGTTCAGCATCGTGAGCTGGGATAGAGTCTTTCAGACAGATACAGCCAGCAGTGGTTGGCATATCATTGGTATCGAAGTTGTCTTTCACAAGAACTGGAATGCCATGTAGCGAACCACGAGCACCCTGAGCTGCCCGTTCTGCGTCTAATTGCTCTGCGATTTGCAGTGCATCTGGGTTTATTGTGAGAACAGCGTTAATGCTGACTCCCTGATCATCGTATTTTTCGATACGATCAAGGTATTGTTGTACGAGCTCTTTGGATGTCAGTTTCCCTTGCGTCATTGCCATCTGAAGATCCATGATCGTGGCTTCCTCCAGAACGAATGGTTTTATGTAGTTATATACACGGTCTTTTAATACAGCGACATCGTTCTCAGTAAGAATAGCGTTAGGTAGGAAGAGAGTATCCGTATACCCTTTCATCAGCCCAGCAGCGTTTAAAGAGGCTACAGCATCAGCATAATCAGCCTGTTCGGGTACATCCTTGAAGGAAATTGTGGCAGGGTCGAGTTTAAGCCATTGTTGCAAGGCTACGGCAACATCCTTACGCTTAATGGTAGTGCCGGAGAGCCTGTCCATAGTAAAAGGCACGCCTGCAAGCGTAGCCGCTTCTTCCATGGCTCCTACGAATGTTGCAGCACTAGCTGGTGTTTTGGCCAGGGTTATCGTTGCAGTAGAAGTTTTACTAGCTGGAGTAGCTGTTGCGGCAAATGCTGAAGGTACAGTAGTTCCTCCCCAAGTTGCAGCGATGACAGCACTCGCCATTAACAATGCCCCACTTTTTCTAAATACAGATCCATGATTAGTCATGTATCCACGCTCCCTTCCTGTGTCTCAGATGATGTGTGTAATTAATCTGTGAACAATATGCTTTTGCACATTCTATATGCATGTTAGGTAATCTTACAATTCTAATATTTATCCAAAAAAACGCATACATAATAACTTTATGTGAGTATTCCTCACAATATCTCTTGTTTTCATGTGCTAACAAAAGATATGAATCTATATATTTCTTGGAAATATAACTCATACATAACATTCACATAACACAAATTGGTCGTAAGCAATGTTATATGAAGTATAGGGTATAAGAAGTACCGATCTGGAATAGAAGCGCAAAGCATACCTCCACTGTGAAATGATATAATGAAATAATCTAAACAGCAGAACGTTAAGTGTATGTTCCAAAGCGGACGTTCTGAATAACCTCTTAATGTTTTACCAGAAAGGAAGAGATATGAAGTGAAGACATTGGTACTCGCAGAAAAACCGTCTGTCGCACGCGAAATTGCCAGAGTTATGGGGGCGCGTGATAAACATAAAAGTTATATTGAAGGGCCAAAATACATCGTAACCTGGGCGCTTGGGCATCTTGTAGGTCTTGCAGAGCCAGAGGATTATGACAAAAAATATGCAACATGGAATCTTGAAGATCTACCAATTCTGCCGGAGCGTACCAAGCTTAAAGTGCTTCGGGAAACGAATCATCAATACAAAGCGGTACAGCAATTAATGAAACGTCAGGATGTTGGCGAATTGGTCATCGCTACAGATGCCGCACGTGAGGGAGAATTGCTGGCCCGGTGGATTATGCAGATGGCACAGTGGAAGAAGCCGTTTAAACGTTTGTGGATTTCTTCTCAGACAGATAAGGCGATTAAGGATGGATTTGCATCACTGAAGCCAGGCAGTCAATTCGATCGTCTCTATGAATCTGCACGCTGCCGTGCGGAAGCAGACTGGATGATTGGACTGAATGTAACGCGTGCTCTAACTGTTCGTTTCAATGCGCAGTTGTCAGCTGGCCGTGTTCAGACCCCAACCTTGGGCATGATTATGGATAGAGAAAATGAAATAAATGGCTTCCGCTCACAAGAATATGAGACATTGACAGCAGATCTAGGTGGTTTTCAGGCCGTTTGGCGGGCAAGTGGCGGGGATTCTCGGATCTTTGACCCACAGGAAATGCAACAACTGAAGCAACGGATTGAGGGGCGTAAAGGTACTATCTCTCAAGTGAAGAAGAGTGAGAAGGTAGAGCCGCATCCACTAGCATACGATCTGACAGAGCTACAGCGAGATGCTAACAGAAAATACGGTTTCTCTGCCAAACAAACATCAAATGTTCTACAGCGCTTGTATGAACAGCACAAACTTGTTACGTATCCGCGTACAGACAGCCGTTATTTGACCTCTGACATGGTGGGTACGCTTAAAGAGCGGCTGGAGAGTGTAGCTATTGGTCCTTATGCCTCTATCGCACGTCCTTTGCTGCGCAAAAACCTGAATATCACGAAACGCATCGTAGACGACAGTAAAGTAACAGATCACCATGCCATCATTCCGACGGAGCAGACCGTGCTACTGAATCAACTTAGTCCGGAGGAACGTAAACTGTATGATCTCATTGTTCGTCGTTTTATCAGCTTGTTCTATCCAGCAGCTAGGTATGATTCTGTAGCGATCACCGTTCAGATCGGCAATGATTCATTCCATGCCAAAGGCACAACCGTGAAAGACAGTGGATGGCGTGAAGTATATGGTGGGGATTATAGCGATGATGACGATGACCGTACGGAAGATGATGCTAATCATGGGTCTGTGCTTCTGCCAGATGTGCAGCAAGGGCAGTCTGTAACCGTTCAGCGTTGTCATGTGAAGAGTGGACGGACGATGCCGCCTAAACGGTACACAGAAGCTGCTCTGCTCTCTCAGATGGAGAAACATGGACTTGGCACGCCAGCTACAAGGGCAGATCTCATTGAAAAACTGGTGAACTCCGATACGATTGATCGTCAAGGCAACAGCATGCACCCAACAGGTAAAGGAAAACAGTTAATTGAGCTTGCAGCTCCGCAGCTTCGCACCCCAGAACTAACGGCACGCTGGGAGGCAGAACTCGAGCGGATTGCTCGCGGACAAGGTAAACCAGGTCCTTTCCTGGATAGTATTCGTTCGATGGCGAAAGAACTGGTGTCAACGGTTAAAGGCAGTAAAGCTGAATACAAGCCTCATAATGTATCCAATAGTCACTGTCCTGACTGTAATGCACGATTGCTAGAGAAAAAAGGAAAGCGCGGTAAATTCTTAGTTTGTCCTACAGAGGACTGTGGTTATCGCCGCTCAGCAGAGAAGAGATTGTCGAACCGCCGCTGCGCACAGTGTCACAAAAAGATGGAGATCAAAGAAGGCAAAGCGGGATTATACGTGCAGTGCCTGCCTTGTGGAATCACGGAGACATTGGATAAGGATAAGAAGCATGTGAACAAACGCGAACAGCAAAAGCTGGTGAAGCAATATGCGAAACAGGAATCCATCGGTTCCAATCTCGGTGATTTGCTGAAGGCGGCTATGGAGAAGAAAGAGAACTAAAGGTGCAGGAGCCTCCATCTATTTTAGAATCCTTACAATACCAATCGCCGCATTGAATTCTATTGTGTTGGTTTGACTACAAAACGATTACGATACTGCTTAGGTGTGAGACCTGTATGTTTTCGGAATACCTTAATGAAATAACTCTGATCGTAAAAATTCAATAAGGGGTAAATTTCACTAAGTTGATAGTCTGAGAAAATAATGAGATTCTTCGCTTCTTCAATGCGCTGCTTCTGGATAAAAATCTTCAGAGCCTCTCCAGTCTCTTCCTTAAATTTACGGGAGAGATAGGAGGGGCTTATTTGAAGATGATTGGCAAGTACATCTAGATCGAGATCATCATAAAGGTGATTGAAAATGTATTCCTGACATAGCAGGATATCCTTGGAAAAGTGAGCGCGATGAACCTTCTCTACTCGTTCGGTAAAATCAACAAGAATGTCTTCGAGAAAAGTGTGGATGGATTCAATCCGAGGTACACCCTCAATTTGTTGTATATATGTATCGCTAAGGGTAAGAGCGACCTCCGAATACAACCCACCGTCAATAGCTGCCCGAGTTCCTATGGCAATAGCCGAAATAATGAGATTCTTTTTACTCCGAAGACTATCGTTCTTGGATAATATGCCGTACACCCCGTTAATCTCCATATGTTGTTTCAGGTAGAGCAACATCTTCTTCTTATTTCCTAGACGAACTTGTTCAAAAATTTTCCTCTCCGATAAATACGATTTATGATACAAGCCATTTTCTCGTTGTTCAAGCAATGAAAGATCAAGCACATCCTCCGTTTTGTTGTTGACCACATTCTGATTGTCTTCAATGACCTGCTCCAGATCTAACATTTCATTATGCAATAGGTAGTGAGCCAGTATAGCCGCACTGATTAACTGCCTGTGATCTACCGCTGATCCAGTTGTATCAAGTTGTTGATCGATCATATTGCTATCTAAGAATTTCTGAGAATTAGGCCATAAAATGAGGCGACCCTGCCCCTCCTTCGTGGAGATCGGCATGAGGATCAATTTATCCGCTTGCTTGTTAATGTAGACAAGATGAATTTTCTTGTAGAGAGGAATGGAGAGAAGGTGAACCACGAGCTCTCTAGATAGCTTTGTTTGGTTGGACTTAGAGGTGTGAGTGCTGGTAAAGCCATGTAGCAGTTCCGAACCATCCGTAATATAAAAAGTTGGGATACGGGTAGAGTCATAGATGGAATGGAAGATCCATTGAAGATGTGGGTCAGATATCATCAGTATAGCCCCCTCGTTAAATACGTGATTAATACCATTTATCACAAATTAATACCATAAATATATATAGAATTGATTTATATTTCAATTAGAAAAATAAAGCGCTTTCTAATATGGAGTACATAAGTATAAGCGAATTCTCAATTCTATGGGAATTAAACAATTAGCGAGGAATGAACGCTTACACTCACAACAATGAAAACGCTTAATTAGGGAGGGCACATATATGGCTGTTCACGAAGAAGTCGTAAGAAGGGTAACGGAAATCCATCCAGGTAAATCTAGCAAGACTCATAAAATTCCGTTGAAAGAAAAAGTTAGTTACGGTCTAGGGGATGTTGCTTCGAATCTCATTTATACTGTAATCACAACGTACCTCACCTTTTATTTTACTGATGTTTTTGGTCTGGGAGCTGCTGCTGTAGGTACGATGATGTTAATCGTGCGGTTTGTGGACATGATTGATAGTCCCATCTTCGGAGTTCTCATCGACCGAACCAATACCAAGTGGGGTAAATCAAGACCATGGATATTATGGTTCTGTATTCCATTTGCGTTATCTTCAGTGTTGTTGTTCATGGGGCCTGACCTGAGTCAATCAGGCAAACTGGTATATGCTTATATTTTCTATATTGCCTCTAGTGTTTTGTATGCAGCGGTCAATAATCCACTGACTACGATGTTATCTAGTATGAGTAGCGATGTTCAAGAGAGAACGGTCGCCAATACATTTCGTATGTTCGGTGGTCAGATCGGTGGTCTGATTGTGAACTTAAGCTTGCTGCCACTAGTCGCGTACTTTGGAGGAGGAGATCAGCAAAAAGGCTTCTTCTATACAATGACAATCTTTTCGGTTGTTGGTGTAATTATGTTTTTGATCACCTTCTTCAATACAAGAGAACGAGTACAGAGTGCTTCTGGGAATGAAGCTGTTCCGCTACGGGAAGGTTTGAAAGCGCTCAAAGGAAACAAACCTTGGGTCGTGGTTGCGCTGCTTGGATTAGTATTTTTCACAATGTATATTATCAAGCTATCTGCAGGGATCTATTATATTACGTACAATCTAGGGAGAAAGGATCTAGTGACGACGGTCAATACGCTTGGGATGATGACACTCATTGGCATACTATTAGTCCCGTTCTTAACCAAGTTTTTCAGTAAGCGTAAAGTTGTAATTACAGGAATTATCATTAATATTATCGGTCTGTTGATGATCTGGATTGGTGGTTCTGAGGTTAGCATGATCCTTGCAGGAACGGTCATTTCCGCAATTGGACTGGGACTTCCAGCGGGATTGTTATTCACTCTGATGGCGGATGCTGTAGACTATGGGGAGTGGAAATCAGGGGTACGTGCTCAGGGATTACTTGTATCTGCCTCAGGCATTGGGATCAAACTAGGATCAGGTCTAGGTGCAGCCATCCCAGCTTGGATGCTTGCTGCAGGAGGATATGTAGCAAACCAGACACAGACTGAATCTGCTCTGACAGCAATAACGATCAGTTATATTTGGTTACCTATAATTCTGAGTGCTCTTTCGATCTTGATTATGGCTTTCTTCAAATTCGAGAAACCGCATAATGAAATTATTGCTGAACTTGAATATCAAAGAGCACAGCAGCAATAACACAATCAGACAGTCTTGTTCACCAGTGAGTGATTGGGGACAAGACTATCTTTTCAAATCAACTTTTGGGCAAGGGGTAGGTAGGATGTATTTAGTATTGGATATAGGCGGAACGTTTGTGAAATATGCTTTGATGAGCTCTAGTGGGGATATCGTACATAAGGACAAGCAACCCACTAGGAGAACCGATCTTCAGGAACTGGAGGAAGTTCTATACTCTATCATTGATGGGCAAGAACTGAGTTCCCTCCAGGGCATCGCAATTAGTTGTCCAGGAACGATTGATGTGGAAACAGGCATTGTTTATCACGGCGGATTTTTTCCATTTTTGCATGAGGTCAATTTGGCGAAGCTTCTTGCAGATCGTTATAATATCACCGTTTCAATTGAAAACGATGGGAAATGTGCTGCACTTGCCGAATTATGGCTTGGAAGTGTAAAACACGCGAAAGACTCCATTGTGCTTGTGCTTGGTAGTGGAATCGGCGCAGGTATTATTGTAGACGGCAAGCTCCAACGAGGGGCGAATCTGTCTGCTGGGGAAGTTAGTTACATCATGAGTAAGATTGATCCTGTGACAAAAGAAGCTACGTATTTTGGTCTGGATTGTTCCGCAGTAGGAATGGTTCAGCAGATCGGTGAGAAGAAAGGGTTGCAAGATCCTGCCGATGGAGCAGCGGTATTTGAGTTTATCAACCAACAGGACCCGGAAGCTACGGAAATATTCAATCATTATTGTCTGAATGTAGCGGTGCAGATTATGAATTTGCAATATATTTTAGATCCGGAGCTGTTCGCCATTGGGGGTGGGATCAGTGCCCAGCCTGTTCTCTTGGAGCGTTTAGAGTGGGCGATTAATGAACTGAAACGAACTAATCCATTTCATAAGGCAAGTCCTAAGATTACGGCTTGTACGTTCAGGAACGATGCTAATCTGTATGGGGCACTTTACAATTTTTTGGACAGACAGGATACACGAATTCGTACCACTTCCCAAGCGTAGGCACATCTTCGTATAAGATCCTCCGTTTTCAGGCAACGTAAGCTAAGGAGGTGATACCCATATGCCGCACAACAAACCAGAGAAACGTCATAATCAGCAAAATAAAGACAGTATCCGCGAAGAGAGTATCGCTGTGCGTCCGGAGAAAGCAGCCAAACGTGTACCAAGTTTAAACGGGATACCCAAAGAGGAGTCTTAGATAGGCAGTAAAATTCAGTTCCCTTTCCCGCGTTGAACATGTGCCAGTCTTAGGATTATAATGGAGGCAGGGAGATGTCCCGGGATAGGGGGACTGCTTAATATATGCAAACCGGACTTATCTTGTGGTTTATATTTATTAACGTAGTAGGATATCTGGTGATGTCCGATGACAAAAGGCGTGCACAGCAACGTCGAGATCGTACACCTGAACGTACATTGTTTTTGCTTGCATTCATCGGTGGTGCGCTTGGAGTCTGGATCGCCATGTATCGCAAAAGGCACAAAACGAAGCATCCGAGCTTCACGATCGGTATTCCTCTGCTTTTGTTTCTGAATGCAGTAATGTATGGTTACTTTCTCCAGTAATGGTTTGAGATGAACTGCACTGGATCAAACTTTTTCTAGCTAATTATTCTTAGATCGTAGTATACAAGTTCGATCCATCTCACAGGAGTTGATATGTAAATTCATTCTTATGAATGGTTCATCTTAGCTCTGGAACGTTTAAAGAATGACATGGAGTACAAGGTTTTAATGTGCGTTAGGATATTACCCCGAGGCTTGCTTCGGATGTTATACATATAAAGGAAGGGACGGGATTTACATGTTATTTTCCAAAATCTTAGTAGCTTATGACGGCTCCAAAGCTTCAAATAAAGCACTTGATCGCGCGATTGAATTCGCCAAAGTATCACCAGATGCAGTACTGGATGTTATTCATGCATTTGATTTCCCGCGTGTATTTATCGGCGAGGGATTGGCGCCACTGCCACCTTCTCTCAACAATGACTATTACAATCTTGCAGTACAAACAACGGATGAAGCCAAAGAGCGAATTCAGGCTGCTGGAGTAACGGCTAATGTGGATCTGATCCAAGGAGCTGCTGCTGAAGTGTTGCTTGATTTTGCAAAAGAAAATGGCTCAGACATCATTATTATTGGTAGCCGTGGGCTGGGTGGAATTCGGGAGTTTGTTCTGGGCAGTGTCAGCCATAATGTAGTACAGCATGCTCAGATTCCAGTACTTATTGTTAAATAGTGTAGAAGTGTACAGCACTTCAAAGGAAAAGCCGGTAGTCTTCGAGAGATTGAAGAGGAGCCGGCTTTCTTTTATGGAATGAAATGGTTAGTAGAATACTGTGATATGGGTAATTCCCGAACATTATATTTGTCAATATGTTAAATGTTCGTCTTTAAGTTGACATTCGCTGTAGGGGATTGTTAAAATGTTAGATGTGTCGATCAGGTGAGAATAAGGTCGAGTAGGAACGAATGCTGTTGAATATTTTATTAGATTATAAACGAAGTTTGCAAAAGACTGAACCTAGAATTTTGCAATATAGAGATTTGCTCGTATAACGCCGGGAATAGGCCCGGAAGTATCTACCCGGGAACCGTAAATTTCCGGACTACGAGGAGATACGGCTGAGAGTCGCATGGAATTAAAGTGCGGACAGCAAGCCCCTTTTGGCATGCCCAAATGCGGGATACGTATTTCTTGGAGTCCGGTGTCCGGAGAAAATGTATGTTTTCGCGGGTAGCGGATTTTTTTGTTCCATGAGCATGAGGGTGGAACCAAAAAGGAATGCTGGAACGTGACATTATCCAAAAAGCTCAGACGGGAGTTGAATGTATTCATGTCAGTGCAAGTTGCTGTAATTATGGGCAGTAAGTCAGATTGGGAAACGATGAAGCATGCGTGTGAGGTGCTTGATGAGTTAGAAATCGGCTATGAGAAAAAAGTGGTATCCGCTCATCGTACACCAGATTTGATGTTTGAGTATGCAGAGCAAGCCATTGATCGAGGATTCAAGGTCATCATTGCGGGTGCAGGCGGGGCGGCACATCTACCTGGCATGGTAGCAGCCAAAACGATGTTGCCAGTGATCGGCGTGCCTGTGCAGTCTAAAGCATTAAATGGTCTCGATTCCCTCTTGTCCATTGTTCAGATGCCTGGCGGAATACCTGTTGCTACCGTTGCCATTGGTAAAGCAGGAGCGACGAATGCAGGGTTACTCGCTGCTCAGTTCATCGGTGCTTTTGATGAGGAAGTTCGGAACCGTGCGGAAGCTCGTAGAGAACGAATTAAACGTGAAGTGTTAGAAAGCAGTGATGAGTTATGATGATGCCTAATAAGCAGTCAGAGGCGACTAGCGAAGCCAAACGTGTACTGCTTCCTGGACGGACAACGATTGGTATTCTGGGAGGTGGCCAGCTCGGACGTATGTTAACGTTGTCTGGAACGGCGATGGGGTATCGGTTTGTAACGCTTGATCCTGTCGCTGATGCACCTTGTGGACAAGTTGCCCGTCAGATTGAAGCGGGTTATGACGACGAAGCTGCTGCTAGGAAATTGGCGGAGCAATGCGACGTAATCACGTACGAGTTTGAAAATGTGGATGCTGGCGTTGCCGCTCTTCTGGAGCGTGAATCCTACGTGCCTCAGGGAAGTACATTACTTTATACTACGCAGCATCGTCTACGTGAAAAGCGGGCCATTGAAGCGGCGGGTGTGCGCGTTGCCCCTTATCGGGAAATTACCAACTTGGATACAATGCAAGCGGCTGTTCGAGAACTAGGTGTCCCATGTGTGCTGAAGACGGTAACCGGTGGGTATGATGGCAAAGGCCAGCGCGTTATTCGCGAGGTTAGCCAAGCGGTTGAAGCTTACGAAGAGCTTGCCTCCACAGGTGCGGAATTGGTGCTGGAGCAGTTCATTAAGTTTGATTGCGAGATATCGGTAGTTGTTGCGCGTAGTACACAAGGGGAGATCAAGACCTTCCCGGTAGCCGAGAATATTCATGTGAACAACATTCTGCATACATCCATTGTTCCAGCAAGGGTACCAACGGAGATTCAGCTGGAGGCACAGAGATTGGCGGCAGCCGTTGCAGAATCGATGCAGGCAGTTGGTTTGCTCGCGGTTGAGCTGTTTGTAGCAGCGGATGGAAGACTTTATGTGAATGAGCTAGCTCCAAGACCACATAATTCGGGGCATTATACGATGGAAGCTTGTGCGACTTCACAGTTTGAACAGCATATTCGTGCCATTTGTGGATTGCCGCTTGGAGACACAACACTGTTAAGTCCTGTGGTTATGGTCAATGTGCTTGGTGAGCACCTGGAAGGGGTCATCGATCGGATGGGTCAATCAGACACAGAAGCGATGGAACTCGGGGTTATTCCCAAGCTTCATATATATGGTAAAACTGAAGCGAAAACAGGAAGAAAGATGGGGCATGTCAATCTGCTCTGTCAGGATGTCGAAGAAGGATTGCAATGGATTGAACAAACTAATCTCTGGAGGAATATAAATTCATGATCGAACGTTATAGCAGACCCGAAATGAGAGCCATCTGGACGGAAGAGAACAAATTCAAGTCATGGCTGGAAGTTGAAATTTGTGCATGTGAAGCGTGGGCAGAGCTTGGAGTCATCCCGAAAGAAGAAGCAGCATTGCTTCGTCAGAACGCATCTTTTGACATCGATCGCATCTATGAGATTGAACAGGAAACACGTCATGACGTTATCGCATTTACACGTACAGTATCCGAAAGTCTGGGCGCGGAGCGGAAATGGGTTCACTACGGACTGACTTCTACAGATGTAGTAGATACGGCATTGGGATATGTCCTTCGTCAAGCCAATGAGATTCTGGAACGCGATATCGTGAACTTCATTGAAATTCTGCGTGAGAAAGCACTAGCATATCAGCACACACCAATGATGGGGCGTACACATGGGGTACATGCGGAACCAACGACGTTTGGTTTGAAAATGGCATTGTGGCATGAAGAGATGAAGCGTAACTTGGAGCGTTTCCGTCATGCAGCAGACAATGTGCAGTTCGGCAAAATCTCCGGTGCAGTTGGAACGTACGCGAACATCGATCCATTCGTAGAAGAGTTTGTCTGCGAGAAGCTAGGCACGAAACCGGCACCAATCTCCACACAAACATTGCAGCGTGACCGTCATGCGGAGTATATGGCTACATTGGCACTGATCGCAACTTCCTTGGACAAGTTCGCTACAGAAGTGCGTGCACTGCAAAAGAGTGAGTTCCGTGAAGTAGAAGAGGCTTTCGCTAAAGGTCAAAAGGGATCTTCTGCAATGCCGCATAAACGCAATCCAATCGGTAGTGAAAACATCTCAGGTTTGTCCCGCGTCATTCGCGGACATATGGTATCTGCATATGAGAACGTAACGCTCTGGCATGAGCGCGATATCTCACACTCTTCCGTTGAACGCGTAATCTTGCCGGATGCAACAATGTTGCTGAACTACATGCTGAACCGCTTCGGTAATATCGTGAAAAACTTGACGGTGTTCCCTGAGAACATGAAACGCAACATGGAGCGCACCTTCGGCGTACCGTTCTCGGGCCGCGTTATGACGAAGCTGATCGACAAAGGCTTCAGCCGTGAGCAAGCGTACGATACAGTTCAACCACGTGCGATGCAAGCATGGGAAGAGCAAAGACAGTTCCAAGACATCGTGAAGTCTACACCTGAAATTACAGAAGTGCTGAGCGAGGAAGAAATCGCAGATGCATTCAACCCATCATGGCACCTGAAGCATGTGGATACGATCTTCAAAAAGCTTGGTTTAAACGACTAATACTCCCAATAAGGCTAGAAAGCAAAATGATGGGTCTGCAAGGAACGTAGAGGACAGAAATAAGCTGAAGAAGCAAAGCGTTCGCCTGAAAGCTTTCTGAAAGAAAGCTGCATCGGAAGCATAAGCTATTCCCGGATTTTCACTTTGAAAAAGTGGAACCAAAAAATCTGGGAATAACAGCGATCGGAAGATTGTTCTGTCAGCGGAGTGAAGTATGGACCATGGGAATTTTCGTTTATAGCCTTATATCTCCTGAAAGAAGGTGAGCCAACATGGCGTTGTCCACTGCGGCGGATCTCGTTAAAGCTCCTTTGTTATATAAAGGAAAAGTACGTGAATTGTACGATCTGGGTGAACATTTTTTGATCGTAGTTACAGACCGAATTTCCGCCTTTGACTATGTGTTAGAACCTGCGGTTCCTGAAAAGGGTAATGTGCTCAATAAGCTGAGTAGTTACTGGTTTGAGCTAACGGGCGATATGATGAACAATCACGTCGTTCATACAGATGTGAACCGATTGGGTGACATTGTAACTGAACCTAATCTGCTCAAAGATCGCATCATGGTTACCCGCAAAGCGGAGCGTATCGATATCGAATGCGTCGTACGTGGATATATCACCGGGGGCGGTTGGAGACAATATGAGAAAAGCGGTGAGGTCAACGGTATTACACTGCCGGAAGGACTTCGCAAAAACGCGAAACTCGATTCTCCCATTTTCACGCCAGCAGCCAAAAACGACGTTGGACATGACGAAGACATTCCAATGGATCGTATGAAGGAACTGGTTGGAGACGCGCTGGCCATCGAGCTTCAGGAAAAAAGCCTGCGCTTGTACGAATTCGCACGTGATTACTGTGATCAGCGAGGTATCATCTTAGCAGATTGCAAGTTCGAGTTCGGTATGGTGGATGGCAAAGTCATTTTGATCGACGAAATCTTTACGCCAGATGCTTCCCGCTTCTGGGCTAAAGAAAACTATGCGCTTGATATCGAAATCGATAGCATGGACAAAGAACCGGTTCGTACGTATCTTGCTGGTACGGATTGGGATAAAAACAGCCGGCCAGATCCATTACCTGGGCAGGTTGTGGAGGCGACAACTGCAAGATACGTCGATATCTATAATCGTTTAACGAAAGAGGTTTGAGGCAAGCTACGGGAAAGTTTGGCTTTCGATCGCTGTTGCCCCCGGAATGATTGGATTGGAATCCTTTTTTCAAAAGGAAACATTCCGGTTGCAAAGGCGAACGTTCCACTTCTCCAGCTCAAATCTTTCCCTCCGCCAGTCTCAAACTGGGGAGAGGTAGTATTAAATAAGGCTTCCTCAGATATGGAAGCCTGTAAAGAACAGAACATTCAGTTAATGTTACACATGTTATCTGTAACATTAAAGAACCGCTTATATGTAAACGTAGTGGTTAAGATCTCAACCACTACCCACCGTGCAACGTAAAAGGTTTAGGCCTTTCAAAAAAAGCGCCGTAGGATCAGGCGGAGGGGCGGAATTGTTCGTAAAGGAGCGAAGCGTTCGCCTTTGTCCCCGGGTTTTGACCGCCGAGCGGGCTAAACAAATCAAGAAAACCTGGGGACAACAGCGACCTGCAGAACAATCTGCCCCGGAGCCCACCACCCAAGGCCAATCATTTTTTTAACAGCATAAAGCATTTATCCCGTTCATTACTGAGGAGGAACATAAGGATCATGATTAAAGCAACCGTATATGTCACTATTAAGCAAAGCGTACTCGACCCGCAAGGCGTAGCAGTTCAAGGAGCCCTTCATTCGATGGGATTCAATGAAGTTGAAAGTGTACGGATTGGTAAAGTCATGGAACTGAACTTGGAAACGACAGATCGTGTAGAAGCGGAGAAACGATTGAAAGTGATGTGTGAGAAGCTGCTCGCGAACACCGTTGTTGAAGATTACCGCTACGAATTGGAGGGTTAATCTCATGAAATTTGCAGTTCTTGTGTTCCCTGGCTCCAACTGCGACATCGACTGTTACAAAGCAGTAGAAGACGCGATTGGACAAGAGGTTGATTATGTATGGCACACGGCTACAGATCTATCGGCTTATGATTGCATTCTGGTTCCGGGTGGTTTCTCGTATGGTGACTACCTGCGTTGCGGCGCCATTTCCCGTTTCGCACCTGTAATGAACGAGGTAGCTAAAGCTGCTGAAGAAGGTAAATATATTCTGGGCATTTGTAACGGATTCCAGATCCTGACCGAAGCTGGTTTGCTTCCAGGTGCATTGATCCGTAACACATCCCTGAAATTCCGTTGTCATGATACCGTATTAAAAGTAGCCAATGCAGATACACCATTTACACGTGACTATACGCAAGGTGAAGAGATTATTATTCCAATTGCACACGGTGAAGGAAACTATTATTGCGATGATGCGACACTTGCAAGCTTGCAAGCGAACAACCAGATCGTATTTACGTATGGCAGCAATCCGAATGGTTCCCTTGGCGATATCGCGGGAATCAGCAATATCGGCGGAAACGTGGTCGGCATGATGCCGCATCCAGAGCGCGCAGTAGATTCATTGCTCGGCTCAGAAGACGGCAAACGTATGTTTACATCTATTTTGAAAGCATGGAGGGATAAGCATGACGCAGCAGCTATCCGCTAAGGAACCGACAGCAGAACAGGTCGCAGAACATAAACTTTACGCCCAAATGGGTGTGTCGGACAGTGAATATGAGCTGATCTGTGAATTCATGGGACGTAAGCCAAACTACACAGAGATTGGTGTCTTCAGTGTAATGTGGTCTGAACACTGTGCATACAAAAATTCCAAACCACTCTTGCGTCGCTTCCCAACAAGTGGCCCGCGTGTCCTGATGGGACCGGGTGAAGGTGCGGGTATCGTCGATATCGGGGATAACCAAGCCGTTGTTTTCAAAATTGAAAGCCATAACCACCCTTCCGCGGTTGAGCCTTACCAAGGCGCAGCGACAGGTGTTGGCGGCATTATCCGTGATATTTTCTCCATGGGTGCTAGACCTGTGGCATTGCTGAACTCCCTACGTTTCGGCAAGCTGGAGAGCGATCGCGTTAAATATTTGTTCGAGCATGTCGTAGCTGGTATTGCGGGATATGGTAACTGTATCGGTATTCCTACGGTTGCGGGTGAAGTCATGTTTGACGAGAGCTACGAAGGTAACCCATTGGTTAATGCAATGTGTGTGGGTCTGATTGATCACGATAAAATTCAGCGCGGTGTAGCTAAAGGTGTAGGTAACCCGGTGTATTATGTTGGACCGCCAACAGGCCGTGATGGAATTCACGGAGCAACCTTTGCTTCGGTTGAATTGACTGAAGAATCCGAATCCCAACGTACAGCGGTTCAAGTCGGTGATCCATTCATGGAGAAACTGGTTATGGAATCCTGTCTGGAATTGATCGATACAGGCATCGTGCTGGGTATTCAGGATATGGGCGCTGCGGGCTTAACATGTTCAAGTGCGGAGATGGCAAGTAAAGCAGGCAATGGTCTCGAATTGTATCTGGATCAGGTGCCACAGCGTGAAGAAGGTATGACCCCTTACGAAATGATGCTGTCTGAGTCTCAGGAGCGTATGTTGTTCGTGGTTGAGCCGAAGGATGAAGCACAGGCGATGGAAATCTTCGAACGCTGGGGTGTTATCTGTGCCAAGGTTGGTAAAGTTACGGATGATGGCCGTCTGAAACTGATTCACCATGGCGAAGTGGTTGGAGATATGCCAGTAACGGCACTGGTTGACGAATGTCCGGTGTATGATAAGCCATCTTCTGTACCTGCGTACTATGAAGCTAGTGCTTCCATCGACACGCTTCGTTACGACGAAGTGTCGGATCTCGGTGGCGCGTTGAAACAAGTGCTCGCTTCGCCAACGGTGGCAAGTAAGAAGTGGGTTTATGATCAATACGATTACATGGTACGTACAAGCACAGCCGTTCGTCCGGGTTCAGATGCAGCGGTGGTAACGATTCGTGGAACACGCAAAGGTCTCGCGATGACAACGGATTGCAACGGACGTTATGTATATCTTGATCCAGAAGTGGGCGGAAGAATTGCGGTAAGTGAAGCTGCGCGTAACATTGTATGTTCTGGTGCAGAGCCACTCGCGATTACGGACAACCTGAACTTCGGTAACCCGGAGAAACCGGATATTTTCTGGCAGATGGAAAAAGCGGTTGACGGTATGGCTGAAGCTTGTCGCGTATTGGATACACCAGTCATCGGCGGTAACGTAAGTTTGTACAATGAAAACGCCAAAGGCTCCATCTACCCAACACCAGTTGTTGGTATGGTAGGTCTCGTTCATGATACGGATCATATCACGACACAAGCATTCAAATCCGAAGGAGATGTCATCATCCTCCTCGGTGACACGAAAGCTGAACTGGGCGGCAGCGAGCTGCAATACGCCGTTCATGGTCAGACCGAAGGACGCCCGCCAGAGCTGAACTTGCAAACGGAAAAAACGTTGCTCAGCACCGTGCTCGAAGCAATTCAATCTGGACTTGTTCGTTCGGCACATGACTTGTCCGAGGGTGGTCTGGCGGTTGCACTGGCTGAGTCCTGCATTAGCGGTAAAGTAGGCGCACAAGTGAACGTGGAGACTACACTGCGCGGCGATCATGCACTCTTCAGTGAGAGCCAGTCCCGTATTTTGCTATCGGCTTCGCCGGAGCAAGCAGGTAAGCTTGAAGCATTTGTACGTGAACGTGGTGTTCCTGTAGCTGTGATCGGACGTGTAGAAGGTAGCAACTTGACTATTGAACTGAACGGAACATCGGCCGTGAACGAACCTGTAGGAGGTTTAACTCAGGTCTGGGAGGATGCGATTCCATGTCTCATGAACTGATGACAGGACCGTTGTGGACAGGCGATTATTATAATGAAGGGTCCGGTAAGGAAGGGCTCGACAAATTGAAAGAAGAATGCGGCGTTTTTGGGGTGTTCAGACACCCTGAGGCCGCTTCGTTATCCTATTATGGTTTGCATGCTTTGCAACATCGGGGCGAAGAAAGTGCGGGCATGTGTGTAAGCGATGGCAATCAGTTTAACTACCATCGGGGTATGGGTCTGGTGAAGGAAGTATTCACGAAGGATCTGATGCAGACATTGACCGGGGATATCTCAATCGGACATGTTCGATACTCAACTAGCGGTGATAGCAAGCTGACCAATGCACAGCCACTGGTATTCAAATATCGTGACGGTGATCTGGCCGTTGCGACCAACGGTAATATCGTTAACGCACCAACGATCCGCCGTGAACTAGAACAGAGCGGTTCAATCTTCCAGACGACAAGTGATACAGAAGTTATCGCCCATCTGATTGCACGTTCTCCTAAAGGTCTGGTTGAAGCGGCGAAAGACGCATTTAAGCGGATCGTTGGGGGTTATGCGTTTTTGATCATGACGAATGATAAATTGCTCGTTGCTTCTGATCCGCATGGCTTACGTCCGTTGACGATGGGGAAATTGGGAGATGCGTATCTATTTGCTTCCGAAACCTGTGCGCTCGAAACGATTGGTGCTGAATTAATACGTGATATTGAGCCGGGTGAGCTGCTTGTACTGGATGCAGATGGACTGCATGAAGATCGATTTGATCATCATAAACATCGTAAAGCGCTGTGTGCGATGGAATATATTTATTTTGCTCGTCCCGACAGTGACATGAATGGTGCGAACCAACATGCTGCACGTAAACGGATGGGAAGCCGTATGGCGATTGAAGCATTTGTAGATGCGGACTTGGTTACGGGGGTACCAGATTCCAGTATCTCTGCGGCAATTGGATACGCTGAACAGACGGGGATTCCATATGAGATGGGTATGATCAAAAATAAATACACAGGTCGCACATTTATCCAACCGAGCCAGGAGCTGCGGGAGCAAGGTGTAAAAATGAAACTTAGTGCCGTGCGTCGTGTCGTTGAAGGCAAACGTGTAGTTATGATCGACGATTCCATTGTGCGTGGTACAACATCCCGCCGAATCGTTAATATGCTGCGTGATGCAGGAGCTACCGAGGTTCATGTGCGCATTACATCACCGCCTTTCAAAAATCCATGTTTCTATGGCATAGATACACCGGATAGTCGCGAATTGATCGCCTCACAGCTGTCGGTGGAAGAGATTTGTCGTGAAATCAACGCGGATTCTCTCGCTTTCCTTAGTCCAGACGGATTGATTACTTCTATTCAGGGAGATAATCAGAATGATTACAAAGGTGGACTATGCCTAGCGTGCTTCGATAACGATTATCCGACTGAGCTCGACTTCAATGGCGAAGAAAAATTCGGATGTAGCTGTTAATCAGAGCATATGAGAAAAAGTTATAGCGAAGGCGATATTTTTCTGATTCCGATGCATGATGGGCGTGTTGCTGTGTGTCAGATTGTATGTGCGCTGAAAGGCCGATTCAAAAAGACATTTTCGTTCGGCGTGATGAGCGTTCAACATGACGAGACCGTGAGTTTGAAGGATGGCGAGTTCCTTGCCTATTCTTTCGGGGAGCGTAAGAGCATCGTAATTTTCACATCACCGGCACATCTCAAAGATGGAACATGGAGAATCATCGGTAACATACCGCTTACTTCTGCGAAGAAGGAACTACAGATATTTCAGTGTGCGGGACATTTGTACAATGGAGATGAGTATATCCGTAATCTCTCACCGGCAGAATACAGTCAGTATATTACGCTCGGCGTGGCAGGGTTTGAGTTAGTACAGAACCATCTATTAGAGATGGAATGATAAATACGATTCTTGGAATGAAATATAGAACCAGATGAAGGGTGCGATGGTAGTGTCAGAAGCATACAAAAACGCCGGCGTCGATATCGCGGCAGGCAACGAAGCGGTAGAACGGATGAAAAAGCATGTAAAACGTACCTTCCGTCCGGAAGTCATGACAGACCTGGGTGGATTCGGCGCTCTGTTCGGCTTGAACAAGGATAAGTATGATGAGCCTGTACTTGTTTCCGGTACAGACGGTGTAGGAACGAAGCTGAAAATCGCGTTTGCTATGGATCGCCACGATACGATTGGAATTGACGCGGTAGCCATGTGTGTGAATGATATTGTCGTACAGGGCGCTGAGCCATTGTTTTTCCTAGACTATCTGGCATGTGATAAAGTCATTCCGGAGAAGATTGAAGCGATTGTTGCGGGGATTGCAGAAGGCTGTCATCAGTCCGGCTGTGCGCTGATTGGTGGCGAAACGGCTGAAATGCCGGGGATGTACAGTGAAGGTGAGTACGATATTGCCGGATTTACCGTAGGTATTGTGGATAAAGCAAAAATCATTAACGGGACAACCATCGCTCCTGGCGATACGGTGATTGGACTTGCATCCAGTGGTGTACACAGTAACGGCTTCTCCTTGGTACGTAAGTTGCTGTTGGAGCACGCTGGACTGAGTTTGCAGGACGAAGTGCAGGAACTCGGTGGTAAGCTGGGCGATGCGCTGTTGGAGCCTACGAAGATTTATGTGAAGCCATTGTTGTCCTTGCTGGATAACGTAAAGGTAAAAGGTATGGCTCACATCACCGGTGGTGGATTCATTGAGAATATTCCTCGGATGATGCCTAGCAACGTAAATGTGGATATTGACTACGGCTCTTGGCCAATTCTGCCGATCTTCAACCTGTTACAGGAAAAAGGTAATGTCACTAACCGTGATATGTTCACAACATTTAACATGGGGATCGGTCTTGTGCTGGTTGTTAATGAAGCTGATGCCGCGGAAGCTCTGCAACAACTGAAATCATCTGGTGAAGAAGCGTACATCATTGGCCGTGTTACCGAAGGAGATGCGCGAGTAACCTTCACAGGAGCGGATGTTTAATGACGAACTACCGAATTGCTGTATTTGCCTCGGGTGAAGGGAGTAACTTTCAGTCATTGGTCGATGCAGTGCGGAACGGGGGGCTGAATGCATCCGTTGAGTTGTTGGTATGTGACAAACCTGCTGCACGTGTCGTGCAGCGGGCACAGGATGCTGGCGTGGATTGCCATCTCTTCACTCCGAAGAATTATGAGTCACGAGAAGCCTACGAGAAAGAGATCGTTGAAGTGTTAGAAGCGAAAAATATAGATCTGGTCGTGCTTGCCGGATATATGCGTTTGCTCACTTCAGTCGTGGTGGATCGGTATGCAGGACGATTGATTAATATCCATCCCTCTCTTCTTCCAGCGTTTCCTGGCAAAGATGCTGTCGGACAAGCATTAGAATACGGTGTGAAGATTACAGGTGTGACTGTTCATTTTGTGGATGGAGGTATGGATACAGGGCCTATTATTGCTCAGCATCCAGTACCGGTTTTGCTCGGGGATACGGCGGAAACCATCAGCAAATCTATTCACGCTGCCGAACAGCAGCTATACCCTGAAGTTGTCTCTTGGTTTGCTCAGGGTCTGATCCAATTAAACGGACGCCACGTCACCGTTAACAAACCGGTTTGATATAAGTTGCCTCTTTTTACACGTTAACGGAGAGGACAGAAAAAACCTGGAAAAGCGAAGCGCTCGCCTAAAAGCTTTCTGCAATAAAGCTACATCGGAAGAATACGCTTATCACCGGATTTTTCCCTTGAGAAAAGGGAATCAAAAAAATCTGGGGATAACCGCTACTCTCAAGGTTGTTCTGTCATCGGAGTGTTCCGTGTAAACACCATGGTTCAACATATATAACAGAAGTCGAATATTGGTACGCATTTTGTGATATTTCTCGGGAAATAAATCGGCTGTGTTTCGTCATGAAACGCGAAGCTATGGGACATTAAAGGAGGAGCATATTGTGAGTATCAAAAGAGCGCTGGTCAGCGTATCGGATAAAACAGGCATCGTGGACTTTTGCCGCGAGCTGTCGCAAATGGGTGTAGAAATTATTTCGACAGGGGGCACAAGCAGCCTATTGTCGAAGGAAGGCGTACCTGTTATCGGAATCTCGGATGTAACTGGATTCCCGGAAATTATGGATGGACGTGTCAAAACATTGCATCCCGCTGTTCATAGTGGATTGCTTGCTGTTCGTGATAACGAAGAGCATACACGTCAGATGGAAGAACTCGGCTTAGGTTACATCGACTTGGTTGTTGTTAATTTGTATCCATTCCAGGAGACAATTGCAAAACCGGATGTGGCGTATGAAGATGCCATCGAGAACATCGATATTGGTGGTCCAACTATGCTCCGCTCGGCAGCCAAAAACCATGCTTTTGTCAGTGTTGTTGTAGACGCTGCTGACTACAGCCAAGTGCTGGAGGAAGTACGTAACAGTGGTGATACTACGCTGGAAACACGCAAACGGCTTGCGGCAAAAGTTTTCCGCCATACGGCGGCTTATGATGCACTTATCTCTGATTATCTGTCCAATGTGAATGGTGACCCACTGCCAGAGCGTTTGACCGTTACTTACGAAAAGCTCCAGGATTTGCGTTATGGCGAAAATCCACATCAACAGGCGGCATTCTACCGCAAACCACTTGCTGCTCAGGATACATTAACGACAGCCGAGCAATTGCATGGTAAAGAATTGTCCTACAATAACATCAATGATGCCAACGCAGCATTGCAGATCGTGAAAGAATTCGAAGAGCCTGCTGTAGTCGCAGTAAAACATATGAATCCTTGCGGCGTAGGTGTCGGCGAGAGTATCTATGAAGCTTATGGCAAAGCATATGCAGCAGATCCAACCTCGATCTTTGGCGGGATTGTTGCAGCTAACCGCATTATTGATAGTGATACTGCGGCGAAATTGAGTGAGATTTTCCTTGAGATTGTACTCGCTCCTGACTTCACACAAGAAGCACTTGAAATCTTAACGAAGAAGAAAAATATTCGTTTGCTCAAAACGGGTGAATTGAGTGCGGCTCGTAATCGTGAGAGTCAGTTCGTGGTGACATCTATCGATGGTGGTATGATTGTACAACAATCGGATGTACATTCCATTGAAGCTAGCGAATTGAACGTGGTGACAGATCGTGCACCTTCCGAAGAAGAGCTGAAACAACTGCTGTTTGGCTGGAAAGTGGTTAAACATGTGAAATCTAATGCGATTGTACTCGCGGCAAATGACATGACTGTAGGTGTTGGCGCTGGACAGATGAATCGTGTCGGTGCAGCCAAAATTGCAATTGAGCAGGCTGGCGAGCAAGCTAAGGGAGCAATCTTAGCATCCGATGCATTCTTCCCAATGGGAGACACCCTTGAACTGGCTGCCAAAGCAGGCATTACGGCTGTGATTCAACCTGGCGGTTCCATTAAAGACGAAGAGTCGATCAAAGTAGCAAATGAGTATGGCATTGCTATGGTGTTCACAGGCGTTCGTCATTTCAAACACTAAGACTACACAGTAATACCAACCACGATGAACAAGCGA
Source organism: Paenibacillus sp. ACRSA (assembly GCF_022346845.1). NCBI lineage: Bacteria > Bacillati > Bacillota > Bacilli > Caryophanales > Paenibacillaceae > Paenibacillus > Paenibacillus sp. ACRSA. The sequence goes on along the minus strand of NZ_JAKRNP010000003.1, from coordinate 894,023 downwards.
ATTCGCTTGTTCATCCTCATTTTGGGAGAAGAATCGATAGAGGTAAATGGATCAGTGTATATAATGTAGTTGAAATAATTATATAACGAACATCATTCATGAGGGGGAAACGAAGCGATGGATATTCTGGTAGTTGGCGGCGGTGGCCGTGAGCATGCGATCATCTGGGCATTGGCGAAGAGCCCAAAGGTAGATAAAATTCACTGTGCTCCGGGAAATGCAGGTATTGCACAGCTAGCCGAATGTCACCCAATCGGGGTGCATGAATTCGATAAACTAACCGCGCTGGCTGTAGAGCTAAAGGTTGGTCTGGTTGTCATTGGACCAGATGATCCACTTGCAGATGGTATTGTTGATGCATTTGACGACACACGTATTCCAGTGTTTGGTCCACGTCGAAATGCAGCCGAGATTGAGGGTAGCAAAACATTTATGAAGGATCTGCTTCATAAATACAACATTCCAACTGCAGCCTACGAGAAGTTCGATAACTATGAACAAGCACAGACTTATCTGAATGCGCAATCCATTCCTGTGGTAATCAAAGCGGATGGGCTTGCGGCAGGTAAAGGTGTAACGGTAGCTTACTCACGGGAAGAAGCAGATCAGGCGCTGCGCAGCATTATGGTGGACAAGGTATTTGGAGAGGCCGGTGCCAAGGTCATTATCGAAGAATTCCTCGCGGGTCAGGAAATGTCCATTCTCGCCTTTGTCGATGGGGAAACGGTTCGTCCAATGGCTGCAGCTCAGGATCATAAGCCTGTATTCGATAACGATCAGGGGCCTAATACTGGGGGGATGGGTACATATTCACCATTGCCACACATTGATTCTTCTATTATTGAAGAAGCGGTCGAGACAATTATCAAACCAACGGCGAAAGCGATGGTATCTGAAGGACGTCCATTCCAGGGTGTTTTGTTTGCTGGGCTGATGATCTCTCCTGATGGTAAACCTAAAACGATCGAATTCAATGCTCGTTTTGGTGATCCAGAGACACAGGTTGTGTTGCCTCGTCTGAAGTCAGATCTGTTCGACATTTTCTGGGCAACGGTTCATGGTAAGTTGGCTGAGATTGAAATTGATTGGAGCGATGAAGCTGCTGTATGTGTCGTACTCGCTTCCGGTGGTTATCCAGGTCCATATGCTAAGGGTGTACGGATTGAAGGGTTGGATGAAGCCAAGGATGCTATTGTGTTCCATGCAGGAACAGCACGCAATGAATCAGGTGAATGGGTAACGAATGGGGGACGGATCTTGGGTGTTGTTGGTCTGGGTGCTGACATTAGTGAGGCCAGAGACCAAGCATACGCGCAAGCGGAGTTCATTCGTTTTGAGGGTAAACATCAACGGTCTGATATAGCTGCCAAGGCATTGGTTTAATAGAACAAGGAATATTAAAGGCTCGTAGGAAATACGCTGATAGCAAAGTGTATGCATCCTCCGAGCCTTTTGTTGCGTATACTGATTATATGAAACCGAAGAGTAGTTTTAGTTTTATCCCAGAAGTGCAAGACTGCTGCATATCATTCACGCCACTTAAATAGCACAAAAAGATGGTGTTTAGGGAATAAATACGTAGTGTAGTAATTGTATAAATAAACAATTAGATGGATGGATCTTCATACATATAGACTATTCTGTGAACAATACATATGGTTAAGTACTCCAAACCATAACGTGCAACTGGATGGTTGGGAGCAGAACGTGGTATACTTTTCTGAAACAGGAATGAACAAGAAGGGAGGTGGATATCTATTGGGAAGGCGATATTGTAAACTGTCCAAATGGAGAATTAAGGTGGAGTAAATCGGGGAAACAGTTAACAGCATGAGGGGTAACCCTGTTTGGATTGAGAAGGTTTCTAGCATGATTGCTGCATCCTTAGTTCCTGTTTTAACAACTTACAAAGCCAAGGTTGACCTATGTAAGTTCATCATTATCGATTTTATATACGTTTTACGCTTCAAGTTTAGTTGGAAGTAAACAATGTTAACAACGATCAGCCGTTATGGAATTAACAAGGTTAATGGATAACGCTGTAACTATTTCTGGAGGTGAATCCCTGAGAATCGGGGAAATCATTGGACATAATCACCATTATTAATTTAGCATTACTAGTTATCTTGATTGCATTAACTGCATTTTTCGTTGCATCCGAGTTCGCAGTTGTTAAGATTCGTACGTCACGAGTAGATCAACTGATCTTGGAAGGAAATAAAAAGGCTGTTCTTGCTAAAAAAGTCGTATCCGATTTGGATTATTATTTATCGGCCTGTCAGCTTGGTATTACCGTTACGGCTCTGGGGCTTGGTGCCTTGGGTAAACCAACGGTGGAGAGACTGTTATATCCGGTATTCGAATATTTGAGCATTTCGGCTGCCGTATCTTCGGTTGCTTCCTATGCAATCGCCTTTATTCTAGTCACTTTCCTTCACGTTGTTGTGGGTGAAATGGCACCCAAAACACTCGCAATTCAATTTTCGGAAAGATTGACGTTGCTGCTCTCACCGTCGCTGTATTGGTTCGGTAAGATTATGTATCCTTTCATCTGGGCGCTGAATGGCACATCGCGTGTGATCCTTCGCGGATTCGGCGTGAAGCCAGCAGGTCACGAACAGGCTTATTCGGAAGATGAGATCAAGATAATTATGAGTCAAAGCTATGAAGGCGACGAGACGAATCGAACTAAGCTTTCTTATATGGAAAATGTCTTTGTGTTCGATGAGCGCGTAGCTAAAGATATTATGGTACCGAGAACAGAATTGGTTACACTGGATCAGGAGATGGTCTACGATGAGATCATTCCGATTCTAGATGAGCACAACTACTCGCGTTATCCTGTCGTCGAAGAGGGCGATAAAGACCGTATTGTGGGCATGGTCAATGTGAAGAAGATTTTGCCTGACATGGTTACTCGCAGAGAATATCAACTCTCGCATTTTGTTCGTGAGATTCCTTTCGTTTCGGAAATTACCCGTATCCAGGATGCGATGATCAAGATGCAGCAAGAACGAGTGCATATGGCTGTAGTCGTGGATGAATATGGGGGTACGTCGGGAATCCTGACGATGGAGGATATTCTAGAGGAGCTTGTTGGTGAAATTCGTGACGAATTCGATGCCGACGAAGTGGCAGATATCCAAGAGACGGGTGAGAACCAGTATCTCATTAACGGTCGTGTCCTATTAGACGAACTGGAGAGACAGTTTGGTTTGAATTTTGAGGGTAATGAAGAGATGGATACCGTTGCAGGCTGGATTCAGTTCCAAAAGGGAGTTCGCGTTGACAACGGAGATACCGTTGAGCACGGTGATTATGTCTGGACGGTCGTTGAAACCGATAATTACCAGATCAAGCAGGTACTACTGGAGCGTACTAACGGGGCAGAAGTTGAAGTTCCGACCAGCAGTGTATCTGATTAAGGCCATTTTAAAGTGAATGCTTGAATGATGGAGTTCAACACATGAAATATAATTTACTTGGAGGTGAATCCCTCATCTGAGGGAAATCATTGGACGGAATAATAGCCTTGAATTTATTTTTGGTCGCGGTATTTATCGGACTGACTGCATTCTTCGTAGGAGCCGAATTTGCAATTCTCAAAGTCCGAATGTCTCGAATAGATCAATTGATCTCTGAGGGAAACAAGAAAGCAGTACTTGCTAAGAAGGTCGCACACGATCTGGATTACTACCTCTCTGCCTGTCAGTTGGGGATTACGATTACAGCTCTCGTGTTAGGGGCATTAGGTGAACCTACCGTAGAGAAAATGTTACATCCGTTGTTTGACCGCTTAGAAGTACCAGCGGCATTATCTACTGTGTTATCTTATGGTATTGCGCTTGCCATCATCACGTTCTTGCACGTTGTTATTGGTGAGTTGGCACCTAAGACGCTTGCGATTCAATTTGCTGAGCGCATGACGCTGTTGTTAGCACCACCTTTGTACTGGTTTGGTAAGATCATGAACCCGTTCATCTACGCGCTTAATGGCGCTGCTCGTCTTCTGCTTGGTATCTTTGGAGTTAAGCCAGCAGGGCACGATACTGTTCACTCCGAGGAGGAGTTGAAGCTCATCGTGGCTCAGAGTTATGAGAGCGGAGAGATTAATCAGACTGAGCTCGACTATCTGAAAAATATCTTTGCTTTTGATGAACGTCTCCTACAAGAGATTATGATTCGTAGAGAAAAAATCGTTACACTGGAAAAGGAAATGCCTATTGATCGCATGATCGAAGTTCTAAACCGGCATGAATATACACGTTATCCTGTTGTCGCAGGTGGAGATCAATCTCATTTTATCGGATTCATTAATACCAAAGAGATGCTGACAAGTCTGGCAGCAGGCCGAGAGTTCAACATGAACACCTTTGTTCATGACATGCCTAAATTCTCAGAGCAATCCCCAATTAAGGATGTTCTTATTCAGATGCAACAGAGTCGCGTTCATATTGCTGCGGTGCATAACGAGCAAGGCGAAACTGTCGGTATGGTTACGATGGAGGACATTCTGGAAGAAATCGTGGGCGATATCAAGGATGAGTACGAACACAAGGATTTGGTGAATCCACCGAAAAGACTGAAATTGGTATAATTGAAATTCAAAATGTAACTTCTTTAGAACCGGGTTATCCCGTAATGAAAGAAGTAGGGTAAGCTAAGGCAGATTTCCGATTGCATCGGGGATCTGTCTTTTTGTTTTGGACAAATTAGAATGAAGAAGATGCGCAACAGGTTTCAAGAACGACATAAATCTTAAATTTAAAACAAATGCTTGCAATTTGGATGGGGATGGATTAATATAAATTTAAAGAATCTTAAATTAAAGATAAATAACAAAAAGTAATGATGAACAGCAGTAAGAACAAGCAATAAAACGCGCAACAAGAAATGCAATAAGAACAAACTGCAATAAAACAGCAGTGAGAATAAATAACGACTTCAAAATCAAATGATCAACCAACAAAAATAAGGGAGTGGATGTTATGTTCAGAACTTCAGGAATTCACCATGTTACCGCTTTTGTAGACGATGCACAGAAAAATGTTGATTTTTACGCCGGTGTACTGGCTCTGAGATTGGTGAAAAAAACAATAAACTTTGATGCACCCGATGTGTATCATCTGTATTACGGGAATGAAGGCGGAGCGCCTGGAACGATCATCACATTTTTCCCTCAGAAAGAAGCAAGAAGAGGCGTGATTGGTTCAGGTCAGACAGGGGTTACGGTCTATGCTATTCCGACAGGCAGTCTGCCATTCTGGAAAGAACGTCTTACTTCTTTTGATATCCCTTTTGAAAATAAAACACGGTTTGGCGAGCAATATATTCGTTTCTTCGATAAAGGTGGTCTGCTGCTGGAACTGGTTGAACGTGAAGAAGGTCAGCCGAGCCAGTGGACGTTCAATGGTGTAACGCCAGAGCATGCAATCAAAGGCTTCGGAGGTGCGGTATTATTCACTCATGTACCTGAGAAAACAATTGATGTGCTGGAAACGATGCTTGGTCTGGAGCAAGTCGGTGAAGAGGATGGAATCATCCGCTTACGTGCTACCGGAGATATCGGTCAACTCATCGACATTCAATCGACAGGAATCCAGCGCGGAATCGGTGGAGCTGGAACGGTACACCATATTGCATGGCGCGCTAAAGACTACACCGAGCATGAACAAGTACAGAAAGATCTGGAGCAAGCTGGTTATTATCCAACGCCGATCATTGACCGTCAGTACTTCAACGCCGTATATTTCAGAGAGCCGGGAGGTATATTGTTCGAGCTGGCTACCGATCCTCCAGGATTTGCACGGGACGAACCACAAGAGAGCATGGGCGAGAAATTAATGTTGCCTGAATGGTACGAACCACAACGTGAGCAGATTGAACAGATGTTGCCACCAATTCAAGTACGGGAATGGAAAGGAGACGCAAAATCATGACCAATACAATGAAACATATTTATAAAGCAGGCTCACAGCCTGATGCACCGACGTTGCTCTTGCTTCACGGCACAGGAGGCACGGAAAATGATCTAGTCGGTCTGGCTGAGATGATTGCACCTGGAGCTGGTATTCTGGGGGTACGTGGAAATGTATCTGAAAACGGTATGCCTCGCTTCTTCCGTCGTTTAGCCGAAGGTGTATTCGATGAACCAGATCTGATCGCACGGACGGCAGAGCTGGGCGCGTTCATTGATGCAGCAGCCGTAGAATATGGCTTTGACCGCTCGAATGTCATTGTCCTTGGTTACTCCAATGGAGCTAATATTGCTGCAAGCCTAATCTTCCATCAGGCGGATGTGTTCAAAGGAGCAATTCTACATCATCCTATGGTGCCATTACGTGGACTTGAGCTACCTGATCTGAAAGGCTTGCCTGTATACATTGGAGCAGGGGAGAATGACCCTATCGTGCCTAAACGGGAAACTGAAGAGCTGGCGAGCTTGCTAAGCGAAGCTGGAGCAACAGTGCACATGCACTGGGAGCGTCAGGGACATCAGCTTACACGTACCGAGGCAGAAGCTGCGGCAGCATGGTTTGCGTCTCAGGCGTGAGGCTTTACGGAGTGACGGATATCGAACATGGGATAACTGCTCTGTGAGAGGCATAGTTGGACAGCTTGATCTTTAGAGATCAGGCTGTTTTTGTTTTTTTTGCACAAAAGAATAGGAATAACCGTTATGTAAACGTTGCGAATGGGGTAAACATTTGAAAGTGCATTACGAAACCATGTATGCTTTATCTTATATAACAGATCATGAACTGGAGGGGTTATTATGGAACGAAACATCAAAGAATTGGTACAGCGGATGACTTTGGAAGAAAAAGCGGGCATGTGCTCAGGTCTCGATTTCTGGCATCTAAAAGGGGTGGAGCGTCTCGGTATCCCATCCATCATGGTAACGGACGGCCCACACGGGTTACGTAAGCAGGATTCGAGTGCTGATCATCTGGGTCTGATGGCAAGTGTGCCTGCAACGTGTTTCCCATCTGCAGCAGGGCTGGCAAGTTCATGGGACACCGAGTTAGCGCGTCAAGTCGGCGTTGCTCTCGGGGAGGAATGTCAGGCGGAGGACGTATCCGTCTTGCTTGGCCCGGGTGTTAATATTAAACGTTCACCGCTGGGTGGGCGTAATTTTGAATATTTTTCCGAGGATCCATTATTGTCCACACGTTTGGCCGCGGGTCATATTAAGGGAGTCCAGAGTCAGGGTGTAGGCACGTCATTGAAACATTTTGCTGTGAACAATCAGGAAGAGCGACGCATGTCGATTGATGCCGTTGTAGATGAACGAACGTTACGTGAGATTTATCTTGCGAGCTTCGAGGGTGCAGTGAAGGATGCTCAGCCGTGGACGGTGATGAACTCCTATAACAAGGTTAATGGAACCTATGCAGGTGAGAATGAATGGTTACTTATAGATATCCTTAAGAACGAATGGGGTCATGAAGGCATTGTTGTATCAGACTGGGGTGCTGTGAACGAACGTGCGGATGCGCTGGCGGCAGGTATGGAGTTGGAGATGCCGGCAAGTGGCGGAATTGGCGAACGTAAGGTCATTGATGCTGTAGAGAACGGTGAACTGTCTCTGGAGAAGCTGGATCGAGCAGTGGAGCGATTGCTTACACTGATCTTCAAAGCGGTTGATCATAAGCAGGAAAATGCAACGTATGACAAAGAGGAGCACCATCAGCTTGCGCGTAAGGTGGCTTCCGAGAGCATGGTTTTACTGAAAAATGAGGAGAGCATCTTACCGCTACAACGCGAAGGTTCTGTTGCACTGATTGGTGCCTTTGCACGTAAACCACGCTTTCAGGGTGGTGGCAGCTCTCATATTAATCCAACCCAAGTGGATGATATTGTGGATGAGATGACTCGTGTGGCGGGTGAAGAGGTGAAGCTCACCTACGCACCAGGGTACCGAATTGAAGCAGATGATGTAGATGAGTCATTGATGGCTGATGCGATTCAGACGGCTCAGACGGCGGACACGGCAATTGTGTTCGTAGGACTGCCAGACCGCTATGAATCAGAAGGGTATGATCGTTCGCATCTGCGCTTGCCAGACAACCATATCCGTCTAATCGAAGAGGTAGCTAAAGTACAACCACGTGTCATCGTTGTCCTAAGCAACGGTTCACCTGTGGAAATGCCGTGGTTGCCGAAGGTACAAGCTGTGCTTGAAGCATATTTAGGTGGTCAAGCCGTTGGTGGTGCAATTGCTGATTTATTATACGGTGAGGTAAACCCGTCGGGGAAACTGGCAGAGACGTTCCCGATGCAGCTTAGCCATAATCCCTCCTATCTTAACTTTCCGGGTGAGGGTGATCGGGTCGAATATCGTGAAGGAATTTTTGTAGGGTATCGTTATTATGATACCAAGCAGATCGAGCCTTTGTTCCCGTTTGGTTATGGTTTGAGTTATACGACGTTTGAATATGCCGACCTTAAGGTAAACCGGACTGAACTAACGGATCAGGATGAGGTGCAGGTAAGTGTCCGTGTAACCAATACAGGGGACAGAGCCGGTAAAGAAATCGTACAGCTCTATATCCGTGATGTAGAGAGCACCGTCATTCGTCCAGCCAAGGAGTTGAAGGCATTCGCCAAAATTCAGCTGGAGCCAGGCGAGTCGAAAGTGATTGGCTTCTCCCTAGATAAGCGCTCGTTCGCTTATTATAATGTGGACATGAAGGATTGGCATGTAGAGACGGGAGAGTTCGAGATTCAGGTCGGCAGTTCTTCCCGGGACATTCATTTACACACACGAGTGACCGTAGAATCCACGGCTACCTTTATCCCGACGTATACACGTAATAGTACACTAGGCGATATTCAGCGCGATCCTGCCAATAAGAAGCTACTGGAGCAGGCATTGAAGCAATTCCAGGAAGCAAGCGGCTTTGGCGATGACGATGCTGGAGACCATGCAGATATGATGGATGCCATGATGAAATATATGCCGCTACGTGCTCTCGTTGCCTTTAGTGGCGGGGCTATGAGCGAAGAGAACATGAACGAGTTGTTGGAGAAACTGAACAACAAGGATCATGGCATTCGAGCATAATCGTTGTTGTGGCAGCATGATATCCACGGATGAGTGGATGTATCATAAGTTCGAACCCGATCCAATGATGGATCGGGTTTTCTTTCTATTTATAATATGAGATGGATAATTTAGAAAAGAGAAGAGAGGGGCTTAGCTGTGCTATGCTTGTCGTAAAGTGAAGAATATTTTATAATTAACTGATAATCATTTTCAATTAGATTCGGTTCAGGATGACTATACAGATAAACGGGAGGGGAAATATGGATCATCGTCCTAGCTTACATACGTTTGGTTCAAGTGCATATATTCAGACCCGTGATGGTCGCAAGCTGCATTATATGTCCAAAGGATCAGGCGAACTGACAGTGGTATTTGAATCTGGTATGGGGCTCTCGAGATCTACCTGGGGTTTGGTTGCACCAGCTATTGCTGAGCACGCACGAACAGTCGTATATGATAGAGCAGGGGCAGGACGAAGTGAAGTAGATTCTGCTCCGCGCAGTCTGAACCGAATGGCAGAAGATCTGGGAGATTTGCTGTCTGCATTGGAGCCAGGCCCGTTCATTCTTGTTGGGCATAGCTGGGGTGGGCCAATTGTGCGAACTGCTGCGGCTGCCAATACATCCCAACTACGAGGAATTGTACTGGTGGATCCATCAGATGAACATTGCGAGTTGTACTTCTCCAGTCTGGCTAAAAAAAGCTTTGCCTTGAATGGCTTCCTTATTCCCATCATGGCTCATACGGGCTTATATCGCTTGCTCGGAAGTAAGGCTGGAAAGGTTCAGCCAGATGATGTTGTAGCAGATCATCTCAAAGAAGATTTTACTGTGCAGGCAGCAAAAACGATGCTTGCCGAAGGCAAAACATTTCTGGATGATATGACAGCACTTCTGGCACAGCCCCCAGCCTTGGATGATCTTGAGGTCAGCGTGATCTCAGGTACTAAACCAGGCAAGGGAGAAGGGAAGATTAGACCTGCCCTCATTGCGGCGCATCGTCAGACTGTGAGTAAGCTGTCCAATGCGAGATGGATTGGCGCAGATCAGTCCGGTCATACGGTTATGTATACAGATCCACAGGTCATTATTGATGAAACTGTAAGAATGATAAATAATGTGAGCTCAGGCGCAACAATAGAGCAAAAGTGATACAATAATAAAAAAAGAGAGCAGTGCAAGAGCATTGCAGCCAATATAAGTGGAGTGTGGAGATCAGATGAAACCAGTGGAACCAACGGGTACCATGAGTCCCGGACATGTCGGTGTAGGCATGGAAGATATCGTACGCGCACATCATGTGCTGCGTGAAGTCATTGTACGGACACCTCTACAGCGGGATGCTGTATTGTCGGCCAAATATAATTGTAATGTTTATTTAAAAAGGGAAGACCTTCAAGTCGTGCGTTCCTTCAAAATTCGGGGCGCTTATAACATGATTCGTAGCCTTACTCCAGCAGAGATGGAGAAAGGTATTGTCTGTGCAAGTGCGGGGAACCATGCGCAAGGCGTGGCTTTTTCATGTAATGCACTTGGAATCCACGGCAAAATCTTCATGCCGAGCACGACGCCGAACCAAAAGGTAAAGCAGGTACGTCGCTTCGGAGGCAGCAATGTTGAGGTAGTACTGATTGGTGACACGTATGACGATGCGTATGCTGAAGCGATGCGTGCATGTGATGAACATGGGATGACGTTCATTCATCCGTTTGACCAGCCGAAGATTATTGCAGGCAACGGTACAGTGGCGATGGAGATTATGGAGAGCCTCGATGAAAATGCCGATTATGTATTCGTAACGATTGGCGGAGGCGGTCTGGCTGCTGGCGTTGGAACGTATATGAAGACAGTAAGTCCAGAAACGCGCATTATCGGTGTTGAACCGCTTGGTGCTGCATCGATGAGTGAAGCAATGTTCCGCAAACAGGTGGTTACACTGGATGATATTGATAAATTTGTGGATGGTGCAGCCGTTAAACGGGTTGGTGATCTCACCTACAATATCTGTAGTGGAACGCTCGATGATATTGTGAAAGTCCCGGAAGGTAAGGCTTGTACAACTATCCTGGAGCTATACAATGAAAATGCGATTGTTGTTGAGCCTGCCGGCTCACTGGCGGTTGCTGCACTGGATCAGTACCGTGAGCAGATCGCAGGAAAGACTGTAGTATGTGTCATCAGCGGCGGCAATAACGATATTGACCGGATGCAGGAGATCAAAGAACGTTCCCTGATCTATGAAGGGTTGAAGTATTACTTCATGGTTAATTTCCCGCAACGTGCAGGAGCTCTGCGTGAATTCTTGGAAGAAGTTCTTGGTCCGGATGATGATATCACGCGGTTTGAATATACGAAGAAGCATGACAAAGAAAATGGGCCAGCATTAGTTGGAATCGAACTGTTACACAAGGAAGATTACCAACCATTGATTGAACGCATGAACCGTAAAGGCATTGCTTATACGGAACTAAACAAAAATCTTAATCTGTTCAACATGTTGATCTGATGAATGATTCCAACATGTCGATCAATGCTGGTTCTGAAGAGGCGCGTTCTCTGATCCGACCAGCACGTAAAGAGGATGTAGATCAGGTCATTCCGTTACTGTACCAAGCTATAGGCGATATTGCTTATGCCTTGGCGGGTGAAGGTGAGCATGAGGAAGCGATGCGTATTCTGCAACAGTTCTTCGTGCAAGAAGATAATCGGATCAGCTATCGTAATGTGACGGTCATGGAGCAAAATGAAGTTGTGGCAGGGATTCTAGTGGCCTATGACGGAAGCGAAGCAGACCTGCTGGATGAGCCGATTCGGAATCGACCTGGGCGCAGACAGGATGAGAAGTATGCTCTAGTCAAAGAGACACGTCCGGGTGAGTATTATCTGGATACGTTGTCCGTCAGTGAAGCATATCAGGGGCAGGGCATCGGGAGAGCGCTGATGGCTGCTTTTGAAGAGAAGGGGCGCACTCTCGGGCACAAGCAAGTATCCTTGATTGTAGAGCGAGATAATGGTCGTGCCTTGATGCTGTATGAACGACAGGGCTACGTCAAGGATGATGTGCTTGTCATTGCAGGACATGAGTACAGCCATATGGTTAAGCCGGTGTAGTAGATAGACGAATTGAAGAGTGAATTATTATACTCTAGTTAAGCCGAATTAACCGTAATTAAAATGAATTAAAACCAAAATCAAAACCGCGATAGGTCAAAGCCTGTCGCGGTTTTTTTTGTGTACATTTAAGCTACAACACGGAGCATTAAAGTTGGGTCGTAATTGGACAACAAAATGTAAGCTAGCTTGAATGGTAAAAGAGCGACAAGAAGTGCAGAAATCAAACTGAGTAAATCCTGTCTACCTATCTGCTTATTCCCCATAAGGGGTAAGTTTAGCGACTAGAGTCGTTTGGTAACGGAACATTGATGTCCAGCCAGGCTTCAACAGCCGTTGTTTTCTCGTATTTGGCTTCACGTACCACATCCATGAAGGAGGCAAGCTTATCTAGAAAAGGGCTATCGACAGTCGCTAGTCTTTGGATGACAGATGTGTATCCTTTCTGCGCATTAGGCACCATTTTATTCGTCTCGTAATCAAATAACGGCGTGTTATTTAGTCCGTAGAAGGTGTACATGGTGTAACTATCAAGCAGGTTCTGCACTTGCTTCACCCGATTCGATGCTGGATAAAGCTCTAGAAATTGCTCCTGATTACGAGCACGAAGCAATATTTCCTGATAACCGATAAGTAGCCCACCGTCTTCTGCTGGGATCTTCTTAGTCTCTGCAGCCATTATATTCATGTATTGCGAAATGTCAGGCTTCACGTTGGCATTATATTTTTGGAAGGCAGAGTAGTTCATGATGGGGTAGAGAGAACCCTCAATCATGACGAGTTTGTAGCCGCTATCGCGTGCTTCTTTTAACAGGCTCTGTAGACTGCTATCCTGAGTACGCTTCATTAATCCCGTGAAAGTATCATTCCATTGATAAATCTTCATCATCTTGTCCTGCACATTAGGAACAAGCATGCGGTCTGTCATAGTCGTTAATGTCTTCAACCGAGCATTCTCTAATTGTAATACCATCAAGCTCAGATGGTGAGACGTGACTTGTGTAATTCGGTTCGTTAAATAAGCGTCCGCGGCAATTAAGCCATTCTTATGTTTAAGCTTGGATTGAAATGTCTTATAAATGGCAGCAGAACTACTGGTGGTTATTTTGCTCTCGGAAGTGGATGACGCGGCAGCGGCGACTCCTGTTGTGCCTGTCACTCCAGATTGAATTAGCAGTGCAAGAGCTGTCACTGCCATGATGACGCGTACTACGTTACGTTTGGCCGATGGGTACGAAGGTGTCATATGTGTAAACCTCCCGTGAATTAGAAAAGTGTGTGAGAAGAGCGAAAACACGATAATTCCATTTGTACTAACAGTAAACGATTTGAATCGAGATGTTGTTTCGGAATAGTGACAAAAAGTTCTGTTATTTTTAACTTTTGAAAGGTAGAAGATGGAAGGGGGTTTCTGTAAAAATATATTTTGGAAGGATGGAAACTTTTCCATACGTCCGAACGTCATAGATGTACACAGGAAATTACAGGAATTCATTGTGATGAAATGAATACATTTTGCAGTTCAATAATGATAAGAATGGGGATATCGGGATATGAGGAAAGCTGGAGGAAATCAAGTGAAAAAGGTGATGTCAGCATTGGCGGTATCAGCCATGTTAATGTCAGCACTACCAACGTCGGTTATGGATGCTGCTGCAAGAATTAGCATTTATATCAATGATGCAGAGATATCTTCAGCTCAGGCACCTGTAATGAAGGGTGGGCGTGTACTGGTTCCATTAAGATCGATCTTCGAAGGATTGGATGCCAAAGTACAGTACACGAACAAAACCAAAACGATTAAGGCAACACGTGGCGATCAAGAAGTCTCACTGACGCTGGGTTCCAAAGTTGCTTACATCAATGGAGCAGCCGTAGCGCTGGATGTACCTGCCAATACGATCAAAGGAAATACGATGGTTCCCATTCGATTTGTGAGCGAAGCTTTTGGGGAAAAAGTATTCTGGAACTCCCGTATGCAGCGGGTAGATATTAAGAAAACGGAAGCACCTCCTGTGGATGATACACAATATTCAGCATGGAATATTTACGGCTCTGTATCCGGGAGTAATGGAGATGGGCGCGATCTCACCGTAAGCTTCACACGTCCAACCTCGGAAAGAGCGGTATCGGCCTATCGTGTCATGCTGGTCAAAACCCGTGATGTGAATGGCTTCAACGAGTCTTCGGCAACAGCCGTACCATCTGCAAACTATACAACCATTACACCAAATGGCAATAATCCTAAGTTGACACTCAACGCACAGACGCGAGATGTGAATGGAGATCTGTTGAACTCCAATGAAACTTATCGCTTGTATGTACTTACAGTGGGCAATAACAACAACAACTATAAAAATACACTCAGCTGGTCTTCTCAAACGTTGAAATTATCCGCAGTGAAGACAGCCGTTCAATCCGTGACTAGCTTGCGTGCAGCAGACATTAGTGATTACGGCGATGGACGCGATCTGGAGATTAACTTCACGCAACCGAGCAATACGTCTAACATTACGTATTATCGTGCATTCGTGGTGAAAGCGAAGGATGCTTCTTCATTCAATCTAGCTGCAGCGAACAAAGTGAGTAACGCCAATTCAACGATTATCTATAAGGCTAATACGCAAACAATGAAGAGCCAGTTCAGCTCATCCACGCGTGATACATCTGGAGAAATTATCAAAAATGGTACAGCCTACGTTGTCTACATTCTGTCCGTGAGCACTAATGCGGCAACAACAGACAACAAACTGTCTGCTGCATCTGCATCATTAACACTGGGAGTTAACGCTACAACAGCTCCTGTAATCACCCAGGTTAAAGATAACTCTGACTATGGGGATGGACGCGATATTCAAGTGAGCTTCAACCGCTCATCCGATGAATCCAAGGTATCGAGCTACCGGATCTTTGTGGTGCGTAATGCTGTATCCAGTAGCTTCAACTTGACTACAGCCAATAATTTGTCATCTAACTTCTATTATACGGTGAACAAAACAGGCAATAACATTACGACAACGCTACCTTCTTCAATGAAGGACACGAGCGGTTATAATGTGACGAACCTGCAGGATTATCGGATCTACGTGCTGGCTGTAGGTAACAATGGTGCTGCCAATATATTGTCTTCCTCCTCAGCGGTGTTGAGATTGACGAACAATGGGAATGCAGGGGCGGTAAGTAACCTGACGGTTGCCGATGTAAGTGACATTGGAGATAGCCGCGATCTACGGGTTTCATTTACCAAAGCTACAGATGAATCTAGAGTTTCATCGTACCGCGTGTTCGTTGTTCCTTCTGGTAATGTAGGCAGCTTTACGCTGAATGCAGCGAATGCTTCATCTTACTATCAACAAGTGAACAAAACAGGAGGTAATCAGACCTTCACACTTTCTTCTGGTCTAAGGGATATCTATGGTACAACCATTAGAGAAGGTGTAAGCTACCGTGTGTTTGTTCTATCGGTAAGCAGCAGTGGGAACGCTAGTCAGAACTCATTGTCCGGTTATTCTCTACCGATTACACTTACCAAGAATACTGTACTGACTGCACCATCCAATGTTCAGCCTAAGGATATTGGGGATAATGGTGACGGCAGAGATTTACAAGTGACGTTTAACAAATCCACGGATGAGACGAATGTAAGCCAATATCGCGTTTTTGTGGTAAGAGCGAATAGTAATTTTAATCTGGGTAACGCCAATGCACTGAGTAGTTCGTATTACAGAGCTGTTGGCAAAACAGGATCAAACCTAACTGTTAACTTCTTAAGGGATTCTAGGACAGTCGATGGTGACCCAATAATTAATGGTGTTGATTATAAAGTCTACGTACTGGCAGTGAGTAGTAACAACTCCATTGCTAATGTGTTGTCTTCTTCATCAGGAACCATTAGATTGACAGCCAACACTGCGGTAGCGGCAGTGACTGGTGTTAAGGTAGAAGTGAAAAAGCAAGGTCAAGCAGGGGATGCTTCGGATGTTTCTATAACCTTTAACAAGCCAAATGATGATGGAATTGCTGGATATAGAGCATTTATTGTACCTGCAAATCAAGAAGGATCATTTGATAGAAGTTCTGCTCAGGAGATTGGTTACTATGTTTCAATCCAAAAAAATGCTGCGGGTAGCTCAATCGGGCTGAATACGGGGCATAAGGATATTAATGGTAGACCACTTACTACTGGCCAAAATTATGTAGTATTCGTTTTGTCCGTATCAGAAGATAATAATAAACGTGCTTCTAATCTGTCTGCTGCTTCCAGTAGCTTTGTAATTTTAGCTCAAGCTCCTCAAATTGTAGATGTCAAAAAAGCTACGATAAGTGGTTTTGAAAATACCAGTACAGTATCCGATGCAAGTTATGAAGTAACTTTTAGTGCACCATCAGACAATGGTATATCAGAGTATCGACTATTTGTTGTTGAGGGAGCAGGTGCTTTAGATCCAACTTCAGCAATCACAAACCGTAACTTCAACCCAATTCAAACGAATGAAGTTAATGATGGTAAAATTAAAGTAACTATATCTGCTAAGGATTCCGCTGGAAATCCCATTGAGGTTGGAAAGTTTTATAAAGTGTATATATTGTCTTATGCTAACGATTCAACGAAATATAACAGTGCTCTTTCTGGGGCATCTGGTTCAGTTGAGTTGAAATTAGCTCCGCAACCAACACAAGAAACACCTGCATCCACTAATACACCAGCTGTAGATGCATCAGGATCAGAAAATAATCCGGGTGCCACACTATAAGTTGGAGTAAACAGTATGAAATAGTATAACCATAAGCCATAAGTAACGCTTCCTTTCAATACGAAAGAGAGCGTTACTTTTTTATTTGAGGCAATTCCAATTTTACAGAATACAAATAAAATTCTATTAATTTTAAGGGGACGTAATCACATGCAATACCTCTTAATTTAAAATTCCTGTCGCCAAATAGGTTCCTTAGGCTGGTTGTCGAGTCAGACAAACAAAGGGATAATAGGAGGAATAAGCACGAGAAGGACATGTCCGAAAGGAATGATGGAATGCTCGCATTTCGCTTGACCGGCTTGCCGGATTCCCGGTTGCCGCTGTATTTGTATTGCGTTGGAACACATGAAGAGAAGCCGCAGCTCAGACCTGATGGGTTTCCGGTGTATCAATTGTTTTTGTCACGCACTGGCATGGGGAAATTGAAGATTCCCGGTAAGGGAGTTTGGTCAGTGAATGCTGCGCAGATGTTTGTGATCGAACCTGGGGTAGCTTATGAGCATATGCCTCATTCCAAATCTGGCTGGGAACTTGGGTATATCGGTATTGGAGGAGAATCTGTTGAATCGGTGCTTCATGCCGTTGGGTTACTACCTTCGGAACCTCGGAATCTGAAGGATATGGAACAATTTTGGTCAAGAATGACGGATATCTGGCATGCACCAGATCAAGGACACACAGATGGCTGGAACAACTCAGCCTTGATATATCAGCTTATTCTGGATATCGCACGTTGCATCGGATCTCATGAAGAAGCAGGCTCGTTAGAGGTGAGCTCATCCTCCGTAATTGCTGCAGAGCGGGAGAATGATCCGGGAAGTGAGGCATTTGCTCGTGCTATTGAGTTGATGCATGTACACTATCAGGAGGATCTTTTGTTGAAGCATGTTGCGGAAGCGGTAGGTTACTCTGTACAACATCTGAATCGTTTATTTCATCAGAAGCATGGGGTAACCGGGCATCAGTATATGCAGCAGCTAAGATTACAAAAAGCCTCCCAATGGCTGCAAGATCACCCTCAATCTAGTGTTAAAGAGGCGGCGGAGATGATCGGTATGGAAGTGAATTATTTCATTCGCATGTTCAAACGTGAATTCGGGGAAACCCCTGGCAAAGAGATCAAACAGCGCAATCAGTTGAAGGCTAATCAAGACAGTCTCCACTAAAATGCATTGTTAAACCTCATAAACCATTTAGTCAGTTAAGGTTAAAAAGTATCATACATGCATATACCTCATAAGAGGTGACGATCTAAATAAATAAACCAAAAAGGAGCCATTACGGCTCCTTTCCTAACTGAAATATCATTACCAATACCAATTGGTATCCGCTTTACATTAGTAGCTAGCTTAACCCTTCTTTTGACCAAAGAGGGGGCGCAATAAAGCCAACCCTACGATACCAATCACTAGACTAACCCACGGTGCTAGGTTAAACACAGGCAAGCTGTCACGCAATGGGTATCCCACAAACAAGACAAGTACGACGACAGCAAGGTAGATAACGATCCCGCGTAAATTAATTTTCGGTACAGCATTTCTGTCCGCACCTTGATCATCTGGTCGCTCAGCTAGACGGCGTAGCATCTCTACAAGAGCAATACCTCCTACGGCTGCCACGATGATCGAGAAAAGGCTAATATGACTAAACGGCTCGATGTCACCATCTGTCCAACCGATAATTAAACCAGCTCCACCTTGAATCAGCAGGATAAAGGACACAGATGCCCAAGCAATCATCGCATACCATTTCGGCGTGCGTGGTTGTTTCTGTTGCTGTGTGCTATTCGTTTCAAGGCTCTTTGGATGCTCAGAAGATGCGCTATCTTCTTCCTCATCCAGACTCAGGCCAGAGTGTACAGCCGCCTCTAGGTCGTTTCCATATAACTCTTGAGCAGAACGCCCATCCTTTTGCGCCTGAACGATCTCTTTTCCAGCAGATAAAATCCACTCTTCTTGTGCTCTCTCATCCGCAGTGGTGTTTCTCGCAATGGTACTAATCTGGTTAAATAATTTCACATTATCCGGTGTCATTTGACTCAATTCAGTCATTTGTCGATTCTGTATTTCTCTTAGCTTCTTATAGGAAATCCCCACGAATTGCTCCCCCTGTCTAAACCCTTTTCCGTCCCCAATGAAGTGGAAACCCTAACGGTAATTTAGTATACGGGAAGGGCGGTCTTTTCGCAAAGTCATTCCTTATAAAATAGCTGCTCATGGTTCTTCCATATCCAGATACAGGCGAGAATTACACAGGTGCATAATACCACCAGCTTACCATGAGCACGAATCCATTCTATACACTGTTCCATAACATTCAATCCTTTCGCTAGAAGGCACGAGGGAGGTGTGAGTTGTAGCTATTTTTGTTATTTTTCCCATGGTTCATTATTGCTATGCAATGCGTGCCTGAACTCTCGTCTCATAATATTGCGATTGTGTGAATTGTGAATAAAGGAAGCTGGATTCCACCACAATAGTAGCATTTCCAAACGAAAATCTAAGGATGGGAGTGCGACTACGATGAATCAGTCCAACAATGATCTGACGCGAAAACTACTGATGAACAGTAATTCCCGCGGTGTGATGGATGAGGTTGTTCCATTGGAGCAACTAAAGGAGGATACAGAGGTGTCAGATGAGCTTACAGAAGGAAATGAGCAAGAGGGAAGCTTCTGGGCGAGTTCTGATTTTGCACGTGAGCACGAGTGGCAGGGACAGACTGAGACACATGCTATGTTCCGGCGAAGTTACGAGTAAATGCAGCATAAATGAATGAGCTTCATTTAGATCCGTGTGATTACAGGGGTTCCATCTCAGGCAAATCAGTTGCTTGATTGGAACCTCTTTTGTATGTGTACATTTTATGGAACGGACGACACATCCAACAGGAATTTGGCATCGGATGAACAAATGTACATTCATTTTTGGGGCGTGCATGTCGATAAAATAACAATAAAGAGTGGTTGTTGTAGGTGCTATACTTTCCAATGAAAAGAGGAATGCACTCACGTTGACGTGAAGGTTCTGAGATGATAATATACTATTACAACTTTAATACACATTAAACTTATCGGATTTATATATAATTAAAAACGATATAGGTTTAAATTAATAACTTACCCGAGAACGGAAAGGACAGAAATAACCGGAAGAAGCGAAGCGTTCGCCTTTATCCCCGGATTTATCCTTTTAGAAAAGGAATCAAAAAATCTGGGGATAACAGCGATCGGAAGGTTGTTCTGTCCTTGGAGGGACTAATGTAAGTAATTATTATATGAACATATATTGTCAGGGAACGGAAAGGGGAAATCGGCATGGAGCGTCAGATCAGCATTCGCCATGGAGAGGAAGAATTAACAGCCACGATACATTATCCAGTGGTTAAGGACATTAAGGAGGCGAACCACCAACAGCGGGTTCCTCTGGCTGTCATCTGCCATGGTTTCGTGGGAAGTCGGATCGGGGTAGATCGTCTTTTTGTCAAAACTGCTCGTGAGCTGGCTGAGGATGGATATCTAGTGCTGCGCTTCGATTATGTCGGTTGCGGGGAGAGCAGTGGCGAATATGGGGCTGAGGGACTGGAGTCTATGATTGCTCAAACCCGCTCTGTACTGGACTATGCTGTGAATTGCAGTGATGTAGACCCGACCCGAGTGACTTTGATTGGTCATAGTTTAGGTGGTGCAGTGGCACTGCTGACAGCTGTTCGTGATAAACGCGTTAAGAATCTCGTGATGTGGTCATCGGTAGGTTATCCATTCAATGATATTGTGAAGATCACTGGACGGGAAGTGTACGATGAAGGCGTGAAGGTTGGTGCAGCTGACTACCTAGGATATAAATTCACACCAAAATTCTTCGATTCACTGGCAGAGCATCAACCATTTCAAGAGGCTGTCAAATTTGGCGGCGATGTGTTAGTCGTTCATGGAACGTCAGATGAGATCATTCCAGTTGATTACGCATTCTTGTATCAAAAGGTATTCTGGATGCGTCAGGAAGGTCGCTGCGATAAGGAGATTATCTTTCAGGGAGATCACACCTTCTCTTCAGGCAAGGAGCGGGAACAACTGATTAGTCGGACAAGAGAGTGGCTGGGTGAGCGTCAGAAGATCGAACAGGATTGGCAGCACTGGATGATTTAAGCAAAGTAACGGGGAGTAACTTGGAAAAGCGCCTTCTTCGGGTTAAAATAGAGAGGTAAACATCCTATCTGTGTCTGGAGGTTGGCAGCAATGACATTACCCGCACTATTCATTGCGCATGGTTCTCCCACTCTGGCGTTGGAGAGCAGTGACTACACTCATTTTTTGAACGAGCTTGGAGACAGGCTGCCGGCTCCAAAGGCAATCGTTGTATTTACCGCACACTGGGACTGTCCCGAGCCTTCGGTGACGATGGATGAGTCTCATCAGACCCTGCATGATTTTTACGGATACGCTCCAGCCTTGTATGACATACATTACCGTGCAGTTGGGCAAACGGATATTGCGAGCGAGATTTGTGCGTTATTCTCACGTAGCAACTTGCCACATCGACCTGTTCGTGGGCGCGGGTTGGATCATGGCGTCTGGGTGCCGCTGCTGCATATGTACCCCGAAGCCAACATTCCGGTTATTGCCGTATCGGTAGACTCTCTGCGTTCTCCACAAGAGCAGTATGATATTGGGCGTATGCTGGAGCAGCTCAGGCATGACAATGTGCTGATCATCGGTAGTGGTGGAACGGTTCATAATTTGAGAATGCTGGCACAGGATGATGAGCCACAGGACTGGGCCGTAGAGTTTGATGACTGGCTTGGAGAGCGTCTACAGCAGTGGAACACCAGAGAATTGTTTCTGTATGAAAAAAAAGCTCCCCATGCGCGGACAGCAGTTCCGTCCTATGGTATGGAACATCTGGCTCCATTGTTCTACGCGATGGGCACAGCAGATATGTCTCGCACAGCGAAGCGATTATTCCAAACGTATGCCTGCGGCACGTTAAGTTTGAATTGCTGGCAGTTTGGAGACGGCATATAACTTGGAGCAGATAAGAACAGACTAGATCTATGAATATAAATAAGCAAAAAGGTTCCGGCAGTCACTTAGTTGACTGCATGGAACCTTTTTTTGGTGTTCAGGATGGTATAGTTTTAGAATATGCAAATATATAAATTATCGCCTTTAGCTTAACTAAAGGACTATTTGCGGATTTCAAATAACTCACATTCGGTACGTGAGTGATAGGCCAGTTCACTGACACTGGACTGAACAACAACCGTTTTCTCGTCAAATCGGATGATAACACCTCCAGAGTCAATTTGGTGGTTATCTTTGAATACCCGAATTTTATGTTTTGAGGTCATGGCTTCCTGGAAATCGGCGTCAGTTTCGAGACGGCGCTGCGTAGTCATAGAGATACTCCTTTGTTCTGTTGGACTTTATACCATCATAATATGGGATTCTACAGGTGGGCAAGTGTATAGAGCTGGATATGAGCAACTTGCATTGTAACGCTTTGGAAAATTAGAGTTATATTTGTGATTAGTATCATTAAAAATGTAAAAATGTGCAAAAAAATAAAATCTGGTTAGCTAACGGATTTCTATATTTTTTCTTGATTTATAAAGTAAACTAAGCGTAATCATGTTATACGCTACGGGAAAATCGCATGCTGATGGGGATGGAGGCTGTTCTCAAAATGCAAGCTCATCAGGACCGTGTAACAGAGTGGCGAGAAGTTTTGCTTCAGGTCGCTAGACATCAGAGTACAAACATCATTTTACGGCTTGGCGGAGCTGCATTTAGCATGAGGAACAATGTGTAAATAAGCGGGAGATATTGGAGTGATTCATTATACCTGTCGTGTCTTTTGGAAGATCATGCTGGTCTTTGTGCTCGTGTTTACTGCATTGGTAGCTTCCATCCAAATGCTCCAATCACACGTGCGGAGATGGCCGTTATGGTTAGCCGTGCGCTGACATTGACTGACGTTGCGACCAAATCCTCCTTTACTGACGCAGCCAGCATCCCGGCTTGGACAAGCCAGGCAGCAGCTCACATGCAGCAATCGGATCTGATGAAAGGTCGAGTCAATGGAGCATTTGATTCTTCGGCGCTGACAACCCGTGCGGAAGCAACGCAGGTGTTGATGAGAGCCGTTTTACGATGTCGTATCGTAAAACGGCTTTTTTTTCATTTTTTATCGTGTTCACACCTTACGTAGAGTCTAGATCATAGAATAATTGGACATAAAAAAGCCCCGCTCCCAGGGGGGACGGGGAGCAGGGCGGCAGCATTGTTGATAATTTTTGTTAAGCTGTTTTGTGATTTGCGCTAATGGTTGGTGTGTCTTTGGTGTCATTACCTTTGTTACGGCTGAACAATCCGCGAAGGTAAGGCAGTACCCAGTGATCCAGACCGATTTTACCAGCATTTGCACCAGCGACTACAAGGAAGATTTGCATCAGTACCAGTTGAGCATTCGTGCTCACAGTACCCGAGAAGAGGAACGCGAAGTTCATGACCAATGCCATCAGTGCTGCCAGTGTTGTGAAGCATCCAAGGATGAGACCCAGACCTACAAGGAATTCACCAAGTGGGATAATGAAGTCGAACAATCCAGCGTTTGGTACAGCGAATTTCTCTAAGAACGTTCCCCACCAAGCTTGAACTGTAGGATTCTCACCAGTTGCTTTTCCAACTGCGCCTGCAAGGAATCCACTAGCTTGGAATCCGCCGGTCAATTTGCTCCATCCGTGAGTCATCCAATCGTAACCGATATACACCCGAAGTACTGTCAAAATCCACATTGCCACTTTGTTTTCTCTAAGCCATTGGTTGAAGCTGAACATATAAACCACTCCTTCATGGAATCTAGTGTGTGTTGTTTTTGTTTTTCTAAGTGATCACCTTTGATGTCTTTATTGTATAGTTCGAGGACTGTTTTGTTTGTGATAAAAATCACAATCTAATTCAAATTTTAAGTAAGGTTTGAGAAGTTCACAGTTAGGACACATTTCGTTTCTAAATCATCGTTTCATATGAAGGTTTAGGGGTAGAGAATTGCTCCCAAATCAAAGACAAACCACTGCTCTTGTGATTAAATGGAAAGAAAAACGTGAAATGGTCTTCTACATGAGATATTCTCCACATCTTAGATCCAGCCATACCGTTCAGGAGGTACATTGAATTGAAGCTTTTCCCATGGAAACGAACTGCATCCGCTACGTCCCTACTTATCCTTGCCATCAGTCTTGCTGCGTGTCAGGACAAAGAGTTAGCCCAGATGCCAGAGCAGCCGAATAATGTTCCAGCACCCGTACAGGAGGAACAAGTCGTCGAAGAACCAGCCAAAGCTCTCTTTACTGCCCCGCTTACAGGTTTGCCTTCTAATGAAGCTATCACAAACAGACCCTTGGCTGTAATGATTAATAATGCTCCTGCCGCAAGGCCTCAATCGGGTCTAAGTTCTGCAGATATTATATTGGAGGTACTTGCAGAGGGAGGGATTACCCGGTTTATCGCAATATTCCAGAGTGAAGGCGGCGCTGAGACGGTTGGGCCTGTGCGTAGCATTAGACCGTATCTGATCCAGCTTGGCGAGAGCTATGACGGGGTGCTTGTTCATGCAGGCGGTAGCCCAGAGGCGTATTCGATTTTGCAACGACAACAAAAACAACATATGGATGAAATATCTAACGGTGGGCCATATTTCTGGCGTTCCTCGGATCGTAAAGCTCCGCATAATCTATACACCTCTGTGGACAAGCTGAGAGAAGGAGCCGATATCAAGGGCTACAGTCACGATAGTGCATCGCCTGTCTATACCTATAAGGAAGAAGGTTGTACTTCTGGCGGAGAGACAGCGAAGCAATTCGAAATTCATTATTTATTGAATAGTTACCTTGTGACGTATGATTATGATGAAGTTAGCGGACGATATATGAGATTGGTAAACGGCAAAGCCGATCAGGATATGGATAATGGTGAACAACTTGGAGCAGCTAACATTATTGTTGCGGGTGCAGATCACAAGGTGCTCGATGATGTAGGGCGATTGTCCGTCAATTTGGAGCAAGGCGGGGAAGCGATGTTATTCCAGAAGGGCAAGATGATCCGTGGACAGTGGGAGAAGGAGCGAGGCGATATCATTCGATTTGTGCAGGATGGCAGTGAGGTAGCACTTGTGCCGGGTAAGACGTTTATTAGCATTGTGCCGAATCAGCCGAGTTTTGCCGACCATGTGAAGCTGAGTGAGCAATAAATAAAGTCAACCCGAATTGTGAAACAGCAGCAGATGACAATGAATGGAAAAATGGATGAGAAATGACATGAATCGACGAATTCAGATTCCGAATAGATGATGATTCAGGTCGTGGAATTTAGCTCTGGTGTGAAAATGAGATTGCCGTTACATCCGGTTTTCGCTTCCATTTGTAAACGCAGTGTAAAATCTAACCTTGAATTTGCCAGTGATACCAAATAATTAAGATTCATTTCAGATTAATGTGATAAGAATATAAAAAAGGATCACACCTTTTGTACAAACCATGAAACAAATATGATAAGATATCAAAGGTTGTCATTTCATGTTTCATCGGTTATCGGCAATTTCTCGTAAAGGGGATAGAGCTATGAAGCTTAAGAAGAAGAAGGATATATTTTTTGAAACACTGGAGAACATGGCAGACACGGTTGTTCAAGCGGCAGATTATTTCTCCCAGCATGTTTCCAACCTTCAGGATGTGACTCTTTTTGCCAATGAAATGAAGAAGTACGAGTCGAAATGTGATGATTACGTGCATACGATCATTACAGAACTCAACAAAACATTTATCACGCCGATCGAACGCGATGATATCATGGAGCTGACAACAACTCTTGATGACGTATTGGACGGAATCGAAGCAACGGCTTCCCGTTTCTATATGTACCAACTGACGGATCCAGACGAGTATATCGTTCAATTTGCTGACATTTTGCGTCAATCGGCTTACGAAATTCAGAAGGCGATTCATTTGCTGTCACAGAAAAAATTGCTCGCTATCCGTGAGTACACCATTCGTTTGAATGATCTGGAAAACCAGGGCGACGAAGTACTGCGCATGTGTATCAAAAATCTCTTCGCTACCGTGTCAGATCCAATTGAACTGATCAAGCGCAAAGAAATTTATGAGCGTCTTGAGACGACGACGGATGCTTGTGAACATGTAGCGAACGTGCTTGAGTCCATCATCATGCGTAATTCTTAAGGAGCCAGAGAATAATGGAAACAACGATTTGGGTATTAGGTATAGTCGTCTTCCTTGCACTGGCGTTTGACTTCATCAACGGGTTTCATGACACGGCGAATGCCATTGCCACTTCAGTATCAACACGGGCACTGACGCCGCGACGTGCGATTCTACTCGCAGCCGTGATGAACTTTGTCGGTGCAATGATGTTTACGGGTGTTGCGAAGACGATTGGGGGGAGTGTGACCGACCCCACCAAGCTAGATAACGGGATTGAGGTAGTCATCGTCACCTTGATCTCGGCGATTATCTGGAATCTTGTAACCTGGTGGTTCGGAATTCCTTCTTCATCCTCTCATGCACTGATTGGAGCGTTGGCAGGAGCTGTATTCGTAGGTGCAGGATCGGACAAGGTGAAGTGGAGTGGATTTATTGATATCGTTGGAGGTTTGTTGTTATCACCTCTGATTGCATTTGCCATAGGTTATGTGGTCATGATTATTCTTAAATACATTTTCGCTAAACGCAGTCCGCATAACGTGAACAAAGGGTTCCGTACGGTACAGATCTTCACAGCGGCACTACAGGCGTTTACGCACGGTACGAACGATGCACAAAAAGCGATGGGTATTATCACCTTTGCTCTCGTTGCAGCCAAAGTACAAGACCATTTGGAGGTTCCGCTGTGGGTTAAAATTTCTGCAGCAACAGCCATGGCACTTGGTACTTCCATTGGTGGTTGGAAAATCATCAAAACGATGGGAACCAAAATCTTTAAAATCGAACCGATTAATGGTTTTGCTGCCGACTTGTCAGCGGCTTCCGTTATTTTCACTGCGACGTTACTACATCTTCCGGTAAGTACAACGCATGCAATCACATCCGCGATTCTGGGTGTTGGTTCTGCTAAACGTTTCTCTGCCGTAAAATGGGGACTCGCTGGACGGATCATTATTACCTGGTTCATTACGATTCCAATTACTGCAGCATTAGCAGGTTTGCTGTACTGGATCATTTTCTAAAAAAATATATTCCTAATCATGACGGACAAGCTAGTCACAGCTGTTCATAACTTTGTGAATATCGGGATATGTGGATAATTATACAACCAAAAAGAAGAGACGCCTGTGCATGAACGTGTGGACAGGCTGGATATGTGGATAGCCATCCGTGGAATGATAAACCAAAAGATATTTATCCTGTGGATACAGGAAACTGTGGATAGGGAATGAGAGAAGCCAACAGGGTTGGCTTTTTTTGTTGTCGTGTTCGTAGAAGTTTCTATATGTAGCAAGAACTATTGGGTGAGTGCAGGAGACGATAGGATGATTAAATTGTACAATAACGTAAAGGATACTAGGACAAGGACGTGGTCTAATTTATGATACGTACACTCGCAATTACACGAGATCATCAAGTCTCCGTAAATGTGCCACTGGCAGAGCTAGATTTGAACGATTACGCCTGGGTATGGGCAGATTTTAACCAGCCTACGAAAGAAGAAAGCCGTATGCTGGATACATATTTTCATTTTCACCCATTAGCTATAGAAGATTGTCTACATGTATTGCAGCGTCCGAAGCTCGACTATTATGATAATTTACAGTTTCTCGTGTTGCATGCCTTGAATCCAGTCACGTTGGAAGCGGAAGAGGTGGACTTGTTCTTAGGTACTAACTTCTTAGTTTCATTCCATCATGGTGTACTTGAAGAGGTCGATGAGGCTTGGGAGCGGTTATTGCATCACGCACATGAACGAACGATCTGGGCTCGCGGCCCGGTAGCTGCAGCCTATACCGTGATGGACAAACTAGTCGATCATTATTTTCCGTCCTTGTTTGCCATTGAGGATGAGCTAGCAGATCTGGAAAACCGGGGTGGCAGGGAGTCAGTAGAGGATCTGATGAACCAGGTGTTCGACCTGCGTAGCAGGCTACTTAAGCTCAGACGGACGGTAGTTCCTATGAGGGATCTGCTCTACCGGGTAATTAATTCCCAACATGTGCAGCGGACAGGAGAGCATACAGCGTATTTTACAGATATTTATGACCATCTGCTCAAGTTGACGGATATGATTGAGGCTGATCGAGAGATGACAGCAGATCTGCGGGATAGCTACATTTCGCTGAACTCCAACCGAATGAATCAGATTATGAAAACACTCACGGTGATTACAACGGTGTTTATGCCACTTACGCTGATCGCGGGGATCTATGGGATGAATTTTGCTTATATGCCTGAGCTACAGTGGAAATTTGGGTATGGTGCGGTACTGTTATTGATGTTTGTGCTAGGCGGAAGTATGGTGGCATGGTTTGTGAAGCGCGGATGGTTCAAGTGAGAACGTAGAACTCCAAACATTACATCAGTATAGGCCACAGGGCAAAATCTCAGACGGTATTAACGGTCAGGAGATAGTTGCCAGGTGGCCTTATGATTCTTCTATATACAAGGGAAATCAAATGTATCCACATGTGAATAAGTTTTTGGCGGAAAATAAAGATGTGCATAACTTTTGGGTTTGTCGCTACGTTATACTGTGACTCTACACTTCCACTACAAAAGAAGCGGCGCCTGTCTCTGCCCCGTTCACAATAATGGTTAGCGTGTGCAGACCGGCATAGTATTTTCGCGTGGTAATCACCTTGAACGATTGCTTCGTAGTTACTCGGGTTCTTCCTGGCGGGTAAACCTTGTCAGAACATTTGAAACGTTTGGGTGCCTGTTTGCCATTAGCCTTCATATAGCCCATCTCGTATTCAATCCGCAGCATCTGTGCTTCACCGCTCTCATTTACCACATCGAACGAAAAATGAAGTTCCTCGCCAATGACTACGGTCTCCTGTGCAAGCGTTAGGTGTTCAATATGGATGGCTTCCTGTTCAAGATAACCGAATAAACGCAATGCTTGAACATGTCCTTGCTTAAGTAGGGAACGACACGCGTGACGTACAATCCAGTCGGTATGTTCATGCTGCCCATACCAAGTGGATGCGAGATCGAGAACCAGATCAGGATGATCCTTCGAAATGTCATTGAGATGGTTTGCCACACTTTTACGGACATAGAGTGACTCGTCCTGTTTCAATGTATGGAGGATAGGGAGGGCTGGTGACGGATCGCTAACTAGACTTCGGAGCTTACTGCCCCATGGTAAACGCGGACGGCTGCCTTCGCTTGCTAATCTACGAATATGTTCATTCGGACTGCCTGTCCATTCCATCAAATGCTTCATTGTTTCAATGGGATAACGCTCAATAAACGGGCGTACCGCAAACTCCGAGCTGGAATAAGGTGTGAAGACGGTTAGGTACTTCATGGATAATTCGTAGTGCTCTGGCTCAAGCCCATTGACTTCGATATAATCCGGTACGAATAAATATTCGACACCACGCATGTCCGGTGCAGCCTGCTCAATAATTTGTAACGCATCCTCATAACGATCTGGCAGTACTTCGGTTAGAGCGAGGGTAATTCTGCGGATTCTTCCCTTGAACTCTAGTATGTCCCAGCCTTCGGCAAAGACAAGATCGCGAAAACGCTGAGTATCCAGGGGGGGATGGAATTGTTGCAGTAGCTTACCCGTGCGTTCTATTAATGCAGGTGTGTATTTATCTTTAAAGAGTTCCATAGTCTGCCTCCTTGTTTCTTATGTAATGGCTAAGTTCAGTTATTGATTATGTTCAATATGGCCGACCAACTAAATGTGTGCAATGGTTGGGTTAACATATATAGTATACCTTAATTTAGAGGAATAAGAACATAGGTTCTTAATAAAATTGGAGAAAAATGAAGGCACCTTCTTTCTTCAAGAAGGTGCCAGAGCGTACGTTAACGTTTGCTGCTTTTGGGACGACGTTTGGTGGGAGTTGTTTTGCGTTTTACCGTGTTGCTACGGCGACGAGGAGTTGTTGTCGTTTTTTTGCGGCGTTTACGTGGCCGAGGCGAAGAATATTCCTCATAATCCGCATCTGCCTCGCTGTTATTGTTTTTCCCTTTACCAAACGGCAGAATCCCCATCACCAGTTTCATCATTGGTGCCATTTGCTGAATACCGCCGACAACTTTTTGCATTTTGCCGATACCGCTCATGATGCCATCAATACCACCGAAACGGTCGATCATTCCTTTTAATTCACCGATGTTGGCAAGTGAGAACCCTGAGCTGCCAGACGATGCAGGTTCTTGAACCGGAATAGGGGCACTCACTGGGGCGCCTCCGGCATAAAAATTGGGGGCAGGTGCGCCTTGCCCATAAGGAACCAGTCCAGATGCCTCCACCTCAGCGAAGTTTGGATAATATGGTTCCACGCCAGGATACATGGATTGAACCGGAGCCTCATTTAATGAACGTTGGATAACCCCTGGCGGTGCATAGGCTGAAGTATAAGCCTGCCGTTGCCGATGTGAATGGGAAGACGGACGTTGCCGTGGCGTAGGCTGGCGGTGATAATAATGCTGTGGCATAAACAATCACGTTCCTTCTATGTTGGATTTCGGAATTGCGTTCCCTCAGCTTGGTGTCAAACGTACATAACAAGGCCGAGAAGGAACTCCCTTTTGCTATACTGTATGTCATTCGCGGAGAGACGGCGTAGGCGGGTATCACGGAAAACGGGATATTTGCGGATTTGGGCGCATGGCATCAAAGGGGATTCTATGACGTATTCGGTAGTTCGGACACAAAATTGTAACATTTAGGATGGTTAAAATCCTACATATTTAATCGGGAATATACAGGCGAAAAACTGGATATACTGCGGGATTATCACGAGTTGTACGCGGAGGGAGGACAATAGTTCTTTTGAAAACGGTAACATGTATTTTTATTCTGCACTGCGTGAAATCGTTAACGCTTGAAATACCAACTCAGGATGCGTACAATGGGGGTACACAGTAACCGCTAGGGGATGATGATAAAATGCAGCTGAAAAAGCTAAATGATAAAAGTATTGAGCAATTATTCGAAGCCATCTTAACACTGAAAGATATTGAAGAATGTTATGTGTTCTTTGATGATCTATGCACAGTAAATGAGATTCAATCGATGTCTCAACGTTTGGAAGTTGCCCGTATGCTTGGTAAAGGCAACACGTATAATCAGATTGAAGCGGAGACAGGCGCAAGCACTGCGACGATTTCCCGCGTTAAACGTTGCCTGAACTATGGTAACGATGGATATAAAATGACCTTGGAACGTCTGGGACGCTAATGATGAAGAAACCGGGTGTACTTATCATTAGTCACGGCTCTCAGGAGCAAATCTGGGTAGACGCCGTGGATGACGCGATTGCTCAGTTGAACCTACCTGAGGCTATGCCTGTTGAAGCCGGTTTTCTTGAACTTGTGGAAGGACGCCTGATCCAGGACGGTATCGACCGACTGGAAGCACAAGGTGTTACCGATCTCTTAGTCGTACCTCTATTTGTATCTTCAGGCAGTACGCATGTGGATGAGATAGAGTATGCGATTGGCGCCAAAGACGCGCCAGAACGCGAAACTGATCTGGAACCATTCCATGTCACAGCCAAGGTACACTTCGGCTATCCGGTCGATAACGATCCTGATATTGCTGTTATGGTGTGGGACAAGGTGAAGTCACTATCGCAGGAGCCTGAGCATGAAACGATTTTGCTGGTGGGTCATGGAAGTATCCGTGATGGATTCCGTCAGCGCTGGGAAGCAGGTATTGCTTCACTTGCGGAACGGGTTCGTGAGGTTAGTGGTGTAGCACACACAGATTATGCTTTACTTAACCCGGAGAGCGTGTATGATAAGGCGAAGTATTGGAGTGAAGAGCAGGGGAGCCGGGTAATCGTGGCGCCGCTGTTTTTGAGTGCCGGTTATTTCACCATGAACGTTATTCCAGAGCGCCTGAAGGATCTGAATTACGCATATCGTGGTGAGACGTTACTGCCACATCCGCTCTTAGGTCAGTGGCTGGAACGGCAGATCCGTATTTTGTTAGACCGGTGTCGTGCGACTGAGGTGTAAAGCTTTCTTTTGAAGAAAGAAATGTTAGAACTTCCTTGTGTCCATAAACGATAAGACAAACTCAACATGAAGATTTCTGATATGCTTCCATCATAGTACAGCGTAGATAACCAACACGTCTACGGTAACTGTGATGGGAGTTTTTGCAATGTCCATATTAAGTTCAACTAGTCCTAAGGCAGATGCTATCATGACAACTTCTTCTTGAAATTACGAGTTATTGTAAGCGTTCCCGTGTTATAATGGATGAAGTTGTATACAAGTTACCTAAAACGTTTTCTGTTTTGTGATTTCATACTCTGAAAGTGAGGTTCAGTGATGATTAAAGTAGCGGAAGATAATCAATATGTTGAATTGACAAGCCCGACAAGTATGCCGAAGGCATCCGGATTTTTGTGGAATGAGAAGATGATGATTCATGTGAATTGCCGGGGATATGCTGTAGCTCAATTCATGCAACCGGAACCTGCCAAATATTCATACGCACCCAATCTGGAAGCCAAGACGTTTATGCAACCGGAGCAGCCATATTATGCCCATCATCCGGGAAGATTCGTATATATCAAGGATGAAGAAAGTGGCGAACTTTTCTCAGCTCCATATGAACCAGTTCGTAAAGAGGCGGATGAATATACCTTTGCTGTAGGTAAACACGATATTCACTGGAAAGTTGTCCAAGACGACATTTGCATCGAGATGTCCCTGCGTCTCCCGAAGGAAGATGTGATGGAGCTATGGCGTGTGCGAGTGACGAACCTGTCTTCGAGAAAACGCAAGCTTAGTATCTATCCGTATTTTACGGTCGGCTATATGTCATGGATGAACCAATCTGGGTCATATGTAGAGAATCTGCAGAGCATCGTCTGCTCGGCGATTACGCCGTACCAGAAGTATCAGGATTATAGCAAAATTAAAAATTATAAGGACAAGACCTATCTGCTTGCAGAGCATAAGCCAGTCTCATGGGAAGTGAATCAAGAGAGCTTCGAAGGCGAAGGAGGACTTCATGCTCCTTCGGCTCTTCAATCGGATACACTACGTGGTGGTGATGCGCGGTACGAGACGCCTGTGGCTGTGCTGCAATATAGATTGGAGCTAGATGCAGGCGCGGAGCAGGACTATCGCTTTATCTTTGGCCCGGCTTATGATGAAGCAGAGATTGAGAGCGTCCGCCAGCACTACTTTTTGAGCAAAAATGAGAATGGGCAGGACGGATTTACCGTAGCCGAGCAGGAATATGCGGATTATGTTGCCGCAGGGCAAGGCAATATCCAGATCGAGACACCGGATAGTGGGCTGGATAACATTGTGAATCACTGGCTACCTCGCCAGATGTACTATCATGGTAAGACTAATCGTCTATCCACCGATCCGCAGACACGGAATTATTTGCAGGACAATATGGGCATGAGCTATATCTTGCCAGAGATTGCGAGAGAAGCCTTCCTGACGGCTATGTCTCAGCAGGAGATCAGCGGCGCGATGCCTGACGGTATTATTTTGCATCCGGACGCCGAGTTGAAGTACATTAACCAGATTCCTCATACCGATCACTGTATCTGGCTTCCGGTCTGCCTCAAGACGTACTTGGATGAAACGAATGATTACAGCATTCTGGAGGAACAAGTTGCTTTTGCAGATAGTGAGCAGCAGGCTTCTGTATTGGAACATATTAATCTTGCGATGCGCTGGTTGATCCATGAGCGGGATGGCCGAGGACTGAACTACATTAATCAGGGTGACTGGTGTGACCCAATGAACATGGTAGGATACAAAGGCATTGGGGTGTCCGGCTGGCTGACGATTGCGACGGCATATGCATTTAATGTGTGGGCAGATATTGCTGAACAGGCAGGGCATGTTGAAGTTGCAGGCGAATTCCGTCAGGAAGCCACGCAGACCAATGCTGTAGTGAATGAGTATCTGTGGGATGGTGACTGGTATGCGCGAGGCATTACGGATGATAACGTCGTGTTTGGTGTCAGCACGGATGTGGAAGGACGCATCTATATCAATCCTCAGAGCTGGGCACTCATGAGTGGGGCTGCGAATCAAGAGAAGCGGGAGAAGTTAATTCGCTCGGTAGAAGAGCAACTGGAGTCACCATATGGGGTCGAGAAGCTCGCACCGTCCTTCACAGCTATGCGTGAGGATGTCGGACGGGTTACGCAAAAGCATCCCGGAAGCGCAGAGAACGGAGCGGTATATAACCATGCTGCAGCATTCTATACCTATTCGTTGTATCTGGTCGGAGAGAAGGAGAGAGCCTATCGTTTGCTGCGTAAAATGATACCAGGCCCCAATGCCGAGGATATAATCCAGCGGGGACAACTACCAGTATTTATACCCAATTATTATCGCGGAGCCTATCGCCAATTCCCACGTACAGCCGGACGATCCAGTAATCTGTTCAACACAGGTACGGTACCTTGGGTCTATCGTTGTGTGATTGACGGTCTGTTCGGATTACAAGGTCACCCGCAAGGACTTCTAGTTCGTCCACAACTGCCTGAGGATTGGAACGAAGCTTCAGTTACGCGTTTGTTCCGTGGGGCTGAGCTGCATGTAAACATGGAGAAGGATGCATCTGTCGAGGTGATGGAAGTTTATGTGGATGGTCAACGGATTGATGGCGATATCATCACGAATATACAAGCTGGGACAAGCTATAATGTAACGGTGAAATTACCTTTGTAGAGTTGTTTTTGTGAAAATATTTTTAGTAATGATCTGTAGCTATCTTTGTAGAACTTAGCATGCAGTAAATATTGATCGGTCTTTATTTTCATAAATACGAGTAGTATCTAGTGCTCTGAAGAATAGCTCATATTCTAAACTGTCTCCTTGATAAGGGGGCAGTTTTGCTATATTGATTTTTTTGAGATTAATCGTTTTGTCAGAATGAATAAAACTCAATCAAGCTTTAATTCTCTAACATTAGTTGTAGATTAGATTTCCGAATAATCGTCAGAATGATCATATTTCAATGCAAATGCGACTTCGTAGATCGAGGTCGTTTTTTTATGTAGCATGCAGGGCATGCCTTATGACTCTGAGAGAAGGAGATTTTGCTGAATTAACGTTTCAGGCAAAGAACTTTTTCGCAGGATACCGGGGGATATGAAGAGAAAGTAACGCAGCAAGGGACAAACAAGCTGTTAAAGATACTCATGTGAAAGAGCCCCTAAATGAAATTGAAATCGCGTCCTAATATGTTGAGTGGTATAA
Organism: Paenibacillus sp. ACRSA; assembly: GCF_022346845.1. Taxonomy (NCBI): domain Bacteria; kingdom Bacillati; phylum Bacillota; class Bacilli; order Caryophanales; family Paenibacillaceae; genus Paenibacillus; species Paenibacillus sp. ACRSA. The sequence goes on along the minus strand of NZ_JAKRNP010000003.1, from coordinate 858,666 downwards.
ATGAATTTATATGGATAGTATTCGATATTGTTAATGATCTTCATCTAGCGGACTGATCAGAGAGGAGTAGGCCTATGTCCGATTTTTCATGTGGAGCAGCAAGGTTTGTAGATACTGTAGTAGGTTAAATTTTGCTCAAGCGGGTAGAATGGTAGTTTATATAATCGGTTTTAAAAAACATCGTGTGTTATGTAAAATGAACCATTTTCATCGAGGACTAGAATGGTTGCGCTCTATAGGCTAGGACAAGTTCACATTTGATGATATGATGTAATATAAAGGCTTAGGGAATGAGACGGAATTCCTTAAGCATAGATATAGGATAACAATATTGTTAAGGCATGATTAACGGATAGGATGAGTTGGGTAAATTCTGGATAGCGCAAGATGCTTACAATGAAAGCTAAATGAGAATGAGATCGTTCAGACTCATGGATAATGTGGAATAGGTGGCGTATGAGATGAAAAAGGCTCGCTTAATATATAATCCGACCTCAGGCCGGGAAGAAATGAAGAAACGTCTGGCTGATGTGCTGCAGCGTTTGGATCAAGGCGGTATTGAAGCTTCGGTACATGCAACAACGGGTGAGGGAGATGCGACTCGTGAAGCAGAACTCGCCATTGAACGTGGATACGATATGATTATTGCTGCTGGCGGCGACGGGACGCTGTATGAAGTTATCAACGGTATGGCTGAGCGTGAGAATCGTCCACCATTAGGCGTGTTTCCACTCGGAACGACGAATGATTTTGCGCGTGCACTGGGGATCCCAAGGCAATGGGAGGATTACGTGGATCTGGTTATTAACCAACGGCTTCGTCCTCTGGACCTTGGGAAGGTGAACGATAAATATTTTATCAACATCGCAGGTGGAGGTTCATTGACTGAGCTGACCTACGAAGTGCCGAGTCGTCTAAAAACGATGATCGGGCAACTGGCCTATTATATGAAGGGCATTGAGAAAATGGCGAGCCTGTCTCCGCAGGAGCTAATTATCCGCGCGGCAGGACAGGAGGATATTCATGATGAATTCATGCTGTTCCTGATCGCTAATACAAACTCCGTTGGGGGCTTCGAGAAGCTTGCCCCAGGTGCAACGATTGATGATGGATTGTTCGATGTCATTGGTGTCCGCAAATGTAACCTAGCTGACATGATCCGCCTTGTAACGCTTGCACTGCGTGGTGAACACCTGAACGATAAGAAGGTTGTTCATTTCCAGACGGATTATATGGAAGTGACTTCACCAGGATATGTGCAACTGAACCTCGATGGAGAGCTTGGCGGTACGCTTCCGGCAACGTTTAAGAATCTGCGTCATCATTTGATGCTGTATCGTTGATTCAAGCGGAAGCTGCAAGCAGTAGGAGACACTCTTTTGTTGAGCAGATGCTACACGCATGAGTCGATAGATGGAGTGGTTAAACGTAGAGCTTTTCCAGTTGCGGTGATTGCTGAGATGACGTATAATCTCATGGGATTCGTGCTAACGAACCCAGGAAGCCTTATTCTGGCGATATCAGTAAAATTAGAATTCTAACGAATCTCAGCGTCGCTATATAGGCTGAAATGATCCAAAAAGATATGGAAACGCCATTGTAGAATGAAATAACGTCTCTGAAGTTCGTTAGAATTTTGGAACGTTATTTTTGATGTAAATAAGGTGTCTAAGGTTCGTTAGAGTTGATTATATATTAAGAAGAAAGAAGTGAATGTACGTTGTCTAATACGAACCGTAGCGGTCGTGGAAAAAACCGCCGGAATTCGGCTGCCTCTCAAGGGCAAGGGAACGCATCAGCATCCCGTCAGTCGAGTCAATCATCTCGTCCATCTACACGTCAGCAAGGAAAAGGGGCGCGGCCACAAGGCGCATCTCTTTCTACCGCTCGTCCGCAGGGACGTGTGCGTGAATCAGCGTCAATCGAAGGATTACCTGTTAGCAAAAATGAAGAGACGGTCATCGACATTATTGGCATGAACCATGATGGTGAGGGCGTAGGCCGTGCCAATGGTTACACACTCTTTGTGCAAGGTGCACTTCCGGGCGAAACGGTACGTGTGCGTGTGATGAAAACCAAGAAGCAGTATGGCTATGCCAAACTTCTGGAGATCGTAAAGGCGAGTCCGGATCGGGTATCCGCTCCTTGTCCAATTTATGATCAGTGCGGCGGCTGCCAGATCCAGCATATGAGTTACGCTGGACAGCTTGCTTGGAAACGCCAGCTCGTGGTGGATAATTTGCAGCGGATTGGTAAGTTGAATGTGATGGTGGAGGACGCGGAGACACTGGTGTCAAACTCGCAGCATAATGCTTCAGTTGATGCGGCGCAGTTGGCGGGACGGTCAGAACAGGATGCAAATGAAAAAAATGGACAGGCTGCTTCAGATGCCAACAGTAACGAAAGTAACAGCATCCGTCTGCGGCTAGAAGGTGTCACGAACGAAGAAGACACAGCGCAGGGGATTCGTGTACTTCCTACAATGGGCATGACCGAGCCTTGGCGCTATCGTAATAAGGCACAGGTGCCGATTGGTGTAACCGAAGGTGGGCTAGTGGGTGGATTTTATGCCAAAGGTAGCCACCGGATTATTGATATGGAGACATGCCTCATCCAACATGAGCACAACGACGAAGTGGTTGCGAAGGTGAAGGAGATCGGCAGTCATTTTGGAATTAGTGCGTATAACGAAGAGACTGGCCGTGGACTTTTGCGTCATGTCGTTGTGAAAAAGGCATTCCGTACAGGCGAGATGATGCTCGTGCTTGTTACCAATGGTCGGGATATTCCGTACAAGGACGAATGGATTGGCAGTATCCGTGAAGCGATTCCGCAAGTGGCGAGTATCTGTCAGAACGTGAATAAGAAACAGACAAACGTGATCTTTGGTGATGAAACCCGTGTCCTATGGGGTCGTGATGTGATCTATGATTTTATCGGCGATGTGCAATTTGCGATCTCAGCTCGTTCATTCTATCAGGTAAACCCGGTGCAGACAGAAGTGCTGTATGGGAAAACGGTAGAGTATGCTGGACTCAGCGGCAAAGAGACCGTTATTGATGCCTATTGCGGCATCGGTACAATCTCTCTTTTCCTCGCGCAGCATGCGGATCAGGTATATGGGGTTGAAATTGTGCCTGAAGCCATTGAGGATGCGCGTAGCAATGCGATGTTGAACGAGATGAAGAACGTGAAGTTCGAAGTCGGTGCATCTGAGGATGTAATTCCACGGTGGAAAGAGCAAGGCATCGAAGCTGATGTCATCGTTGTCGATCCCCCGCGTAAGGGCTGTGACCCGCGCTTGCTTGATACCATTCTGGAGATGAAGCCAGAGCGCGTGGTGTATGTGAGTTGTAATCCAAGTACGTTGGCACGTGACTTGCGTGTGCTGGAGGATGGCGGATATCGCACGGTAGAGGTTACGCCGGTTGATATGTTCCCCCATACGGTGCATGTGGAGTCGGTGGCGATGTTGGTGAGAGAAGACTAATAGTTGAGGTGTATTGGCCTATATAGCAACGGAGCGGGTAAAGTCCCGCTTCTTTTTTTTGACCATAAGTTTAGTCATGGGGCGGCTATGGATAGCCGTATTCTGTTGCAGCCCCACCCAGTGGCCGGCGAAAAGGAAATTATTTCTGAGCCGATGTTACGGCTTGTCATATCTGTCTGAAATTTTGGATAATATCGTCTGTATGCACAAAGAAAGCCCGGATCAGATTGACGGGGAGAAAACAAGGAACGTAGTGATTCTATTATTAACAGGAAGCTAGCATACAGACCTGTCTTTCTATCAAAATAAAACGCTTTAGAGAGTACCCCTAATTAACTCAATCTCCCCGCACAAAATCGTAAGAAATCCTTATATACATCATCTCAGTCTCAATTACCTGAACTATACAAGGAAGAGATGCAGACGCAATTAAAAGAGTTACTCGCCCTGCATCTCAAATGTTCCCATTCTAGCAAGTTCTTTAATCGGAGTTTAAATGTCAAAAAAGTCTACACGCGTAGTATTAAGCAATTGATGTAATTGGGTGTTTAACTTGTACAGGATAAAGGTCTTCATCATTTGTTTTTACAAATAAGCCACTATGAGAGATAGTGCTTTTTATATTGATATCCTTATAATCTGGAGTATAATGAAAGGTTATTTTTTCGATATTTCCACCTGCAATCTTAGTCAAGATATCTGAAACTTTGACTTCATTTATAAAGATAATATCGAAGGTGTCCATATGATTGTTTTCTTTCTTATAAATAGCAATAGCATTCTCATTTTCCAAGTAATAAATATCATCACTAAAAACGTTAAGGCAATAATACATTAATATTCCTTGAGTGCAATCAGTTCCAAAACGTTGAGAAACGGGCAATCTTTCTGAGGCAAATTTGTAAATAAAACGTATCTCATCTGCTTTACTTACATTTAGTTTTCTGATGCCTGTATGCTCAAATTGGCTTGGTGTAACGTCTATTGAGAATTCACGCTCTTCTACTGCTTTAAATCCAAACTTGGGATAAAAATCAAGAACCGTATTATTGGCAAAGAGATACATGATATCATACTTGTTCTCATATTCCTCTAGAACCTTGTTCATTAAACTTGTAGACAATCCTGTTCTTCGATATTCAGGATGTATCATTACTGTTCCGATTTGTATAGCTTTTTTCTTCTCACCATTAATAATTAACTCAAGAATGTTTACTGAAACATTTGCAATGATCTTATCTCCCTCAACAAATGAAAAAGGAATGTATCGTTCGCTCCAAAAACCTTTTTGATACCAATTTTCAAAACTTAAATCAAAAGTGTTGGTAGCAAGTTCGAAAAAACTCTTTCTAAGTGCTTCATTGTTTTTATAATCCTTCGTAAATATAAGTTCCTTCATTGTATTCTCCTCCTTGATTCTCAAAAGTGACTGTCTATATATTTCTGTATATTAATGGTATTATCACATACTTACTAGGCGAAATATAATTATCTTAAAACAAAATACGATAAAAAACTGTTTGAATCTCGAAAGATGTTTAGCCAAACTGGCTTGTTTGATCCGTTGATTGCTCAGATTTGTGAGAATATGTTAGAAGAATTGAAACCAAAGAATAAACTCATAAAAGTATTAGCTGATCGCCATCCAACTATGCTGAGTTCCGTAGAATGCTTGCGGATGATGGAATGGATATAAAAGTTATCCCCGAAAGTAAGTACCTTCAAGAATTAAGATTGTAAAGAGGATTATGGAAAGTTTTGCCGAATAGTTCAATGTACCTATAAGAAAGCATCAGGAGGGAGTCAACAGAAGTGCAAAGTACTACAAGATCAACCGCCAATCAACCCAACAGGACAACGTCAGCCCAAGCTAACAGGGCTATCGAAAGCCAAACAGGAGGAGCAGGGAGGCAATCGAACACAGCAAATAAAGCTGTTGTATGTCGCAAATGCAAGTCACAGCAAGTCGTAGCTAACAAAAGAGGGTATAGTTTCGCAAACATGTTTAAAACTTTGGGATGGATGGGGTTATTTCCTTTCTTATTAGTGGTGATTGGTACGATTGTAGCTTTTTATTTTCAATCGAATGCAAGAATAGAAATTGGTGGAATTAGTAGTGGAAGTAGTACCGGAGATGGACCATTTGGAGCTATATTAGCGATCATCGGAGTTCTTTGCGGGATATCCATGTTTACATCCTTGCCTGTAAGTATCCTTGTCGGGTTCGCTGGGAGAAGTGAAATTGTTAACGGCTGTATGAACTGTGGCTTTAAATGGAGACCTGCTAAGAAGAAGTAAATTATATGATGGGGAGCATCTACCCCTGCTGAGCTTTAAGGAAGTTACATAATATTACATTTACCTATTCCTTTCGGACTCAAGCATCTAATGCTTGGGTCTTTTAACGATTCTATATTAAGTAATTTTTTTTCTAATTCTGCTATCAATAATGATGTAGTGTGCTACAATCTCCTGAGATTGGGTATTATACGTTCAAAAAGCAAGTTGCTGAGCTTATCAGTCCTCGTTGAGAACAATAAGCTTAGTGTAAGTCAAAGGTGGGTTTTGTTATGTCCAAAAACGATAATATGCTAACCATTCTATGGATGTTGAATTCGGGAGAGAAATGGACTGCCAAGCAAATATCGGAAAAGTTAGAGATAAGTATAAGAACCGTTTATCGATATATTGATGCATTGTGTGTCAGTGGTGTTCCGATCATATCTGACTCAGGCCACAATGGCGGGTATAGCTTGCTGCACAATTTTATTAAATCTCCCTTGCTTTTTAGTATGGATGAAAAAAAGACATTGCTTCACGCTGCCCTATTTGCCAAAGAAGCCGGATATCCGTTGAGTGAAGCATTAGAGAATGCAACATCCAAGTTGAAAATGTATTCGAATCAGGAGCAGGAAAGGTTACTAAGCCATCAATTAGCCGGGTTTGAAGTCATAAACCGGAAGGGCTACCCCGCTGTTCAGCCGGTATTGCAAGAACTAGAGTTTGCTGTAGCAAATGAAGAGTCTGTAGAAATTTGTTATCGTAAAAAACATGAAGAGCAGTCGCAAAATAGGGTGATTGACCCTTATGGCGTGGTGAATTGGAACAATAAGTGGTACACCATTGCATTTTGCCACCTTCGGAATGAGATCCGAAGCTTTCGGGTAGAACGAATTTTGAACATCACACGCACGCCATTCTCATTTAGTCGTCCCAATGATTTTTCAGCGCGTACTTTTTTTATGGGGAATCTGTTGCCAGATGTAGCAGGTAAATCCGGATTAATTCCTTTAATTATTGGTGGCAGGGCAGAGGCGTTGGATGATTTATGCTTACATTGGTTTTTGGAGCATCATTTACAGGAACGAACAGCAATGCAAGCAACCTTTTTACTTGAAGAAGATTTACTGTATACACATGTGCCGTATATCATTTTTCCTTATGGAAAATCCATTCAAGTTATAGAGCCACAGAATCTCAAGAATAAACTCGTGGCGGTAGCATCAGAGTTAATGGAATATTATCAAGCTTAATAACTTCACTGACAGCAGTTGTCAGTGAAGTTATTTTATTATAATGATAACCACTCATGAAAGATGAATGGTTGCTGTTACTAATAACTTTATGAGGAGCACTTAGAAATGAATAATACCGTATATCTTTATGTGTTTGATACCATGTCCGATTGGGAGATCGGTTATTTAACCGCCGAATTGAACTCTGGAAGATACTTTAGACAGGGGCTGGCTCCAGTCCGAATAGTTACTGTTGGAGTAGCAAAGACGCCAGTAACAACCATGGGCGGATTGAAAATAATGCCTGAAGTAAGCGTGGATGAATGCAATATTAGAAACGTAGAGGCACTTATTTTACCTGGTGGAAATACATGGACAGAAGCTGTGCACGAGCCCATATTAAAAATTGCTGAGATGTGTTTAGAGGAAGGGATCGTCGTTGGAGCCATTTGCGGTGCTACCATAGGACTTGCTCAAGCGGGTTTGCTAGATTCACGTCAGCACACAAGTAATGATATGGCCTACCTTAAAATGATCTGCCCCTCTTACACAGGCGAAGAATATTACCATATGGAATCTGCTGTCACCGATGGGAAATTGATTACTGCATCCGGAATAGCTCCATTAGAATTCGCTGTACATGTTTTAAAAGCACTAGATGTATTTTCTCCCAAAACATTAGATGCTTGGTATCGTCTTAATAAAACTCATGAAGCTACATATTTCTATGAATTAATGAATTCAATCCAATGACAGTTTAGGGGAAAAGCTCAGCAATTCGTATAAGGATTATGAACCATGCTAACTGTTGTTGGCGTGGTTTTTGGTATGAGCGTCTATTACCAAGCTATGCTTGTTGATGTTTATTCTCAACCCCTCCTAGAAATTTGCAGGGTACATTATGATGTAATAATGATATTATTTGGATGATCAACTTACTTATTGCGCTCTTGTAGATTGGGGTTGAGTACATAATGAGAGAGAGTCTTAGAATGGGTTCTCGTACGATTTGGATTTATATTATTGGAGCCATTGTTGCTGGTTTAGTTGGGGGTTATTTTGTTCTCTCTGCGCCGGACTCTCCTAAGTTCCAAAGTGAAGAAGGTATGCTGGATTTAACGCAGATTCAGGTTAGTACCCATCCGCAAAAGTTAACAGGGGAGTGGGCGTTTTACTGGCAAGAGCTGTTATCGCCTCAGGACATCCGAGTTCGTTCGGAACGGGATGGACATCAGGATCGCTGGATCAGCATTCCGAGTTCATGGCTGGGCTACCCTTTAGCAGGTGAGCAGCTGAAAGGGACAGGCTATGCCACCTTTGGATTGGTCATCCAGCTAAGCGAGCAGGATCGAAACGATAGGCTTGCTTTGCGGCTGCCTAGCATTTTTAATGCGTATAAATTATGGGTCAATGGGGAGCTACTAGCAGAAGTTGGTAAGGTTGGTCAGGACAAGCACAGCATGACTCCGCAATTGGAAACAAAGCTGGTATATTTTCAGCCCAAAAGCGACACGGTAGAGTTGGTTATGCAAATATCCAACTTCCAACATCATCGTGGCGGCATGACCAAGTATATTGAGCTGGGTGGCAGTGACGTACTAACGACTAAGACCAATTTAAATCTGGCTAGAGATATGTTTGTCACGGCAAGTTTGCTAGTGATTGGCTTGTATAATCTACTATTGTTCTCGCTGAGACGCAAGGATAGAGCCCTATTATATTTTGGATTGTTTACTGTACTGCTTGGTATTCGATCCTTGTTCAACGGCGAGCTTATCTTTACACAATGGATGCCTCATTTCCCTTGGGAATTGCAGTTCAAGATGGAGTATCTGATTCTCTGCGTCAGCGGTTATATCATCACCATGTATTTTGATTGTATTTTTCCGCATTATGTATCCCGATGGTTTCGTCTGAGTACCCGGATCGCAACTGGTGCATTCTGTATCCTTGTTGTGATTACCCCTGCACTTATATATACAAAATTATTGCTGGCGATCGGTGTAATGGTTGTTCTACAAATGGTTTATCTAATGGTCGGGCTGGTTCGAGTAGCAATGCGACGTATGGAGGGAGCGCTGCTCTTCCTTTTGGTGTCGGTGGTTACTTTGGTCGCAGTAGTGAATGACTTTTTATATTTCAACGGATGGTCGGTGATCGGAAATACCTCCCCGCTTGGCTTGTTGATATTTACATTCGCGCAGATGATATTGCTATCATCGAGATTTACGAAGACAGCAACAAATGAGGAGAGAATTGCCCGTGAGTTGCAGAATGTTAATGACAAGCTAGTTGAAATGAATATGAATTTGGAAGGAACCGTGCAGGAGCGCACGCAGGCTCTTTCTGCAGCTCATGATGATCTTCGCACTTCTTATGACAGATTGCTTCACTCCGAACAGGGGAGAAAGAAGCTTCTTGCTTATATTACGCATGACTTGCGTATGCCGCTGTCCAGCATGCTTGGGTACGTAGAAGCTGTACAGGACAGGGTCAAGCCGGAGCGTAATGAACAATATCTGAAGTATATTCGGGAGAACACGATCAGGATTAACCGCATGATCGAGGAGTTATCCTTTTTATCTCATTTGGAGACTGGACAGGTCTCGTACCGAATGGAGCCGGTTCAGATCATTCCCTTTTTACTTAACTTCTATGAACAATATGAGCTGGTCGTGCGTGATGCTGGATTAGATTTTATAATGGATATCGGAGATGTGGAAGAGCAACTACCTAACGCACCTATTGTCGAGATGGATGCAAAAAGGGTAGAGCAGGCCTTATTTAATCTGGTGTCGAATGCCATGAAGTTCACCTCCAGAGGAGGAGTGGTTTGTATTGCGCTAGCTGTGAACGAGGTGGATCAGGCTGGTCAGGTGATCATAAGCATACAAGATTCCGGCATGGGTATTCCTCCAGATCAGCTTGAGCAGATCTTCGAACGTAATTACAGATACGATCAACCGGGGTTGGATAAGGGCACTGGGGGTAGTGGACTGGGGCTAGCCATTTGCAGAGAAATCATACTTGCACAAGGCGGAACAGTTCGAGCGGAGAGTGACGGCAAGTTGGGAGCGACATTCTATGTAACGCTTCCTTGTATTGAGAGGGAAGGAAGGGGATGACAGGATGGACACTTACAAAATAATGATCGTCGATGATGATCCCCATATATGCGAGATCGTTCAGGTGTATTGCGACAGGGAGGGATTTACCTCTACCTTCAGTCATAGTGGGACAGAAGCGATGAAGCTGCTTACAACGTTTGAGCCGGATTTAATTGTGCTGGATGTATTGCTCGCTAATGAGAACGGTATTGATTGGTGCAGGAATGCGCGTAACCTTACCAGTGCACCGATCGTGTTTCTGAGCAGCCAAGAGGAAGACGAAGTGAAAATTAGCGCATTAACCTATGGTGGCGACGATTATGTAACCAAGCCGTTCAGTCCAGGAGTACTCATGGCCAAGATCAAGGCGCACCTTCGTAGAGTGTCTTCAGGTAGAAGGGAGCAACTGCTGGAATTACCGGGTCTGACCCTGGATTTCTATACACAGTCTGTCAACATAGAGGGGAAACCTATCTTTTTATCAAAAAAAGAGTTCAGCCTGCTGTCCTATATGGCACAAAACGTGAATCGTGTCATCAGTGTGGATACATTGTTTCAAATCATCTGGGGCATGGAAAGCCTGGAGGATACAAGAACGGTCGCGGTACACATCAGTAATTTACGTAAAAAAATCGAGGCTGACCCTGCCGACCCTGAGCGAATCATTACAGTTCGGGGGAGCGGTTATATGTTGGTTGCTAACAATGCGTCATAAGCATGAGTATACTGGCAGATGGATAAAGATAGATAACTCTAGATAAAGGTAGACTCATTAGAAATAGCGGCCTAAGGGAGATATCCCTACGCTTTGGGCAAGTGGAAATAGAGGCGATTTCAATCCTTCAATGAGAAAACTCTCGTATATAGGTCTCTTCATTGACCAGTACGATATTCCTTATGTTGCTTATGAGGATTCGGCACAGGGTCAACGGGCAACCATCATGAAATACGGGGCGAGTGGGTCGCCGTGGACAAACCTGGTTTCTCCTCAACTGAAGTTCATGATATACAAGCCACTAAAGGCAAAGATTGCAATCTTTCTATCATGTTTAAAGAGAGAGCTGCGAGAACTAATCAGCTTACACCTAACTGGACTAAAATCTATATACTGAAGCATAAGATTGAATAATTTAGATTTCTAATAACAAACAGCAGAAGAACGAGCTGTCCCAAAGCCACAGACATGGCTTGGACAGCTCGTTTTTGCGTTAGCAAGGCATGGGACATAAACATAAACATCAAATATGAGTCGAATCTACATGAAGTAAGGCTGTGTTATACTTTAGTTGTTTTCTGCTAGTGGAGATGGCTCCGTTCTAAGGTGCCAAAACGGACAATTCAATTTATAGCGCTTGTTACCTACTGTGGACTGATACGTAATAAGATGAAAACTTGATTTTTTATAACTGCAGGAGGTGTCCCGTGGCATTTATTCAACTGAAATGTCCGAATTGCAATGGCAAGATAGAGCCTAAAGGGAAACGGCTGTTCAAATGTCCGTTCTGTGAGACGGAACTGCTGCTCCAGGAAAATAACGTATACCATGTAGATCAATCCGTTCACCATTATCACGGGACAGCTGTTCCAACCAGACCTGTCAGGTCAAAACCAAAACGGAACGGCTTGCTAGCGGGTTTGCTGGTTCTTGCTCTTTCCGTCTATTTTATATGGATTTTCGCCAATCAGGGAAGTGGGGGAGGGGCAAGCCAATCCCATGTTGTGCGGACAGAGCCGGAAAGCGAGGTGCTGCAGCTCTTCCTGAGAGACATCTTTGATAAGACGGAGGCTATGCCGTCGTTAGAGGAACTTGGCAGCATCCGTTTTTTATCCGTGGATAAAGCGGATGACCGATGGCGGTTCAGGTACAGCTTCGACGATCCCTTCACAAACGAGCAGTCAGAATGGAAAGAATATGTCGTGACAGATAAAGTGCTGAATACCCAGCGAATTGAGCAGAAGGACTTCGAAGCGTTTTCGGGTCTGACTGGTCTGGACTTAAATGGGGAGTATGAAATAACCCAGACGAGAGACATGAGCTTCAGTCATATGAAGAATTTGAAAAGTTATTCGTCTGGCTTCAACGAATCGTTCTATGTGTTCGCTTCTTATTTCGGTGATAAGAGCCGCATTCAGCAATTAACGACTCAGATACGCAGCAATGACGAAATGGCACGATTGCTTGAATTTTCTAATCTGCAGAATTTAAGCATTACATACGTTGATGAATCGGTTACCGATTTTCAATTACTGCAGCAGCTACCGTTACGTTCACTTGCGATTACAACAATAGACGATCTGAGCTTTTTGTCCACGCTTCCTTCTTTGGAATCATTAAGCATCGGCACCAGTGAAGCGACTGACTTCAGCAGTCTGTATGCACTCAGCCAGATGGAAGAGTTAAAATTTGACGGCGTGCGAAATTTGAGGACGCTCGATTTTGTAGCCAGCATGCCTAAGCTTCATACTCTGGATGTAAATCAGGTCAGCCTTGTTAGTCTGGAACCATTGCGGAATAAAGCATCACTCACCAGGCTGAGGCTTGCGGATGCAGGAGCACAGGAGACACTGCAAGTAATCAACAGCTTGAGTTCATTGTCATCGCTTGCCGTCTCTGGTTACTATAGCACGGCGCCAGAGCTCAACCTCCCCCGTGTAACTGAATTGGTGCTGCCTGGCTCCTTCGTGCCGTTTCTTCATGCACCCGTGGTTAGTAACCTAACCGTTAATCTGAACAGCAACGGGATCAGTGGCAAGGATTTAATACGGTTTCCGCAGTTGTCGGAGCTTTCATTGCTGGAATCAGGCAGCTTTACTCAGGTGAAGGCATTGAATCAGCTGCCGAAATTGCAAGTATTGAACGCTAGCGAGACATCCTTTTACGGGGAAACTCGGGAACTGTTTCAATTATCGAATCTTACAGCACTTGAATGTTTGGAATGTACGTTCCAGCTGGAGGGAGATGCTCCTTATGATAACGGCAAGCTGGAGCAGTTGAATCTGAATAACTCATATTTCTCACTCGATAACAATCATGTTGAGGATTTGGAACGGATAACACCCTACCTGACAGGTTTAACAGAAATACGTTCCTTTACTCTACAGGACAGTTCCATCCAAACGCTTGATTTCGTAAAACAATGGAAAAAACTAGAGATTTTGCACGTAGAGAATAATGCGATATCCAATCTCAACCCGCTAAGCGAGCTTACCTCTTTAAGAAAGGTCTACATCACGGGTAATCCAGTTCAGAACAAGACGATTTTGGGCGACAGGATTGCTGTCTATTAAGCTGTGCAAATTGTCGGGAGTTTACTTCTAGGTTGCAATCATCACGTAAAAACCCGGACTGGCTTTGATGCCCAGTCCGGGTTTTCGTCTGTAATAATGGTTTTCTGTATCATCACTCCATAGCAAAATGCACAACGGCACTATATAACATCTTGTTGAGAATGGGGTGGTACGTCACTTGATGCTGAACGTGCTTCACTCGCAGCATCAGCGCTTTGTTGATTCCGATTCGATCCTCGATCGCACGCTCCAGCTCATTCAAGTCATAAGCTTGTACACACTCAACTTTGTCTTTAATCATATCCAGTGAAATTTCCATATCTCTTTCAGGCCTCCTCCAAATCTTAATTGCAGGTTAAGAGCCTGCTGAGCTTCATTGTAGAGTAGCTTTTCCAGTCCGACAAGAGCTTAGGCGCTCCAAAAATGAACAATGAAATCTAGTTGTTTAAAGATTGTCTATCGCTGAAAATGAAAAGAGTCTAATGAGACGAAGGCACTCGCCCGATAAATATATAAATCATCATCAAATGTAAACATTGACTCCAAACCGCCAGCCTTTAGCTTGAACTGAGAAGGAGGTCACAGCCAATGATACGTGTCATGTTAATTGACGATGAAGCGGATGCATTGAATTTGCTTGAAATATTGCTTAAACAAGTGGGAAATGTCGAAATTGCTGGGACATATCTTAATCCCATTCAGGCGATTGATGCTCTAAACCAAACGATGGTCGATGCAGTGTTCTTAGATATCCAGATGCCGGGTATGAAGGGGACTGAAGCTGCGCGGCACATCAGAAATATCTCTCCTGAGTTACCCATTATTTTTACGACAGCCTATGCAGAATATGCGCTGGAAGCGTTCGAGATCGATTCTACGGATTATTTGCTTAAGCCTTTTACGGCAGGCAGATTAGAGAATACAGTTGCACGGATAACCAAAAATCTTTATAAGCAGGCAGAACCAACACAGCCCAACAAGACTCCTGTTCCAGCGGTTTACTCACTCGGAGGGTTTCACATCGTTTCACCGCTTGAGACGGGGACAGAAGTGGTTTGGAAAACCAAAAAGGAGCGAGAGCTCTGCGCATTCCTGATTCATCATGAAGGGAGGCGTGTGAATGCGGGGATCATTATTGAAGCTTTATGGCCAGGATATGATCTCGATAAAGCCAAATCGTATTTATACACCTGCCTTTCTTATCTGCGGAGAAGCCTGACGGCTCAGGAAATCCCGATCCATATTCGCAAAGGGAATCAGGGTTTCTTCGCTGAACTCAACGGGATCACATCGGATGTTGCTCCATTCGAGAAATTACTAAACCAAATATTGGACGAAGAGAATCTGCCAGAGAAGCATTACAATCAGATGAATGAGATCTACACCGGCGATTATATGGATGGTTGCAATTTCGACTGGGCATTTGCCAGACAGTTGGAGATCAAATCATTGTATGTTCGTGTTCTTCGCAAATGGAGTAGGTATTACCGTAGCCAAGAAAAGCTCTCACTTGCGGCGGATAGTTTACAGCGACTACTCACGTTATCTCCCGACTCCGAGACCGACGGTCGCGCGCTAATCAGGCTTCATCTGGAGCTTGGTAACCGAAGCGAAGCGTACCGTGTTTGCCTGCATTTGGAACAGGCTGTACGTATCCAGCTTGGAACAGAATTAGAGGAGGAAACTATGTTACTGGTTCGACAAATGAAGGAAAGACAGAGTGCACAGCCCAATGAAACGTAAATTTATCGCTGTGCTAATTACAGTAGCGATGCTGTTCGCCACTTATGGGTTACTGCTGACATATTTCACAATGAATAAGAAAACGATGCCCATTGCAACCCATGGAACGATGGACTTGACCGATTGGGCATTTGATAAAAATGGTGTTGTTCGTTTAGATGGACAATGGGAGTTCTATCCCCATCAGCTGCTCTTCAGCCACCCACTGAATACAGAGAGTATGGGAGATCAGGCAGCTTCATTGATTCAGGTGCCTGGTTATTGGGCCAAACAGATGGATACGTTGGGCATGGCAACATACCGGTTGAAGATTCGGATAGATGATGACAGTGTTGTATATGGCATCAAAACAGCCGCCGTTCTTCTCTCTAACAGGCTTATTGTCAATGGTCAAGTTGTAGGCTCCAGCGGAGATCCTGATTTGAAAGAGGACTATAGGGCACTCAATAAGCCATATGTCAGTTACTTCACACTAAAACAGGGTTGGAACGATATTCTGGTCGAGGTCGCTAATCACGAATTTAAAGTTGCCAGCGGAATAGGTGAATCGTTTCAACTGGGTAAAGCTGATCAGATTTCTAGAATTCGTGATCTTGCAACGGCACATGACTGGGTGGTCTTAACCGCCTTTTTGATCATGGGGCTTTATTTTATCGGCCTATTCTCTCAGAGGAGAAACGATCTTTCCCTTATCGTATTTGGATTCGTTTGTTTATTTATCGCGGCGTTTACAAGTGTCAGTGGTGAGCGGGTATTGTTTGATGTCATTGGGCCATTCCCATTCTGGCTCTATTTCCGAATTCAAATGGTAGTGACCGTTGGGGTAGGCGTAGGATTTTTACTATATGTGTACACCGCATTCCGCCCCTACATTCACAAGTGGCTTACTAAAGGAGGCTTAGTTACAGGGACGTGTCTACTCCTCTTGCATCTGGCCTTCGCTACGCAAATTACAACAGGACTGCTACGTCTTGTGACATCATTATATGTCACGTTAGCTCTACTTTACGCAACATATGTGTTTGTTCACGCTGTTCTACATAAGGTTGCTGGCAGTTGGTATCTTGCCGTGGCGGCTATGGCGTTAAACGCATTGATTCTGAATCAGAATTTGAACGTATATTTCGGCGTGCCTATCTATTCTTTGCCACCAGTCGAGCCATTTCTTGTACTTCTCATGCTTGCACTGTTGATGTCGCTTCGCTTTTCCAATGCTTTTCAACGGATTGAGGAGCTTTCTGAGCAACTGCTGGAGGCAGATAAACACAAGGATGATTTTCTTGCGCGTACCTCGCATGAGTTCAAGACACCTCTGCATGGCGTGATGAACATATCACGATCTATGCTTGATGATGTTGCCAATCCGGTTACAGCTGGGCAGCGAGAAAAGCTACAACTAATGATTGAGGTCACCCGAAAGCTGTCTCAGCTCGTCTATGACATTCTCGACTTGTCCAAACTGAAACAGGGAGAATTCAGGATCGTTCTTGCACCAGTGGATGTGCGTTCTGTCGTGGAGGTTCAGATCCGTTTCTACGCCTATCTCTGTACAGAGAAGGATATTCAACTCATCAATCAGGTTCCAGCGGACCTACCTCTCGCGCAAGCTGACGAAAATCGAATAAGCCAAGTCATCAGTAATTTGCTTGATAACGCGATTAAGCATACGGAGCATGGAACGATTGTTGTCACCGGGAAAGAACACGGAGGGATGCTCCACTTCGAAGTTAGGGATACAGGTGCAGGTATTGATCCGGATGATCTGCCGCATATTTACGAGCCATTCAAGTCTACGGAGGAAATTCGGAAGCATAGCTTCGGGCTTGGGCTGCCAATCGCGAAGCAACTGATCGATCTGCAAGGAGGTGAGCTTGATGTAATGTCTACGTTGGGGGTGGGTACAACTTTTACGTTTACACTGCCGATGGCATTACAACATAGCGATCCTTGGGTTCCTTCATCTACATCTTATGCTCATCCCTTGGAGAAGGAATATTCATTCTCGACGCCTTATATTATGAATCCTGAAGGTCATCGAACGGTACTAATCGTTGATGATCAATATGTGAATCTAAAGGTGTTGCTGGATGCGTTGCAATCGCTCAATTATCGTGTTATTGCGGTCAAGGATGGTTACGAGGCGCTCGAACAGATTGCCCAGCCAGGTAGAATTGATCTGGTCATTCTCGATCTCATGATGCCTGGTATGTCTGGATATGAAGTCTGTCTAGAAATTCGAAAAAGGTATTCACTGCTGGACTTGCCTGTACTCATGGTAACAGCAGCGCTGCAACCGCAGGATAAAGTGGCGGCATTCCAGGTGGGAGCCAACGATTATTTGCCTAAACCATTTGATCTGGAAGAACTGAAGGCTCGAATTGGAAGCTTGCTTGCCATGAAAGAGTCGCTTGGACGGGCAGTTCATATGGAGGTAGCGTTCCTTCAATCACAGATCAAGCCACACTTCCTATATAATGTTCTCAATAGTATCGTATCTTCGAGTTATACAGACGTGGAGCGTGCAAGGAACATGATTATTGCATTGGCAGATTATTTACGTGGCAGCTTCCGGTTTAGCAATACGGATGAACGTATCGAATTTGATGAGGAATTCCAGCTTATTCAAACGTATGTGGAGATTGAGCAAGCAAGGTTCGGGGATCGAATCTGCTTCAAATATGATATCCCCGAAAATGCTTATCGCTCGAAGATGCCGCCGCTGCTGTTACAGCCGTTGGTTGAAAATGCCATCCGTCATGGTATCGGAGCTCGAATTGAAGGCGGAACGGTAGAATTGAAAGCAGAACGATCCGAAGGTGGTTGGTTATTCACTGTAACTGATGATGGAGTCGGAATTTCTACTGAACGAATAGATCTGTTACTTGAACAAAACGAATTGAATGGTGAGCACGGCGTAGGCTTGCGGAATATTAATAAGCGACTGAGATTTGAATACGGGACTTCACTGGAGCTCGCAAGCGAGCCAGGGCGTGGAACGAGTGTTGCCTTTCGTATTCCGGATATACAACCTTAATGGAAAAATAGGTTATAACAATGGGTTCCATCGCATTTGCGATGGAGCTTTTTTGTATTGGCATAGCGTTAGTTCCAACAACATCTGGAATGGTTGGGTTTACATGTTCTACAAGCAATAATTAATAGATAGTTGTGCAATTAAATTCGTCGAAGAATGTCGAAAATAGTCATTTTTTAAGGTTTTTTTAAGGTGCCCTCCGTTATGCTGATTTGAAATATACAGATGCATCAGTAGAACGAGAAGACGGAGGGATAGATGCGTAATGGATTCAGTGAAAATAATGAGGAAGAAATACAACGGATACTTTCGAAGAATGGCACACCTGTTGCTAGCCATCATTATCTTTATACCATCCTTGGTGATTGGAAGCGGGGTAACGTCGGCAGCATCCGGCTGGTCGATCATCGATGGGTACGTTCCAACTGGAATTAATGTAGATCCAGCCATGAGAGGTGAAAAGCCTACCATACTGGAGTGGAATGGTGAAATTTATGTAGCATGGAAAGAAACAATTCCGAGTACGCCTACGATTAGTCAAATCAGAGTTAAAAAGTTTAATGGCTCAAATTGGGTTAGTGTTGATGGGGGTCACCCAACATATGGTTTAAATTACGATATTAACAGAGATGTCGAGTCTCCAGTACTAGCTGTTTATGACAATGCGCTGTATCTGACTTGGTTGGAGAGAAATGCTTCTTATACTGCACAAGTTCGGGTCAAAAAATATGATGGTACGAGCTGGACAAATGCTGAAGGGGGGAACCCTGCCGGGATCAATGAAAATCCTTCCATCACAGCATTAAGTCCAAAATTGACTGCATATAAAGGCGAGTTGTATGCAATTTGGCAAGAAGCAGCTAAGATTCGTGCCAAAAAATTCAATGGTACGACGTGGACAAGTCTTGATGGCGGCGGAACGGATGGGTTGAATATAGCCCCAGGCAGTGGAGCAGGTGGGCCAACTATGATTGTATTTGGAAATGATTTATATGCACTGTGGTCTGAAAGAGTATCTGGCGGCTTCAGTACAGTGCGCGCTAAGAAATATGATGGCACCAACTGGACAGTCGCTGACGGTGGAGCTGGCTTGAACAAGGTTAGTTGGAACAACGCGATTAGTCCATCTCTAAGTGTTATGAATGATCAATTGTACGTAGCATGGGTGGAAGCTCGTGGGGGGCAATATAGCACGGATGATCAGATTCGTGTTAAGAAATTCGACGGCACTACTTGGACTAATATTGATGGAGATGGCGAATACGGTATTAATGTGAATATCGGGCTACGCGCTTTCGAGGTTCAGTTAGCGGGTTTGAATAATGAACTATATGCCATATGGACCGAGAATTCAAACGAGTGGGTAAGTGGAGTTCCCGTTTTTAAAATCCGTGTGAAAAAATATGATGGCAATGGATGGGTTCTAGCGGAAAACGGAAGAAATGGGGGCTTGAATGCTTTTGGAACTAAAACAGCCGTGCACCCTGCTATAACAGCCATGAACGGAGCGCTGTATGCGGTGTGGGATGAGAATGACAGAAAAGTAGTAAATATAAGGGCAGCCCGGTTCACCCCGCCCCCACCACCAAGCGTCACTAGCGTTACTGTAAGCCCAGTTACAACAAGTACGATGCAAGGTGGTAACAGACAACTATTTGCTGCTGTTAACGCAGTTGGAGAGGCATCAACGACGGTAACATGGGGCAGTAGTGATGTCACAAATAAGGTAGCCGTAAATGCTACGGGCTTAGTTACTGCTGCACGAGACGCAACGCCAGGTAATTACATCATCACGGCGACTTCCACATTTGATAGTACCAAGACAGCAACATCAACTGTTACGGTGACATATGCACCAGCAGTTCAGAGTATAACGGTTAATCCAAGCACTGATAGCCTGATGCAGGGGGAGAGCACCCAGTTAACGGCAACGGTAGTAGCCGTAGGTGGAGCACCAGACACGGTAAACTGGCATAGCAGTGATCTCAGTAATAAAGTAACGGTAGATGCAACAGGGAAGGTTAGTGTGGCATCCGATGCTGCACCAGGTGATTACACCATTACAGCATCTTCCACTTATGATACTGGCAAGAGAGAATCGGCGGTCATTACGGTGCGATATGCGCCAGCCGTGAATAGCGTTAGCGTTAGCCCAGGTACTGACAGTATGATGCAGGGAGAGAGCAGACAACTGGTTGCAACGGTAAATGCCGTCGGTGGAGCCGCAGATACAGTGACTTGGGCTAGTAGTGACACGGATAACAAAGTTGCGGTAAGTGATACAGGCTTCGTGACGGTCGCAGCAGATGCTGTGCCAGGGAACTACACGATTACGGCAACTTCGACGGTAGACAACAGTAAAGAGGGTACAGCAACCATTACGGTGACGTATGCACCAGCAGTAAATGGAGTTATCGTTATGCCTGATCCAGCAAGCATTGTGCAAGGAGAAGGTACACAGTTAGAGGCAATCGTTGAGGCAGTTGGTGGAGCTTCGATGGATGTGACGTGGATCAGCAGTGACCAAACCGGCAAAGTCACGGTAAGTAATACAGGTTTTGTAACGGTTGCAGCAGATGCTGTGCCAGGAGACTATACGATTACAGCTACATCCATTGAAGATGGTAGCCAAATGGGAATGGCAACCGTTACAGTGACATATGCACCAGCCATTCACAATATCAGCGTTAATCCGGAAAGTGTTAATGTCGCACAAGGAAATAGTGAACAACTCACCGCCACGGTAACTGCGGTCGGCGGAGCCGATCCATCTGTGATGTGGATCAGTAACGATTCTAGCAACAAGGTAACGGTAAGCGGCGCGGGGAATGTTAACGTTGCTCCCGATGCTGTGCCAGGAGACTATGTGATTACAGCGACATCCGTATATGATCTAACCAAGGTTGCAACGGCGAACATTAAGGTGACGTATGCACCGGCCGTGAACAGTGTCATGGTTAACCCGGCTACGGACAGTCTTATGCAGGGAGAGAGCAGGCAACTGTCGGCAACGGTAGATACCGTAGGTGGAGCCGATGTAACGGTCACGTGGAGCAGTAGCGATACAACCAATAAGGTAAAGGTTAGCGACACAGGTTATGTTACGGTGGAAGCCGATACTGAGCCAGGGGAATATACCATAACCGCGACCTCCACAGTAGATATCAGCAAAAAGGGTAGCATGGCACTTACAGTAACAGCAGCTCCAACGTATACGATTGCTCCCATTGAAGATCGCACATTGGAGTCGCTCATGCTCGATTACGAATCTGGTACTCAGGAAACGAATACCGTGTCCATTCAGCATACGGGTACGGGAAATCTGGTTCATTTATCTGCATCTCTGATCGGGGATGATTCGGATGCATTTATTATCACCCAGCCGGATACTGAATTGATTGCTGGAGATCAGACAGAGTTCACTCTGCGTGCCAAAGATGGATTGCCTGCAGGAACATATACCGCTACCGTTACGTTGACAGCAGATCGGATGCTACCTGTCACTTTCAAAGTAACACAGGCGGTGAATCTGCCTAATGCACCAGCGAATCCTCGGAATTTGACAGCAGAACCTGGGGATGGTCATGTCACGTTGAAATGGGAAACGGAACCCGATGTGAATTACCGGATTTACATGGCATCCGACGATGGTCCTGACCTCATGGTTGAAATCACGGAGGATGCATCATCACCTTATACAGTCCCTGAATTGGTTAACGGTAAAACCTATTACTTTGTTGTAAAAGCAGAGAATAAGGGAGGGCTTAGCGAAGCCTCCAATCAGGTTAGCGTTACTCCATCAAGCGTTCCAGAGGTGCCAACAGATGTGACAGCGACTCCGGGTAACGGACAAGCCACTGTAAGATTTACAGCGCCAACTCATGATGGTGGAAGTCCAATTACGGGATATGAGGTAACTGTATCGCCAGGGAACACGATAATTACAGGCACCACTAGTCCAATAACAGTACCAGGATTGAGTAATGGAACAAGCTATACGTTTACGGTGAAAGCCATTAATAGTGCAGGCAAAAGCATGGATTCGGCGAAGTCCAATGTAGTTGTGCCAGTAGCAGCTTCTGCTCCGCCAACCAATCCGCCTGTAACAGAAGCTCCATCGACCACACCAGTAACGCCAGTCATACCACCGACAACAGCACCAACAGCACCAACAGTGCCAACAACGGTGACGACAGGTGTCGATATTCTGGTTAATGGAAAAGTGGAGAATGCCGGACAAGCGACGATATCCCGACGTGATCAACAAACGGCATTGACGATTGTAGTGGATCAGCAGAAGCTGAATGATAGATTGGCGGAGGAAGGACGAGGTGCTGTTGTCACAATCCCGATTCGCCAAACATTTGACGTCTTCGTCGGTGAGCTTACTGGTGAAATGATCAGGACGATGGAAGATTATCAAGCTGTACTGGAATTCCAAACGGAGCAAGCTTCATATACCGTGCCGGCAGGGCAGATCCGTATTGGGGATATTGCAAGCCAAGTTGGAGGAGCTAGCGACTTGCAGGGAATCAAGGTACAGATTGAAATCGCAGCTCCGACCTCTGTTCAATCGGACATTGTAGGGCGCGCGGCCGCTCAGAATGAGTTAACACTGGTTGCTCAGCCCTTTAACTTTACGGTTAATGCTGTTTATGGTGAGAAGTCAGTTGAAGTCAAAAACTTCGATGCTTATGTGGAGAGAACGATAGCTATCCCAGATGACATAGATCCGAACAAAATTACAACTGGTGTTGTCGTGGAGCCGGACGGATCGGTTCGCCATGTCCCGACCAAAGTACGTCAGAACAATGGCAGATACGAAGCTCAAATTAACAGTCTTACCAATAGCACATATGCCGTGGTATGGCATCCCCTACAATTTGATGATGTAACGAATCATTGGGGCAAAGATGCTGTCAATGATATGGGATCTCGCATGATTGTGGAAGGTGTCGGCAACGGCAACTTCAATCCTGATCGAGCCGTGACCCGTGCAGAGTTCACTGCAATCGTTGTACGTGGTCTGGGACTTCGACCGGAGAGTGAAGAAACGCCATTTTCTGATGTTCAGACCATGGATTGGTACAATGGTGCGATTCGTACAGCAAATGCTTATGGACTGATCAACGGCTTCGAGGATGGTTCCTTCCATCCAAACGAAACGATTACGAGAGAACAGGCGATGGCCATTTTGGCAAAAGCGATGACGATTACTGGGCTGAAAGACAGCCTGAACTCAGGAACTCTGGATACAACGCTCCAGTCATTCCAAGATGAGACTACGGTATCCAATTGGGCACGCAGTAGTGTAGTAGATAGCGTAAAGTCGGGTCTTGTGCAGGGGCGCAGCCAGTCTCAATTAGCACCAAAGGGTCAGATCACCCGTGCCGAGATTGCAACGATTATGCAGAGATTACTGCAGAAGTCGGATCTAATCTAAGTAGAGATAGGCGTTTAAACGATTCTTGCGGTGAATGCAAAAATATCGCCTGGAAAATAAAAAAGCGGAACGATGGCTCTGAGCAGCCTACGTTCCGTTTTTTTCGTTTCAAGCCAAACTTGGAACACCTGTTGAATGCCATCAGTTAGAGACAGCACCGCATTGGCAGAATTGTTCTGATCTACCGCTTGTATCAGTGATTTGTTCGCAATGATGGACATGATACTAACCGCAACGGCTGTCCAAATTACACCTGCTACCTCTGAACGGTATTCATGATTGCGCTATCGTGCGGATAAAGGGAGGCAACTGGTTTAGCCGCCATTATGATCATAAACGGCAAGCATACGCATGACAGTCCCCATCGTAAACATAGGTGAATGTCTAGCATTATGAATTGAGTAAGAGCTCACTCCATTATTGATGCAATAACTATTGTTGCTTTCTTAGTCCAGCGTGTTTATGAATTTAATCAATATATTAGAAGCAACATTACTTTATTTTAGATAAGTTCATTTTGGGCGGAATGGTTCCGAGTAGCCTTGCGATTTTTGTTATTTGCCCTCGGTGATGAAATTCATGGGTTATGCAATGTGTAAAAAGCCATAGTTCAGTTGCTTGAGCGGTATCACTCATCCAACTTGCTTGAACTTCAGGGTTCCAGCTGTCTTGAAAACTATGGAGAAATTCGTGAACGAGAAAGTCTGTCTTTTCAAATAAAGCACGCATCTTCTGTACATCTTGAATAGACTGTGGTCTTAATTTGGGGATAGATCGGCCAAGTCCACGAACGCCTAACCATACGCGATAACAATCTGTGACATGTACATGCAGGTCACGGATGGAATCTCCACCTAGGGCTTCAACGGGTTGAACATACGCGGTTAGGGGCATGGTTTCACACATCTGGAAAAGGGATTCTCTCGTTCGCTTCATCATTTCGTACTGATGCATTAATACATCCGCTTGACTAGTTAATTCATCCATGAACATTAATCTCCTTTTAGAGTAGACTGAACTTTCAGAACTAAATGGATAACCCTAGTTTTCCTTTATAGCATCGGGTGAAATAGTTACGCCCAATCCCGCCCTTGCGTAACATGGCTCATGATTGATACTTTCGTACATATTCGTTTCTCTCAATTAAAGATTATAAATATCTATAATATCTTTAATATATCAATATGTCAAACACATATTTAGTTATGATGTAATCGTCATGGAATGAATGAAGAGATGAAAAAAAAGAAGTTGGTTTACATATAGGCCATGAAGTTGTCAGGCTCTGTATGCTTCTCTCGGGGGTGTGATATAATCGGTCTACAGATGTTTTATCATTTCGGGATACATGATTTCCCTAGTACGCATAGAGAGGTTTTGGATATGACGAAAGACAATTTTTGGCGTGAATTACCACGACCATTTTTTATACTAGCACCGATGGAGGATGTGACGGATGTTGTGTTTCGTCATGTTGTGAGTGAAGCAGGGAAGCCTGATGTATTTTTTACAGAATTTGCGAACACGGAGAGCTACTGCCACCCAGAGGGGAACAAAAGTGTGCGCGGACGTTTGACGTTTACAGCGGACGAACAGCCTATTGTGGCTCATATCTGGGGAGATAAACCGGAATTCTTTCGTGAGATGAGTATCGGTATGGCAAAAGAAGGCTTCAAAGGCATCGACATTAATATGGGTTGTCCTGTAGCCAATGTTGCAGAGAATGGGAAAGGGAGCGGCCTGATCTGCCGTCCTGCAATCGCTGCAGAGATCATCCAAGCTGCCAAAGCCGGGGGATTGCCTGTCAGTGTGAAAACAAGACTCGGCTTCACAGACGTAGACGAATGGCGTGAATGGTTAACTCATATTTTGCAGCAGGACATTGTGAATCTGTCCATTCATCTGCGGACTAGAGAGGAAATGAGCAAAGTCGATGCACATTGGGAACTGATCCCTGAGATTAAGAAACTTCGGGATGAGATTGCGCCGCATACACTCCTGACGATTAACGGCGATATTCCTGATCGTGAGACTGGCTTGAAGCTCGCTGAACAGTACGGTGTGGATGGCATTATGATTGGGCGGGGGATTTTCCAGAATCCGTTTGCCTTTGAGAAGCAGCCTAAGGAACACAGTAGTGAGGAATTGCTTCATCTGTTAAGGTTGCACCTGGATCTGCATGACCAATATGCAGCACAAGAGCCACGTTCATTCAGTGCGCTTACACGTTTCTTCAAAATCTACGTTCGTGGATTCCGGGGCGCAAGTGAGCTTCGCAATGATTTAATGAATGCAAAATCAACAAGTGTCGTGCGGACGCTGCTCGATGAGTTTGCAAGCAAGAGTCAAGATAGGGTAGAAGAGTCGTAACATAATGGAAAAAAAAGTAAAGCTAAACTGCAATTCTTCTGACTTCATGTCGGAGGAGAAGCAGTTTAGCTTTTTTCTAAGTTGTGACCGACCAACGCTTTTAAAGTCTGTGTAATACCTATATCCGAAGGAAGTTTGCCTTGATATTCAAAACAAGGGATACTTAGAAAAGCTTGTGTACGTTCTCGTCGTACTTGCCTCTAGACCCTCAGCGAGAATACGCCGGTTGAACCATCGCCACTGGCTGAGGATTGGCAAGTACCCATTGCACTGCCAATTCGCATAATCTGGCAGGCGCATCATAGTCCGATCCTTTGCGAAGCCTACTTACCAAGTCGGAAGTCTCTTGAAGAAGAGCCGGAGTTAACGGTGAACCCGTACCGAAGTGCTGCACCAACGCATCTAGCATCTTACGGTAATCGGCATCCCAGTTGCCGCCACCATTGTCCAATACTTCATGGGACACACGCCCTGTGATCCGAATAACTTCTCCCTGCACCGTTGGGGCATGGCCTTGGGGCGGGATGAGATATTCCCATAGCTCTTGGTGTTGCTTAGGCCAGGTGGTTGCTGTTACTTGAATGGGCGTATTTCCATCATGCATGATGCGTTCAGCCACCGGCTCCACATCAAAGAGCTGATACAGCTTAAGTAGTGCACCTGAAACCTCGTCAACACGGTCTCTATTATATTTTTCTCGAACGAATTCGAAATTCTTGCCTATTGCTTTTACCGACTCTTTCATCTCCGGGGTGACCGATGCTCCAGCATCCAACAGAATGGTGGAGATTTCCGCCATATGAACAATATCTGCATTCCGGCAATTGATTAAGCCCTTAGCCAGTGGAGTATTTCCCCTTGTATTCTGCACGTTAATATCTACACGATGGTTAACCAACTCTTGTACCACTTGGGTTCTATACGAACCTACGGCTGCGTGCAGCGGTGTCTCGTTCTGGTAATCAACAGCATTCGGATCTGCGCCCAATTCAAGAAGCAAGCGTACATTCCCTGACCAGTGTGCTGCATGAGTGTGAAGAGGTGTACATTGGTATTTGTCTTGGGCGTTAACATCAGCCCCTTGTTCCACTAACCAGCGAACGAGTTCATCGGAAATCTTCCGTAAGCTGAGCGCTGTACCTTTGCTATAGCCCCCGCGGGCATTCCATTCGCATTGCTCAAATACCTCTTTGACGGCAGCAACATCATTATTGGCAATAAGTTTCTCAATATCAGCGGGTAAGGTTGTTTTCTTTTTTTTAGCCATTCGTTTATTCCTCTCCTCTATAAGTACTGACCTTCTTCAACTGAAAAAGCGGTTATACACGTACACACTAAGCCACGCAGCAAGGAGGACCCATACGATAATGAACAACGTAGCCGTGTACCAGTTTCTAGGTTTGTTTAAAATCTCCTGTGCTTTGGGTCTGTTCTCTTCAAGAACCACCTGAGGTATCATTTTTAGGGCAAGGACGATG
The DNA here is from genome assembly GCF_022346845.1 of Paenibacillus sp. ACRSA. Classification (NCBI taxonomy): domain Bacteria; kingdom Bacillati; phylum Bacillota; class Bacilli; order Caryophanales; family Paenibacillaceae; genus Paenibacillus; species Paenibacillus sp. ACRSA. Next base: position 831,198 of record NZ_JAKRNP010000003.1, on the reverse strand, counting down.
CCAATAGGAACGATAATGAGGTCATCCACATAGCCTAGAATGGGTATGAAGTCTGGGATAAGGTCGATGGGGCTAAATGCATAAGCTACAACACACAATGTAAACAGCTTAGCAAACCATTTTACTCTAGGGTCACGGTAGGATAGGTACAAAACGAGCAAATTGGTTTTAAGCAATTTCGCAGCTTGTTTTAGTTTTTGTAAGATGGTGATAGTCCCCCTCTATATATGTACATCCTTTTTAACTTATTTAAGCGGAATGTATAGATCTATCTTGGAATTAGGGTGGTCATATCCCAAATAACGTTGATCGTATAACTCAAAATCCTCTCGATCGTCCATTTCTTCTTTGGTATTCAGCAGCCATGTGCCCCAAATATACTGGAAGGTCTGAGGTAGCGCGCGAAGTGATCCGGTATGAGTGAATACCGCGTAACGTCCTGCTGGAAGTATCTTTTGCACAAATGGTTCAGGCAGATCTACAAAAGAATCAACCTCCACACCAGCAATCTCTGTGAATACCACCTCATCACTCATCTCGTACAAGCTGTTCTCATGACATGCCTCGCAGATACCAAATCCTCGTCCAGGAACGGAACGGTGGGGGATCTGGGTAGCGATTCGATTGAACTCCTGCCATAAGGCGGCTAACTTATTATCCTTAAGCGTCGTGTGTCCACGTATTCCGGCAATCTTCGTTTGGGGAAACATGACAATGGTGGGCTGCGTGGTGACGTTGAGCGTCAGATGATCCAAATCGTTCGTGTGCAGTTTCGACTTGGAAGCAATAAAGGTGTCTAAGCGATTGATGCGGTATTCCTGTGGACTGATCCTATAGTTGAATTTAAACGCACGGCTAAACGACTCGGACGATTCGAATCCATTTTCCAGCGCAATCTCAATAACCTTTTTATTCGTATAAAGTAAAGCCTTCGCTGCACTTGCTAATCGCCGTTTCTTAATGTAACTGCCAATGCTCTCTCCCAATATCGCGCTGAATTGGCGGTTCAAATGGTAGTAGGAGTACCCTGCTGCTCGGGCAACCTCCTCCACTTTGATCGCTTCACCAAGCCTATCTTCGATATAGATGATCGCCTGCTCTAATGCTGGTCGGTAGTCCAATAGGAATCCCTCCATGATCAACGGTGCAATGATTGGTATCCGAACATCGTAGTGTCCGCTCTCTCCAAGCTAATCTGAATCGTAGTTGATGTTTCTGATATGGGTTGTCTGATATCGTATGTGTGCCAGCCATTGGCGGCTCTGCCGCCCCAACATAACTCTATTATACCGTCTGCGGGGGAGAACAGCATGCTTTTGGTGGTACCGAAATAGTCCTCAAAATAATGACAACACAGCCCATTGGGATAGCTCGACAATAACATGTCCTTGAGCTGTTCATGTGTTACACCCGTCGATCCCTCCAGTTGGGAAACAATCCATTCCGCTCGTCGCAAAGAATGAATCGCAGCCTGCGGCTCATAACTCACGAGTTCCGGAAGAACGGGATGATTGGTCGCCCAGAGGAACTGTTCTGGCGAGGCTGGATCCATGTGCTTCGTAGCTTGGTTACCATCCATCGTTTCGAATAAAGCGGCGTTACCGGATTGATCAAGCAACATCATATTGACATTACAGGCGATTGGCATGTCTTTGAGATAGAGCAGCGCTTCTTCAACATTAGTACAATGCTCCAGTACCGCCCGAATAGCCGCCCAGAAATGTAAACCTTTAAGCTTAGGGGCTCGCATAAAGTGCACAGCCCCAACGGGAAAACCGCAAGCACTCATCGTTACCACAAGTCCATGCTCATTAAACCCATCGTCACGTCCAAAGCTCATCGTACTCGTTCCCATGTGTGTGTATTTACCTGTGACAGAGGTTCTAGCAAGAACAAAATCCTCCATCTGATGATTGAATTCATAGTTGCGAGCAAGTAAAGGTTTGTTCTGTGCTGTCATCGAGGGCAGCAGGGCAATCTGGCTGCATCGCGGGAGCAGATAAGATAGGGCATAATATGCAATTTGTTTGGCAGGTACGTGTAAGGCCTCTGCAAATCCAGTAATCTCTTCCGTTATGCCTGGGCACCATTCATCGAAGAGATGTACTGCCTCTTGATATTCTTTCTCGCCAAAGCCTTCAAGTGTGCGTGTATACGTGAGTTGTTGTTCTTTATTTTCAGAAATTAGTGTACCTAGTCTATAGCCAATTTCGTAGTTTGTACCTTGTAATTCTAGTGTATGAACGGGAAGTGTTAACATCGCGAACCCTCCTTTTTTCCAAAGTTTAAGCCAGAGAGAGAAGGGGTGCATGATATTTTGTGCTGTTTTTTGAGCTATACTAAAGTAAGATGAAAAGTGGAATGGATGTCTTAAAATTCATTTCGTGAACATGGTGTGCAGCATCTATCAAATGGGTCAACATAGGAGGAATTATGTCCTGGAGTAAATTGAAGCAACAATTGGAGAGTTTCCTCTGTCCTGCGTTAGTTGGAAGAGTTGAATATGGATCAACCAGTTACCGGTATTCACCGGATAAGGCTGGACTTAGTTATCTTGTTGTAGATAAGAAGAACATTCTTAATATGATGGATAAGACGACCCCGATCCGCTGGTACCAGTCGGATCAGGAGATCAAGAATGATCCGCAGATTGAGATTCCGGTCAGTGATGAAGATATTGAAGAGGTTAGAAAAGCGACCAAAGGAAATGTACCAGAGGATCGTCTCCCCGTCATGGCAAGAAGCAAGAAAAGTACAGCTGTAGCGAAAGAGATTTTGTCCGCACAGACTGCACTAAGTAAATCCAATTTTAACGTGGTGGCCAATACGTTTTTAACGACTTCTATAGAAGTAAGCCTGGAGAGCGATGATATCTTGCTGAATATTCTGGCTCTGGTGGACAGGCGTGTAGGTAAGAAACGAATATTGAACATGTCCGAGAAGGTGAAGTCTAAGCATTCCGCTGTGCAGTATTTTTATGAGTTACGGCGTAGCTCGTTATAGCTTTTAGCTATAACTAGTTATCCATTATTGATTATTCTTCGAACTCAACTTCTCGTGATATGATACTCGTACACAACGAGGGGGTTATTTACATGACTGATAAGTTCCAGATCGTAGGAAGTTTATTGCGGCCGGATGAGCTGCTAGAATATAAAACGCAAATTGAACATCGTGATGACATTAAGTATCCGTTCTATAACAATTTTGAGGGATATGCACAGTGTGAAACGAAAGCTATCGAGCAGGTGGTCAAGAAAGAAATTGAGCATAACCTGTCGATTATTACAGATGGTGAATTCTCCAAATCCATGTGGCATCTAGATTTTGTGTGGGGCTTTGGTGGAGTGGAGCGTTATATCGCGGATCATGGATACTTTTTCAGAGACGTGGATGGCACTTCGAAATATGAAACACGTAAAGACATTGGGCTTCGCATCACTGGTGAATTGAGCGGCAAGAATCACCATTTCATTCAACTGTTCAAGCAGCTGCAAGACACGGCTGGTGATCAGCAAACGAAGCTTTGCGTACCTTCACCTTCCCATATCTTCGGTGAGTTGTCCTGGTCGGATAACATTGGTGGCACAGATGCGGTGTACCAGAACATTCAGGAGCTCAAAGCAGGGCTTGTCAAAGCTTATAAAGAATTCGTGGCGGAATTCGCTGCGGCTGGTGGCAAAATCCTGCAATTCGATGATTGCTTGTGGGAGCTGTTTGCAGATGACAACCCGAACTCTCCGTTCACTGGGGAGCACATCAATCAAGAGGAAGTACAAGGTCTCGCGACTGAATTCATTGATATTAATAACACTGTGATCGACTTCGGTCATAGCCTTGGCTTGAAAATGTGGACACATAACTGCCGCGGTAACTATGATTCCCGCAATATGGGTGGAGGATCATATGCGAAAATCGCGAATCTATTCTTGAAGCAGTTGAAATATGATCGTTTCTTCCTGGAGTGGGATGATGATCGTGCAGGTTCGATTGAAGCACTAGAAGTATTCAAAGACAGACCTGAAACGGAAATTGTATTAGGTCTGCTATCTTCCAAAACAAGCACACTAGATGATGAAAATCGGGTAGTTCGTCTGTTGGACGAAGCATCCAAAATTATTGATAAAGATCGCTTGCTGCTATCCCACCAATGCGGGTTTGCATCCTGCGACGGTGGTAACGAATTGAGTGAATCCCAGCAATGGGCGAAGATTGATCAAGGTCAACGGATTGCCAAGCAATATTGGGGGAACTAAGAACGTATCGGAAAAGTAGTATTACTTCATTCGTCGCAGTCTTAGTTTCTAGATTCGAATAGAGATACATGAAATTCATAGGGATGGCTTGCAGATTCAGCAATGGATCGCGAGTCATCTCTATTTTGTATGCCGACTTCAACCTTATATCTTTTCGATGAATTCCTTCTTGAGACGGATGTTACGATCCATCGCTTGCAGGAGGTCGTTATTCTACCAAGATGTATGATGGAAATGAAGACAATAAAAAGGGGATAAGTGCTTTATGTTCAGGATCTAAGCCTTTTTATACGGCGTATAACACGGGAGGAAATGTTGATGATGGGGAAGCTAATTGAATTCAAACAGGTTTCTAAAGAATATCAGATTGGTGAAGTGCGAATCAAGGCGCTGGACGAAGTGAATTTTACAATAGCCGAGGGTGAGCTTGTCGTTATTTTGGGAGCAAGTGGTGCGGGGAAAAGCACGATTCTGAACATCCTTGGCGGCATGGATACGGCTACGTCAGGTCAGGTTATCATCGGCAATCAGGACATTACGAAATGGAACGAGAAAAAATTAACCGCTCATCGCGGGGAGAATGTTGGTTTTGTATTTCAATTTTATAACCTTATCCCGAATCTGAATGCATTGGAAAATGTAGAGTTTGCCACGGAAGTATGCAGGGATCATCTCGACGCGGAAGCTGTACTGAACCAGGTGGGACTGTCGCATCGTCTGCACAACTTTCCATCTCAGCTCTCTGGTGGGGAGCAGCAAAGGGTTGCTATTGCACGAGCGCTCGCCAAGAATCCAATGCTTCTTCTATGTGATGAACCAACAGGCGCTTTGGACTACGTCACGGGCAAGGCTGTATTGAAGCTTCTTCAACAAGTGAATCGGGATCACAAAACATGTGTCGTGCTGGTCACCCATAATGCCGCAATCGCTCCAATCGCTGACAAAATAATTAAGGTTAAAAGTGGTGGCATCGAATCCATCACAATCAATGATAACAAACAAAGCATCGAAGGAATTGAATGGTGATGAAGAAATTAGTCGTGAAGCTGTTTAGAGATATGAGACAATCGGTTGTCCAATGTATCGCGCTGATATTGGTCATCGCCGTAGGCGCCTTCTTCTATGCAGGATTAAGCAGCTACAGTCAGAAGCAGCGTGAGTACACCGAGGATTATTTTGCAACATATAACTTAAGTGATCTGAATGTGTATTATGACCGTGTGGCTGTAGATGATGTAGCACAATTCGCTAAAGTTGACGGAGTTGAACGTATTGAAGCGCGTTATACAACGGATGCATTACAATACTTCGATGGTTATACAGCGGCATTCACTATCCATTCACTGCCGTCCGACAATCAGATCAATAGACCGATGATGATAGAGGGTCGTCTTCCTTCCCTACCTGCTGAGATCATGGTGGACTCGCATTATGCCGAGGAACATTCGTATCAGGTTGGTGATTCGATTCGTTTGAGCACGAATGGAGGAGAAGTGGCGTTTGAGATCAGCGGACTGATTGAGAATGTAGAATATGTGAAGAAAAATGCTACGCAAGACCATAAAACCTATGCCATAGCCTATGTTGCCCAAGAAGCGATTCCGAAGATTGCAGACAGTCTGTATTACAATGAATTGCTCATTGATGCCAAGCAAGGGCATGATGTGGATCTAATCGCGCAGACCTTGGAAGCACAATCTGCAGACCTATCGTATCTAGGGCAAACGAGCAAAGAGCGGTCATTCGGATATGCCCAGATTCAGCAGACCATCTATAACAACGGCATGATGAGTAAAGTAATTCCACTTATTCTCTTTTTGATCTCAGCAATTATTTTGTTTCTAACCATGTCCAGAACAATCGATGCACAGCGTAGTCAGATCGGCATCATGAAGGCTCTGGGAATTAAGAATAGCTGGATTATGTTTCATTACATGGGGTATGCTCTGCTGGTTAGTTTAATCGGCTCTCTTGTAGGCTGCATCATAGCCCTATACGTGTTTATCCCATTGGTTACAGCATCTAGCGCCAAATCGTATTCATTGCCTGGCATTACATTTTCACTCTCTCCATGGTTGATCCTACCGCCGCTACTGTTCTCTAGTATCTTTGGGCTCTTGTCCGTCTATTGGAGTGGTAAAACGATACTTAACGAGCGTGCAGCTCATGTCATGCGTCCGAAGCCACCCCGCAACATGAAGAACCTACTGATCGAACGAATTCCAGGGATGTGGAAACGGATTTCCTTCAGCCACAAAATCATTTTGAGAAACCTATTTCTGAATAAAAAGAAGGCAATGGCAAGCTCCATCGGTACGATGGTGAGCATGGTGTTGCTGATCATCGCCGTAGGTACCCAAGCTTCATTGCTGAAAATAGCTAATCAGATTGAGGATGTGTATACCTATGATCTGAGAGTAGATTATAAAATGGGTACTGCATTAGAGGGGATCGATCTGCCCTCAGGCATTCAAAGCCAACACTTCATTTCTACACTACCTGTGGAATTAGTAAGTGGGAATAACAGAGAGAACGCTACGATGGTAGTTATGGACCAAGAAAACAACCTCATTAAATTGTTTGATCAAGCAGATCAACCAATAGCTATGGGTGATCATGGTGTAATTGTACCGAAATCCTATGCGGATCATTACAACATCGTAGAAGGTGACTTCATTCAACTGCGCTTCACGCAGCCGGAGCGACGGAATCAATCTGTAACGATGGAGGTTGCCCAGATTACGAATCAGTTTAATCACCCATCCTTTTATATAACTCCAGCCTATTTAGAGAGCTTCCAGATCGATAACCGTCCAACCTCGATGTTGATAAAAGCTAATAGTGATATGGAGTTAGCAAGCATCCGCGATTTTTTTGAACAGGATCAGCGCGTGAACTCTCTTACGGACAAAGCCAGAATACAGGAATCGGCCAGATATATACTGAATCAGAATCAGTTTATGTTTGTGATGTTCATCATAAGTGCGGTAGTTCTCTCCTTAGGAGCCGTCTACACAATCTCTTCTATTAACATTCATGAAAGGAATCGAGAATTAGCCACACTCAAGGTTCTGGGGTATCCTATAGGTAAAATTAACAGTCTTATTTTTAAGGAAAACATCATATTAACTGGCTTGGCAGCTGTTGTTGCCGTACCTTTAGGTATGTACTGTTTTACAATTGTGATCAATGCATTATCTAGTACTCATCAACAAATCCCAGATCAATTAAATGTGACAGGCCTGCTGATCTCCATACTACTGGCGTTCTTGCTTACCATGTTGTCCAACCTGCTATTAAGAAGGAACATTGCCAATATTCATATGACGGAGTCGCTAAAAAGCGTAGAGTAGCAAATCGAATTGATGCTGGAAATAGAGTAGCAAAATAAATAGAATTAGTGTGATATGCCCCACCATGAATCACAGTAGAGGACGCAAAAATCTCTACCAGGATGAATGGTGGGATTTTTTTGCAAAACCTTTAGCTGGTGTTAAGCGTATTAATGAATATGATGATTTGAGAGATTATGTAGCCTGTGGGATTTAAAAGGAGATATTTCGATATGAATGCTCAGATGGTTGCATGACAAGAAGGGAGAGCAGCACCCATGACACTTAATCCAACACCACTAAACCAAGAACAGCTCTTGAAGGAGCTAGACACACTAGGGTATTCCAATAGGATGAAACAAATGGCGCTATTGGCGCGTGTACACCGAGATGATGAAGGCTATTCGGCGTTACTTATCAGCTTGCTGGAGAGCGGCACTGCGTACGAGGCACATTTGGCACTGACTGGCGCTCAAGTCGCTAAGGATGCACAGGCTGTAATGTTCGCTATGCAGCATACCAAAGCAGGGGTCAGGGGGCGGGCAGCTAGATTGTTGCCAGAGCTCATCACCGATCCTGAATATGCCATTGAATCCGAGATCACAACGATGTCGCACCATTGCCGTCGCCATTTGTTGCAGAGCATTGTGAACATCGGTAGAGAGAATTGGGCAGAGCGATTATTGCCGGTTGTGCTTACTCGCTGGGGAGCCCATGAGGCTGCTGTGTTATTGTCTGTATGCAGCGAGGAGACGGTTCGTAGTAGGCTCTCTGACTTAGGTTATGCGGTACATAATTGGCGGAAGTTAACGAGACGTTTCCCGGATCTGGTTGCCGAATATCTGGAGAATGAGCTGCAGAAGGCTACGCAACGGGAAAAGGGATATGTATGGTGGAAGCTTTCTTCCGCCGTTGAGAAACTTAGTGTTACAAGACCTGCTATCGTTATAGATTGCGCCCTGAAGTATGGACCGAAGGACGAGATTCATCCTATACTTAGGCGGCAATTAGGTATTCTCATTCAGGCTAACCCTGAGGGTGTATTTGAACTGCTGACAAGAGAAGAGGCAAGAGGGTATCTTCTGAATCATGGGGTGCCAGCAGGTATTTTGAATAAAAGAAAGTGGTTTACGACAGCGCAGTGGACCACTCTGGTCGCCCTGCTTGCCGATCAGCCATTGCATGTTGCCAAGGTGCTGGATACACTCGCTCCATCATCTCGTGAGGCGATGTTTGATGCGGCCTATCCGGAAGCTGAGCGCAGAACACGTCTATTCCCTACTTCGTTGCTAGATGTGTTACCCCATCAACTGCGCGACAAAGAAGCTGCGCGTATGCTGAAGCTTCGGGAGATTCGCGATGATCAGGAGAAGGCGCTTGATATTACAGCAAGGCGTTTGATTGAAAATGCGAGAGCGGAGCTAGAGGGATCCGTTCAAGTATCTAATGCGGATGAGCGTGCCCTAGCTTATAGGCGGTTGATTCAGAGCACAATTCTATCTCGGCGCGGTATGGATGATACACTTTATTTCTTGATCCGAGTCAAAAACGACCAAGATCCGGTTCGATTTGCAGTTATATCGGAACTGTCGAACAGTCCCGCGCACATGTTCAAGGAGGAGCATATAGAGGATCTAACAGTGTTGGTAGATAGTGTGGTTGAAGCGAGAGATACCTCATATGGAACGAAGAACGTAACGGAAAGATTGACTTTTGACTTACTGAGGGAGCATGCACTGGAGCCAGAGAGTAGGCTGTTTAAATTCGCTTTGCGAACTTTTGAGAGAATGGTTATGCGGGATGGGCAGTTTGTGTTGTTCGCCAAAGATTGGGATAGCATACCGAGTCATGCACTTCAGATTTTGTTTGATGAGATTTATAATTTTGCCACGGAAGCTAACAAACGTGAAAATGATGATGTAGTCCTACGGATGGCGGATGCGTTCGGTAAAGCTGTAGAGCGATTGCCGAAGCTCCAGCTCCTATTGGAGCAACTGGTGAAAACTCAAAAGTCTCCTGCACAGGCTGTTCGGCACTGGCTAGCTCCCCATAAAACGCGGGATGAGAGAGTCAGAGAGCTGCTCGACAGAGATCTGTCCTTCATTGCTTTCTATGAGGTGTTCAGCCATCTACATTTGAAACGACAAGAGTGGCTCGATCCGTTTATCTCAGGAAAAGTTATTAAGGGAAAACATTTATCGGGCAAAACGATCTATCTTGTGCCAGCCTATAATGGCTTTTATCGATGGCTGCCGCGTCAGCAAAAAGTACTAGCTACCTTGCTTGAACGAGTCGCATTAGATGCCAAGCGCAGCTTCCATGAGCGTGCATCGGCGATGAGAAATCTTGCAAGTATGCCCGACTATACTTCGGATCAACTGGAAGTCCTGTTGCAGGATAAGGAAGTACACGTCGTTGAAGCAGCCCTTCATGCCTTTTCGCTATGGGAAGAGCCTGAGAAGGCACTCCCTATTTTGTTAGACAACCTAGAGGGAGACCGGGCACGTGTTGCCATGTATTCAATTCCTAGATGTGCACGCAGAGTAAGTCCAATTTTGTTAACGTCCATTCTCTCCGAATTGTTAAACCGGGAGAAGCTGAAAGTTACGGTTAGAAAAGAAGCGATTCGACTTCTGGGCGCGTATAAAACGAGTGAGAGCATGTCTCTACTCGTTCGGGAATACGAGAAACCAAATACGCACAAAGACGTGATTATTGCCATAGGGCATGCGGCAAGGCAGTGTCTTGACGATGAACGTAGCTGGGCGATGATGAGCACAATGGCTTCGTCTCCACAGCGAGATATCGCACGGAGCCTACTGAACCAGCAACCAGGGGATCTTCCCGTGTCCGCGCGTCCGCGGTATCTGCAATGGATTACAGAAATTGCAGGTCACACGGATTCGATCGTAGCGAAAGAGGCTTTCCGAGCAATGACCCAGTGGGTGAACGGGAACGAAGATGTGATTGCGGCTTGCGCAAGTAGGGCACTCGGGGATCTTCAGGACAGCACACGTTGGGAAGCGGCACTTGATACACTCATTGCAACTTGCCGTGATGGACAAACGAATGAACAGGTCATCGCCGTGTGCAGACAATTGGTTGAGACCGAAACGACAGCTGATTGGAATGCCGGTACCGAGCGAGATCTGCCACACCGTCAGCGTTTGCTCGCCTTAATAGATAAACTTGCCTCATTGCCTCGCCCTGCACGGCGGTTACTTATACCTTTGTATGAAGGCTTGATTGAATGTCTCCAGTCTCAAGATACGATGAAACCTTCTGTGATCAAGTTGCAATTAGCTATGACGGATTGGAGCGATACTGACGGAGCAGTCGCTAGTTTGAATGTTGTTATGCCGATGGTGGATGGACAGCCTTATTTGCTCGATTTTGCCTATCATCAGATCGCCCGGGTCGTCAATGGCAGCGTAGGTTACTGGAAACCGGAGAGGCTGCTTGAAATCGTGGATCGGTTGAATGCTCAGTCGCAGATCGCTTCCTCATATATAGGTCTGTCGCTGTTGAAAATCGGCGGAAAGGCTTTATTATGGAACGAGGCTTCTGCCGATCGTTTAAGGACTTATCGAAATCATGAACATGAGATTATCCGCATGATGGCATTGGATCTGTGGACTGTTGTTGAATAATACGATCTGAGTTCGCATTGGTTATTAGTCCTTGCTAAGCTAGAAAAAGAATAATCAAAGACCGGTCTCTGCCTGCCTCTGGAGGTGAGTCCGGTCTTTTTGATTTATTTCATTTTAGGAGGAGCAAAAACACAATTGTGATTCATCTCACTTTCATGCTATTCCAACTACTTTAAAATTAATGGAATGTGTATGAGGAGGAGAATGGATGATGAAACCTCAGATGATGCCTCAGCTGAAACCACGAGATTATGCTAAGTATCCGTTCATTGTGATTTGGGAGGTCACACGAGCGTGTGCTCTGAAATGTCTTCATTGCCGCGCGGAAGCCCAGTATAGAGCAGATCCAAGGCAGCTGACAACCGAGCAGGGGAAAAAATTGATCGATGACATTGCGGCAATGGAAGAACAGCCGTTATTTGTGTTTACGGGTGGTGATCCGTTAATGCGACCGGATTTATTTGAGTTGGCAGAGTATGCTATCAAGGAGAAGCAGCTTCCTGTCTCCATGACACCAAGTGCTACACCCAAGGTGACACGTGGTGCAATAACAAAAGCAAAAGAAGTAGGTTTATCCCGCTGGGCGTTCAGCTTGGACGGTTCGACAGCGGAGATTCATGACCATTTTCGCGGAACGAAGGGTTCTTACGATATGACGATGAAGGGAATCCAGTATCTGCAAGAAGCCCACATTCCGATTCAAGTGAATACCACTGTTTCCCGATACAACCTGCACGATTTGCAGGCGATTAGCCGGAAGGTGAAGGAGATGGGCGTGGTTCTGTGGAGTTTGTTTTTCCTGATCCCAACAGGGAGAGCCCAAGAGAAGGATATGATTAGCCCAGAAGAACATGAAGAGGTCATGAAGTGGATGGTGCGTATTGCGCAAGAGATGCCTTACGGTGTGAAGTCTACGGAAGCACCGCACTATCGGCGAGTGATGATGCAGGAGCGCGGGGCAGCGGGACCCGAGCGGAGCCCCATGAAACGTGTGGATATGCTGGGACGTGCACCTCAAAGTGTGAATGATGGGGATGGTTTTGTGTTTATCAGTCACACCGGCGATGTGTATCCTAGCGGATTTCTGCCTGTCGTGTGCGGTAATGTGAAGGAGCAATCACTTATTGATGTGTACAGGAATTCTCCAGTAATGCAGACGTTGCGAGACAAGTCCCAATTGCAGGGCAAATGTGGCGTCTGTGAATTCAAAACGATGTGCGGTGGATCAAGGGCAAGAGCGTATGCGCTTACGGGAGAATATATGGCGAGTGATACAGCGTGTGCCTATATTCCGTCTGCGTTGCGACAAACATAATATTGGTGGGAAGTGTGAAATGGATAAACAACGCAGGAAGCAGATTGTTATTGCTGGAGGCGGAATCACGGGACTTAGTACAGCTTATTATGTAGAGCAGTTGTGCAGGGCACACGCTATCGAAGTAGAGATCGTGTTGGTGGAGAAAAGTGATCGATTCGGCGGACATGTGCATACCGGGAAAAAGGATGGATTTGTCATTGAACGGGGACCGGATTCGTTTCTTGCTCGTAAAACTTCCATCATTGAACTGATGCAGGAGCTGGGCATAGGTGATGACATTGTTGGCACAAGGCCTGGGATATCCCACAGCTACATTGCTTATCGGAATCAGCTGCATCCCATCCCGGATGGCTTTATGCTTGGTGTACCAACGAAGTGGAAGCCGTTCATCACAACGAAGCTATTGTCTGTGCGAGGTAAGGTGCGTGCTGCTGCCGATCTGGTTTTGCCAAGAAGACCGAACGTGGAGGACGAATCCCTGGGACAACTGCTTCGTAGACGCCTGGGAGATGAGGTGTTGGAGCAGATTGCCGAGCCACTGCTGGCAGGCATCTATGCAGGCAATGCAGATGCTCTAAGTGTGCAGGCTACCTTTCCGATGCTGCAAGAAACCGAACAAAAACATCGGAGCTTAATTGTAGGTATGCTTGGTGTACGGAAGAGCAGGGCTCCGAAGCAGACGACGCAATCGAGCCAGACGACAAGTAAAACTGGAAGTGGTAATGGTAGTGGTAGTACAAGTACGGTGAAGAAAAGCATGTTTCTAAGTGCGCGTGGAGGGCTGGAAGAGGTCGTGACTCATCTCGAAAAGGCATTATCCTCCAGTATTAATATGATGAAGAATACGGAAATATCAGGTGTCACACATGAAGGGGACGGCTATGTTGTTCACTTGCATAACGGAGAGAAGCTTCATGCCGATGCGATGGTAATGGCTACTCCAGCCCATATAGCAGCTAGGTTATTGCCAGACCAGTCTATATCCGAGTTACTACAAACCATTCCCTATGCATCCGTGATGAATGTTATACTTGCTTATCGCCAGCAGGATGTGGGCATCTCCTTGGATGCATCGGGCTTCGTAGTTCCTCGTAAAGAAGGACGTACGGTAACCGCCTGTACCTGGACGTCTTCCAAATGGGCGCATACGGCTCCAGAAGGTCATATTCTGTTACGAGCTTACGTGGGCAAATACGGCCAAGAGAATAATGATCAGCTCTCAGATGAGAAGCTGGTAAACCATGTACGCCATGAACTGGAAGAGATGATGGGCATATCTGCCGAGCCAATCTTTACGGAAGTGAACCGACTTCCCGATGCGATGCCACAATATAAGGTGGGACATCTAGAGCGTATGCAGGAGCTTGATGATGCATTGGCAAATGTCATGCCAGGCGTGTACCTCGGTGGTGGGGGATACCGGGGGATCGGAGTTCCGGATTGTATATCCCAAGGCAAGGTTATGGCGAATAAGTTGTTAACCAGATTAGTAGATATAAGTGTGTAGTTTTTAGGTTCTTAATCAAATTGTCGCCGCTCTCTGGAGTGGCGGCTATTTGCGTTGATGGTGGCTGAGAGAGCATTGAAAGTGATGACTTCAGCTCTTTGTGAATGTATGATGTGGGAGCAACTGTGATAAAATAAACATAGGTCTAATTCCATCGTAAACTATGAATATTGTTTCTATAGAAAGGGGTATATCCTCCAATGAATCTGGAAGAAGTGATGCAGGAGCTTGAAGCCTTGGGCAAGGAACGGACGAAAAAAATATATATGTCCAATGGCGCGCACGAACCACTTTTCGGTGTAGCTACTGGTGCGATGAAGCCGATGGCTCGCAAAATAAGGAAAGACCAAACGCTTGCGGACGAACTGTATGCTACAGGCAATTATGATGCGATGTATTTTGCTGGCGTTATTGCCGACCCCAAAGCGATGACGGCTGCGGATTTTGAACGCTGGATGGAAACGGCATATTTCTACATGATATCTGATTACATCGTAGCGGTCACACTCGCAGAGACGGATATTGCTCAAGAAGTCGCCGATGCTTGGATTGCGAGTGGGGATGAGCTGAAGATGTCAGCAGGTTGGAGCTGTTACTGTTGGTTGCTCGGAAGCCGGAAGGATGATGAGTTCTCCTCAGATAAGCTAGAAGCAATGCTGGAGCAAGTGAAAGATACAATTCATGATTCGCCGGAACGAACAAAATTTTCTATGAATAACTTTATATATACTGTAGCGACATCTTATCAACCTCTACATGATCAGGCAGTGGAGACGGCTAAGATGGTTGGCCCTGTTGAAGTGAACAAGGACAAGCCTAAGAGCAAGCTAATACAAGCTTCTGAGAACATCCAGAAGGCCGTGGATCAAGGTCGGATAGGTTTTAAGCGCAAATATGTAAGATGTTAGAACGAGATTGGATGAAGAAAACCGCTACCTATAAAGGAGCGGTTTTCTTATTCTACTTGATGCACACCATAATTACGTATACAATCACAATTTCTTCATTCTAAGGATAGGGTCTTGATCATGAAAAGCAATACAAACTGCGAGTGAACTTTCAATAGGTAGTGATTGATATGCTTTGGCATAAGATACAACGGTTCTAGCGATTAAGTATATGGTTGAACCGAGAGCTGTCTCATTACCATCAAATCCTTCTAACGCATATATGTCAGCAAACGCTTCTAAAGAAGGGCCTTCTAGATCCTCAAGCCAATCACTAGCCCAATCATCATCATGATCCTCGAGTGAACTGTATTGCTCACAAATATAAAAAGCACTATCCCAGTTGTTATCTAAATCATATTCAAAGTAGATTGCTTTGGCCGATTGTTGCTGAGCCCATGTAATAGATTGGTGAAGGCCAGATTTAAGGTCATGCACATACTCATTTAAGTTTACTTGCTTAATTGCAAGGGCTCGATCCACTCCAGCTAACTTGGAACAAATACGGAAATACTTTTCTTCAATTTCTTCAAGGTGCTTACCACTTAAGTCTACCTGTAGTTCATCTAAATACTGGAATATGTCCATCGGGCTACCTCCAATGTTACTAAGGTTGAGTATAGGGCTGATATATTTGTGGTTACACATGAGTTTATTTTCACTTAAAGGAACTAGTTACCACTATTAATGGCTTTGTAGAGGAGTTCTTCGTAAGCCTTCACACTATCGCTATCTACGGTTTCTACCCCTGTAAACACATTCTTAGTGTTGTGATAGAAGGCAAGAGCGAAGTCTCTTACGGCAGAAACATCGTGATGTTCTAACACAATGGCTTGAAATAAATTGTTTAACATGTATTCTGCATTCGAGCCGTCTTTGAGATATTGGAAATTAATGAACTCCTGAAGGACATGGTACTTAAATTCTTCGAGTTCATCTGTTGTAGGCTTGTACTCCCGAGTAAGCTTTTCGGTAGCTTCCGCTTTGGCTATAGGTGACAGATCGCTGTCAGCCAATTCATTTATTTTTGATCTCCAATCTACCGATGCTTGTTCTGTTTGCTCAGTCTGTTCCGGCTGTTCGACGGCACTGGTCGTAGATACTTCCTCTTTTGCCACATCCGTATTTTCTGCTTCAGTTGCTGTTGCGCTTTCTGTACCTTCTGTACTTTCAGTACTTGCTGGTGCAGTCTCTCCTGCCTTTGTCGTTGCAGTGCACGCACTCAACACGGAAGCTACAATAAAAGCTGATAAAACGAGTACTAATTTCTTCACAATATTTCCTCCATTGGTATGTAATCTTAATAAATCTACCAGATGATATGTGAAGTTTCTACGTTCATTGGGTTCATTACAAGATGTATAGGCATAAAAAAGGGTCATTTACGCCGATGCGGATGCTCATATCAATTGGTGATAATAAGGGGAAATGCCACAGATTGATTCTCCTTCATCCGCATCATTATATGATATAATTTTTCACTGAGCGTACAAAAATGGAGAGCAAGCACGGTTATATGTAGCTACTTCATACCTGCGCCCCGTTTGCAATTTAGCATAGGTGGAAGACTTCAAAGGCAGCGCTCATGTCTAGTGTATGGAGCTGCAGATAGATAAAATTATTTTATTATAGGAGTTGTCTAACGGAACATGAATAAAAAAGAAGTCGCGCATATACGCAAACAATTCAAAATGGATCACGATCTACTGAATATTCACGATATTCTTAACGTCTATATTACGAAGGAAACGAATGAGGTCTACCACTGGGAGCGCCACCCGTTTGAACTAGTGGATCGGGAGAAGCAAGAGCTATACATGGGGAATTTCAAAAAACTGCTGACCGGCGAACTAGATCAGAAATTGTTCGAGCTGAAGTTTCAAGAACAGGCAGAAGAGCCTGCACAGGTGATGCTGCACCAAGCACTCGTAACAGGTGATCCGGACGAATGGTCAGACCTGATGTTGCTGCTTGTGGATCGTATGCTGACAGATGCGAAGTATGAGCGGGACATGGTAGTTACGTTTGTTAAGGGGCAATACTACTTACCAACTCAGGCCAGAAACGAAGCAACGGAAGAGAGTGAGAAGAACGAAGTGTTTGCTCATCCCTTCATTCTGTGTAGCGTAAACTCAACGGAAAAACAGAAGAAGACAATGTTGTTTGACTATGTGGAACGGGAGTTTAAGTATAATGTCATTGTTGATCCAATTATCAAATTAAGCACGCCAGAGCAGGGGTTCCTGTATCCGAGCGTGACAGACAATTATTCTGACGTAAATCGTGTTCTATATTGTACTGGGAAATCCAATTTTCCAGATCCACACTTTGTAGAACAGGTGTTGAATGGCGATCGGTCTGTGACAGCACTGGAGGAACGAGCAATTTTTGAAGATATCGTGAAAGAGATCACGGGGGAACAAATGGATGCGTCTACCCTTGCTCATGTATATGAAGAGATTAATCGAGTGATTGAAGTTAGTGAAGAATCACACGAGGAAGAGCCACCGAAGCTTGATTACAAGGATGTGGAGCGTGTACTCACCGCGAGCGGTGTAGAGGATCTGACAGCGGAGAAAGTAGAGCGGGCATTCGAGACCATTGTGGATAACAAGAACTATGAGTTGAAGGCCAATAGTGTCATGCCGAAATACACTTCCAAATCGATCAAAATTGATACAAAGGTAGCCACAATCTCCGTCAGTCCGCAAGATCTGAAATACGTAAGACAAGTCAACTATCAGGGGAAACGCTGCATTATGATTGAGGTTGATGAGGATGCTGTTATTGAAGGATTTACACTTACTACAGAGAACTTATAAAAAGATAGTGATATAAAACTTTCATGGTATGAATTATATTCCCTATATGATAGTCAAAAGCCCAATGCCTAAGCGATACACCGCCAAGGCACTGGGCTTTTTTTAACTTTTCGGTTACAAGAAGTACGTCTCCGAAAGAACTGTTTCAGGTTCATTCACTAAGTTGCGTCTTTACTATAGAAGCTTATCGCTGCACCAACTGCTGCTAACTGCTGCTGGACGAGGATGCGGCTGCGGCCGCAGATGCCGCGGCAGCGGCCATTGCTGCCTGCTGGGCAATGAGCATATTCACGATGCTGGTCGATAGACTTGTAGTCAGTACGCCGTTCCGTATATCCGTAACATGGCTCGTGGCAACAAGTGCCGAAGAATGAAGCAATAACTCCTGTTTGGTAACTGACCAGGAACCAAATCCTTTTTGCTGACGCAGCTCTTCAAAGGTTTGGTTAACCTCCTCCACAATTGTACCTGTGTCAATGGGAAGTAGGGAGAGTACACCCAGCGTAGGAAGGGTCTGTGCTCTGTCCATCCGCAATCCCATTGCGCGGAACGCGTCATTTAATTCAAGCAATCGCGTTCCGACCTGCGTTGAATGCTCACCTAGAGTAAGCACCTGAGTTAATGTCTGCAAGCCATTCCCCGCGGAGAATTCACGTCGTAGCTCCGTGTAGAGCTCCTCCATACGTGCAACCGCCGGCTCAGGCTCTAGTGTGGACAGTGCAAGCATTGAGGCAAATATGTAGTCATCCTTACCTGTCAAGAAAGAATGCTCTGTCTTCATTAGGTCATAGAATAGTTTAGCTCGTTGTACGGTGTTTTCAAATTGTTCTTTAGGTGCGTGTGCGGCAATCTGATGCGCCGCGATGACAAGATAATCCGAGGCGCGGAATTTATGTTCTTTCATCATGTCATACACCATCAGACTGTCGGCCAGTAAGTCTTCTCGTTCTGGCGCAAGCGTGAGGAATGAAGAGAGCAGGATGGCCGTATTACCTCTGAAGGTGGAGAACAATCCAGTATGTTCCTTAATGCGTTCGTGGCTGATCTTAATCCCATCCGTATCCACGGTTTTATTTTCCGATGCGTACAATAAAGCTGCCAGGCGATGGATCATCACATTTTGCCATTTAAAAGCTTTTTTCATCATGTGAGTGTTGGAAACGAATAATTCAATTCTTGCCGTGTGTTGCTCTAACATAAGCCATCCTCCTGCAAGTTCGTATGAGTTCAATTTGAGATATCTATCATTTTATACCCAACCTGTGAATTCGAGAATGGATGCTTTAGCAGATTGAGCTTCAGACTGGGCTGCCTTTCGCCATGCTTTCGGCGATTGTCCCATTAGTTTGGCGAAGCAGCGATTAAAGCTGGAGATGGATCGGAAGCCAACTTGCTCAGAGATGGAGAGGATTGACGCATCCGTGCTTTTCAATCGTTTACAGGCTTCCTCAATTCGAGTACTGTTCAGAAAATCGAGCGGCGTAGTCCCCATAAGTTCGTGAAATTTGCGGCGAAAATGTGTGGTGCTCAGATGGCATAAATCGGCGAGGTAATCGACGCTTACAGGCATCATATAATTTTTGGTGATAAATTCTAGCACTGGTGAAATGACTAATTCCCCTTGAAGGTCGGGCTCTTGATCCTGCTCGGACCAGCTCTCGTTGCTCGCATGAATTCGAAGCAGCTCGATATACAGCGACATTAACAACCCATATGCGCTCTCTTGATAGTAGGGAGACTGCTGCTTGATTTCTTCTACGATAGATGTTGCGAGCGTGTAAATCTTCGGATGCTGCTCTTTATTCAAAATGCAATTCATTCCCTGGATTGCCCATAGGTTAGGTTCGATGTGGCTTTGGGCTGTTTTCAGTGAGTGACGGAAGAGCTCTTCTGGGGAAAAAAAGATATACGCCCACAGGCTGGCGGTATTAGGCGAACTGTAAGTAGTATGCGGAAGATAGCGGGGAATGAAGGTGATGTCTCCTGCCCGAAAAGGCACAGATTCACCCTTAATCTCCATAATGCCTCCATCCGAGTAACAAATGCCTATCTCCATATGGTTATGAAAATGAAGGTGCTCACTCTTGATGTCTGATATTTTCCAGCGATCCCCGCTGAGCAGCAGGACAGGAAAATCAATGGGTAGGCTATAGTGCCGGTATTCGATGACGGGTTTCTTTTTTTTTGGCATATTCGATGCTCCCATTCATAAATGATTGAAATTGCGCAGTTTTGTTGCGAATATGCTTAGATTGAGACTATTTTACTGCGTACAATGGAATAAGTAAAGCGTTTACAAAAATGAACGGACACCTCTCAGAACGCACTTGGGGGCGTGTACGCAGGAGAGGGGTATGACAATGCTTCAAGTGAAATATGATAGAGAAGAGATTCTTAAGGTTATTGATACCGTTACCAAGAAAACACTAGATATGGATTTGACGTGGGATTGGCCCTGCGGTGTAGCCTATTACGGAGTATCTAGAGCCTACCAGACGACAGGCAACCAAGAGATTCTGGACAGGCTTGTGAAGTGGGCAGACGAATATATTGAGCTAGGTCTACCGAGCTGGACAGTAAATACATGTGCGATGGGACATATGCTGATTACGCTATATGAAGAGACAGGAGATCAGAAATACTGGGATATTGCGATGAGCAAGGTGAATTATCTCCAGAATCATGCGCTTCGTTTTGGAGACAATGTGCTTCAGCATACCGTATCCGTTGCCAATGATTTTCCGGAACAGGCATGGGCGGATACGTTGTTTATGGCGGCGTTTTTCCTGCTTCGTGTGGGCAGCAAGTTGAAGGATGAGGCGATGATTCAAGATGCTTTGAATCAATATTACTGGCATATCAAATACCTTCAAGATCCAAGCACGGGTCTGTGGTATCACGGCTACAACAATGTGAACAAGGATCACATGTCCGGATTCTACTGGGGAAGAGCGAATGCTTGGGGTGCGTATACGATGTCTCAGGTAAAACCTCAGTTGAAAGAGTGGTACTTATACCCACAGTGTATGGACGTGGAGTGTTCACTTCGTGATCAACTGGCGGCTCTGAAACTACTTCAGACGGAGAACGGCCTATGGCGGACGGTTTTGGATGATGCCGAATCGTATGAGGAAGTTTCTGCATCCAGCGGAATTGCGGCAGCGATGATTAATAACGGCAACCCGCTTCATACCAAATATGTACAGAAGGCGCTGGAAGGCATTTTGCAAAATATTAGTGAAGATGGCCGTGTCTTAGGGGTATCTGGTGGCACTGCGGTCATGAAGGATCGGGACGGATATCGCAATATTCCTAAAGATTGGATTCAAGGCTGGGGTCAAGGGCTCACACTCGCTTTTCTGTCCGACATGTTGAGATAGGGAGGGAACCAAGTTGTCGAAAACAACGAAAGGCTCTTTTACATTACCGGGTGAATCCGGTTATGAGGCGTTAACACTGGAACTTGCTGATCGCTGGGGTGCCGATGTTATCCGTGACAGTGATGGTACCAAGTTGTCTGATGAGATTATTAATGCTGGATACGGCATCTACTCGACCATCTGCATCATTCGGGATCACAACGATTGGGCATTTCGTAATCTGGATAAGCTGCAACAGTGCTTCTTGATTACGAACCCAAAGGTGGCTGTGCAAGATTACATTTCCATCTATTTGATGGAGGATTTTTTTGCTGAACAGTTTAAGGTGAATGACTCGAAAGAGGCGTTTAAGTATTGGCAGGTGTATGACCGAACGACGGGTAAGGAAGTACCAAGTGAACAGTGGAATTATGAGCGGGAGTCTGGAAATGTGGTTCTCACTGGCATTGTTCCTTGGCATAAATACACGGTTAGTTTTTTGGCTTATCGGATCTGGGAAGAGATCTCCATGTACAATCACACCACCAATCATTGGGACAAAGAGCATCTGATGCAGATTGACCCGATCTATACAGAAACGCAAACCTATCTGCTCGATTGGATGGAAAAGTGGTGTGTAGAGCATCCGGAAACAACGGTTGTGCGATTCACGTCCTTGTTCTATAACTTTGCTTGGATCTGGGGTAGTGATGAGCGGAATCGCCATCTGTTCTCAGACTGGGGCTCATACGATTTTACCGTAAGCTCCAGAGCGCTGGATCTGTTTGCCCAGAAGTACGGGTATTCATTGACGGCAGAGGACTTTGTGAACGGTGGGAAATACCGGGTTAGCCACATTCCAGCACAGCAGCGCAAACTCGATTGGATGACATTTATTAATGATTTTGTCATTGAATTCGGGAAGCAGCTGATTGATATCGTGCACAGGCACGACAAGTTAGCTTATGTATTCTTCGATGATAGCTGGGTGGGCATGGAGCCCTACAATGATCGTTTCCAAGAGTTTGGATTCGATGGCATGATTAAATGTGTATTCTCTGGTTATGAGGCACGGATGTGCTCAGAGATTAAAGTGGATACGCATGAGATCCGCTTGCATCCATACCTGTTCCCAGTGGGATTAGGTGGACTGCCTACGTTCAAAGAGGGCGGAGATCCTACACTGGATGCGAAGAAATATTGGATTAACATCCGGCGTGCGCTGCTAAGAGAGCCGATTGATCGAATCGGTCTGGGAGGATACTTACATCTGGTTGAGCCGTATCCTGACTTTGTGGCGTATATTGAGAAGATTGCCGATGAATTCAGAGAGATGAAAGAGCTGCATCAGGCTGGCAAGCCTTATCAATTAAAGACCAAGGTAGCAATCCTGCATAGTTGGGGGAAATTAAGATCCTGGACATTGTCTGGGCATTTCCATGAGACGTATATGCATGATTTGATTCATATTAATGAGGCGTTGTCCGGGTTACCGGTTGACGTGCAGTTTATTGATTTTGAAGATATCCGTCAGGGAGCACTTGCAGATTGTGACGTCGTGATTAATGCGGGTTCGGCGGGCTCCGCCTGGAGTGGTGGAGAACATTGGAATGACCATACTTGTGTAGATATTCTGACGCAGTGGGTGTATGAAGGTGGAACCTTCATTGGTGTGAATCAGCCTTCGGCGGTAGAGGGGTATGACCAATTTTTCAGAATGGCACATGTGCTGGGCGTTGATGAGGATACTGGCGCAAGAGTGGTTCATGGCAAATGGTCGTATACCGTGAAGGATGAGCATCAATTAGTTCCTGAGGGAGCGACTATAAAAGGCAAAAATAATATTTATCTTACCGACGGAGCAGCAACCGTAGTCAATGATCAAGATGGCGACATTACGCTGTCTACGCATGACTTTGGTAAAGGAAAAGGAATTTATCTGTCTTCGTTTGAATTCACTTGGGCTAATGCAAGATTATTGCTTAATCTAATTCGCCTAGCAGGTCATGAGCCGAGTGAGTCAAAATACATTTCAGATAATTGGTATACGGAGTGTGCCTATTATCCAGAAAGTAAGATATTGGTCGTGATCAACAATAGTGATCAGGCTCAGTCCACAACGATTGATACGGAGTATGGGCAACAAACGTTCGAACTCGAACCGTATGATACGGTGATCACGAATATTGGTGTGATTAAGTCCGTATAGGAATAATTGCGTTTTAAGATTACGGTATAACTCTATTAAAAAAAGCTCAAGCGACTGACGAGATTCGTCGGAAGCTTGAGCTTTTTGTCTGGGATAAATTATATAACGGAATTAATGTCCTTTCGTCCGTTTATATTGTTCAGAAAACCTTAATTTTCGACTGGATTGATAAGTTAAATGCGTATTATACATTTATTTGATAGAAAATACATGAGGAAAAAATTGCTTTTCGTCTCATGGCGTTGTTCACTCCAGTCAGCTACGCTTTTCTATATACCGGGTATTATACCCGGAATAATGTAACTTACAAGTGCTGAACTGATTTTTCTTCACAAAATATAACGAAAACATAACGACATCTTTATATCTCATGTGAAAATTTGATGAAGTATAACAAATATTTGATACTGAGTCGATGTATGTAAAGAGAAGAAGTAAACGATTTATTTAGTCTATAGACCTGCTGGTATTGGGAGTTCAGTGTAATTATTATTGGGACAATGTATTCAGTGGCGAAAGCAATATAATTAGTTCTTATACGCTGAGAGGGATGGATCAGATGCAAAATAAGTATGTATCTTTTATAACTGATGAGGATTTACTTGAGTGTGTAGGGTTTCTATATGAGAAGTATAGAGAGGCTTTGAAAGAAAAGGACATTAAGGATTTCTTTCATAATAGAATTGATCCTGTTAAGTTCTTATTCGATTCCACCATACTGAATATAGATATGAAGAAGTACCTAGAGAACGAACTATTAAGACAAACAGACAAAACGATCTCTAATGCGATAGGAACCTTTCAAGAGAAATTAATCGGGAAGATAGAGGGATGTTGTAATTTATCTGTTGGTCAAGATATTGATATCGTATGTGAAGGCAGGAATCTCATAGCGGAAATCAAAAACAAACATAACACGTTAAAGGGAGAAAATAAGAAGGATCTATTCTCAAAAATTAAGGAGCAATTAAGAGAAAGGAACGTAGAAACCGGCTATTACGTTCGAATCATAGATCAAACCTCAAAGAATGAAGAGTGGAAATTTACACATAAGAATGAAGAGTATTCTGACCCTAATGTGAAAATAATTTCGGGTGATCAATTTTATTATTTATTGACTGAAGATAAAAAAGCATTTGCAAAGTTATATAAAGCTCTACCCATCGCATTACGAGATTACATAAACAGTTTAAAGGAAAATGAAAAAATTAAACCAAGTGAAGTGACAGTAATTGAACAATTAGCCACATTGATTAATGGTAATCAAGTAAGATTAGGGAAAGACGAGAATAAAAAATTGCTAGAAGGAATCACTAAAATAAATTTTGAAAACTATCTAGGCTTCGAAGCAATCAAGGGGAAAAAGAAGAAGAAAAAAGCTAAGGGTAAAAAGAAAGAAGAGGAAAGTAAAAAAAGAAAAAAAGTGAAGTAAACAAAAAACGATTCATAAAAGGTTACGCTAAAGCTGATAGATTCAAGTCTTTAGCGCAAACCTATTCTACTCTTCTTAAAATTCGCCTTTACTGTTTAATGATATCAATGATTTTGCGCTGAGCATCTTTGGCTTCAGGGATCGGGTATAACACGAAGACATGATTCATTTTGGGATAAACAAAGGTATTGTGCACAATGCCTTGATCCGTAAGCATTTTATCAAGCTTCATATTATCGGGAAATAATCCCTCGTGGGTTCCAATAAAGATACTAATTTTGCCAAGCCCTCCAAAATCACCGTAGATCGGGCTGATGAGTGGATCGTCTAAAGGTTTATCGGCTGCCCAGATCCGTCGAATCACATCATATCCTTCTAAGGCGAGCATCGGATCTCTAGTTTCATAATCAAAGATGACTGGGTTGTCTAGTACCATATCAACGCATGGTGATAACAAAATAATATCTTTGGGCTGTGGTAGAGAATTCATGTTGATGTAATGAGCGAAGCTAAGTGAAATATTGCCCCCTGCTGAATCTCCCATAATGGTGAGTTGAGAGGGAGATTTTACGGATTTAATCATTTCTCGGTACAGATTTAGGAGTTTAGGGTACGTATGCTGATAATTAAAATGAGGCACTTTGGGATAGATTGGAGCGATAACTTTGGCATTCAGCGCTTGTGCCATGCGATCCATGAACCGCCAGTGAAAGGACAAAGGCTGATGGGTATGCGCACCTCCATGAATATATAGAATTACGTTTTGGCTAGTAGACTGCTGATCATGCAAGGTGAATACCTGCATATCTTCAAAGGAGCCTTCGACTATGTTAGACGTTAGCTTAACCTTCCCTAGCTGATACGGTTTGGTATTCTGGGTACCCATGTGCTCAAGATGCTTCATTGTGTTTTCCCGTGAAGATAAATTTTTCTTGGTGTCTAGCAATCCGATATATTTCTCAAAGAGATAGCTCATAACAGAACGTTTGTTAGGATATATGTTTAGACTCATCTATATGCCGCCTTTCATGGTAGAAAAGTAATACATCTACAGTATAAAGGTTGAAGTATACTTCAAGGTCAATGCTGGAAAAGCGGGTAGGCTATGTATGTTAGTGTGAAACTCAAAGTACTGACATGTTATAATTTAGGAGATTGATTGCACATTGTGGAATAATAAGGAGGGTGCCAATGGCGAAGTTCAACGGTAAGGTGAAAATGTTTAACAAAACCAGAGGATATGGCTTTATCTCAGGTAATCATGGTAGTAAAGATGTAAATGTACATTTTAGCAACATCCAGGCAGAAGGGTTCAAAACATTAATAGAAGGCCAGAGCGTTGAATATGGTATAGAAGAGACACCACGCGGATTAACCGCGATTCAAGTTCGGGTTCTGGAGCGAAATCAAGCGATTGAGCATAACACCGAGGATAAGCTGTATTGGTGCCGGGCAGGGGAGATTGAAGAAGAGGCATTTGTCCGTGAGATTGTTCCCCGCATCCATCGTAATCTTATTGTTCATCCAGACAAAAAGACTCGCAAAACGATGATAGATCTACTGAACACGGATCAAGGAACACTAGCCGATCTCAAAACACAGAAGACACCCTTTTTCTCAGCAGGTCGTTATGGATACGATCCCCAGTACACGGTGACTTTCAATCACAAAGATTATGATCATTATAAAAGATTGTATCCGACAGCCGCCATATACTTCTGGGTACACTGGGAGCAGCTTCAATATAAAACGTACACGGTAGAACCGATGTATGGCGTTTGGGAAGTATCATTTACATATCTTCAAGAACGGATTGAAGCTAACGAAGTAGCTTTACACCAGTATAAACATCGAATTGGTGACACGAAGAACGCCACGGAAAGTTATTTATTTAATCTAAATGAGTTTCATAGACTACTCTAATCCAGATTCAAATACATAAAAACTGGTAATTCAATGTTAACTATAATATGTTATACATAAGTTGGACTGCGAGGTTCAACTTGCAATATTGTGGTATCGCTTTCATTACTGACTGAATCAGGGTTGTTATAAATTTAACTTGAAGGAGAATAGTGCATGTACACCCAACCGAAAGCTTTGCGATCTGTACTAGATGGTAGATACTTAGAATACATGATGAGTGAGCAGTTTGACATTGGAAATTGGCAAGAATGCGTGTACTGGCTACGAGGTCTAAATGACACATATCGAGTAAAGACGTCAAAAGGACTGTATATTCTGCGTGTGTATCGTACGGAGATCAAGGAAGCAGATGTGAAGTATGAATTAGAAGTATTATCTCAATTGAAGGAAACCTTGGCTTCTGCGAGCCACACAGATGTCGGAGAGCATATTGCGAAGAAAGATCATAGTACATATACCGTTATAGATGCCCCGGAAGGTACACGGATTGCCGTAATGTTCCGCTATATTGATGGAGTAGAGAACAATCTTGAGGAGGAGGCATCGTGTTATGCATTTGGTCAATCTGCCGCACAGCTGCATGAGGCGTTAGATCACGTCGTTGTCAATCAGCCGCGTTATGAACTGGATACATCATTTCTTATTGATCAACCACTTGAGCGGATTATTCATTATATTGGTGAAACACATGAAGCGACTGCTTTCCTACAGACATTCGCGAGTACATTGAAAGAACGCATTAACATTGCGTCCCAACATGGGTTAGATGTAGGCTTATGCCATGGAGATATGCATGGAAATAATAATGTGTTTCAGCAGGGGGAAGTGTTTACTCATTATGACTTTGAATGGGTAGCTAAGGGATGGCGAGCTTATGATCTGGCTCAGGTGAAGGCACGTAAGCGGCAATCTGGCGAGAAGAAGGATGTGTTATGGCAGGCGCTTCTGTCCGGCTATCGTTCTATTCGAAACTTCTCTTCCGAGGACGAACAAGCCGTTGATCTCTTTATCATGGCTCGGCGCTTCTGGGTCATGGGTCTGGACGTTGCCTTTATTGATAATGATATGGGGGCACTAGATTATGGTGAGGATTGGCTTAATGATTTTGTGGATGAATTTCGGGGTATGGGAATCGTAGTTTAACGGGTTGTTTCTAACAGACGGTTTCGCAAAGCGAGTGGTTAGCAAAGGAGAAAGGAGAATTCCTTCTCCTTTGCGCCACTTTTTACATCGTTCGAATCTGACGTTTACTGAAGTGCTAACCATATCAAATGAATGGTTGCACCCAGTCCCATGAAGTAGACGATGGATCTGGAGAAGCTGTTTTTGAACTCATTGCGCGGATGCTTTTCGAAGAAGAAGTGTAACACAGTATGTATAATGAAAAAGATATCGAGTACCCAGAAGGTAATACTCTGATACGAACTAAATAGAAGCGATAGAATGACGGTGTACAGCGGTAGGTGAATCCAAGTGAAGTACTTAAAGGCTTTGTCGTCTTCCATATCTTTCAGTACGATAAACAATCTCCATTCGGATCGCCTAATGGCATCCATTTCGTGCAGAAGAAATAGAGAGAGGTTGAATAAAAATAAGACCAACAATAGATCGGGCATGCGGAGCCTCCCCTCATTCGGAATGAACATCAGATATAGATACGAGCGTTGAGTTGCGTTGGTTCCAAGAACGCGTTGAGGCTGATGAAGTACGAGAAAATGACCCTCCGATCCATTCGATCTCGGAGAGTCTTTTAAATTTCGGGAATTCCCAATAGAATGATGAGTTGCACGATGAACTCTAACTATTATTTCACTAGAGCCTGCTCAACAAGTTCAAGTGATTCAACCTTAATATTAGGATAATCCCCAAACACCCACTGTGGCATGATGTGAATGTTTCCCGCTTTTACGGCCTTCAGATTGCTCCAGACGGCAGATTGCTTCATCTCTTCGAGCAGCTTCTCTGCTTCATCATCATGGCTAACTGTGGATTTGCCTATGGTCATGAAGATATGATCCGGGTTCAACTCTGGGAGTGTTTCTAGAGATAACGTCTCGTACGTATCCGTCATGTTTGCCAATTGAGGCACATACTTGAGCCCTAGATCATTGGACAAGGTTGCCCCCAGATGAACATTAGGGCTAGCGACCTGTACATTTTTTTGAACACGCATGAATAGGAACGTCTCATCTTCACCGATATGCTGTGCCATTTTTTCTTTCAACTGTGCTGCTTTGAGATCGTACTGTGCTAGCCAGTCTTCGGCCTGTTGCTCTTTACCCACGACAGTGGCAATCTCCTTCATTTCTTCTCGCCAATCGCCATCCCCACGGAATACGATGACCGGAGCTACTTTGCTCAATTGCTCATAGACGGCGGGTTCAATGTGACGAGCGATGATAAGATCTGGCTCGCTTTCCACAGCGGCTTCAAGATTGATCTTATCCCCTAAAGGCAGAATATCTGGATTCTGCTGATCTACATCCATATATGGCAGAACCGTAGAGCCCCCATAAGTGGTTGTGGCATGAGGATGTACACCTAACGCATACAGGGTATCCATGATTCGATAATCGGCAGCTGCAATTTTATTCGGTGTGCCTTCGAGCTTCGTGACGCCCATATCATGCTGATATTCAACAGACGTGCTTGTCTGAGCAGTTTGAATGCTGGTACCGCAGGCACTGAGCATAATCATCATGCACATGAGCAATGCTACAGCTAGTGGTGTCTTGTGTTCTTTTGACATGAATGAATCTCCCTTCTCGCCTACATGATCGACAGCGTTGCTACGCCATTCAGTATAGTTCAGAGAAGCAGAGTTCCATATGGATGATGTGAGCCTCTTGTATGTAACATTCGATAACTGCTGCTCAGCGGCTTGCTTTCGAAATTGTCCAGGGACGAGACCCGTATGTTTTTTGAATCGTCGTATAAAATAAAACAGATCATCGTAACCGACTTGCCGCGCAATATCTTGAACTGTCGCATCGGTTTCTGATAACAGAACAATGGCTCTCTCCATGCGAAAATGAATCAAGTAATCAATGGGGCTACGTCCCATTTTGGATTTGAACTTGCGAGATAAATACTGCACGTTATAATTCAGCGCTCGCGACAGAGCATCCAGCGTTACGGATTCGGCAAAGTGTTCTTCAATGTATCGAATCGCCTGATCTACAATATCCGGCTTAACGGTTACCGCCGACTGCTGATCCAGTTGGTGCATGATTTCATGTAGAAACAATTGAAACATGGCGCGTGCTTTAAAGCGTGCTAGATCTCCGCCATCCATCCAAGTATGATACAACTCCTGTGCATGTTGGTGCAGTACAGCGGGATAATCTGTTTGGAGGGCAAAAGAGTCTTCCAATGCGTTATGCAAACCATCCAGCACATGAAGAGGATCTGTGTTTGCTGTATGTTCTGTCTTATACAAAATGAGATAATAGGCCAACGGCTCCTGACTGATGACCTCCATATGAAGTCCTTTGTTACCATGAAGCACATGACTGTGGGAGACAAGGTAGGAAGTCTGATTCAGGACAAATTCTCCTTGCCCTCGGGAGACAAGTAAGAAGGCGTTCGCGGGAAATCGATAAGGTGGAAGCTGTTTACCCGTTGGGATTAGCGTATAACGAACATCAAGTATATGTAAGGACGATTGAGTCCATTGCCGAATATAGGTGGATAAATCCATGATGCCTCCTCATCCATAGTGAATGTCAGAATGGGATTTTTGTTGTTATTATAGTTGATAATAATTCTCATTTCAATCCTTCCTCACATTCCTTGTTGTATTTCTGCGACACATCTCGTACAATTTGGTGAAGTAATTCTGCATTGCGTTAATGTGGATGTGAAAAGGCGGTTTTTTACAACATGAAGAATGTACACAAGAAAAGGGGAATGACGTTTGGAATCGAAGCAACTATCTAGAGGGCTGAAGCCTAGGCACGTTGAGCTGATTGCACTCGGCGGCACGATTGGCGTAGGTTTATTTATGGGATCGGCAAGTACGATTAAATGGGCTGGCCCCTCCGTATTGCTCGCCTACCTGCTGGCTGGAATTGTGATCTTTTTTGTCATGCGTATTATGGGAGAAATGTTGATTCAGGAACCGGTAACAGGCTCCTTTGCTACATTTGCCCACAAATATATTAGTCCACTTGCTGGCTTTCTCACCGCCTGGAGTTACTGGTTCCTATGGGTAACGGTCGGTATGGCAGAGGTTACGGCGATTGGTATTTACGTGGGGTATTGGTTCCCGGATATTCCGCAGTGGATTCCGGCGCTTGCTGGGGTGCTAATTATTGCTGCCGCGAATTTGGCTGCGGTGAAGTTCTATGGTGAATTCGAGTTTTGGTTTGCCATGATTAAGGTGACGGCCATTGTTGCAATGATCGTGATTGGTACAGGGCTGATCTTCTTCGGCTGGGGGAATGGCGGTCAAGCGATTGGGCTATCGAACCTGTTCAGCCATGGTGGATTCTTCCCAGGTGGGCTAAAAGGATTCCTATTTGCACTATGTATTGTCACAGCAGCATACCAGGGCGTTGAGATGGTAGGTATCACAGCGGGAGAAGCGGAGAATCCCAAGTATACCTTGCGCAAAGCGATCAAAAACATCGTTTGGCGTATCCTTATCTTTTATGTAGGGGCGATCTTCGTTATTGTAACCTTGTATCCGTGGAATGAGGTTGGGGAGACAGGAAGCCCGTTCGTGCTGACGTTTGCTAAGGTAGGCATTGTGGCTGCAGCAGGGATCATTAACTTCGTTGTACTTACGGCTGCGATGTCAGGCTGTAATAGTGGTATTTATAGTGCAGGACGAATGCTGTATACCCTCGCGGAGAATGGACAGGCGCCAGCCTTTTTCAAAAAGTTATCCAAGGGCGGGGTTCCCCGCAACAGTATTATCGTTACGATTTCCTTGTTGCTTATTGGTGTAGTTCTGAATTATCTAATGCCAGATTCGAAGCTGTTCTTATATATCTACAGTGCGAGCGTTCTACCAGGGATGGTTCCGTGGTTTGCACTGGCGTTTAGCCAATTCAGGTTCCGTAAGCGCTGGGGCAACGAGATGGGCGATCACAACTTTAGATCCAAATGGTTCCCGATCAGTAACTACATCATCATTGTATATCTAGTGCTTGTTATTATTGGGATGTGTTTCAATCCAGATACACGGCTACCGTTGCTGGTGGGAGCGACCTTTATGGCGATTGTAGTCATCGGTTATTTCCTGTTCGGAATCGGGAAAAAGCAGCGAATCGAGCAAGATCCAACTCGACATTAATAAGCTATGGGATAGATGAAAAAGGATTAAGCCTCTTAACTATTAATGGTGGTAAGATTTCAAATTCCAAGATGAAGCTGAGAAAATTTCAGCTTCATCTTTTTTTTGTTCTTGAATCTCCTGTAACTGGAGGTTCTAGGATAGGAGATAGAAAAGCTGCTCTATTTTACAGTGTTACATATTTATGCGAAGCAGCGAAGGAGGGAGTAGAACGATGAGATGGTTAGAGTGGATTTACATCATTTTCAATGTAGTCATGTTGGTAGGGTTGGTGGTTAATCCACGTAAACGCCGCCCAATGATATGGGGCGGATTCGCAATATCGCTGCTGTTACTGTTGTTACATGGTTGGATGGAAGGGCTGCGGTGGCCGATGATTCCAGGGTACGTCATGACATTTATCCCAATATTAATGTTAATTTCTAGTAGAGGAAAGCAACGTTCCGCAGAACCGTGGAGCCGTCTACGGGTCGCTGCAACGTCGCTATTCGTGTTGATTTATGCTGCAGTTACCATAGGACTGCCGCTGTTATTTCCGGTATTTACTTTTGCAGAACCAGTGGGTTCATACGGAATTGGTACGGTTTCTTATGACTGGACAGACGAAACTCGTGAAGAGTTGTTCACAACACAAACTGGGAATCATCGCGAACTAATGGTACAGGTATGGTATCCAACGAATAAAGATGTGAAGGGAACACCAGCACCTTATGTTTCTGATTCGGCAGTGTACAGCACCGCCTTCAATGAAGTGCTGAAACTGCCCAAAGCACTCTTCTCCAGCTTAGGTGACGTTAAGACTCATGCTATCCAAGATGCAATGCTGTCGGATGCAGAGGCCAAGTATCCTATACTTATTTTCTCGCATGGACTGCATGGTTATGAGAAACAGAATACATTTCAGGTCGAACAGTTGGTGAGTCAGGGATATATTGTGGTTGGCATTAATCACACGTACAGCAGCTTGGTCTCCATCTTCGAAGATGGGCGTGTGGCACAGTTCGAGTCTGAGGGGAAGGAAGGGTTCGACCAACTGCAATTTGAATATATGGACAAGCTTAACGAGACTTGGGTGAAGGATGCCCAATTTGTACTGAATCAGATCGAGCAATTGGCATCGAGTGACCTGGAAGGACGCTTTACAGGTTATATGGATCTGGAACGTATCGGCATGTTCGGTCATTCCTTTGGCGGGGCAACAACCGTACAGATATTGATGGATGATCCTCGTGTCCAAGCAGGCATCAACATGGATGGCGTATTATTCGGAGAGAAGCGCATTCCAGCTCAAGGCGTGGGTAAGCCGTTCCTGATGATGAGTGCTGATGAGACATTGGCTGGAACAAGTGTGATGGATGACAATGCCATTGCCGCTCTAGGAGCCACTCGTCCAGAAGCAGAGAAGTATTATGAAGAGGTATATGCAAGGTACGAGCCTGTCACTGCAGGCGGGAACTACTGGATGACACTGAACAATACAAAACATCTCAGTTTCTCGGATCTTTATCTCATATCCCCAATTCTGGAATGGTCGCAGGGTGTAGATGCTAGAGGAACACAGGAACTCGTGAACGAGGCAACGCTCGATTTCTTCAATCATGTGTTAAAAGGCGAACCATTGAAGCTCTTGAATGGCGAAGCTGGAGATCATCCGACATATGCATTGCAAAAAGGATGATCCTTACGTTCGTCATTGCACTCCGTCCAAATTTTAAAAAAGGAGTAAGATCGCCCTACTCTGGACGATCTAACTGCTGTAGTCTCCAGCGCATTCCTCTCTGTAACAATTCAATGCATTCCACCAACTGACCCCATTCAGAATTCAGGACGGAGCATAGTTTGTTAAACCGTAGAATGCGTTCTGTGACGGAATCAAGCATGTATCGGGACTGTTTACGAAAAAAATCCTCTGGATTACTGGACTGTTCGCTACTGCCGTACATCATCACGAAATCCCAGACGATGGATTGTACTGCCGGGCTGTCTTCCGGCCACTGGTTTTCCAGCGCCTCAATGGCTCGGATATGGATCGCTTCCATTTTCTTAACCCAAGTCGTAGCTTGAACCTGTGGATGGTTAGCCATCGTGAAGAAGGGAAGCTCCAAACGAGCCAGATCGGCGAGATAGACTGGATCATTGAGTAAGGCTTGGATTTCTTTCCAAGCAACGTCTTGTTTGGCGGACAGCTTCGTGTCTTTCATGATGTATTTATCGAAAAAGTGAAGAAATGAGACTCTCCACTCCTGTGGAATATTTTCCAATAAGCGAGACTGTTCTAACTTGGCAGAGACAAATTGTTTCCGTCTAGCTGCACTGGCGTTCATCGATTCGACCAGGCTGGATACATAACCAAGAGATTGTTCTGTACTTAGAGCGGATTCAGCTTCATATTGTTTGGCTTGATGCAAAATGGAGAGCATGGAATGGAGGGTATGCACCTGGGATTCCAACGCTTCAATCTGTAAGTCCAGGGCTTGTGACATACCAAGCTCACCGGACATGAGTTTGCGAATATCGGGTATGCCAAAATTCAAATAACGAAGCGTTGTGATAAGTTCTAATCGCCACAGATCTTGTAGTGTATAGAGACGGTGTCCGCCTTCTGTATATTGGGACGGCTGGAGCAGTGCAATTTCATCATAATACCGAATTGTTTTGACCGTAGATCCAATCATCTTGGCCGCTTCACCTATGGAATATGTCGTCTGTTGTTGCATAATGAAGTTCACCTCAAGATCCATTATACAGGTTCAAGTTCTTGGAGATTTATCTGTAGGAGCATATGGTAAATAGGAATGCTCAGTTTAAACTTTGTCCATCTCGGTTACAAAGGAAGGAGTGAGACTTTTATAACAACCTATATCAAATTAAACGATAATAACCGAGGAGGAAATTGACGATGGCAAACCAAGACCAACACACCATACAAGATCCGACTACACAATATCCGAAGGCTACACAGGAGTGGAAACAACAGCAGGAAGAGCCGGGATTACAGCGTAAGATGACCCCTGTTCCGGATTGCGGTGAGAAAACATATAAAGGCAGCGGTCGGCTGACAGGTCGTAAAGCGGTCGTTACTGGTGCGGACAGCGGGATCGGTCGGGCAGCGGCGATTGCATATGCTCGTGAAGGTGCAGATGTGGTACTCTCCTATCTGCCGGAGGAAGAAGCGGATGCGAAGGAAGTCGTGCAATTAATCGAGGAAGCTGGCCGAAGAGCTATTGCTGTTCCAGGTGATCTAAAGGATGAGAAATACTGCGAGAAGTTGATTGAAACTGCGGTCAAAGAACTAGGCGGCATAGACATTCTGGCTAATGTGGCAGGGAAGCAGCAGTTTGTCGAGCAGATTGCAGACCTGACAACTGAACAATTCGATGCGACGTTCAAAACCAATGTGTATTCCATGTTCTGGCTCTGCAAAGCAGCCGTGAAACATATGAAGCCAGGTGGTTCGATCATTAATACATCGTCGATTCAAGCATACAGTCCGTCACCGATTCTGTTGGACTATGCGACTACGAAGGCTTCGATCAATACCTTCAGCAAAGCACTTGCTCAACAAGTTGGTAGCAAAGGCATTCGTGTGAATGTTGTCGCGCCAGGGCCAGTGTGGACACCGCTTCAGATTGTCGGTGGACAACCTGTAGAGAAGTTGGCTGAATTCGGCAACAATACACCGCTGGGTCGTCCGGGACAACCTGTTGAGATGGCTCCAGCATACGTATTTCTCGCGAGCCAGGAATCCAGCTATGTGAGCGGAGAGACCTTGAATGCCAATGGCGGTACAGTGAGTCCGTAACCGTAGCATGTATTGTACAGATAAACGATTATTTGGGGACGTTACGTCTCATAGGTTTAAAAAAGAAAACGGGACAATGCAGTGGTAAGCTGCGTTGTCCCGTTTTGTCTGTCGCGTGTTAGGTTAGAACTTGAACTATTTCTGTTCTGGCTTAGATTCCAGAATAGCATAGCTGCCGAGGGTGGCAAGCTGTGCCGTATTCAGCAGTGATTCGTCCACTGCAGCGAGCGCCTCACCAGCGGCTGTCATCAGTTCATCTGAGTTAACAGGTGAAGCAAACCGAAGGATGACAGATGTCTCCCCTTTTTTCAACTCTGTCTCGGCCTTGGTTTTATATTCGCTAATGGATGCGACCTCAAGGTTGTTCTGTACATAATAATCGTTGGCGTCACTTTCGCCTTTGAACAGATCCAGCTCGGAATCCAGCCAATAGTCTTTATCTGCGATCGTCTTCTGACTCTGAGCCGTTTCATCATTGGCATTGTATAGGAAATAAGGAATTCCGGAGTTGGTCAGGTTATTGGTTGCATCAACGTGTAACCATTCGTCTCCAATCTTGACCTTGTTCCATGCATGAGGCACCCCGCTGGAAGTTCCAGTGACAACGATACTTTCCAAGTCTGAAAGGTCTGAAAGCAGCTTGTATACGGAAGCGTAACTTGCACAGACGCCTACACCTTTCACCAAAATACCGTACGTGGTAAACGAGTCATTAAACTGTGCATCCACTTGCTTGAAATTGTTCTGCTCCGCATTTTCCAGCGCGGCATTATCATAAGTTGCATTGTCATTGAGATAATCATAGATCGCTTTGCGCTTCTCGTCATCGCTCATGCCTTGTTTGATAATGGAAGCAACAACCTCTTTGGCTTTTGTGATGATTTCGCTCTGTTTTCTCTGAATATCCGCCGCCGATTCTTCGTAATAAATGGACAGGGTAAGTGTACCGTAGTTGTATTCGAAGCCTTCAACCCCAAGAATCAGCGGGTTCTGGTACATTACTTTCAAGACGACATCCGAGAGCGTGGTGAAATTCTGGGCTTCAGGAAAAGCTTTCAGTGAGATTTTGTCTTGAGCGGCAATCATATTTTTAGCTAAAACTTCCTCAAGTGCAGAATCTGCATTGATGAAATCATCACCGGTAGCGGGCTCCGGCACGATCTCCTGATTGCCTTGTTCAACATTTTGCTCGGTATTGGACTTTTGCTCATCTACAAGGTTTTGCTGGGAGTCTGTCTGAGTATCTGTCTCAGTACCTTTATCTGTATCTGGAGCAACTGACTCATTTGAAGTATCACCAGTAGATTCATTTGCCGGTTCATTGGAGCTTTCATCCGTGCTGTCATTGGATTCCGTTGTTGTCGCTGCTGAAGAGTCTGCATTATCCTCTACAGCGGGTGTCTCATGATTATTGATAATCGTTGGTACATCAGGTGCAGGTACATAAGGTGTATCATTTCTGGGTTCAACCAATCCATTGCTGGAATCTGCCACACGCTGCTGTGTAAGCTTGTCTAGATCCTCTTGAGTAACATTCTCTACGCGTACGTAGCTTTTAAGTGCCGTTCCTTTGATGTGAAAAGGAATTTCGGTTTCATTGAACTCTGAAATTTTCACATTAGCTGTATCATAGACAAGCGTTTCACGGGCTAGTGTGCCATCATTGTACTCTACCGTTATTTTCTGAGGTAGTCCGGTAACGCCGCTATATTTATGGAGATAGAGTTGTTCTTTCAACTCTGACGGTAACTGCGATGCGAGTGGAGCTGTGGCAACGCCGTTACTAAAATTAGATTCTTTGCCTTCACCGAGTGCAGTTACGTAGTACTCGCCCTGAATGCCGAAATTTTGATGCGTTGTAATCATGTCATTATGTATACTAAGGCCGCCTTGTCCATCTTTCATAAAATCGTTAAAGGTCGTTTCGGTTGTCGTTGCGATAACCAAAGGATTACTATCACTATAAGCCTCTTCTGCACCTTGCAGAGGAAGGTTGTATGGATCAAAAACTCTACTGCGGTCGATCCGTTTATAAATTTTATATTGGGCCGCACCGTCAACCTTGTCCCATACCAAAGAGAATCGTCTATCTTTATCGATAACATAATTCAGTTTAGGAACAGGTAACTCCGATTTCACCGTAAAAGGGATAATGAGTGGTTGATCCAGCAAAGTAATCTTCTCCGCATCTGGATCATAGTTCAGACGGATGTAATAGATCGGAGCGCCACCCCAACCACTTTCTCCAGTAGTCATCATTGCTTCAGAACTTAATACACCCCAGCCCAGCGGTTTGATGGATACGCTGTCTCCGTTGATCTCAGGAAGAGCATAGACTTTACTGGCTTTAAGTCCTTTAATATCGGTATGTACAGAAATAATATCATCGGAAGACAATCTCGATTGGCTCATATCTGCTCTAAACTTAAACGTAAATTCTTCATCCTGTGCTACATTGTACATGGGCATAATGGCTTTGTCGGATGCCGAGCCATACTTTTCTTTTAAGCTTAAAATGCTGGAGCCTTGCTGTAATTCGGTAGGTTCATTCTCGGATGGACTGCTCTCTTGATCATTACTCTGGCAACCAGCCAGCATCAGGGTAAGAGCGAACATAATGAAAAATAATCGTTTCATGGTACACCGCTTTCTACTTGTTCTGATTTTCTACGTTTGTCTTGGTCGCGCTACATAAGATTCTATCTACATTCTAAATACTAAGAAGCTTTCATCCGAAGATGAACATAGATGGGTAAAACTCGTTCAGAATCCTCTTACCACTTAAACCTCCTATTAATTCCCTAATATCTTTGCTAGTTTATGGTCATATTAGCTTATTGTCAAGGAAGTGTAGGGGGTTCATAGACCTAGGAAAACGCAAAAGGGCCTTTCTTATTTAATAAGAGAGACCCTTGTTGGCTTTGAATCGATTACTCCAACACGATGGAACTTTATGGTATGTATTTCTTAATCCGATACCAATACGTATAGGCATGGGTATAACCCAATTTTGCATATAGCCGTCGTGCGGGGGCATTGTTTTCGACCACTTGCAGATAGCTTGAAACAGCACCATGACTTTTACCCCAGTGCAACAGATGCAGAATCATCTGTTCCGCAAGGCCGCGATTACGGTAGGTTATATCTGTAATGATGTCATGCAGTCCAACGACTCCCCGCTCAACCACGCCAAGTCCGCAGGCCGCCACGAGCCCATCAACAGACAGAGTGATGAATGCCGTCTTTGCAGGAATATTTAAGAGCATCTGTGTCATCGTTTCCTTGGATTCTTCGTTGACCGCATTCAAACGACAGAAATGATGTAACCATTCGTCAGTTAACTGTTCGTTGATATGTACCTCCAGATGCTCAGGAGCTTTCAGATCCTCAAGACGTCGAAGCTGTACAAGGGTACGATCTATGACGACATAACCTTTATCCTGCAAAAGCTGATCCAATTCTTCTGGCTGAACAAACGGTGTAATTTTGAAAATAGTACTTAACTGGTTAGACGTATAGAATTGCTCACAGGCCGTGATTTTCTCATGTACATCCAGGGTAGAAGGGTAGAGCGCTTGAACTGAGTTGGCTCGCTTTGTATACCCTTTGGCAAAACGCAGCA
Source organism: Paenibacillus sp. ACRSA (assembly GCF_022346845.1). Classification (NCBI taxonomy): domain Bacteria; kingdom Bacillati; phylum Bacillota; class Bacilli; order Caryophanales; family Paenibacillaceae; genus Paenibacillus; species Paenibacillus sp. ACRSA. Next base: position 791,717 of record NZ_JAKRNP010000003.1, on the reverse strand, counting down.
CCCATCCGTCATACAGTGAGGTTGATAAAGGCTGCCAGTGGTTAAGCGTCAGTTCTTCAATATGCCGATACGTATACTCTATTGCATACATTTTGTTCATCCTCCCAGTGTAATGATCAAGTATATGTAAGATTTTAATTTAATAATAATACATATAAATGAATAAAAATTCAATTGGAGTTATTCGGATGTTAAACATTTGATTATTGGTATACAATTTGTAGGATAGAGTAAAATGCAGCAATAAAAAGTTAGGATAAATAAGAAATTACATCAGTAAACAAGCATTAGCATACAGCTTAAGTTGCAGAAATGGAGTACAACATGATTACTATAGAGATCCAGGGACAGATCATTACATGTCATATCGAATATGGCAAACGAAAAAAAGCTTCCATCACGATGGACTTGCCCTACATGGTTACGATTAAGGCACCTAATGGCACTAGTGAAGAGGCGTTAACAGCACTCGTGAAGCAGCACGGAGAGGTCATCCTCACAAAGTCGGCGCTTATGCAGCAGGCACTGGAAGGCCCTCAGGCTAAGGAGTACGAGCAAGAGGGCAAGGGAGCATTTTTACATTTTGGTAAAGAGCATGCTCTGCATGAACTAATTCCTGTCGAAGGATTAGGGGAGGATGAGCTGAGAGCGACCCTTAAGAAGTTCTACTTTGCTGAGTGTAAACGGGTAATTGGGGAGCGCATCGGTCGCTATCAACAGGAGCTTAAGGTGAAGCCGAAGTCTGTAGACATTGTGGAATCAGCCACGAAGTGGGGGAGCTGTAGCTGGGACAAAAAGCTTACCTTTAACTATCGTTTAGCTATGGCACCGTATGAAGTTATTGACTATGTCATTATCCATGAGCTCTGTCACATTCATCATATGAATCATGACCGCTCGTTCTGGCGTCGTGTCGGCAGCATCATGCCTGATTACAAATCGAAGGAAGACTACCTAATGAGACATGGACGAGCTATGACGTTGTAAATTACAATGAATCCAAATACCCGTACCACGAGGTTTACTCTGTGGTGGAAGGAGTTAATGATGCCAGATAGTACCCCCTTTTCTGTGCAGGTGGATGAATACATTATGGGATTTGCACCTGAGGTGCAGACACGACTTCAAGCTTTAAGGCAGATGATACGGGAAACAGCCCCGAATGCAGAAGAGAAGATCAGTTACAAGATGCCCACGTATGCACAGCATGGAAATTTGGTTCATTTTGCTGCATATCAACATCATATTGGGTTCTATCCGGCTCCTAGTGGGATCATTGCGTTTCAAGAGGAACTCTCCACATTCAAGGGAGCGAAGGGATCGGTTCAGTTCCCGCACAATCAGCCGTTACCCGAAGAGTTGATCCGGCGAATCGTCGAATTCCGGGTGAAAGAGAACGTGGAGAAGGCAGCAACGAAGAAGCAGAAGAAGAAATAAACCGACCTGATCAAAGGAGAGTTTAGATGAATAAGGCTTTAATTGTGCTGGATGTGCAGCAGGGTATTGTACGTTTGCGTGATGTATCAGAACCAGTTGCCAAGATTCAATCTGTCATTGCCGAGTTTGAGGAACGAGACTGGCCAATTGTATATATGAAGCATGTAGATTACGAGCAAGAGGATTCGTCTTTGTACTATAAGGAGCGTGCCAATCTAGAGATTGTGCTCGATACGAAGCTGCATCCTGTGCTGGAGAAGAGCAAGCCAAGTGCGTTCAGCAACTCGGAGTTAAAGACATGGATGGTAGAACGGCACATTGAGCATGTATTTATTGTAGGGTTCAATACGGAATACTGTTGTCTGTTCACAGCAATTACAGCGGAGCATGAGGGTTTCCAGGTGACCTTGATCGAAGATGCGACGGGTACTGTCAACAACGAGGAGACGTATGAGATGAAGGGATTAGACATTCAGGACTTTGTCGGCTCGATTCTCAATTGGTCTGGGTGTATTGAAGTGTTATATGTGGATGAGTTCAAGGAAATATACACCTAAGTTTATCTATAAAAAGATTTCTGCCACAGATTCCTGATCCCTGATAGAATGGAAATAAATCTGTACAAGAAAACAGTCGGAAATGCCTTTCAAGGCTTTCCGACTGTTTTTGTTGTTGTGGATACTATTTAATCTGAGTTTTAGATTGAACTATATATTTACACAAGAACGGAGAGGACAGAAATAACGTGAAAAAGCGTAGCGTTCGGCTGAAAGCTTTCTGAAAGAAAGCTACATCGAAAGCATATGTTATCACCGGATTTTTCCCTTTTAGAGAAGGGGATCAATAGAATCTGGGGATAACAGCGATCGGAGCGTTGTTCTGTCATCGGAGTGGTTCGTGTAAACAGTTACAGTTGAATCTAGTTAATTAATATAGTAGGTCACGTTTGAGTTGCCAGCCGCTGTAATGAGATAGGTAATATCATCGCTGACCTTCATGTAAATGTTGAGATCGGAAGCGGACAGGTTAGGCAGTGTAAGACCGAATCTACCACGTGCATCTACATTTACAGTGACTGTTCTGATATGGCTCTCATCAGGTGATGGCCCATAGATCTGGAAGGTGAAGCTTTGGTTAGCGTATTTCAACAGTGTCCCATTAATCTTTAACGTACGGTCTGCTGTGTATTCAAATTTAACTAGGAAATTATCCAAGATATCTTGGGGATCTGGTTCCTGTGTACCGGGGTCTACTCCCGGATTCGGTTGTGTCTTATTTACAGAGAAGAATCGGGTTTGATACGAAATCTCGGCATTGGAGCCGTCTTTCTTCTTCAGACCTGTGATTCGGATGTTAAACGTGTCATTTTCTTTCAAAGACTGGATCTGATCTGGACGGAAAATGATAGCGTAATTGTATGCATAAGAATCGTTATTTACATTAAAGTATGCCCCTGAAGGGTCAGTGCTGTTCTTATGGTTGGCTCCTAATACCCACGTCCGTTGATCTGATGAACGAACAACCTCAACTCGCACATTCGATTGGGAAGGCTTTGCGAAGACATCGGGGTTCAGTTGTACGGACCAAGCTTGAGAGCTTTTGAACGCTTCAATCGGGAAATCCCCTTTATTCGGATACAAGGTGTAATTATAGTTTACCTTTTCCGCACGGCTGGTATCGAGAACCTGCATGGTACTGAACTGGTTGGCATATGACTTGTTATCACGGTACGCAACACCGAATCCAGTCTTCTTCAATTGTGTGCTCAAAATCCAGCGCCGATGACCTAGTGCAGCAATGTTGCTCGCATCTGAATCATCCATATAAGCTTCAACACTGTTGACCGCGACGTTCCCTCTGGAGCTGTAGGCTGCAAACAGGTTGGAACTTGATGCCGACTTGGCACCTAAGTCGTAAAAGTCCTTTGGCATGTCCGCCGGTTGAGGTGGGTAATGCGACAGCGCCGATGTAGAAATAACGACTGCACCATGTTGTGCTTGTTGATTGAGCGTAGCATCTAGAACGAGATCTCCTTCGAGTCCTGACAGGAAACGATAAAAGTTAGCTGCATTCAGAGCGTGCTCTAAGGAAGCATCACTAATTTTCCCCGCAATATAAGGAGCCATAGCGGAAGGTGTCTCGGTGAACGTAACTGATTTATCTTTCTCACTCATCCATTCATTCCACTTCTGAGTAATTTCTTGCTCGCTCCGCTCAGGTAACAAACTGTCGATGGGAGCTGCCGAAGCCTGCTGGGATGCAAGCAAAACGAGTAGTAGACCAGCTAAAGGTACTGCTAATAACGAACGGATGTAGCGTTTTCCATTAAACATGTTTCAATCTCCTTTTTTAATTATAAATTTTAATATTATGTATCCAATGGTTATTATCGACAGTGGAGGTATCTTTCGTTAGCTTTGCTCTCCTTGAATTCAGCGATTTTTCAGTTAGAGACCTTATAATACTCCATCATGATCTGGTACCAAGACAACACGGAGAAGGTAGAGCGGATTGTGATCAACTCTTTCTGATGTTTGTGGATGTTATATGGTAAGCGTGAAGTGGTGAGGCAATTTTGTAATTGCTTACATGAAATATATGGATTAATATAGAAATAACTCTGTTTCTCGAAGGGAGTGAGCGTCATGAAACGACGGGCTAAGATGAACGCAATGACTACAACCATTAAGGTGATTATGAACTGAATAGATATGGCAGACATCGGGGGTAGGCGCGGCAATATGCTGCTCAGGATACCATTCGATGGCTGCTGACCATAGGGATATAACTGCATTTTTTCCTGGTGATCACGAGGTTTATTTGCTTATGCACTTCTTCTCGTACACCACGAATTTTAAAAGCCGCAGGCATAGCCTGCGGTTTTTTGCGCGCCAAAACAGCCATTTAACCCGGCGGCGGGTCAAGGGAACGATCCATTGCAGGCAATAGCTGCTGGGAATCATTTCTTTTATCAGGCAAACCGGAGAAGTATTAACGAAATCAAATAATGAGGAGCTCGATGCCTATGTTAAAATTAAAATATTTATTCCACAATCATGATCTGGCTGAGATGATATTGAAGCAATGGGACTATGACGCAGAGTCGCTGGATATGTTCCGACATTACCGGATATCGTCGAATGCGGTGTACCCGTTCCGGTTTCAAGATGAGGTTCGATTGCTGCGTTTTGCACCTGTGGACGAAAAGGATAAATCGAATATAGAAGCCGAATTAGCATTCCTGCATGAGCTTCATCGACAGCAATATGGAGCGCTAGAGGCTGTTCCAGCACATACCGGGGAGGAGCTTGTTCAGGTTCATACACCGTGGGGAGCCTATTATGCATCGGTGTTCAAGCGGGTTCCAGGGATTTCGCTGGCTCGTGTTGATCTGGATGAGACGATTGTTCACGGTTATGGTCAGGCGTTAGGCGAGCTGCACAACGTGTCCCGTCAATATGCGCCTGAGCATACGGTTCGCTGGACTTATACAGAAGTGCTGGACTGGATGCAAGGTGTGTTAGCAGGTTTTCCTGATGAGACAGAGGCTCTGAACGAGGTGGATGCTGTACGGACGGTATTAGCCTCATGGCCTGTTACGAAGCAGAACTTTGGTCTCATTCATTATGATTTTGAACTGGATAATGTATTTTATGATCAGGCGGAACATGCATTTTATGCCATTGATTTCGATGATGCTATGGTTCACTGGTATGCGATGGATGTGCAGCAGTCATTGGATAGTCTACAGGAGGAGATTGAACCAGAGCACTGGGAGCAGATGAAACAATTCTTTATGCAAGGATACTGGTCTGTATCCGAAGAAACGGTTGATATGGAGACGATGTTTCCGGCATGTCGCCGCTTCTCCAACCTGTACGGCTATGTACGAATACTTCGATCTACCTCGCAGCAATGGGCGCATGAGCCTGAGTGGATGTGTGAATTAAGAGCGAAGCTGGAAGAGGCAAGGATAGCCAAAGCGAAGCTATTCGGTCAACCGCTGTCGTAGAGTTGTATGAGCTGCAATGCGTACGTAGTATGACGTAAACCTTATCAGAGTTCAAATCGTGCAAATAGCACCTGATAGCACCCACAAGCAGCACTCATAAGCAACATGCCAAAGGGACATTATGCTTCACTATCATCAAAGAGCGCAGGTTAACCCACGTCAGAGGGAACCTAGCGCTCTTCATATTATGTACCGCCAAACTATGATTCCGAAGCATGAATGGTTAGATCGAAATCGGGTTTACGCATGTAGCTAAGGGGATAGAGATCATCCCTGGCAGAGATTAAGGCACGAAAATGAAGCATACCGTAGCGCTGACCTGTGGTTGAAGTAGTGGAGTAAGGAACAATCTCGCCTACTACAAATACGTCTTCTTCATTCGTACATCGATAAATGACATTGTTTGGATTGCGCACTTCTTCAGCGTATCCGTAAGTCATTACGTGAAATGTCCTACCACGCCAATTCGTACGGATTACTTGATAGGATTGTGTCTGTACCAGGTCAATATAACGCTCCAGTGGGAACGTATGCTCAAACTCTGTAATGTACCCATTCTTGTCCACATCAATGGTAAATTCAACATCATAACTCTTCCCAAATTCCTCTTGATAGGTGCCTTCCATCATGCTCATTGTGTCGAAGCACGCGCCGTATTCTTCATCTTCCACGTAGGGGATGGCGATTCGTTCAGGATCAACCACATTGGTGATCTGGCTGCTGGAGCAGTCTACGTCCAGTGTCTCTGGTTGAAGTGCAATCATTCCAATCGTAAATCCAGTACCAGCTTCACAAGTTATCCGCATAGTCATCTCCTTATTCCGTAATTAGTGATTAGACGAACGGCGGCAGGAAAGGTTGCGTATTTCCATTCGATAGATTCTTTTGATAGAGTAGTTATAGATCATCCTGGAGGAAGACACGAGCGCGCGAATTGGAGAGGGGAATTTGTGATGAATGTAAAGTATAACGTTATTGAGCAGCAGGCTCTTCATTTTGTTGGGATCAAACGAACCTTCTCTTGCGTAGACGGTGAGAATCTTAGAGGCATTCCCCTAATGTGGCAAGAAGCTCTGGCTGAAGGAATTGAGGATCGTTTGAGCGAGCTGAATAACGGGATAATCGCTGGTTTGGTGGGTATCTGTGTAGATCAGAGACAATTGCATGATGGGCAAATGGAGTACTGGATTGCTACCTCTCATTCGGATGAAATCCCAGCAGGCATGTATGGAATAGAGCTTCCCGCAGTGAAATGGGTTGTATTTGAAGCAGATGAACTTGCGCCAGAAGCGATACAGCGCTTGTGGAAATATATTATGTCTGAATGGTTGCCTACAGGCTCTTATGAGCATGCAGGCATTCCAGAGCTTGAAGTATACAGTGGTGAAGGTGCTCCGCCTCAAGTGTGGATCCCAGTAAAGTCGTAGATGGGTTAATTTCTAAAAGGCTCAATCATTAGGAGGCGTATCATGTTATCAACTCGGGTAATGGAGTATTGTGAGGATCAAGGCTGGTGGCATGAAGATGTCCCGGCAGATTATGAAGAAGCATTACGGAAACTGGGTATTGCTCTGGAGTCCGATTTTGCGCAATTTTATTTGCATGCTGAGGATGGGCCTACATTCTATAGTAGAAATCAGGAGCTATATCAGATTTGTTGGTTTATGGTGAATACCGTTTATATGGAAGACATTACTATGGCTCAACTGACGTTAGGGCTGCCGGATGCTTATATCCCGCTGGATAGCTTCGAGGGTGAAGGTGGGTTCTTTTATAATCGAGTGACGGGGGAAGTCATTTTGGTTGAGCTAGGCGAATCGATTGAGCGTTTCCTTCGGGGAGAGAGTACACCGCAATGGTCGAATTTCAACGTATTTCTAGAATGGTATTTCAAGCTCAATGAGGAACCTACGCAATGAAGGAACGATAATATTGAAGTGAAATTGAAGTGAATCTCAGCGGAGAGCAAGTTACGACCTAGCCTAGTGACATACCCAAGTGTCATAGCCAGAAATCATGCAAAAAAGACGAGCCTTGGCTCGCCTTATTTGTTTCACCTCTGTACAACGGCTTAGCTTGGTGCTATGTAGTGTGCAGCGGGCAAGTGGTATTGCTCTAATCAGAGATGTTGCGCGTATAGTATTCGATAATGTCTTTGCGGCGGATGATGCCGAGGAACACACGATCTACATCAACAACAGGTACGAAATTTTGATCGGCTGCCAATGTCAGCATATCCTCCATCTCGGCCTCAATGTATACGCATTCATTGTACACACGGTTGTTAATCTCATGTACCTCAACCTGATCCATATTATCAAAAGTCAATCCAGGCGTACTTCGCATTTTCCATAACAAGTCACCTTCGGACAGGGTAGCAACATATTTTCCATCCTGATCAATTACGGGTATGGCAGTATAATGCTGCGCTTCAAGCTGCTCGATCGCATCCTTCATGGAAGCGGAGGACTTGATATAGGCCACTTCGGCTTTGGGGAGTAAAAAATAGCTGATTTCCATCATCGGGCTCCTTTGCAGTAATTTCACTCTCCTTATTTAAACATATTATGTGAGTATTCGGCTATTTTTTATGATAAAATCGTCAGATTTGTGCCATTGTTTAAATGAGCTTGGAAATCTATAGTATATTGTAGAGGTGATATGACCATGAAAAAGAAACATAAAATTTTGTACGGACTACTTCCGATCTTGTTTGCGGGTGGAGTTGGAATGTACCTATATATGCAGAACAGCAAAGCTGAAGAAGCGAAGCCAGAGGCCACTGTAACACAGTACATAGACCATTTGCAGAAGAAGGAATTCGATCAGCTATATACGATGATGACGCCTGCTTCACTGGATGAGTCTGGACTGAGTAGAGAACAGTTCGTGGAAAAGTATAACGCAATCTACTCCGGCATGGAGGTATCCGAGGTCAAGGCAGAAGTGAAGCCACAGGCCACCGAAACGACAGCGGATTCCAATGAATCAGAATCAGGAGCAAGTGGAGAAGCAAGTGCCGACGCACCCAACCCTGACATCTACGAAGTGGACTATAATCTGCAGTTGACAACCTTGCTTGGCGACGTGAACGAGACCCAGTCCTTGAAGCTTGTCAGACAAGAGCTTGAGGATGGCACCAAAGTCTGGCGGATTGATTGGCAGCCGTCGATGATTCTCAAAGATATGGTTAAAGGCAGTAAGGTGAGAGTCCGGACACTATTTCCGGAACGTGGCAACATTGTAGATCATGAAGGAATGCCTCTTGCGACAAAAGGGTCGGTCAATGAATGGGGCATCGTACCAGGAGAGCTAGGCGAGAGCCCGGAGGCTAAGATTGCCCAGATTGCTCAGCATTACAAGGTATCTGAAGATGCCATTAATACAGCATTAGCCCAGAAGTGGGTGAAGCCAGAATATTTTGTACCGATTGCTACGACCGATGAATCCATGGTGCCTGACGGGCTAAATGGCGTGAAGCTGCAATCCAAGACGATTCGATACTACCCGCTGGGTGAAGCGGCTGCTCATCTGGTTGGTTATGTGCGTAAAGTGACAAAAGAGGATCTGGAGAAAGATACCGAGGGTTATTACCGGGCTGAGGACTGGATTGGTAAAGCCGGTCTGGAGCAATCAATGGAGAAACAACTTCGCGGCGAGCGAGGTGGCTTGATTGAGATTACGGATGAACTAGGCAATGTCCGCTCTGAGCTAATTCGCCATGATGCAGTTGATGGACAAGATGTGCAGCTGACCATTGATGCGCAAACACAGCAAAAATTGTATCAGACCCTTTCCAGCGGTGGAGATGCCGGAGCGATGGTGCTGATGAACCCGACAGATGGCCATCTACTTGCTATGGTTAGTGCACCAGCCTATGATCCAAATAAAATGGTTACAGGTCTTACGCAGGCAGAGTGGGATGCATATTCCGCTGATGAAGGGCTACCTTTTATCAATCGATTCACGAATCGTTATGCACCAGGGTCAACCTTCAAAGCAATCACAGCAGCAGCAGGACTCATGGAGAACGTAACTACTGCGGATAAAGAACATGATATCCCTGGTTTACAATGGCGTAAGGATGAGAGCTGGGGTGGTTATTATGTGAAACGTGTGAAGAGTGTATCACCTGTAAATATGGTCGATGCCTTGGTATATTCAGACAATATCTACTTTGCCCAAGAAGCCATTGAGATGGGCAGTGCCAAATTTATCGAAGGTATTCAAAAGTTTGGATTCGGTGATAACTTCGGATTGGACGAATTGTACTTGAAGCCAAGTCAGTATGCGAATGAGGCACATCTCGATCTCGCATCAGAGGTACTTCTCGCTGATACGTCCTACGGTCAAGGAGAGATGTTAATGTCTCCGATCCATCTAGCAACTTCGTTTACGCCCTTTATTAATGAAGGGAAAATGGTGAAGCCTGTACTGATTGTAGGCAAAGAAACGTCTGAGCCCGAGGTGATCATCACACCTAATGTCGCAGCTACGGTTAAGGATGCACTCGGTCAAGTCGTCACCCGTTCAGGTGGAACAGCTCATTCCCTTAATCCGCTTCCAGGTGCATTAGCCGCTAAGACGGGAACCGCTGAATTAAAAGCAAAGAAGGGAGAGAAAGGACAAGAGAACGGATTTGTCGTGGTGTTTGATACCGAATCCCCCTCCTTCCTCATCTCTGCGGTCATTGAACAAGTGAACGGCCGTGGCGGAAGTCATTATGTCGTGGATAAACTAGAGCCGTTTCTGGAGAAATTGAACGTACCCGCATCATGATAATATATAACAGCCCACTAGACCCGATTGCGTTGCCAAAGGTCTGGTGGGCTGTTTCTTTGTTATTTTTTAGCTAAACTATAGAGCTTTATTTGTGAGCTGTTATCATGAAACGGGCGGCGTTTGTACGGATGCCCTGATCACACTGATATTGCTGAATAAAACGTTGGAGTGTCTGCACATCTGTAACTTGTTCTCCGAAGCCGGGAATAATCGGCGCATGAGCCAGCAGGAAGAGCAGATCTTCTGGGCGAGCATAATACTCGGTCGCATTATATTCCTTGAGGTGAATATCACGGAATCCAGCCTCACGCAGTTCGTTCAGATATTTCTCCGCTAGTGTACTTGTTGGCAAGTCTTCGGTTGCCTCTAAGCCGAAAGCTTTTTTAATGTTATATTTATCATTTTCCCGAACCTGCTGGGTCAGGAACATACCTCCATCAGCAAGTACACGATATGCTTCTGATGCGCAGAAGGGGGCATGTCTGCTAGAAATAATATTGAAAAATTGATCGGGGAATTGAAGCTGCTCTGCATTCATCTGTATGAATCGGACGTTGGAGCGCCCTGACGCAAGAAGATTACGCTGTGCAGTCTGTATCATGCCGTGGGAAAGGTCGATCCCTACAAGTAATGATGCAACCTCGGCATGGGAGAGCAGTGCTTCTCCGCCACCTGTGCCAATATCGAGTAAGTGGTCAGAGGGAAGGGTATGGTGCATAACTTCAGTATACAGATCCCATAGGACTCCTTCGGATACAACCTGTATGGAACTGAAATCCCAACCGTTGATTGCCCCGATCTGTTCATAAAAAGCTTCGTATTGCATGGTTTGTTTCATTCGTTATTCCTCCAAATTTGTGTGGATACAATGAGTAGTTGTTATTCACGTTCGATACAATAATCTACCGAGTTAGGTCAAGAAGACAGACGTATCCCTCTATAGCTGGTACGCGTTTTGACCCAGCCCGACCTCTAATTACTTCGAACGAATTGGAATAACATCCTTGTCACCTCACCATTTGGAATATAACTAGTATAATTCATTTGACAGCCTATATGCGAAATGTTATTTTGATTTGGGAAACTAATCCAATAGATCGAGGTGATCGATGGTGGCTGTAAGTGCTAAGCAGATTTTTGTTAACCTACCCGTCAAAGATTTGAATAAATCGGTGGAGTTTTTCACCAAGATTGGGTTTGAGTTTAATGCTAATTTTACGGATGAGTCAGCTACCTGTATGATCATTGGGGACAACATTTATGCTATGCTGCTGGTGGAAGAGCGTTTCCTATCGTTCATTCCTAAGAAAATCTCTAATGCTGCCGAGACAGCCGAAGTCATCGTTGCTCTATCCGTAGATAGCCGTGAACAGGTCGATCAGATTGTACAAGCTGCTCTGGATGCAGGTGGTAAGCATTACAATGATCCGCAGGATCATGGATTTATGTATGGCTGGAGCTTTCAAGATCTGGACGATCACCTGTGGGAAGTATCCTATATGGATCTGAGTGCATTCCCGACAGCGGAATAATTGGAAATGAAGCAAGTTAACATTCAATTGTATATATGAAATTGAGATAGCCTTCCTATTCAAATAGGAAGGTTATTTTTTGGGGAATTCACTATAAATCCAGCATTCACACAACTCTTCAGGTATGGACATGAATAACATAGAACATGCATGACCCACAACGATGTACAGGAGAGATGGATATGAACCGTTCCAACGTGAAAAGTTACCGGTATCGTGTCGGGAAGAATCAATATATTGTTATTCAGATTCACCAAACCGCCAAAGGCTATGCGGAGTCAGGGAATGTGCTCGCGAGTAATGCTGTTAACGTTCAGATTATAAAAGAGAAGAAGAAGGGACGCCGATCTTCGCGTAAACGCTAGTCTACTGGTCTAATTAACGTAGCAATAATCGTGAAATGTCCATGATGCATCTATTTCTGTAGAGAAGAATAATAAGAGGAGGCGGATCGGTATGGCTAAAAAACCAAAACATGCTAAACACGTTAACCGGGTAGAGGTAGACAAAAGTCGTCTGAAGTTTAATGCGAGACAATCTGCGAAGGCTTCGGTGGGTCAAGGCGGTAATGCATTTGCCATCAATGCCAATGAACTCGGGAATATTCGGGTACGTGCAGGACAACAATAAATGGTATGAAGTAAGTAAATAACAGTAGCTAAGAAGGTGCCATCCGGCACCTTCTTTGTTGTACATCTCACTGTCGTTAGTGCTGGGAAAAAGGAAGGATTGCGAAGAGGCCAATTTGGTATGTAATTTTTGTCATGAAAACAAGCTGGCTAGATATTGCTTATTCAACATTCATCCGTTAAAATATAGAACGAATGTTCAGTATGCAAGCAGTATAAAAGCAGTATGTAAGAAATGGAGTGAAAGAATGAACAAAAAGCAACTTCAAACAGAGCAGACGAAGAAGAAACTAGCGGATGCCTCTAGAGCTCTTTTTATACAAAAAGGCTATAAGGCAACATCCATTGAAGATATCGTGGCGGCAACAGGGAGCAGCAAGGGCAATATTTATTACCATTTCAAAAGTAAGGAAGGTCTCTTTCTATATTTGATTGATGAGTGGGATCGGGAATGGGATGAAAATTGGACAGCCAAAGAACATCTCTATCGTACCTCTACCGAGAAAATTTACGGTTTAGCTGAACAGCTTGTCCTGGATGAGATGAATCACCCACTGACCAAGGCAGCCGATGAATTTTTCACCAAGGAGAAGAAAGAGAACGATATCGAAGAACGCATCACGGTGATGTTTGAGCGGCATATTCAATTTAACCGGCAACTGGTACAAGAGGGGATCGATAACGGAGAGTTCAAGGCTGACAATGTAGATCACCTCGCGCTTATATTAGAAAGTACCATAATCGGATTGAGCCACATGTCGCGCAACATGGAGCCAGAACAGGCTCTTGCCTTATATCGTCACGCTGTAAGTGTATTCTTGCACGGCATTGCAAAAGATAAGGATTGAACACAGGTTGCCAATTGAGCGGAGTATATGAGAAGGCAACATTTTGACAACTACGGAGGATGCAATCATGGCTTTACTAACGCGCAATAGGGGCGCACTACTACTATTAATGGTTAATATTTTTATCGTCTTTACAGGTATAGGTCTTGTTGTGCCCATTATGCCTGCGTACATGGAGCTACTGCATATCACCGGATTCACGGTGGGGCTGCTGGTAGCGGCATTTTCCTTCACACAGTTTCTATTCTCCCCGGTTGCGGGTCGTTGGTCCGATGCTTTGGGGCGTAAAAGGATTATCGTCGTCGGCATGTTAATTTTTGCTGTATCCGAATTTATGTTTGGTGCGGTTAATGAACCTGTTCTGCTCTTCGCTGCACGTATGCTTGGTGGAATTGGCGCGGCGTTGATCTTTCCGGCAGTTATGGCCTATACTGCAGATATTACGACAGAGGAAGAACGCGGTCGAGGAATGGGATTAATCAATGCTGCGATCTCCACCGGGTTCATCATTGGACCTGGTATCGGCGGCTATCTAGCTGAGTTCGGTATTCGTATTCCGTTCTATGCTGCAGGTGTTGCCGGTTTGTTAGCTGCAATCATCACACTGACCATTTTGCCAGAGTCGACACGTAGTCCCGCAACGAGTAAACCTGATATGGGGGCTGCCAAAGTTAAGGTCAAAACGCAGAGTTTGGCAACTCAATTGCTACGTTCATATCAGGCGCCTTACTTTTTCAGTTTAATTATCGTATTCGTGATGGCATTTGGACTTGCAAACTATGAGACGGTATTTTCGCTATTTGTATATCAAAAATTCGGATTTACAACACAAGATATTGCATTTATCATTACGTTTGGCTCCATTGCAGGTGCTGTAGTGCAGGTCGCTCTCATCGGCTGGTTGCTGAACCGGTTTGGGGAGAAAAAGGTCATTTCGGTATGTCTGTTCTTTGTAGCGTTGTTTGTCATGCTGACCTTATTCGTGCATACGTATTGGCTGATTCTGGTCGTTACCTTTATTGTGTTCCTCGGAATGGATATCTTACGCCCGGCAATCAGTACGCAAATGTCGAAATTGGCGGAGGAGCAGCAAGGTTTTGTGGCGGGATTGAATTCAGCGTACACAAGTCTAGGCAATATTGCAGGACCGATTGTTGCTGGGGCATTATTTGATGTGAATATTAACTATCCGTACGTTTCTGCTTCAATTGTACTGGGGATTTGTTTCCTATTGTCCATGTGGGTGCTTCGAGGAGGCAAACAGGCTGGACAATTGAAAGCTGAAATGTAACGATTAACGATATTTGAAGTGATATTTTGTTATAATAATATATGCTGGAAGTGAATAATTGGGCTGGGTCACGATGAACGTTATCTAGGATGGTCATTTTTAAGCATATACAGGATTATTGGAGTGATACGATGAGTAAATCTAAAGGTGGCGGAACAGGCCGCGGTACAGGCAAAAAAGGCTGGAATCGCTGGCAAGCGAGTGCCAACCGTGCCAAAAGTGCACCGAAACCCTATAAGAGTAAGGGTACGAAGAAAAAGGATGATAACGAAACCTCAGATGACAAGTCCCAGTAAATGGGGAATGGCGAAGCGAGAGGTATTCATGATGAAGAGATCTGACCTAAAGACAAGGGTAGGTCTCTTTTTTATATTGATCCCCCTTTATTATTACATCCAAATTGCCGATATAAATGGTAAAATTCACCTTTGTACTCTAGGGTGATTCTCAATATTTTATCAAAGGAGTCTTTACCATTGGCTAAGCATGTTGCTAAAGTTATTTTACGTACCGCTATACTGAGCTTGTCCGCGATGGCTACACTTACTGGATGCAGTACACCTTCTACACCGTCCTATGTATCTGAGCCCACCATCAACTCTGAGTCCATCGTTTCTTCGAAGGATGCTTTGGAAAAGCTCGTAACGTTTTATCCTCAGCAGAAAGAACTATCAGTCAGCCTCCCTTCCGAATGGGAAGTTGTCACGGAGGAAATCAGCCCGTCCCTTTTAAAATTAGCTACAAAGGATCAAACGAGATCACTTCGAATTGACCGAGTGAACCGTGAAGACTATATTCCAGACATGTCATTGACGGATTATATGGTTCGGCATCAGGAAAACATAAATGCAGCACAAGAGTCGGTAGATACAAGTTATGAGGTGATTAGAACAAGTCAGTTGATAATTGACCACCAAAAAGCTTATGTAAAAGAAGGACGCACGAAATATGGCAAACATCAATTCGGACACATTACCGCATTTCTAGAGACAGATCAGCATTTCTATATCATTACATACACGAAGATGTACCAATTTACGGCAGCAGATCAGGAGTTTTTTGAACAACAAGTGGCTAAGCATTTTAATATTTTGAATGACCAGCCAACGGACTATAGCACATCTTCGGCAGAATTGGTTGCCCATCAAGGAAAATACGCACAGTTCCAGATTAGCATACCTTCTAACTGGCAGGTTCATGAATTTGATCTGTCGGAATCAGCGCTGGATGTATCTTTGGCTGAGAATAATGAGCAGTTGTCGGTATACCTTGCATCCAAGGATGAGTTCGATTCAGATCTAACATTGGAGGAATACGGACGATACGTCGCCGAAGTCTACGCAGATGGCAAGGATACTCCCATACCAGATCTGAAACCTGTTGAGATTAACGGTCTGAAAGGCATACAGCTGGAAGGACATTACGTCGATAATGAACGCCAAACCGCTGAGTTAAGAACTATACTAGAGTCCCAAAATCATTTTGTAGAGATTGTGTTCTATACCACAGAGAGCCGATTTGATCGGGTGAAAAAAGACTATGAAACGTACACGAGTACGTATGAGGAGCCTGAGAAGTAAGATTCACAATCAATGTGAACTTGAACTTGTATCAGAATAGTTCACAAAAAATAGCTCAAACTATAATATTACAGCGGTTCTTAGGATACGGTACGTCGTATCTAGGGGATCGCTGTTTTGTGTATGACATACGAATATGTATTTGCTTTAACAGTTAAGTCATCATTCTGTGTCCTTGGAGGTGCAGTTATGACATCATATCTGCATGTTATGACCATATAACGTAGGTAGTTTAGCGGGATGCTACACTCAATTTACATACAAGGCATGAAGTGATTGGGAGGTAGTATTAATGCAAACCGTATTCGCAGGAGAGAATATTCAGTTCAGTTATAACAAGAAGAAACCTGTATTAAAGCAACTAACATTGTCGGTAGGGGATCGTCAAATTTATGGATTGCTTGGCCCCAATGGTGCGGGCAAATCCACGTTAACCAGAGTGATGTTGGGACTGGATAAGCCCCAAAGTGGGAAGATTCAATGGTTCAATGAATATCTCAATGCAAGTACAAATAAACGTGTAGGATACGTTCCACAGGATCTAGCGTTGATCTATGATTTATCTGCCTATGAGAATGTGTTTTTTTTCGGTAAGTTGTATGGCTTAAAAGGAGAACGCTTGAAAAAACAAGTTCGCTTCGCGCTTGAATTCGTCGGACTGTGGGAAGAACGCAAACAAAAACCTAAAAAGTTCTCCGGCGGTATGAAAAGAAGGCTAAACATCGCATGTGGCATTGTCCACAATCCCGATGTCATTATACTTGATGAACCAACGGTGGGAGTTGATCCGCAGTCCCGCAACCGAATCTTAGATGCCATTATAGAGCTGAATCAGCTCGGAACGACGGTTATTTATATCTCGCACTATATGGAAGAGGTTGAGAAGATCTGCTCTCATGTCGGTATTATGGATGATGGACAATTGTTGTGCCAAGGCAAATTAGATGACGTTATACAGGAGTATACCGATCAGGCGATCATTCGATTGGAGCTGCAGCAGAAAAGTACAGCGTATGCTAAGCAGCTTGAAGATTACGTTGTACTCCTGTCAGAAGGCAACCGTGTAGAGCTTGGTGTTCCCAAAAATGATATAAATACGTTAAGTCAGATCAGAGAATCGTTCGGGGAAGACATGAAGAGTTTTCAATATGTAACGCCGAATCTAGAGCAAGTTTTTTTCCAATTAACAAGAAAGAACTTGAGGGATTAGAGCGATGTGGACGATATTTGCTACTAGTATGAAGCGCAAGCTTCAGAACCCTGTCGTGTTTGTAAATTATATTCTGCTGCCCCTGTTGTTAATTCTGATTCTGGGAAACGCATTGTCAGGGGTGTTCCAGTCAGAGAATCAGGAAGCGAAGCATTCTCTTATCCCACAGATCTCTACTGTTGTTGTGAATGAAGATGATGGGGAGGTCGGCAAAAATGTAGTTGCCTTCTTGACTAGTTCAGCGAATGAAGAGATGTTCAATATCCAGATGCAGACGAGTAGTGAGATGGCTATGGAGATGCTTGAGTCTGGTCAAGTAGAACAATATATCTATCTGCCTAGTGATTTAACGATGGACTATGAAGCACATCAGATTGGTAACATCACCGTATATGGAAAAGACAATCATATTGAAAAAGTAAATATAACCGATTTGGCGTTATCTGCCTACGGGGATGGATATATGGCGATGGAAATCGCAAGTGCAAGCAATCAGAATATCGTTTACTCTCATCAGTACAGCAATATGTTAATTGCATCTGGAGAAACCGATCAGGCATCTGTCTCATCAAGTGGCTCCAGTATTTCAGCAATGAGTTATTACGGTGTGACCATGCTCGTTCTAATCCTGGTATATGGTCTGGCTAACACGATGAACTTTGTACAGGAAGAATACAGTGAAGCGTTGGGGGATCGTTATCTGGTTACTCCAATCTCCAAGACAGCGTTAATTCTGGGACAATTTCAGACGGGTGTGACGATCTCCATCATGCAAGGGGTAGTCATCGTCGTATGTGCCAAATTGTTTTTCGATGTTAGCTATGGAGACAGCATTATGTTTGTGTTGTTCATTATCCTTGCAGGTGCAATCTTCTTCAATGCACTGGGATTGCTGCTCGGTGTGATTGCCCGTCGAATCAAGCAAGTGGATGGTCTAGTTACTGTATTGATTCCAGTGATGACGTTTGTGGGTGGTGGATTCGTTAAACTGGATATGGGAGAGCTGAGTTCAATAAGTATCAATGAAGTGTTCCAACGTCCAATGTTTGATTATATTCAGCAGGGCGTCATAGATCTGATGCCTGTATTTACAGCGCTTATTACCGCAATGGGTTTTGTCCTCGTTTCGGTGTACTCCCTGACTAGAAAGGTGGTTCGATAAGGTGCGGGTATTCGAACTATATCTCAAGCGTATTTTCAAACGAAAGCTAACGTTTATCCTGATTTTATTGTTGCCCGTTGTATTTACGTACTCGGTAGTTGCACAGTATGAGGAAGCGACGAAGGTTACACTTACAATGTATATAGAGGACGCAACGGTGAATTCATACGTATCAGACATGCTGAAGAAGCAAAATGTCACCATTACACAGGCCTCATCCGCAGATGATGCCATTCATCATCGTACTAATCTGGGTATCGTGTTTACGCCAACGATTGCGGATATCACCGCTAATCCGGATACACTGAATGTGAGTAGCTATGTGAACGAACCAAGCGTGAACTCGAATTCATTGCAGGTTAAACTGAACAGTGTGTTTTCCGTGTTGAAAACACTCGCCAAAAATACAACAAGCGAACAATCTTTAACCACAAGTATGCAAGAAGCCGCTGCAGCGAGCGCTCCAATTCAAGTGGAACAGAAGATTCTAGGAAACCCTAATGCAGTTGTCTTGACGAGTTCATTTAATATGATCGTGTTTATTATTATGTTTCTTACGATGACGAACACACTATTATTCCTAGGTGATAAAGTGCATACAACAACCCAACGCCTATTACTGGCTGCGGGTAGCAAATTAAGTTACTATCTACAGACCGTTAGTGTGTTTGCGGTGATTGGTGTGGGACAATTTATACTTATGGTTGCCTTGATGACAGGCGTTTTCCAAATAGATCTTTCCCTATCTGTGGGGGAACTACTGTTACTCGTGCTAGCCTATGGACTATTAAACATGATTGCAGCAGGACTTGGGTTGCTACTCATAAGTCGTACATCCAAAATGTCTACGGGACGGTTGCTTATTACTGTTGTATCGCTACCTCTGGCGATGCTAGGAGGTACCTTATGGCCAAGTTCAATTATGCCTGAAGGTATGCAGAAGCTGGCGCAGATTCTGCCAACTCAGTGGATTACTGAACTAAACAATGATATGTTCAGTGGTTTTACAGGTAACAGTAGTATGATTGCTGTGCATATCATCAGTCTGTTCGCCTGTGCTGCGATCATTTTCTTATTGCTGACAAGAGTGAGGACAGAAGATATATAATAGATTCGGAATTCTATAATAGGCTATCTTATCGTATTCTCAGTTAAAGACTGATGAAGGTAAGATAGCCTGTTTCATTGATAAATGTTATATTGTTCCATATAGTCATTATCACATAGAGAGATTCAGTATAACGTTGAAAGAAGGATTTTGATCATGTTATTGTTCTTGGCCACTATCATACAGATGGCAACGTTTAGCCTGTCCATCCCGATCATGTTGAAGCATCAACTTAGCAAGAATTCGATTGCTTTTATGTTCGTTGGCTCAATCATCATTGGCTACTCACTGTTTGGAGTGATGGGCTCAGCAAGTAGTTTTGTCGTCTTATTCTTCTTGGTCATCAGTTTATATTTTAAGCTGAGAAAGATCCTTCTCAGTATTTTATTTCCAACGATAACGCTGATTTTCATGGTCATCAGTGATTATATGTGCGGGATAATCAATATTAATGTGTTTGGTGGTTCGAGTGCATCGATTCATACTAATATGTTCTATACGGTGATCTATGTAACAGGCATCATGATCATGACATTTCTATTGAGCGCACTTGTCAGAGTACTGCTTACGAAGCTGAAGAACCACGATGCATTTTTCAGAAGATATGGTCTATTTCTTACGATTCTGACCTTCTTCACCGTTGTCATTTTCTACATCAATATATGGATCGGCCAAAGCCAAGGTTTCTCCGATGATAACATTCAAGCGAATAGTATTTTGTTCCTGTTTTATTTTGCCTTACTCATTGGTGTATTTGTGATATTAAGCCGAACGATTATGAAGGAAGCAGCGATGCAGAACCAGCGGGAACAGTACGAGCAATTAACGGAATACACAGAGAATCTAGAACATTTATACACCGATATGCAAAAGTTTAGGCACGATTATATTAATATTCTTCTTAGTATGTCTGAATATATTCGTCATAAGGATATGGATCAATTACAAGCTTATTTTGAGCAGAAAATTATGCCGATCAGTCAAGGAATGCAGTCCAATACATATAAACTGGGAGCCTTACATCATCTAAAAGTACAAGAATTAAAAGGCATTATCTCTGCGAAGATGATCAAGGCACAGGAGCTTAACATCGATGCTATTATTGAGGTTACTGAGCCAATCGAACGTATCCACATGGATGCCGTACTACTATGCCGCTGTGTAGGAATCTTACTGGATAATGCCATTGAAGAGGCAATTCATTGTGAGTTGCCAAGTGTGCATATGGCGTTGATTCGCCAAGAACATGGCACATTAATTGTGGTCAGCAACAGTTGCCGCGAAGAGACACCTGAGTTGTACAAACTGTTTGAGAAGGGCTTTTCAACCAAAGGCAGTAATCGCGGTCTAGGTCTTAGTAATTTGAGAGAGATGGTTGCTCAATATCAAGGAGTTGTGCTGGATACTCAACGTAGAGAAGGTACATTTATTCAGCTATTAGAGGTTGTTCAAAAAGTCCGCTTTTGATTACGAAGTATGCCCTGAGGCATCTCGGCGTCAAAGTTGGGATTCAGCCGAAATAAGTCGAGGCTTACGAAGTTTGTTTCCTTCGGAAACAATGTAGTTGCTCACGTAGTTTTGCCTACGCTCCGCTACTCTATTTCTATCTTCCTCCCATCTTCTCGGTACTGAAAACCGCCCTTTTTGAACACGCACTATTAGACATAACGATGCTCCGGCAATCCAAACTGGGGATAATAGCGATCGGAAGGTTGTCGTGTCATCGAAGTGATTAGCATCAATATTCTTTAGTTGAACCTAAATAAAGAATTAAAGCACAGAGGAGATGAGGCAATTGTTAGAGATTTTTATCTGCGAGGACGATGAGGAGCAACGTAAACGTCTAACCCAATATGTGTCCGATTACATCATGATTGAGAATCTGGACATGAAGGTTGTGATCTCTACTGCACACTCCAAAGACATTATTAATTATCTACAGCAGAATGATACAACCGGTTTATATTTTCTAGATGTTGATCTACAGGAAGAAAAGAGTGGAATAGCGCTAGGCGCGGAGATTCGGCAATATGATACGCAAGGTGCGATCGTATTCATAACCACACATCCAGAATTAACGTATCTGACATTTACATATAAAGTGGAAGCGATGGACTATATCACGAAAGATCAGTTTACCGACATTCAGAAACGGGTTATTGACTGCATTGATACAGCGTATCATCGCTACATGCAAAACAAGCATAATCATCGAAAATTGTTTCAAACCAAGATGGGGGATAAGGTTATCAGCATTGAGTACAATGACATTCTATTTTTTGAAACCTCCTCCCAACTTCATAAAATCATCCTGCATGCCCACAATCGTCAGGTTGAATTCTATGGGAAGTTAAAGGCGTTACCTGAGATGGATAATCGCTTCTATCGCTGTCACAATTCTTATGTGGTAAACAAAGATAATATCGCCGAAATTGATATTGCTAAGCGGGAAATCCGAATGGTTAATGGACAAATTTGCTATGCCTCCAGTCGGTTTCTAAAAGGGCTGAAGGATATTGTCCCAAAATAAGGTTACAACCCAATAGCACAATATGAAGCAGATAGAATAACCTTCTTACGATTACCTAAGGTCAGGTCAGATCACAAGAAGGTTATTCTTATTTCTAATTCCAGCGTATGGAACAAAAAAAAGTCTGTTCACTAGAGAAGTAAAGGAGAAGCTTTGCTTTGCAGCACAAACGGAAGTCAATCTTCGCAATAACTTACTTACTGCTCCTCGCGGTAGCTCTCCGTATATTCCATGTACGCTTCCTTCGTTTGGTCATATCGACTGCTCGCCGCAGCGAAACTAATGACCGCAAAGTGATCGGGATATTCAAGAATCGTATATAAGTAGCCGTATTTGGCTTTGTCCACAGAGGCATGAAGTTCAAGCTGAATACCTGGTCTGCCATCAATCTCTACAGCCAACCGATCTGACTCCGCGATATCACTCAGGAATTCCATCTCATATTCCATATACGCGTCGAAATACTGATCCAGTGTTGTTCCTGGGTCGAATTCAGACTTCAAATGCTTCAGGTGCATCATATATTCTTCACCGTTTGGCGAAGTGGCTTCTAGATCGGCATCGGGAATCATTTTTAATTCACTGAGCCAAATAGAAGGAACACGGATCGAGGTTTTCTCGTCATCCGATTTGATCACTTTAGTAAAACTAGACGCTGGAGCGGTCTCCACTACAGTAGGTTGGTCGTCCAGAATTCGCAGCGATTGGGCTATCTGGTTGAACAATTCTCGATCTTCATCATTCATTTCACGCTGTAGGGAGAAGAGTAGACGATAGAAGTGATTCTCCTTCTCTAGTGAAGCACTGATAAAGTGCCCTGTCGTTTCAGGCAAAGTCATTGTCCCTTCAGTAAGATAGGCTTCTTCTGTATCGATCGTCATACTTCCTGTCCGTTTTGATTCAAACGTACTGCCTTCACCGAAGGAGAACTCGTCCTCCCAATTTTTCATAAAATCCTCAATAGATGCATCAGCCGTTGTATCTGCTCGACTTGAACGATTAATCATAATCATTCCATCGCCTTTTTTGTTCATTGCAGTAAACAGCGCTGGCAACCCAGCATAGTCAAAAGTATTCCACTCAAGTGGGGCGGTGATTTCAACTTCATTCTTTGTCGAAGACAGAACATGATTTTTTTCTTCGTTCTTTGTTGCTGTTTCCGTAGTTACAGGTGCTGGGCTAGAGGTACTAGCTTGGGTAGCACAACCTGTTAGCATTAGAGTAAGTGCAGTGGCCATCGTTATCGTTCGAGGAAGTGAGCGTGTTGTCTTCATGAATTGGTGAATAATGTTCAGCAATCTAATTCTCTCCTTAGAGCATCATGAGATGTCGTGGTATGTAGGCTCGATAGTCTTGTAACTGTAATTAAATAATATAATAATAGTAAGAGGGTTATTTTACCATTTATAAAATCATTTGAATATATAACTTTAGACTTAAAGTTCCAAAAGTGGGGATAAGGTCTTTCATCCGATGAATCATTGGCTCTGTTACGTGAATGTGCATAATATTCATTTAATACATAAAATACTGGCCTTCGATGCCACGAAGCTGTGATACAATAGGTGAGGTCTATAGAGAAACGGAAACACGCATAAGCACGAGGAGGAACAGGAACACGATGAAATCAGCCCCATTTATTGCTGTGGAGGGTCCAATTGGTGCTGGGAAAACAACACTCGCAACAATGCTTTCTCAGGAGTTGAATCTTCCACTAGTGAAAGAGATCGTAGAAGAGAATCCATTTCTGGCTTCCTTTTATCAGGATATAGATGAGTGGAGCTTCCAGCTTGAGATGTTTTTCTTATGTAATCGATTTAAGCAATTGGAAGACACCGGCGCTCACTATGTACAGCAGCATTCACCCGTCATTTCAGATTATCATATCTACAAAAATATGATTTTTGCCGAACGCACTTTGAAAGGCACGAAGCGGGACAAGTACCGTCAAATCTATCATCTGTTAACCGATGACCTGCCAAAACCTAACTTGGTACTGTATATCGAGGCAGAGCTTGATACATTGATGTATCGGATCAACAAGCGAGGCAGATCCTTCGAGCAGGATATGGATCCTGCGTATATGGAACAGCTTATTGCTGATTACAAAACAGGCATGGCCTATTTAGCAGACAGCCCTAATCCTCCGATTATTATTAAAGTGGATGCGGAAGCACTCGATTTTGTAGAGCATCCTGAACATTTCAAGCAGATCGTTAATCAGGTAAAGGAGTATATCACATGAATAACTATGGCATTCCGAACAATGCATTAATTACCGTTGCAGGTACGGTTGGTGTGGGGAAATCCACACTGACAGCAGCGCTTGCGGAGCGTTTGAATTTCAAAACCTCTCTGGAACAGGTGGATCATAATCCGTATCTGGAGAAGTTTTATCATGATTTTGAACGGTGGAGCTTCCATCTACAGATCTACTTCTTGGCAGAACGCTTTAAGGAGCAGAAGAAAATTTTTGAAATGGGTGGAGGATTCGTACAGGATCGTTCGATCTATGAAGATACGGGGATCTTTGCACAGATGCATGCGGATCAAGGTACAATGTCTGCAACGGATTTCGAAACCTACAGCAGTTTGTTCGAGGCTATGGTCATGACGCCATATTTCCCGCACCCGGATGTACTGATCTACCTGGAAGGCAGCTTGCCATCCATTCTGAACCGGATTACCGAGCGTGGACGTGAGATGGAGATTCAGACAGATCGCTCGTATTGGGAGCATATGCATGAGCGCTACTCCGTATGGATTGATCAATTCACAGCTTGTCCGGTACTGCGCTTGAACATTGATGAATATGATGTGCATGATTCGGCATCGGTTGATGCCATTCTGGCTCAGATCGCGGCTGTGATTACACCAGCGAAGGAAGCACAGCGTTAAGCATATCAGCTTGTTGAGGCTCTAAGAATTAATTAGCAGAAGAAAAGTACGATTAAATAGAATGGAATGGACTCTCCTTATGTCATGTTGAATAGTGGGGAGTTTTTTTTGTTTGTTTGGCTGCGGGTTGACGGTGTCCTATTCGGAATTGCGCAATTATACACGGGTCATGAAATGCACGGCATTGAGCCAGCTCGGGTATCGCTTACAACTTCATCATCATAGAAAATGGTTGAATTAACGAATGAAATGTGGTTTTATTAGTTAGGTGAATTTTGGAAAATAAGCCTATGCATGACTCAGGAGGGAAAGACATCGTGGAAGAAAAGCAAGGAATTAAGATTGGTATGCCTATTGTGGGCGCTCTAATTTCGGCAATTGTTGGGGGTGCCGTATGGGCTGCAGTTGCAGCAATGACGGAGTATGAGGTAGGTTTGATTGCCATTCTTATTGGTGCGCTGACAGGTTATGCTGTCGTGTTGTTATCCAATAAACGGATTGCAACAGTACATAAAGTGATTGCGGTCATTTTTGCACTTGTCGGGATTGTACTAGGGAAATACTTGACGGTAGTTTATTTTGCATCCGAGATGTTTGATGAAAGCTTTATGCAATTGATATTTGACGGCGAGATAGTCAATGCGTATATCGAGACATTCTCGGACTATTTCGGTGAACCGATGGATCTGTTATTTATTGGTCTTGCGATCGTATCAGCATGGCAGATTCCTGGCCGAATGGCCAAAACCAGTATGGCAACCGAAGCCTCATCCACAGACCACGCTCCACGAGCGTAATCGGTTGAGATTGGGAAGTAGTAGGGTAGAGTTGGACAAGATCGTAAGAAGTAGAAGAGTAGGAGAGTATGCTTCCACTGTGGGCAATCGAACGAATCGATAGCATTTGCCAATAAAAAAGCAGGGCTAGTAAATCCAGCAATTCTGAATAATCCTATATTCTTCATTCAAAAAAATCTCAGAGTGAATGCGCCAAGAAGGCTCCTTCACATTGCGGCTGAGAAACAAGCAAGAAGGGACGTAACGCCAGAAGGCGTGTGTCCCTTTTTTTGGTGATGATATTTTACCTTGTGAATAGATTTGGATCTACCGTGTGTGAATCTACAGAGAGCCTGAGTCTAGAGCGTGTCTGTAAATACTAAAAGTGGTCTAAAAATGCTCTAAAAATGCTCTGAAAACACGCTGGAGGAAGTAGTGTTTGAAATTTTTGTTCCAAGCAGGGATGTTTTCCGCAGGTATGCCTAAATAGATGGCCTAGGCAGGACAGGGAAAGTGACACAACCTGGCGAGAAGACGGCGGATGATGCACCACCTCTAACGAACTCAGACGGCCTTATTGGCGGCAAAATCACATTCAGGGAATGCTAACGAATAGTTGACACGCTAATGGGCCGTTGGGGTGTGAGAATTAGCCCTATTGCATGGTATTTCGGCATATAACGTTGCTCAGATTCGTTACCATTTTTATTCCTCGCGATACAGCTGAATAAGGTGTCTCAGATTCGTTAGCATCGAAGCAGCGGGCTATATCTAGTCTGCTTGCTGCTGATCCGCAAAGATCGCCATGGCTTCTTTCATAAAGGTAGCTAACCCTTGACCAAATTGGTCAATGTTACGTGTGAAGCGTTCATCATCCACATACATCTGACCTAATCCTCGAAAAGCCTCAGGTGAATAATGTCCCATCTGATTCAGATAGGTGTACCACTCCGCAATGACCGCTTGGGATTCAGCCGATGCGGGTGAAGTGTCACGAAGCTTTGCCAAATGAGTAAAGATGCTATTCATTTGATCTGACATTGCCTTTTGTTCGTTGGGTGATGAGCGTTGTAACTTTTCATTCGCCTGGTCTACAGCTTTATTCCCCCAGCGCTGATGCGCTTCTTGTTCGTATGGGTTCTCCTTGAAGTTAAAACCTTCAAATTGTTCCTTCGTCGTCATATCGATGTCTCCTCTCATATGCAGAACACTTTTATCAATGGTGGCAATCATACGGTCTATTCGTTCTCTTTTCTCCATAAGGATCTGGCGGTGCATCTGAAGTGCTTCCTCCCGATTGAAGGAAGGGCTATTTATGATGTCTTTGATATCTTTTAATGAGAAGTCGAGTTCTTTGAAAAATAAAATCTGCTGCAGCATGTCTAGATTACCATCTGAATAGAGTCGATACCCTGCTGAAGTGACTTCATCCGGTGTTAACAAACCAATCTCATCATAGTGATGCAGTGTGCGCACACTGATCGAGGCGAGCTTAGCGACTTCTTTTACCTTCATGGCCATGTTCCAACCTCCTTACATCACCGATTGTACAGTGTCACGTTACGTGAGAGTCAACCCTGTGGATTTGAATGTAGCACCTAAACTAAATTTTAAGGAGAAGCACAGTAGGAAGGAGAAACTGAAGTGAATGATATGAAGCCGAGAGGGAGCAAACAAGAAGAGAGCAAGAAGAAAACAAGAAGCATACAGGATATCAATTCGGCAGCTGCTCATATTTTGTATGTAGTGTTGTGAATCATTACGCCATACTAATTAATGATTGCGAGCTGTTAACAAAAGTTACTCGTAGACAAACCATTCACAGACTGTTTATGAACATGAATGAGGTTACATCAACATTATAGGTATAGACAATCTTGCTAATATTGATGCAAATGAAGTCTTTGAATTCAAGCGTAAATTCAATGCGGAGTTTTCTGGGGTATATCTAGAGCTGTGCCGGAGGTTGAGGTGTGGAACTTACATAGTTCATAATGCATAATGCTTAATCCATGATTCATAATGCAATAAAGCTAAATGATGTAGATGCGAGGCATCGGCTCAGCGCGTAAACCCTATGCAATAAAGCTAAATGATGTAGACGCGACGCACAGGCTCAGCGCATAAACCCTGCGCCCCTGCGGGGTTGCCGCGGTGCAGGGGCGCATGGCTACGCCAGCATCCCACGCACCGCTGCAGCGAACCGCGCAGCCGCTGCGCGCACGTCGGCCGCGCCCGCAATGGCGGAGATGACGGCTACGCCGTCGGCTCCAGCCGCCATCACGGCGGCCGTGGTATCGGGCGTAATGCCGCCGATACCCACCACCGGAACTGCGATGCCTGCGGCGCGCAGTTCCGCAACCCCTGCGGGGCCCAGCACAGCATGGGCATCCGCTTTGGAGCGCGTCGGGTACATTGGCCCGACGCCAAGATAGTCGGCGCCCGCCTGCACCGCACGGCGGGCTTCCTCCACGGAGTGGGCGGATACGCCAAGCATCCGCCCAGCTCCAATGCGGGCGCGTACCAGCGCCGCGTCCGCATCGTCTTGGCCGACATGTACGCCGTCGGCCTCCACAGCTACAGCCAGCTCCACATCATCGTTCACGATGAACGGAATCCCGTGCTGGCTGCACACCTCGCGAAGCTGCCATGCCAGAGCCAGGCGGGCTTCGCCAATCAGGGCACCAGTTCCTTTTTCCCGGAACTGGAACAGCGTAATGCCGCCAGCAATCGCCTGGCGCAGCACCTCCACAGGGTCTTGCGTGGTATTCACGCTGCCCATCACCAAATACACCTGCATTGCGCGTCGCACCGCGTCTGCATTCAGCTCATGCATCACTGCTCACCTCGCTGCCTGCGCTGATACGCAAAATGATTCGTCGGCCCATGTCCAGCTCCAATGCCGAGCTCATCTTCTATGGCTGCCTGAATAAATGCTCGCGCAGTCGTAACGGCAGCCAGAACGGATGAACCCTTCGCTAGTTCAGCTGTAATGGCAGCTGAATAGGTACAGCCCGTTCCGTGGGTATGAGGAGTCACGATACGAATATTCTCTAGATAGTGAAAAGACTGCCCATCATAGAGTACATCGATAATCATACCACCCGTATCATGGCCGCCCTTGATCAGGGCATACGTGGAACCCATCTGCACAAGACGTCGGGCTGCCTCTTCCCGATCACTTAAATTTCGAATGGCCATGCCTGTTAACAGTTCAGCTTCAGGGATGTTTGGCGTGGTGATCTGTGCATGCGGGATCAGCTCCGTAATCAGTGTCTGAATAGCCTGTTGCTGAAGCAGCGGGGCACCGCCCTGAGCTACCATAACGGGATCGATGACCAGATTAGACCATTCATAATGGCGCCATTTCTCGGCAACCAATTGAATAATTTCTGTACTGTAGAGCATGCCTGTTTTTACTGCATTTGGCTTGAAATCAGCGCCGGTCGAATCGAGCTGTTGGGCTATGCCTTCATACGAAATGGGAAACACACCTTGAACGCCCGTCGTGTTCTGCGCCGCAATGGCAGTGATCACGGTCATGCCGTATACATCAAGTTCCTGAAAGGTTTTGAGATCGGCTTGAATCCCAGCGCCGCCGCCATTATCTGATCCAGCAATCGTTAGAGCCTGAGCTATACGCATGGTGTATCTCCACCTCCATTGCTGTGGCGAATAAGAGCACGCTGCTGTAGTTCCAACGGGGATACATGGTCGAGTTGGTTCAACAGCTCGATCTGGAAACTGCCGGGGCCCTGGCTCTCCGTACGATCTGCAGCAATCTCAGCGGCAACGCCGTAGAAGGCGAGGGCTTCTACAACGCTATCCAGAAGCTCCTTGTCATCAGTTGCCACAGCTGCAAATGCACCAATCACAGCACTGAGCAGACATCCCGCACCTGTGACCTGAGTTAAGAAGACATGACCGTTACTTACCAGATAGGTCTGATGTCCATTCGTAATGACATCTTCGCGACCTGTGATCACAACGATACAGTTTAACTGTTGAGCTGCCCGCTCGGCTATTCCGATACGATCTCCTTCACCTTGTCCAGCATCTACACCTTTGCTATTCCAATGCTCACCAATTACATTAGCGACTTCTGCCACATTGCCACGCAAGATCGTGAGACGTAGCTCACGAACGAGCATTTGCACCTGCTCAGAGCGATAGGATGTCGCACCAGCACCAACAGGATCAAGCACGACAGGCACTTGATGGGTGTTGGCAGATATACCAGCGAGCAGGATGGACTGCACAACATCTTTATTAAGTGTGCCAATGTTGAGGACGACCGCGCCGGACATTTTCGCAACATCGGCAACCTCCTCGTGTGCATAAGCCATAAAAGGTGATGCTCCAAGTGCAAGCAAGCCATTGGCTACAAAGGGAGCTACTACAATGTTGGTGATATTGTGCACTAACGGATTCTGAGTGCGTATACGTTCCAAGTAAGACATCTGTGTTCCTCCTTAAATTCATTTTCATAACTTACTAGCATTTCCCAGAATTACATGTAGGCCAAGCGCCTGAGATATGCTATATTCTGACCTGCGATGACTCATTTTTTATCCTAAAAATGCAAAAAGCCCCGCCCATTTCCGGAGAAATGAGTGGGGCTGTAGATTCAATTCGCAATTGGTTTTCATCATCCATATTCTGTATGATGAAACGCATTATGTTTATTGAAAGGCCGCTCCACTTCCCTCCGCTGGTATGATCCAGATCAGGTTCAAAGGGTCCGAAAGTTCATTCGTCTCAGCCGTTAGGCTCCCCCAGTGCATTGCTATATTCAGTTATAAGAGGTTGTTCCAAAAGTCCAATTTTGATTACGAATGATGCCATTAGCATCATCAGCATCGAATATGGGATTCAGCCGAAATAAGTGGGATGCTTACGAAGTTTGTTTCCTTCGGAAACAATGTAGTTGCTCACGTAGCTATATCTACGCTCCGCTACTCCATTTCTAGCTTCATCCCATCTTCTTGGTACTGAAAACCGTACTTTTTGAACAGGTATTTATAGCTCCAGCATATATCACATGCAAGTCAGATGTAAAGAAGGGATGTGCCAGATGTTTGCTTTGGCCGAGCAGCAGGAATCTGATTTGAAACGTTGTTGTTCCCTACTTCCTAACCCGATATAATAGAGGTTGTTCCAAAAGAACACTTTGATCGCGCACTAGTGAAAGTGTTATCGTTATATCACGAAATGAAGGTGGGACGCTCTCCCTCCGGAGAAGAATGGGGATCCGAGTTGAAAACATTCAAGAAAGTCTACATCGAAATTACAAGCATCTGTAACTTGGCGTGCAGCTTCTGTCCGCAGACCAAGCGTGCCAAAAATTTCATTGACCCTGACGTCTTTAATAATATACTGGATCAGATTAAGCCACATACCAAACACATATATCTTCACGTCAAAGGTGAGCCGTTACTGCATCCCAAAATCGATCTGCTGCTGGATTCTGCACACGAGAAAGGGTTCAAGGTTAATATTACGACCAATGGTACGCTGCTGCCCAAGACACAACATAAGCTGCTAGGCAAGCCAGCGTTACGTCAGATGAACTTTTCCTTGCACAGCTTCGACGGACATGAAGGCTCGACAGACCGTGAAGGATATTTGAATAACATATTGACCTTTGTTCGTGAAGCGGTGAAACATAATGTTATTATTTCATTCCGACTATGGAACCTGACACAAGATAACTTCACGAATGCTCAGATGAACCGAAACCGGGAAACGCTTGAAGTATTGGAGCGAGAGTTTGACTTGGATTTTCGGATCGAAGAAAAGGTTTTACCAGGTAGCGGTGTCAAAATCGCTCCGAATGTATACCTCAATCAAGATCATGAATTCCAGTGGCCAAGCTTGGATGCACCAGAGGATGACGGCAAAGGCTTCTGTCACGCACTTCGTAGTCAGGCTGCTGTATTAGTGGATGGCACGGTTGTACCGTGTTGCCTGGATGGCGAAGGTGTAATTAACTTAGGCAACGTACATGAGAAGTCCTTCTCAGAGATCGTTGATGGGGAACGAGCCAACAATTTAGTATATGGATTTTCCAAGCGGGAAGCTGTTGAAGAGTTGTGCCGCAAATGTGGGTATCGCCAGCGGTTTGGAGCATAGTTAGCATCGTTAGACATAACAAATATTCAATTGAGATCACGTTATCTGGTTACAGATGGCGTGATTTTTTGCTGTTTTTGCACAATATTCATGTGTTCATCTGCCCTAAATAGAGCATATATGAAGTTCAGAATAGCATACTGCTCGGATAACCCAGCGTACAAAATGTGCTGATAAGGGAGGCTCCAAGGCGAATACCAAGACATATCATCTAATGATTATTCTCGTTACATTCCTTATTTGGTAGGATCAGGATACGTTCCAAGCAGAGGTGCACATCTGGGGGAACCGTGAGGACAAGCTTAAGCTTATGCGCCACCAATTCATATGAATAGAGGAGGACATGTTCGATGAAAAAATTGTTAACGGTGTTATTGTCGGTTGGTCTGGTCGCTTCCGTATTTGGGGCAATCCCTGCGTCTGCTGCTCCCGAGATTGTGAAGACAACCATCATTGTAGAGAAAGGCAAGACGTATGATGGAAAAGGGAAAAGCGTCGCTGCCGATCCGAATACACTTGGTGATGGCAGTCAGAAGGAAAATCAAAAGCCTATCTTTCGCCTTGAGGCAGGCGCCACATTGAAGAACGTAGTCATTGAAGCTCCAGCAGCTGATGGCGTGCACTGTTATGGAAGCTGTAACATTGAGAATGTCACCTGGAAGGATGTTGGAGAGGATGCATTGACCTTGAAATCATCAGGAACGGTGAACATTACGGGTGGAGCAGCTTACAAAGCATATGACAAAGTATTTCAGATGAATGCATCCGGAACTATTAACATCAAAAATTTCAGAGCAGATGATATTGGCAAGCTCGTTCGTCAAAATGGAGGCACCTCGTATGCCGTGACCATGAATGTAGATAATTCGAACATTTCCAATGTGAAGGATTCCATTTTGCGAACAGACAGCGGCAGTACGAAGGGGAAAATAACGAACACCAGATATTCGAAGGTACCTACGTTATTCAAAGGGTTCTCTTCAGGCAATACAAGTCAATCAGGGAATACGCAGTATTAATGCAGTGTACAGATAAAAGGCATCCCGCGGGATGCCTTTTATGCGACCAGTAATTAACTGACTCTCTCGTGAAAAGGTATAAAGTCATCGTATTTATATAGCATTGCCATAATAACCCAGATGGTGTACATTAGAGGCAATGAAATAAGTGAACCGGGTGCTCAATGAAGTTGGGCTGAGAGGGTGGCCTTATGCCGCTGACCGTATCTGATCTGGGTAATGCCAGCGTAGAGAACATAGAATCACAGTGAACAAGACGTTGAAAATAGCGTAATGAGTATCATTTCGAAGCTAGTGTGAGTCCGATCACGTAATGAAATGCACTTGTTATATTTTTGGTATATTGTCTACTGCTGATCACCATGACGATACGTAGGTCTGCCTGGAAACCGGGGAGGCTTTTTTTGTGTTCTACCAATCTAGGACGAGGAGTTTTCGGACACGCCCTAAACAAGACAAAGGAAGGAAGTTGTTTATATGGGAAATGCAGTGCGCAGTAATAAGTTGAGGTTGACGGATATTTTGGTAACGATTGTGATTGCGGTTGTATTTGGCGTGATCTACAAAATATGGGGGCCTACTTACGACCTAATGAAGCCTTTCGGTATTCATGCCGAGCAGATGATCTATGGCATGTGGTTTATGGCGGGAACCTTTGCATTTATTGTGATTCGCAAACCCGGCGTAGCGATCTTAGCCGAGGTTGCCGCAGCAACGGTAAGTGCTTTTCTGGGAAGTGAATGGGGCATGTCTACGCTAGTCTATGGATTACTGCAGGGATTAGGTGCCGAGGTCTTTTTTGCAGCATTTCGTTATCGTCTTACAAACCTGATGGTAACCTGTCTAGCAGCAGTTGGTGCAGCAGCGGCTTCACTTATACTGGATTACCAATATGGCTACATCGATTCATTATCGGCATGGAATTACACCTTGTTTATCGGTTTCCGCTTCCTTGGAAGTATTATCATCGCTGGTGTGTTTGCTTATTACTTAGCCAAAGCACTTGAACTTACAGGCGTGACACGTTCACTCCGACCTGTATCCAAACAGGATTACGAGGCATTGGACTAAATGCATGAAAAAGAGCGCCCGCAGGTGGTAGGGGTAACCAATTTAAGATGTAAGTTCCCTGGAGAGCAGGGCTTGTTATTTCAAGGCTTGTCTCTCTCTGTACGCCAGGGGGAAAAGGTACTGTTGCTTGGGCCGAGCGGCTCTGGCAAGTCAACGTTATTGCAAATATTGAGTGGCATCATCCCGAATTCGGTAGAGATCCCGATGAAATGTGATGATATTCAGGTGCCGAAGCAAGCCGGGTTTGTTTTTCAGGATCCGGATACCCAGTTTTGCATGTCCTATACAGATGAAGAAATTGCCTTTGTGCTGGAGAACCGGAATATACCGCGGGAACATATGCCTGAGCTAATTAGCCAATACCTGAACCAGGTGGGATTAAGGTTCGAACAGAATCGCCTATTGATCCATTCGATGTCCCAGGGCATGAAGCAACGCCTAGCTATGGCCTCCATGCTTGCGATGCAACCTGATGTGCTGTTTCTAGATGAACCGACAGCTTTGCTGGATGACGAGGGAACTACGCAAGTGTGGGATACGGTGAAGCAGATCATGCAGAAAAAAACGCTGATTATTGTGGAACACAAAATTAATGAGATTGTGGAATTAGTTGATCGCATTATCGTGCTGTCACCAGACGGAAAGATT
Source organism: Paenibacillus sp. ACRSA (assembly GCF_022346845.1). Lineage (NCBI taxonomy): Bacteria > Bacillati > Bacillota > Bacilli > Caryophanales > Paenibacillaceae > Paenibacillus > Paenibacillus sp. ACRSA. Next base: position 757,052 of record NZ_JAKRNP010000003.1, on the reverse strand, counting down.
GTCGCGGACGACCGTGCAGCGCAGATCTTTGCGAATCATCGTGAAATGCTGCGAGACTATGGAATTTGGTACCCAGGGGTATGGGATGAGCAGGAACAAGAACATGGGCAAAATCAGAAACAAGAGCAAGGGTTGCATCAATCAAGTAATAGATTAGCATTAGAGGATTACCGAGTGATGACCGATACGGGGCCTGGCAAGACAGATTCCCTAAATGATCCTGTCAAGGTGAGTACACCAGAAGCTAAGCCTGCACTTGAGTTACAGCATTTCACCGGATGGCGAGGGAAAACGCCGTTTATTGAGATTGAACAGGCACAGGTGTGGCATGGGGATTGGATCGCGGTTGTTGGAGCTAACGGTGCTGGCAAAAGCTCCTTGTTATTAGCTCTCATGAACATATTGAAAACAACAGGTTATTATCGCGTAGAAGGGCAATTACCTGGTAAAACAGAGAAATTGGCTGATCATATTGCGTTTGTATTCCAGAATCCAGAATTTCAATTTGTTGCTCATTCCGTCAAGGATGAAGTGGAATTTTCACTTCTGTCTGGAACGCTCTCTGCGGAAGAGCGGCATCAGCAGACGTACGCCATGCTGGAGCAATTTAACCTGCAGGATTTAACGGATCGACATCCGTATCAATTATCCATGGGACAGAAACGGCGGTTAAGTGTTGCTTCCGCTCTGGTACGTGAGCAACGCATTCTGTTGCTGGATGAACCGACATTTGGTCAGGATGCCCGTAATACGTTTGCGATGTTATCACAACTGGAGCGTCTACGCCGCCAAGGAACAGCAATCATTATGGTCACGCATGATCGAGAAATCGTGAAGAGGTATTGCACACATGTCTGGACGATTGATAAGGGGAGGTTGACCAATGCAGATCTCGTTTCCACACCGTGAAACCTGGCTCCATTCGGTTAACCCGGGTCTCAAGCTCGTTATTTTGACACTGATGTTTATTATGGTTATTCTCATACACAATCTGAATGTTATGGCTAATGTAGCGATTGTCATGCTGCTATTACTATGCTGGTCAGGTCACCCGTGGTATAGGCTGCTTTTGTACGCCTCGCCCTTCATCCTGGTGTTCATCTCTACTTCAACCGGGATGATGATGTTTGGTACGGGGCAAACCACTTGGTTCCGCTTGGGACTTATTCATATTACAGAAGAAAGTTTCTATCGTGGGATGCATCTGGGATTCCGTTCTTTAAGTATGGCAGCAGCGGGTTTGTTATTTGGACTTACGACCAAACCTGTTCGTTTATTCTATTCATTAATGCAGCAATGGCGGTTACCAGCCAAGTATGCGTATAGCTTTCTTGCGGCGATGCGTATGATCCCGATTCTATTGGATGAGTTTCAGACGTTACGCTATGCCATTCGTATTCGAGGTACGAAGCAGCGTAGTTCTCGCTGGAACTTATATGGCACGTTGAAACGGTATGCCATTCCTCTACTCGCTCAGAGCATCCGTCGCGCGCAACGAATGGCGATTGCGATGGAGGCAAAAGGGTTCGCAGAAGGACAGCATCGCACCTATTACGTGCAGGTTGGTTACTCACGTGCGGATCTATGGTTCACATTGTATTATGTTATCCTGTTATCCACCGCCTTTGCTATGGGAATCCTGTATCCTTATCACCCTCATCTGGTGGACGTTAGATAGCTTCGTGAGAAAAAAAGTTGTGATGAGGCGGTAACTTTATCTGGTTCCAAACGTCTTTAATGGAAATAACTTCTACCTGAGTGGAGTGAATATAGTGAAGACTGGGCCAAATGGAAGAAAAGCAAGGTATGCATGGGTTACCGTTATGGGAATTTCCTTCCTGCTCGTCACAGGTTGTACGTTAATGGATAATCGCACGGATGTGGGAGCAGTTGAATCAAGCTCTGGCGCAGTAAAACAAGTTAATCCTACGAAAGTTAGTTATAAACAAGGCGAAGCCGTGACGGTTGTGTCCGATACACCTTTGTACATCCAGAGAGTAGATCGTCGTGAAGATCTAGACAGTGTGAAACTGCAATCGTACACGACCCATATGGAGAAATGGAAAGTGCGGTCTGCAGCAGGGGAATGGATTAAGGTTCAGGATGAGAATCGGGGAACGGTGTGGTTCCCGGCGTGGTATGCATCGAAAGAGAGTCGAAGTATTGAAGCGGTCACTCCACAGACTTTCAAACTGCATCCAGGCCGTAAATTATATTTGTATCCAGGAAGCACAACAAGTTGGCCAATCGGTGCTGAAGAAGCATTTCTAATAAAAGAATGGAATGGATGGTATGGTGTCTCAATAACGCCACGCAACTGGACGAAGAATAGTTTGGATTACCTTCCTCCACTGCTCTGGGTTAAGGCAGAGGATATTGACCAATATGAAAATATAACGGATGGTTGGTTGCAGCAGAATTCTTCGCTGACCACTACATCGATAAGGCATCTAACCTATCTTAAGTTCAATAAGGAAGCAACTTCCAAGCAGGTGAAGCAATGGCTTGGTGAACCGGATTGGAAAGAGCATTCAAGCAATCTCTCCGATACAGGCCAGAAGATGAGTATTGGCGAGACTTGGCGGTATGAACGTGAGGATAGTCAGTTTCTTGTTACCTTTACTCAAGCGGGTAAGATTGCTCGAACAGAGTGGCGGATTCTACAGGGTGGACAGACTTACAGTTGGGATAAGTATTATTTTAGTACCGGTGAAGAGTATGAACATACGAACAAGACAGACGCCAAAGTGCTGCCAGCTACGTTGCCATGGAAGCCAATCTGGACGAACCAGGGCGGAATTAATTATACCTTCTTACAGGCGGCGAATGAGGATGTGCTTTTAATGGAAGGTGACGATGGTGGATTTAGCGGTTTCCATTACGAGAGTTCAATGTATGCCCTGGATCGACACTCTGGAGAGAAGCTGTGGGAGATCAATGCCGGTTTTGGTATACAGCAAGCTCAGATGGATATTGAACGTGAGCATGTAACCTTGTTCACAGATTTTAATCCGGATAAGAAAAGCTACAATGATCGTGTCCGTCAACTCAGACTGAACGATGGTAAGGTGATGTGGGGTTTCAATCCTAAGCAGGGATATGAAGTGAACTATGTAACGGCAGCGAAAAATGTGGTCGTTGTGGATAGTCGTCTGAGCGAAACATCCAATGGTGGGCATCTATCCGTACTTAATAGCAAGAATGGCAAGATATTGTGGACACGTAAGCTTAACATGGACTACCAATTGTTGAACCAGCGTGCTGAAGATCCTTATGTACTCTATTGGGACAAAGGTAAATTGACGGCTGCTGACCCCTTAACAGGGCGTGTCGTTTGGAATATCGTAGCTAAGAAGTCTACGGTAGATCACCCAGAGAACAATCCGTACTTTGATGGGATATATCGTAAAGATCCGTTTCAGAGTGCCAAACCTGAACGCTGGATGCTGCTTGCAGATCAGTGGACGCTAGTCGATTTGAATACAGGCAAGAAGCGGGAACATTTTGCTGCTAAACAAGAACAACAGATCGAGGTATTGAACGATGGGATGGTATTGATTCGTGAAAATAAACATGGAGATCAATATGGTGAATACGAAGATTTCACAACTACACTCTATGATCCACAGCGTGGACAGAAACGTTGGAGTGTGAACGCTAAGATTGAACGTGGCCTTGTAGAAAATGAACAAGTATACGTGATCAGGAATGGCTCCCCGGCTGCACTGGAGTATAAGACAGGAAAATTGCGCTGGAGTGTTAAGCAGACGTTAGGCACGGTAAGCCACACGATCAATCAAGGAAGTTACACCCTTATTGATGATCAATTATTGCTTCCCATGAGGGCAGATCTGCTCGTCTTCAACTCACAGAATGGAGAACTATTAGGCAGAGTGTATGATATTGTAACAGGCGAGCCGGAGCACAGAGAACGACAGGCGAAGAACGGAGCGATAAACCGCATTGGAGATGAAGTCTATATCGGCTCATCCAATGGGCGATTCAGTTTATATCAATCAAAAGACTTATTAACAGAGATGGTTCAATAATGATCCCTTTTGAACTCTCATTCATAGAGGTTGCGCCTTAAGGGTTGTCTCATAGTGCATGTTGATTTATTATAAATAAACAGGATTGCTCGCGCTCCGGTTATCGGCTGTGCGGGCTTTCTTCATGTGTTCGCGAAGAACCATGCACGATTAATCGCGGGAGGAATCTCCATGATTTCATTATACGGAGTAAGCAAACGTTATTACGAGCGGGGCGAACGTGCAGATCAGTGGTTCGAGGCGTTAAGCTCTGTCTCGCTTGAGATAGGACAAGGGAAGATTCATGGCATTATCGGTGCCAGTGGTGCCGGCAAATCCACGCTGCTACGACTGCTTAATGGGCTGGAGAAACCGGATGAAGGCGACGTGCTTGTCAATGGACAGAACCTCACGGGGATGAGTGAACAACATCTTCGTCTGGCTCGTCAATCGATCGGTATGATTTTCCAGCATTTTAATCTGGTCAGCAATCGCACCGTGATTGGTAATGTCTGTATGCCTTTGGAGCTGGCAGGTGGATTATCCCGTTCTGAACGGACTGTACGAGGCATGGAGGTCTTAAGATTTGTTGGTCTTGAGGATAAAGCGAAGCAGTATCCTGCACAGTTAAGCGGTGGGCAGAAGCAGCGTGTGGCGATTGCCAGAGCGCTCGCTAGTCGTCCCAGTGTGCTCCTCTGTGATGAGCCGACGTCCTCACTCGATCCACAGACGACGAGTGGACTCTTGGATGTGCTTCGTCATATTAATCAGACGCTAGGTGTGACGATTGTTGTGGTTACCCATGAGATGGAGGTTGCACGTAGGCTCTGTCACCAGATATCGGTGATGAGAGAAGGACGTATCATCAGAACCTTATCTGAAGCAGAAGTTAACAGCATTCCAGAACCTCAACCCGACATGCTGACATCATTATTGTTGCATGATGAGGCGGAGAGTAAGCCAGAGTGGACTGGCTCAGTCTCAGGTCACACGGAACAAGGGGGACGTAAGCATGATACCTGAATCCGTGATCAAATATCAGGATGAGATATGGCAAGCGATCGGAGATACCTTTGTCATGGTCGGTATCTCCATTGCGGCAGCAATTCTGATCGGGTTGCCTCTGGGAACGCTGCTATATTTGTTCAGAAGGGGTCAGCGATACGAAAATAAACCGTTGTTTACGATTCTCGGAAGCCTGGTTAATATTATTCGTTCGTTTCCCTTCCTGCTACTAGTTGTATTCATGATTCCGTTCACTAGGATTGTGGTGGGCACGTCCATCGGTACACTTGCGGCATCTGTTCCACTATCAGTGATTGCTATTGCTTTATACGCTAGACTCGTTGAACAGGCCTTGCTCGATGTGCCCAAAGGCGTGGTTGAAGCGGCTACATCGATGGGAGCATCAACCTTACAGCTTGTTGTGAAATTTCTATATGTAGAGGCTCGATCAAGCCTTATATTGGGTCTTACGACGGCGACCATCAGTTTTATCTCCTACTCCACAGTGATGGGGATTGTTGGTGGAGGCGGCGTTGGTGATTTTGCGATTCGGTATGGTTACCAGCGGTACGAAACGGATATTATGTTATTTACGATTATCATTATGATTATCTTGGTACAGACGATTCAATTTACAGGCAGCCGATTATCTCGCTGGCTTGATCGTCGATCTTGAGCGTATAATGAGGTCGAAATGAATATGTCACACACAGACTACATAATGAAGGGGTTAACGATGAAATGAAAGCAAAATTAATGCTCACACTGCTTGCAGTGATGCTTGTAGTAGCTGGTTGCGGACAGAAAGAAACAGCACCTGCGGCGGAAGGTACGAACACAGACAACGAGGCAGCACAGGAAGTTACATTGAAAGTGGCTACATTAATTCCACCAATGACGGATGTGTTGGACATTGTTAAACCATTGCTGAAAGAAGATGGTGTGAATCTGGAAGTTGTGGTGTTGTCCGATAATGTGCAGCCGAATACAGCACTGGCGAACAAAGAGGTGGATGCTAACTTTTTCCAGCATTTGCCTTATATGACGCAATATAATGAAGCACATAACTCCAATCTGGTTGGCGTTCAACCTATCTACAATGCGATCTATGGTGCGTATTCCAAAACATACAAGTCAATGGATGAACTGCCGGATGGAGCGACGGTTGCGATTGCCAATGATCCTTCGAACACAGGACGTTCTTTGGTCATGATGGAGCAGAATGGTTTGATTAAGCTGAAAGAGGGCGTAGGCTTCGATGCTACACCATCGGATATTATCGAGAATCCTAAGAACTTCAAGTTTAAGGAAGTAGATCTGTTGATGCTGGCTCGTATGTTGGATGATGCAGATCTCGTTGCGATGACACCTGCTTATGCAAGCCCACTGGGTCTTACGCCGAAGAAGGATGCACTTTTCACGGAGAAGGATGATTCTCATTTTGCCATCACATTGGTTGCTCGTGAAGATAATAAGGACTCTGAGGCAATCCAGAAATTGGCGAAACGGATGGCTGGTCCTGAGGTAAAAGCATTCTTCGAAGAAAATTATGCAGATATCGCAATTCCAGCATTTGAATAAGATGTGAACCTGAACACGTAAATTTAATAAAATAAAAACTTGAAGATCTGAGCGATGATGCTCAGGTCTTTTTTGTTGGCTGTTGAGTAATAGACACTTTTCTTCATATGTGTTTAAAAAGTTAACATTTTGGTCATATCGCTAATTTACTTTATTTAATAACTTTTTCTTATAATTAACTTGAAAAATAGTTCTTTAGCATTAGGGAATGCGAAATTCGAAAGAATTTTTGATGAAAAAAGTGTCGTTTTATAGTTGTTAGACCTATTTTTAGTAATTGGATGAAGTACGTCTAGCAGACCGAGCCTTGTCATGTGTTAGAAGAAAGGAGTAGAACGAAAATCTAAAGGAAAGAAATAATCTAAACTAAATATATGTTGGAAGAGGTAGAGAAACTTGGTGAGAAAAAAGAGGAAGTTGATTTCATTTACAAAAATTCATAAAAATTTTAAGGCTAAACTAGCGTTGTCATTAATCGCTTTTTTGGTCATACCTTCGTTTTTGGTTGGCATATTAGCATTTAACAATGCCAGAGCTGAAATAGAGAAACAAATCTTACATAGTGCGATAGAGAATGTTAATCTAGCAAATTCAACCATTAATATTGTGATAAATGCTAAACGTAGTCACATCGAATTCTATGCAGATAAGCTAACAGAAGTAATGAGTCAAGAAGATGCGGAGACATCGATTGTGGATGAATTGAAGGACTATGCCGGGCAAAATCCAGATATTATTACCATTGGTCTGGGGACGGAGGACGGTGTGTACCTCATGTCATCTGACGGTGAAATGCCGGATGGCTATGATCCAAGAACAAGACCGTGGTATATCGAAGCGATGGGAAACCCGGATGAAGTTATTGTAAGTGATCCATATACTTCTGTTGAAACGAACGATGTTACCATCACCATTGCGAAGGCGCTTCGTGACAGATCTGGTGTGGTAGAGCTGGATCTGGATTTGACCGACATTAGTGGTTTGGTTAGCGGAATTAAGGTAGGGGAAGAAGGATATATGATTTTGCTGGATAGCAGTCAAAAGTATATTTATCATCCAACTCAGCCTGCTGGAACAGATGCGACAGAGGATCTGTGGACACAGGTGTACGAGAATGCATCAGGGCAATTCAACTATACACTGGGACAAGACGAGAAAATTATGTATTTCGATACTAACGCATCGACAGAGTGGAAAGTGGCTGGAACGATGTATGCCTCTGAAATCGACACTGCGGCTGCGCCTATTTTGCATCGGATGATTATTATCATTTCCGCTTGTCTTATCGTAGGCTGCGTCATTATCGTGCTGGTCATGCGTTCTATTGTTCGACCGATTCGCCGTCTGAAAGACCAAGCGATCCAAGTGAGCGAGGGGGATCTTACCCAGACGATTGTTAGTACAAGTCATGATGAGATCGGTGAGCTAAGTGATGCGTTTGGAAAAATGCAGGGCAATCTGCGATTGTTAATTCAAAATGTTGAGAAAAGCGCAAGTGAAGTTGTTGCTTCCTCAGAGGAAATGACACAGAGTGCAGAATCCACCAGTGCCGCCAGTGAGCAGGTTGCACGGGCTATCCAGGAAATTGCGAGTGGTGCAGAAAGACAGACAAGTGGCATCGAACATAATCATGGCGCGATGAACGAAATGACGGTAGGCATTACTCGTATTTCCGAAAGCTCTATGCGTGTGGCCGACTTAGCGAAGCGTACAACCGTTCAGGCGGAAGAGGGCGGGGAAGCGGTCAAACAGACCGTCAGCCAGATGCACTCCATCCAGGACACGGTAGAAGAGACCAATCAATTGATTCAGGCATTATATGAACGTTCTAACCAGATTTCTGCAATTACAGAACTGATCGGTAACATAGCCAAGCAGACGAATTTGCTTGCCCTTAATGCATCGATTGAAGCTGCTCGTGCAGGTGAACACGGTAACGGTTTTGCCGTCGTAGCGGGTGAAGTGCGCGTATTGGCGGAACAATCCCAACAATCTGTGAGCGAAATTACGGCTCTCACGAATGCTGTTCAGGAGGATATGGCTGCCTCGGTTCGTATGATGGCAAAGGTAACTACAGAGGTTGGTGATGGTATGACCATCTCAACAGAAGCGATTCAGAAGTTTGAATATATTTTGAATAGCATGAGAGATACAACACCACAGATTGAAGAGATTGCAGCGACGTCACAGCAGATTACAGCAGGTGTGCAGGAAGTAGCAGCGATCTCTAAAGAGTTGGCAGGCATTGCTTCGGCTAATGCGGCAACGTCCGAAGAAGTTGCGGCCTCGTCAGAGGAGCAACTAGCAGCGATGGAGGAGATTTCATCTTCAGCGCGAAGCTTAACGTCCATGGCTGAGCATCTACAAGGTGTGATCCAGAAATTCAAATATTAAAACTCTTATAGGATGTAGGAGTGTTCTCCGAAGGGATAAGTTAGTTTACATCATGTTACATCAAGAGGAGGTATTTTCGATGCAACTAGAACTTAAAACATTTTTATTGTTAGAGGATGCGGTCATGATTACTGATGAACATGGTGTAATTCTGGAGGTGAACTCCATCTATGAGGCCAAAACAGGTTGGACTAGGGAGCATATGGTTGGTCAGCCTGCTCGCTTAGACATTAATACACATTGGAGAGGGAATCAGACCTGGTCTGGTGTTGCACAAATTGCAAGAACCGATCAAGAGGTTTGGGAAGCAGAAGTGACAATCACCTCTGTTTATTTGGATGATTCACTCTTTTATATTAGTATTTTCAATGATTTGTGTGAGTGAGGCGTCGTTTGGGTAAGATTAAAAATAGTTTAATTGATTAAGATAGATTGGCATAATATGATTTGTTTACTCGGAAGCTGCAAACGTGAATCCAGCTCAATTCATGAATGCACATACCAGAATCCGCGATTTGGACGGTGACCTATTGCTGCGCGATCTTGTACTGAATATTACGTTGATTCTGATCTTCGTTTTTCTCACACATTATTATCTAAACCAGACGAGTACGAAGCGTGTTTCATTCATTGTGCATCGTATGTTTGTTGGTGTTCTTTATAGCATTCTTGGCACGGCTTTATATTATTTTAGTGTTCAAATCAGCGACGGTTCATTGTTAAATTTTAGAGCGAGTGTCTATTTTCTAGCCGCATATTTTGGTGGAGGTCTCTCTGCATTCGTCACTTTTGCGTTAATGTTAAGCCTCAGATTGGTTATTGGTGTTACCCCTCAATTCGGTAATTTGCAATTTTTAATTGTTGAAATTTTATTTGTCGTTATCATATGTCTGATCTTCAAGTATGTTAGGCATTTTGTGCTGAAATGGATATGTGGAGCAGTGCTGTTGAACTCGGTGTATATCTTCACTGTGAGCGAAATACAGTCACTGTCTTTGCCCATTTTGGGCATTCATTTATCGTTTCAGAGTGCGTGTATCTTGTTAGTTTCGTTATTTTTGCATTATCTTAATCAGAATCATAACTATCGGTTACTTGTTATTCAGAAAGATCGGGAAATGCTAGAGATGCTGCGTATGCAGACTGGCTTTGCCTTTAAAATACAGAAGCGGAACACTAATTTTGAATATTTAGTATTAGAAGGAGAGATGCTCTCCCGCATGGGCTTGGACATGAAAAACGTAATGGAAAAAAACAAACGAGGAGGAACGAGCCTTTTACCTAAGGAAAAAATGGATTTTCTGAATGAACAATATGAGCGGGCTTGGCAAGGAGAGTCCTTGTTTTATGAGTTTGAATATAGGGGTTATTATGCAATTGTGAAAATACAGCCTCTACTGGAAGACGGCGAAGTGAAGTATATCATTGGTCACGGACTTGATATTACGGAACATCATGCCGTGAAGCGAAGAGTTCAGGAGAGTGAAGAGCGGTATCGAACGTTGGAGCGTGTCTCACAGGATTGGTTTGTCGGATTTGATGCAAATAAACGCATTGTGTCGGTGAATCAGAGGTTTCTCGATGCGCTTCAGACCAGCAAGGAGCAGGTCTTCGCACAGCAGCTTGAGCACTTGATTACAATTGAGGAACTGGAGAGCTGGTCATTACTATTGCAACAATCCTTGTATAATCAGTCTTCTCAAGAGATGGAGCTTAGCCTGAGGCTTGGAGATGGACAGCTACAACATTATCGGGTGCACTTACATCCAGTTCAGCTTGTTAACTCATCAGAACGTATCAAGGGTGTATTTCATGATATTACGGATCAGGTTCAACGCTTGAAGGCTGACGAGGCCAGTCAGGCAAAAAGTAATTTTCTCGCATGGATGAGCCACGAGATTCGCACCCCGCTAAACGGCATCATCAGTTTTACATTATTGCTTCAACGTACAGGTCTTAACACCATGCAAATGGAATATTTGAATAAAATAAATACGTCATCTCAATCCCTGCTTACCTTAGTGAATGATATCCTCGATTTTTCCAAAATCGAAGCAGGCAAGCTTACCATTGAGAGAGTCCCCTTTTCTCTAGAAAATTTCTTCAAAGGTATTGCTGATCAAGCGGGCGCGGCAGTGGGTTACAAAAATATTGATGTTATCTTCAATACAGATCCAGATCTGCCTTTGCGTGTATTCGGTGATCCGGTGAGACTTGAACAGATTCTGCTGAATTTACTCAGCAATGCAATCAAATTTACAGAGTATGGTCATGTTCTTGTTACGGCTGAGCTCATATCGCTGGATACTGAGCAGGCCGTTGTTCGGTTTGTTGTAGAGGATACGGGCATCGGTATAGCACCAGAACATATGGAGCGGTTATTTGTACCCTTCACACAGGGAGATCCATCAACGTATCGTAAATATGGAGGTTCCGGTCTGGGCTTAACCATCTGTTATCATTTGGTAAGCTCATTAGGAGGAATCTTACAAGTGGATAGTGTACAAGGGGCATATAGTCGTTTTTCCTTCGAGTTGGTAATGGATTTGGCGGATACGGAAGAGAACTTCTTCCTTCACATGTATCCTCAACTGCAGCCTCTGATGGGTGCGGCGATCATTGAAGACAATCAACGACTGGGTGAAAGCTTGATTCAAATGATGCATTCCTTTGGTGTCCATGCAGTGTTATATCCTGAACTAGTTGAGATAGCAGCAGGTCGTGAGTTTACTTCCGATCATGATGGCACATACTCGGTATTTATGATCGATATGGACATCATAGAGACGGGTAACGGGACGGATTGGAACCGCTTTATCGATAGTCTCGATCGATCAAAAGTTAAGGTGGTCGGATATACCCATCCGTTCAGCGATCATGATATCTGGGAAGAGGGAAATTTAAGCCGCCCTGATCTCATGCTGTTCAAACCGATTACTCGTCTAGGCTTGTTCGAAGCGTTGCTTACCCTTCAGGGAAATGGGTCAATAGAGCAACAAAGGGGCGATTATGATTTAGTTGATTCGCAGATACATCATAAGGGACATATTCTTGTGGCAGAAGATCATGAAATTAATCAACTCGCCATACGTGCAACACTCGAACATATGGGGTTTGAGGTCACATTGGCGGCTAATGGGCAAGAGGTCATGAAGAAGCTGGATGAACAGAGATGGAAACTCATTATGTTGGATCTGTATATGCCTGAAATGAATGGGTTCGATACAGCACGTCATATCCGTCAGATTAGGCGGTATGATCATACGCCGATCCTTGCTCTAACGGCAAATGGGTTACAAAGCGATTATGAGAAATACCTTGAAATGGGTATGAATAGCATCTTGTTTAAACCCATCAATGAGCAACAAATAGCAGAGAAATTATCACTATGGATCAACCTGAGAGGTATGAAAGAGATCAGGGGTATGCATGTGGAGCAGGCCATCAAACAGATGGGCGATAAGCCGCATATCTTACAATATGCGCTTACGAAGTTTAAGGCGGAGTACAGTTTGTTTCAGAAAAGGGTAGAGTTGCAGCTTCAATATCATCGGCTGGATGATGCCATTCGCAATGTTCATTCACTCAAAGGTGTTGCTGCAAACCTGCATGCCGAAAGGTTATTGGAGCTTGTTCTTGAACTAGAGACATGTTTAGTTAATCTGTCACCTAGAGCTGATGTGGCTGCACAACTAGAGAAGGTGCAACAAGAAATAGATGTGATTACTACGTCTTTGCCATGGTGAAACAAAACGATAGATGATGGTTCACATTAAGGTGTGAACTTATATCCCACCCCCCAGATGGTATGGATGTATTGGGGGTTTTTTGGGTTGATTTCAATTTTTTTGCGTAATTTTGCAATGTGAACATCGATGGTACGATCATTAATATAGGCATCCAAACCCCGAATGGCTTCAATCAAGGCATAGCGACTGTATACCCTGCCTGGATTAAGTACAAATAATTTCATGATTTCAAATTCAGAAAATGTAGTTTCAATCTTCCGATGATTGAGCAGAATCGTTCTGCGTTCCAAATCAAGAGAGATTCCTGGCTGCTCTTTAGACATGATGGAGTTATGATGTATTGCCGTTCGGCGCAGTACAGCTTCTATGCGTGCTTTGAGCTCTTGCATGCTAAAGGGCTTACATACATAATCATCGGCTCCATCCGATAAGGAACGAATTCGTTCAGAGATATCGGTTAATGATGAGATGACGATTATAGGTGTGGTTGTATGCTCTCGAATGAGCAGACAAGGGTTCTTACCTCCCAGGTCAGGGAGCATTAAATCAAGAAGAATGATATCAGGCAGCGCTTGAAGCTGTAGAAGACCATCTCTTGCGTTATCGACACGAATTACGTCATATCCTTCCCCTTGAAGATATAGGGATAATGTGTCACCTAACATATTGTCGTCTTCTATTATAAGCACTTTGGTCATGATGTTCCTTTCTAAAATCCACAATGTGGAAGTGGGCTAACTGTCCTAAATTCACCTTAATCTACCTGATAATCTATACTTACGAGGGGATGATGTCAAGGATAGGATGGACGCTTTCCGAAATGTAGTTTTCATCCTAGTTGATTTTGATATTGGCTAGAGCCATGCTGGTGTAAATGTAGCATCAAATCAGGTTATACTGAGCCGCCGAGGTTCCTCGGATCACGTTCCATGAGATGCATAAGCTTCTGTTCAGTTGCTGTGTCCGCTGCCGGTGTATAGATGCTACAGCGCAGGTCAGAACTGCCATGAATCTGCAAGGATGTAAGGTCAAATAACATTTTACCTGCCTTAGAGTGTCTAAACTCAATGAGAACGTCAGGGGCGCTGCTGACACTACTCTGTTTCCACAGTGTGCGAAAGTCTGGATATTGATCCATCATCTCCTCCAAAAACAAATTATACCATTCATCCTCCACATACTGACCATAATAGGCACGGAATATCGCCAGAAAGCCGCTAACAAAATGCTCCCAGTTCACCGCAAGTCTGCGGAACTCCTTACGTTCAAATAACAGACGAATCATATTGCGTTGTTCAAGTGGAATGAGGTCAAAGTCGATAAATACATGTCTCGCTGCATCGTTCCAGCCAACAATGTAGCATCGTCGATCAGAGATAATGCTCGGACAATGCTCCAGATCGCGAAGAATCCGTTGTAGTGGTGGACTGATCTGCAATGGTTCTTCTTCCGCAATATGTGCTGCAGCTTGATGTTCCAATGCTAGCGAGAACAAATATTTGCGTTCATCGGGCGTTAACTTGAGGGCCGTCGAAATATTATCCAACACGGAATGAGATACCTGAATATCCCGTCCCTGTTCCAGCCAGGTGTACCAAGTGGTACTTACCCCAGCAAGTTGAGCTACTTCTTCCCGTCTTAAACCAGGTGTTCTTCGCCGCGTGCCTGCAGGAAGGCCGACGGATTCTGGCGATATTTTGGCACGCTGGGTTTTCATAAAAGAGGATAGTGCTTGAAGCCTGGCGTCATGATTCACGAATTCACCCTCCATCTAATCCAATATCCTAGTGGTCATTATACTAGGATAAACAACAACTTGTAATAGGATAACACCCATGACAATATTAAATCGAACTTAATTTTGTATACATGCTGGAGGGAAAGAAGATGGAGCGTGTTGTAATTACAGGAATGGGAATTATCTCTCCTTTGGGAAATGATGTGGAACCATTTTGGAATAACCTCGTTCAGGGTAAATCAGGAATTTCAATGATTGATACGTATGACATGACACAACATAAATCTAAAATGGCTGGTGTGGTTCGAGATTTTGATGGGGAGCAGCAATTCGGACGTAAAGAGGCTCGCCGTATGGATCGCTTCACCCAATTTGCCGTTGCAGCAGCAGAACAGGCTTTGACGCAATCGGGTCTAGAACTGGAGAAGCTAGAGCGAGAGCGAGTGGGTGTGTATGTTGGTTCCGGCATTGGGGGAATTCAAACCTTGGTTGAGCAGAGCAACCTGCTTACTGCGCGAGGTCCGGGAAGAGTCAGTCCTACCCTTGTGCCCATGATGATCTCGAACATGGCGGCATCGATGATCAGCATGAGGTTTGGTTGTTGGGGGCCAACGCTCTCGCCAGTGACCGCTTGCTCTATCGGTAATACCGCGATTGGAGAGGCATTTCGGTTAATTCGACATGGCGGAGCTGATGTTATTTTTGCAGGAGGCACGGAGGCTGCTGTGACTGAGGTCGCTTTGGCGAGTTTTGCTAACGCAACGGCATTATCTACGCGTAATGAAGAGGTGAAGGCAGCGAGTCGTCCGTTTGATGCAGGGCGAGATGGCTTCGTTATGGCTGAGGGTGCAGGAATCGTTGTGGTGGAGTCGCTGACTCATGCCCTTGCTAGAGGTGCTCATATTCTGGCTGAAGTTGTTGGATATGGCGCGAGTTCAGATGCATACCACATGGTTGCCACCCACCCGGAAGGAAGAGGTGCATTTTTGGCGATGAGGGCTGCATTGAAGGATGCTCAGCTCGAACCTGAGAATGTGGATGTCATTAATGCACATGCGACAAGCACAGAAGCAGGTGATCTTTCCGAGACCCGGGCGATCAAGAAGCTATTTGGCGAAACGGCTTACCGAATTCCTGTGACTGCGAATAAGTCGATGACTGGGCATATGCTCGGTGCGGCCGGTGGTGCGGAAGCGATCTCTCTAATCCAGACGTTGAGACATGGGGTTATTCCACCAACAATTAACCAGGAACAGTCAGACCCTGAATGTGACTTAGATTATGTCCCTAATGAAGCTAGAGAAGTCAACATGAGCATCGGGATGTCCAATTCGTTCGGCTTTGGCGGACATAATGCAGTGTTAGTGTTCCAAAAGTATAAGGCTTAAGTTGTTGAAGATCCTTAACGAACTAACGAAGTAAGGAAGTAACATTCAAGCACCAAACGAAAAAAAACAGCGTTTGCCACAAGGCAGTCGCTGTTTTTTTGGTGTGTAGAGCGTTCGTACCATGCCATGCCATGCTGCAACATAACTTAGGATGTCACTAGGAGGACATGGAGGGAGCATCCGCTTGTTTCGTAACGGAGCCTTTCAACCAGTGAGCACGCCATTTGGATTGCATAACCAGCACCAACAACATGGATGCTGCAGCAATCAGACTTAGGATGACAAAGCCCGGCGTGTACGATTGATAAGAGCTATACAACTGGCCGAGTATGAGAGGCAGCGCATATCCACCAAGTCCACCGGCTGCACCAACAATTCCGGTCATGAGTCCAATTTCATTACCAAACCGTTGAGGAACCAATTGGAACACTGAACCATTGCCGGCACCAAGACACATCATGCCTAGGAATAACATAACGACAACTACGGGAAGTGGAGGGATGAAAGATACACCTACTAGCATGATGCATGCTCCTGTATAGAGGAAGGTTAACATGCGTGTCCCGCCGATTTTATCTGCCAGATAGCCGCCAACAGGTCGGAAGAAGCTGCCTGCAATAACGCAAAAGGTAGTGATATCTGCTGCACGAACAGGTGACAGTCCGTATTGAGTATTGAAAAAGATAGTCAGATAGTTACATAATCCAACGAAACCGCCAAAGGTTACACAGTAGAACGCGCAGAACACCCAAGCATCTCTTTGCTTCAACAAGCTTCCGTATTGAGATAATTTCTTCGGTTCAGGACGGTTCGGACTGTTACGGGCGAAGATGGAAAAGAGGATAAATACAATGACGATTGGGATAATCGCTAGACCAAATACGACTTCCCAACTACCAAAGTGAGTGGCTAACCGGTTAGCGAACAATGTAGCGAGAACGGTTCCACTATTCCCTGCTCCTGCAATCCCCATGGCAAGTCCTTGATGTTCCTTTGGATACCACTGTCCTGCAAGTGGCAAGGCCGCTGCGAATGAAGCACCTGCTACACCGAGCAAAAGTGCAACCACATATAACTGGCTTAGTGATTCTACCCATAACCAGCCTAATAATAAGGGGATAATGGTGACAATCATACCAATCTGAGCCGTTCGTTTCGGGCCAATATAATCGGACATAAATCCGAGTACAAGTCGAAGAATTGAGCCGCCCAGAATAGGGAGTGCCACGAGATTAGCCTTCTCTAGGGGGGTCATCGGATAATCCAAGGCAATGACAACGGCCAGTGGACCAAGCATACCCCAGATCATAAAGCTGATATCAAAATACAAAAATGCGCCAAAGAGGGTAGGCTTATGCCCGCTTTTCCAAAAACTTTTGCTCTCCATCATCCATCATCGCTCCTCATCCAATTGAAAATGTTTCTTACACGTGGTGTGTGATCCAATAGAAAAAGGCCACAAATCGTCCAGTTCATTGAACGATTTGCGGCCTCTTTGCCGACTGGCGTAACACGTCATTGTGTTTCCGCACCCGATAGGATCACAGCACTGTGATTTTGATTCAAATTATAAAAAAGGAATTTGAGTATGTCAACAAAAATTACATGAAATTTAAAATTATCTAATTTTTAATGTCCCACCTTCTTTTTGTGTTAAATTTGTTGACATCATTTAAATTTTAACTTAATCTGAATCTAATATGAATTCACACAATGGCGTGTGAATTCCGGAGGCAACGGTGCCCTTTTCCGAATGATGGAGAAGGGATTTTTCTGTTTTTTTATCAGCATGTGAACGAGTAGGGGGTAGCTCATGGATAAAAAGAAGCTGGTGGTCATCGGAAATGGTATGGCTGGCGTGAAGTGCATCGAGGAGATCATCGCCATTGCTCCACATACGTATGACATTGTGATTTATGGTAATGAGCCAAGGCCTAACTATAACCGGATCATGCTGTCCAAGGTTCTGCAAGGCGAGCATACGGTGCAGGGTATCATTCTTAACGATTGGAGCTGGTATGACCAGCATGGAATTCGGCTTCATACAGGAGAGACGGTTACTGGAATCAACACGCAGGAGAAATATGTAGAGACAGCATCGAGAATGAAGGAATCATATGACATCCTGATTCTAGCAACAGGATCATCCCCATTCATTCCACCGATTCCGGGTGTAGATAAAGAGAGAGTAATGTCATTTCGAACAGTGGATGACTGTACACGAATGGCTCAATATTCGAAGCAATGCGGCAAGGCTGCTGTCATTGGTGGTGGCTTACTTGGACTAGAGGCCGCTCGAGGACTTCTGCATCTTGGTATGGATGCGGTTATCGTTCATAACGCGCCTTATATTATGAACCGTCAGTTGGATGCCCAAGCCGCGGATATGTTACAGCGGGAATTGGAGAGTCAGGGGATGAAGTTTCTTCTATCTAAGAACACTCAGAAAATTGTGGGCAGATCCCAAGCGCAAGGTTTAGCTTTTACGGATGGTTCGAGGCTCGAAGCGGATGTGGTGATCGTAGCTGTAGGTATTCGCCCCAATGTCGAGTTAGCTAGACGGAGTGGGATTTATACCAATCGTGCCATTGTTGTTGATGATTATATGCGTACCAGTGTTCAAGATGTATATGCGGTTGGTGAATGTGCGGAGCATCGGGGGATTAGTTATGGACTGGTTGCACCATTGTTTGAACAAGGAAAGGTTCTAGCTCGTACGTTATGCCAGCAGGAAACGGGAGCGTATGCAGGCTCAATTCCGTATTCGCAACTGAAAGTATCTGGGGTGGATGTATTCTCCGCAGGAGACATTAGCGGTGAAGGCATGCAGACAGCAATACAGATACTGGATGGTGTTCAGGGGACCTATAAGAAGGTGCTTATGCAAGCAGGCAAGGTTCGAGGGGCTATTTTGTTTGGGGATACGACGGAAGGAACTGCATTACTCAGTCTTGTTCAACGGGGAGCTAACGTAGCTGAGTTACGACCACGTGATGGAGAACCTGATCCGGCGGAAAAAGCGGCCGCAGCATTACCTGCACAGGACACAGTATGTGCTTGCAACAATGTTAGCAAATTGGCGATCATGCAGGCGATCCGAGAGCATGGGTTACAGAATGCGGATCAGGTTAAGGAGCGAACAAAAGCATCCGGCTCATGTGGTGGATGTCGTCCCATGGTCGTAGCTCTGGTGAAGCACACGCACAATCTCCAGAAGAACGGCAGCGGCGCGAGTACTGCTGCGGATACCGAAGTGGATCAGAAGGAGCTACCGATATGTGGCTGTACAACGCTGGGACATGATGGACTCAAGAGTGCGATGGAAGAGATGTATCGTGAGCAAATATATTCGGTCGAGCTGACATTGGATATTCAAAATGGAACCGATGGGGAGTCAGAGAAGAATCTATTACTGCAAAGGTTGAGCTGGGAAACAGCATCGGGATGTGAGGTTTGCGAACCAGCACTTCGTTATTATGCACAAGTACTAAAACGTGGAGTTGCGGGTATGAACTCGGATCGTGAATGGGGTGTTTACGGGACAGGGCAAGTTCATGGAACTCTAGTGTACAGTGATGACGTTATGTATGATGCTCTTTCGGGGTCTGATATGGGTGGGCTCTTAACTGAACGACTTCGTTTGACGTGGAGAGGTATGGCGATGCCTGCTCCAGTTAGAATTGCGGTAGCTACAAGGCTGTCGTCACCTCTTAGCCCTGTTGTTCAAGATTTAGGTCTGCAAGCTTCTCCTGCTGGGTGGGAGGTATATGTTGGCGGTCATGCAGAGCAGCCGGTTAAGCAAGGTGGATTGTTAGGGCTTGTGGAAACGGTAGAGGATGCAGTGCGCCTTACCTCGGCGTGTCTCCAGTGGTATCGCCAGACAGCGCGATTTGACGAATCGATGTGGGCATGGTCGGAGCGACTAGGATTCATGTCGATTCGAGAGACACTGCTGGATTATCAGTTGCAGGGTGAGCTGGTGATTAGAAAGAACGCCGAGATAGCGAGTACATCGGATGCTCGGGAAACAGTTTCATCATATGGAAGGACGGCTGTACAAGGTCAGAAATGATGTGAATGATCATTTTAGTGGAATGGCGGGATGAGGATGACACCATCTATGAATGCAGAGAAGAAAGCTTCAATGCTCCATGTACAGGAAACGCAGTGTCCCTATTGTAGTGTGCAATGTAAGATGAAGGTGAGCGAAGTGGCAGCGCCAGTTACAAGTGAACGTCGAGCGGAATATATCGTGGAAGGTGTACCGAATAATGCTTCACAAGGGCGCTTATGTGTCAAAGGCATGAATGCACATCAACATGCGCTCAGCAAAGAACGCTTGCTGCATCCATTGATTCGCCGGAATGGTGAACTTGTGACCAGTTCATGGAGCGAGGTAATTCAGTTCATATCTGAACGGTTCAGCCATCTGCAAGCGCAGTATGGCGCGGACACACTTGGGGTGTACGGTGGCGGTTCTCTTACCAATGAGACGGCATATCTACTCGGCAAATTCGCAAGAGTGGGTTTGGGTACGCGGTACATCGATTACAATGGTCGGTTCTGCATGTCGGCCGCAGCCTCCGCAGGTAGCAAGGTGTTTGGCATGGATCGGGGGCTAACGTTTCGTTTATCGGATATTCCGCTCGCACGTTGTATTGTGCTGGCTGGTACGAATATTGCCGAATGTCAGCCGACACTCCTTCCTTACTTTAATGAGGCAAAAGAAAATGGAGCATTTATTATCGTGATTGATCCACGTAAGACGGCAACTGCGGGGATCGCTGACCTTCATTTGCAGGTTAAACCAGGAATGGATGCGTTGTTGGCAGATATGATGATGAAAATAATTATAGATGCAGGTCATGTAGATCATCATTTTATAGGGAATCGAACTCATGGATTTGAACAGTTACAACAGGAACTGGCGGCTATGGATCTGGTAGAGGCTGCTGCCAAGTGTGGGATTGAGCTTGAACAGATTCGTCAGGCTGCACTTGCTTATGGTCAGGCGGATACCGCAATGGTTATGACTGCCCGTGGGGTTGAACAACAAACTGATGGACATATGGCGGTTCGGCATTTTCTGAATCTGGTGCTCGCGACAGGCAATATAGGTAAACCCGGCTGTGGTTATGGCGCAATCACTGGTCAGGGTAACGGTCAGGGTGGTCGTGAGCATGGTCAGAAAGCCGATCAATTACCAGGTTATCGTTCAATTGAGAATGAGCAAGATCGTGCCTATGTTGCATCCGTGTGGAGTGTAGATCCAGCGAGTTTACCGGGAAAAGGGGTCTCTGCTTATGAAATGATGGAACTCGTTCATGATCAGAAGATTCGTGGTCTATTCGTGATGGGCTCCAATCCAGTGGTGTCGAATCCTAATGTACGTTTGGTGGAAGAAGGACTGCGTAAGCTGGATTTTCTAGTCGTGGCAGATATGTTCCTCTCGGATACAGCGCGGATGGCAGATGTAGTGTTACCCGTTACGGCTTATCTGGAGAATGAGGGGACATTAACGAATCTGGAAGGTCGTGTTCTTCTTCGTGAGCAAGGCATACCAGCACCAGGTGAGGCGCTTCATGATTGGGACATCTTATGTCGCATCGCTGCGGAGATGGGCAAGGGTTCGTATTTTCAATTTCAGTCTGCCGAGGAGATCTTTAATGAACTGCGAGAAGCCAGCCGGGGAGGCGTTGCTGATTATTATGGAATCACGTATGAACGTCTACGTTATGAAAAAGGAATCTATTGGCCTTGCCCGTCAGTGGAGACCACGGGAGAAGGATTAGTATTTGCTGAACGCTTTGCTCACGCCGACGGCAGAGCCTCCTTTACTGCAGAGACGAGTCCAGGTTGGGATGAAGTATCCCGAGAATTCCCGTTAATTCTTACGAATGGCCGTGTGCTTCCGCATTATCTTACCGGCGTACAGACGCATCGAAGCCCGACGCTTGAAGCTCGCGAGCTGGAGAATTTTGTAGAGCTTCATCCAACTACGGCTTCTCGTCACCGCATTCGGGATGGTGAATGGGTAGAGGTTCAATCTGTGTATGGTAGCTTCACGGTTCGAAGCAGAGTGAAGGAGCATATTCGTGAAGATACGTTGTTCGTACCGATGCACTGGGGCGGCATTCAGAATGTGAATAGAGCTACAAGACCTGAACTGGACCCGTATTGCCGTATGCCCGGCTTCAAGACGGCAGCGGTTACGATCCGTCCTTTGCGTTTGGTATGATATACATTTTTGTGTAACTGATCAGAAGGTTTCCTTGAAAAGAGGGGACCTTCTTTATTTTTTGCTAGATTATGAGGTAGTTCATAGGTTTCATATAAAACGTGAGAAATGACTCATGTATGTGAAGAAAGATTTGGTTATCATAATAAATAGGGGTACATATGTACGCATTATTTTGATTTTGATAAGGTAGACTCATAATCTAGTTCCGTAGTTGGCACTCAAGGACTTATTAATGAGATAATGTATATATTTAATAGATAGGAAGGGGGCGGCGAAGTGAACGTATGGGTCACAGTCAAGAGCTTGGGTAAACGAAAACCTGCTCTCGCCAAACAAGCTACCGAACTTCCGGAAACAACGGGCACGCTGAGACAACTCATCGGCAACATGGTTTCTCGGCAAGTACAGGCACTAGAGGACAAGAAAAATCAGGTAGAATGGCTTGCATACCTTATGCCTGAAGAGATTGAATCCCAGAGAGCTGCGGGGAAAGTGGGCTTTGGGGCGGTTAATAATGAAGGGATTCCTGAATTGAAGCAGGCGATTGAAACGGCCGTGTTAGCACATGAAGATGGTTTATATAAAGTGTTTGTTAATGAAGAAGAAGTACATCAATTGGATGAGCCGTTAACACTGCGTGAGGGTGATGAGCTAGTCTTTATCCGGTTCACCATGCTTGCCGGTCGTTTGTGGTAGGACGTATCTCAAGGAGGAGAATTAGATGAATCAGCAAGAGCAGGAACAGGGATATCTGAACGAGTTACGGGAAAAGGCTGCATCATTGCCTGAGGAACAGCATGAGCTGGCTGCTTATGTTGTAGAACTGGCTGGATTAGGTTATTTGCGTGAAGACGAAAAACTCTATTTAAATATGCGACATACCTTATTACAACTGGCGGCAGACACTGGCCGGCCATTGTTCCAGCCTGTTCTAGACATACTGGGACATGTGGCGAGTGAGCAACTATGTGCACGGTTCCGTTATATTGCGGAGCAAGCATCGAAGTATCCATACAGCAGTAACTATGAACGCAGACCGTTCCGTACATCTGACCCCGCACTACATATGGGTCAAGTATTACGCAAGCTAGTCGGACTATTCCGTATGGAGATCCGTGCATTCTCTCTGACCGAGTATGTGTCACTTCGTGAATACAAGTTCGATTACCAATACGAAATCCGATGGGTGCTCCCTGATTGCATCGCCTATGAGCTGGATCATGATAACGGCGAAATGAAGCAGGCATTACATGACATCATCTATGGAGACAACCAGAACGCACTGTTAAGCGGCGAGATGATCAAAGGCATTGTACTGAGTAACCAGACCGAAGCGTATCAGATGGTGGGTGAACTACTGGTTGCTGCAAGACTGCAGGAGGGACTGCGGCAGAGTATCGTAGAGCGTATGGATGAAGGTACGATTGAGGCGTATATATACATATTAAAAATCATCATCGACAACAATATGATCCGGTTCAGCTCGGTGGTGCGTGCGCTTGCTGTCTGGACAGGTATTGGCATTGAAGCGGCAAATCAACGAGTTGCGACCCAGCTTATAACGCAGGCTCACGAGGCTCTAGTTGATCCTGAGGTACGCGCAACATGGCAACTGGATGATAACGCAAACAAGCTGTTTATTAGTCTCTGGGCTACGGCAGTAATTGAAGAGAGCGAATTGGGCGCTAAGGTGATCCAGATCATGGATCAAGGCCAATTATATCAACAGATTGTGGCTCAATATGTGCTTGCGAACAGCCAGAACCGAGAGCTGCGATTGAGTTTGGCACGTCAGTATCTTGGTGAACATGACATGGAACTAATGCACTGGATTGTCCGAAATTACGACGCGATGTACACCTATGACTGGGGTCGGTTTGACGATGGAGATCATCAGCGCAGAGTGAATGTTTGGCCTCTACCTGTATTTTCAGATAAAGCTGTACGGCGACGGGATTTTGAACTATTCAAACAGATGTTAGACGTCATTCCTCAGGCAGGAGCGGGAGGGCCGTCAGGCGTTCTTGAATTTGTTCAGTATCGTATTGATGCGGATGATGTCGTGAAGAAGATGCTCTATCTAGCAGCCTACGATATGGATCCGGAATGGGTTAGCGAAGTGGTTGCGTTAAAAGACAAGCTCAGCGCCGATCTGAGAGGGGAGCTTCTGTCTCTATTTTTACAAGATCCTCAACAGGAGGTACAGCGACAGTTTATTCTCGATAGTTTATCGGATAAAAGTATGACGAACCGTGAAAGTGCGCTTCTTAAACTGAAGAAACTCACCTTAACGACAGAGGAAATGAAGCAACTTGAGGCTTTGCTCAAATTGAAGACCGGTTCACTACGCCAGAAGGTCATACAGGTGCTTTTACTTCAACCTGTAGATGAGCTTGAGAGTGCGTTGCAACGGCTTCTAACTGCCAAAGGTGAGTTGCAGCGGCTAGGTGCGCTTGAATTGTTGACAGAGATCGCATCCGATCCGGAGCGAACATCACAACAAAACCAATTACAGCCATTAGCGGAGTTGATCACAGCGCCGACAGCTAAAGAGCAGAAGTTGCTGGATAAGTTGAACGAGCAGAATAGTCAGTATACCGCTGCGAATGGATTTGGTTTGTTCGACCCTTCACGGGAGCAGCCTCTGCTTGAAGAGCATCGTGATTTTGGTAACTTTAATGTGAAGGAGATGTTCACCCTTTCCTTGGAAAAGGCGGAACAATTCCTGGGTGCGCTTGATGCGTTGGTGCATGAGCATAGAGATGTGGAATATGAAGTGGAGTATTACGCGGGCTACAAAGAAACACTTCTGGTTGGAGCTAACCTACGCTCGACGGTTCCTTATACGCAACGTAATGAAATGCCTTTAATGGAGCAATTCCCATTACATGAGGTGTGGGGGGAATTCATTAAGCGTAATGGTCTGGATCACCAGGAATTGCTACAGCTCGTTTTCAGCATGCGATTCCACGATCTGAATAAAAATTTGGACGACCACTACAGCTATTATAGTCAGGCATATGAATATGATGAACTGCGAAAGATTCCGTTGCTGGAGGGGTGGCGCAAGGCGTTTGCAGAGCACATTTACCCTCTATCTTATATCGAGCAGTTGAAGGAACTGTTTAAGAAATTGACGTATTCCGAGCAAGTGGAAGCGATCGTTACAGCTGCTTTTGAGGATAGTGACAAGGCAGATACATTCGAGATTGCTGAGAAGGCATGGGCATTTATTATAGCGAGTATGCCGAAGGAGCAGTTGGAGAAGGAAACGGGTATGCTTCATATCTTAACCGGTTCATGGAATTACCTTGTACACGGCAGAATCTATGATGACCATAGTTTTAAGCGTTATTTCCAGACAGCCTATCAATTGAAGAACCTTGTTAAAGATACACATCCGTTAAACTTGTTATCGCTGGAAGACTTTTTACGTGCTTACAAACTAGATTTAATTGATGATCAGGAGATCTATCAACAATTGTTGACGGGGGCAGATCGCCATGGCTTCATTCGAGATTTAACGTATAGCCGTACCGAGGGTGTTGCGGATGATCCAGCGCTGGTTCTTATACGGGATACCGTTGTTAACCGTATTGTGGAGATTGAATTAACACGGGGCGAGCTATCCACAGAAGTTAGCACACTTGCGATGAAGCTTGATCGAATTGAAGGCATGGAGTACTGGGTGCATCTTGTCTCCGCAATGGATCAGGACACCTTCGTTCGTGGTTATATTTATGGTTATGGGAATAACACGACACGCAAAGAAACATTCAGCTATCTAATTCAGAAATGTCATCCAAGAGATGGTGAGAATGAAGAGCTTCTACGCGAGCTGCTAGAACGGTATCCAATTCAGGAGAAAAAATTGCTTGAGGCAGCGATGTACGCGCCGCAGTGGATGGAGATTGTGGCGAAATATCTAGGCTGGGATGGGCTGCGTAGCGCAGCATGGTACTTCCATGCTCACATTAACGAGAGCTTTACGGCGGAGAAAGAAACGATTGTGGCGCATTATTCTCCAATTTCCCCACAAGAGTTCAACGATGGCGCTTTTGATATTGCTTGGTTTGAAGAAGCGTACGCAGCTGTAGGTGAGGAACGTTTCAACCTGTTATATGATTGTGCCAAGTATATATCAGGTGGAGCTAATCATCGCAGATCGCAATTGTTTGCAGATGCTGCTCTAGGGAAATTGCGCCTCGAGGATATGCGGAAGTCTGTTGAAGAGAAGCGTAACAAGGATCATTTGTTGACATACAGTCTGATTCCATTTGCTGAAGAGCGGGAGCACGACCTACGTGAACGGTATGACTTCATTCAGAAGTTTCTAATGCAGAGTAAACAATTCGGAGCACAGCGACGTGCTAGCGAGGGAGCTGCATCCCAGATTGCGTTGGGTAATCTTGCTCGAAATGCAGGCTATGCCGATATCACCCGTCTGATCTGGGATATGGAAGCCCGCAAGCTAGATGAGATGAAGTCTTATTTCGAGCCTCATGAGCTTGATGAGACGACGACAGCACAATTGGTCATTGATGAAGAAGGGCAGCCAGATCTCGTCTTGATCAGCAAAGGAAAGACACTTAAGTCTGTGCCTGCAAGATTTAAGAAGGATGGATATATTACTGAATTGAAGGAGTTAAAATCAGACCTGGTACAGCAGTATCGCAGAGCCAGACAGGAGCTTGAACGCTCTATGACATCAGAGACTGCTTTTACCCGTGAAGAGATTTCGAGTCTGTTCCAGAATCCAGTTCTTCGACCTTTAGTGAGCAACCTTGTATTTAAGACCGGTGAATACGTAGGTCGATTCGATGCATCGACAGGTGGTCTAATTAACGTGGATCAGGAAGGCTCTATCCACCCGCTGACAGATCAAGATGAGCTGTTGATTGCACATGCGTTACATCTGTACAACAGTGGTCAATGGAGTACGTTCCAACGTGATCTATTCACCCGTCAGGAGCGGCAGCCATTCAAGCAAGTATTCCGAGAGTTGTATCTGCCTAATGAGGATGAACTGGCGAATGGTACTGTATCCCGGCGCTATGCTGGATATCAGATTCAAACCCAAAAGACCGTGGCTCTGCTCAAAGGACGCCAGTGGACAGTAAGTTATGAAGAAGGTCTACAGAAGGTGAGTTATGAGCATAACCTGATTGCTAATCTGTATGCGATGGCAGACTGGTTCTCCCCGGCTGATACGGAGTCACCTACGTTGGAGACAGTTCAATTCTATGATCGCAAGACGTACAAGCCTGTAGCATTACAAGATGTACCACCGATCTTCTTCTCTGAGGTCATGCGAGATATTGATCTGGTTGTGAGCATTGCACATGTGGGCGGAGTAGATCCAGAAGCAAGCTTGACGACAATTGAGATGCGTCATGTGATCGTTAATGAATCTCTGCGTTTGCTGAAAATAAGCAATGTACGTTTGGACGGGAATTATGCGCGTATTGATGGTGAGCTGGGAGAATATGCTGTTCACCTAGGCAGCGGTAATGTGTTCAAGCAAGCGACAGGAGCGCTTCACATTGTGCCAGTGCATAGTCAGCACCGTGGACGAATTTTCCTGCCATTCTTGGATGAAGATCCAAGAACTGCGGAGATTTTATCCAAGATTATGCTGCTGGCCGAAGATAAGAAAATCAAGGATCCTCAGATTCTTGCCCAATTGCAGAATTAGAATGATAGCTTGGTATAAGCCATAAACATAGCCGAAGTACCTGTTAAAAGGGACTTCGGCTACTTCTCTATGTCCTTATTCATGAATTTTATATGTTGTATCCGATTTCAAAATGACCTTGGACCCAGGGGCACCAGCATCCTTCCTGATATTGATAATTAATTGTATAAACTAGGAGAATCCAAGTGGGCCTATAAGACTGTTTTTAAAAGTAAATATTTTGTACAAAAGTTGTTACGGAAATGTAATTAATTCGTTTTCTTTTGTTGTTAGGAGTAGTTGAAATCATATGATGCATAGGAACTAGGAGCCGTTTATCCAGCCTGTTTCCATATTTAAGGGGATGCAATCTCGTCGTGGGTCAGCTATCGTAAGAAAGCGAAATAGCTCGCTTGCTTGTAAGCGATCGTTTCTGAACGTAAGATGCAAGGCTTACCTGAATGCTTGAAGAGCTGGGCACACGTCAGCTTGCATTCCCTTGTATACATGTATTCAAGCATGTGGACGAGACAAATGATCAAGAGAGAAGGAGAGCGCAACATGAACAGAAGATTCAATCTAATTTCCCTTAAACGATGGTTTATGGTGTTAATCATCGTGGCGGTTGCGGCTATGCCGTTACACGCCTTCGCCGCAGAATCTGGGGCAGACCACCCATGGATGAACACATCCTTATCTGCGGAGGAACGTACCGAACTGTTACTTCAAGCGATGAGGCTAGAAGAAAAGGTTGGGTTTGTGACAGGTAAAGTCAATAACTATTATGGTTTCTATAATGATGGGCTGGAGCGTCTAGGCATTCCTGCATTACAGATGGCTGATGGGCCAGCAGGTGTGAGGGTAGCAAACCCGGATGTTCAGGATAAAAAGTCCACGGCATTGCCTGCGCCAATTGCTCTGGCAGCATCTTGGGATACAGATCTAGCCAAGAAATACGGTGATCTGATCGGACAAGAGGCTCATAATACAACACACAATGTAGTACTTGGCCCTGGGCTGGATATTGCACGTACACCATGGGGCTCTCGTAACTTCGAATCGCTGGGTGAGGATCCGTTGCTGGCTTCTGGTATGGGAGCAGCGTATGTGAACGGAATTCAGAGCAATCCCGTGATTGCGACAGCGAAACATTACCTTCTGAACAATCAGGAGACGGAGCGCTTTACCACCAACGCAACAGCAAGTGAGCGTGCGATTCAAGAGGTGTATGCACGACCGTTCAAGGCTGTGGTAGAACAAGCCGATCTAGGATCAGCGATGTGTTCATTTAACCAGGTGAATGGTACATATGCTTGTGAGAACCAAGAGTTGCTGACGAACATACTGAAGGATCAGATTGGCTTTAAAGGCTTCGTAATGAGTGATTATGGTGCTAACTTCAGTACCGTTGAATCTGCCAATGCCGGACTCGATCTGGAAACACCAGGTGAGCCGTACGGTAAATGGGGAAGTAAGCTACTGGAGGCCGTGAACAAAGGCGAGGTTAGCGAACAAACTATTGATGAAAAGGTTAGACGTATTTTGCTTCAAATGTTCGATAAAGGGCTGTTCGATAAGCCTGTAACGAATACAACAATCAATGCGAAGGCAGATGGAGCGAAAGCTCGTCAGTTTGCAGAAGAGAGTATGGTTTTGCTGCAAAATAATGATAATATGTTGCCACTCTCCGATAATAAGCTGAACTCCATTGCTGTAATCGGTCCGGATGCAGATACAGCATCTGCAGCTGGAGGCGGTAGCAGTCTGGTTAATCCAACGTATACCGTGAGTCCATTGGAAGGCATTCGCAAACGTGCTGGAAAAGGCGTTGATGTGAATTATGCAGCGGGGACGGATCCCGTCTCAGCAGGGGATGCATTTAACGGCCCATCTGCGGTACCGTCTGCAATTTTGTCTCCAGCTAATGCTCAGAAGAGTGAGCAGGACTACGGGACAGATCAAGCAGAATTCGGCCTTCATGCAGAATATTGGACGAATAAAGATATGGAAGGTGACCCTGAACTTGTTCGCACAGACAATCAGGTCAATATGAATCTTGGTTTTTACAACTATGAAGGCTTCAATGCACAGTCTTCTAAACTTCCAGTGACACCGACCAAGTTTAACAGCAAAATGTCTGCTCGCTGGACAGGTGCAATCACAGCACCAAAAAAAGGGGAATATCAGCTATCTCTAACGAGCCTAGGCTCTGCTAAATTGTATGTGGACGATCAGCTTCTTGTGGACAATCAGGGTGCAACTCTAAGCACAACGAAGAAGGGTATTACCTTGCAAGAAGGAGAATCCCATAATATTCGTATTGAATATCGCACGGATTTCCCAGTACAGTCGAATCATGATATGGGAGCGCAGGTTCGTTTTGGCTGGGAAGCACCGGAAGAAGCAGTGGATGCCAAAATGGAAAAGGCCGTTGAATTGGCCAAAAAATCGGACGTAGCGGTTGTCGTGACACGTACGTATGACAGTGAAGGTTATGTAGACCGTTCCGATCTGGAACTGCCTAACAACCAGGAGCAGTTGATCCGCAAGGTTGCGGCAGCTAATCCGAAGACGATTGTAGTACAGATGAGTGGGCGAGCTGTCGAGATGGATTCTTGGCAAAAAGAAGTGCCATCCATTGTACAAGCTTGGTATGCTGGTCAGGAACAAGGAAACGCTGTTGCTAGGGTATTGTTCGGGGATGTGAATCCTTCAGGTAAGCTACCTGTAACGTTCCCAGCAGATGACCAACAAACGCCAGTATCAACTGCAGCGCAGTTCCCTGGTGTAAATGGAGTAGGAAACTATTCGGAGGGAATCTTTGTAGGGTACAAAGGATATGAAAAGCAAGGGCTATCACCCGCATTTGCGTTTGGTCATGGTCTGTCATATACAAGCTTTGATTACCGCAATCTGCATGTGAAGAGCAATGGCAAGGGAGATAACGCAAAGGTAGAAGTATCTCTCAACCTGCGCAATACAGGCAAACGTTCGGGTGCCGAAGTAGTTCAAGTATATGTAGGCAATCTGCCAACAAAAGTAGAGACACCAGCCAAACAGCTTGCTGGTTGGGCGAAGGTAGATCTCAAAGCAGGTAAACAGCAGCGTGTAAACATCAAGCTAGATCGTAGCGCCTTATCTTATTGGGATGAGAAGTCGAATGAATGGATCATGCCTAAAGGTAAAGTATCGATCTATGTCGGCAGCGCTTCGGATGATGTCCGTCTGACAGGTAGTGTGAATATCGGAAGTCCTTCCGGTAAATAGAAGGTAATAGATATATTAGTCGTGGCCTTAGGGCCGCGGCTTTTTCTACAATAAGGTCTAACGATCCTAGCTGCAATACGATTGAAGAATTTCGAGTAGATAGGATAAGGAGTGTGAATAAGATGAAAAGAGTGCTCCTACGGAACAAGCTTAGCGGCCGAATGAAGCCTGTTATCGTATTTGCCATATGCATTATATTACTGTTGCTGTGGCTTGTATTACGTAGCTTCAGAGAAGAACCCGTCCCTCCATCTGCAGAACAGATGCATGCCGAGGTGGAAGCTTGGTTAACTACAGGAGATCAGCAACACTTGCTTGCCCCGCAGCAGCCGATTCCGTTACTTCAAAGTGAAAGAACTAGCTCATCCCCACTGGAAGCCACAATCACGATTAATCCCGAGAGAACATATCAAACCATGGATGGGTTTGGGGCAGCCATGACAGGGTCGTCAGCACATCTTATGAACCAACTCCCACAAGAACAGCGAGAACAATTGCTTCATGATTTGTTTACCTCTGAGGGACTAAATCTAGATATGGTCAGGCATACCATCGGAGCTTCCGATTATTCGGTAGATGCGTCCGGTGCGCCTGCAAGCTACACCTATGATGATGTGGAATCAGGAACAGATTATACCATGGAACATTTCTCAATTGATCAGGATCGGGAGCTCGTAGATATGCTGCAACAGGTGACCCATTTGAAGCCACATATGAAAATTATGGGGACACCCTGGACAGCACCGGCCTGGATGAAATATGGCGAGAAGACCTTACATGGCTGGTACTTGAATTATGAAGATCCGCAGGTGTATGAAGCCTATGCACAATATTTTGTGAGATATATTCAAGCCTACCAAGACAAAGGGCTACCCATCTACGGGATTACACTCCAGAATGAACCTGGATTCACTTCTCCGAATTATCCCAGTATGAGTATGGGGGCTGAAGAACAGGCACATTTTATACGTGATTACCTCGGTCCGGCACTGAAAAAGGCAGAGCTAGACACCCGAATCATTACGTATGATCATAATTGGGATGAAGGTGTAGAGTACACCAATCAAGTTCTTGGGGATAAGCAGGCTGCGACCTATATAGATGGCTCGGCTTTTCATTGTTACGCCGGTGATCCTTCTGCTATGTCGGAGGTGCATGATCGTTTTCCGGACAAGTCCATTTATTTTACGGAATGTAGTGGTGGAGACTGGAGCCCTGATTTTGGCGAAAACCTGAGCTGGCAAATGTCCAACCTTATGATTGGTGCACCGCGAAACTGGGCACAAAGTGTGTTGCTCTGGAACATCGCATTAGATCCACAAGGTGGACCAACCAATGGTGGCTGTGAGAATTGCCGTGGGGTCGTCACAATTGATCCAGAGAGTGGCAAGGTAGATAAAAATGCAGAGTATTATGCATTGGGACATATCAGTAAGTTTGTTCGCCCTGGAGCGGTAAGAGTGGATTCCAATCAGGAGCAAGGCAAGCTTGAGAATGTTGCTTTTCGCAATCCCGGTGGAACGTTGGTAATGGTTGCAGTTAATACGGGGGAGGAAGATACCTCGTTTAAAGTGGTGATGGATGGAACAGAATTTCACTACAGCTTGCCTGCGAAGTCAGCGGTAACTTTTCGCTGGAAGACATAACCGCGAGTGGAAAGCTGCATTAAGATTGGATTACTCAGGTATTGGATGTATGCTGAGAATGTTACAATAATACACAAACAATAGTTTAGTCGTATTGGGGTGTATTCAAGGATGGTTATCGTTTTATATCGTGAACAAGATCATGAGCAGTTGGTTCGGATCTGGGAGAGCGCTGTTCGAGCAACGCATACGTTTTTGGAAGAGCATCACATTCAGTTCTATCGAGATATGGTTGGTGAAATACTGGAGCAACGACAAGTTGAGGTGTGGGAAGTGCTAGATACGGAGCAACAACCTGTCGGCTTTATCGGGTTACAAAACAACGTTATTGAGATGTTATTCGTTGATCCAAGTCAGCACGGACAAGGCGTAGGACGTCTTCTGATCCAACATACCATCGAACTCAAAGGACATCACCTCAAGGTGGATGTTAATGAACAGAATACTGGGGCAGCTCAATTCTATAAGAAAATGAGGTTTGTACAGATTGGGCGTTCTGAACTCGATGGATCTGGCAATCCGTTCCCGCTGCTGCATCTGGAGATTTCATAAACAAGCTGGCACATTAATCAAGAAAGAGTAAGTGATCTATGAGGGTAAAGACATTCTGGAGTAGAATCGGGTGGGTGAATAATATAAAAACGCGAGAAACTAAAAACCATCTCAAATCGTGAGTGAGATGGTTTTTTGCTGTTTTTTAATTCAAATGCTTAACGATCTTACACGTCCTTGGACACTTGCCTGGCTTACATGAGGAAGCAACCTATGTCTGTGTTACAGGGTTAGGTCATGGTGTTAATGTGTTTCCTCATCTAAGAATGGTTTGTTCACGGTGTAATACATAAAGCCCATTAAGAATACACCGCCGACCAGATTGCCCAGTGTAACCGGAACCAGATTGTGGAGTACACCTCCGAACGAAATGGTCCCCGGATGGTTCAGCACCAGAGCAATCGCAAAAGTACACATGTTAGCTATGCTATGTTCATAGCCCGAGATGAAGAAACAGAAGACAAAGAGCATCATGGCGAACATTTTGGCGCCGTTCTCTTTCATAAACATCGGTACGAAGAACGCTAGACATACCAGCCAGTTACATAGAATGCCTCGGAAGAACAGCTGCATCGTGGGAGCTTCCATTTTATGTTCAACCACACTGAGCAGGAAGCCATTAACTTGAGCTGAATCAAACAAACCGGTGAGATAGATTAATAGGGCAAATACTGCGGCTCCCATGAGGTTCCCACTGTAGCTTGCAATCCATAGCTTCACCACTTCAAGCCAGCGTAGTTTCTTGCGTAATGCAGCATACGTGTAGTAAAACGTATTTCCTGTAAACAGGTCACCACCACCGTAGGCAATCAGAATGATGGCTGCTCCGAACGTGATTGCTGCCATTGGGTATGTAAACGGGGACTGTTCCATATAGAAGAAATTCCCTGTCTTAAATGCTACGATTACCCCAAACCCGATGAACATACTCGCAAGCATCGAGCGTGCGATATAGCGCATTAAGCTTTGTTTGAAAATCTTGTGTTTCTTCAAGGCCAAACTCTCAACATTCCGTAAACCTTCCGTTTCCATAATCATCCTCCAATGACTAAGTTGTGTGAATTCATAAACTTACCAATCTCGCCAAGTTCTTTCCATTATAACGAATTTTTAGATAGAGGCACGTTATTTCAAAAAAAGAATATTTTATAAATCTGTATTGATGCCAGACCCATTATTAATAAAAAAAATAAACCCTGCATCCATTTTCAATGTTAAGTGAAACACTAGAAAATGCAGTTGGAGAAGCTCCTTTAAATTGGAACAAATGTTAGCATTTCTGTTCAGAATTTGTTCAGAACATCCTGATAAGCTATGTGCCGAAAACGAGTTTCTTTGGGAGGAAACGTACATGAATCAGGATTGGAAAAAAGTATTGCTGACTTCGGTTGTAGTGGGCATGTTGTCGAGTACACAACTCGCTAATGCAGCAGACTTATCAGGGGGAGCACAGAGCCAAGCAACGTCAGTTTTTACCGATCAAACGGAAATTCGTTCCACTTCTCTGCAAGCGGTGCAGGAAGCGGTTAATCAAGGATTAATTTCAGGATATCCAGATGGATCATTTCATCCACGCCAGCATTTGACTCGCAGAGAGATGGCTGTATTGTTAGCCAAAGCATCACAGTTAACTATTCAAGAAACATCGAATACTGGGGTCAAATATTCAGATTGGGCTGCGCCTTATATTGAAGCTATCCAAAAAGCAGGATGGATGACTGGAGATAAATCCGGGAACTTCCGTGCCAACGATCCAATTCGCCGGGAAGAGCTTGCATCCATTTTGGTAAGAGTCACAGGAACACAAGGTGCCAAGGGCGGCCAAAAACAGACGCTTTCGGACGAAGCTACAGTGAGTGGTTGGGCCAAAGAACAGGTACATACAGCGTTGAAGCTGGGCTTGTTGGATTCAAGTGAAGGTAAGTTTGAATCCAAGGCCTATGTGGAACGGCAAGATATTGCCAAAGTGTTGGTAGATGTATTCCAGACGGGAGAGCGGACAGCCTCGTTAACGAAATTAGACGGCGATGTTGCCTACATTGAAGGACGTCCTTTTGTCATTAGCAAGGAATTGCAGAGCATTTTGAATGAGAAAAACCAAGCAGCATTACAGAACGCTGTCATCACGTATGACGCACGTACACGTAATTTATCTTCTGTGTCCGAGATTCAGGTTACCCAGGCAGGTACGGCTAAAGACTCCGTAATGCTAGATCTGAAAGGAACCTCTTATCAGGGAACTGTTTCTGTGTCAGCAGATCATATTACTTTGAAAACAGATACATTGTCCAAAGTTATTCTGAAACAAGGTGCAGCTTCTATAACGATTGATGGGGATATCAATTCCGTAACGGTAGATACAACGGACAAGCTAACTGTTCTCGGAACAGGCACGTGGAAAGAAATTGTACTGAAAAATGTGAAGTCCCTTATTCAACTGCCTACGGGTATAAAAACAGACAAAGTTACACTACCACAAGGTGGGGTAATTTCACAGATCATTCGTAATACGCCTTCTGCGAGTGCTCCGTCCAGTAATCAGGGAATGAGCACTTCAAGTGGAGGTTCATCAGGTTCATCAGGCGGTTCGCCAGCGCCATCTCCATCACCAACGCCGGTACCACAACCGCAGCCACAGCCACAGCCACAACCACAACCGCAGCCACAGCCACAGCCACAACCACAACCACAACCACAGCCAGAGCCGGAACCGGAACCGGAGCCACCTGTTGTTGTACCTCCGACACCGGAAAATCAATCGCCTATTGTCAAAGCCGCTATTACGGATAGAACGGTGGTTGTGGGAAGTCTTGTCCAACAGATCGATCTTACGACTGTATTTTCCGATCCGGATGAGGATGAATTGAGTTATGAAATTACGGAGATCAATCAGGGCATTGCTAGTGCAAGTATTCAAGGTTCAACATTAGGGATTACACCAGTAACGATTGGGAGTACAGCGGTTAAAGTACAAGTTAGTGATGGTAAAGGAGGTAAGGTAACGGCAACTTTTAATTATTTGGTTATGCCATTCTTATTCCCACCTATGCCGCCATTCCCACCCGTTCCGCCAATCATCATTCCACCGATCATTATCCCAATTCCTCCATATGAGGTAAAAAAACTGGACACGGTAAATGTTGATTTAGGTACAGTGAGTAAAACGGTTCAATTGACAGGGGTGTTTGCTGATCCGAACGGAGATAACCTCACGTATACGGCAGTTTCTTCTGATCCGTCAGTAGTAGAGACGAGTGTGCAAGCAGATACGTTGACGTTAGATTTCAAGGATAAAGCTGGTTCAGCTACGATTACAGTGAAGGCAACTGACCCTACTCTTCTCAGCACGCAGACTACATTTACGGTTAATGTGGCAGATCCCGATGCAGGTAAGGGGCTGTTTATTTCAGAGGTTGTATGGGGAGATGGGGCAACTCAAGCGATTGAACTATATAATCCGACATCGAAAGCAATTGAGCTATCCAGTTACTCTATTACACGTGGTGATGGTGGGGAACTGATTACGTTTGATAGTGGTACCACAATTGAACCTAATAAAACGTTGGTCATTGCGGATAATTCTACACTCTTCCCGTTAGATGAAGATGATCAATACTTTATTTCTTTCAACGTAGATCAACAGAACCCTCAAGGGTTTGTTCTACAACTCTATCAAGATGGTCATGATGACCCGATGGATACAGCAATGATGAGCCCTGCTCAATCCATTGCAAGAATATCTGGCGCTATGCATGGTGACGCGTCCTACAATGCAACACAGTGGAACGTAAGTGGAGCCAATTATTATGACGGTTTAGGCAACTACACATCCACAATTCCCACCCCATAGTCATTGCAATATTCTATTTTGAAGGAGCACCTCAATGTCTAAAATAAGCAGAACTGTACAGCTCACCTTGATCGCATTACTACTTTCCAACGCTGTACCCGTATCTGCACAATATGATAAGTCAGGGGCGCAGGCTATGTCTGCGTCCGGCGTATCAACGGTTGCGCAAGATTCCACCAACATGAAGTTGAGCAGTGCAATGAGTAGGGCAGTATCAATGGGAATCATTAAAGGTGACCCTAATGGAGATGTTCGGGCGAATGATCGGATTACTCGCCAAGAATTAGCGGTTATATTGGCTCAATCGCTTGGGTTAACGATAAATAAACAAGCATCAGCACCTTTTGCCGATGTCCCATCGAATAGCTGGTCAGCACCGTATATTCAAGCGGTTAAGCAGGCTGGACTGTTACAGGGAGATGCTAAAGGGAGTTACCACCCTACAGCGCCGATTACGGGACAGGAGCTTATGACGGTTCTGGTAAGAGCAACTTCTTTTGCCAAAGAGGAAGCTCAGAAGAAGCCTCTTTCCTCGGATTGGAAGGGGGCTAGTTCATGGGCGACTCCGTATATTCAAACAGCGGAGAAGGCGGATCTTCTAAGCGAGTATCAAGGAGATATTAAAGTTAAACAAGGACTTGTTCGAAGCGAAGCTGTCGGAATGTTGTTGTCGGCTATGTTTCCAGAAAAGCGTCTATCTTTGGTTCAGTCCATTCATGGAAATCAGATTCAGATCAATGGAGTCACCTATCAAGCCTCTGAGCAAGTGGCCGGTCTTCTGAATGAAGGTAATAAGGCGATATTGAACCAAGCTGAAATAAAGTTCATGAGCCATAATCGAACCATTACTGAAGTTAATGAACTGGAGATCAGGAAGGGTGGCTTAGAAGCAGCCGAAGGTAAACCGGAATTCAGTAATAATTTGTTATTGAATGGTAACGGGGCCGTATTGAATGGAGATTTGACGATTAAGGCAGATTTCACTTCTGTACAGGGACTTACAGTGAAAGGCAAGCTGACAATTGCCCCTGAGATGGAGCATGATTTTTACGCCCAGAATATTAAAGTAGAACAGTCCGTGTTGGTTCAAGGTGGTGATTCCAATACGGTTGTATTCGATAACTCCGTTCTGAACACTGTAGGTATCAACAAAACCGATGTGCATGTTGTGCTTACGGGGAATACCAGCGCTCAAGAGGTGAGCGTAGGATCAAACAGCGCAATTGATATCGCAGCAACCGCAACCCTTCCGCTTTTAAAGATAGTTGAAGGGGCAAGTCAGGTAGAGTTACAAGGAGCTATTGATACGGTTGTTCTGGATTCAGCCAAGCCTTTGCAACTGAATGGTAACGTTGCGATCCAGCAACTTAAAGTAGAAGGTTCGGGTGCAATAAGCTTAAATGTTGCAGGTACCGTGCAACAGCTTCAAGTTAACAATTCTGCTTCCCAGATTAATGTAGCTGGCAATGTAAAGGTATCTGATGTTTCTTTGGCTGTGGGAGTACCCGCTTCAGCAATAAGTGGAAATACGGGCACGAACAACTCAAGTGCAACACCAACGACGTCTGCTTCTGGAGGAACGAGTGGGACGGATAGTAGCAGCAGTGGTGGTGGCAGTGAATCACCTCCCGTTGTGGCGAATCGTTCGCCTGAACTAATCAAGCCATTCGAAAATCGCAAATTGACGGGCAATAGGCAGGCGGCAACGTTAAACCTTAACGAATATGTGACTGACCCGGATGGTGACGTGATATCGTATACTGTTAGCTCGTCCAAATCTTCCGTTGCCAAGGCTGTGCTTACGGGAACTCAATTAAATATAGTTCCATTAGAGCACGGCATCGCTACAATTACAATTGCATCGAATGATGGTCGAGGCAAAAGATTAAGATCCACATTTGAGGTTAACGTAAACGCATCACCTTTTGCATCACCTATTCCAGATCAAGAACTTCACGCGAAATCAGACAGCGAGAACGTGGATCTTAGCATCTATTTTATGGATGATGAGAAATATGAATCAGAGCTGCTGTACAATGTAACCAATATGGACACGGACATCGTTGGTACAGAAGTGAACGGCACGATATTGAAATTAACACCCAAAAAGGTAGGGGAAACTGTACTTAAAGTTAAAGTGGATGATCAGCAGGTTGCCGATGACGGCAGTACGGGTGTTACAGAAGTGGATCTGAGAATTGTTGTTCTGCCACATATTAACCGTGAACCTGTAGGCGCAATTCCTGCAAAAGTTAATGTATACCTAGGGGATATGATCCCTGGAACAAACTTAAATGAGCATTATACAGACCCAGACGGTGATTCTTTGACGTATACGGCATCTTCTTCCAACCCAGATGGCCTTGCTGTTGAAGAGAATGTGGGGGTATTGAACTTATCTGCACTCCAAATCGGAACCTACACCGTTTCATACACCGTGAGTGATGGTAACGGAGGGATCGTGAATGGAGCATTCGAGGTAGAGGTGTTGTCCATACCTAATCAGCCTCCAGTTCTGACAGATAGCCCACCCAAGCAGTTTCTTGTTCTTGGAAAAAACGATCAGATCATTGAATTGTCTAACTATTTCATAGATCCAGAGGGCGAAGCATTGAACTACGTTGCATCCTTGGACAATCCCGATGATGTATCTATGCTGGAACCAAGCGTAACGGGCAATGTGTTGACTCTACGTGCAATTCAGGCTGGTACAACAAAGATTAAAATTGTTGCAACTGATTCTCAAGGACAAGAGGCTGCAGGGTATATAGACGTAGTGGTGGTCGAAGCTGGAATGATTGCTACTATTCCAGATCAAACGATAACATGGCCTTGGGCTATTCTGGATATGGATCTTGCTCCATATCTATCTGGCTTTGATACAAGTACATTGTCAGTCAATGCTATAACACTAAATGAAAATATTGCTACCGTTTCTACTGACGGTTTACAGGTTGCGATTACCCCTGTTGCGGAAGGGAATACGAAGGTAATGTTCATGCTGCATGATCAAAGCGGGCGAAGTGAACAAGCACTCGTAGGCCTGATCGTACAAGGGGAACACGCCAGCTCTAACACAGTACCTGAGGTTGTAAGTGCCATTTACGAGCAAGTCTTAACGCCGAATGTAACGAATGATCGCACATTTGACCTGGGGCAGTTGTTCAGTGATCCAGACGGGGATTCATTACAATTCACGGTTAGCAACAGTTCAAATGAAGCGGTGGATGCGAGTATTCATGGTAGTCTGCTGACGCTGAAACCAGGAACAGGGAACACGGTTGCTCCCTTAACGCTGACTGCAAATGATGGAAAGGGTGGACAGGTGGATTACACCTTTAATGTCCGTACCGCTACTCTGGTAAACAGTGGTGTCATACAGGTTAGCACCAAGTCAGGTGTAAGAGATCCACTGACCTTTGCAGCGTCCAATTGGTTTCCTGGTCAATCGAGCTTCCAACTATACAGCGGTACGGCATACTCGACCTTTACAGGGCCAGATATTATTACTTCTTCTCAAATTCCCTTAACCGTATCTCCGCTATTATTCTGGATTATCGGTAATGATGGCCGAGCTGTAGTGGTTCAGGTGAATTCGACAGCTCAAGGAACGCCAGAGCTATTCTTCTCGCAATATGTGGATGCAGGAGCTGAGAAAGTTGTTGTGCAAGTGCATTACACAGGAGGAGGCGACCCGTCCCTCAAAGCGTCAGGGTATCAATTGGAAGTGCATCAATGGATGAACCAAACCTCCACAAAGAGAATAGTTACAAAGAATTTA
The DNA here is from genome assembly GCF_022346845.1 of Paenibacillus sp. ACRSA. Lineage (NCBI taxonomy): Bacteria > Bacillati > Bacillota > Bacilli > Caryophanales > Paenibacillaceae > Paenibacillus > Paenibacillus sp. ACRSA. Next base: position 716,158 of record NZ_JAKRNP010000003.1, on the reverse strand, counting down.
TTTGATATTTATGCTAATGTACCTGGGGTATATGTTAATGAGACATATTACGATTTTATGGATGAAACTCACTTTGGGTATATTAATGATTTCCTGTCATTATATAATCCTTTAAATCCGAATGAGTATAATGTCGTTGCATTGGTTCTCAAAAAGGATGGACGAGTTGTGGATGTATTAGGTGACCCCGATTCACATGATAGATTTATGCCTGCTGGCGGAACCATTGTTCGCAAAGGTGGCATCTATACAGGTTCACAGCAATTCTCGTTAACAGGTGAATGGAACGAGTTTCCGAAAGGAACTATACAGTATATCGGCTATCATAATCCCTAAGTTGTGATCAATCACAAGGGATAGTGACCAGTCGTTCTAATGAATTGAATCAAACGTCTCCTTAACCTAAACATGAAGAAGAAATCTCTATACTCAAACTACGAGTATAGAGATTTTTTTATTTCACCGGATATGGAAACATACATGCTCGCAGAATTTCATCCTTCTGTACTGTGGATCGCTCCCGCGGTGCTAATTCTTCTGCGTAGGAGCGTTCTAACTTGTCACGCATGAATGTCTCTGCATATTCATTAGGGCGAGAGTGAAGGTCTTTCGCGAACTCTCCGAATCTACTTGCATCACGCGCCTTTTCCAATACGCTGTTCAGTAAGGGGCTACCAGCGTAAAGGAGGGAATCGGTCTCGTTGCATTCAAACTTGAGATACATAATGGCTTTCTCCAGTGCGTTGATCTCCCCTTGGGTAAGGTGTATCGGGTGGGTTGAGTGCTCGCCAAGTTCATTATGATCGTCTCGTTCATGGTTACTGTTATCGGGTACATCCGTCATTGTAGGCGTTGCCTCCTTATCCTTAAGATTGGGACGGGGGCGGAAGCTGGATAGGGCGGGCAGCGAGTGCTTCTTCTACGATCTGCTCAGGAGACAGGTCTCGATCATCCCAGTAAATGAGATTGCTGATCTCTGCATAAGGTAACCTGTTGCTGCAGCTCACTTAACATCTCATCTAACTCTGCCTCTGTTCCTTCCGCGTTCATTAGCTTACGAACCCATTCGATTAGCTCTACACGAGTAACTTCAGTCATATGTGCACCCCCCAGAGTTTTTTTTGTCATTGTATCTATGAATGAGGCTCCATCTAACTCAGATGTCAATCCATAACGATGGCGAGATTGCCGAACTGCTCTCCATTGGCCATACGTTCAAACGCCTCAGCACTGTTCTGTAACGAGTAGATCCGATCGATCACCGGATGAATGTCATGTTTCTCCAGCCATTGCAGCATCTGCACAAACTCTTCACGGCTGCCCATAGAGGTTCCGATTAGGCTAACTTGTGGGAAGAAAATCGCACGAATTGGCACCGTCAGATCATCTCCTGAGCTTGCCCCATACATGACGATACGTCCACCTGGTTTAATTATATCAAAATATTTTGGGAACATCGCTTGTCCGATGCTATCCAAAATCATGTCAACCGTTTCAAGATCGCCATAGAGATGCCAATCTTCATGACTATCTAATGCCTGTGAGGCACCCAAGTGTAGAGCCTGGTTTCTCTTGGCTTCACTTCTTGAGGTAACCGTTACTTTGGCACCTGCGGCAACGGCCATGAGCAGGGCATAGGTCGCTACACCTCCGCCGATCCCCGGAATTAGAATATGTTCACCCGGCTGAAGCGCGCCACGAGTAAATAAGGCGCGGTACGCGGTCAAGGCTGAAAGGGATAACACTCCTGCTTCCTCCCATGATAGATGAGAGGGTTTGGGCAAGACATTTCTAGCAGGTAGCGTAATATATTGTGCGAGAGTTCCATGGGTAGGGCCACCTACAATATCAGGGACAGTAGGCACATCAACAGCGTGCTCCCAATAAAGGGTTGGGTGGACAACGACCTCGTCACCTACAGATAAATCATGCACACCTGTTCCAATCTCGACAATGATTCCTGCCCCATCCGATCCAAGAATGAGTGGCTCGTCCTGAGCGGTATGTGCTGCCATAATAAACAGATCACGGTGGTTAATTCCAGCGGATTTCAATTGGATTTGTACCTCGCCTTCCAATGGCGCTTGGGCTGTTGTTGTTGTCAATTGAAGACCTTGGCGTCCGGTATGCTGAGCATGGATCATAGCTTTCATCTCTCTTTTTCCTCCCTGTGTGTGGTATAACGTTGCGTATTGAGCCTCATTGTACAGATGGGAGAGATTCACGTAAAATGAACAAAAATGAAGGTGAATATCAAAAATGATGATAGACAATAAGCAGGTGATTAGGGCATGGATGCAGGAGATTTAAAAATATTTCAGGCGGTTGCCCGCGAAGGCAGTATCAGCAAAGCTGCAATAGCACTGAATTATGTGCAGTCCAATGTGACAACACGGATCAGACAGCTCGAAGAACAGCTGCAAGCACCTCTATTTCGACGTTCTAATCGGGGAATGTCGCTCACGCCGGCGGGTGAGAATCTGCTCTTGTACGCAGACAAAATCGTCAGTCTGATCTATGAAGCGGGGCAAGCGGTTTTAATAGGAGATAAACCTGTAGGTTCACTTCGTTTGGGGTCGATTGAGACAGCCGCATCGAAGTTGCTAACTCCATTATTGGCAGAGTATCGTTCACATTATCCAGATGTGCAACTCGCACTGGCGACAGGGGGAACCCATGAGTTGATGCAAAAGGTCATTCGACATGAGGTGCATGGCGCATTCATCTATGGACCACAGAATATTCCCGATCTGAGCTATATGAAGGTAATGGAGGAAGAATTGGTATTAATCGCAGAACCCGAGGAACAAGAATCATATGAACTACAAGATTGGTTAAGCAAACCGATGTTGTTCTTTGAAGTAGGCTGTACACATCGAGAGCAGGCAGAGGCATTACTCAGGGATCAAGGGGTGCCAACCATACAGGTTACCGAGTATGGGACGTTAGACAATATCATACACGGCGTCTCTGCTGGGCTTGGTGTATCTTTGCTGCCACGTTCCACTGTGGTTCAAGCGCAATCCAGAGGTGAGGTGCATATCTATTCATTGCCTGAGCCTTATCGTAGACTGGAAGTGGGCTTCATCTATCCCCACAGTGAGCATTTGTCAGGAGCCATGCGTGCCTGGTTATCATTGTTGAAGACAGACGAGAAGGGCAGTTAGTAAATAGAAGGAGTGAATAATGGATGGAATCATCCCTAACGTTAGCTGAAGCATTTCAGAATGCGGATTATATTATCGGCGGTCATGGTAGCCGAAAGATTAAAGTTCTTCAAGAAGCGTTTAGGCATGTGGATGGAGAGCTGACGAGTGATCACTATGGCAACGGAGCCGTCATCGATAATTTTCAACAGCAGATGGCTGATGTGCTAGGTAAGGAAGCGGCTGTATTTTTCCCAAGTGGAACGATGGCACAGCAGATTGCATTGCGGATCTGGTGTGATCGCCAAGGGCTGAAACGAGTTGCTTATCACCCGCTGGCTCATCTGGAGATCCATGAAGAAGATGGGCTGAAGGAGCTACATCAGATAGAAACCATTTTACTGGCAGATAAGGATCGGCTCATTCGTTTAGAAGATGTACAAGGATTGGATCAGGAGATTGCTTGCCTCTTACTTGAGCTGCCGCAGCGGGAGATTGGTGGGCAATTGCCAAGTTACGAAGAACTGGAGTCCATCTCAGCGTATTGTCGTGAACGTGGAATTAAGCTTCATCTAGATGGAGCGCGTCTGTTCGAGATTACACCTTATTATCAGAAGACACCTGCGGAGATATGCAGTTTATTTGACAGTGTGTACGTATCCTTTTACAAGGGCATCGGCGGGATTGCAGGAGCCATACTTGCTGGAGATAATGATGTGATGACAGAGTCCAAGGTGTGGAAACGACGTCACGGTGGAGATCTAATCGGCCTATATCCATATATTCTAAGCTCACAATACTACTACAATGAACGGATTGGCAAAATGCGACTATATTACGAGCAGGCTAAAGAGCTGGCTGCCTTATTGAACGCATGTCATGGCATACGTACACTACCTGAAGTTCCGGTATCAAATATGTTTCATGTTCACATTGCGCTTGCAGCTTCGGAGGTAGAACCTCTGCTTGTGCAGATGACGCAGCATTATGGGATAGGCATTACGTCATATTTGAACAAAACAAGCGGAAACAGCTGTGTCTTCGAACTCTCTATGGGTGATCGTTATGCTCACGTACCACAGGATAAGCTGCGAGCAGCGCTGACATGGTTGAACGAAGAGATGCAGAAGCAGTCGGTGTAACTAAGGGTGAGATCGTACAGCGTTAAGAGTGGAAGGGTTCAACATATTATAATCTTTTCATTCGAGGAGGAGTTGAGTTCGTATGACGTCAACTGAATTGGATTCCATTCGGGAGCTGTTGGTACAAGCTTATCAGACCACGATGGGTAAGGGGTGCAAACCTGATACAGAGCAGGAGATGCAGGCTTTTGAGCAAAAGCATAACGTGAACATTCCCGCAGCTTATCGCGCGCTTTTACTTGAATTCGGTGCTTGCAACTTCGGTGATCCTGCCTTGTATTCGGTAAAGGAATTAGACTGGGCATATCCCGAGTTTCTGGAGGCATACCGCGAGTACAAGCTTGAATACGATCTTCCAGCGGAACTTGAGCCCTTTCCAATTGGCGGATTTGGTGAGGGGAGTATTGCTATACTGGATCAGCCCTCTGGCAAAGTGTTAATGCTGGTTCATGATGCGTATGAGCTTCCTCTAGAGGATGTTGCTGTTGATTTTAATGAATTAATGACGATGCTGGCAGAAGCAGCAATATGGGTTCAGGAACAGATGAAATCATAGATGAGCAGGAGAGAGACGATGGATTCCGGTGGAAGTACGGACTGGTGTATGTTGAGGTGATGAAAGCATCACCTCTTTTCTGTTTAAAATCATTCGCATCTGGGGCTTATTGCTTCTGAATGTATTTACGATAAAGGGCAGGGGTAATTTCCTCAAACTTCTTGAAGATTTTAATAAAATAACCTGATTCATTGAATCCTAGTTCATCACTAATCTGAGAGACAGGCATATCGGTAATCTCAAGTAATTGCTTGGCCCATTTTATCTTGAGTTTAGCTAGATAAGTCGTGAAATTCTCACCCGTTTCCTTGGCGAATAAGCGACTGAAATAACTTGGACTTAGGTGACAGAGCTCAGCCATATGCTTCAACGAGACCTGCTCGCTTTTGTGACTATGAATGTATTCAAAGGCGGGTTGTAACACCGGATTGGTAGATTCGGCTTCATTAGGACTGGTTTTCAGATAAGCATCCGCAATCGCATTGGTCATTTCTTTTTTGATGGATTCAATATTACGAATGGAATATCCCGGCAGGATGGTCGCGAGGTTCAGCGATTGTTGATTGCCAGAAGCCTTCTCAAACATTTCAACGAGCAAATTTTTGTTCAGCGCTTCCTCCACAATATAGTTGCAGAGCAGGGACAGCATATTTGAAATTTTCACAACCTCTTCATACGTCATGACCGGTAACTGGTTGTACTCTTCCTGTAACTCATTCAGCTTCTCGGCGTGCAACGGTACATTCTTGGAGGTCACGATCTGTTCCAGATCGGTACCCTTCTCCGGGTCAGCCAGCTTAACTTGTCCTGCCATAACAGCCCCGATATATTTTCCGTCAATTGTGATGGGAATGGCTATATCTACTATGTTGAAATGACATAGATACACATAAGGTTCATTCAGTCGCACAGCTTCCAGACCGCCGCGTGAGTCACATTTTTGGCAATAGGGAAGTAGCTCGGGATCTTTGCGTACACTCTGGCAGAACGCCTGACAACTGCTGTGACTGGTCACGGGAATCCCTTTATAATCCACGGTTAAGATAGCTAGTTTCGTCACGGTGGCAAGTGAATCCTGTAGCCGCTTCCATTTGGTCAGGTCAAGAATTTTATTAATATGCAAGTATTCCTTAATCATGGTGAAACCTCCATAGCAGGCTGGATCAAGACGGTATGTCGTCCTACGTTATGTTCTTATTTGAAGTACTTGTTCTTAGTTACATGAGGTGAATTAAAAACGGACTTATTGAACAACCTCTAAAAGTTAGGAATTTGTACATATTAAAATGTAATGCCTGTGGGTAATGTATAAAAAGCCCATGACAATAAGATACCATGATTGTAGTAAAAAGCAAAAAATTACGATTGCAAATTATAATAATTTGTTATCAAAATCCACTGTAAACCTCACATACCTGATATATATTTATATTATTGTGAGTCATTTAAAATTTTATATGTTGAATTGAATGGTTAATCCATTAAATATTTTATAGGAGGTTTTCTACTATGAGAAAAGCATTTATTAGCCCAACGAAGTATGTACAAGGTGAAGACGAACTACTTAACTTGGGGTATTTTGTGAAATCGTTCGGAGACTCCGCGCTCTTGATCGCTCACCCAGATGATGTACAACGTGTCAAAGCGAAGCTGGATGCAACAGCTGAGAAATTCAATATTACGTTTGTTGAAAGCGGTTTTAAAGGCGAATGTTCCCGTGAGGAAGTTGCTCGTCTGCAAGAGATCGCAAAGGAAAAAGGATGTGACTCTACGATCGGTCTTGGTGGAGGTAAAGCCATTGATGCAGCAAAATGTGTAGCAGAAGGCGAAGCTTTGATTATCTGCCCAACGATTGCAGCAACGGACGCACCAACAAGTCACTCTGCTGTATTGTACACGCCAGAAGGCGCATTCGATGATTATGCATACTTCAAACAAAGCCCAAGTGTGGTGCTTGTAGATACAACAGTTATTGCCAATGCACCAACACGTTTCCTCGTATCGGGTATGGGAGATGCACTATCTACGTATTTTGAAGCAAGAGCAACAGCAAAATCCTATTCTCGTGTGAACGCGAGCCTACCAATGGGATCTCGCGAAGGATATACACCTTCTGCTGTAGGTACGAATGCGGCACTTGCACTGGCGAAGCTATGTTATGAGATGCTTCTTACTGACGGTGCAAAAGCTAAAGTAGCTAGCGATAGCAACGTGGTAACTCAAGCACTGGAGAACATCGTAGAGACGAATATTCTGTTGTCTGGTCTTGGATTTGAGAGCGGTGGTTTGGCAGCAGCACATGCGATCCATAACGGTCTGACTGTTCTTGAAGGTACGCACCATTACTTCCATGGAGAAAAAGTATCCTTCGGTACCATTGCTCAGCTCGTGCTTGAGAATGCACCAACCGAAGAGCTGCATGAAGTGATGGACTTCTGCCTTGCCGTTGGACTGCCTGTAAGCCTGGCAGATATCGGTGTAGAAACAATTACACAAGAAGAACTGATCAAAGTAGCAGAGATTGCTTGTATTCCGGAAGAATCCATTCACGCAATGCCATTCCCAATCACAGTTCCTGAAGTGGCAGCTGCCATCGCAGCAGCTGACCGAATCGGTCGGGAGTACAAAGCTCGCCAGGAGGCAAAATAATGAAAAAAATTATTAACCAGGCCGAGAATGTTGTAATGGAAATGTGCAACGGGATTGCGCTTGCGCACCCGGAGCTTGAATTCCTGAAGAAATATAAAGTCATCAAACGTAGAGAGATTAATGCGGATAAAGTTAGCCTGATTAGTGGCGGGGGAAGCGGACACGAACCGGCTCACGCAGGTTATGTAGGTAAAGGCATGCTGGATGCAGCTGTGTGTGGAGATGTATTCGCATCTCCTTCACAGATTCAGGTATACCAGGCGATCAAAGCTACAGCTAGCAACAAAGGTACGCTGTTGATTATCAAAAACTACAGTGGCGACATGATGAACTTCAAGAATGCGGCTCATCTGGCAGAGGAAGATGGCATTAACGTACAATATGTGCGCGTTGAGGATGATATCGCAGTACAGGATAGCTTGTACACGGTAGGACGCCGTGGTGTTGCTGGTACTGTACTGGTTCACAAGATTGCCGGAGCAGCGGCGGAAGAAGGCCGCAGTCTGGATGAAGTGAAACAGGTTGCTGAGAAGGCAGCGCAGAACGTGCGTAGTATCGGGTTTGGCTTCACTTCATGTACTGTACCAGCGAAAGGTACTCCGACATTTGAGATCGCCGAAGATGAAATGGAGTTCGGCGTGGGAATCCACGGTGAGCCAGGGATTCGTCGGGAGAAAATTGTGTCTGCGGATGAACTCGCAGGACGTATGGTTGAAGCATTGCTGGCAGATATGAAGCTGGACAATGACGCTTCTGCGGAGATTGCTGTGCTTGTGAACGGATTTGGCGCTACACCGCTACAAGAATTGTACTTGCTGAACAACTCCGTTCAACGTGAACTTGCAGGACAAACAGGTCTAAAGGTTGCTACAACGTTTGTAGGCAACTATATGACAAGTATCGATATGGCAGGTGCTTCAGTAACCATCCTGAAGCTGGATGATGAACTAAAAACGTTGTTGTTCAAAGAAAGTGATACGCCTGCATTCAAGGTCTCCGGTGAACCCGTTGCTCAAGCAGCGTATTCTGAAGCACTTGAAGCGGTTGTGAGTGAAGATGCTCCGGTATCCTTCGAGGTTGAGACACCTGCAACGTCTGCGGTAATCAACAACAATCAGTTCTCCCTCGATAATGTCGTGTACCTGATCGACAAAATGGGTGAGATCATCATCAAGAATGAAGTACCGTTCTGTGAGCTGGATTCTCATGCGGGCGATGGTGACTTCGGGATGAGCGTGGCCAAAGGCTTCCGCCAGTTGAAACGTGAATGGAACCACATCATCAACGAAGAGAAAAAGGACATCGGTTCATTCCTTGATGCATGTTCATTAGTTATCATGGAATACTGTGGGGGCGCATCCGGCCCGATCTGGGGTTCGGCATTCCGTGCGGCTGGCAAAGCTGTAGGCGAGAAGCAGCAATTAAATGTTGCTGCATTCGCTGAGATGATTCAAGCTGCGGTCCAAGGCATTCAGTCCACTGGTGAACGCTCCTTCGGACGTGGTGCAGTTGTCGGTGATAAAACTTTGATTGATGCGCTTGTACCTTGTGCTGATTCTTGGACACAAAGCGCTGAGTCAGGAGACGACTTCAAAACGGCGTTTGCCAAAGGTGCAGCAGCAGCGGTCGAAGGTGCGAAGAAAACGGAAGACATCGTAGCTCGCATGGGTCGTGCAGGTACGGTTGGTGACCGCAGTCTAGGATATCCTGATGCTGGTGCGTATGCATTGGGTGTTATTTTCACTGAATTGTCTGAGGCAATGAAATAAATCTATGATAAGTCAGGACGTTACAATGAGAAATCTATTGTGATGAAGCGTTCTACCACAAGGAGTATGACATAGTCATACTCCTCTTTTTGTGATTCGTAAACTTTTTTCGAGGATGATTTCGAATACATTTGGTGGAGAATTTGGAGGGTGATATACGTTGAAAACACCTGACAATACTAGACAAAGCAAGCTCGGAACGGGTATGTGAAATAGGTATGAAAGTAAATGGGTTCATAATTTCGACATAATTTACAGGTGATAGGATGTTGAAAATGCTCGCTAAGTTGGTATAATGAATTTTATTGATATTGATAATCACTATCATTTGTTGATTTTAACATGATAATGATTTCATCTAAAAGACTCTACCTATGGGTCATACATATCTAAACTAGGGGGATACAAATGAGAAAATCGATTTCTAGAAAATTCATGTTTATGATGGTGGCAGCTTTGTCGTTGGTGCTCGCGGCATGTTCCAGTAATGAAGCTACGAATTCAAATGCAACGAGTACGAATGCGACCGACACTAGTGCTTCTACAAGTACGGCTACTCCTGCTACTCCTTCAACCGTTGAAATTACAGATGCACATGGAACGGTAACAGTTCCTGTAAACCCAACGAATGTAGTTGCTCTAGATAACAGAACATTTGAGACATTGGCGAACTGGGATGTTAAATTAGCGGCTGTGCCGAAAGAAGTTATGCCTGCGAGTTCACCCTATGTAGCTGATGAAGCTGTACAAAATATCGGTAATCACCGTGAACCTAATCTGGAGCTGTTGGCATCGATCCAGCCTGACCTTGTTATTGTTGGTCAAAGATTCTCGGGATTCTATGAAGATATCAAAAAATTAGTGCCTAATGCAGCAGTAATTGATCTTACTTTTGATGTTTCTGCTGAAGCCGGAACACCTGGAGAAAACCTGGTTAACGGATTTAAAGATACAACGACGAGCTTAGGTAAGATTTTCGATAAAGAAGAAGAAGCTAGCCAACTGAACGCTGAATTCGATAAATCTATTGAAGCAGCAAAAGCGGCTTATAATGGCGAAGATACAGTTATGAGTGTCATTGTTTCTGCAGGGGATATTGGTTTTTCAGCTCCTCACTCCGGACGTGTATGGGGACCATTGTATGAAATCTTTAATTGGGTGCCAGCGCTAGAAGTTGACAAGTCTTCTGCGGATCACCAAGGTGATGATATTTCCGTTGAAGCTATTGCTCAGAGCAATCCAGATTGGATTTTCGTACTGGATCGTGATGCAGCTATTTCTTCCGATGAAGCTTCTGTGCCTGCACAAGATGTTATTGATAATGCACCTGCTCTTAAAAACACAACAGCGATTACTAAAGCACAGATTATGTATGCACCGAACGACACATATACCAATGAATCCATTGAAACGTTCATTAAAATCTTCAACAACCTATCAGAAACTTTAGCGAAGTAGTCAAAGGAGTATGACGCAGTGCTGAATAACTTTATACCAAAACTAGCTGGGGTTGAGAATTCTCAACCCCAGCGTCATAACCGTAAGAAGCTCTGGACGATCCCTTTTATCATCGCCATCACAGTGACAGCTATTCTAGCAATCCTATCGCTGTTTACTGGCGTTTATGACATCAGAGGACAAGCGGATGGCATGGAGATGTTCTTCATCACGCGTGTACCTAGAACCATTGCCTTGATGCTCACTGGAGCCGCAATGGCCATGGCAGGATTGGTCATGCAGCTGATTACACAGAACCGTTTAGTAGAACCTACCACCACAGGAACGATGGAATGGTCAGGTCTCGGACTTTTATTTGTTTATCTGTTATTTCCTGCTCCAACGCTAGTGCTCAGAATGACAGGCGCAATCATTTTTTCTTTTGTAGGAACAATGATTTTTTTTGTTTTTCTAAGAAAAGTTAAACTTCGTTCGTCTCTAGTTGTGCCTATTATTGGGATGATGCTGGGAGCAGTCATTTCGGCATTTTCAACGTTTATCGGACTTGTTTTTCAAGTGACGCAAAATATTGAGAGCTGGTTTGTAGGCTCTTTTTCGCCTGTTCAAATTGGTCGGTATGAGTATCTATGGATTATTATTTTGGTCACTATACTTATCTTTATATTTGCTGACCGGTTGACTCTGGCTGGACTTGGGGAAGATGTCGCTACCAGTCTCGGCGTAAACTATAACAGAATTATTCTTATTGGCACGGGTCTCATTTCTCTAGCTGTTGGCGTTGTTGCAGCTGTTATTGGAAACTTACCATTCCTAGGGCTAATTGTCCCCAATATCGTTTCCATGTTTAGAGGGGATGACCTTAGGAGTAACCTACCATGGGTGTGCGTGTTAGGGATGGCTACCATCATTGTATGTGATATCCTGTCTCGCATCATCATTATGCCTTTTGAAATACCTGTTTCTATGATCCTTGGAACGGTGGGAGCCGTTGTATTTATTGCTATTTTGCTAAGACAAAGGAGGTCAAAAAGGAGGCTAAGATGAGCGAACTAACTAGTAGTAATCCACTAAATGTCGACATCGACTCTAGCCGACCTCCCCGAAAAAGATCAGCTAGAGCCTTTCGTACCAAGAAGGAAGAAAAGCGTTATTGGATTTTGCTGATAACATTGATTGTTGTGGGTCTTTTATCATCGTTCGGACTACTGGTGTATAACAATCCGGTTCCGGTAACCTCCCCTTCATTCATACCTGTTGTTACAAGAAGGGTGGTAGCCCTTGTTGCCATGCTTATGGCTGTAATTTGTCAAAGCTTAGCAACGGTTGCTTTTCAGTCGATTACGAATAACCGAATTATCACTCCGTCACTCTTAGGTTTTGAAGCTATTTACTCCACCATTCATACAAGCACGATCTTTTTCCTTGGAGCTGCGGCGTTTGTAAATTTTAGTGGTGTAGATGCCTTTTTATATCAGATTGCTGCTATGGTCTTGATGTGTCTAATCCTCTATGGATGGTTGCTCTCTGGGAAGTATGGCAATTTACAACTCCTGCTTTTGGTCGGTATTATTATTGGAACGGGGCTAAGGTCTGTATCTTCTTTTATGAGAAGACTTCTGTCACCATCTGAATTTGATATTTTGCAAGCAAGAATGTTTGCTTCCGTCAATAATGCAGATGCTGCCTATTTCCCGATTGCCATACCGATTGTTATCGTTGTAGCGATCCTTCTGCTTGCGAATGCCAAGCGACTTAATGTATTGTCGCTGGGTAAGGATGTCTCAACGGTTCTGGGCTCTAAACATCAAGTAAGTATCATGTATACGCTTGTTCTCATTTCCATTTTGATGGCTGTATCAACCGCTTTGGTTGGCCCACTTACATTCTATGGATTTTTAGTTGCCACGTTGAGTTATCAAGCAGCACAGACCTATGATCACAGGTACGTGTTCCCGATGGCTCTTGCTATAGGCTTTGTAATCTTAACGAGTGCGTACTTTATTATGAATCATATTTTCCATGCGCAGGGTGTTGTCTCCATTCTTATTGAATTGATTGGTGGCCTAACATTCTTAATTGTTATTTTAAGGAAGGGTTCTTTATGATACAGATCGATAATGTCAGAAAGTCCTATGCAGCCGAGGTAGAAATAGGCCCCTTGAATATAAGCATCCCCAAAGCCGGTCTTACTTCATTAATCGGACCCAACGGAGCGGGAAAGTCAACAACGCTTCTGATGATCGGTAGGCTTCTGAATTTGGACGAAGGCCAGATTAAGATTGCCAATATGGATGTTTCCAAATCCAAGTCCAAAGACTTGGCCAAAATTGTAACGGTGCTACGGCAAGAAAATCATTTTGTCACAAGACTAACAGTAAGACAGCTTGCCGGATTTGGGCGTTTTCCTCATTCCAAGGGAAGATTAACAGATGAAGATGAAGCGATTATTTCGAAATATATTGATTTTCTAGACTTAACTGATCTGGAAAATAGATATTTAGATGAGCTTTCTGGTGGGCAACGGCAGAGAGCGTATGTAGCTATGGTTTTGTGTCAGGAGACAGAATACGTGCTCTTGGACGAGCCGTTGAACAATCTGGATGTGGCTCGCTCTGTTCGAATGATGGAGCATCTGAGATATGCAGCTAATGAATTTGGACGAACCATTCTAACGGTTATGCATGATATTAATTTTGCCGCCAAATATTCGGATCGAATCTGTGCGATGAAGCATGGGCAGATTGCTGCGTTTGGAACAGTGGATGAGGTTATGGATCCCGAAATTTTAACCGATATTTTTGAGACCAAAATTGAAATTATCGAGGGCCCATATGGACCAATAGCGATTTATTAAGTGCAGGATGTATTAAAGGCTGTTAAATTAAAAGGGTTCTCCGAAAGTAGAGTGATTATTTCACTCTACTTTCTTGTATAAAGAGGGTGAAATTTGGCTTGCTTATGCCAAATAGTGTAATCTGGAGAACAGATAACTCACTTTGAACGAGAAGGGAACGGAACTGTACAATGACAGATAAACTTTATTACAACTCAGCATATACACATGAATGGCATACACAGATTACAAATAGAGCAGACAAGGAGGACGGTACCTACGTCACATTAGCAGAGACCGCTTTTTATCCGCATGGCGGTGGACAACCGTGTGATCTAGGACAGATCGGCGGCATTGCTGTTCTTGATGTCAATCTTGAAGATGGAGAGGTGTGGCATAAGCTAGAGCGCTCACCTGAACAAGTGGACGTGGACTGTGCGTTGGACTGGCAGCGTCGATTCGATCATATGCAGCATCACACCGGACAACATTTACTGTCAGCAATCACGCTGAAGCTTGCTGATGCCATGACACTCAGCTTCCATCTGGGAACGGATTATGCCACGATTGATGTGGCGGCAGAGTCACTCCGTGCAGAGCAGCTTGCAGCCATCGAGCACGAGGTGAATCAGCAGATTTATCGTAACGCTCCAATCCATACATCCTGGGTAACCGCAGAAGAGGCAGCACGTCTACCCTTGGTGAAGCAGCCGAGTGTAACTGAAGATATTCGGATCGTTGAGATTGCGGGTGTGGAATATAATGCTTGTGGTGGCACACATGTGTCGGCAACGGGGGAGATTGGATTAATCAAGCTGCTGAAAACTGAGAAGGTGAAAGGTGGCACTCGGATTTATTTTAAATGTGGATCGAGAGCATTGAACGAATTCACCGCTACACAGCAAGTATTGAACGGCTTAACGACGAAATTGAAGACGAGCAGGGACGAGCTGCTGGAACGCATTGAGAAAATGGAACAGGAGCAGAAGCTGCTGCAAAGCGAGCTGAATGCGGTAAAGGCAACGAATGATGATTACTATGCACAGGAACTCCTCGCAGCGCGAGAAGGGCTAGTCATCGCGCAAGTATTTGAGGACAAACCGCTTAAGGATATGCAGAGTCTTGCGACCAAGCTCACAGCAGAACATGAAGGCTTAGTGCTCTTTGCCAGTATCTCGGAAGCCAAGGTCGTGCTGGCACAGAATGGACAACCAACAGAATGGTCCGCAGGCCCGTTCTTCAAAGGCAATCTTGGTGCGTATCAGGGCAAAGGTGGGGGAAGTGATAAAATGGCTCAGGCAGGCTTCGCAACCAGTGAAGATGCGCTTGCTTTTTACGAATTCACGAAGGAGCAACTGGGTCATCACTAAGCAAAGCTTGGATTGGGGAGAGGTCTAATGACAGAACGTATTCCTTGTCGTCGAGAGGGGTGCAGTAACACCATTTTGCCCGCAACAGCAGCCAAAACAGGTGGCATCTGCATGCCATGTAAACAAGAGATTGCGCGGGAGGAGCACCGTAAATATATCGAGGTGAATCGGCGTGATGTGAACTTGTATGAAGGTATGACTGATCCTGTTGAGATCCTGAAAGTTATGCATACACATCATGTCCGCGACGAATTAATTCGCTATATTCCATACGGGCAGTCCAAAGAGCAAGTGTTTCTGTCTTTATCAGCAGAGCAGCAGGTTATGATGGTAGAGTTCGCAATGGATCTCATTCGTACAGAAGATGCGGATACAGGCAAAGATATTCTGGTAGCGCTTGTCTGTTATCATGGGACTTCGTTATCCGAACAAATTCCAGAGCTGTTAGCGCATGAGATCTATTATCCGGTCATTCTGTATAAGAGTGCGAGCCCGGAAGTGCGAGATCAATTGCTACAACAGGTGAAGACCGATGATGAGAATCGTAATTTCCTGTTGCTGATGCTTGCGTATATTGGGGATGATGTTGTTGTACAACAATTTCAGCAATGGAAGCAATCTCCCCCACCTTGGGCAGATCAATTGTATGTAGCTCCCGAGCAGTATGCGACAGAGGCTGGTTGGGAACTGACAACAGAAGGTAAGCGTAGAATGTTGTTCACAACACCGAGTTATTCCTTATATGTCGTCGATGAAGAAGAGTCTTCTGCCACTGCTTCAGGCGGAGAGCCGATCTCCATGTTAGTTAACAGCTCGGATTGCTGTCCATGGTGCAGTCGAGAATTAACCGTTCTGGTTAGTTTAGATGCTCATCATCCAGCACTGCGTGAGGTGTCATGGAAAGCCGATGAGCTTCAAGTCCAGACTTGTATGAGCTGCAGCTGTTATGGGGTAGTTTACATGGAGATGAGCGCTGAAGGTGAACCCGTCTGGAGTACGCATAACGTGATGCCTATGGGCGTGGATGAGATTGATGCAGAAGATCACGATCCGTTTACACTAGATACAGCTCCTCATTATCATATCGCGACGAAACCGCGTAACCCTTACCACGGCAGTGAATGGGCGAACGAACCGTCACTGTCGCAAATAGGCGGACATCCGGGATGGGTTCAGGATGCGGAATATGCAACTTGTCCGTCCTGTTCTACCCGTATGAAGGCGGTCGGGCAGGTGAATGGTGAGGAACTAGCTGAGTATGGAGAAGGCATGTATTATATGCTGCTATGTGAGCCGTGTCAGATGACGGCGGTAACGTATCAGCAGAGCTAAATTGCCCGTCTTCACCGATATGAATCTACATCATCGTCATGGTCTGAGTTAATGATGATTGGATATAGGATATGGAACGCATGAATAAAGGTTCTATGGATAAGGTTTTACGCGTCGCAGAGTAAAATTGTAAAAACGTTCAGGCATTGATCCCTGAACGTTTTTTGGTATGTGTTGTGTATTGATATGGATCAGTAATTAAGGTGAGAGCTCTGCTGAGAGGGTTTCCCACTCGGATCTCAGAATACCCATCATTAGACGATCATATCGCTTGCCATCCCGATAAACTGCTGAGCGGATGCGACCCTCCAGTTGAAAGCCTACCTTTTCATAAGCGCGAATGCCTCGGGCGTTGTAGGAAATGACATCAAGACCTACTCGATCCAAATTTAATTCATGGAATGCATATCGAAGAATCAGCTTCAACGCTTCTGTACCATACCCTTTGTTTCGATGTTCAGCAAGTCCAATACCAATCGCAAGCTGCCCGCAGCGGTTATTCCATTCAATACTATGAATAACAACAAAGCCGATCAGTTGTTCATCCTCTTGGGTGCGTAGCCGAAAATATACTTCCTTATCTTTCGTTTCGCCTTCGTCCTCAAGCTGTTTCTCCGAATAGGGAATCGCAATATCCGTATCCACGTTACGCAGATATTCAGGATCTTCGTTCCACAATAGCATCGTCTGCACGTCTTCTGTGCGGGGAGGGGTCATTTTTAAACGCTGGCTGTAAAATAGATTTTCTGTTGATAGTGTCATGTTAATCTCCTTCAGATCCAAATTTAAGTTCGCTTCACCTCAGAACAACCGTTAGCCATATGTATTGTACGCAATATGCCTCGCTCCTTTAGAAATCAGATAGGCTCATCATAATGAAAATTTCAGGGTGATACAACACTCGATCTAGAGAACATGCATAATATCCTTGTCAGAAAACCTGCCATGGGAGTAATATGAAATACAGAAGATTAACGAGCATAGATCATACTTAACATTAACGTAGGAGTGGTTATAGTGGAGATTCGTGTAGATGATTTGAGCGGGGCACAAGTGATTGGACTAATTGCAGAACATTTACAAGGAATGGCGGAGGACTCTCCACCAGAAAGCATTCATGCCCTTAATCTAGACGGCCTGAAGAAGCCGGAGATTACTTTTTGGTGCGCATGGGAAGATCAGGAGCTTCTCGGTTGTGGGGCAATCAAGGAACTGGACAAAGAGCACGCAGAACTCAAATCGATGCGCACTGCTAAGAATCATTTACGTAAAGGTGTTGCAAGAAAGATCCTTGCTCATATTATTGAAGTTGCCATAAGTCGTGGATATAAACGGATCAGTCTAGAGACTGGCTCCATGGATTCATTTATCCCAGCTCGCAAGCTGTATGAAGATTTCGGCTTCACGTATTGTGAGCCTTTTGCAGATTATATTCTGGATCCGAATAGTACATTTATGACGAAGGAACTGTAGTACACGTTTTGAGAATGTTCAAACGTTCATAGTATTACAAGTATTAAGAGCATTCAGTACACTCTATTAATAAATAAAAAACACTTGAAGAACAGCATTCTGAGTTACAAGGGATGCTGTTCTTTGATGTATATATGGCACCTTCTATACAGTAGAAGGATGAGAATGTGCTGCAATGCCAGTCATAGTTAGATTGTATCAAAAGACACATAGTTCGATCGCAAACTAGATTAAAATGACTGCATACACACGTGACTAACGTTCCACAGAGAGGAGATCCAACGTGATCTATTGGATATTTGGTGATCTGAATCCGTTATTTGCAGTTTTTATACTGAGTCCGATCATTGCACTAATGCTTGGTGTGGTTTGCTTTTATAGAAGGCGGTTTAAAATTATGATGGGGATGGGCGTTTCATTTGTACTGCCTTTGCTGTTCATCGCGAGTGATTGGGCAACTCTGTGGGCTAATGTAGGCATAGGGATGGTGTATGGTGTTGGATATAGCTTAATCACACTACTGATGTATAAAGGATTGAACTTTATCAAGAATTGAATGAAATTCCCATGTAGATGTTCTGTTCTGAGGTATGGACTATAGGGTATACTGAAAATTATGTATTTAGGTAGACTTGAACTAAAGAATCACAGACGTGTTTTACATCAGGAGGACTGGAATTGGCTCAGACAGAAGGAACATTACAGAAGAAACTCAAACCAAGACACATTAGCCTGATGGCGATGGGTGGTGTCATTGGAACTGGAATTTTCAAAGGCAGTACCGAAACGATTGGACTAGCAGGGCCTGGGGTCATTGTGACCTATATTTTCGCCGGATTGTTGCTGCTCGTTGTCATGGCAGCTATGGCAGAGATGGCCACCGTCTATAAGAATCGGAATATGAAAGACTTTGTACAAGAAGCGTTTGGCAGCAGAGTATCATTTGTCATGGGATGGATGTATTGCTTCCTGTGGTTGTCTGTATGTGTCATTGAAGTGATCGCAGCGGGGAGTTTCTTGCAATATTGGTTCCCAGACGTGCCATTATGGCTCATGAGTCTGGCATGCGCTGCGTTTATTATATCCGTCAATTTTCTCAGTGTAGGCGTGTTCGGGGAATTCGAATTCTGGTTAGCAGGGATCAAAATTGCGATGATTATTGCTTTTATTTTCCTAGGTACTGCGCTAATCTTCGGAATTATTCCGAGTGATAACACACCTTATTTGCAAAATTATACACAATCGGGTGGCTTTTTCCCTAATGGTTGGGGCTCAATCTTCTCTGCTCTGCTTGTTGTTATGTTCTCCTACGGGGGTTCTGAGCTGATTGGACTAACGTTGACCGAAACGGAAAATGCAGATCGTGTACTGCCCAAGGTCGTGGGCAATTTCATGTTAAGGATCATTCTATTCTTCACCTTACCGATTCTCATCATCTGTGGCTTAATTCCGTGGAATGAGCTTGGACCAGAAAGTAGCCCGTTTGTACAGGTACTCGCTTCGACTGGCCTACCAGGTGCTGCTCATATTATGAACTTCATTCTGGTTACGGCTGTCTTATCAGCTGCGAACTCCGGGATCTATGGTGCATCCCGAATGATGTATTCGATGGCGGTCGGTGGTGAGGCTCCTAAAGCTTTGGCGAAGACCAATGCGAACGGCAGCCCAATTAACACACTGCTTGTATGCAGCGTCATTCTGTTAGCTGGATCATTGCTTGGGCTGTTTGCACAAGATCAGCTATTTAGTGTGCTACTAGCGGTTCCTGGATTTGTCGTAATTCTGGTGTGGATCTGTATCTCTTCATCGCAGTTGAAGTTGCGTAAGCAGTATCCCGTGCAACCTTCCTTCAAGGTGTGGGGCTTTCCTTATATCACAGGTGCGACAACCCTTTCTCTAACCGTAATTGCAGTGATGTTCATTTTCGATGAAGGCAATCGTTTCAGTATTAGTGTCTGTCTCTCCGTGCTGGCGTTTCTTATCATCTGGTCTTTGGTTCGATTCCGTAAGGCAGATGGGAAACAGGCGAAATAACGGACTGCATCTATAGGTCGCATGTAGATCGGATAGAGAAAAGGGTTTGAGAATTAGCAGAATTAAATATTGTTTAATTAAGAAGAAGAAGACATCTCAGTGGTTTATACTGGGGTGTTTTTTGTACTTGGAGGTATACTTGCATATGAAAGAAGGGAGGATTGCACAATGAAGAATTGGGCTGTCGTTAGAAGGTTAGATCCCCACATCGAAGAAGAGGTAACTCTTGAAATGAACGGAGTTGAATTCACAGGGTTTGCTAATATCTGTCCATATCTTATTGAAATGGGACATGCTTACCCCGTATCCATTGGGATTACAATATTAGATGATGTCATTATTCAGGAGCTGCACGAGCCTAAGAAAGAGTTAGAACGGATTGATTCAGGATTTGCCTATAACATTCGAGGTGTGATACAAGCAGACTCTTTGGATGCGGGGATCGTCCTAACCGATGAAGAATTGTTCAGAGACTATGCTTATTTAATAGGTACATACGTTGAGATGAAAGTAGATCGCATTAGTATTGAATTTCTGGCGGAGCGGGAAGATGAATAGGTTCCAGGTACTGTTATATTATGGATTAATTTAGGTTAATGTGGACTATAAAAATACTTCGGTAGTCGCTACCTATTCTTGGGGTGCCTCATTATAATGAAAGTTCATTATACAAGGTTTAACGTACTCTTATGCTAATGAAATTGTGATGAGATGTTCGTATAACAACGAAAACTTATAATATGAGGTACGACATGACGACTATAAAAGTAAAACCAGGACAGCTGCTTGCCGTATCCAAACAGTTCGAAGAGGCTCATTATCAGATTTCCCAAATGACTAACCGCTTGAAACAAAGGATCGTTGAGATTGAGCAAATGTGGGATGGCAGTACGAAGGAAAACTTTTATGCCAATTTTATCTATGCGCAGCAGGCGATGGATAAATTTTTGGATGGATCCATAACGATTTCAAAAGAACTAGAAAGGCATGCTGAGAAATTCAAGAATGCTGACAATCAAACCTTAGAAACCTATGGCCCTCCTGAGTCAAATGATGCTAAAGCGCCTGCTGCTGATACGCGGAATGCCTTTCAGAAGTCTGCCGATAGTATAGTCGAGTTAGGACAAGCCTTTTTGCAATCAGCAGATGATCGATACCAGAAGCGTTATGATAGCGTTGGCGGTTTTTTGGATTATTGGACGTTCGGTATCCCAAGTGGCCTTGTTTCTGGATACGTGGATCGTGCAGAAAAAGCGTTTAACTCACCTAATGATGCAGCCAATTGGATTACATTCGGTATTCATGGTACGATCCGTGAAGCCACTTTTCCAACGAATGCCTGGTCTAGTGAGCACTGGGCAAATATTTTTGGCGTAGGTGGATTGATGCTGGGCGGTGGGTATGCGTCTTCGATGATGAAGCCTCACAATCTATTTACAGGCGGTGGCCCCAAGATCAATCCGTCCACTCGTCCTGGTACAGACAATATGACAGGTGGCTTTAACGGTTTTCAAGACCAACGTATGCGAGTCACCGAGAACATTGCTGAAAGCAAAAAGGCGAGAGAGTCTTCTAAATTCTCTGAGTTTGTGGAGAAGGAAAAGGAGATTGGGAAGGGCACGAGGAGTGCACTGGTTGAAGACACTGGAAGATTAGTGGATAACACCGTAAACTTAAGGACTTGGGCAGAAGAAAATACTTGGGTGAGACATGATACTGCTGGTGGTGTCGAACAATGGGGAGTTAAGGACACCAATGGAACGTTTAGTTGGAGACTTAAGTTGAAACCGGAAGCTAGTAGAAGGGAAGGACTAGGTGCAGGTAGTAATCAACCTCGATTCGATGCTAGATTAGACGATAAAGGAACGTATATCAATCCATTTACAGGAGAAACGGGTGGGAGAAGTGTTGGAACTCATATTCCGCTAGGGGAGTGAATTTTATAATGAGAGAAAGATTACTGGAAATCTTAAGAGACCCTAAAGCATCTGATGCAGAAAAAGATGATGCAGTGATTGAATTGGGAGAAAACTTCCAAGATGCTGAGACTGTGGATATGTTGATTAAGATTTCTAACGAGAGTAACTATGATGAGATGATTAAGGCAAGTTGTGGGGAGTCTATAGGTCAAATTTGGCTTTCAACACAACATATAAGTTATGAACAGTTATCTGAGTTAAAGGGTATTGCATTTACAGAGGCAATTTCTTTAATTAAGGCACAACGGCCTGATTGGTACGAAACATTTTTGAATATGTCTCCCGGAGAAATAATGTGATTATTTTCATCCATTTTAGTTAAAATCACACTACATGTTCTTTGAACTTAATAGAAATAAACTTACAAATTTTAAACAGGTCGATTATGGTCGCATGACACCGTGATTAACCTGTTTTTCTATAATTTATATTTTCTTGCGAAGATTTAATTTCATCAGAGAATGAAAAAAATAAAAAAACGGAAATCGCTACTGACATACTGTTGGCAACAGGGGCTCTATATAATCAAGACATATAACATATCAACCCATACACTAAGGAGGACATTAACATTATGTCAGTAATTGGACCCGACTTCATTTCACTTCAAGTAAGCAATCTGGAAAGCTCTGCGGAATTCTATCAAAACTATCTCGGACTGGTTCGCTCACAGGCGGGGCCACCTCATGCTGTAGTCTTTGATACGAAGCCTATTGCCTTTGCCCTTCGTGACTTAATTCCAGGAGTAGAGCTGAGCTCAGTTAGTCAGCCTGGCTTTGGTGTAGCTCTGTGGTTGCAAGCCCCTGATGCGCAAGAAATCCATGACAAGCTTGTTACAGCTGGAGTAAAGATTACTTCTGCCCCAATCGATGGGCCGTTCGGGCGAACCTTTACATTTGCTGATCCAGACGGTTACTTAGTTACCCTTCACAGCAAAGCCTAAACCGCAATTCGATTAAGCTTAGTGATAAGAGTGGCAACTTCACTCTGTTGGAGCAGCTTATATGGTTACACTATCAAGGCTGCTGTTTAAAAAAGTGGTATACTCCCCTATAGTACACAGGTGAAATCGTAAAGACCCTGTTACTATACGGGGAGTTTTTAATATCAATATCATTCTGTTTTATTCTGATTGATTAGATAAAGGGCTTGGTGTAGGGGTCCTGCTTCGCTCCATGTAACTGCGAACTGCGATCTGAGTTGAATGAGGATTCCCGAGTCTAGATAGAGGAGGTAGCTATTAATGAATTTAGAACAGATGAAACAGACTTCTCTTAGAGGTAGAGTGGCATATGGGATCTGTTGTTTTGAGAACGTGCTGATTACCTTAGAATATGATCTGAAAGATTGGAGAAACGTTCTGAACTACCTATGGCAATTTACTAGTATTCAACATTTAGATGATTGGAATGAGATTATCGTTGAACTGATCCCGGAAAATCTAATGGAGTTCAATACATACGAAGAGCAAGAATTTGAGCGACTGAGCCGAGAGGAATTTGTTTCTCTATCTCAACTGTATCAATCAACGGAGGAATCCATTGGTATCTTACTTCGAGACATATATGAACTGGGCATCAGTCATGCGTATTCTGCCATTGAAGGACATGGAGAGCGCAGCTTAGTACTGGTTGATAAAATGACAGATTACATGTTACAGCATGGTTTTCCATTGCCGGATATGGATTCCTTCCTGAAATACTCCATAGATGAAAATAGAGGTTGGGGTAACAGTTTTGACGGTACAGTTTTATCTAAAGTTATACATAATTAGCCTTCCAATTGATCTAAAATGATGTATAGCATATCCATGACCGCATTGTGAGCTGGCTGCTCGTAATGTGGTTTTTGCTCATGAGTTTTGGTCAGTCTCGGCATGTCTATAGTTTTCTTGAAGTATTATTTTGCAAAATTTCTAACATTCCTGATATCTATTCGTTATACCCATGAAAGGTGGTGAAGCATGAACGCCGGACAGATGAATGAAGAATTACAGCCTAAGCTCAAAGAGATCCGGAACTATCTCATTAGACTCGGCGCTTCTCCATCCGATGCGGAGGATATTTTACAGGAGACGGTGTACAAAGCGTTTTTATATATAGACTCCATAGAGAATGGGAAGTTCAGTGCTTGGCTGTATAGAGTAGCGATTAATCGATACTATGATCTTTGCCGCCGTAAGAAATGGACGATGGTTCCGATCGATACGATGGACATACCAGATGATAACCTTCCTGAGGACGCTCTCCTACAACAGGAAAAGAAAGAAGAAGTAGAGGCTATACTTCGTCAGCTTGCCCCGCTCCACAAACAGCTACTAATTATGAAATATGAGATGGAACTTCCTTATCAAGAAATAGCGAGATTGCTCGGGATACGGATGGAACAGGTCAAAGCGTCGTTATACCAAGCACGACAACAGTTCAAAAAAAAGTATGGGAGTGGTACAACGTGAAAGGATTAAACAGCGAGGAAGATTCAGTGAATATTAGTCAAATGATTAAGAAAGCAAAGTGGAAATCGACGATTCGCACGGTGCTCATTTCGTCACTGGTTTCGGTGATAGCTTTGTTTGGATTAATGCTAGGCAATCAGTATCTAACAACGAAGAGCTTTAACCGTGCGATGAACAGCGAGCAGATTATGAACCAGATCAGCGGGCCTAATGAGGTTCAGACAGGGCAAGTGAACTACAGTGGTATTCTGAATGGCACCCTGCAGACGTATACAGCTAAAGTGATTGATGGTGTACCTATACCTTGGTCAGATAAAAAATACAATTATCAAGTGTTCCCTTTCTTGAACTTTTCAATGTTGAGTGGGGATGTCTCACAACTTGTTTCGTTACCAGATGAGAATATGAAAAAGGAAGGTTATGAGTATACACGTAGCTACAACGGGTTGAACGGACAAAGAGAGATGTTATTTTACATTCCACAGGTGAATTATAACGGGAAAATCTTAAATGATCTTCCCTTACTTCAAGAAATGGGTTCAGACAAGCGGGTAGAAATGGCGATTTCCTTTGACAAGGACTATTCGTTAAATGAAGTGAAGAAACTGACCCCTCCAGGGTTGAACCAAACCTGGTATTGGGTGGACACATACGATAACAAGGCGTTTTATGATCCTTACATCGACGGTAATGGTAATCAAAGCTATGCGAGTCCTGATATTGGAGATTGGGTTAAGGGATTTGGGATCTTCTATACCGATCCGATTGAAGTGAGCGAGAAGAAGTTTTTGGATGCATTAGAGCGAGGCGTTCAATTGAATGGACAGTATGAGTATGAGTTCAATCGAATCTATAATTATTTGAAGAAGGATAAGGATAAACCCGATGAGAGTGATATTCGAATTCTAGGAGTCGTTGTTACTGGAACAGCACAGGAGCTTCAATCCCTAAGTGGACAGCCTTATGTGAGAGGAGTAACTCTGGGAGCCGTAGTGGACAAATATTAAGAGTTTGCTTAAAACTAATATGTATATACTTGAACCGTTTAAATAGTGATATAAAGGTAACACCTTACCGCAAAAATTAAAGGCTTATTCCCACTGTAAAGCAGAGGAGTAAGCCTTTTTTTTCTGTGTACTTCATGAAGAAAATAGCCGTATTTATGTCAACCCAATATTTTCTTGCGAAAATCGACATATTCGTATACTATTTTCACATTACATAGTGCTTCAAGCATGGTGAAATTGGGTATGGGCTAGTCGAAAAGGCTTACACGGATGTGGGAGGAAGAGGAGCGAATGATCGGAGTGTTCAGAAAACGTTTAGTTGTCCGCATAGTTGCCATCGTTACACTTGTCATGTTGGTACTATCTGCAGGAAGTATGTTGCTTCAGTTGGCTAATACAAAATTGGCTGCACAGAAGGCAATCTCAAGTTACAACATTCAGATAGCTCAAAGTTATGTAAGTCAGTTAGATAAGGAGCCCTATGTAGAATTTGTGCAAGATCCACAAGAAAACAGTACATTTCTGAAGATTAGAGATGAACTAGATGATTTTCGTGTAAGGATCGGCGCAATGTACGTGTACTATGCAAAAATAGATGACAAAGATACGCCACTCATGATGGTGGACGGAATCAAGGATCCAGACAAAGCATCCGCAATTAATGAAGTAACAGACATTCCTCCAGATGCCGTGGCCGACCTGCGCCAAGGGAAAACGGCAAGCTCTTCTATTATTAATAACGAAGAATATGGTGACTACATATCCTCCTATGCGCCAATTATGGATAACAACGGTGGTCTAGTAGGTGTAATCGGCATCGATACGGCTGTATCAGTTATCGGAACGATCGAGTCGGATATCCTGACTTCGAGTATTCCGTTCTACGGCGTGTTGTTGTTCATTACACTCGCAGGAATTGCCATTGTACTATGGTTTATCGTAAGAGGTCTGAGACCTTTGCAACCACTAAAAGCAAGTGTAGAACGAATGGCGCAAGGTGAACTGGCAGAAGCGAATCGAATTCTGACCGCATACCCACTTCGTAGCCAAGATGAGATTGGTAGTACGTTTACAGCAATGACCCAGATGTCTGGGAATTTGAATAAAATCGTGAGTGACATGGTCGCGGGTGTATCTGTGACTACAGATATTCTTGCAGAATCCACTGAGGAGTTCAATCGGAACGCAGAAGAGATGTTGGTCATGAGTAAAACTGTGGATTATGCTGTGCAACAGATCAGACAGGGCGCACATACGCAGAAGCAAGGCGCAAGTGATAGTGCTCACGCGATGGAAGAGATTGCGAAAGGCATCACGGACATATCCGAGTCCTCCACAGCCGTGTCGGACGCTGCGACTACGACGCTTGCTACAGCACAATTGGGTAAGCAGAGCATGACAGACATGAAGAAGCAGATGGAGAATATATCCGCCGTTGCGGGAGAAGTGGTAGCATTGGTTCAAGTGCTGAGCAACTATTCGCAGGAGATTGGGGGCGCTTTGCACACGCTGCGGGATTTTGCCTCCCAGACGAAGCTGCTTGCACTCAATGCTTCGATTGAAGCTGCTCATGCTGGAGAGCATGGGAGAGGCTTCTCAATCGTAGCGGATGAGGTGAGGAAGCTGGCAGAAGCTTCGAGTTCATCCGTACAGACCATATCGGATTTGCTAACTGGCATTCAGCAAGAGTCCGAACAGATTGGCACACAGATGAATGTGACTGCCCAGGAAATAGGTCAGGGTGTGACGCTGACTGCAGATGCGGAGGTTGCCTTTACACAAGTAGTCGACGCATTGCGACTCGTAACCGAGCGAATCCAGGAAGTCTCTGCTGCAGCAGAAGAAATATCCGCGGGATCCGAGGAAGCAGCCGCATCCGTGAACACGATCTCCGAGATCTCATCCGGCGTATCGGATCATTCGGATGATATCTATCGTTTGACCCGTGAACAATCTGCGATGTTCCAGCAGGTGTTGGAGGCATCCAATGTACTGCAGCAACAGACGCATGAAATGAGCGAAGCAGTGAAGAAAGTGAAAGTATAGAATGAAATAAAACGCTATATTTGGAACGTTATTAAAACACCCTACTTCTTAGTCGAAGTGTGTTCATGCAGACATCGACTAAAGAGTAGGGTGTTTTTTAGTTATAAATGTCCTAGCTCAATAGCCTGTCTGAACTTTAACGTAAATCGCTCCGCTGCCAGAGCAATTTCTTTCGACTCTGCCTGTACGAATCCAATCTGCATTTTGGGTTGATCAATGCCTGTGATCTCAATGAGTTTGAGTAGACCCTCTTTCCACAATGGATGTTGGTAGAAGGAGAAGTCATGTCCGATGGTTGCTGCCATATTACTTCCGAGAACCGTTGTAATGGCTTCGGAATTATTGGTGCGGAACAAGATAGAGAGTGAGCCGTGATCATAGGAGAAATCTTGGATAAAATCATCGATGAATCCATCGCGATACAATGCGAGCTTATGAAGCTTGAGCTGTTCAGGCGTGACCCGGTTCAGTTTCGCCAGCTCAGAGTGGTGATGGGTGCAGACAACAAGCTTGCCTGAGTACATGGGGATGAAGTGTAGGCCGTCGAACTCACGTAGCTGTTTCGTATAGATGGCGATGAATCCCAGATGTATCTTGTTACTGCGAATATCCTTGATAATCTCCATCGAACCCTTTTCTTCAATCGAGATATCCAATTGGGGATGTTCGATTTTCATCTCGGCTGTAGCCTGAACCAAGTAGGGCATGACACTGGGAAAAGTAGCTACATGAAGCTCACCTGTCAAGGCGGAAGCTTCGATATTCATCGTTTTCAAATCATCTACACGCTGGAGAATATCCATGGCTTTGGCTATAAACCGTTTGCCTTCTACCGTAGGGAACGTACCGCTGCGTGAGCGCTCAAATAACACCACACCAAGCTCATGTTCAAGTCGATGAATGGATTGGCTAATTGCTGACTGAGTGATGTGCAGATTCGCAGAAGCAGCAGAAAATGATTTCGTTTTGGCAATTTCAACAACGTATTCAAGCTGTTCAAGGTTCATGTATTCATCTCCGTATTTGTATTACTATAACTAATATTAACATTAGTATCTATAAATATGAATAATGTTTGAACAGGGCTATACTAAGAATAGAAGTTGTGTTCATCTTATAAATGATAAAAAGGGGATGCATCCAATGAAAGCAGCAGTATGGTATGGAAAAAAAGATGTCCGCGTTGAAGAGCGGGAGGTTCCGACAGCACAAGCGGGACAAGTGAAGATTAAAGTACAGTATGCAGGAATCTGTGGCAGTGACTTGCACGCGTATCATCATGGCGTTGGTATACAAGAAGGCGACAAACATCCGTTATCCGGTCAAAATGCGCCGCTTACACTTGGACATGAGTTTGCCGGAGTGGTTAGTGAACTGGGGGATAATGTAAGCGGAATCAACGTTGGAGACCGTGTCGTTGTAGAGCCGTTGTATCATTGCGGTAAATGCGAGTACTGTATCCAAGGACGTTACAATCAATGTACACAATTTGGCTTCGTTGGCTTGAATGGGGACGGCGGCTTTGCAGAATATGTTGTGGTCGAATCCTATATGGTACATGTTCTGCCAGATAACGTATCCTTTGAAGAAGGAGCGCTTGTTGAGCCTACAGCCGTTGCCCTTCATGCCGTTCGCCACAGCAAGCTAAAAGTAGGACAGAAGGTTGCCGTATACGGTGCTGGTCCAATTGGACTGTTGACAATCTTGTCAGCAAAAGCAGCTGGAGCATCCGAAATCTATGCGGTCGATGTATTTGATGAGCGTCTTAATCTTGCAGTGGAGCTGGGCGCTATTCCGGTGAATAGCGCTCAAGTGAATGCAACGGAGACCATTCTACAGCAATCCGGTGGGATTGACGTTGCTTATGAAGCTGCAGGTGTGCAGCCAACAATGGACAGCGCCATTGCCGTGATCAAGAAAGGCGGAGAGGTTGTCGTCATTGCGGCTATTCCAACACCACTTCAAGTGAACTTCTTCGAACTGTTGGTGAAGGAAGCGAACCTAACTTCTACGCTGGCATATCGTCACATTTTCCCAGAAGTGGTTTCTTTGATCGCAGAAGGAGCACTGGATGTGAAGCAAGTTATTACGAAGAAAATCAAACTCGATAATATCGTGGAAGAAGGGCTTGAGCTGCTCATGTCCGATAAGAGCCACGCCAAAATCCTCATCGAAATTAACGGGTAATGAGTAGGTTAAAGTAATTAACGGATAAACATAGTTATCTTGCGAACACATTTCACAAAAGCTTACCTCTCATGATCCAAACGGATTAGATTTACTGATTTGTATGGGCGGCCTAGGCACTAGCCCTTAGTCACTCCATGTCACCGCAGAAGCCACCACCTATGAACTGTTCTCTCAAATGTTAGACTGCATTTTAGCTATGAGGGACAGGGAAGTAGGAGGTGGTTTTTTGTTATGCGCACGAAGACTATGTTCCCTATACTTGTCCTACTTACGATTCAATTGTGTTAGGTAGAGATGGTTGCGATACTCCGAAGGAGTGAGTCCTTCATATTGCTTAAACATTCGTAGAAATAGTTTATAGTCTGAGAATCCGCACGCGCCAGCGATTTCCTTCACACTTGCATTAGTATTCAGCAGCATCTGTTTGGCTCGATTGATGCGCTGAGTCAGAATATACGTTTTGAGACCTACGCCTTTCTCGCGCTTTACCATTTTGGAGATATAGTCCTTGTTGAAGTTAAACGTCTCCGCCACCTTCGCTACGGTAAGATCCGTATGAATATGAAGATCAATCCATTTGCAGATATGATCCACAATGGCATTATGTGCACGATAGTCGGACTTGGTATTACGCGCCAGCTCCTTCAATAACAGTAGTAGCGCTGCATTCGCTTCCTCAACTGAGAACGAAGAGACATGCAATAGCTGTTTGAATAACTGATTCGCCGTTGACGGTACCTGAATTGTGGAGTAGGTAGGATAATTCAGGAATTCCTGCTGCTGCGTGTCATAGTGAACCCAGTAGAAGCTTACGGGTGCATCACTGGCCTGATAGCCAAAATGCTGGCGCCCGGATTGAAGGAATAACATGTCATTTGGGCGCACGATATACTTCTGATCTTCCTCCGCAATATACATCTCTCCCTCTAACATCAAAATGATCTCTTGAAAGGGCATGCTACGCTTCATATGTGTCCAGTTACCTTCCGAAATAAATTTCCCACAGAGGTAATGTTCCAATAGCTTTGGCATAGGACGGATTTATCCACCTTTTCTTGGATTCTGAGTCTGATTCATTTGTATTTTATTTGATAACATGAGGAAGTACAAGGTTTACCAGAGATGTCTGGCTAATCGACGTGAAGATAGAACGACGGATTTTATCCTTTTACTCAGATGGAAAATATATGATTACAGTTCATGAGGAGGAAATCAATTGATTACACAAACGAACAGAGGATTTTTGAGTCCTGCACAGGTTGATCTGTCGGATAGCGTATTCCGCACGTCACAGCAGGTGGGGGAGCAGTATCTCTTATCCCTAGATATGGATCGATTCCTTGCCCCATGTTATGAGGCACATGGATTAACTGCACGCAAGAAGCGTTACGCCGGTTGGGAGGCGCGTTCCATTAGTGGGCATTCCTTAGGACATTATATGTCTGCGCTCGCTGTGACCTATCAGGCGACGGGCAATGAGGAGTTGAAGCGTAGATTAGACTATGCAGTTAGCGAATTGGCTGGAATTCAGCAGACGACAGGTAGTGGTTTTATTGGCGGCCTGCCTGAGGAAGCATTTATCATCGGATTTCAAGCTGAGCACATTGGTGGTTTTAACATCGGGGAGTATTGGGTTCCTTGGTACAGTGTACATAAAATCTATCGTGGGCTTATTGATGCGTATAGGCTAGCAGCGAATGAAGAGGCTCTTCAGGTTGTTACTCGTTTTGCAGATTGGGCAGTGGCGGGATTACAAGATATGACGGATGAGAAGGTACAGAAAATGCTTCAGTGCGAGCACGGGGGCATGAATGAAGTATTTGCACAGTTGTTTGGCATTACGGGCAAAGCGATTTATCTGGATACAGCGAAACGTTTTACCCATCAGACCATTTTGGCACCACTGGAGCAGGAAAAAGATGAGCTTCAGGGATTGCATGCCAATACTCAAATTCCGAAAGTGATCGGAGCAGCAGAGATTTATAATCAGGATCACTCCCACGAGAGCTATCGCACAGCAGCTGAATTTTTCTGGGATACGACAATACATCACCGTTCTTACGTCTTTGGCGCAACGAGCATTTCAGAGCATTATGAGGCAAAGGGCATGGAGAGCCTAGGGATCAAGACAGGAGAGAGCTGCTGTACCCACAACATGATGCAGTTAACGAAACAGCTCTTCACTTGGAACCCAGATCATGCATACATGGATTATTATGAGAACGCTGTCTACAATCACATTTTAGGCACCCAAGATCCGGATACAGGGAACAAAACGTACTTTGCTTCAACGCTCCAAGGACATTACAAAATCTACGGAACTCATGATACCGCATGGTGGTGCTGCACAGGATCAGGCATGGAGAATCCGGGCAAGTATGCCGAAGCGATCTATTTCGAGGAAGACGATAACTTGTATGTGAACCTGTACATTGCCTCGACGTTAGACTGGACATCACAAGGACTGTCATTAAAGCTGAACACCGATTTCCCTTATTCGGAAAAAGGAACCCTGACGATTACCGGAGGCAATGCCTCGGCGAATCTGAAGCTGCGCGTTCCATCCTGGCTCCAAGAGCCGATGACGGTCATCGTGAATGGGGACACGCAGCAGATCGTGTCCCAGAGCGAGCCGGGATACATTACCCTTTCGCGTCATTGGAGCGAGGGAGACGTTGTTACTTTTACCCTTCCAATGGCGCTCAGTCGGTATACATCCCGAGATGATGAGCATAAGGTAGCTTTCCTGTACGGGCCTATTGTACTTGCCGGTGCGCTTGGTAGCGAAGGTCTTCCTGTAGATACGATCGTTGACGAGACTGCACTGAATCCCAAGACCGCGCCTGTACCTGTCATCTGGACAGAAGAAGAGGATGTACGGAAATGGATTCGAGTTCTCGACCAGAGAAAGTTAACCTTCGAGCTGAGTGAAGAGGTAACTTCCACAGGAGAGCCTGTGAAGCTCATTCCGTTCTATGATGTGCATCATCAGTTCTATACGGTGTATTGGCCGCTCAACGATGAAGGCGATGCGCTGGAGAAGGTATTGAATGATATCACCATCGATCGGGTTCAACCGGATGGTCAGCAAGATGAGATTGGACACCAGCTGGACGGGAACTGCCGTGAGGCGCAGTATAACGGCTCGTCTACGGACGGACGCAACAAGCTGCACATGTGGCGAGAAGCGTACGGTACTCGTGATGCTCACTTCAGCTATCGACTGGCCGTGCAGCCGGAAGTGCCTAATCATCTGTGCGTAGCCTATTGGGGCGGAGATCATTCTCCTTTTGAACGTGAGGGCATTCGGTACGATCGGCACTTCAATATTATCGTCGATGGAGTTGTTATTGGAGAGCAGCGAATTCATATGAACAAGATTGGCGAGACGTTCTATGTTGCCTATGATATTCCACAGGAAATCACGTCGGGCAAAGACAGTGTTAAGGTGACGTTCCAGGCGCTGGGTGATAACGGATGTGCTGGTAAAGTTACAGAGGTGCGAACCACACGAAGTAAACCGGAATTTCTAATTATTTGATTGGAGAAGCAGTGATGGATTTTCACAGGGCAATGTTATAATACAAGCATAAAACGGATGACAAAGAGTAGGAACCATTCCTGTAATGAAGTGATTTGAGCTTTGAGCAAAAAAAGCGCCACTTGTTATACGGGGAAACGTTCCACCCAAAGAACAATCTCAATACGAAAAGAGGCGCTCAATATAAAGTATAAAATGAAACAGAAACAACGTATTGCAAGAATTACGGAAGGAACGCTGGTCGTTGGAGTAGACATTTCTAAGTAATCCAAGTGGCAAGAGCTGCCGATTTCCACGGGAGGAACCAACAGGCACTACTGGTTCCTTCTAGCAGCTTTTCTAGAAGCAAAGTTGTTCCGTTGCGTGATGCCCATGGTAACAAAGAATGAGAAGTTTAAGAATCTTCACAAGTATTTCACAACACGAAGTCAAAATCCGTTAAAGAAGAAACAGTCGCCTATAGCGCTATGTGGCAAACTGACCCTTGTTCTACACATGCTCGAGACAAAGCAAAGAGAGTAATGAAAGGAAGTGAAAGTTGTGAGAGTCGGGAAATCATCGGATACTTCATCATTAACTTGGGTGGGAGCACTATCTGATGAACTTCAGCCTGTGTTTGAAAAAATGGAGCAGCAGTATGCTGTTTGTGAAATAGAATTGTTCTTTGTGTTTCGTTGTCTTCCGGATAAATATGAACGGAACTCAAGAGTTCGGTACGCTAAGGCAGAGAATGTGCTCTATTTCGATATCGTAACAAGTGAAGATGAATATAAAACGTTGACTAAAAATCGTCAGCGGTATGAATTAAGTCATGCTTTCTATGCTTTCTTTAGGGAAAAACTGAAAAAATACAAAGTCCAAGGGCTTGATTATAATCAGTTCATGAGTGATATAAAACATTGGTTGCAGGAGATTGGTTGGTTGCAAACAGAGCTTGAGTCATACATGACCGATACATAAAATGTTGCGTATAGTGGTTTGCAGGAAGAAAATGAGTGGGAACGATAAGATACATGGTTTAATGTACATTATTAACAAAAACGTCTCTACGAAGATAGAAATCGTAGAGGCGTTTTTGTAGTGGTGCAAATTTGTTCGCTATTATAGCCAGTTTTAGTAAAACAAGACCTACCATTTTAAAAAGCGTAACAAGGGAGATCGAATAGTTGAACACGCATTTATATAAAAAATGACACGCACAGCAATTTTCCGCGTATTACCGAATAACATCTGAACATCCACAATCTGCTATTTTCAAAAATACACTTCTACAATTTGACCACAAGATAGCCAATTCGTTTCAACGTTGTCCCTTAAAGATGAAATGGGATAAGCCCAAGCCACGTATAGTTATAGAAGTTATTCAAAAAGTCCGCTTTTGATTATGAATATCCAATCATATCCACCTGAGAGCGTTAACATCATGTACAATGAGAATGAGATAAACAGGGAAAAAACGACATGAAGCCTAATATCTAACATGAAAGGAGGTCGAATGATTGAACATGACCAATTACATAAAGTTTCTCGGACTGATCCTCGGCATTGTAGCTGTGAATGTTCTGGCATTCTCACCGGGCTTTATCGGGCTGGAATTTGGGGGGAGTGCATTCACGACAGCACTTTCGGTGACGCTGCTGTTTGGCAGCGCACTTGCTCTGTTCTATGGCAGCTACAGCTTGTTGTTCAGACAACCGGTTGTTCTGCCTGTGAGGCATATTGAAACACATGAGGATTATGTGGAGGCTTTATCTTTTTATAGACGCATCAAAGTGCTGGAAGAAGATATTACGCTGGGATTATCCCAACTTAGCCGTATGAAAAAGAAGAAAGAGACGCTCATGAATGTATTACAACAACGATTCGATCCTGGAGAACTGAGCTACAAGAAATTTGCTTCTGTCACACTAGAGGTGGAGAAGCTATTATATCTGAATATTCGCAGCGTGTTGAATCGTTTGAATGTATTTGATGAAGCGGATTATGCCAATATGATGAAATCCAAATCCGCGAGCTTGCCACAGAAGCTTTTTCAGGAAAAAACGAAAGTGTACAACGACTATCTAACCTACGTAAAAGATTCACTCCACACCAATGAGGAAATTCTGCTCAAGCTGGACCAGTTACTACTGGAGATTTCACGCCTAGACAGCTACGAGGCTGGAGATATTGAACAGATGCCTTGTATGCAGGAGATTGATCAATTAATTAAGCACACCAAATTATATAGACAGTGAGGGGTTGCTCGTATGGCGAAGAAAGGGAAGTTTTTTTTCATATCCATTTTAATGCTGGTGCTTGTGTTTGGCCTAGTCTATGCAGGAATTACACTGACGTCAAACTTCGGTAAATCATCTTCACAGGTCAGCACGGAGAACGCAGGTAAGGAGCTAGGTAAGTTGTATGCAGACATTGCGCCGGCAACAGCCGAACCGGTTAAAGGCCAGATTGATCTGGATCCGGTTGATGTAGCAGAATCACTGCCGGACATATCCAAATTCCCGATTGCGGTAGAGAATACAACGAATGATTATGTTGAAATCTTCTCTTCCACGGAGAAGTCGGGCAGCGGGGTGGACGGCTGGTTAACCGAAGTAGCGCAAGAATTCAACCAAGCAAATATCAGCGTTGATGGTAAACCAGTGTCGGTGAAGATTCGGAATATTGCCTCTGGAACAGCTACCGACTATATCAAGTCAGGCAAGTATGTGCCCAATGCCTTCACACCTTCCAATGAACTGTGGGGCGAGATGGTAGAGGCAAGTGGAGTGAAGACAGAGATGGTGTCCGAACGACTTGTTGGTAACGTGCCTGGGATCGTTATCTCCAAAGCAAAATATGATGCACTGGTTGATACGTATGGGTCTGTCAATGTGAAGACAGTCACTGAAGCGATTGCGAAAAACGAACTTGCGATGGGGTATACCGATCCATTTGCTAGCTCCACAGGACTTAACTTTCTCGTGACGGCACTGAACACGTACGACAGTTCGAATCCGCTTGGCGAGAAGGCGATCCAAGGCTTTGAGAAATTCCAGGCGAACGTACCGTTTACCGCGTCTACGACAATTCAGATGCGGGAAGCTGCCAAGTCAGGCCGTTTGGATGCTTTTGTACTTGAATACCAGACATTTGTGAATACCGCCGATCTGAAGAGTGGATATGTGTTCACTCCCTTTGGAGTAAGGCATGACAGCCCGCTCTATGCTCTCGGTCAATTGCCGCAGAACAAGCAGGAGATTATCCAGAAGTTTGCGGAATTCGTGACGCAAGATAAATACCAGAAATCAGCCGAGGAGTTCGGATTTAATGGCCTCTCGGATTATAAATCAGAGGTAGCAGCGGTAGATGGCGGTACGCTGTTGTCCGCACAGAAAGTATGGAAAGAGAAGAAAAATGGCAGCAAACCTATTGCGGCTGTGTTCGTTACCGATGTATCTGGAAGCATGGATGGAGAACCGCTTAACCGGCTTAAGGAGTCCTTACACAAAGGGCAGAAGTATCTGGGTACGGACAACAGCATCGGCTTAGTATCCTACTCCAGTGGAGTTACCGTCAACTTACCTATTGCCAAGTATGATACGAACCAGCAATCGATGTTTGTAGGCACGGTGGATAGCTTGCAAGCAGGTGGAGGGACAGCGACCTTTGACGGGATCGTTGTGGCGATGAAGATGCTGGAGGATTACAAGGCCGCTAATCCCAATGTGAAGCCGTTGATTTTTGTCCTAAGTGATGGTGAGACCAATGAGGGGCATACGTTGCAGGATATTCGTGAGTTGGTTGAGACGTATCAGGTGCCGATTTATACCATTGGCTATAACGCAGACATCAAAGCATTGGAGAGCATCTCCAGCATTAACGAAGCGGCAAGCATTAATGCCGATACCGACGATGTCGTGTACAAGATTGGGAACCTGTTCAACGTACAGATGTAATATTTTAAGGGGGAACGTCAATGTCATTTTCCATGGAGATACCTAGTCAGAAGGAAATTCAGAAAGTGATTGAGGAAGAAGTGAAACCAGTGCCTGCGGAGGTAGCAGAGCTGCAACAAGTGGCGAATGCCAACGTAGAGATGATCATGACACTTGACCTTGAATCGTTGGAGAAACGCAAGGAAATTCTGCAATCCATTGATGGTTTTGGCATGAACACGATGAGAACCTCTTCTGAGAAAAACGCGTTGCTTCAAGTCTCCGTTGGACATCTGTCCAAGACCGGAGACGAGGGCGGTCAGGTAGCCAAGGGCTTAACTGAGCTGCATATGCAACTGAAGGATCTCGACCCGAGCGTGGTCGACTTTGCCAAGACCGGCTTTCTGGGCAAGTTATTCAATCCGTTGCGCGCGTATTTCTTGAAGTACCAGAAAGCGGATGCGGTTATTGCAGACATCGTGACCTCTCTTGACAAAGGGCGAGCGACTTTACGGAATGACAATACCACCTTAGAGATTGAACAGCAGAATTTACGCGATTTAACGAAGCGATTACAGAAGGAAATTCAGTTAGGTGTGCTGATGGACGAATCCATTGATGGACAGATTGAGGCGGCAAAAGTACGTAATGAAGATCCAGAGAAGGTTCGCTTTATTACAGAGGAAGTGTTGTTCCCGCTTCGGCAACGTGTAATGGATCTGCAGCAGATGTTGGTGGTTAACCAACAAGGGATCATGGCGATTGAAGTGGTCATTCGTAACAACAAGGAACTGATTCGCGGGGTAGATCGAGCGAAGAATGTAACCATCTCAGCGCTGAAAATTGCCGTAACCGTAGCAAGTGCGCTCTATAATCAGAAGATTGTTTTGCAGAAAATTGAACTACTGAACCAGACGACGAATGACCTCATCGCAGGCACATCCAAAATGCTCAAGGATCAGGGCATCGCCATTCAAAAGCAGGCGTATGATGCAAGTATTTCGGTCGATACGATGAAGCAGGCATTCACGGATGTCCTGTCTGCATTGGACTCCATCAGTGTGTATAAGCAGGAAGCATTGCCCCGGATGCGGGAGACAATCAACCAGTTCCGTGAACTTGCTGATACGGGGGAACAACAGATTCAGCGTCTAGAGAAAGGACAGAAGCTAGGTTTGTAATCTCTACAACCTGTGTTTCTTAGCTGCATAGAAATTGCATAGACAATGATTGCATGAACGGTTGACCCGGAATTACCCAGGGTCAACCGTTTTTTGCCGTTGCATGTATAGCGCATAAGGGATCAGCAGCACAAGAGCAGACAAGGCGACGAACAGGGAGAACAATAGACTCGCTTGAATGAACAGGAGTGCGCCCAGAGCGGCGCCAATGACAAACGTAATCCAGGATAGTGCCAGAACAGCCCATTCAGATGCAGGGGCTTTGCCACGCACAGCCTTAGCGATGGCTTGTCCGATCCCGAACAAAGTTCCTGACACGAAGCCTTTACCGACATCGGCATGGGCAACCATCTGGTGCATCGTATTTTGCATGCCCATCGCCACTGCGAGTGGAAAGAGAACACTGTTGGTGTGGAGCAATAAGACCAAGGTGATCGCAATAACGAATAAAATGGATTCCGCACTTAAAATTAACGTCAAATGATATTGCCTGAATAGATCCGTTATCAACGTACCGATAAATGCCCCCACAATGAATAACAGCACGACGACCCCCGTCGTTGCCCACACGGAGTAGTCCCCTTTAAAGAGTGCAATCCCTAGCTTGGTGCTATTACCGCTCATAAAAGACAAATAAACCTTGCCTAATCCTAGATAGCCAATGGCATCAATAAATCCGGCAATCAGCACTAGAGCTGATGATAATATAAGCCGGGATAATCCCGGCTCTAAGCGTTCTACAGTATGTCCAATACGTTTAGTTGTGTCTTGATGGTTATTGGTCGAATCAGGCGTTAAGGTCATAGACATAGCCTCCCTTCTGGTTCGTGAAAGCAGGGATGCAGATCAGTCTTGCGGATGCGATACGATCGGAGTCAATCAAGTAAGTTGACACGAACCTCTAAGTTCTTATCCAACAATTAGTTGAGAACGTATATATATCTTGGTTTAGCATGGATGCCTAGACCTAGTGCTAGACGTAGGCACGTTAGGACTGAGAGCTATCCTTATGCTGGTCTGGTGCAATGAAGAGTGTATCATTCGGAAGCTGAGCCGCTTCTTCTTTGGACATACCCAAATTTGTGGACAATAGATCGTCTGGGTTACCTGCAATCCATTCACTCAGATCAATGGCTTCGTAGTGCCCGCTGTTGAAGCCAATTAACACACGGCAGACGTCGTCTCCGGTATTTTTGATATAATGCCCAGCTCCCATAGGTGCATAGCCAACATCGCCTGCTTCAAAATGCTCTGTTACCGCATGACCCTCTGCGAGGAATACTGTCATTTCAGCCTGACCACTAATATAGTACTGCCACTCGTCTGCGTTAGGATGCCAATGCATTTCCCTTAGCGCACCTGGCTGCAATTCAATGAGTGACCCAGCCATCGTGGTGGAGATCGGGAAGTCCTCAACGGTCACAGTCCGTTGTGTGCCGCCTCCGGGAGCTCGTCTAGGCTGTTTGGCAAGGAGTGGATACCGGTGAATGGTGGTCAGTTCTGAATTACGTCGGTATGTACCGGAAGAGGAGCTATCGTTCGGTACGGGTCCTTTGGCAAAATAGGCTTCACCCTGATTAAGCTTGGCGGCCTGCTCTTCGGTGATGCCAAGATTCTGAGCGACGATGTTGTTTGGGGTCTGAGTAAGGAAATCTGTGATGCTGAAGGTGTGATCCTCCGAGAAATCCCCATTATCAAAAATCAAAATAAAGTGACATTCATCCGGGCCGAGTCCCTGAATGGAATGTCCGTATCCACGGGGGAAATACCAGACATCTCCAGGCTCGAATGTATCTGTGTAGGCATGTCCATCGGGATGAATCACTGTAGTCCGGCAGGAGCCACTGATGACATATGCCCATTCTGCTGCATTCGCATGCCAATGTAACTCGCGCATCCCCCCTGGCTCTAAGCGCATGGATACGCCAGCAATGCCAATGGAAGCAGGGAAATCTTTAACAGAGGCGCCGCGGGTGATTCCGCCAGAGCCTGTCCGAGGTTCCTTTTGTTCAAGCCGATATTTAAAAGATGTCATCATGATTCCTCCTCACATCAAATTAGGTTTACATGTAAAAAGTTGAATATGCCGTCTATGTTCTTTTAACCATATCCTACGAATCTATTCAGCTATACCTTAGTTAATATGAGGCAAATGGGAATCATTCATTCGAGAGTCATTCCATTTTTTTGTACATATTGTGTTGCAGGTTCGCGCTGAGTTGAATGATAGACCACATTAGCAGGTTTATAATTAATAATTTTGAGCAATTCCTCGGCCATATAGCCAGGGCTGTGTCTGAACTCCTGATGAATCCATTCGATAATCATGCCGAAGATAGCATGAGATTGATAACTTGCGAGCAGCTCGCGGTTGATATGCGTTGGGAATATTTCGTTTAGATCCTGTAAGGCGAGGTCGCGTAAAACATTACAGATCATCTGTTGGAAGCTGGAAGATGCCTCGGATTTGACGGCAAGAGTATAGAATGCAGCGTGCTGATAGACATGCTCAAAGATGCGAATGGCTGATGAGGGCATATGACTCACTTCAAATATTTCTTTGCCTTGATACGGTTCACGGTAAGAGGTCACCAGGTCTTGGATGACATCATCTATGATCTCATTAAACAGGTCTTCTTTGTACTGATAGTGCTTATAGAAGGTTCCCCGATTCAGATCCGCCAACTTCACGATATCGGTGATGGATATTTCTCTAAAAGGGTGCTTTTGCATGAGTCGGATGAGCGCATTTTTCAGAGCAGCTTTGGATTTCTTAATTCTTCGATCCGTGGATTCGGTAGGGTCTGACATCTAATTTCC
Organism: Paenibacillus sp. ACRSA; assembly: GCF_022346845.1. Taxonomy (NCBI): domain Bacteria; kingdom Bacillati; phylum Bacillota; class Bacilli; order Caryophanales; family Paenibacillaceae; genus Paenibacillus; species Paenibacillus sp. ACRSA. The sequence continues at coordinate 675,260 of NZ_JAKRNP010000003.1, read as the reverse complement.
TCCCTTATTATAGGTTGTTCAAAAAGTACGTCTATCTTCATCCCATCTTCTTGGTACTGAAAACCGCTCTTTTTGAACACACATTTATGGACTTGATTAATAAACGTACAATAGGCGTCTGAAGTGTTGGTTAATGTACAATAGGGCAAGCTTTTACTGATTGATCCCAAAAGCTATGACTTATTATACTAAGGATACGAGTTAATGAACATTTGTTTGTTAACTTATTGTAAACGAATACAAAAAGGAGGAATTAAGATATGAAACTTCAAGATAAAGTTGCTGTTGTGACAGGTGCAGGTTCAGGCATGGGGAAAGCGATTGCCACACTATATGCTAGAGAAGGTGCCAAAGTCGTTGTGTCAGACATTAACGAACAGTCCGCTCAGACGGTTGCTAGTGAGATCAAGGAATCAGGCGGAGAAGCCATCGTGGTTTTGGCTAATGTAGCCAAAGAAGAAGATGTGCAAAATCTGATTGATGTGACGGTAAGCACCTATGGGACTGTGGACATTCTGGTGAACAATGCAGGCATCATGGATGGCATGGAGCCAGCAGCGGATATCACCGATGAGAAGTGGGAGAGATTGTTCGCCGTAAATACAACCAGCGTAATGCGGACTACGCGTAAAGTATTGCCGATCTTCCAAGAGAAACAAAAAGGAGTCATCGTGAATATTGCTTCAGCAGGTGGATTGCACGGCGGACGTGCGGGAGCCGCTTATACAGCTTCCAAACACGCGGTGATTGGTTTCACCAAAAATACGGGATACATGTATGCCGAGCAAGGCATTCGTTGTAATGCCATCGCTCCAGGGGCTGTGGCAACTAACATTAGCTCCTCAATGACAGGAATCAGCCCATTTGGAGCTGGACGCCAACAACTAGGTATGGCGATCAACCCACGTGTAGGTACGAGTGAAGAGATTGCCAAAGTGGCTTTGTTCCTCGGCTCGGATGAATCTAGCTTCGTTAACGGAACCGTCATTACGGCTGATGCAGGCTGGAGTTCATACTAATTCGAGTGCGTAGTGGTAGAATCGCTAATGAAAGAATGATCGGACGGAGCATGTAAAAATCAATGCAATTACAGCACTTCAAGTGCTCAAAGAGAACATACACGACCGTGCGTATAATTCTGTGGAATGAACTAAGAGCCGCATCTCATGATGCGGCTTCTTCATGGTGACTCTACAAACGAGTGTCAACCTCGTGTATCGTGTTCAATTCCATTGGGAATTGGGACAAACGTTTGCACTGACACACTTAGACCTGTCTACGTCAGCTCAGCGATGACTTCGTTTTGGAGTACAGTGAGGATTCTCGCACAATCAGTCGATGCGGAATAATGACGGGATTATGCGTTTGCGGCTCCCCGCTTATAATTTTGAGTAACACTTGAACTGCTGTATAGCCAAGCTGATAGGTTCCGATATCGATGGAACTGAGTGGCGGTGAAGCCAGTTCGGATAAGGCTATATTGTTAAAGCTGACCACGCTAATATCCTCAGGTACCTGATATCCCAGCTCGGCAAGAGCTCTCAATACTCCAAAAGCGACATTATCATCAATAACAACAATAGCTGTCGGTCTATCCGGCAAAGACATGAATAGAGACATCGCTCGGAATCCGCTCTCCTGTAGGAATTCACCTTCTACAATCCAGTCCCGATTGGCGTGTAGTTCTGCTTCGGCAAGAGCCTTCTGATATCCTCGCATACGATCATGGGATAACGTAATTTCCGGCGGGCCACTCACGAATCCAATCCGCGTATGTCCTTGTGCAATCAGATGCTGCGTTGCATCATAAGCAGTTTGCACATTGTCGTTATCCACCATGGGTGCATTCGGGTGAGCTTCACTGCGGCCAATCAGTACAAAAGGAAACTCTTCCTCTTCCAGAAATGAAATAATCGGATCATCTCGCTTCGAACCTAGCAGCAGAATGCCATCTACTCTTCGGCCATGGACAAGCCGGGATATGGCATGCAATTCATCATCGGATGATGTTTCAGTTGTTAGCAGCAATTCATAATTGTTGCGTGTGGCGAGTGTAATAATACCTCGTAATAATTCCCCGAAAAAGTAGTTCTGGAACAACTCCTCTGCAGGGCGCGGAAGCATAATCCCAAGGGTTTGCGTCGTTTTGGACACGAGGCTCTTCGCCATAATGTTGGGATGATAGTTGAGTTCTTTCATAATTTGCTTTACTTTGAGAGACGTCTCGGTGCTAATTCTGGGATGGTTGGAAATCACCCGTGATACTGTAGAAGGGGAGACACCCGCCAATTTGGCAATATCCTTGATCGTAATCATCTAAAAATCCCCTCTGAACAATCATTTCAACTTTCCACTATGGTAATGCAAAGGATGCGAGAAATCAATTAGTACCTATACGATACAGAATGCGAAGGGAGTAAAATTAAGGAAGAATGAGTTAGAAGAAGGGCATAGAGGATTACTTCGGTAAAATGAAAGAAAATGGTTAAAATTGAAGCAATATGGCTTGTGCAAACGTTTGTACAAAGAAAGTATCGTATTGTATGATGTGAGTGTTATTGTAGCGCTTACATCATTGGTTTTACATACTTCTTAGTACATTTCCCCCTACATATTGAACAAAAATGTGATTCTTTCTTTTATTTGAGCAAACGTTTGTACAAAAAAGAACAAGGATCACAATACCTGACATTTTACGCAGATCAAAGGGTGAGAGAGCGCAATTTCGTTGAACCAAACAGAGGGAAGGGGACATTTTACATGAGAAAATGGCAAGGGGCAACATGGTCTATCGTCATGGCTTTTACACTGGCTGCATGCTCGGCAGGAGGGGGAACTGCATCTCCGACGACAGCAGGCGAGAATCCCGAGGAAGCTGTACAACTAACTGCCGAAAATCTTCAGCCAGAGGAAGGGGCAACCTTGGTCATCTGGGAGGATAAGAATCAAAGCAGCTTTATTGAGCAAAGAGTTCAGAAGTTTGAAGAGAAGTATGGTGTTACCGTCAAAATGGAAGAATTGCCTCCGACGGATCAGGTAACGAAGCTGACAACAGACGGACCGGCAGGGCTGGCAGCAGATGTGGTTGTGTTCCCACATGACAAAATTGGTAGCGCTTCAGAAGCAGGACTGATCTTGCCGAATGACATTTTTGAAGCAGAAACTGCAGCGAATACAAGTGAGAATGCCCTCAAGGCGGTGACGTTCAAGGATATCTTGTACGGATATCCGTACAGTGTTGAGACATATGCCCTCTTTTATAACAAAGCATTATACCCGGAAGCTCCAAAAAACTTCGACGAAATTATCAGCTTCGCCCAAACGTTCAATGATACCAAGTCCAATCAATATGCGCTGATGTGGGAATTGCAGCAATTCTACTACAATTATGCATTCCTGGCCTCGCAGGGCGGATATATCTTCGGTGATAACGGGATGGACAGCGGAGATCTTGGTTTGAATAATGAAGGCGCTCAGAAGGGTGGGCAGTTCCTACAGACACTGAAGTCTGAGGTATTGCCGCTGAAGATGGGTGACGTGAACTACGATATCAAAAAAGGATTGTTCTCCAGCGGCAAGCTGGCGATGGATATTAATGGTCCATGGACCATTGCTGATTACCGCAATGCGGGAATTGACTTCGGTGTGGCACCGCTCCCAGCGATTGATGGCAAACCGATGACATCCTTCTCAGGGGTCAAAGCTTATTACGTAAACGCATTTACGCAATATCCGAATGCCTCCAAGTTACTGGCTGCGTTCCTCTCCAATGAAGAGGCTCAGATGGAGAACTTTGAACTAAATGGCACACTTCCGGCGAACAAGAACGTCGCAGCTGATCCGAAGGTTCAGGAAGATCCGATCAACAATGCCTTCCTGGAGCAATTCAACAACTCCACTCCAATGCCTTCGCTTCCTGCAATGGACAGTGTTTGGGGGCCGATCACATCTGCCATTACGGATATCTGGGATACGGGCAAGGATGTCAAAGCATCGCTGGACAATGCCGTGAAGCAGATCCAAGAGAGCCTTGCAACCGTGCAGTAAGAACGAACGACGATAGAATCTGGGATAACAGCGATCGGAAGCTTGTTCTGTTATCGGAGTGGTCAGTGTAATTACTCCGTTAATCAATTTATACAGATTAGCAAGGGTCGGAGAGGAGAGAGCGAATGCAACAGCAGCATGTCCCGGTGCCTGTCGGCCCCGGAAGGGAGAGGCAGCACCGGATGACAGCGGCCATATGTTCCACCATATTGCAAGGTCTGGGGCAGTTATATAATCGGCAATGGATCAAAGGAATTGTACTACTGTTGCTGGAGGGAGTAGGGCTTGCATACCTGCTTCCTCGCCTGTCTCAAGCAGTATGGGGAGTATGGACACTGGGCGAGAATACACAGCGTTTTGTCAAAGTGAATGGTTCCACCGTGCTTCAAAAAGGAGACCATTCCATCTTTTTATTACTGGATGGGATTATTGTATTACTGGTATTTTTTGTGTTTATTCTGATCTACATTTTGAATATCCGGGATGCGTACATGACCGGGCTTGCTAGAGAAGAAGGCAAGCAGATACGAAGTGCAGGAGCCACGATCCGAAACATGATGGATCGAAACTTCCCATATTTGTTTCTGTCCATTCCGGCACTTGGGATACTCTTTTTCACCATTATGCCGATTTTGTTTACGGTCACGATTGCTTTTACCAACTATTCGGCGCCGGATCATATTCCGCCGGCTAAACTGGTAGACTGGGTCGGCTTCAAGACATTCAGTGATCTAATCCAGCTCAAGTCATGGAGTCAGACGTTCTACGGTGTCCTCACCTGGACGGTGATCTGGGCCATTTTAGCTACAGTTACTACCTATTTCGGTGGTGTTCTCGTGGCGTTATTGATTGAACAGCGGGGTATACGCTTTAAGAAGGTGTGGCGTACGATTTTCATCCTGCCTTATGCCATCCCGCAGATTATTTCCCTGTTGTTGATGCGCAATCTGTTCAACGGTCAGTTTGGTCCGATCAATACGTATATGAGAGCTTTTGGACTGGAGGGATTACCTTGGCTGACCGATCCGTTCTGGGCAAAGGTTACAGTCATTGTCGTCAACATGTGGATCGGTATTCCAGTCAGCATGGTGCTGATTCTGGGCGTATTGACAGCCATTCCGCGTGATCTGTATGAGGCTGCCGAAGTGGACGGGGCTTCCGCATTCCAGAAATTCCGAATCATTACGATGCCATTCATTTTATTTGCGACTACGCCAGTGCTCATTATGCAATTTGCGGGTAACTTCAACAATTTCAATGTGATCTTCCTGCTAACCAACGGCAATCCGCTGCGTGGGGATTATCAGTACGCTGGCGCAACGGATCTCCTAGTAACCTGGCTCTACAAGCTAACGCTGGATAACAATAAATTCAACATGGCTTCTGCGGTAGGTATTATTATCTTCCTGATTATCGCTTCATTCTCCATCTGGAATTTCCGCCGCTCCAAATCATTTAAGGAGGAGGACATGATTCAATGAAGACACGCAATAATCCGGTGCGCCTGGCAGTAAGTTACCTGTTACTACTGATCATTGCCGTCGTCTCCATCTATCCGGTGCTCTGGATCTTTCTCTCTTCCCTAAGACCGGGTGCGGCACTGTTTAGTGAGCGTTTATGGCCAGAAGCCTTCACGCTGTCCCATTATGGTGAACTGTTCAACAATCCATCTTTTATGTATGGCCGATGGTATATGAATACGCTGAAAATTGCCTTTTTCACCATGATCTTCTCTACACTCATGGTGACACTGGGGATGTATGCCTTGTCGCGTTTCCGTTTCCGTGGTCGCAAAACAATTCTTTCTACCATGCTGATTCTTGGCATGTTCCCGAGTTTCATGAGCATGATTGCGATCTACATCATTTTGCTACAAATTAAACTGCTCGACACCCATACTGCGCTTATTCTGGTCTATTCTTCAGGAGCAGTACTTGGGGGATTCATCGTCAAAGGATTCTTCGACACCATTCCGCGCAGTCTGGATGAAGCGGCTCGTATCGATGGTGCAAGTCACTTGCGGGTATTCACCAGCATCATTTTGCCATTATCCAAACCCATGCTGACCTATGTAGCTTTAACTAGCTTCACAGGGGCATGGATGGACTTTATTTTTGCCCGTCTGGTACTGCGTACGAAGGAGAATTGGACACTTGCGGTAGGGATGTGGGATCTGGTCAATCGGTATCAGGACAGTAACTTTACGATGTTCGCCGCAGGAGCGGTACTGATTGCTATTCCAATTACGCTGTTGTTCGTTTTCTTACAGCGCTTCCTAGTTCAAGGTCTTACATCAGGGGCGTCCAAGGGCTAACTGTGCTCGGTACATTATTTCGCTGTGATCTTATGGTAGATCAAATAAATGAAGTGATAAAACACGTGGCAGATCAAGTAGTAGTTAAGTACTAAGTACGGTTAAGTAGCCATCACATATCGATCAAGTAGCACATGAAGTAAGAGAACAAGCAAAACATCAAGCAAAACATAAGCAAAAAGATCAAGTCGCACATCAAGTAAACATTCTAGCAATACGCCAAGCAGGCACTTCCTGTGATGTTATGTCTAAAGTTGACTGACATCATTACGGAAGTGCCTTCTGCTTCAATATGAGTTTACGAGCCACGAGTCTTGTATAACTTATACATTAAAACTAGCTCAATCAGCGAGCGATTAATAAATCATTTAATTAATTTATCAATCATGTAATCGATCAATGAATCCCTAACCTCAATCCAATCAACCCGTACCTATGTTTAAACCCGGAGTATACGCTGTCTCAGCGCACTCCGGGTTTCGTGATCAGTTTATCTTTCTTCTACATGTGTTATTGCCAGTTCACTGTAACTGTAGCTGTTCCACTCGTCGGAGTGGTGAAGGTGTGGTTAGAACCACTTTCCCACGTGACCGTGGAGCCATTCTTTTTGAAGAATTTGAACTCGAGCGGTGTACCCGCAGGAACACTTACGTCATAGTACCAGGTTGGATAGGCATGAATGACTTGGTTAAAAGCTGGGCCAATTGCGGTGGAGCCTGTGGACCAACTTCCCAACTCAGCCACGTTTCCGGTCAGATAGATGTTCTCACCGAGTGAAGTGGTAGCGTTATTGATGACAAAACGGACAGAAACCTGATCTCCGCTAAGAATCGTAAAATCATTATACGCGTTGCTGCTAACTCCACCAGCCGTTACTTTAACCGCATAGTTGCCTGCCGCAACGGCAGGAATCTTCACCTTGATCTGCGTATCTTCCCAAGAGGTGATGGCTGTACCGGTTACCGCTGTAGTTCCGAAGTTCACCGTGCCTTTGGAAGCACCGAATCCTCGACCATCAATCGTGACTTCATTTCCCGCTTTACCCATCTTAGGTCCAACATTACCAATGGTTGGGGTGGTCTCATTCGCTGTATACTGCCAAACGGCTGTTGCACCGGCTGCAAGGTTGAAGGACGTGATGTTTCCTCCATTAGAGGAGATCTGATTACCATTAAGTGCGCCACCGAGCACATCCGTATATGTACCTGTAGGAAGCGAAGTGGTTAGACCTGAGATGGATGCAGACGCTGAGGTACTACGATTGATAGCAACGACAGCAACGCTATTACCGAATTTTCGTTCATAGATGTATACATCATTGTTGATCCAGCGTTGCTGCGTCGAACCATAGGCTATTGCTGGATTGGACTTACGTAGTGGAGCAAGCTTGCTAATCACATTGAACGCCGTGGATGTTTTGGAGAAGGAGGGCATCTTACCACGGTTATCTGGATCACCGTTCCCGGTCATATATTGTTCTGTTCCATAATAGATGGCAGGTACACCGCGCGAAGTTAATGTAAATGCCAAAGCTTGCTCCAGACGCCGGTTTTGGACTGCATTCGTTTTGAAGCGATCCATATCGTGATTATCAATAAAAGTAACCTGATCATGGATATGGTCGTAATCCGATCCGGTACTGTTGATCATGGAATCTAGGGCGTACATCGTGGCCGTATTGTCACGGAAGACATTCCGAACTTCTTGATTGAAGCGGAAGTCCAGCAGACTCATACCGGATTTATTCGCAAAATCATTATTATCTGCATCTGAAGCAGATGATCCCAGGAACCACTCGCCAAAGGTAAACACAGGCTGATGTGTATAGATCGAAGACATCCAATTCTTTTGCCAGCCCATCGGCATATGCTTCACTGCATCAACACGAATTCCGTCAATGCCCATGTCCAGCCATTGTTTAATCGCATCCTTGAAATACGTATCAATTGTTCCGTTATTGTGGTTCATGTCAGCCAGGTCGTAGAGGTTTTTATAGATGCCGTTCTCAAGTGTGGAGAAGTCAGAACCGCCATTATGATGGAAATACTGGTTGGTATCATTGGTGTACCCGCCTACAAGGTTACCATTGTCGTACAACCTGCCATTCTCAGCAAAGGAAGTATCGGTTTCCATGGCGGGGGAGGTATGATTAGGAGCGAAGTCGATGATGATCTTAATGTCTTTAGCATGAGCTGTGTCGACCAGGTTTTTGAAATCAGTCATCGTGCCGAAGGCTGGGTTCGTTTTTTTGAAGTCGCGTGCCCAATAGCCATGGTAGGCTGTGTTGTTGACACCCGAATAGTTGATGAGGGAGTAGATATTTTCAACAGGTTGAGAGATCCAGAGCGCGGTTATACCTAGATCGGTAAAGTAGTTATCATTAATTTTGTCGATTAATCCCTGCCAGTCGCCACCACAGTATAGTTTAAGATTGCTGCAACTTGCGTCATAGGCTCCTCCTGTCGGATTGTTGGCGGGATTGCCATCTGAGAAGCGGTCTGTGAACACCTGATAGATGACATCTGTACTGAAATTCTGCTTATTGGTTACGGCAGTATCCGGATCTGCAAAAACAGACGCTGTGGTTAGAAAAGGGAAGGCGCTTCCCGCCATCAAGCCCAGTGCCAGTGTGGCACTGAGTATGACTCGCTTGGTTAATTTGAACATGGTAATCCACCCTTCATCATGTAGTTTGGATATCGTTCTAACTTATTTTAATAGCGCTTACAAATAATGAATCTCTCAATTCTGTTGAACACATCGCCTCCCTTATGGCATGCCAACAACCCCGGCATCTCCTGCTGGAGTTACCGGGGTTGTTCTGAACCATATCGGTTCAAAAGCATAGCCCTCGAGTTATCTTCACAACGATATAATAATTAAATATTGGTTTAGTTGTCAATATATATTTTAAAAGCATTTATTTTCTAGTTACCTATTGTTATATTATTCTTCAACTGTAATAGTCGGAATCCGTATGCTTCAATCTGTAACTGATTCTTCTGATCCGTTTGAAATGAATCTTTGTTGAATACATCATGCCAGGTTCCCGCTACAGAAAGCGTGAGATCGAGCGAGCGGGATTGATCATCAGCGTTGAGTATGAGCACAAAATATTCCCCTGTGTGTGGATCATGTCGTTCGATAACAAGGCAAGCATCATCAGCTCTGGCATGGAGCATGTTGAGATTAGCGCTGCGAAGTGCAGGGTGTTGCTTACGCAAATGAATGATCGTCTTGAAGAAATGGAGAAGATCCTTGTTTTGTTTGTCCTCGTCCCATTCCATGCATTTGCGGCAGCCAGGATCGTAGCCACCTTCGAGCCCAACCTCATCTCCATAATAGATGCATGGTACGCCTGGATAGGTGAAGAGTAGGAGGAGGGCGAGCTTCATTTTACGCACATCCCCCTTACATTCGGTCAGAAGTCGCGGCGTATCATGGCTATCTAACAGGTTAAATGAAACCTCAGTAACCGATTGAGGATAAGCGATGAGCAGCTTACCGATCTCGTCAGCAAATCCTAAGCCATCCAGTTTACCGTGTACAGCAAAATCGAGCACGGAGTTAGTAAACGGGTAGTTCATCACCGCATCAAACTGGTCACCCTGAAGCCACATGATGGAATCATGCCAGATTTCACCCAATAGGTAGGCATCGGGGTTAATGCTTTTGACGGTTTGTCGGAATTCACGCCAAAATTGATGATCCACCTCATTAGCGACATCAAGTCGCCAGCCATCTATGCCAATGTCCTGAACCCAGTAACGTGCCACTTCCAGCAGGTAGGATTTCACCTCAGGATGCTCTGTATTTAACTTAGGCATTAGGGGTTCGAAGGCAAAGGTATCATACGTCGGTATGCCATCTTCGATCCGTGCGGGCCAATCCCGAACGTGAAACCAATCAGCATAGGGGGATAATGCACCATTTTCAAGGATATCGGCAAAAGGGAAAAACTCTCGGCCAGAGTGGTTAAATACCGCATCTAGAATCACTCGTATCCCACGTTCATGACAGGCATCCACAAGCTCTTTCAGTTTCTCATTCGTGCCGAAATGAGGATCTACCTTGAGATAGTTGCCCGTGTTGTACTTATGGTTCGTCGTTGCCTGGAACAATGGACAGAAATAGATCGCGTTAATGCCCAGGTTAACCAGATGGTCGAGGTGGTTGATAATGCCCTGCAAGTCACCTCCGAAGAAATTAACGGGCGTAGGCTCGCCGCCCCAAGGCTCTGCGTTTGCCGGACTGATGGAAGGATCGCCATTAGCATAACGTTCAGGGAATATTTGATAAAAGACAGCTTCTTTTACCCAAGCAGGAGCTTCGAAAATATCTGCCGGATTCATGAATGGAAAATCGAAAAACTCCAGTGAATTTTCCGGCATTGCTGTCTCGAATCTGCGTTCAGTCATCCACACACATTGATCATCCTTCTCTAATCGAAAACCGTAACGTAACCGGCGATACGGTGGCTGTACTTCAACCTCCCAGTAATCGAACAGGGCATCGCTGGTGAACAAATGCATAGGGCGAGTTTCCATTGTTCGATCCCAGGCATACTTATCTCCAATGATGGCATAGGCGGCGTCAACATCTCCACGCTTGGATCGCAGGCGAAGATGCATCGTAGAGCGGTCATAAGCGTACGACCAATTTAATTTGGGACGATGGTAAATAGCTTCGAGTAGCATTCAAGTCACTCCTTATGGATAAAAGTTATAGAACCCGGCTATAAACGCAAAAAAGGCACAACCCCCAATGTTCACGAGGTTGTACCTTTCGGCAGCATAGCCTTTTGATTATAGCGTTATTATACGAACTAAATCCGTAAAAGAAAACACTTTTTTTTACTTTTATCTCACTTTTTTGATCTCGCCATAATGAGCATTACAGTTTACAGATCATAACCAAGTTTAGCTGCATATTTAACTAGCTCATTATTGGATTGCTCGATCAGTTTAGCACCTTGAGCAAGTTTAGCATTACCTTGTTTCAGCAAAGTGCTATTCACTTTAGTTTTGGATACCGACTTCTTGAACAATTGGTACGCTTCGAGCTGTGTGTAGCTTCCTTTGATCAGTTTGGCATGAATTTTTTGTAATTCGGCATTTTGTGGTTTTACTAGTTTCAGCTTAGATACATATTTGGTGTAGTTAGGAATAGCGGTATTGGTCAATTTCAGAAACACAGATTTGCGATTAGCCGAAGTGATGATGGTACCGCCACTTACAGCGTTGAACGCTTTTTCTTCATATACTGCGGCTGCTGTCAATTTATCAATGTAGTCCAGAAAATCAATCTCTTCGTCCGTCGGTAACGGTTCGTCTTGAGATGTATCGTAACCATATTCACTGTCTTCTGAGTAGGTAGATGTTGTATCCTCAGCTGCAGCCGCATAAGAACCAGCAGGTAGGAATATGCCTCCAAGCAAAGCAAAACTCATAATCAATGATAATATCCAAGATTTCTTCATGTTTCATAACCCCCATCTTGGGCATGTTTTAAATCTCACTTAACGGAGTTCTAAGACAATCCCTAATTTATGTATATTATTCCAATGGATAATCTAACATAGTACGACAGTAAATTACAGGAATAGATTTACATAAAATCGTTCTAAGCGATAATTACGAAATAGTACCTATGCAACGTTTCGTAGGGGGTCTGAGTAGTAGGTATAAAGAGGTATTAGCATGTTCATATGTGAAAACGAGAGGGCATTGCTCTTAGACTTCGTATATTGCGAATTGAATTAAAAGTAAAATTAGAGGGCAAAACTAAATCGCAATCTTTTGGGAATTTTTACAAAATAAATGCTTGAACATAGTACTCAACTGAATTACAATACAATTGATAATGAGATTCAATATCATTTAGAGGATAGATGTGAACTTTGGTACGATGCTCAGTTTCAATAAAATGCATGCTTAATGCCATTGACCAACCAGCTGAGGCTTAAGGTAAATTGCCCTACCTGGAAGGGGCAGCCGTATATTTGAGACTCATACCTTTTCATATTGGCGCTATCACATACCCACCATCCTGTTCCAAACCGCATACATAAGAGAAAGCAACATCCCCACCCACATCTTAGCCATTGCTCACCAAGCCGATCCCATACAGACTCTGTACCCCTCTGCGTGTCAAGCACTATCCCAAGATATACTTAAAATTCCTTTAAAGTTCCTAATTGACATAAATACTATATTTACCATAAAATAGATTCAGGTGATATTGATAATCATTATCAAAATAAACCAACTAAAAATCGGATGAAGCAGAGGCTAGAATGCGTCTTCATTGGATCGGGGAGGATTTCCAGTGTTTCCGAAAGGGATTCATAATCTGCAAAACCGACTCATTCTAAGTAAAGCCCTGGAAATGGGAATCGACTGCAAGCCACTCCTTGCAGGGTGTGAGGATTTTCTAAAGCTTTCGACTCAGGATAGAACGATCATCATCAACAAGACGAGGTCTCATCATCTACCGCTAATTGCCGGATTACTGGCGAAGAACAAGCAGGTGTGTAACATGCTACTAGAGCAGCAGGGAAAGCCTGTACCTTCCTTTGTTGTCCTGAGTGAAATGGGAGATGAGGCTGTTCATTTTCTAGAAGCGAATCAGTCGATTGTCGTCAAACCTCTTGATGCAAGTGGCAGTGCTGGCGTAACGCTTGATGTACGAACTGTCCAGGAGATGGAGACAGCGATCGATCGAGCGTTAGCCCATAGTGTAAGCATTATGCTCCAGCGCTTTGTGAGAGGGATAGATTATAGGGTTCTAGTCATTAATGGTGCTATTGCCGCTGTCAATAAATATCGTCCTGTCTTCGTAGAAGGCAACGGCATCTCAACGATTAAGGAGTTAATCCAAAGGTTGAATCAGGAAAGACTTCAATTGACCCATATCGGAGAATATGAAGCATTCCCGGAGCTTGAAGAGGACTCCGCACAACTGCAACAAGCCTTGCGAGCACAAGGAGTTACATTGATGGATGTGCCTTCCTTAGGCAGACAGATTGAGCTTTACCTTCTACAAAATTCAGCCGCTGGGAACATCAGCGAGTTCTATATGGATTGTACAGAAGATATGCATGAGGCTAACGCTCTCATGGCGATCCGAGCTGCGAACGCACTACAGATTGATGTAGCCGGGATTGATATCCGCTGCTCCGATATTCGGGTTCCGATTACGAAAGAGAACGGAGGCATTTTGGAGGTGAACGCACTTCCAGATATGACACATCACGTTTTTCCTCATGGAGGCACTACACGTGATGTTGTGCGCATGTACTTAGAGTATCTTGTTCAGCATGAACCAGTCCTGACACCTTCTAAAGGTTGTTCAAAAAGACCGCCTTTGATTACGAGGGATGCCTAGAGGCATCTCAGCATCGAATATGGGATTCAGCCGAAATAAGTGGGGTGCTTACGAAGTTTGTTTCCTTCGGAAACAATGTAGTTGCTCACGTAGTTTTGCCTACGCTCCCTTACTCCATTTCTAGCTTCATCCCATCTTCTTGGTACTGAAAACCGCCCTTTTTGAACACGGATTTTCATTGAAGTGGCAGGTCTCCATGAACTGTAGTTCATCTCAAATTGATCATAAGGAGCGTAATATGCAATGTCAGTAGAAGTGCAGTCCGACTATCTGAAGCTTCAAAATGAAAAGGAATCGAATGCGCGCTCGTACCCTAGACACTTTCCACTTGTGATCAGTAAGGCTAAAGGGATTACGATTACAGATACTGAAGGTCGCAACTACTACGATTGTCTTGCAGGAGCAGGAACGCTTGCTTTAGGACATAACCATGAGACCGTTACGGATGCGATTCGTGGTGTGCTTGATCAACAGATTCCGTTACATACCTTGGATTTAGCAACACCATTGAAGCTTGCATTTATGCAAGAATTACTCTCTATTCTTCCGAATGAATTAAAGGATACGGCCAAAATTCAGTTCTGTGGGCCAACTGGAGCTGATGCGGTAGAAGCGGCAATTAAACTAGTCAAAAATGCGACAGGTGGCAAGTCGATCCTTGCCTTCCAGGGAAGCTACCATGGTTCAACTCAGGCGACTATGGCGATGAGTGGCAATCTAAGCAAAAAGCAACATCTGCAGAGCCTTTTACCTGATGTGCATTTCCTGCCGTTTCCCTATGAGTATCGCTGCCCCTTTGGGATGGGAGAAGGCATGACCGCTAAGCTTAGCGCACAATACATTGAGAATCTGCTGGATGATTGCGAGAGCGGTATTCCGCTGCCGTGTGGAATTATTCTGGAAACTGTGCAGGGGGAAGGCGGAGTAATTCCTGCGGATCTCGAATGGCTGCGGCAATTACGCCGTATTACGTCTGAGCGGGGCATTCCATTGATTATTGATGAGGTTCAGACAGGCATTGGCCGCACGGGGCGGATGTTTTCATTTGAACATGCAGGGATTGTGCCCGATGTGATCATCTGCTCCAAAGCAGTAGGTGGTAGCTTACCTATGGCTGTTGTGATCTATAAAGAAGAACTGGATCAATGGCAACCCGGCGCGCATACGGGAACATTCCGAGGTAACCAGCTAGGGATGGCCGCAGGGCTTGCTACCCTTCGCCACATGCAAGAGCAGAACATTCTTCAGAACGTGCAATTGCGAAGCGAACAGTTCATGCATCGATTGGAGCAATTGAAAGGACAGTATGCAGAGGTTGGAGATGTTCGGGGCAGAGGACTGATGATTGGGGTAGAGATCGTTGATCCTGCTGGCTCGAAGGATCGCTTAGGACATTATCTACAGAATGGAGCGTTAGCTGCGTCCATCCAGCATGAATGCTTCAACAATGGCTTAATCGTGGAAGTCGGTGGTCGTCATTCGGCTGTGATCCGGTTCCTGTCACCACTCAATATTACAGAGCAGGAGACGGCAGCAGTACTGGGGATTTTTGAGAAATCCGTGCAAGCAGCTATTGCTTTAACGACAGCTACAGCATGAAGTTATCGCTACTCAAGGGTCATGCCGTTCTGTGGGCTATTCTTACGGGAGCCTTTGCTCTGGTGCTGACGAATAGTGCATTTAATCTGCTGTTACCCTACTTTGTCCAACACTATGATATTTCGACGACAGCAGGGGGATGGATCATTGTATTGTACATGCTTGCAATGACGCTGACGATGCCGATGGCCTCTCTGATCGTGGATCGTTTGGGCAGAAAACAGACCTATATGTTAGGCATATGTTTATATGGCATATTCTCCATCATTGGTGCACTGTTCCATGCCTATTTTGAGGTGTTGTTGATCGTACGATTCGTGCATGGCGTAGCAGCAGGTCTGATGATTCCGTTATCCCTTGTTTTGTTGTTTGACTATTACGGCACCGAGGTGCGAGGCAGGATCACAGGAGCGTGGGGAATGCTCCTAATGCTTGCTCCGACGGCTGGACCGACCTTAGGTGGATTCATCATTGAGTATGGAAAACTGGAATATCTATTCTGGTTGAACGTTCCCTTTGCCGTATTCTCCCTGGTCTTATGTGGCTTATACATTCAGGTGTACTTGCCAGCCCGCCGCAAGCGGTGGCATCTATCCAGCATCATCTTGTTGATCGGAGGGATAGGCGCTCTTAGTCTGGGACTTCAACTATATGCTAGTCCTATTGTGGGTAGCGGAGTACCTTGGAGCCTCATGGCAGTAGGAATTGCACTGCTCATCCGTTTTATTCAAACGGAGAATCGACGGAAGGAACCGTTAATTCGCTATCAGCTATTACGTCGGAATAAAGTGTTTCCATTAACTGTACTCATCTCCACCATTCAGGATTGCGTGATGTTTGGGGTGATATTTACTTTACCACTGCTATTCCAAGATGTCTTTCACATGTCACCGGCTTTATCCGGTGCGATGTTCATTCCGCTATCGATCTGCACAAGTCTGTTCATGTGGATTGGCGGCAGTCTGATGGATCGTGGTCGATCGTTGCAATTTATCGCATGGGGCACCGCCCTTGTGGCGTTCTCGATTGTATCGTTTGCCTTCCTGCCGCTGAATATCTCGCTAATTATTCTGGTCATGCTTATGGCCTGCAGAGGAATTGGAGTTGGACTGTCAGGTATGAGCATCTCGGCTCTAGGATTACAGGCGTTATCAGAAGAAGATATGCATGAGGGATCGGCATTGTCGACGACGATTGAACGTTTAGCTTCATCGTTTGCAATCATGGGACTCACGTTGTTCTACGATATGCGATGGCAATGGCTTGCTCAGACAGGGGCATCGGTAGAGATGGCAAAGTGGGGTGCATTACGAGAAATATGTATCGTGCTTGGAGGCGCGATCCTGCTGACACTGCCCCTAGTTTTACTTATAACACGAAAGAAGGTTGGCCTCATTGTTCAAGATGGAAAACAAGCTCCAGTCTGAGGCGAAGCAGCAGGCGAATATGCACTCGTGCAAGCTGCTTCTCAACACGTACATTCGTGAGCTTGCATACAAGAAGCAAGATGATATACAGATCATTGCGATGACCAAGACGTTCCGAGTGTCGTTTCTGGAGAGTGATGTCATCGTTACTGGACGTTTATCGTATTACTCCGCCATAGGTGAGCATGAGTACGATACCATACAAAATCTCAGTGGGCAGATGGTGTATGTGCAGGATTTGGTTCACTGGATTATCCGAGAGCTTTCCGCAGAGGGAAGTGATGGAGTAATTTTGCATGGACAGAAACGAGAAGAGGGAGAAGGGGTTCAGGACGAGCTCATTCGTGATTTTGCCGAAAAAGTAGACAATAGCCTCGCGAATTTGACGCTGTTCATTGAGAAGGCTGCCGCCTTCAAAATGCATGATTACTGTACATCGGAACAATCTCTATTGTATGGACATCCGTTCCACCCGTTTCCCAAAAATTCACGTGGGTTCACTGAACAGGATGTGCTTAGGTATAGCCCGGAGCTACGTAATGCCTTCCCACTTTGTTACATTGCCGTGAGGAAGGATGTGTTTCAAGAAGAGTGGGTGAGGGGCCAGGGTCAGATCGATTGGCCTGACAGTGTTCAACAACAGTTGGCACAAGTTGTGGAGAATTCATCTGAGATCTATGGCGTACTGCCCGTACACCCTTGGCAATATAAGCACATCTTGGGTATTGCCGAAGTGCAATCTTACATCCGAGAACGAAAAATCGTGCTGCTTGGCAGCTTTGGTTCACTCGCCTATCCAACTTCCTCGGTGCGCACCGTATATGTGCCTGATATGAACTGTAATATCAAGCTGTCGCTAAATATGCAGATAACCAACATGATTCGTACGAACAGTGCAGAGCAGATGCGTAGAACGCTGGATGCCTCACGTTACTTGGTACAACATGATTGTTTCCAGAAGGACAAGAACACGCACATTGCATATGAAACGGGAGTAACGACGTGTCACTTCGAGGACGAAGGGTTGACCAGTTTGTTTACTGTAGCTTATCGCCCGATTGAATTCGATCCAGCGAGTACATTCGTTGTATCCAGCCTAGTAGAAGCACCATTGCCAGGAATGCCATCGCGGTTGATGCGTATGCTTGGCGGTGGAAGGAACGAGGCGGAGCAGTGGTTATCCCATTACTTACGTTTATCTCTCTTACCACTGGTGCGTGCAGGTGGGGAGCGGGGCATTCATTTTGAAGCCCATTTACAAAATACGCTGGTAACCCTAAAGGACGGTTGGCCTGTTGCCTTTATTGTGCGTGATCTGGAAGGGGTAAGTGTGGATATTGAGCATCTGAATTCGGCTGAACGTGATCGTTCTGAGCTGTTATTTTATCCACGGGAGAAGGCGTGGGCAAGGACATCTTATTATTTTATGATCAATCATCTGGGTTCACTTATACATGCACTTGCTAGGGATGTGAGTGTACAGGAAGAGCATTTCTGGGAGATGGTGCGTGAAGTGCTTGAAGAAGAATTAAAGCGGACAGGGAATGCCTATGTTCAGCATTTGCTCAAGGCAGATGCATTTATGGCAAAGCAGAACCTGGTGAGCTGTCTTCGAGGAATCAGTCAAACACCGGATTATGTGGCCGTTCAGAATGTAATGAACCGAATAGGAGTGAAGTAAGTGGGAGCCGTTCAAGTCGAGAATGAAATCAAGGACAAAACGGAAGTACACAAGGATGTGCAGGAACGCATTATGCGTCAGGCACTGGAGGCTTTATGGTTCGAGGACATTATTGATTGTAAGAAGCAAGGCAGCGAGTGGGGAACTACCGGAATCGATGGGCAAGGTCAGCCTGTTCAATATACCTGTAAAGCACAGCAGAAGTACTCGTTTGGTAGAGTGAAGATAGTTAAAGGGTCGATCCAAAAAGAAGGCGTGCCTATGACTGATCTGAATCGATTTCTGGAAGAAATGATATTGAACAAACTTACAGGAGCTCATGTCGATTCCTTCATTCAGGAGTTGCTGGAGACACTGGCGAAGGATAGTCAGTGCCGAGCTGTATTGGCAGAGTCGATTCCGATCGTGGATCATCATTATGATGCACTCGAAAGTCATATGACGGACGGTCATCTCTATCATCCGAGCTATAAGTCGAGGTTAGGATTTACGCTAAAAGACAACCTGGCCTATGGCCCCGAATTCAACATGGATGTGCCGCTCTATTGGCTTGCGGTGAAGCAGACGTTGGTACAGACGGCTCTCTCCAAAGGTTGTAGATCAGATGATCTTGTGGGACAACATTTGATGGAGGCGGATGTACGTCGGTTCAACCGTGTTTTGCAGGGAGAATCTGTTCTAAAGCTTGGCGATGTGAATGTTGCTGAGGGTGGTATCGTTGACAATACCAGCATTAGTAGCAATATCAATAGTAATAGTGGCGACAGTGATAATAGCAGTAGCAGTAGCAGTGATGGAGAAGGCGTGGCTCACATTGACGCTCATGGTAACCCTTATGTGTTCATCCCAGTTCATCCTTGGCAATGGGAGCACCAATTGCAGTCGGTATTTGCTGTTCAATTATTGGAGAAGGATATCATTTTCCTGGGGGCATCTTCTTCTTCATATCGTGCCCAGCAGTCGATCCGTTCGCTCTCCAATCGGGTTAATTCTAGTGCTCCATATATCAAACTAGCACTTAGTATTACGAATACATCGAGTACACGTATTTTGGCTCAGCATACCACCCAGAATGCACCGCTGATCAGCGATTGGTTGGAACAACTTATTCAGGAGGATGAGCTGTTGCAGCAGGAGCAGTTTGCCATACTGAAAGAGATCATGGGATTGTCCTTCAGATATGAGCAACTATCTGTCATCCAATATCGCCGTGCGTACGGAACATTCGGTGCAATCTGGCGAGAGAACGTAACCACCCATCTGCATGAGGGCGAGACAGCTTGGCCACTAAATGCATTAATGCTGGTGCAACCAAACGGTGTACCTTTTATTCAGGCTGCAATCGAACGTCACGGTATTGTGAAGTGGAGTGAAGCGCTTGTTCGCACGATCACACTGCCGATCATTCATTTGTTATACGCCCATGGCATTGCACTGGAGTCACATGCCCAGAATATTATTTTGGTGCTGGAGAATGACCTACCGAAACGAATGATCGTCAAGGATCTGCATGATGGGGTTCGTTATGTACCAGATAAATTGCTCCACCCAGAGCGTGCACCAGAGCTGCATCCTGTACCGGAGACTCACCGTAAGTTCAATCGGTATTCCTTTATCTATGCCGAGGATGTATCCGAGGTTCGAGACTATACCTATGATGCATTTTTCTTCATCTGTATGACCGATATTGCTCTGGCGCTGGAGCCCTTCGGATTGTCTGAGGAAGCTTTCTGGCAACTGAGTGCAGGTGTCATTGTGGATTATCACCAACAGCATCCGGAATATAGCGAACGCTTTGCGTGGTTTGATCTGTTTGGCGAGGATGCGTTAATTGAAGAGATGACAAAGCGACGTCTCTACGGTGATGGGGAACTGTATTTCCGCAAAGTCAGCAATCCGTTGAAACGGGCGAAGGATACATTGGCATGAGAATTAATACGCTGAAGGAAAAAATATCGCGAGGGCGACCTGTATTCGGCTTGTTTGTATCGATTCCACATCCGGTAATCATTGAGATGATCGGACATGCGGAATATGATTTTGTCATCATTGATCTGGAGCATGCAACGACGAATATGGAATCGTTGGAAGAGATGATTCGGGCTGCTGATCTATGTGGCATGACACCGCTCGTACGCATCTCGAAGGTGGAGCGGGCAGAGATTTTGAAAGTGCTGGACTGCGGGGCACAAGGCATTGTGATCCCTCACGTGGAAGGACGAGAACAAGTGGAAGAAGCAGTTCGTCACACCTACTATCATCCACTGGGAATGCGCAGTCTGAATAGTGGACGTGCTGGTGTGTTCGGTAAATATCCACTTACTGAGTACATTGGACAGGCAAATGAGCAGATCATGGTGATTCCTATGATTGAGAGTGTGCAGGGCATCCAGCAGAGCGATAACATTTTGTCCCATCCACAGGTCAGTTTTGTGTTGGAGGGAGCTGCAGATCTATCACAATCTCTTGGTGTACCTTGGCAGACAGATCATGCAGATGTTCGTTCTGCACTGACGACCTTACATGATCAAGCGCAGCAGTACAATGTCCCGTATGCAACCGTGACGAGAGGTATCAAGGATATGACACTGTGGACAGAGCGAGGGGTACATATTTTTGTATTAGGGGATGACCGGAATACAGCTTTTCGTGCATATGTGCGGAAACGGAATGACTATGGGAGTGTAGGTGGCCAGATATGATATCCAAAGTAGAAACTGTGATCCGTCAGTTACAAGAAAGCACTGACGAGCCTGTATGCGCGTATCTCTACGACCTCGCGGGAATCCAAGAACAGGTACGCCAGATGTTACAGCACATGCCACAACATACCTCTTTGTTCTACGCGATCAAAGCGAATCCTGATCCACGAATCATTGAAGCGCTTCTGCCATGGGTTAAAGGATTTGAAGTTGCGTCGATTGGCGAACTGCTCAAGGTAAGGCGTATTAGTGCCCAGGTTCCTATTCTCTTTGGCGGACCAGGCAAAAAAGAAGCTGAGTTAGAACAAGCGCTGGAACATCAGGTCACCTTGTTGCATGTGGAAAGTTTGCTAGAGCTGCGAAGACTGATTGCTATCGCGAAGCGAAAAAAGCAGGTCGCCAGTATTCTGCTGCGAATTAATCTGAGAAGCAGCACACTGCCACGAACTAAGATTGTGATGGGCGGTGGGCCAAGCCCATTTGGATTAGATGAGGAGTGGGTTGAGCAAGCGATACAGATCATACGTGATGAAGGTACAGGAGCCGTACACCTGCGTGGGTTTCACTTTCATTCGTTATCCAACAATACCGATGCGCGATTGCATGCTGAGATGATTGATCTGTATTTAAACAAAGTTAAGGCATGGCAAGAAGCTTACGATATACAGGTTGAGATCCTTAACGCAGGCGGTGGATTCGGCGTGACGTATGACGGCAGCCCGGGGTTTGACTGGCCGTTATTCACTTTTCTACTGAAACAGAGCGAGGCAAGGAAACGACTTGATGGTGTCCAGCTATACTTCGAACCAGGACGGATTCTCGTCGCAGATCATGGTTATTATGCAACAGAGGTTACGGACATCAAAGATTCCCATGGCGAACAGTTTGCCGTGATCAGAGGGGGAACACACCATAATCGGCTACCTGCCTCATGGGGACATAATCACCCTTTTCACGTTATGGCTACAGAACGCTGGACGCATTCATACGCAAGACCTGAAGTGAGGCATAGCAAAGTGCATATTGTAGGCGAGCTGTGCACACCGAAAGACCGGATGCATTCGAGTGCAGAGGTTGAGCTGCTCCGCGTCGGGGATATCGTTGTTTTTGAGAAATCTGGAGCATATTGCTGGACGATCTCTCACCATGACTTTCTGGGGCATCCGCACCCGGCATTCCATTATTTGACGGAGGGAAACGACCATGTCAACAGTGATGAAGCTTTCCAGTCTGCAAGCCGCTGAGCACCAGATCATGGAGGATCTGATTAATGCATTTCTAGCAGAGGGGCTACTACCCATTCCCGGTAATACCTTGATTGAATTATCTGCTGCTCCAGAGAAAATCCGCCGAATGATGGAACCGTATCAGTACGGGCAGCGGGCAGGTTGGCAGAAGGATCAAATGGTGGGCAGACAAGAACACGCAATAGGAAACAAGCGTACGTTTGCAGAAGAAGGGGCATTGGAAGGACACTGGAAGTTGGATGAGCAACGGGCTTTTAGCGATGAAAAGTCACTTGGGGAAGAGGGAAATAGGTCATCTCATGCTGGATTACTATGGGAGGATGCTAGAAGCAAAGAGGCTCGTCAAGCTCCTAAGTTTCTAGTTCATCTGGAAGGAATCGTGTTCATGGTTCAGTCCAGTATTAGGCAGGGCAAACAGTGGGTACAGGGCTCCCCGATATATACTCAAAATACTGAAGGTGATTGGATCATGCTCTCTACACCGGTAGCCGTTGGACATACTGTACTGCGACTCGCACTTTCGGACGAAGCTTATGCTCATCCGGGCGTAGCTGAATTTGTGGATAGCATCGAGACGGCGGCCGAGCAGTTGGCCTTGGGACTAGAACAAGTGGATCAGCTGCATAACGTGAAGCCATCCAATGCCTACGAGTGGTTCATTAAAGGAGAACGAATTGCCGCGTTACGGGATCGACCTTTCCATCCAACATCCAAAGCAAAGATTGGTTTCACGGAAAAGGATGTGCGTCGTTATGCAGCAGAATTCGGAGAGAAGATACCTCTGCGCTGGGTTGCAGTGCGTAAGGATGTCGTGCAACAAGGATGTGAAGATAACAAGGGATTATCAACACTTGATATATTGGATGAGCCCCAACGAAAGATGGTGGAGGACGCATTCCAGCGTAATGGAATTGATCTGAAGACATATATGCCCATGCCGGTTCATCCTTGGCAATTGCAGAATATCATTCTCCCACGTTATGTAGCGGAAATAGAGAATCGTACAATCATCGTGCTTGATATAGAGGCTGGTCAGGTTCAGGCGACATCCTCCCTTCGTTCGATGTCTTCCGTAACTTCATCAACTTATATGTTGAAGCTTCCTGTCAGCGTATTGTCTCTTGGGGCAGCACGTTATCTCCCGGTCGTTAAGCTGTTGAATGGTTTAGCTGGAGAACGGATGCTACGGCAGGCAATTGCTTGTGATGATTCTCTTACTGGAAAAGTGTTCTTATGCCAAGAACAGAATTGGTGGGGCTACATGCCTGATGACATGGGGTTATTTGATGATCATCCTCGCCATCTTGCGGCTCAGATACGGATCTATCCGCCAGAGCTTCTGGAGGAAGGGGTAAAAATCATTCCGATGGCTGCCCTTGGGGTGGAATTGGATGGTCGACATCTGCTGTCCGAGCTGTTAGATGAGGAATTATCAAAGGAAGATGTGGTCGCATTTTATACCAAACTGGCGGGATTATTTTATGATGTGGTCATGCGGCTTTTCAAGGTAGGGGTTGTTCCTGAAATCCATGGACAGAACTGCTGTGTGGTATTTCGTAATCAGCAGGTGAAGGGATTGTTATTCCGCGACCACGATTCTGTGCGATTGCATCAGCCTTACTTGGACAAACATGGCATCGCTGATCCGGCGTATTGGATTAGACCGGGATACTCTAATAGTCTGTATAACGAGACGATTGAGAAGCTTATATTCTATGTGCAATCTCTAGGCACACAGGTTAATTTGGCTGCCATTATTGAGGCATTCGTTGCAGTCTATGATCTGCCTGAAGCGAAGTTATGGGACATTACGGAGCAGATGTGGAAGGAAGCGTTGCACCGTGTGCAGCTTCCGGAGGCTGACCGGGCCGAGCTATTCCGCCTCATCTTTCAAAGGCAGGAATGGCCCGCGAAGTTAATTGTCCGTCCGCTGTTAGAAGCGGATGGGGTGCCTGGGGCAATGCCATCGGGCAAAGGCGCGGGGCATAATCCTTTTTACATTGGATGAAATAAGAGGATTGGGGTGATCTGGCTATGCCAGGTTGCCTTTTTTTGTGATGCAGGTGTTGTATAAATTGTTGGTTTTATATTCAATCCTGTGCAGTCACTAGATGGATCAGATGGTATAATCGGGTAGAGTAGAAGGGTTTATGTAACGATGATCGAAAAGGTTATCGATGTAGCTTCATTCTTATTATGTAAACGCAATCATATTGAGACAGGATGTGAGAGAGCGATGAATTCGAGAAAACTCTTTAATGATGGATGGGCATTTGCCAAAAGTGGACTAGATGTTACGGAGCCTGGGGGATTAACGTTCGAACCTGTGGAGCTTCCGCATGATTGGTTGATTTATAACACATTGGATCTGTATGAGGATAGTATTGGCTGGTATCGCAAGTCGTTCCAGATTACGAAGGATGATAAGCACAGACTGTTGTGTTTTGACGGGGTGTATATGGATTCATCCGTGTATGTGAATGGGCAGTTGGTAGGGGAATGGAAGTATGGATATTCTGCGTTTGAACACGAGATTACAGAGGCCTTGGTCGAGGGAGATAATGAAATCATTGTCAAGGTGGTGCATCAGAGCCCTAACAGTAGGTGGTATTCCGGTGCAGGAATCTATCGTAATGTATGGCTGAAAACGAGGGATCACAATCATATCGTCACCAATGGTACCTATGTATCCATGCAGAAGCAGTCCGATGGCTGGCAGGTTGAGGTGGATACAGATGTCGTTATTGATCGGGATGCACAGCTTGTGCACACTTTGCTCTATGAGGGCAAGGTTGTAGCAACCACAACGGCGGCTGTGACGCTGGATACTCAGCAAGCTGAGGATGATTATATAGCTAATGCTGGTTATGATAGTAAATCTAGCAATGCTAGAATGATCAAGAACCGCCAGCAATTTGTAGTAGAGAATCCGAATCTGTGGGGTACAGAAGAACCGCAACTCTATCAATTGGTGACCGATTTACAGGTGAAGTCAGTGGATCACGACCAGACTCACGCCCGGACTCAAGCTGAAGTTGAGACTGAGACTCCAACTGAAAGTAAGAATGCTCAGACTCAGGTACAGCATCAAGGTAGCCTAGGTTATGAAACGATAGAGAGCATCACCCAGAACGTTGGTTTTCGAGAAGTTAGGTTCGATCCGCAGGAAGGCTTCTTCCTGAATGGGGTCAAAATGAAAATGAACGGTGTCTGTGAACACCATGATCTGGGCGCCTTGGGTGCAGCATTCAATCTGGTCGCTCTGCGTAGAAGGTTCGAGTTGTTACAGGACATGGGCGTTAACGCCATTCGAACCGCTCATAATATGCCTGCCAAAGAGTTCATGGAGCTAGCCGATGAGATGGGCATGCTGGTTGTTTCAGAAGCTTTTGACATGTGGGAGCGTTCCAAGACCCCTTACGATTATGCGAGATTCTTCCCAGAGTGGGCGCATACGGATGTGAAGAGCTGGGTTATGCGTGACCGCAACCATCCAAGCTTGATGATGTGGAGTATTGGTAATGAGATCTATGATACGCATGCAGATGAGCGGGGGCAGGAAGTCACCCGGATGCTGATGGATTATGTGCTGGAATTCGATCCGAAGCACAATGCGCGTGTTACGATTGGTTCGAACTACATGCCTTGGGAAAATGCGCAGAAATGTGCGGATATCGTGAAGCTTGCAGGATATAATTACGCGGAAAAATATTATGATAAGCACCATGAGGAACATCCGGACTGGATTATCTATGGCAGTGAGACGGCATCTGTGGTGCAGAGTCGGGGAATCTACCACTTCCCATTCGAGCAATCCATTCTGGCTGATGATGATGAGCAGTGCTCCGCGCTGGGAAACAGTACGACAAGCTGGGGAGCGAAGTCGGCAGAAGCGTGTATTTTGGCAGAACGCGATACCCCTTATTCGCTTGGACAGTTCCTATGGACAGGATTCGATTATATCGGTGAGCCAACACCGTATCATACGAAGAACTCCTATTTTGGACAGATTGATACGGCAACATTCCCGAAAGACTCCTACTATATCTACCAATCCGCTTGGACGGATTACAAGAAGGCTCCGATGGTGCACCTGTTCCCTTACTGGGATTTCAGCCCTGGTCAGGTCATTGATGTACGCGTGTGCAGTAACGCGCCAAAGATTGAACTGCAGTTGAATGGCGATACGATCGGCACGTATAACATTGACCATGCTCATGGAAAACAGCTTGTTGGTTGGTGGAAAGTGCCTTATGTCGCTGGTGAGCTGAAGGCGATTGCGTACGATGAAGTCGGCAATGTGATTGCAACCGATGTTCAGCGATCTTACAAAGATGCACAGGCTGTTCGTCTTCATGCAGACCGTGAGCAATTAACTGCGAATGGTAAGGATCTTATTTTTGTCGAGATCAATGTGGAAGATGAAGATGGCAACCCGGTGCAAAATGCCAACAATCGTGTGCAGGTGAGCGTGACGGGTGCGGGGCGTCTGTTAGGGCTGGATAACGGGGATAGTACGGATTATGATCCATACAAGGGAACAAGTCGCAGATTGTTTAGTGGTAAACTAATGGCAATCATTGGCGCAACGAATGAATCGGGAACAGTGAAGATCGTGGTATCCTCGGAAGGCTTAGCAGGCGCAACTACTGAGTTCCATGCCGTGCCTGTGAATGAAGGTACTGATGCTTCAGAGAAGAGTGTTTCGGAGATTAATGTTCAAGAATTACATGTTCAGGAGACCAATGCTCAGGGTACGAAAGTACAGGCGGTATTGGAGCACAATGAGGATCAGGCTGTTCATACGGGACAAGCAGACGAGATCCCTTTACGCAAAATTGAAATCATTAGCCCGGCAGGCCAGTTGCTAGACCCTTCTACCCCAGAGATGGTGGTTCATGCAAAGCTCTATCCAGAGAATACAACATACCGAGATATCGAATGGTCTGTGGTGAATGATGCGGGCATTGAGTCGAACATCTCCAAAGTGGAGCCGCTCCATGCAGACTCGATTGAGAATCCAACTGAAGCAGGTCACGTGAAGGTCATTGCGCTGGGAGATGGTGCATTCCGTCTTCGTGCAACGAGCAAGAACGGTACGGACAAAATTAAACTGATCTCCCAGCTTGAATTCACCGCCACGGGGCTAGGAACGGCATATCACGATCCATACGCCTTTATCTCCGGTGGGCTTTATGATTATTCAAAGGGCGATGTGGGCAATGGGAACGAACGTGGTGTAGCGACGAGCCGAGATGGGGAGACACATGTGGGCTTCCGCAATATCGACTTTGGTGCATATGGTTCGGATACCATTACGATTCCGATCTTTGCTCTATCGAATGAAGAGTATCCCATGCAGATCTGGGAAGGTATGCCTGGTGAAGAGGGAAGCACATTGATTGCTGATGTGGTATATCAGAAGGAATCCAGATGGAATGTGTACCAGGAAGACACGTATACGTTATCCAAGCGGTTGCGTGGAATTACATCGATTTGTTTTGTACTAAAGCAGAAAATTCACATCAAGGGCTTTACCTTTGAACGCCAAAGCCGAGCCTTTGAGCAGAATGCCGCTGCATCGTGTGACCAGCTGTATGGAGATACGTTTACGATCCAAGGTGATTCGGTTGAGGGGATCGGGAACAATGTCTCACTGGAGTTCGATCAGATGGACTTTACGGCAGCAGGTACGTCCAAACTTGTAATCTGCGGTCATTCGCCTATCGACAAAAACACGATTCATATTCGTTTCTCAGGAGCAGACGGGCAGAGCAATCAGCTTGTCGAGTTCACACAGTCAGAGGGGTATGAGGAACGGGTATTTGAACTTGAACAGGTGACAGGTGTGCAAAAGGTGACCTTTATCTTCCTGCCAGGCAGTCTGTTTGACTTTGGCTGGTTCCGTTTTGAGTGATGAAGAACCCGTTAACCAATGTGACTTTGGTTAACGTCCTTCCAAAGTAAAGTAATAGAGTAATCCCCTTTAAACGGCTTCCTTTAAGTATAGGACGATCGCTTGAAGGGGATTCTTTGTGTTTTTTTGAACTCATGATAAAGTAAGGGGGATGTAGCTTATGATGATGAAGAGGGGTAGTTCTGATGACTGACAGCAGACTTAATCCGAAGGTTGATGAGTATTTAAGCAAAGCCAACACGTGGAAGGAAGAATCGGTGCGGCTTCGGGAGATTATTTTGGACTGTGGGTTGACCGAGGATTATAAGTGGATGCATCCATGCTACACCGTTCAGAATAAAAACGTGGTGTTGATCCATGGCTTCAAAGAATACTGTGCGCTTTTGTTTCATAAGGGAGCCCTGTTGAAGGATACGGATGGGATTCTGATTCAACAGACAAATAATGTACAGGCAGCACGCCAGATTCGATTTACGAATGTTGAGCAAATAGATGAGATGGAACACCTGATAAAAGCATATATCCAAGAGGCCGTTGAGATTGAAAATTCCGGCCAGAAGGTAGAAATGAAGCAAACGACAGAGTATGCCATTCCAGAGGAACTCTCACAAAAGTTCGATGAAATGCCTGAACTGAAAACGGCATTTGAAGCTTTGACCCCTGGGAGACAAAGAGCATACATCTATTATTTCTCAGACGCTAAGCAATCAAAGACGAGAGCCTCTAGGGTTGAAAAGTATGTGAAGCCAATCCTTGAGGGTAAGGGATTAAATGATTAGATAAATATAAATTAGCCTAGTATCGATCATGATGCTGGGTTACTTTGTTGATGGGCCTGTTTTACCGAAGCTGTTTGCAGCAGAAGCGGGTATGTTAAAATAATAGGAATACATTGGCGTTACATGTTTGAAAGGAGATAAGCCGAGGTGAAAATAATATATTGCAGTTCTCCGCTGAATGAGCGGAAAGTGGATGAAAGTTATGAGGAAGAGTATACATATGCGAAGCAACTAGGTCTGGATGTAGGGTTAATTCACCTAGAATTATTGCTCATTGATGGCAAACCAAGACGTGCAATTCAGCATCTTGCTGCCGCGATAGAGCCAACCCTGACGGTATACCGTGGATGGATGATGAAGCCAAGTGAATATGAGACGCTGTACAATGCGCTTACCTCAATCAATCTGTATCTCATTAATACACCTGAGCAATATCGGCATGCACATTATCTGCCTGATTCATATGATCTGATTAAGCCATACACCCCACGTTCCGTTTGGATTCATCAGTCTGAGATGGACAAGTCGGTAGACTGGCTTAGGGACGCAGTCAAGACGTTTGGCGCAGCACCTATTATGGTCAAGGATTATGTGAAATCAAGAAAGCATGAATGGCATGAAGCCTGTTATATCCCAGATGCATCCGATCAGGCAAACGTGCAGAAAGTGGTTCAGACCTTCCTTGAGCGACAAGGCTCGGACTTAAATGAGGGGCTGGTATTCAGAGAGTATGCCCAGCTGGCATTCCTATCGAATCATCCACAAAGTGGTATGCCCTTGTCTCAGGAGATGCGAGTCTTTGTCCTAGATGGTAAGCCACTGTATGTATCGAACTATTGGGATGAAGGGGAAGATGCAGGGTTTGTAGCCCAGCTAGACTCGTTCATGGGCATAGCGAGCACGATTCAAAGTCGTTTCTTTACGATGGATTTTGCCAAACTCACGGACGGTTCATGGATCATTCTTGAGCTTGGGGATGGACAAGTGGCTGGGTTACCAGATTATGCAGATGCCCAGCAATTTTATATGAATTTGAAGTCAGCAATGATTAAGCTTTAGAGAGTCGCATTCACCAGAGTATTCATTGGTATGGTGGTTGGGAGGAGGGATATGTGGTGGAAAGCATATTTGAAGAAGGTTGGATTCAACGTATTGGAACTCAGTTCGTATGGGTGATTCTAGCGGTGTTGGTATTGCAAATACTGCTCTCCATTCGAAATCGAATGTCCAAGGGCAGTTATACCGATGAAGAGATTGAACAGGCTGATCCACTTTTTCTTGCTTATGTGTTCAATAAAGGTAAAATGCGCCTACGAGACACCCTTGCTTCATTATTTGCTCTGACCCGTTCAGGGATATTATCTCTCCGCGTTATACCAACCAAAGGACGATATCAAGATGATCAATATGCGCCTAATGTGACGTTGGAATTTCAGAAGACGAAGCAGATCGGTCAGATCATGCCAGACGAAGATGAATTAATCCAATGGTTTATTGGCGAGCATGGTTTTGGAGCACAGAAGTTCCGTCTAGACACGTTAGCTGGTCCCAGCTCAGAGGAAAGTAAAAGTGCCGAAAATTTGTATTATTACCGTGAAAGAGAGAAGCTCGACAACAAAAGGCTGCGGCGATGGGTGGCACAGATTCGTGAATCAAGAGGATGGGAAGGCATCATTCGAACGCCAGTATTACTCCGATTACTGGTAGGAATTCTTTACCCGGTTCTCTTTATACTCGTTGTAGCTTTAGGTCAGATAGATGGATTAGGTATAGCTGATATTATTGGATTAAGCCTAGCATTGCTGTTATGGCTATTGAGTTGGAGGCGTGTGTATGTACGTTGGGTGTTCCAGCTTGCGGTATTTAGTTTATTCATGACGACTGTATTGATGGAGGGCGTTCAATTTGCATTTCGATCCGATGTGTTGACCGCAATCATAATCATGTTATTCGTTCGCTTGTTCCTCCCAGGACGAGAGATTGCACCTATGGCTCGTGAATGGTCAAGATCACTGCATCGCTGGCGTAGGAAGTATAAAAAAGGAATACCTACGGAACGGCTCGGAGAAGCAGCGGAGTCTCTGGAACGAGTGTTGCAGATCGCTCTTGTACTACGAATTGGCTCACGTTGTAGCCGAAAAACGGATTGGACTCATCTCCAGAATCAATTCGAACCGGAGATTAGACAGATGTTACAGAAGGAGCAGAAGAGATCATCCAGGGCGACGGTATCTAAGAGCATATCGGCAACGCCTTTGCTCCTGCTGGTTCTATCTCTCCGGGGCGAATATCGTCCATTGTTTGCTGCCGAATATCCATACGAACGTCTGAACTACAAGGTTGGCCTATTCGAACATGGTACCCAAAAAAGGAATAAAAAAGCTAACTATCACAAAACGAGTGGTGCAAGCAGCAGTGGTACCTATACATCTTCATATGATAACGATAGCTCGTATAGCTCAGGGAGCGACAGCGGAGGTAGTGATTCGGGTGGAGGCGGCGATTAGTCTCCACGCTTCTCCTGTAAAGTGATTTATTCCATAATAGTATAAATGTAACATATATTATAATGTGGAGATGGATATTTCATCTGTTGAAGGGGGAAGATGGGGGATGAGCTTCTGAATCATTTCCATGAACCCCAAGAAATTCTTCAATATGTTGAGAATGAATAAGACCAAGAGAAAGAATGAGAGGTAGCTCCTAGTAAATAAGTTGATAAGTCGGGAGTTTCATTGCTTTCCAAGAGAGGATATGTATTATGAAAAAATGGTTCGTACTCGTTGTAGCGCTAATGCTTCTAATTTCCGGTTGTGGTCAGAATGATAAAGAGAAGGCCATCGATTATTTGGTGAACGGTCAAACGAATGATGTCTCGGTGATCGTGTTCTCCAACCAAGATTCTGATCGCGAATTTGTTGAGGGTTTGCTGAAGAAAATACAAGAGATTAATACAAGCGTAAGGGCAGATAAACCGATTCAACATATTAACTTCTATGATGTTAGTGTAGAGCAGAAGTTTGATTATGAGAAAATATTTGATCTCAATACCTATCCAGTAATACTTGTATTTGAGAAAAATGAAATCGTACTGAAGGCAACGACCCCTGATGAAGTTGTTCAGTACTTTGAGGGGAAATAAGAAGTTACAAAGCTAATAAGCCGTATAACCACTTGCTAGATGATAGCTTGTGCGTTATCGGCTCTTTTTTGTTATTATGCTTTACCTTCCTCATGCAACTGGCGCAAAAATTTCTTAATGTTCTCGGGAGCGCGGATAATCCCGTAGATTTTCACTTTACCAAATGCAGCTTGGGCTAATTCTAGCGATACGTCCTTCGAAACAATTAGACCTCCAATGACTTTGATACTAAGCTTGGCACCGTTCCGCAAAACATCTTCCAACCGTTCGCGATCAAAATCCATAATTCCCATCACGTAATAATACTCTTCTCTGAACTGCTTCAGATCTGCCGCATGACTATCTAATTGGTTACGAATTGCTATGCGAATCAGATCGGTACGATTCGTATAATACCCTTGATCTACCAGAAGGTCGATCTGCCCCAAGTCAACAGGTCCGAGGTTAATGCTGACTTTCTCTAAATCTGCCATTCTATCATCTCCATTAAGAGAACATTTGATTCTCCAATATTTGTCGGCTCTCTTCGTTATGTGTACATGTACATCTTATGTGTATTAATCAAGTCGTCGTTCTCTTCATATTCATTCAATTCAGCTATGTTGTCAAGGAAAGTTGAAATAATGTGTATTGAAATATTTGGAATTGTGTAATAAGATATACTCCATTGAGAATCCCTCTGGATTCCAAATGGAATCTATATGGATTCTCAACTGATTATAATCCGAAATGAGAAAGGTGGATCATATGAAACCTAAACACACGATTTGGCGTTTGATGAGTTATTCTCTACAGTACAAGAGTAGCTACGTTATCCTATTTTTCACGATGATTCTGGGTATAGGACTGGATCTGGGAATGGCTTGGTACCTGAATCAAGTAACGAATGCAGCCATTGCGGATGGTCAAGTTTTATGGAAGTCTCTGGCCTTAACCGGGGTCATTATTCTTCTGCTCAATGTGATTAACAGCTATGTCGATACATACTTCAAGACCAGAGTATCCTCCAAGATCCGTAACCGTATTCGTCTGGACACATTGAAAAAATTACTTCGTTTGCCTGAATCACACTATAACGAGAATCATTCAGGTGAGCTGCTGAGTCGTATGACCAGTGATAACCAAGCGATTGGCCGTGCATGCACAGATACGATTATTGATCTGATTCGCAGTCCGTTACTTGCCATCTTAGCTTTTGTCTATCTGTTAACGATCCAGTGGCAACTAGCCTTAATCTGTGTAATCATCGGTCCCATGACCGTACTAATCGGTGCATTATATGGGAAATCCCTCAGGAGAAATTCACAGGCGCTCCAGACTGGTGTCGGGAAAATGACATCTCTTCTGCAGGAGATCTTCGGCTCAAGTATTGTATTCAAAACCTTCGGCTTAGAGAAAAAATTGTTCGGCAGATTTCATACGAGCAGTGAGGATATCAGTCGCTTGGAGGTTGAAGGCGGGCGTATTCATGCTTCGCTGTCCGCTACAGCAATCGCGGTAGGACATTTTTCTTTTATCATTACATTCGTTATGGGTGCTCTCTTTGTGTCAAACGGCTCAATGACGATTGGCGGATTAATCGCATTTATCCAGCTTCTGAATCACCTGACTTGGCCGTTCACAGGCATGGCTTCACTCTGGGGAGATTTACAACAAGCCCTTGGGGCGGCAGATCGTATTTTCAAATTAATGGATCAGAAGCAGGAGTATACAGAGTTGCCTGAGCAGACGATTAATCAGCAACCTGCATATTTGGAGGTAGATCATCTCACATTTGCCTATAACCCGAATCATCCCGTATTACATCAGATTTCGTTCGCTGTGCAACCAGGGCAAGTAACTGCAATTGTAGGATCTAGTGGCGGAGGAAAGTCGACGATCTTTAAGTTGTTGTTAGGGCTATTCCAGCAGAATGAAGGGCAGATTCGAATCAATCATACGGATACGCAGTCAATGCAACTGGAGGAATTGCGAAGTTACTTTGCTCTTGTTCCTCAGGATAACATCCTATACAGTGGCACTGTCCGCGAGAATATTGCGAATGGCAATCTGAATGCCACGGAGGACGAGATCAGGTCAGCGGCACAGGATGCCAATGCGCTAGATTTTATCTTGGAACTGCCAGATGCATTCGAGACAGATATCGGTGAGGGGGGAACCTTTTTATCAGGGGGACAGAAGCAGAGGATTGCAATCGCCAGGGCTTTACTTCGGAACGCTCCAATTCTTCTATTAGATGAAGCCACGGCTGCTCTAGATCGTAAATCGGAAAGCTTAGTGCAAGGGGCATTGGAGAGATTAATGGTCGGGCGAACGACAATCATCATTGCTCACCGGTTATCGACAATCCAGAATGCAGATGAAATTATCGTATTAGATCAGGGAAAAATTGTGGATCGTGGAAGTCATGAGCAGCTTCTGGCGGCTGGAGGGTTGTACCAGCAGTTAGTTCACAAAGGCAATCAGACAGATGTCATCGTGGATCCTAACGTAAGTGGAGTAAGCAACGCATAAATGCATAGTGACCGGTACGGAAGGAAATGGTAGGATGATGCTATATGAACTTCGGATATCAGGGAGGCAATCTAGCAGATGAGTGAACTGAAACTACACGATGACACGTTGAGAGAGATTATTACGAAGGCGAAGGACTTTTTCAAAGCAGAGATTGTACCTAGTCATCAAAAGAATACGGAGAAACTTCGGAGATTAAAGGAATTCAATCTGAATCCTTTTCTGGATAAGTATAAAGCGAGCTTTCTCACAGGGAAGGATGATCCGGAGAGTATCGCTAGGGCCTTAGTATATCCTCGTGTGTTGGGGACATCTATTAATACCATTTTTGGAGATCGGCTTCAGAAGTTCTGTAGTGAGGTGTTGGAAGGATTCGCATCGACTACATCGGGCATTGATATTGAATTTATAGATAAAGTGGATGGACGGAAGAAATACTGCCAGATCAAAGCCGGACCCAATACGATCAATAAAGATGACATCGAGACAATCAAAGGTCATTTCAAAGCCGTTAAAAACCTAGCTAGGACCAATAAGTTGAACGTTGGTACGGAGGATTTAATCGTTGGTGTATTCTATGGTACTCGGGAGGATCTAAGTAATCATTATAAAGTCATCCATGAAGAATATCCGGTTATTATTGGGGAGGAATTCTGGTATAGGCTAACGGGTGAAGTGGATTTCTATCAGAAAATTACCGATGCCATAGGGGATGTGGCTTCCGAAGTCGATAGCTCAGAATTAATAGAAGATGTGATTCGCTCCCTGGCGAAGGAGATTGAAGAGACATTGAAGCCGAAGAAGGTTTTAACTGAGATTTAAGTAGATTTAAGGTCGAATTCAATTCTAATTTAACTAGTGGAAGATAAACGTGCTGATTGCTATCTATACGATGTGTTAAACGAAATATTGTGTGGAACGAGTTTTCTTGTGGCAGCAGTCGTGTTTGGAAAAAAAGATTAAGTGGGGAGTCTAGTCCTCCTTCATGTATATCAAAAGGGGATGTTCCATCAGTCATGAATATGACGAGAGACATCCCCTTTAGTATTGTGCTGATGTAATGAACCTGACACACGCTATTCGCTCCTATTTTCCCGGATCTGAGATCTAACGAATCACAGAGGCTTTATTTCGCCGCTTCAGCTGATTTTTCAGGTTTCGACACCGTTTTATGACGGAATAGCGTTACTGAGGTTCGTTAAATTTTGCACACATAGCTAATCCGTAGTTTAAGATGTGTTAGGTTCGTTAGCACTTGAAGCGAAGAGGAATTTCTTTTAAAAAGAGCCCCTCTGAAAAGTACTCCTCTGAAAAGAAATCCTCTATAATATACTTAGTTCATCTGATTCAATACATTAACAATGGACAAGCCGATGGCCTTCGCCATGTTCACTGGAACGGCATTACCGATCTGTTTATAGGCATTGTTCATGGAGCAATCGAACACCCAGTCATCAGGGAAGCTTTGGATTCTAGCATATTCTCTAACGTTGAACGGTCTAGTTTCGTCAGGATGACAGCGCTCCGTCTGTTTCTGAGCTGGGGAGCAAGTTAACGTGAGCGATGGTTCTTCCCAGGATAATCTGCGAGCCATGCCTGTTCTGCCTCCACCAGAGTAATAACTTTTGCCCATATACTGCATCGCAATGTTGTCAGGTAGATCTCTCCAGTATCCACCAGGAGGCACGAGATCAAGCACTGTACGTTTGGATTCAGGGTACTTTGCACCTTCAGATTCAGGAACGTTCTGCAGCACATCTTTCAAGGTCAACTGGTAACCGTAGGGCTGAGGAAGTTCATATTTCAGATCATATTGTTCAACGAGATCATTCCGAATACCGATCATGACAATGCGTTCTCTTTTTTGAGCGACATCATAATCCAGTGCCCGTAAGACTTTCCATGTTACCGTGTAGCCGATCTCGGAGAATACTTTGAGCATAAGCGCGAACGTTCTGCCTTCATCATGACTAATGAGTCCACGTACATTTTCCGCTAAGAAGGTCTTCGGCAGAAGCTGCTTGAGGAGCTGCGCATAATAATAGAACATTGTACCGCGCGCATCGGATAAGCCCATTTTCTTACCTGCATAACTGAACGCCTGACAAGGGTAGCCTCCAGATAACAGATCCAGTTCTCCTATCCCAATATCTTTTACAAAGTTCTTAATACCTTGCTCTGTAACCTCGATAATATCCTTCTCGATGACGTTCCAATCTGGTCGATTCTTTCTCAGCGTCTTACAAGCGTATTTATCGAACTCCACGAGACCTTTGGACTCAAAACCCGCCTGTTCCAGCCCCAGTGCCAGCCCGCCGGCACCTGCGAATAGTTCGATAGCTGAGTATTTTCGATTAGCGGTGATGTTATGAATATCAATGAAATCTTGACCCTCAAAGTCATCCACGTTCACCTCTAAATCCTCATCATGGGATTGTTCCACTAGCGTATCCGCTTCAAAGGGGAATTCGATCTGCTCGGACATCAGAATCTCTTCGAGTTCCACATCTAAGACTTCACATAGACGCATCGCATTTGTTTTGATCGGGTTAAAGTTCGGCGAAAGCAGCATCGACAGCTGATTCTTGCTGATACCTAATTGATCGGCTAATTCCTTCTGCGTGCTAATGCCATGTTTATTCATATGTTGTCTTACTTTTTCTTTGCTGAGTGTATACAATCGATAACCCTCCAATAGAGTTAAAAAAATATTTAACTTTAATAGGGTTATTATATTGGAGCGAATCGGGATAGTCAATGAAATGATAGAACATTCGTTTGGTGGTTCAACTGAAAAACTAAGGTCAACAGGGGAGGTTTACACGGGTCACTCCGAGTACAGAACAACCTTCAGATCGCTGCTACCCCTAGATTTCTCTGAATCCCTTTTCCAAAGGGGGAATCCGGGGATAAGCTTAAACTTCCGATGTAGCTTTCCTTCAGAAAGCTTTCAGGCGATCGCTTCGCTTCTTCCTGTTATTTCTATCCTCTCTGTTGATGTGTAAATGCTAGATGTTGAACAGATTTGTAAGTTGAACTGGGGTGGGGAGTAGAGGAGGGGCTTGTAAGAGAGCAACAGGGCAATGTATCTATCAGTGAACTCTCTTATTAATCGTTGTCCGATTTTCGGATATGATTCTCTTACCTGTAGCAAACTCCAGCAGACCAATCAGCAAGAACACAATTAAGAAGTACCATGATTTAGAGAAATCTGGGATGAAAGCTAGTAAGGATTGAATCACAACAAAGAGACTATCTGCCATGAGACAGATGCCAAAAGCTACGCCTACTTGTGCACGTTTTCTCAACATGGACAGAATTCCAGTTAACACTGCTGCTACTGCAAGAATGACTGAGGGAAGGTACCATAATGTGCTTAATTGCTGATTATAAAAGAAGAAATAATCATCTTTAATTAAATGCATTAGGTCGTTATATCCTCTACTAACCACCAAGATCATGACAATAATTTTAGCGTAGAGCCAATCATTTTTCATAGGTATGTACCTCTGCATTAGTTATAAAGTTGAGCTGTCTATTATATCCAATGGACTTCAATCAGCGTACCATATGACGAACAGAGAAACTACCGTTACCATTATACTTTGTTAAAATAATACATATGAACTAGAGGTTTTATAATTCTATTTTGTCAGTTGTTAATCATTAGGATTAGTGTTTGGTAGAGAGGCATTAATCAACCCTCAGGAACAGACTTGTACAACGTATACGTGCCTCTATCATTGGAATAGACATACTCAGGATGTTCGATAGAACGATATATTTGGGTACCTGGAGGCAACACAGAAGCTGCTCCTGACTGGAAGTTTTTGTTCTTCTGATAATTGTGAGAAATACTTCCATATGGTGCGATATTTACAGAGTTAAATTGTTCTTCATTAATTATTTCGACTTTCTTATACAGGATCGACTCCAATATAAATATGTCGCTGTTCTGATTCTCTTTCATTATCGTTCGAGCCATTTCTTGAGTAGCGCTGTTCTCTGATATACAGCCGGTGATGCTTAAAAAGGCAGAGCATATCATGAGAAAATAAAATATTCTGATTAGCATTTAGAGTCCTCCTTTTCTGTATTGAAGTGAAACTATTTACTCTAAGAATTATTGGCCTTGGTAGGTCGACTCTAAATATGAAAAGAAGATATATAGAATACATAATAAAATATTGATATTCGTTCAATGCTTCGTCTCTGCATTGCTTGTTTTGCTATTCTACTGTCTCTATCAAGACAAAGAATGTACGAAGAGTACCTCCCTCTAATGTAAGACAACAACTGATCGTTTTGAAAACTTCTATTAAGAAAACGAGCTGATTTTGGGATAGGATAATGGCTAATGGCACTTATTGAATGAGACCGTTTAGCTGGGAGCAAATGACTTTATTGAAGGTGAATTTAAATGATGCATAATTGCGCAAATATATTAGTGGGAAATAAGTTTTTATTCCATTCCATTACCGCCTAGAATAGGACAAAGTGATTTGGGCACATCAAAGTATATTATTGAATGTTTTAATGCTCCTAACGGTATAGATGCTATAAAAGCAGACAATATAAGTTCAATTGGTGTTCAAGTTATAACATCTCCAGAGGAACTAATTACCACACTAAAAGGAGAAAAATAACAATGTCGCAAACAAATATTGTAATGTACATGGAAGAAGAACTAAGTACCGAAAAGCTGGAAAATATATTATTAGAGTTTAATGCCAAAAATCAAATATCTTCTTGGGCCATGGAACGATCCAATAGTTGGATATGGGTTAATTATTATAC
Organism: Paenibacillus sp. ACRSA; assembly: GCF_022346845.1. NCBI lineage: Bacteria > Bacillati > Bacillota > Bacilli > Caryophanales > Paenibacillaceae > Paenibacillus > Paenibacillus sp. ACRSA. The sequence goes on along the minus strand of NZ_JAKRNP010000003.1, from coordinate 635,708 downwards.
TCTTAAACATCATAATGAGATAAGGAATATTTGGTTTGATATTTCTAAGGATATGGTAAAAGATGTAGAGCAAACTACTAATGTAAAAACGGCATTGTTTATACAACCCAGTAGGGATCGGAATGCTGTCTTCTTCGCATTATCTTTTTGTAAAGAAATATACACTATCCTTGATACCAATAAAAATGTGTTTTTATATCATGGAGCTAGTGGCTTCTTTGCAAATGAAGAGATTGCAAATCTTCAATTCATGAACACTCAGCAATTTTATGATTCTAGGTTTGCTAATGATGCAATAGCTGAAAGTATCATTGAGTGTTTAAATAATGAGGTTACTGGGGGAATTGAATGTGTTGAGGAAGAGGGAGGATGGGATGGAGAGGAGCTACAGTATATTGATTTGTTTAGAAATCTTTTTAAGATGAGAGAGCAATTAAGAGTATTAGTAAAATCTATAAATAACACAGCATTGTTCAATGCAAAAATAATTGATATAGATAAGTTGATTTTAAGATTATTGGATATAGATGATGAGAAATTGTTGATTTCTGCTGGGGATCAGAATAGAGATTATCCTATAAACAGCTGGTGGTGGCATCTCGATCAAGTAAAGTCAGGCGTTCTCAAAGTACATGTTGAAGAAGGGTTTGTTATTTACCAAGGTCAAATTGTCCCTATCTAAGGATAATTTGACCTTTTGCTTTATAGTATTGAAGAATATTATTCTGGATGGGTAATATTTATACTTTGAACACCTCGGCCTTTAGGTTCTTTATGCGGATTTTGTGGGATTTCAATAGGTAAAATTCTCTCCCAGCTTGAATCGCGAATTGCCTCATTCTATTCTGCAGAGTAGGCTCCTGAAGACTTTTGGGGAAAGAGACGCCTATGAAATAGATAGAAAGGCATGCTTTCATTTGGAAACAGCTCTTGCAGATACAGTAATAAGACAATTAAGAGAGTATGACAAGAGATGAAAACTGAATTTATTAACCAAATGACGTTCTAAAGTCTTCACCATCTAAAGCTCGAATGATATGATTATGTGAACTAGTTCAACAAACACCGGGTTCATGGTTCACTAAGTTACATGACACCCGTTCAGTATAAAGCTTCAACTGTGCTTCATGGCCTTCATCCTTAGTCACAAATCGCGTGAATTCGCGGTCATTCCAGTAACTCTCGAAGGTCGCTTCAATCTTGCGCATGCGGCTCTGAATAAAAAAAGATCAATCCAAACTCTTTCACCTCGACATTCAGCCTTATGATTATCAAAAAAGAAGTGCTGGAGTAGCTGTACGCTCAGCGTACGCTGTACGGATGAACGCGCAACCTGATCGTCGCCGCCACTGGCGTATGTATGGCGACTGCGGGAAGAGATGCCTGCGAAGATGGTGGCGGTGGAGAATAAGTGTATTGTTTGAAAACTAGCAGTATTAGAATATGTATGGAGGCAAGGTCATGTGGGATAGAATTTTGGATGGACAATTTTTATCTAAATTAGGCGGAGTGGGCGGGATTGTTACTCTTTTTAGCTTTATGTTAACTTTCTTTAAGAAAAATCACGTAATAACATCGTTAACTTCATCCAAGATCGAAAGGTTAATTTCTTCAAAAGAAAAGAGGACTTTGATAAAAATATCTAATTACATTGTATATGTGATACTAGGTTTAATTGCTTCTACTTTTCTTACTCTTATATACATGGTTATTGATTTGAAAGGATATCTCGTATTTGTTATCTCAATCATTGGAACTTTTTTATATTTAGTTGTTTTATATATTACCTTAACCAAAAAGAGTGTTTTTGATAAAAGGTTTTCAAGATCCAAAAATCTTAATTTTACAGTTAGTCTACTTTTGCTACAAACATTATGTTTTTTCTCTGTGATGCCAAGCTTTATAGCCAGTAGTGTGTCAGAAGGTAGTTTAGTGTTAGCTACAGACAAGCCAGGAGAATTATTAATTAATATAACTCTGTGTCTACTGTCATTATTATTTGCGAGTTCAATGTTTGTATTACTGATAATAATGACATTCTCTCAACTCCGTGAAAAATTTAGTAAGTACGATTATGAGTGTTTTTACGTTTTAGATCAAGAATATGAAGACATGAAATGGTTTATTTATCATCTTATTGATAAAGAGCATTTTTTACTTGGGAATAGTGAGTATATACATGATGCAACAATCTTTCGTACAGAAGAACGTTCACAGATACTCTCTGAAAAAATACATCTTTTAAAAATACTAAAAAACAAAGAAGACTCAATAGAGTACTATATTTAAAAGAGATACTGAAAAACTAATTTAATTCAGGCGGTGCATCATGATCATCTACAGCAGCAACGCATTAGCTTTTAGAGAATCTGTGGATAACAACCAGATCACAGTTCAGATTGAAGAAGCTTTTATTAAAGGGATGGGGAAAAGACCTAATCAAGGGGAAGTACGTGCTTGGAACAACTCTATGCAGTTTATGGAGAAAATTATCCGTAATTCGAAGGTAGCAGATGACTGCGGGATATTAATTGAGTACAACATTCCTTCTACAAGTAAACGAATAGATTTTATCATTGCAGGTCAGGATGAACAAAAGAATGATAACTTTGTAATCGTTGAGTTAAAACAATGGGATGCAGTAGAGGCTATGGATCACGAGGATGTTGTAAGGGCCTTTATTGGAGGTAGAACAAGAGAGACACCGCATCCTTCATATCAAGCTTGGTCATACAAACAGTATTTGAGTGATATGAATGAGGCCGTATATTCCAAAGATATTAATGGACACTCATGTGCATATCTACATAACTACAGGACAGTACAGCCCGACCCCCTTCAATATAATCAATATCAGGATATCATCCGTGAAGCTCCTTTGTTTTTAGCCGATGATGCATCTAAACTTCAAGATTTCCTAAAAAGGCATGTAGGTCAAGGGAATGGAGTTAATTTACTTTATTTAATTGAGAATGGTAAAATTCGTCCTTCCAAGAAGCTAATTGATCATATCGATGGATTATTTCAAGGGAACTCTGATTTTGTTTTACTTGATGAGCAGAAGGTTGCATACGAGGCCATTATGAGCCTTGCCAAGCAAACAGATGTAAAACGCACAATCATTGTGCAAGGTGGGCCTGGAACAGGTAAATCAGTGATATCTATGAATGCCCTTGGTGGATTACTTAAAAATAAGTTGAATGTTAAATTCATTGCCCCGAATGCTTCATTCCGGACGGTTATGGTAGAGACCTTGACTCAGCGACAAGCTAGAAACAAAACTAGGACAAAGATGTTATTTACGGGATCAAGTCAGTTTTACAAAGAGCCAGCTGATATGTACGACGTACTTGTTGTGGATGAGGCGCATCGCTTAAAAGGTAAAGGAGCATATCAATATCTTGGGGAGAATCAGATCGAGGATATCATAAAAGCATCTAAAGTGAATGTGTTTTTCATAGATGATTTTCAGCGTATTCGTCCTGAAGATATAGGTTCTATAGACGAGATTAAACGTTTAGCTGCCCTATATAATTCGGAAGTGCATCAGTATTCACTAGCAGCACAGTTCCGTTGTTCTGGAGCAGAAGGATTTTTGAATTGGGTTGATGATGCTTTACAGATTCGTCCCAACGCTAATTTTGATGGTTGGGATCAAGATTCTTTTGAATTCAAATTAGTAGACACGCCTAACGAAGTATACGATCTAATAAAAGGTAAAAAACGATCAGGGGTATAAGGCGAGGATGTTGGCAGGTTTTGCTTGGAATTGGACAGCTGATAAAGAAGGTAATCGCAATGGGGAAATTCCGGATGTAACTATTGAAGAACATCGTTTTGCTATGCCTTGGAATGCACGTTCTATATCAAGCACCTGGGCCATTCATGAGAGTGGTATAGATCAGGTTGGGTGCGTTCATACGTCTCAAGGTCTTGAGTTTGATTATGTAGGCGTTATTATAGGGAATGATCTTAAATTCGATTCGGAGAAAATGGAACTTTATTCAGATTATGATGAGTACAAAGATAGAATGGGAAAACGAGGGCTTAAATTTAAGAATGAGGAACTAACAAAACTTATCAAAAATATTTATAAAATCTTGATGTCTCGGGGGATGAAAGGCTGTTATGTTTATTGTAGGGATCAAGAATTGATGAATTATTTTATGCAGCAGAGCAAATTCAAGATGATGTCCACCAGGGACTATGCAAAGTAGAGAGAAACCCTATCCTTCCATAAAATAGAAGGGTAGGGTTTTCCGTTTTCACATCAATATTCCTTTAATAACATTTTTGGCAACACGAATATTATCAGGAGAAGAATCTCTTAGCAGTTGTACAATTTCTTTGATTTGTTTCTCATCTTCAGTTACTTCAAACTCTTCTTCTACATAAGCAAATAATTGAATCAAATTAACATCCAGTGACTCAGCGATCTTTGCTAAGTTCACCAAAGAAACATTCTTTTCTCCACGTTCGATCTGTCCTATGTATGAAAAATGAAATCCGCCTTTTTCTCCGAGGGCTTCTTGTGAATACCCTCTTTCTTTGCGTAATGCGCGAATTCTGGCTCCAACCAACTTCAAAACTTCTCTGTCTTCGTTCATGGTATTCACCTCTCTATGTTCAAAAGTGTAGACAAGTTTTCTCAAGGTAAACACCAAACAAAGAATACAAATAATTTATTTGATTACTATAAGTATCATTTTATTGTATAATACTGGTATTAACTCTTTGGAGGGATGACAATGGCAAGAAATTGGTTCACCACCGAAGCGCATTGTAATCACCAAGTAGATTTTACTGAAAGTTCTCAAGACAGTGATAGCTTCATCCTGTCGAAATCACAAGGTATCCCGGAGTATCACACGTTACATACTACCACTGTGGATTATCACCAACTTGCTCAGCATCACCTGAAGCTTGCAGTTATCATGCGTAATCACAATCAGTTCACGACCTGTCTAATTCTCTGTGATTGGGCGCTGATTTCAATGGTTAAGGCATTATATATCCATAGGTATCAAACCGTGCATCTACTTAAGGAACTTACGATGAATGAAATTTTACCTTTAGTGCATACGGACACAGAATCAGGACTAGATATCGCATTATTCATCGGTACGATGCAACATATGTCCACATTAGAGGAGTGCCCGCAGAATCAGTCATTGAATATAAACAACATTGAGAAGCTTCTACGACGAACGGAAGAAATAGTGGAGGAGCTAAACAACCGATTGAAGTAATGTAGGCTTAATATATAATGTTTCGTTTATCTGAATAATGGACGAGAACAGAGGATTATATGTGATGTAATAAAAGTTTTTTTCAGGAAAAGAAATCCAGGAACATGGGCGGATGTATATAGCAAAAACTTCTGCTAACATAGTAAAATCATATTTTTAACGGGAAATGATATGAGTACAATTAAAGTAACACCAGAGCAACTACTGCATGTATCTAAACAGATCGAACAGGGCAGGCAACAGTTGGAAAGTATTCGCAATGACCTAACTGCACGAATTGGGCTCATTGTCAGGTCGGGACGATTACTCCAGATAACTCAAAACAACCGTGAGGAGATTAAGCATGGTAGACTGTAGTGAAAAGTTGATTTTATTAGTAGAGAAGAGAACAAAACTACATCCCGATGATCTAGCGATCCAGATGATATGGAATGAGATAGTAGATATTTTGAAGGAGAATGAGCAAAGAGCGATTGCATTTTTCAATCAATGTGAAGAAAAAGATTTATATTGGCTTAGTGAGATATTTGAAGATTTATCTTCTGAGTTACAAAGTCGAGCATTTATAGATTGTCTCCTTCAACTGCAAGAGAAGTACCCTAACTTGGATATGGAACAGGATATAGAATACGCGATTCAATCAATTCAGGAATGAATACTAACATTGTTGATCACGGATAATTTGGCAGATGAACGTATTGCCCGGATGCAGCATGTGTCCGGGATTTAATTATGACGTCCTTTATTGCATCGGGGGTAAGGCGAGGGATTGGGTATATCGTTAAAGACTCTTTTCTTGATTCTAAACAAGAACCATTAAATTTTGCGATTTTCAAATTTAAAATTATTTTTTGGAGTAGGAGAGATTCTCTTGGCACAAAGTGCAATTCGTTATGCTCAGCGTACACGTTATATACAGGATGCTCAGTTAGGCACGGTAATACAGAGTCTTTTCAAAATTGTAGATCAAAATACAACTGAACTTTCCACCGAAAGTGAGTGGTTATTCAAAGCAATAAGCGAATGGTGGAGTGACTTTGAAAATATGCCGCCAGGGCTAAAAGATGTTGAGTTAGACAAATGGTTGACAGTTGCAAGTCGTAAAGAACTATTTAAAGGGTTGTTAAGTGAGGCTTATAAACAATGCGATGAAAATTTAAAGGGAGAAATATATAAAATTATTGAGATACTACAAGATTAATCTAGCAACATGAACATAAGAAGAGATCTAGGCGCTACTTTTAACTTAATGGAGTGAGATAATGAGAGTACAGCTTAAAGATACAATTACATTACAAACTAATTTATCATTAGGTCAAAGATATTTCGTATATGAAATAGAATCTACACCTTCAGGAAATACGTATTACAGGATTGAAAATGATGCTAAGCAGGTTGTTCCGTATGATTCGGCTTTATTAAATGTAGTTTCAGATAAGCTTTATGGTGACTGGACTGACTTAAATAAACCTAATCAATCATCTGCCAAAGTACCTGGAGAGATAGCTTATATAACATTTTGGGAAGAGTTTTATAATGATGATCCTAAAGCTCTACGTGCATTTAGAAAAGTTAAGGCTAGATTGTATCTTGAAGAATTAGATGAGTCCGAAATCAGAGATATTCTGGAAAGTAACAACGAAGATGAAATTTACTTTGTGTTAAATACTTTAATCAGTGTAAAGAGTGACACGTTTACTAACGAAATCATTCAGTTGGCTCAAACGAAACTAGTAGAAAATAACTATTCTGAGGATGATGTGTTGACAGCTGCATTCCAGTATTTGAGTTTATTTCAAGAAGAACATATCAATGAATTTTTTATACACTACTTGACTAACATTGAACTTGGAAATGATAAATTAACAGAAATCGTGAACAATTACTTTGCTTCATAGCAGAAATGGAGATTGAAATGGGCAAATATGTATCTATTAGAGGTTGGTTAGAGTGTGATGAGAGTACGATTAATGAAGTGAAAAAGATACGGGATGACTTCACAGACAATTACAATAAAGGTTTGATGGAAAAAGATAAATTGGAATTGTATCAGTCGGGTTGGACATTCCCGGATAAACAAATTAATTGGACAGCTTATGTATTTTACGGGGCAGATATCAGAGAGTATCATCTTGATTTTATGAAGAAACAACTTTCTGCAATGGCTGGTATTCAAGATATATCTGGGTATTTTTTGATAGATGATCATGATGGAGATTATCATTCGTGCTGGCAAATATGCGAGAATAAAGTTATTGAAAGTGAACAGCAGAATATCGTGTTCAACAAATGATTAAGATTATTATCAAAATCCCATATCTACTCCTGTACGAGTAGCCATGGGTTCTATTTTTATTTCCTCGACATTCTCCACCACTTTACAAAAATCACCCCATCCCTCTCTAGGGCAAATGGTATAATGGCAAAAAGGGAGATTCTGGCGTCAGGTTCGAAGTTTCTAACAGCAGAAAGGATGATATGCCATATGCCTACATATAACAAATTAGTACGGGACAAGATTCCACACATCATTACATCTAGCGGGAAAGAATGCCGTACACGTATTCTTGATCCTGAGGAATATAAGCAAGAACTGAGAACGAAATTGCGCGAAGAAGCGGATGAATATGCAGAGGTAGCTAACGATCAAGACGCACTCGAAGAGTTGGCAGATATGCTGGAAGTGATCCGCGCATTGGCTGAAGTGCATGGGGCGAATATCGCACAACTGGACAAGCTGCGGGCAGATAAGGCAGAGGCACGTGGTGGATTCCAAGAACGGGTGTATCTAATCGATGTCGACGAAGCTTAACGTTAAACTCATCACGGATAACTTGGCAGATGAACTCATTGCCCGGATGCAGCATGCGTCCGGGATTTATATTATGACGTCCTTTATTATGCAATCGGGTGTAAGGCTGCTTGCACCACATTTGAAAAGCGCAGTTGAACGTGGTGCCGAGGTGCGAATGCTAGCTGGAGACTACTTATACATCACTCAACCCGAAGGGCTACAGGCATTATGCGATGTAGATGAACGGATTGAGGTACGACTGTGGAGAAGTATGGGAACATCTTTTCACCCCAAGGCTTATTTGTTTGACTATGATAACGGGGAAGGGTTGCTGATTGTAGGCTCGTCCAACTTTTCGCTCTCTGCACTAAAGACAGGTTATGAATGGAATCTAGCGATGAATGCTGAGGCGGAACCGTATACATTCCAGATGGCACTGGATAAGTTCATGCAGAGTTTCTATCATGAAACAACCTTGCCTGTTAACTCAGATTCTATCTCTCTGTACGAAGGAGAGTACCGTAAATATCATCAAAAGAATCCTGAACTAATTCAGCGGATTACGGAGCTAGAGGAAGCAGAGTTCGGGAATCGACTGCCGGAGGATGCGGAGGAAATGACGGCCGAATTATCTTCGGAGATCATTGAACCGAGAGCCGCACAATCAGCAGCTTTGGAAGCACTCGAAGGGATTGTGGAAGAGCAGTATGATAAGGCGATGGTTGTGATGGCGACAGGACTTGGTAAAACTTATCTGGCTGGCTTCTTTGCTCGTCGCTTTAAAAGGGTACTGTTCATTGCGCATCGGGAAGAGATTTTGTTCCAAGCGAAAAAGTCTTTTGCACGCACCATGCCAGAACGTAGCTTCGGTATCTATAACGGTCAGTACAAAGATGGAGAGGCAGATTGTGTATTTGCTTCGATCTATACTCTTAGTTTACAGAGACATCGGGATGTGTTTACACCTGATGCATTTGATCTCATTATCGTAGATGAGTTTCACCATGCTGCTGCAAAGTCGTATATGTCTGTCATTAAGCATTTTCAGCCCCAGTTCCTGCTTGGCATCACGGCTACGCCAGATCGACTGGATGGTAAGGATGTATACGCCCTGTGTGATGGGAACGTAGCGTACCAAATGCATTTTATTGATGCGATTCGGCGAGGCTGGCTTGCCCCATTCCAATATTACGGTGTTTTTGATGACACGGATTATTCGCAAATTCGCTGGATGGGCACGAAATATGATGAAGAACAGCTCATGGCAGCACAGTTGCATGAGGAGCATGTGGAGAAAATGTATTCGGCGTGGCTTCAGCATAAGCAGACACGTACGATTGGCTTCTGCTCCTCCATCCGTCAGGCAGATTATCTGGCTGCGTATTTTCGCAGTCAGGGAGTGAAGGTGCTGAGTCTACATTCGCGTACATCGGAGATGTCTCGTGAAGAAGCCATTCGGCGGCTTGATGAGGCAGAACTGGAGATTATTTTAACGGTGGATCTGTTCAATGAGGGGACAGATATTCCGCGTGTGGATACGTTGTTGTTCGCGCGTCCAACCGAATCTCTTACGGTGTTCACCCAACAGTTAGGACGTGGTCTTCGGTTAGCGGAAGGTAAATCTCATTGTGTCATCATCGACCTCATCGGGAATTATCGGAATGCGGATATCAAGCTGAGTTTACTGGATATGCGTGACCACGAAGAAACAAGTGGGAAAAGAAACGATTCTTCTGTGCCTGAGGTTCCCGCTAACTGTGCTATTCATCTGGATACCCAGGTCATAGACCTGCTACAGGAATTAAGCCGGAAGAGGATGCCTCGTCGAGAGAAGCTGCATCAGGACTTTCTGGATGTGAAGAGAGAATTAGGACGTATTCCGACATATCTGGAGCTGCATCTGATGGGACGTTCCAAAAGCATTGGGTATCGAAGTGACTTTGGATCGTACGTTGGTTTTCTATATTGGGCAGAGTTACTGTCGCCGTATGAGAGCGAAGTTTATATTCGTCAGGAAGCGTGGCTGCGAGATGTGGAGAAGACCATCATGAACAAAAGCTATAAGATGGTTGTGCTACTCTACATGCTGGAACGTGGAGAGGATCACTGGATGGAGCCAGTAACACCAAGCGAGATGGCACGCTTCTTCCATATATACCTGACAGAGAAGGCATATCGGAAACGCAAAGACTTTTCGGATAAAGGTAAGCTCAAACTTTGGGACTGGAATGAGAAGACGGCATCTGAGATTGAAAAGTTGATTATCGACATGCCGATGTCTATGTGGAGCGGAGCGAAGGGCAGTATGACTCGTTTCGTGGACGGAGTGTTTTCACTGAATGTACAAGTGCAGGATGCAGAGGAACGATCGCTGTTATATCGTTGGACAAAAGAAATCTGTCTGTACAGATTGCATGCATATTTCGAGCGGGGGAATTCTAGTATAAAAGCTTAAGGATAGAAAAAAATCCTATCTAGAATGTAATTGAATATACCAACTAGAATGATCTAAACGAAAACCAGACTACTCACACGGTTCAATGACATGTAGTCTGGTTTCTATTTTTTTGATTTTCTTGAGCTCCATAGCGTGTAGACATACTGTACTTGTATCTCATTCGGAACTAACCTCTTCCTCGCTCTTTCGTTTGTTAATAAAATCTCCAGGTCCCCCGGCTGTCTCAACTTCTAGGGAAGGTAGGGAAAAAGACAAAGTGAGAGAAGTATAGGGATCATTATAGTATTAAAATAAAGTGAAGGGAGTGATCCAAATGAAATCTCAAAAAATATTATTACTTTTAGGATGTCTAGGTTTGGTAATAGTGCTTATTTTCTCCTATAGCTTCTATAAAGAAAGAAGTATGTACGAAGATTATCTAATTTCTAATGTAGGTCAAGATATAGTTGAAATGAAGAGTGCAATTAATAACAATGAAATAATTTTTGATAGCATACTGACTAGTGACAAAATAACTAACCAGATCATACGAAATGGAGAACAGGCTGAGCAGGTAACTAATAATCTGACTGAGATGATGCAAATTTTAGATAAGTACAGTTTAATGAATCAAAGCTTTAATAAAAACACAAATATATTAACCAAGCCCGCTAAACCATTAATAGTTTCACTAGATCAGAATACTATTTTACCAAGTACGCTACTGCGGATGAGAATGACGTTTGAAAGATTAGATTACACTAGCTATCCCTTAACGCCCGAATCCAAAGCGCGAATAAAGGAATATCGACAACTTAATAGCCGTTGGTTAAAGATTGTTGGAGACACCGAATCAACAGAAATTAATGTTAAAGATTTGCCACAATTTTTAAGTGATATTGAGAATGAGACACAAGTTTATTTTCAAGAGCAAGATATCAACTTTAAAGAAGATGAACTTTGGAAAGATTCATTAAACCCTAGGTATACATGGGAGTGAATTTTTTTGAGAAGTAGAGACTAGAGTGATTCCATCCCCTTTAAGTAGACACTTAATAAAACCATCATGTTACTTTGGTGGTTCAAGTGATACTTGAAGGGGGTATTTTTATGCACAAAAAGTGTAAACGGAGAACGTTCGACGAGAGAAAAAACAGTGTCCCTAATCCGCTGAAGAGACACACACATGACAACGGTGCTGTGGAAGGCTGGTCGGAACGTCAATCACAAGAAAGCAGATCGTGCTGGACGCTAATCTAAAATCATAGAAACCCGGTTGTGGTAGAATTTAAATAGTTGAGGAACATTAACAGCACTGATGACGTCTGAAAGAAGAATATATCCGATCAACTATACGAGAGGATGACGCTCCAATGAAAAAGGTGGTTATGTTCATCGCTGCGCTGTGCGTAGTCACGGTGGCGGGGACTTTATATGCTTCGGCAGGCAAAGTGAGTGCAGCGGCTCCGGCGTATACGTTAACCGTGAATGGAAAACCGATGCAAGTAAGTAAGTCTGAGCTGATGCCTTATGAGCAAAAAGGAACCGTCTTGGTGCCATTACGCGCTACGGCGGAAGCACTGGGCTACAAAGTCAGCTGGGTGGCTGCTGAAAAGGCCGTATCTGTCGAAGACAGAATACAGTCAGCTCTGGTGAAGAACGGCAGTACCCAAGTGAAGTTTACAGGCAAGCTGAAAATCATCAACTTGAGTCAGGATATGGAGCTACCCGTTCCTGCACAGACCAAGAAGGGCACGATGTATGTGCCAGCTTCGTTCTTCGAACCTTTCTTCAATGAAGTTGTGGTGAAAGAAGGCAACGTTTCGATCTCGGCGCAGATGTCTTCGATTCAATAAAATTGACGTTTGTACTAGCTCTACCACAGAAAGACCTTTAATGACTTGCAGCCTCTATAGGGAGGCGAGTCGTAAAGGTCTTTTGTCGTTATATATACAATGAATTCCTTACTTACACGAGGCTCGGTTCGTCGCCTTCTCCTTGCACATAAACCATAATAGCCTGGTATAAAAACCTCAAAAAATGCTCATTGCCAAACTGCTCAAAATATAGGGCATATCGACGATCTGACGTATAAGTCTCTGCAATACAGACCAGAATTTCAGGATCACAGACCATAAAGGATTCAAGGTTCTTTTTCCATTGATCTACCAGTTCTTGTACCTCAGGAGAATCAGGAGAGCGATCTTGATGTTTCGCCAATTCATGAAATACCGTCTCCATGTTTACAGAGAACTGTTGGTAGGCTTTTTGCTGATCTTGTGCGGATAGTCTGTTTCTATTGGCTTCGAATTCCTGATATTTAGAGGTGTCCCCATAGACGAACTTCGCCTCAGATTCATACTGTTCTTGAATGGTCATGATGGGAGAATCGTCAAACAGTTGAAGTTGAGAGATAGGCGTTCCATTCACCACTTCGTCCAATTGGTCAATGATCGTTTCTAGCTTTTGTTTTCGTTGCACGAGTGTACCGCGATGTTCTTTTAAAATTTCCTTTTGTGCATCTTTGGACAGTTCCATCATCGTTGCAATGTCTTTCAGTGAAAAATTCATTTCTTTGAACAGAAGAATTGTTTGCAGATTCCCCAGTGCTTCTTGATCATATAACCGATAACCATTGGCTTCGATTTTGCTCGGTTTCAACAGATCTGTTTTATCATAGTAGTGCAATGCGCGCTTGGTTACACCGGTGATCTGCATAATGTCTTTAATGGTAAAATAGGGTGTCTTCATTCCAAAAGTCCTTTGTTTCAGCAAGAATAATACTTGCCGGAGTGATGGTGGCTTCCATAATGGAGGAGCCCGTTTGTTTCAGATAGTATTGGATCAAGTGATAGCCACAGGCATAGCCAGCAGCATAGGGCATTCCTACAGGACTGAAATTTTGCAATTTCGCCAGTTCATCTCCATATAGATACGGATTAATCTGGTCGAATCCAGTCACGTGAAGTTGATCCTTCATGTTAGGTTTAATGATGGAGTTCAATGTTTCCATGCTTGTTTTGGCTACCCAGGGGCCTAATAACTCTTCTCCATACAAGAATGTAGCAAAGCTTTCAGCAAGTCCCTCACTGACAATCATTTCTCCCAGCGTAATCTGTGGGTTCCACTGGATATATTGATATCTTACGTTATGATTGCATTCGTGCGCTAACACGGATTGGATTCGAGGTAGAGTATAGCTATTGGGGATGAGGTTCGCAATAATATACCCCGGAATGCCACCATCTCCGCTAATTCCTTCGTTCATCGTAAGTGAAGGACTATTCTTGTCACCTAATAAAATCGTGTACAGATATTCGGAGACAGATAACTTAATCCCACTCTCCCTAAAGGTAGATAGACTCCTAGTAACGGCTTCATGACACTTTTGCCAAAATGCTTCAGACGAAATCGCTGCTAACGGCTCGCAGATCTCAGTGGTTATATCCTCAGGGGAGATATTCATGAAATTATTCATCATAATAACATCAAACCCATGTGGCTCACTCGCGCGAAATGGGATCTGCTGAATGTTCCATTTGTTCATAAAAGGCTTCATCATAAGTTGACGGTACAGCTCTAACTTTTCCTCAGGTGCGGCTTCCATTATCGTTTTATAAATCTGATCTGAACGCAAAGCGGTAATCTGCATTAGTCATCTCTCCTTTTGGATAAGCTAGAGCTTATTATCAAGGATGACCTTACGTTACAGTCAAGGATGGATTATTAGCTTGTTGAGATATGTTCGTATATGGCCAAAAAACCTCTGATCTACTCCACAATTCCGGAGTTCACGATCAAAGGCTTCTAACTACTCCAGTTTACCGCGCACGGAACGATTACGGCTTGAACGCATGCTGACCCATACTTGATACAAGAATAGTGCGGCGAGTACACTCGCTGGTAATAGAAGGGGCTGCAACAGATTACCAATCGACAAGGCGGAGAATCGAGATACCATATAACCGGCAATTCCAATGGTGGCGATTAGTACGGTGTTCCAAATAAGGAAAGACTTTAGCGTCGAACCAGATCGCCAAGAGCGGTATACACCCAAAATGAATGCACAACCGAATAATGCATAGAATATCACTTCGGTCGTCGTTGACCAAGTGCCTACAAGTTGAATGGGTATCACATCTTCCTGCGATAGTTGCCTAGAAGCGAGCCAGTATTGAGCCTGATCTAGACGGTACTGTTCAATCCAGATATATGCACCATAGACGAACGCCATTAGAATGAGATAGACCAGAGCTAATAAGGAAACTCCCTTTGGAGTAGTTTTGCTTGTTTTCATCATTTTGCTAAAAGACCTCCTAATATGACGTAAACGTTCTTAAGATTAGAGAGTACATTGTCACAAAAAAATGGATATCCTTGTAGTATAATTCATCTCGAACTGAATCGAAACCATAAATTGTATATGTGAGATATTACGTTTCTTTTTCTGAGAACCGCAAACATAGAAAAGTCGCAACCCAGCGGCACAGGTGATTGGACTTAATTATTTCAAAAAACGCTTACAAAATTTCAATTCTGCCCTACCTTTTCGTCTCGGAAGCTGAGATAATGGGGAAGGCTAAATCAATGAAGATATTTAGGCTATATCAGAGATAGCGGTTACTAGACCGCTTACATATGAAATGGGAGGAATAGAGATGACCACACAGGTAACAGAACTCATTCAATCAAAACAGGGACAGGCATTGCTCGCGCAAATGTACGGACCACAGCATGTCGAAGAGCAGGGTGCTCGTTATGTGAAGCTGGATGCTTCATTCCGTGAGCACTTTGGTGAGCAGCAGCAAGTTCAATTGTTCAGCTCCCCGGGGCGCAGCGAAATTGGTGGTAACCATACAGATCATAACCATGGTAAAGTTTTGGCGGGTAGCATCACGCTTGACACCATCGCGGTAGCTGTACCTACAAACGATAATGTGATTACGTTTTATTCCGAAGGATACGACAAACAGTATGTTATCGATCTCGCCAACTTGAAGCCGAACGCGGAGGATGACGGTACAACTGGGCTGATCCGTGGTATCGCTGCTGGACTCGTGGAATTGGGACACAACATCGGTGGATTCAAGGCAGACATCTCCAGTAACGTATTTGCGGCTTCTGGCGTGAGCTCTTCTGCATCCTTTGAGATGTTGATTAGCGCGATCCTGAACCATTTCTACAATGAGGGTAAACTGGACGTGGTGACACTGGCGAAGATTGGGCAATATGCGGAAAATCACTTCTGGAATAAACCGTCCGGTCTTCTGGATCAGATGGCTTGTGCCTACGGCGGACTGATCTCCATCGATTTTGCCAATCCGGCTGAACCTGTGATTGAGCCTGTGGAATGGAATTTCCAAGAAAACGGATATTCCTTGGTCATCGTGAATACAGGTGGTAACCATGCGGATCTGACCGAAGACTATGCTTCGGTGCCGAACGAGATGAAAGCAGTCGCACAGGCGCTTGGTAAAGAGTATGTTCGTGAAATTACGGAAGAAGATATTTATGCGAAGCTGCCAGCGATCCGCGAAGCGGCTGGAGATCGTGCGGTGCTGCGTGCGCTTCATTTCTTGTCCGAGAACCAGCGTGTAGATGGACAGGTGCAGGCACTGCGTGATGGACGTTTTGCTGATTTCCTATCCCTGATTACGGCATCCGGTAACTCATCATGGAAATGGCTCCAGAACGTTTACCAGAGCGGAGCTTCCCGTGCACAGGAAATTTCGGTGGCTCTCGCGCTGACAGAGAATTACCTCAGCAAGCTCGGCGATGGCGCATGTCGTGTACACGGCGGTGGATTCGCTGGCGTAATTCTGGCGATTGTACCGAACGAGAAAGCAGAAGAATACATGAACTGGATGCGCGGTATGCTGGATACACCAGTAATCGTGGTTAACGTACGTCAGCATGGTTCCATCTGCCTGAATGCGGAACTGAACAAGGCTTAAGAGGATATTCATCATTAATATATAAAAGCAGCGATACACCTGAACATCACTGTTCGGTGTACGCTGCTTTTTTTGTGTAGGCCAATAAAGTGCATTTAGTCCTCATACATCGAGTTAAGAGGTTGGATATCATCTGGTACTGAGCCTGTTTTGACGTCATATGTATCATAGTCGACCATTGCAAATATTTCTTGAGACTTGTTCCCTTTAACATGCCCCGTCAGTGATACGGTATGGGATAAGTCAGACGGAATGAATCGGTGGCCTGTGAACTCCACATCAATTCCATAGATTTCTTTGAAATAGGTTAGGCTGGCGATCTCAGCTTTTTCAACAATTTCTTTTTGCTCGCTGGACATGCAAGCTGATAATAAAACGATGATTAAACTAAACGTGAATAACACGGCTAGAGGTGACCGTCTTCTATAATCAAGCATATCTACTACTCCTTGCTGGAAATCACTTGATTTTTTTATCCAATAACGCTTTTGGTACAACGGCTGTCTGAACTTCAAACGTATCATAATCAATGAGGATCGTAATCGTAGTCTCTTTGTTATTTTTAACATGTCCACTCAAACTGATATTGTTACTCAGATCCTTTGGCATGAATTTATGCTCAGTGAATTCCACTTCAGTATTATAGTGATCAATAAAATATTGATGCCCCACTTGAGAGGCTTCTTCAATAACCTTGTGTTGATTGGGAATTGAATTGCATCCCCCCAATATGAGGATGAAGAATATAAAAGTGATTGATATAAATTGAATATTTTTTATAAAAATATCTTCAACCTCCCATATATGTACAATGAATACTTAATAATATACGTTAACTTTTTAACTCAGTAAACACCGGTTCATCCAAAGTAATTAAGCCAGATGGATCAAAATTACACATGCATAGAAAGTTTGGGCTTCATGGATCGCCGGTTTTATTAGGTTCATAAGTGTGCTAGGCTTGAATAGTAACAATGAAGGAGTTGAGTGAAAGAAGACTCTTATGATGAAGAAAAAAATTGCATCAGCATTTGTTATATTATCTGTTCTTGAACTCATCGTATTAATTTTTATTGGTAGATCTATTATCCATACCATCATTCAGCCGGATACATTCACAGGAATTATATCCTTACCCTTAGCAGCCTGTTTTCTTTCGTTATGGATGTTTTTCTCCAAACAAAAACTAGAAGAACCTATCGTAGCAATGCAAATTTGCTTCATTACAGCATGTCTGACATTCGGGCCATTAGTCTGCCTATGGTTGGTGACTTCAGGATAATGCATACAACGATATTCATGCAGGCAGCAGTTCTTTGACCACTCGAGGGTCAGTCGAGAACCGCTGTTTGGGATGTTCTTGATTAGATCCGTCAGATAGTCGATTGAACCTGCATGTGATATGCTCAAGGAGATATAATACATCAGGACATAGCGGTAGATGTGAATGTTAAGGATCTCTTCAACCGCACTTGATACATACATAAGTTACCCGTTGCCCTGCGTGCAGGTGGCGGGTCTTTTAGATATCACTTTGGATTGCAGATCAGCGTGGAAGGAGAAGAGAAAGAGAATGATGTCTACGTTATATGAATGTCAGGAGGTTCGTAAAGTAGCTGATACTGGAACGGTATTTCCGATTCGTCTGCACGTGTCCAATCCTACGTTGGTGATTCCCTTATCCGGAATTCATCTTCGTGCAGATGAGCGTGAGTACACGCTAGGGAGTGGGAAATGCATTTTTCTTCAGCCCATGTCTGAGGAGCTTGAATTGGAACCCATTGAGCTGGAAGCGATGCATTCCGTATATATCATTTCGTTTCAGCGTTATCAGCTTGTGGAGCAGACGGAAGACAGTGTTCAATATCAGCTCAGTGATGAGCAATTGCCGGAGAATGGCAGGGTGATGAAGTTTGCTCGGCATCTACAGGGCAGTCTTCAGGAGCTGGTAGAGCGTGTTATGCATACGGCCAACCCTAAGCGTAATCCTCAAGTGAATCTAATGTTAAATGAATTACTTCAACAGGTGTTTATTCATTGGGATGATGCAGAGGGGAACTATGTGCGGGAACGATCTATCAAGCAAGTATGCACCTATATGCAGCACAATCTGGACACCAATCTGACCCGGTTACAGCTTGCGCAGATGTCGGGATTTAATCCAAGCTATTTCTCGTCTTTGTTTCGTAAGGAAACAGGGTGGAGCTTCGGGGATTATCTCAATCGTCTTCGTCTGGACGAGGCCAAACGTCTCTTACTCACCACATCTGATTCACTTCAGACGATTGCGCTTAGGACAGGGTTCTCGGATAGTTCGTACCTGAGTAAAACATTCAAAAAACATGTGCATGTCACGCCGGGGGCATTCCGCAACTTGCAACAGACGAAGCGGATCGCAGCTTTACAGTTTGTGGGAGCCTTACTTGCGATCGGCATCACGCCCATCCTGACCACAAATGAAATTTATGATTCATCCGAGCTGCTTCATGATGAGCTGCAACAAACGGTCGTTACCGACAACGTCAAGTTGATCGAGCAAATGAGAGAAGTGCGTCCTGAGCTTATCTTAGCGCCAACGTATTTTTATCATTTTCCAGATGTGCTGACAGCGTTAGAAGAGGTTGCCCCGGTAATTACGCTCGAATGGGGGAAGATGGATAAGATCGAAGAGGTGGAGAAGGTTGGAGCATTGTTCGCTAGAGAACAAGCATCTCGGGAGTGGCTCTCTCAGTACCAATCCAACGTGATTGAGACACGTCGTTTGTTGAAAAGTGTTATTTTGCCACAACAAACAGTGGGCATCTATGAACTGAATTACGATCAGCGATGGTTGATTCCTCATACGAAGGTGCGTTCCGCCTACAATCTATATCAGGCTTTGAAATGTGCTGCCCCTGATCGGATTCAGAAGGAGGTATTGGACAAGGATAGACCTTTATTTATTCAGGAAGAAGAAATGATAGCGTATGCTGCAGATCATATGTTGGTCATTATACCTAGCTTACCTCATGAGAATGGGCTCGAGAAGTTAACTTCCAGACAGGTGTGGCAGCGATTGATCACAGAGCGGGGATGTCACGTATATCCTCTGGTCCTTAATGAATTCTGGATGGATGATGGGCTGTCACTGGATAAACAACTGGAAAAGATACGACATGCGTTACTTTCTACGAGTGAATCCAACGATTGTACAGGCATGAAACCCGACCATAACACATCGACGATCCGTTAACCTGATCGTTATAATAATGATTGTTATAGAGAATGATAATCATTATTAATTGGAGGGTGTTATGCAGACACAGAGAAGAGGTTTACATATTTTCAAAATCGTTATACTCATGATGCTAGTCTTGATGCTCGCTGCTTGTGGTTCTACAACGAATACAGCAGCGACGGAGCAGGGAACTGAGGCGGATACAAGCACAGTGGCAGCGAGTGGAGAACAGACAGATGGAGAAGCCAATAACTCCGAAGAAGCTGGTAAGGAAACACATACCATCGATACGCCGAATGGAAAGTTGGAGTTACCTGTTCATCCGCAGCGTATTGTCGTAGATGGCTATCTGCCCAACATGCTGGCACTTGGGATCAAGCCGGTAGGTGCAACAAGATGGGAATTGGAGAACAAAGTCATCCAAGATCAGATTGAGGGCATTGCCGATATTGGTGAACGTTCGCTTGAGAGCATTCTGGAGTTGGAACCAGACCTCATTATTACTTGGGTGAATCCGGCGGCAGATGCTCAGATCATTGAGCAGTATGAGAAGATCGCACCAACGCTTGTTATACCGTATAACCATTTTCCGGATATCCATGAGAATATGCGTTATTTCGGAAGTGTATTTGACAAAGAAGCGGAAGCTGAGGAATGGCTTATAGGACTGGATCAGGTCGCTGCGGATGCACGTGAACAGATTAGCCCTTACATCACGCCAGAAGATACATTTGCTTTGATGGGTGTGTTTGTAGCTGATAAAAACTTTTATGTCTACGGTAATGGTGGATACCGGGGTGGCGAAGCGATTTACACACATCTCAAGCTGAATCCTCCAGAGAAGCAGCGAAATGAGATTATTGGCAAAGAAACGAACAGACAGATCTCATACGAGGTAGTTGGCGAGTATGCTGGCGATTTCATTTTCCTGGATCAAGGGGAGATGCTTCCAGAGGTGTGGGGCAGTAACGAAGGCGTATGGAAGACACTGGATGCGGTTAAAAATAATCGAGTGTTCCAACTCGATCCAGACTTGTTCTGGGGTAATGATCCGATCTCATTAAAACTGCAGATTCAAGAGATTGCGAAGATGATTGTGGAACGTGAGCAATCTAAATAAATGCTAACGAAGAGCAGCCTGGACATACGTGTCTGGGCTTTTTTTATTCATAATGATGATAAGTTTTCAGCAGGCTAAACAATGCGATTATCGCAAGAAAAATGACAACGAAACGTGGTCTGTCTTCTGTAAAAGTATGATGATAGGCACTTTTCTTACGCCAGGCTAAGCCTGTTGAATCCTACGCTTATACGCATTCTGTAAGAGTGAATTTCCAAATTTAGGTTGTGTGATCTGAGTAAAAAAGGTAAACTTTCCTTTCAAAGGATTTAGGCAAATGCAGCTTAAAATAGAAGCATATTCACAGCGTTTAGCATATCGCATCCATTTAACAATCGTGATAAGGAGAGTGAGTTTCTTTTGTCTATAACTACACCACTTTTGCAGGACATCAATATGATTGGAATTCTTCTTTTACTAGTGGCAAACGCATTTTATTTGATGCATCTTCGTAAGGTTAAGAGAGAAAGATCGCTAACAAAACGGGAGTCAGTGATGGTTGTAGTGGCGCAAGCGGGGTATTTATTGTGGGCAGGAAGTCATCTGCTTGAGATGTTATCCACATAAGTGGAGGTATGTATGTAGAAAAAACGAACTTCCTCTGCTATGAAAGTGTTGATAAAGTAGGGGCTTTGCGTAGAAGTAAATCAATAGAATCGTCGTGTTATCCGAGCCGACTAGTTTTGTGTTTATTTTTCACTTAGAGGAGGAAACGCAGAATGAGTACACGCACTGCATGGGATCAGGAAGAGGAACGGATGTACAACGAGCTACGAAGTCTGGTGGAAGAGGTAGAAGATCCACAGCAACGAAAAAAGATGTTAAATCGCATGATCAAACAGCTTCGTAACGCCAGATGGCGGAAGAAAGTGCTGAACATGGACAACCATCCCTTATCTAATTTGAGACCCGCACAACTGGGGATTATGATTACGACTGGAGCACTTGCTCCTGTTATACTTTTTAGCATTTTTATATGGGTTTCGTTGTTGCTTGAATGATCTCGTTATAAAAGGCAACCGTTAACAGGGAAGAGAAGTTTTCCGAGCTAACGATTGCTTGGTACAGATGGTTCGCTACGTGATGCCGCAGATCCACTATTGAGACACTTGGCTACGTTCGTCATCTAGCGACTGAATGTGTTGTTGCATGTACTCATGATACTCTCGGAAGCTGCTGATGTGATGCAGGGCATCTGATTTGGAAGCGGACTGCAGCTTGATCTTCCCATCAGTAGGATGGTCTTTCATCTGAGCTACCACGGATTTGGAGCCTTGAATGTCAATCGACATTTCTTGAATCCGTTGTAAAAGAGCCGGATGTCCGCCATATTGAAGCATCTCAGCAAGAGGTCTCATCTCCTCCAGTTTCTGACTGGAGCGCTCAAGTGTAGTCATCACCTTATCACCATCGGTACTTGCACTAAGGGATACCATGCGATGAATGTGATCTTTTTCCATCCGCTCGAGGGCTTCTAGGTGAGAGGCTTCCAGACGCTTAGGATCACCGAAGCCTTGAGATTGAACGGTATCATTAGTCTCGGCAGTATGATTCGTATTTCCGTTCCCGCAGCCCCATAATAGGGACGAGCAGGCGAGAATTGCTCCAACGGCAACGATGCTTTTTAAACGCATATTGTCACTCCTTCAACATTTTCCTGAAGGTAGTATGAGCTATAAGAATGAAAATAATGCCTTTTTATTTTACTTTTAGAGGATGTTCAAAAAAGTCCGCTTTTTGAACACATTCTTTTATTAGAGACAATCAAGGAGACACCATGAACATATATACGAATCCGATCTGGAAATGGGCGATTACAGTCCTGTATCCGATTTTTTGGTTTAGCGTTATGACTTGGAAATCGCCGCTAAACTCCTGGTTTATGACCATACTTATCCTTATCCTTATTCTCTTTTGCATGGCATGGGCGGGTGTAAAGGAAATGCTTGTCTCGACAGGGCTGACCTGGCTGGTCGCCATTCCAAGCTGGTGGTTTTTGGTTGCACGCCCAGATCCGTCCGCTACTGCTGCCAATTTTGCTGCACACGTATGGATCATTCTTGTTATTTACCTGTGCGTTGTATTTCTGCCTCAGATGCTTATTCTCACAACACGAATGCGGGTGATGCTGTACTATTCCAAATGACCAAGGTAGGCCAGCCGCTACTATATTAAGGATATACATCTGGGAGGACTATAATTGAGGAAACAAGTATTGAACAACAAGGAAACGAGTCATATGTATATTGTCGTATTTACCTTCTTATACGGTGTGACCTTGCTAGCGTGGCCTCTCGTTGCATTTGCCATGGGAATGTCTTTCGCTGCGCCAACGTCACCGGAATTTCAAGTGGCCTCAGACTTGCTGTTCAAGATTTTAATGTCGTATCCAATTAGTGTGATCGTGGCTATCATCGGAGGATGGGCTTCATATCGGTCGGAACGGTATATCTTTCCTTACTGGATGATGCAACTGCCTCTATTATGGATTATTGCATTCTTTACAGTCGACAGATTTGGAAAGTATCTAAACTTTTTGGGTTAGCAAGGGGAGAAGCACATGACTCATATGAGAACGCGTGGAATACGAATAGGTTTAGGTTTGTTCGTTGCAGCGCTAGTTAGTGCGATGTTATTGCTACTACTGAATACATACGGATTTTCCAGAGATTTGCACACCATGCTTAACGAATATAACATTCAACCTGAACAAGTGAAGGTCGTGGCAGATATTGATTCCAGAACGCAACTCGCTGTTTATGATAACTATGCTACAGAGGGACTTTCCCTTGCTTTTGCGAAGCAGAAACGATGGTCTTCTGAGTTAAGGTTAACTGGAGGTTCTCTCTATGACGACCCTAGCGAAAGGGTAAATACCCGAATCTCTGCATTAAAGTGGTCGGATACAGACTATAACACCATTCTGTATGGAAAAATTCATGATCCGGACATCACACAGTTAAGAGTGAGCTATGATACAGCCTCTGCCTCAACTCCAATTGAAGCGAACATTGCCCCTTTAGCGAACGAGGACAGGCTCTGGTACGTTATCCTTACAGAACCTTTAACAGAAGTGAAGTTAAACATGGTTGGATTAAACGAAGCTGGAGGTACAATCTATACGTATGGAGATGCCGAGATCTAGAGATGGCATTTAAGAAGATTCAATTGAGCTACCGCTCAGAACTGAATCATCAGCATGTCTGTTCCAACTTTATAGCTTCATCTATATAAATGGTTTTTTTTTAGTGTTTTTGATAGAAAGCTGCAATCGAGATGGACGAACCCGTCTGAAAGGATTAACATGAAACGTATCACTATCCTTGAGATAGCACGAGAAGAGGTTGTTCCAAAAGTCCGCTTTTGAACACGTATTTAAAAGAAGAAATAGAGATCGTTAAGGGAGGAAACCTACGATGGCACTATCTAAGGTACCTGGAGAAGTACATGTTGGCTTTATAGGAACAGGCGTGATGGGCAAAAGCATGGCAGGGCATATCCAGCAAGCAGGCTATCCGTTACATGTCTACACCCGAACTGCAGCCAAAGCAGAAGCTTTGGTAAAGGAAGGTGCGGTATGGCATGAATCACCTGCCAAACTTGCGGCTGCCTGTGATGTTATTATCACCATGGTTGGATATCCCAAGGACGTGGAAGAAATCTATCTCGGCGAGGACGGATTAGTTGCAAATGCCAAACCGGGATCAACCTTGATCGATATGACTACATCCAGCCCATTGCTGGCTGCTCGGATCTATGAAGCGGCTGAAGCGAAAGGGCTACACGCCCTAGATGCACCGGTATCAGGCGGTGACATTGGTGCTCGTGATGGCAAGCTGTCCATTAT
This sequence comes from Paenibacillus sp. ACRSA, assembly GCF_022346845.1. NCBI lineage: Bacteria > Bacillati > Bacillota > Bacilli > Caryophanales > Paenibacillaceae > Paenibacillus > Paenibacillus sp. ACRSA. Next base: position 611,090 of record NZ_JAKRNP010000003.1, on the reverse strand, counting down.
GGTTGGTGGATCTTCAGAGGCATTCGAGGCCGTTCGTCCTCTGTTTGAACAGATGGGTACAAACATTGTATTGCAAGGCAAAGCGGGAGCTGGTCAACATACCAAAATGTGTAACCAAATTGCGATTGCTTCTGGCATGATGGGTGTATGCGAAGCACTCGCCTATGCGAAGACTTCGGGATTGGACGCGGAGAGCGTGCTGAAGAGCATTGCCACCGGTGCAGCCGGCAGCTGGTCACTTAGTAATCTCGGACCGCGGATGATCGCTGGCGACTTCGAGCCAGGATTCTATGTGAAACATTTTATCAAAGACATGGGAATTGCCTTAGAATCAGCGAAAGCCATGGGCATGAAGACACCTGGATTGGCACTTGCAGAGTCGCTATATCAAGAAATAGCCCAGAATGGATTCGACGAGAAAGGTACGCAAGTACTCTACACTTATTATCTTCAAGCATAATAACGATGATGACAAAGGTCGTGTGTTCTTTTTTCTTCCGATTGGAGAAAGGCACACTGCCTTTTTTCATTTCCCCTCATATTTATGCGTCTAAAGTCACAGTATTGGTTAAATATCCATGTATAATGGAAGTGAAACTTGAATTTTTGGCGTATATCCCTTTAATTTTCTCGCAAGTTATCCGACATAAGTAATAGAAGTTTACATAATACAGTTGCATAAGACCCGAATGGATATTGTTCCGCTTCCCGCAAAGACCCGTAAACCTACACTAAATAGAACGGAGCTTGCCCATGTTCAAAAAAATAATGTCTCTGTTCAAGTCGCAGCCAGAGCTAGCCAATTCGATCACAGCTTCAGCCCCACCGATGCCTTCAGCAATTCCAAGTCGGTCACGGATGACGCGCAGTCGTCGTAAAACGGAAGGGGACTGGTCCCAGCAACCAGAGGAACCAAGCACGGCGGAGCAACTGTACCGTCTCCCCTCAGAGTACAAATGTTTGCATGATTTACTTGTAACCAATCCCAAATCCCGCTCAGGTTACTCGCAGATTGATCATGTGGTCATCGGGCCAAGAGGGATTTTCGTCATTGAGACTCGTAATTTAACCACAGGAGAGATTCGTGGGGGAAGAAGAGAGGCCAATTGGACGGTCAGCAGCAGCCGAATTAAGATGTACAATCCGTTAATGCAGCATCGCGGACATGTGGAGGCCATTCAAGCACATCTAGGGGATTACAAAAGGGTTCGCATGATCTCCATGGTGACGTTCACCAATCGTTGCCGAATTAGCGTTGATCCTGCTGTGCGCTATGTTCAATCGGATGAACTGATCATCTATGATCATGAACTCGTAGAGACGATTCTGCGTAAGACAGAGAAACTTGAGTCAGAAGTCCCGGAGACGGTGTACAAGGAGCAGGACATTCAAGCCATCTATGAGATGTTATCCTCCGCGAATTCGACAGACTCTCAGATTCGAGCAGAGCATATGGAGAAGGCGAAAGGGATTAAGTAGATTCAAGCCATCTGTATAAGCTGTACAAGTAACAAGTGATTGACCTTAATTCAATAGGCATCCATGAACATCGTTGTCTTCTACTAGATAACGGTGTTTCTTTATTTTTCAGCGCGATATGGGTAGGTAGATTAGAGACCCACATGGCACAGGTATATCGACGTATACACCCAAGATTTAACTTATGCTAAAATACAAATCATATGTAATTGTGAACTATGCATGTTATGTGAATCAAATTTGTGAGGTATGTAATCATTCCATATGAATGGATTGCGTTCGGAAGTTCTATTCATTCTTTGATGTACAGGTTAATGAATCTCAGAGACAATCACAAGATAAGGGGAAGATCACACAATGAGTTGGAATCGTTCAATTAAAATGTTCGTTGCATTGTTTAGCTTGGCGGCTGTGTTGACCGCCTGTGGTGGAGGAGCAAAGGAAGCGAAGACGGCGGAGCCGACACAGGACTCCACTCAAGTAACGGCCGCAACTGAAAAGCCAGCAGATCAGACAGCAGCTAGTTCGGATGCCGACACTTCATCTGATTCCAACACAAGCGAGCCAGATTCTTCTGTAAAAGAGGGGCAGATCGGTCTTGATTCAACGATGGATGAACTCGTTGAGAAGTATGCGGACAACGTAGGATATATCCGCATTCCGTTAGATGACCACCCGGTGCGCCGTGTAAGTGAGAAAGATTCCAAGAACGTGAACATTGCCAACTACAGTGATGCTGTAGTTGATCTGAATACGGGCACTCCAATTCATGCGGATTCACAGCAATTGATTGATGATGCGTTTCCTTTCTTTACGACAACTCAAGCACCTGATGTATCCTACATAACGTGGGGGGAAGCGACTAACCTGGAGCGTGCTATGGTCAAAACGCTGTTTATTGCTCGAGAAGGTCTGTTAATTACCGAGGATACGATGAATAACAAGGATTATAGTGCTCCATCCTTTGTTAATACATTGCGTTTCTTCCAACAGTCCTCCGAGTTTGAGTCGATGGCACCTGTTGCACAAACGACGGATGACATCACACTGACCACGTTGTATGACAAGGCTCGTACCTCATGGGGCAAACTAGCAGAGCTCGATCCTACGCAGGATGAAGCAGCATTTGCCGAAGCGTACAAGGCAGCGAGAACAGAGGCAAACAATGCTATGGGATTCCTGAATGTCTTGTTGTCTACGAACAAGGAAGAGCGAATCAAGGAAATTTACGGGGAATAATGACAGCTTGACCAAGAGCAAGTCTGGTCTGGTTGTACAATTTCATTCCTTCATTTGCAATATGCAACGGATTCAAATGTGTTCAAACTCTGATTGCCGCTTCTGTGGTTGTCAGAGTTTTTCTGTTTTTTCACATAGGGGTATGATATGTTTTTACAAGAAACTGGTAAGGAAGTAAGAGTGAGGTGAGTGTATGTGAAGTGGTGGAATCATATTTGTAAACGCTTTAAATTCAAAACTAAACTCATATTGTTTTTGTCGGCGGCCACAGTAGTCATCTCAGGAATCACGGGGCTGATCACCTATCGCATACATATCGACCTTTTCAATGAAGAAGTGAGTCGCCAGTACAGCCTTACCGCAGAACAGATCCTTGCACGTCTAGATTCCCGGGTCAATGATATGTACAAAGTCACCGATTATATCACCCTGAATCCCTCCGTTAAAAATGCCATTAAGGCACAAGAAACAGGCATCTCCTCCTATGATCAGATGAAGCTGGAAGATGAATTGGATGATCAATTGTACCAGGTACGCTTGGATGCACCTGAGATTATGGGTCTTCGTATTTATGATCTGAAAGAAAACGTGTTTAGTCTTGGAGCCTTTGCGGGCTCATTTCAACAGATGAATCCCTCCTATTTGGCAGAGATGGTTCATAGATTAGAAGGAACAGGCGGCGAATATGTTTGGAATCGTCTGGATTCGGATGCATTTATACAGGAAGAGAAGACCAATTGGATCTTAGCAGGACGATTAATGCGCTCTGTTGATCTGGAGACTTATGGTGTGATGTTAATACTGTTTAACACCTCGCTGTTTGAATCGTATCTCAAAGACCTGCGACTAAATGATGAGGTTGCGGTGTATCTGTTCGACACCAATGGTGAGCTTCTATATGCCTTTCATAATCAGGATGCCGATCCACCACCCTTGAAGGAGTTGAGTATAGGGGCAACCGAGATTAGGGATGAACAGGGCACGACGCATTTGTATACCAAACAAACCTCAGACAAGGCTAATTTCACCTTGGTCAGCAAAGTATCATTAGCTCAGATTCAGAATAAAGGTAAGATCATCGTAAAAGTCGCCGTTTTCTCTGCGGTTGCTAGCATAGTATGCTCCTGGCTTATTATCACAATCATTAGTGGTAGGTTGTTGCGTCCGCTGGCGAGTATAGTCAATGCGATGAAAAGAGTGCGTGATGGACAGTTCAATACACGGGTACAGATTGAGACCCGGGATGAGCTAGGTTTCATCGGTGAACGATTCAATGCGATGGCTTCCCGGATCGACACACTGATCCATGAAGTGTACGAGCGGGAACTCAGTGAGAAAGAAGCGGAGCTCAAAGCAATTCAAGCACAACTAAACCCTCACTTTTTGTATAACACACTCAGTATGTTTTTCTGGAAATTCTATATGCTTGGTGACGAGAAATCAGCTCGCCTTGTCACTGCCTTGTCCGAAATGCTGCAATATACGCTTGAACCTGTACAGCGATTAACGACCTTACAAGACGAGATGAACCAGATCGAACATTACTTGCAGATCCAGCAAGCACGTTACCAGGAAGCGCTGTCGATTGAAATTTTCGTTCCTCCAGAATTGCTTCGTTGCCAGGTGATTCGCTTGCTGCTTCAACCGATCGTGGAGAATGTGTTTGTTCATGCGTTTGCAGATAAGAGAGATAACCGTCATCTGCATATTCGTTGCTCACACCAAGATGGACAGGATGCGGTACCAGACATGCTTATCATAGAAGTCTCAGATAATGGCTGCGGCATGCACACATCGGTGATGGAACGCATTATGGAACCTATGGCACCTGTGGATGAGGAGCGTCAACATATAGGGATGCAGAGCGTTCTTCGAAGAATTGAGCTCATTCATGGCGAACCCTATGGTGTGCAGATCGAGTCGAAGGTAAATGAAGGCACTCTTGTACGGCTATGCTTGCCTTATCAGTTAGGTGAGAATTCTCGTTCAGAACATTCAGATAACAGAGAGGAGTAGGTTCTGTGAATGGACGTTTGCTTGTGGTGGATGATGAAACGTTATTTCGTCAAGGACTGATCCATCTGATTCGGAATAATCCCCTTGGCTGGGAAGTTGTTGGGGAAGCAGCAGATGGAGAAGAAGCGATACAAGCAGTAGACAATTGCACACCTGATCTAATTATTACGGATATCAACATGCCTATAATGGACGGTCTGGACTTGACTGAACGTATACACGAGAGTGGACGCGACATCATGATTATTATTTTGACAGGGTATCGTGAATTCGAATATGCACAGCGTGCCATCCGTTACGGAGCGATTGAATTTTTGCTGAAGCCGTTTTCCCTCGACGAAGCATGTCAGGTGCTCCGTAAGGCACATGAACGTTATCGTCAGAAACAGTCCGACAATCGAATCAGGGCACAATACAGTCAGGTCGACCGAACCGAAAGACTGAAAGAGGAACTGAATTCGCTATTGCTTCACCATCAATTCGCAGCGATGACTCATCGTATAGATGGTCTCTTGAAAGAAGCATCCCAGATGACTCTGCCACGAGCGAAAGAAGAGGTACATATGCTGATGAAGGTGATGACAGAATTGCTGGCACAGCAGCTTCAACTCCAGGATTTCAGTAGCACGGAGCAATTTGGTCCAGAGCCACTGCTATGGGTTCATCACGTACCCGAAGTCATCGCCTGGGCTCGCTGCAAGAGTGAAGAGTGGTTGGATATGCTGAGAAGGTTAACTCAGGAACATCAGGATCATGTCATTACACGAGTGATGCAGTACGTTGAGATGAATTATTTCAGAAGTTGCACACTGCAATCAGTCTCCACGCATGTTCATGTGACACCCAATTATTTAAGTCATTTGTTCAAAAAAGAGACCGGACAAGGCTTCAGCCAATATGTTAGTAGACGCCGAATTGAGAAAGCCAAGCTGCTGCTTCACCGTACCCGGCAGAGCATGGCGGATATCGCGGAACAAACGGGGTTCGATAATTCCAGTTATTTCACGACGGTATTCAAACAAATGACAGGTGTCTCACCCCGCGAATACCGTAAGCAAAAAGGTGAACAGGTAGACAAGGAAATAGGCGGAATTCCCCATAAGTAGCCGTGTAATAAACAGCCTGCTTTACCTAATGTATATCGTTTCGAACGAAACCCGCTCCCTTAGCGCAAAATCAAGGATGACCCCATCAGGCCATGTGGGGTTATTTTTGTGTAGAAATTTAAAAAAGAATCGTTAAATATCGAATGTTTACGCTTACATTTTTATCTAAAATACAACTATAGTACATCAGCAGTAGAAGGGAGTGATGCAAATGAAGGGGGAACTGACCGCAGGTTCGCCATCTGGATTCCAACCACCGGACGATGAAATGAAGCAGCGTATTCGGCAGCAACGGTTGCGACGATTCAAGATGAATATTCCGTTAATGGTGATGTTTGTTCCGGTAATTTTGTTCTATCTGACCTTTCGTTATGCACCCATCGGGGGATTGGTCATGGCCTTCAAGGATTATAATTTTTACGACGGTCTATGGAATAGTCCATGGGTGGGCTTGCAGCATTTTCAGACACTGTTCAGTGATCCACGTACGGTGGAGATTATTCGCAACACCTTGTTCCTCAGTTTATTAAGCATCATTATTGGATTCCCCATTCCGATTATTCTGGCGATTATGCTCAATGAAGTGCGTAACATGGCTTTCAAACGGACAGTACAGACGGTAGTCTATATGCCGCATTTCTTCTCTTGGGTCATTATTGCGATGATGATCATGACGGTTTTCTCGTTAGAAAATGGAATCGTAAACCGCTTCGTTGAGGCTTGGATAGGAGAACCTTATCCGTTTATGTATAACAAGGGTTCCTGGGTTGCGGTGTTTGTCGGGTCAGGGATCTGGAAGGACATGGGCTTCAACGCTATTATTTTTCTCGCGGCTTTAACAACGATTGATCCGAGTCAATATGAGGCTGCGCAGATGGATGGAGCCAGTAAGCTGCGTCAGATCTGGCATGTGACCCTTCCAGGCATTCGCTCTACGATTATCCTCCTACTGATCTTGTCGATGGGACGGGTGATGGAGGTTGGATTCGACCAAGTGTATATGCTTCAGAACTCCAATGTTAACGAGATTGCTGATGTCATCAGTACGTATATATACCGCACGGGTCTTCAGGGAGCACAGTTCAGCCTGACGACAGCAATGGGACTATTTGAGTCACTAGTCGCCTTTATCCTCATTTTCAGCGCGAACTATATTGCACGTCGATTTAACGAAGGCTTGTGGTAGGGAGGGGAACAAAAGCGGCATGAGAAAAACTAGAGGAGAAAAAGTCTTTTACCTAATCAATTATGTATTGTTGTCATTGGTAGCGATTAGCTGCATCCTGCCTCTACTGAATATCGTCGCCTTATCATTCAGTGATGCAAGAGCCGTTGTATCTGGTCAGGTAGGCTTATGGCCGGTTGATTTTACATGGTTCTCGTATCACAGTCTGATTACGGGGACGCCGATTCTGAATGCATTTTGGAACAGTGTGGAGATTACTTTAATCGGTACAGGGCTAAGTATGGCCGTAACCATTATGGCGGCTTATCCGTTGTCACGTAGACATTTTTATCACAGACGCTTTTTTACGATGGCGATGGTATTTACGATGATTTTTAACGGTGGACTCATTCCAACGTATCTGGTTGTGCAGAATCTCGGTCTCGTGAACAGTTATGGCGCACTCTGGTTACCGGGTCTCGTGAGTACGTATAACATGTTGATCATGCGATCTTATTTTGAAAATCTACCAGGGGAAGTGGACGAGGCTGCACGCATCGACGGTTGTGGAGAGCTTGGGCTCTTGTTCCGAATCGTACTGCCGTTATCCAAACCATTACTGGCGACGATTGCTCTCTTTTACGGCGTAGGCTATTGGAATTCATTCATGAGTGTGATGATTTATATCAATGATACATCCAAATACAACATGACCGTGCTAGTCCAAAACATGATTATGTCGAATCTGAATGTACAGGATTTTACCGATCCAACGATGATTTCAAATCTGACTCCAGAAGGTATCCGAGCAGCGGCTGTCATCGTGATGGTCATACCTATTTTGGCGGTATATCCGTTCTTGCAGAAGTACTTTGTCAAAGGGGTCATGCTTGGCTCCATTAAGGGTTAGGCAGACTGTCGGTCACATCGCATCAGTTCATAATATAGGGAGAAAGAGGGTCTTATCTATGGCATTAACGATGAAGGCATGGATGAAGTCGAGTCTCGTTCTGGGCTTAATTGGCGGGTTATTGGCTGGATGCACTGGGGGAGGTTCAGGTGAACAGGCTGAGGGCGAAGGTAATAGAGGGAACATCACGTCAACGATCTATGATCGAGGAGCTGTCCCAAGCGGAATGGGTACGATTGAAGATAATATGTGGTCGAAGTGGATTAATGAGAATGGCCCGGCAAATGTAAAATACACAGCAGTTCCCCGCTGGGAATCCCAATCCAAGCTGAATGTATTATTTGCTTCTGGCAGTGCGCCGGATCTTATCTTTGAATTCGGTACACCGATCCGAAACACACTGTTTAATCAGAAACAGTTGATGCCATTAGATGACCTGATCGAGAACTCCAGTGTGGAATACAAGGCGCTGATGGAGAAATATCCTCAACTCAAAAAGGCTGGCCTGAAGAGTGATGGCAAGTTATATGAAGTGGGGCGTATGAACGAGGTGTTTCCGCTGACGAGCTTTTTCATTCGGGAAGATTGGCTGGAGAAGCTGAATCTAGAAGTGCCGACCAATGAAGAAGAGATGCTCGCAGTCGCGAAAGCCTTTACTGAGCAAGATCCGGATGGAAATGGAGCCAACGATACATACGGCATCGGCGGGTTTCAGTTTGGCGATACAGCAGGTCTATTCCGTTATATGTACAACGCCAACTGGGTGAATGTGGAGAACGGCGAGGTTGTGGTCGGACCGAACAATATGAAGGAAGCAACAGCTTTCAAACGTGCGTTATATGAAGCTGGCGTCGTAGATAAGGACCTCCTGACGGATAAGGATGGGGCTAAGGCCAAACAGGATTTCTTGAATGGAAAAATAGGCATGTATGCTGCCATGACTTCAGATTATACGGGATTTGCAGCTAAGGAACTGGATACGCTGATGCAGAATGTTCCCGAAGCCAAATTAAAGGTCATTGCGCTGCCTATGACGTCGGTAGGACAGCATACGATGGTGTGGAACAATCCCGTTCAGATGACAGCCGCCATTAATGCTCGTGCCAAAAATCCGGAAGCAGCGATGCAATATATCGACTTTCTGACCAAAACAGAGACGGGCCGAACCTTCAAAAATGGATTTGAAGGCACGCATTATACGTTGAACGATCAAGGCTGTCCGCGGATTTCGGATCAGGAGAAATATAAACAGGAGGTAAGCTGGGCAGGTGATTATGCAATGCTGTACAGTCGTCTAGAGGAAGGTAAATGCGGATACACTGAAATGCTATTCAGTGAGGAAATTCCATCGCAAAAAGAAGGGCTCCGTCTCTTTAAAGAAGCGCGAGAGGTATATATGACAGATCTTCCGGTAGGTGAAGGTGTTACCCATTCAGAGCATATGCCGCAGTTGCCGAAGGAATTGCAGGTGAAGCTGACCAATGTAACGACAGCCATCAATGATATTTACACACGTTCCATTATTGGCGGCAGTAAGTATACTGTGGAACAGGCTGCGACGGAAGCGCAGCAGAAGTGGGAGCAAGGTGGCGGCTCGGAGATTGAAGCGTGGTACAAAGACTGGTGGAGTAAGGAAAAGGACAATGTATTAGTATGGGAAGATTTCTATGAAATCTATGAACAGCAACAGGCTGATTTTGAAAAGTCAGAGTGAAATTATTGCTTGGAATGAAGTATATCTGGAGGGACTAGATTACAGTGAAAAGCACTGGTCTACTTCAAATCAAAAGAACCAGGACATGATGTCCTGGTTCTTTTGATTTGAATGTTAGCTCTAAACTAAAGGGATGGTAGGAGGGAAGTATTAGGTTAGGTTCATCAGATATAGACAGATGAACCTTTCATTCTGCTGGTAGTCAAGGGAGGTGAATAGTCTGGATATGGTCGGTATGCATAATTAAAGAAGTCCCTTCCGCTTCTACCAGTGCAAGTAAATGACCATTAATAGTCTTCAGTACTCCTGCATGGTAAGGCTTGCAATCAAGGTTGATAATAACAAGTTGGCCTATCATTTTATGCAGTTGCTGATCGAATGTACGGGAGAGTGACATGGACGAGGGCTGAATAGGAAAGTGTTGCTGACTAAGAGAGTAGGGGGTGCTGTTGGTAGGAGATGGAATAATATACTTCAGATGATTGATTGAAACGTATAGAGAAGAATGATATAAGGGAGAGTAGAACATAAAATAGTCATTCATAATGTTCGTAATATAACCATGCAGTTTTCGTCCTGCGATAGATATCTCGCTGAATCGTCCACGGGCGTTCATCAGCATTTTTCGGTACGAAATGTTGTCGTGATCTATCTCGGGATCAGGCTTCGGAATAACTACACTTAAATCTGAGGCGTTGGCGTGCATGGTTTGAATATGGTGAAGTGGAACATAGACAAAACGATTGTTTTCATAGACTACAATCAGATCCTGACCTACATCAATGATCTCTCCTTGAATTGGAAGTTTACAACCAGACAGTTCCAATTCAATTGATTTACCCAGCCAATGCGTAACGAGATCCACAGTATTCCTCCTCTCAATAGATTATAGATGTCCAAATAAATAATGAAATTAGGCTAACAATCAGACTGATGGGTACCACAATGATGGTTACTTTCATATACTGTTTCCAGGAGACTCGAATATGATGGGTCTTTAATATATACATCCAAATTAATGTTGCTAAGGTACCTATCGGTGTCAGCAAGGCTCCGATATCACTTCCCAGAATATTTGCAAGATACGCAAGATGTAGTTGAGATTCACTCAGTTGAAGATCTGTAACGGCAAAGGTTCCAATCATGACAGAAGGTAAATTGTTGAACAGATTGGAAAGTAGAGTGAGCATCAACCCCGATACAGCGATAATACTGGCATTTCCCCCTTCTATCATAGGTTGCATCCACTGAATAATGGATGCTGTCATTCCTGCTCGGTGAAGACTATCCACAATAACATAAATGCTGAAGGCGAAGAGTAGAATGTGCCAAGGTGTTTGTGTTATCACATCTTTGAGTCCAGTACGGGTACGGTACCAACGCACAACGAGCATGAGAATAACACCGGTGAGTGCGACAACTTCCATGCGTATACCGACTTGCTCAGCTAAAAAATATCCTGCTCGGATAAATACAACGATGCCTATACAGACACGGAACAGCCACCAGTCTACTTTATTCTCCGTTTCATCCGTCTGTAGTGGGTGATATCCTGAACCTGATGAAGATTGCAGGGATACAGGGAAGTGATGGATGACTTTGGGAATACTCTTGCGGAAGTAATAGAATAGAAGTACGGTCATCACCATGATCGCAAGCATAGAGGGCACAAACATCATCAGAGTATACGTATTCAGATTTAAGCCTACCATTTGCAGAGCAATCAGATTAGCCAGATTACTTAGTCCAATTGGCGCACTGGAAGCCGTAGCGATGAGCGCACCGGAGATCAGGTAGGGCAACTGTTGATGCATTTTCAAACGAAGAATGAAACAGATTCGAATAATAATCGGTGTTGTGATTAGAATACTGCCATCATTATTGAAGAAGATGGTCATGAGAAAACAAAGTAATAGAATTAGCCAGAACAATCGAAAGCCAGAACCTCTCGCTTTCTCAATCATATTCAAGGCGATCCAGCGAAAAAAACCGATGCTATCCAGAATAATTGACATTACAATGGTAGAGAGAATCGTTACGGCTGCACCAGATACGATTCCGAAGATTCCAACAATATGAGCATAGCTGCTCACTCCAGTTAAAATAAGAAGAAGGGCGCCAAGTGAAGTGGGGATGGATTCATTTAATCCACCAGGACGCCACATCAGGAAAATGACAGTGATGATAAATACCCCAAAGGTTAACCACATCTGGTAGTCCGACATTTACTGTGATTCACCTCCCAGGGGGAGAAGTCCGGACGAAGCTTGGAGTAGATATTCATGGGATGGAGTGGTAGGTCTTCCGGGCGCAACGATCCAGTAAAAAGGCACACCAATTAAGACTAATGTGATGAAGATCAACATGATAATTCCCCCCTTTAAGCTAATAGATAACTTAAGATATTAGTTTAGTTTGATTACTTCTTTTTACCGCTAGATTTGTTGCCACGGGATTGACTGCCTTTGTCGCCTTGATTGCCACGGGATTTGTTCCCACCTGATTTGTTGCCATGGGCTTGGTTCTCTTGAACCTGTTGCCCCTGGGAGCGATTGCCTTGATTGTTCCGCGACTTGTTGCCACTGGATTTAGTACCGCCGGATTTATTACCTTGGGCTTGATTTCCTTGGGAACGATTGCCACGGGATTGGTTTCCTTGAACTGCCTGATTACCTTGAGCGGCTTGGTTTCCTTGACTTGTATTATTACTGTTGTTGTTAGTATTACCGTTATTGTTATTGTTGTTGTTGTTGCTACCACCACGTACGACGGATACAGATTTCACATGTTGTATCGGAATACGAACAATCTCCTGATTTTTCAAAGCCATGATTAATTGGGTCTGGTTGGCATCAGCCAGGATACCTTCGACTTTTTCAGGGCCTCCCCGGTTGATCTGAACACGGCGGAAGCGGAGAGCCTGCATAACGCCCAAAAACGTGTTGGAGGGAATAGGATTACCCATGGCTGCATTTCTGTTACCACCGGAACGACCTGTATCTGTTATGCTTTTGACATGTGATTCATTAACGTAGACGATCCCTTCTTTACAGTTGATTGCCATATAGTCCCAGCGTACGTCCGTCAGTGTACCTTGTACTGAATCAGGACCTCCCCGGTTAATCTTAATTTCTCTTCCCAACAAACCTCTCATACCTTGACCATTCATAGACATTGTGTTTTACCCCTTCCATGATATAAGTTCAGATGGACAAAAATGGTGGATGTGATCGTGATCCCTTCCATTTGTCATTCGTGTCTGTCTGTAGTTTAAGCATATGTGACATGCTTCTTGGAGGGACTAGCCAGGAATCTATTTTTATACTATTTTGGCTATAATCTATGAAATTTGAATGTATACTTATAGATTAATAACACGGTTACTTCACATTTTTACATGTGAAGTTGGATGTGATACATACAGGACTGTGCATTCGCCCATACGATTTTCTGTACTTCTGCATAGGATGAGGTAAAGACCTACGGGCGAATCTCACAGGTACTCGAAAGGCGGATGGAAATGGCTTTACCTGTCTACCATATCAGCTTGTCTACAACCGAATATCAACAGTTAACGTCCAATATATGGTCGGATACGTTTGTGAACAGCACGATGCAGATGGATAGCAAGCAGCTTCCGATCCGGATTCGTTACCGAGGGGGGCATACACGCGGTTATGCCAAAAAATCATTCGAGATTCGCACAGCTAGTCGAACGTATCACTTTAATGCAGAGTACGATGATCCTTCGCTCATTCGCAATGCGCTGTCTTTTCGCTTTTTTGAGTCGATCCGGGTGCCTGCGCCATCTACCAAGCACTGCGTTTTATACTTAAACGGACAGCTACTGGGTGTATACCTGAGAATCGAAGGTGTGAAATCCTTCTTTTTTCGCCAAAGGAAAATACCTGTACGTAGTATCTTTTACGCGGTGAATGATCATGCTGGTTTTACATTAAATTCGGATTCCTCTTCAACAAGCACCGATCTATTATCCGGATACAGCTTAATTCGAGGCAAAGATGTGGATCGTACAAGGTTAAGTACCTTTGTTCGGCAGTTGAACACAAAGTCCAGGCTGGAATTGTTTCGTTTTTTACAGTCAAGGGTAGATACGGACAACTATTTGCGCTGGTTAAGTGGAGCTGTGCTTACAGGAAACTTTGACGGATTTCATCAAAATTACACATGGTATGAGAAAATCAAAAGCGGGAAATATGGCATCTTACCTTGGGATTATGAGGGCACTTGGGGGAGGAACTGTTATGGAACGCGAGTTGACTCCAATCTTGTTCGTATTCAGGGCTATAACAAACTTACTGGACGACTGCTGGCATTCCGCAGTTTCCGTCAACAATACAAGAAGCTGATGCAGCAGCACCTAATGAGCGTTTTTACAGAAAAGAGGATTATGCCGCTTGTATATCGTATGCACCGTGAAATTTCCGAAGCAGTCGAGCAAGACCCTTACATGAAATGGCCTATGGATGTGTTTGCTGGTGAACCCGAGAGAATTCGTACCTACGTGGCAGAACGCCGGGAATATCTCCAAGAGAAGCTACATCAGTTGTGAGCATCCAAACAGCTTGGGAAGGGCATACCTTCCTTTTTTTTGCGTTAAAAAAGAGGGGAAGACTATTTCTTGCAGAAAAGTAGGGTAATAAGAATAGGAGCAGGATTGTAAAATACGTTATAATAACCATATATGTACATAGAAAATGATTACATAGTGGGCAAAGTGGAGAAAACAACATGTCTAAGGGAGGCTCTGAACTGGAGTAAAATATACGTTTAGAGCGCTCCGAGCCGGAGGAATGCTTATGATCAAGCTGTTGCACTACTTGAAGAAGTACCGAGTTGCCGCCATTGCTGCCCTGGTCATGATGTTGATTGAGCTTGCAGTGGAGCTGGCTCAGCCGTATCTCATCTCGAAGATTATCGATAACGGCATTCAGGAAGGGAATCTGTCGGTTGTCTGGTTATGGGGCGGCGTGCTCGTGGCGAGTGCGGTTGTTGCTTTTGCTGCCGGAATTGCCAGTTCGTTTTTTGCATCCCATGCGAGCTTAGGATTCGGATACGATCTGCGGGAGAAGCTGTATGATAAAGTGCAAGCGTTCTCTTATGCCGTATTCAATCGTTTCGCCACCTCATCGCTCATTACCCGCTTAACAGGGGACGTTACCCAGGTTCAGGATACCGTCTTCATGAGTCTGCGATTCATGACACGTGTGCCTCTGGTCGTGATTGGTAGCATGATTATGGCCGTGGTTGTGAATCCGCGATTAGGTCTGCTGCTGGTCGTTATGGTGCCTGTGTTGCTTATTGTCGTGGTTTGGATGATCAAAAAGGCAGCGCTGCTGTTCCGCAATGTGCAGCGCAGGCTGGATGCCGTCAACGGAGTCATCCAGGAGAATCTGACAGGCATTCGGCTGATCCGTGTCTTCGTACGGATGGGCCATGAGATTGAACGCTTTGCCGGCTTCAGCGGCAAGCTGATGAAAGGCACGATCTCCGCGCTACGCTTAACGGAGACGACGATGCCGTTCATGCTGCTCATGATGAACGGCTGCATTATCGCTGTGCTATGGTTCGGGCGAGTCGATATTAACTCGGGCAGTGCAACGGTGGGGGAAGTGGTTGCTGTCATTAACTACCTGCTTCGTACCATTGGGGCGATGTCTGCTTTATCTTGGATTCTGGTGACATTCTCCCGAGCAAGCGCTTCAGCGCAGCGGCTGAATGAAGTATTTGAGACAGAGGACGATTCAGAATCGGCTCAGAAGTCAGCATCTAGCTTCTCAGCAGATGAAGGAGGGTCTGCCTCATTAGGACAACGAGGGACATCTGTGTCGATTCAAAAACAACAGGCGATACAAGGCGCAGTCGAATTCAAAAATGTTGGTTTTCATTATCCGAACAGCGATATTACCGTACTTGAAAATATCTCGTTCTCCGCTGGCCAAGGTGAGCGCATTGCCATTATGGGAGCGACAGGCTCAGGCAAGTCTTCACTCGTACAGTTAATTCCAAGGCTCTACACCGAGGACACAGGTCAGATCCGGATTGACGGTACCAACGCAGAACGTCTGGATACCTCGTTGCTGCGAGGGGCAATCGGTTATGTTCCACAGGAGGTCGTTCTATTCACAGGCTCTGTCCGTGATAATATCGCTTGGGGTCGAGAGGATGCTACGCTGGCTGAGATCAAGGAAGCCGCCAAGCGTGCTCAGATTCATGAGACAATCGAGAAATTACCGAATGGTTATGATACACAGTTAGGTCAACGCGGAGTGAATCTATCGGGTGGGCAGAAGCAACGTTTATCCATTGCAAGAGCGTTGATTCGTCGTCCGAGCATTCTAATCCTGGATGACAGTACGAGTGCGCTGGATGTAGCCACAGAAGCAAGATTACTGGATGCATTGGAAGAACTGTCGTGTACGACCTTTATTATTACTCAGAAAATTAGCTCCACAACCTCTGCTGATCTGATTCTGCTACTGGATGATGGACGGCTAATTGGGCAAGGTAAACATGAAGATCTGATGGATTCATCGGAATTGTACCGTCGCATCTATCAATCACAATATGGGGAGGGCACGCCGCATGTTCAAAGCATTCATTGAACCCTTCCGTCAACCGCCACCACCGCTTGATCCTGCAACGCTCAAAGGCGGCGGCTCTAAGCCGAAGGCAAGGGCGAAGAATTGGTCAGGCACATTGGGGCGGATCTGGACGTATCTTGCACGCCGCAAAGTTAAGCTCTCACTGGTGCTACTGATGGTATTTGCAAGCTCAGCACTTGCGCTGCTTGGGCCGTATATGGTGGGCGTCGCAGTAGATAGCTTTATGGATGGAGAATCAACCAGCGCTAGTTGGACCAGGTTCCTGCTTGGACTGGTTGCGGTGTATGTATTGTTCTCCCTGACATCTTGGCTGCAAAACATATGGATGATCGAAATCGCACAGGAGACGGTATATCGTATGCGGTATGACCTGTTCTCCCACCTGCACAAATTGCCTATTCCATTCTTCGGCAAGCGCCAGCAAGGTGAGATTATGAGCCGGGTTACGAATGATATCGAGAATGTTAGCGGTACATTGAACAGCTCAGCCATTCAGATTTTTTCAAGTATATTAACGCTACTGGGGACGTTTGGTGTCATGCTCTGGCTGAGTCCATTGCTGACCTTGCTTACATTTATCGTCGTACCGCTTATGGCTCTTGGCATGCGCTGGATTACGCGTAGAACAGGGCCACTCTTCAAGGAGCGGCAGCGTAATCTGGGTGAACTGAATGGATATATTGAAGAGACGTTATCTGGTCAGCGCATCATTAAAGCATTTTCCCAAGAGGAACGGGTTATTCGTGGGTTTGAGGAGCGAAATACACGAATCCGGATTTCCGGCTTCTGGGCGCAGACCATCTCGGGTTTTATACCGAAGCTGATGAACGGACTCAACAACCTGAGCTTCGCCATTGTAGCAGGGATCGGTGGTATTCTGGCGATTCAGGGTACGGTTACCGTGGGGATCATTATCATTTTCGTCGAATATGCTCGTCAATTTACACGTCCGCTGAACGATCTTGCGAATCAGTGGAATACGTTATTATCGGCAATAGCCGGAGCGGAGCGTGTATTTGAAGTGCTTGATGAAGATGAAGAAGCGAAGGATGAAGGTGCAGCGGTATCCCTTGAGAAGGTAGAGGGAGCGGTGCGCTTTGACCGGGTCTCTTTTGGATATGATGAAGGTCGTGACATTTTGCATGAAATTAGCTTTGAAGCGAAGCCGGGAGAGATGATTGCGTTAGTAGGTCCAACTGGGGCAGGCAAAACCACGCTAATACAGCTATTGTCCCGCTTCTATGATCCAACTGCGGGTACGCTGACTGTGGATGGACGGGATCTCACAACCATTCGCCGAGAGAATTTGCGTTCTCATATGGCATTTGTTCTTCAGGATTCATTCCTATTTCAAGGGACGATTCGGGAAAATATCCGCTTCGGCCGTCTGGATGCATCAGACGAAGAGGTGGAGATTGCCTCCAAACTAGCCAATGCTCATTCCTTCATTACGCGAATGAAGGGTGGCTATGACAAAGTGCTTCAGGCCGATGGCAGCGGCATTAGTCAAGGGCAGAAGCAACTGCTTGCCATCGCCCGCGCGATTCTGGCCGACCCGTCCATTCTTGTGTTAGATGAGGCGACAAGTAGTATTGATACCGTTACGGAGATCAAAATACAAGAAGGGCTGCAACGTCTTATGCAGGGGCGTACCAGCTTTGTCATTGCTCACAGACTGAACACGATCCGCCAAGCAGACCGGATTCTAGTGCTGAAGGATGGACATCTGCTGGAACAAGGCTCGCATGACGTCTTGTTGGAACAAGGTGGCTTCTACAGCGAGCTGTATTACAGTCAGCTACGCAAGAAAGCACAGTAATGGCTGGGTGAGTCATTGGCATTCTCAGATAGAGCTTCTCGGTACCACAGGTGCTGAGCGAGATGAATTCATGACCCAAGTAAGAGCAACGGAATAAGAGGAGATACAGAAAAACGGACATCTATAGGGCAATGTCATTAAGATAAGCTAAACTTAATGACATTGATCTTTAGGGGTGTCCGTTTTTGCATGAATTGAATGATGTACTTTGTTGTTATGATACTGCCTACCAGGCGGTGCCCTGCTTCATGAGAAGGGTGGTTGGGCAGCGATTTGATTACACCGATGAGCTGTTAAACATGGCCTTGTTATATTGTTTACAATCAGGCAGCCATATGAATGATTAGTGTAGCATTCACGTGATGTATTAAATACGATGCTTGACAGTGTAACGAGGCGGATGTATATTTAGCTTACGAACACTTAGATATCTAACTTTAAGGTGTCATACTAAAAGGAGGAGAGTACTCTTGCGGAAAGATACACCGTATTCGGATCTATTTCAAACGATTGGGATTAAGATCAAACGCAAAGCCGATGATCAAGTGAATGAGTTAGGGCTTAATGCTCAACAAGGTCGAATTATCGGATATATCTATGAACATCAGGATAACGGATTGATTCAGAAAAACCTAGCCGAGGCATTCAACCGACGGGATGCAACGATTACGAGTATGCTGAAAGGCCTGGAGAAGAACGGATATATCGAGCGGAAGATTCCCTCGGATAATGAACGGCAGAAGAACTTATACGTCTTGCCTAAGGGTGAGCAAGTGATTCAAGATGTAGCCCAGATGTTTGCCAAGGTTGAGCACGAGATTGTGGCAAGCTTGACCGAGGAAGAACAGGCAACATTGATGCAGTTATTGACCAAGGTTAATCAGAACCTCTAAGTAGGCTGATGTACTGAGCAGGATTCACTGCTCATATTTAAATAGTTAGAATTCAAACAGTTCACATTCTATTTATCAGTTTTCCAACGTTGGTTGGTAATGCTTGAATATTTTTTTGTCCGAAAACTTAGAAGTCTAATTGTTATAATTAAAAGAGAGGCGGAATTCCGTTGAAAGAAAAACATTCAAACTCATATTATCTGAGCACAGCCCCTGTCCACAAGTCCATTATGCATCTGTCTATTCCTATGATGTTGGGCATGTCTGCGGGGACGTTGTATAACCTCATCAATGCTTTTTTCATTGGTCTGGTTCATGATACAGGCATGTTCAGTGCGATTACCCTCGGCTTACCAATCTTCACTGTGTTGATGGCGTTTGGCAATATGTTTGGAGTCGGTGGCGGAACCTTCATTACGCGTCTAACGGCTACGGGTGAAGGGGAGAAGGCGAAGAAAGTTGCAGGTTACTCGCTGTACTTCAGCTTAGCTGCCGGTTTATTGATTGCCCTCATTTCGTGGTTGTTCATCACGCCGATTGTTCAAGGACTTGGCGCCAATGAGGCTGTATATGCATACACGAGTCAATACGCCATTACGTTATTGGCAGGTGGAGCGATTGTCATTGTGAACTTTGCACTGGAACAGTTGGTTCGGTCAGAAGGTGCATCGAAGGAATCGATGTATGGTATGTTCATTAGCATTGTTGCCAGCATCCTATTGGATGTACTATTTATTCTTATCTTAGATTGGCATGTATTCGGAGCTGCGTTATCCATCGTATTAGCGAATGCTTGCTCAGCAGCCTATTATATCTGGTATTTATCATATCGAAGCGAGAATCTGAGAGGGTTCCTGAAATACTGGAAGCTAAATTTACAGGATCAGCTAGAGGTTTATAAGATTGGCGTATCCGAACTGCTGCAAACTTCATTCCTGATCGTGTCTACTCTGCTGTTGAACCACTATGCGATGACATTTGGTGATCATATTGTCGCTGGCTTTGGTATTGCGCTACGGATTGTGCAGTTGCCTGAGTTTCTAACGATGGGGATCTTCATGGGAATTATTCCGCTCGTGGCGCATAATTTTGCAAGTGGGAATTTTGCTCGATTAAGAGCAACGTATAAACAAGCGACGCTGTATATTGCGGCGATCGCGGTAATTTTTATCGGCATCGTCTATTTATTTAAGGAACAAGTCATTCGCCTGTTCTCATCTGATATCTCGGTGCTTGAGGCCGGAACCGCTATCCTGATTGCGATGCTGATCTCAGCTCTGTTTACCGGACTTACTGGACTGTTTACTGGTATTTTCAAAGCTGCTGGAGAGGGGATCCCAACTAATGTGATGGCAATCTGCCAGGGAACCTTGTTCATTCCAGTTATTATTATTTTCCATAAGTACTTTGGTCTCACAGGTGTGATCTGGTCTATGACTATAACTGAAATTATCACAAGTGTTCTAGGGCTGATCCTGTTTGTATTCCATTACAGACGTATTAGTCAAAAAACAATCAGCTTGTAGTCAATGCTTAAACTTAGGCTAGGCTGAATATAAGAAAGGGATGGAGGGGCGTAATTCCTTCTGATTCTGCTCTTTGCTAATGTTCAATCCTGGCTTGTATACGGAGTGCGTGATACCAGTATTCACTCCAAACTATCAGATATCTCACAGGGCAAATATGGAAGTAGTAACCATGACGTTATGTAATAAAATGGATATAATAGAGCTTATTCACAAAGCTCGGGTACTTGTATAAGGTAAGCTAAGTAATGGAGGTTGTCTGGAACATTGAAAAACTCAACAATCGCAACATGTCTCTTTTTATTTAATGGTTTGTACTTATTAACATTATTTGCGTATCCCATCGTGTTGATGATGAGCGTATTTATGTTTGATGCCCTAACTTCATATGAATATGCATCGAACTATGCTGCTGCCTTTTATTTACTGATGTCTTATCCGATTGCTGTGTTAGGATCACTATCTTGTTGGGGATTCTATCATAAAGGGAAGTATAAGTGGGCTATAGCTATGGCGAACCTGTTGTTGGTATGGATTGCTTTGTTTATACTCGTGCTCATTGTGAACAGTATATTACCTTTTTAGAGGTTCAGGCGAATGCCTGGCCAATCATGAAATGAAATAGCCTATGAGAGATTCTTAATCAAGAACCTTTCATAGGCTATATTAATTTGGTAGAGGTTTTTCTAACCTCCAAGTGGTCTTTATAATCGTTTCAGTTGAAGTTAAGACATGTCCGTGTCCTAGTTCATAACCTTCCAATTATTCGCCGGCTGCACCGTCAACGGTTGATGTCTACGAATGTAATCCTCCACTAATGCAGCCATATCCGTGGCTCCTTCATGCAGCACCTTTTTACCTGGATACATAGCATAATCGCCTCCCCCAGCAGCACGGTAGCTATTCATGACCACAGAATAGGAGCTATCCATCGCAATTGGTATACCATGACGCTCTAGCTTCACGACTCGATTGCCTACAGGCTGAGAGATATCAAGCTCGTATTCAATGCCTGCCCACATATCATAATTGTAATGCTGTGGTTTAGGTTCGATGTAGGCCGGGTTAACGATAACATTCCCTGAGGAATCCAGTTCGAAGTAGCGTGCACTTTGCTCCAACGCCTCTCGAATATCCTGACCACTCAGCTCTAATACGGTAAGCGTGTTAGGATAGATGAAATTCGATAACACATCCCGAACCGTGATCTGACTTCCGAATCCGCGGGCTTCTTCACTAAGCATGGCCGTATTTGAGAGCTGTGCTCCCGTTGCTTCCATCTGTACCTGATGAACAAAATCAATGAATGGATGTGCCTGAAGTCGGAGCGTTGTCGCATCGGAGATCGACAAGTCACCGGATACCGCACCAATCGGTTGATCTAACCATGCTTGAGCCTGTGTCTCCAGTTCATCCGTAAGTGTCATAACCATGGCATCGGGTTCAAGCTCATGCTGTTCATCCAAGCGCAGAAGCTTAGCTTGTTTATCTGTAATCTGCCATGTTTCATCTGGACTTTGCTGTAACTGAACCGATACATGCCCTATGCCGCTTCCACTGAATCCAGGCTGAATGACGGTTACACCATGGATTTCGGTAGCGAGCTGGCGATGCTGATGTCCTGTGAGAAGTACATCGATCCCTTTGATATCTCGACAGATCGCATACCCTTGATTCTCTCCAGTCAACCGTTCAGCCGGTTCCCCAGTCTCTAGGTCACTCTCGAATCCACCATGATAACTAACCACAAGCACATCTGGCTTTTCCACTTCGCGAATGTAATTAACCCATGCACGAATGGTATCTAATGCATCAAGGAACTGTAATCCTTCAATATTTTTGGGATGTTCCCAGTTCGGGATGTAGTGTGTAGTCGCACCTAGTAGAGCAATTTTGACACCCGTAGATAATGTCTTAATCAGATAGGGAGGGCCAAATGCAGGAATGCCAGCTTCCAATGGTGCTAGGGGACGTTTCCCTTTTTCGGAATCAGTTCCGTAAGAATGAACAACAATGGAGTCATCCTCATAAGTCATGAAGCTTGGCTTTTCGCCCCCAACAGCTTGCTCACTTTCTAGTAATCTTTCATGATCTTCTTGCGGACGAGTCCGAACGATGTTAGCAGACAACCATGGGAATGTAGAGCCTTCAACGGCTTCATGGAGCAGCTCCTGACCATAATTGAACTCGTGATTTCCCATGACTGCTGCATCATAACCGAGTTCATTCAACACGGTGATGAAAGGATGAATATGATGCTTGGATACGTTGGCAGCCGCGTAGGAGGCCAGGGGAGAGCCTTGTAGTAAGTCACCATTATCCACCAGCATCAGTTCAGGAGAACGCTCACGTTCTTTACGAATGAGTGTAGCTAGCATAGCAAGCCCGGCAGGGCGATAGGCATTGGTGTTGTAATGAATCGGACGGATGGCTCCGTGCAGATCACTGGTGAACAAAATATCGAAGGTTGTCGTCGGGTAAGTAGGCTTCATTTTACAATCTCCTCTAATATATAAGTTTATATATATGGAATGACCCCAAAAAATGGAACGATAGAAAGAATGGAAGAAATAGATGCATGCCTGATATTTGTGCCTATTCGATGCTTGTCTTCTTCAATTCTCATCCATAATGAGCCTATTCTAACAGATGAAATCGTCCCTGACAGCATGACAAAAAACTTTACAAAACTCCAAATTTCGTTTCACATGGCGCAAATATTTGCCAATTATAGTAGATAAGTATTGAAAAATAGAAACTCTTTGGAGGGTGTTCGCTTGAAGAAGTCCGCTTTATTTTTACCATTGTTGATTTTGGTTCTGTTTCTGAGTGCATGTGGGTCTAATGCTACGACAGGTTCGTCTAACGGGGCTGATACGAGTTCGAATGCGTCCGGTACGTCTACCGATACGGCAGAAACAGAAAAAGAAGCCGAAGGTTATGTACCAACAGAACTAACGGTTCAATTCGTTCCTTCCCAAAATGCAGACACGCTTGAAGCAAAAGCTAAGCCGCTGGAGAAACTGCTTGGCGACAAATTGGGCATTCCGGTAAAAGTCAGCGTATCCACAGACTACAACACAATTATTGAAGCAATGGCTTCTAACAAAGTAGACGTAGGTTTCTTGCCTCCGACAGCTTATGTACTAGCTAAAGAAAAAGGCGCAGCTCAAGTTATTTTGCAAGCTCAACGTTTTGGCGTAAATGATGAGACAGGTGCTCCAACAGAGGAATTGGCTGATTCTTATAAATCGATGTTTATCGTGAAGAAAGATTCACCGATCCAAACGATCGAAGATCTTAAAGGTAAGAAAATCGCTTACCAGAACGTAACGTCTTCGGCTGGTTATGTATGGCCTGCAGGTTTGTTGCTTGATAATGGCATTGATCCATTGAAAGATGTATCACCTGTAACATTGAAAGGTCATGACCAAGGTGTTATCGCTGTACTGAACGGTGACGTTGATGCAGCAGCAATTTTCCAAGATGCCCGTAACACTGTAGCAAAAGACTACCCAACTGTATTTGAAGATACACGTGTACTGGCGTTCACAGAGCCAATTCCTAACGATACCATTGCTGTTCGTACAGATATGAATGCAGATTGGACTGCGAAGATCAAACAAGCTTTCATCGATATCGGTAAAGACACAGAAGGCCACCAAATCATTAAAGAGATCTACACACATGAAGGTTACGTAGAGTCCGATGATAGCAAGTTCGAGATCGTTCGTCAGTATGGCGAAAAAGTAAAAGGCGAGTAATTGTAGCTTAGAAGTGCTACAACTCTAGAAGTCGTTTTACAATCTTGTTGCTTCACGTATCTCTTTTGATGGGACTAGCTATATCGTATCAGAGTGGGCAGGCCAGTTCAGCGTGATCTACGCTGCGCTGGCTTGTGCCATTATAGCAAGGCTTCGACCTGTATGATCATTACGAATGAAAGAAGGATTATTGCCATGATTGAGCTTCATAACGTCACCAAAACGTATGCAAACGGCACAAAAGGCCTGGATAATATTAATCTGAAGTTTGAGCAAGGCGAATTTATTGCGGTCGTTGGTTTGTCTGGAGCAGGGAAGTCAACCCTCTTACGGTCCATTAATCGACTGCACGATATTAGTGAAGGTGAGATCAAGATCAATGGAAGTTCGATTACGAAGGCGCAGGGCAAACGCCTGCGTATGATCAGACGTGATATCGGTATGATCTTCCAGAGTTTTAACCTAGTGAAACGCTCCAGTGTACTCCGTAATGTACTGTGTGGACGTGTGGGATATCATTCCACCATGCGTACCATCCTGGGTCGTTTCCCGAAAGAGGATGTTGAATTGGCATTTACCGCGCTAGATCGGGTTAACATCTCGGAGAAGGCTTACTCCCGTGCAGATCAATTGTCTGGTGGACAACAACAGCGTGTAGCGATTGCGCGTGTACTTGCCCAAGAAGCCAAAATTATTCTAGCTGATGAGCCGGTGGCATCACTAGACCCACTTACGACGAAGCAAGTTATGGATGATCTGAAACACATCAATCAGGAGCTAGGCATTACAACAATCGTCAATCTCCACTTTATCGATCTGGCAAGAGAGTATGCGACCCGGATCGTAGGATTGCGGGCAGGTAAAGTTGTATTCGACGGTCCAGTCGAAGAAGCAACGGATGAGCGATTTGCTGAGATTTATGGCAGACCGATCCTGGCCGACGAATTACTGGACAAGCAGGCTGTGCATGAGCAGGGAGAAGTTCTGGTATGAAGGGACAATCCAATGTTTCACTCCAGAATTCAGGCAAGCCAGGCATAGGCAAGGAACCTGGTTCCAGCCCGAATCAGGTCGTTAATCGTCCCAAACCCCCTGGACGCACGAAGCATCTACTCACGTTAGCCATTATTTTGCTTCTTCTCTGGGCGAGTGCGAAGCAGACCGATGCAAGCTTTACGGAGCTTTTTGAAGGCTTGCCGAACATGTGGGATCTGCTAAAAGAAATGTTTCCACCCCGGTGGAGTTACTTTGATAATATCGTTCAAGGCATGCTGGAAACCATTCGTATGGCTCTGATTGGTACAACCATTGGGGCGATCATTGCCATTCCGGTGGCTATTATCTGTGCGGGTAACCTAATGCCTAGTCGCTGGATTTACTTCCCTGCACGTTTTGTACTCAACCTGATTCGGACAGTGCCGGATCTGTTGCTTGCTGCTTTGTTTGTTGCGGTGTTTGGCCTAGGGCCAATTCCTGGTATCCTGGCACTGGCGGTATTCTCTGTAGGTCTAATTGCCAAGCTCACCTATGAGACGCTAGAAACGATTGATCAGGGGCCACTGGAAGCGATGACAGCTGTTGGCATGAACCGTATTCAGCTCATTGTGTATGGCGTTGTACCACAACTGGCTGCTCAATTTACATCCTATGTCCTATATGCCTTTGAAATTAATGTACGTGCTGCTGCCATTCTGGGATTGGTGGGAGCCGGAGGTATTGGACTTTATTATGAGGCTACACTTGGATTCCTGGAGTATGACAAGACCAGCGTAATCATTCTATTTACCCTTGCTATTGTTCTAATTATTGATTATGTAAGTACTAAGCTGCGGGAGAAATTGCTATGATGAAAAATGAAACAAGCCGCATCCGGCCGAAACCACGGAAGAACCCGCTTCGCTGGGTTATTGTTATCCTGCTGATTCTGGTGTATGCCTGGGCTCTTGCCGGTGTACCGTTTACCGGGTTTAAAGAAACCGCTGGACAGATTATGAAGGCGATTATCGCTGGTATATTCTCACCAGATTGGGACTTTGTTTATTTGCCTGAAGGAGAAGATTTGCTGCGTGGATTGCTGGATACACTCGCCATCTCCGTACTCGGTACGGTGATCTCTGCTGTATTATGTATTCCATTTGCCTTCTGGTCTGCACGTAATATGAGTGGGCATCGCTCAATCTCGGGTGCAGGTAAAATGGTGCTTAGCTTCATTCGTACGTTTCCAGAGATTATTATGGCTTTGATGTTTATCAAGGCTGTAGGTCCCGGATCGTTCGCTGGGGTGCTTGCCCTTGGTTTACACTCCATCGGTATGCTCGGCAAATTGTACGCGGATGAAGTGGAAAATATCGACTATGGTCCTTCGGAAGCGTTGCTCGCTACTGGAGCCAATCGTATTCAGCAATTATGGTTCGCTATTTTGCCGCAGGTCATGCCTGGATTCTTGAACTATACCCTGTATCGCTTTGAAATCAATGTCCGGTCTGCGACCATCCTGGGTGTCATTGGAGCCGGGGGGATTGGTACACCGCTGATCTTTGCACTGAGTACGCGGAACTGGCCGCGTGTAGGTATTATTCTGCTTGGCATTATTGTGATGATTACAATCATTGACTTGATCTCGGGATATATTCGGAAGAAGCTGGTGTAATGTGGAGAAGATTATTAAGTGCTAGTTATGATACAGCATTTAGTAGTCTTCTTTTTTTGTTTGTATCTAAGTCAGGACGTGTTATACCCTAGGTGTTAACGAATCGGAGAAGCGTTATATTTCGAAGTACTAGGTAATGTATCTAATTTTTGCGCCCAAAAGGCATATGAGCGTGCCAACGATTCGTTAGCATTTCCTGGATGCAGTTCTCCCCCGAATAAGGCTAAATGAGTTCGTTAGAGATGGAAGGTGCAGGATCAATGGAAGTGACTTCAGATCGTCAAATGCTGTTTCTTTGGAGAATTTTTGGTATGATTTCTTTATAAATACATGATTGAAAAGGAAAATTTATAATTTATTCACTTTCACTTATCTAGTGAGGGGGCTTTAGGTTGAGGTTAACACAATTACGTTTGTTCATTATTATTGTTGTTTTAGTTGGAGTTGGGCTGGTTGCATGGCTCTATCCATTTCCGAAGAATATTCATATTGAGCAGAAAGCTATTCAATATACTCAAGATGATCCAGCATCTGCGGTAACTACGAAGATCAAGGTGGAAGGAAGGATGGTTCGTCCTCTTTTCCGTCAGGCATCCTTTGAAGGCCACGTGTCTGTAGATAACTTTGATCTAACCCAGAAGGATTATATGTCGACGATTTATGTACTAGAGAGGAAGAATCATATTAATAAAGGTAGTTTAACTTACAATAGAATGGAAACTCCTTTCGATTATAGCTTGATTGGTCTCATTTATTTCAGTGATGATTGGAGAGAGATCAGTATGTTTCTCGGATCTACTGGGGATGAGAGAACACAAACGCATGTGGTTACAGGAGCTTCCAATTACGAAAAAGCTGTGGAGATTCAAGAGAAGATGAGAGGGAAGTAATGAGAACTGCGACCATTTTAATCATAATTTTGCTGACATTTGTTACCGGCTGTACAGGGCAGAATCAGCGCATCGATCCAAACGAGTTTCTACATCAATTCCAAACCTCACTTGAAGAGCAGGGGCTGAAGGTTAAGATCATGGAGCCTTCATCCAGTGTTGATATGCAGGGTTTGATTCCTCATCAATTCAGCATTTCTCACAATGGGGAGGACAGCGACACCGTATTTATTTTTTTTACGGATTCTATTGAACAAGCAAGGCAAGCGCTGGTAAAAGCGAACTTTAACATCTCGCTCATAACCAAGGTCGGTGAGTATACCAATAATAATGTCATTCTTATGCAATTCGCATATGACGGTAACCTGAATAAGTATCGTTCTCAGATTTACACAGCGATATCTAGTGATGAAGAGTGAGGAAAGAAGGTGAAGCACATGGAGACATTTACTATCGTCTGGATTGTGTTTATGATAGCCATATTATTATATCGAATGATTTTTCAGAAGTTTAAGGAGCATAACAGAGAGAATATCGGACTTAGTGGAATCCTGATCATTTTTACGTGGATTAACTATTCCTCAATACAGATAAACCAGATCGTATTTTTTGCCATCATTGCCATCGCTGCGTATTCTGCTGTAGTGAACGGCATGCAGTTGACCAGAAAGATCAATGAGCCAGAGCGATTGTCATGAACTTATGAATTGATGAATTAATGAATATAGGTAAAAAAACCGAATCCAGGTGGCTCAACATGGGGATCGACCCCATCCAGGCTACTCGTGGTTTCGGTTTTTTGGTTTGTTTTATTTAATATTAACTCGCCAATGGCAGAGCTGCTTTGCTTACTTGAACCGTGATGGTCTCTGTGCTGGTTACACCCGCTGCATTGATCAGTTCCGCACGGTACGTGTACGTCCCGTTGGCACGGCCAGACAGATCGGTTACAGCACGCTGAGATGCTGGTGTTGCAGCCTTCAATTCCTGTGTATCGATAAGTACATCATTTTCATAAAGGCGGTATTCTGTAGCATTTGTACCCCACCAGAGATTCATCGTTACGCTGTAAATGCCATCGCCATCCCAGTTATCTTGGGAAAGCGTAGCTTTACCTGGTGCCGCATTGGTTACTTGTACCGTCAGTTCGTCACTACGTGTCGTGCCTTTGCTATTAGTCAGCTCGGCTACATACGTATATGTGCCATTGGCTTTGTCTGCGATCGCTGTTTTGGTTGACTGTGCAGAAGGTGTAGCTTCAGTTAGCTTCTGTGTGTCAACGAGTACGCCGTTCTCATACAATTTGTACTCTGAGCCGTTATCGCCCCACCACAGATTCATACTTACGTTATAGGAGCCGCCGAACAGCCCTGTTGTATAGCCGTTATCGGAAGAAAGCACCGGTTTACCCGGTGCTCCCACAGCTGGAGTGGAAGGCACTTCGCCTCCACCTTGATCCTCTGCAGCAACAAAATCGTTCAAGCTTCTAGGTTTCAATTGATATACATCTTTGAAAATAGCCGATACACCTGTGATATCAATCTTGTCACCCGCAGCATAAGGGAAGGAAGTTTCAGTTACACCTGTACGTGTATCCACACGCACATGTGTAGTTGTTCCATCAGCAGCCACTGCATCGAATTCAAATGATCCAGCAGGCGTAGCGCTAATGATATTTTGAACTGTTACATCTTTCAGCTGTACGAGTTGACCTTGGTTAGCATCATTAATGGCAGTAACGAGAGCCGGAGCGGGAACAGAAGCAGTACCCGTCTTCTCAATAGCTACAACATCGGTAAGCTCAAATTCACTGTTATAGATCGTCGTTGGTGCTGTAACTTTCACTTTATCGCCAACTTGGAAGCCACTAGTATGCTGGAATACATAGATTCCAGCTGTCTCATCCTGAAGATAGAAGGCTTGTCCGCCGAATGAACCTGGCTGTGTTGTAACTACACCTTCAATCGTTACCGTTGAACCAACTGCTTTGGTACGAGCTTCAGCAACCGTAATTGTTGCTGGGATTGGTCCTTCTTCCTCTGGCAGCGGCGTAGCTGGTACGTTACCTACAGTTACGGCACTGGTGATCAAGTTGCTGCCGTTCAAGCGTAGGCGCAAGCTTGCATTGCCGTTTGTACCTGGTTTGATGCGAACGTTGAGGTCTTTGATTGCACGACCTTTACTGTCTGAGGTTACACTAAAAGTAGAACTATAACCGTATGATGTCGGCCATGTGCCGCTGTCATTTTGGATCATAGCTACTTGGGTTCCACCAGTCAGATAGATACCAGCGCTATAGCCTGATACCGTTGTATTTGGAGGCATGTTCTCTACTACAACACGTACCTGGAAGTCTTCCGCATTAGGGAGTGTATCCTGTTTTACGAAGCTGTAAGAAGCATTCGCGCTAGATGCAGGTCCACCGTAAGATCCAGCTTTGAATGTGGAACGATCATACCACTTGTATCCAGCAGCAGGTGCAGCCCAAGGTTCAGCTTGTGGTTCTGTAGAAGCCGCTGGCTCTTCGAATGGCAACAGGGCAGTAGCGGTATCTAGTTCCAGCCCAGCCACTTCTGTCAGGCTAGTATAGTTTTCTTGCGTCGCGAGCCAGTTCACGGTGTTCACGAGCAATACAGCATCATCTGCTTCTTTGAAGCCGTCATAAGTTGTTTTGCGTGTGCCTGTCTCTTCACGCAAGTATTTAGGCGATGCATCTTCCACAGGGGAAGAGTCACCGATGAAGGCAGCTTTACCCGCACCCAGCTTGGATACAGCGACGTAAGGGCCTTCTTCAATGCCACCACCGTTGTATACACCTTGGTCAACAGCGTTATTCCATTTGGCATTGGTTTTTGGCAGATACACGATACCTTTCGCAAGCGTTGGGTCTGTGATCGCCAGTGTGGAGCCCGCGTGCATCGCTACGGAGGATACACCTTCCGTGATGCCAAAGGCTTGGTCAGCCGGTACGATAATGTTGGCGTCAATATCACCAAGTGCGTTGTATCGGAAACGGATGCCGAAGTTTTCGGACAGCCAGTCTGTGCTCGTTACATTCTGCATAGCCTCAGAGTTACGTTCCTCTGTGCTCATGCCCTTAGTTGGCTCTTCGAACGCCCCACGGCGATAACCGTTAATGGCTTCTGAACCGTCCCAGCGGTTTTTGTTACGATCGGCATTATAATGATCTCCGATGAAGAAGATACTGCCGCCTTGCTCAACATATTGTTTCATTGCTGCTTGTTCCGAAGTTTTGAAAGGAATCTGAGGTTCTGCAATAACGAATACGTTATACTCTTTCAGATCCTCATAGGTAAATGGGGTTGTCTTGCGCAGTTCCTTTACGTAATATCCATCATTCGCTAACGCATTTCCGAAGTCGGAGAAACCTCCATCAATTACCCAATCTGCGGCTCCGGCCGTTTGACCGTGTGAGTTGTCGAACAATACCTTTTTGCCAGCATTTTCGTTAACGATCTTTGCCTGAATGAATGGTGCCGGATCTGTCGGCCCTTCCGCATGTACCGCTGCGTCTCCGTTCCACAATCCAATCTGAAGCGGCAAAGCCATGGACAATGCTAGGAGTGATTTTAACCAAACTCCCCGCAAACTTCTCAATTTACCCAACCAAATCCCTCCCAAATATTAGTTGATTCATAAGTTCGTCCATATTCTACCACACCAAAATCTAACATAGTCATACCAAATTGTAAAAATTAACTCGATATTTGTAAAATTGGGCATTATGACATATTCATATAGGTCTTAGGTATATATAATCACTTTTCCATGTGCTACAATATGTTCATTTTCGTAATAAAAAAAGTCATCTCCTAAGAGATGACTTTAGCCCGGATTCGATTGACCGCATGGAAGACAGAGGACTTAATCATGCCTTCACTGCGGTTGACCAGCTCCGCTGTTTCTTTAATAGAATATCCATGGATCAGGCGTAGCTCTAGTATTTTACGATGTTCGGTATTGTTAATATGGGAGACAAGGTCGTTAACACCTTCATTGATTTCAAGATTTGGTATGTCTACATGGTGTGTTGGTACCTCTAGTCGGCTGTCACGCCGTAACGTGCGAGTACGTCTGCGGAAGCTATCCATCGCTAGATTACGAGCAATACGTTTAAGATAGTAGAGAAGTCGATCTTCAGGTATGGGATCAGTCACTTTCATGAGCCGAATGAAGCACTCCTGAGCCAGATCCTCGGCATCCTGAGGTTGTTTGACGATACGTGATAGATACCTTGTGATTTCTGATTTATAGTTGACGTAAGCGTCATTTATCTGTGTGTTGTTCATATGATGTGAATCCCCCTTGGATACAGATCAGGCTTGGTTCCGGTCTGGTTACTCTTGCTTATGATGCAAGTATATCGGGCGGTTGTTTCCAAACCGTTCAGAGTTGTATCGGAGTTGTAACATTTCTCGCATTCCTCTGTTCAAGGAGCCAATTTGCGATACAAAATAGGGCGTGACTGAAAACTCCGAAGGAAGCAGATTTTGCTGAATTTTCGTTCCAAGCAAGGAAATTTTCCGCAGGCGTGCCGGGGCACGTCAAGGGAAAGTGACGCAGTAGGGGGCGAAAAGGCGGTAAAAGATGCACTTCAGCGAGTTTTCAGACACGACCTAGTCAACAAAAGAAATTCATAGAGCAGGGAGATTACGAGAGGATCATGAGACAAAAAGAAATTTTGATTATTGAGGACGAAGAATCCATTCGAGATATTTTATCGTATTCATTGCGCAAAGAAGGATTTGAGATGAAGGAAGCCGCTTCTGGGAAAGAAGGCCTAGAACTGCTTCGTCAATCGAAGCCCGATCTGATCCTGTTGGATCTGATGCTGCCGGATATGAGCGGGTTTGATGTGTGCAGACAGCTATCTGTGAATTCCAAAATTCCTGTAATCATGATTACAGCGAAGTCTGATATGTTAGATAAGGTGCTCGGCATGGAGCTTGGAGCAGATGATTATATTACTAAACCATTTGATATCCGTGAAGTCGTTGCACGTATTCGAGCCATCTTTCGCCGAATTGACCTGATAAGTGAAACGCTGGAGAATCAGTCTTATGAGGTAGTAAGGCTAGGTAAACATATCGAAATCCGTAAGGATGAGCGTGAAGTATGGAAGGACGGGGAACGCGCAGGTCTTACGAATAAAGAATATGATTTGCTGTTGTTTCTGGTAAACCATCACCGCAAGGTGCATACACGCTCTGAGCTGCTGGATAAGGTGTGGGGGTTTGAATTCGCTGGAGATACCCGAACGGTGGACATTCATGTCCAACGAATCCGCAAGAAGCTCGATAGCGGAGCACAAGGGATATCCATGATTGAAACGGTATTTGGCGTAGGCTACAAGTTGAATATTCAGGTGCAGACATGAAGTGGACGATTCAGTTCAAAATGGTGGTGCTATTTTCAGCAATTGTGTTCATCGGATTCTCCGCTCTCTTGATTCTCTCAAGCAAGGTAGCCGAGGAGAATATGTACCGAGAAGTGCATGAAGATATTGTTCAATCAAAAAAAAATCTAGATATTGCCCTGAATCAGTATTTCTTGATTCATAATAAACGAATGAATAAGGATGCGCTCGAAACAGGAAGCCGCGAGCTTGCAGAGCAGATCGGTTCTGCGGTTGGTGGTACGATTACAATATACCGTCCTGATGCTTCGTTATATGGTGCCACAAGTGGCGGGGTTAACGTCGCTAAACGGACTGACATTCCTGATGTTGAGCAGGCTATGCAGTCTAAGATTGCATACACAACAGAGGTGGAGCAAGGTCAAGTGACCGCAAGTTTATCTTTTCCCATTCAATCTGGTCAGCAAGTGATTGGTATTGTGCAATTGGAGAAGGATTATAGCGATCTGTATAAGCGGAACGTCCGTTTCCAGAATACGATTAAGTTATTTGCAGCGGCTATTTTTATATTTATATTTATTGCATCGATCTTTATTTCCCGGAAAATCACTCAACCGATCCGTGTACTGACGAAACGTTCTGCCGAAGTGGCGCAAGGGAGTCTTCATGCAGATATTCAGATTACAACGAAGGATGAGATTGGTGAGCTGGCCTCAAGCTTTACGGTCATGATTGACCGGGTTCGCGAGCAGATTGACGTTATTGAGCAAGAACGGGATGAAGTGAAGCAAGTACAGGCACGAAGCAAAGTTTTTTTTGATAATGTAACGCATGAATTAAAAACACCTTTAACGACGATTCTGGGATACGCCCAGATTTTGCGGGATAATGGATTCACAGATCAGGCATTCTTTGATAAAGGCATGACCTATATCATCAAAGAAAGCCGTCGTCTCAATACGATGGTTGCCGATATTTTGGAAGTTTCGGTGTCGTCAGCCGTCATTCAGGCGTATCGGTTCGAGCGTATCGAAGTATCCGATATTATTCGAGAAGCTTGTGAGGACATGTCCATCAAGGCAGGAAAGTACAACATTGGTATCCACTATGAACTGGAGGAAGAACTGTACCTTCACGGGGATCGTGATAAGCTGAAGGAGGTTTTTCTCAACGTTCTGGATAACTCGGTGAAGTACAGCGATGTGAATTCGATTATTGAGGTACAGTCCTCTCGTGAAGGCGACGGCATCGATATTGTCATTCGCGATCAGGGAGAGGGAATTGGTGCGGAAGCGCTCCAGTATGTATTCGAGCCTTTCTATCAGGATAAAGGCATTAATCGCACGGAGAAAGGAAGCGCTGGACTCGGATTATCCATTGTGAAAAACATCGTTGAGCGTCATGGGGGAACAGTAGAGATGAAGAGCATCATACATGAAGGCACACAAGTGCATATCCGTCTTCCGGGGGAAAGGAACGCATGAGGCCTCCAGGATTTTGGCGTAATCAACGTGACAGGTTCATGTTGTCAGGACTGCTAATTATATTTGTCGGTGGAATCTTTGGTATTGGCAGTCTGTTCAGTATTGGCAACCTTAAGCCAAGGACAGTAGTTCTGCCGAGTAACCAATTTAATAGCGCGCTGGCACCACCTCCGAGCAGTACGATTCAGATCGAATCTGCTACGAAGATTCCGAATGATTTTGGCATCTATGACTTTGACGTGGTGGATCGTAATACCATTGTGGTCAATGGTCCAGAGCATTCCTATTCTGGCTTGAAATTGTCGCTCTTGTATCTGGATGATAATCAGGTCAAGGATATTGTGGGCAATACCGACTTTGGCGTTGTACTGAGTCCAGACCGGAAGAAGCTAGTCTATTCACAGTATCGTTCAGGGCAGGCTCAGCGGACAACATTTGGCTATGATCTGAGCACTGGCGAGCGCAGCAAGTTCGGTCAGGATAACTCGTATTACAAAACGTTTGTGGGAAACAACAGCTATATTGGTCAGGATGAACTTGCTTTTAATCAGATGGATCTGAGAACAGGCAAGGCTCGTGTGATATATACACATCAGGAACTGATGTCCATGCTTACTGACGCAAGTAATGTGAAGGATTCACCGGATACCTTTATCATTATGGATGTATTCGAAGTAAGTCCAGATTCGAAGCAGGTCTACATCCTTGTTATGCTCAAAGACAGCTTTGCCATCTATCGTATTTCTCTTGAAGACGATCATGAAGTGACCAAGGTGATGAATATGAAAGACATATGGCAATTCAAGCTGTTGAAGAATGGAGATATGATTGTGCAAGGAGAGGACAACAATGTACAGGGATTGTATCGGTACAACACGGAGCAAGGTCAATTACATCTATTGATGAAGGGAGCATATTGGAACTTCGATCTAGATGAAGATGAATCCCGTCTGGCCTATGTCATTCCGATGGATAATCAGAAAAATGAAGTTCACATTGCTTATCTAAATGATAATGAACTAAGCTCTGACACGGTAATCTACCGCAATATTGAGAACTTAATGAATGTGAAGTGGTATGATGATGAACTATTTGTTGTAGGCAGCACGCAAGATAAAAGTGAGTTGTATCGGTTTAGCTTCAGAGCTTGGTAAATTGAAAAAAAAGAATTTGAATGACCTTGATCTGCACAAAGGTGGTTGTAGCCACCCTGCTGACAAGGTCTTTTTTGTACGACATTTTACAAGTTAGATACAACTATGGACGGCTAAGATACATCTCCACCCTATAATTTAGAGGAAGTTCAAAAAGTCGCTTTTGATTACGAAGCATGCCTAGCGGCATGATCAGCATCGAATATGGAATTCAGCCGAAATAAGCGGGATGCTTACGAAGTTTGTTTCCTTCGGAAACATGTAGTTGCTCACGTAGCTCCATCTACGCTCCGCTACTCCATTTCTATCTTCATCCCATCTTCTCGGTACTGAAAACCGAATTTTTGAACATGTATTTAAGCTATACATAATCAGCAGCTTGAAAGGAAGACAAGAAGGAATGTTACGAGTTGAACATTTATCCCACTCGTTCCGCAACGCACAGGGAAGTGTGCCGGTACTTCAGGATATTAATCTGACGATTGGGAAAGGCAAGATGGTGGCTCTGCTGGGCAGCTCAGGTTCAGGAAAGTCCACACTACTTAATCTAATGGCTGGGCTGATGAAGCCGGATCAAGGGAAGATTCTCATCGCTGATCAGGACATTGTTCGCTTCAGTGAAAATCGCCTGGCTGAGTTCCGTCGCAGCCATATCGGTTTTATTTTTCAATCCTATGAGCTGTTGTCCAATCTGACGATTCGGGAGAATGTGGAGCTGCCGCTTGTGTTTATGGGGGTAAGTCCCTCCAAGCGCAAAGTCAAAGCATTACAGTTGCTGGAGCAGGTAGGGTTAGGCGAGAAAGTGAATCTGTTCCCCTCCCAATTATCTGGCGGTCAACAACAACGGGTCAGTATTGCACGCTCACTCATTACCGAGCCATCGGTTATTTTCGCGGATGAGCCTACAGGGAATCTGGATACGGAGACCGAGGAAGAGATTATTACGATTCTGCAGAAGCTTAATCGGGAGATGAACACGACCTTTGTCATTGTGACGCATGAAGCAGAGGTGGCTGAGCAGATGCAGGTTGTACTTACCTTACATAAGGGTGTGTTGGTTGAAGAGACTGCACGAGAAGCTTGAGGTAGAGGAGAGAAATTGTGAGATTACTGGATGTATTACGTATGGCCTGGGGACAGATCATTCGTAGGAAGATGGTAACGCTGCTCTGCATGATCGGTCTGTCCATTGGCTCGGCGGCAATGATTATTGCGCTTAGTGTAGGACAATCCGTACAGACCTTTAGCGAGCAAACGTTAAATGCCAATTATAAGATGGATGAGATTACGATTTCGCCTAATGAAGGTATTCGTACCGGCAGCGGTAGTGGAGGGCAAAAATCAAATTTTGAACGGGGAGCTCTGACCTTAGAGAAAATTCAGATTGTTCAAAGACTTCCTCATGTAGTTGCGGTCGCACCGATGTTGAAGCTAGACACATTAGAAATGGTTCTGCCAGACGGGCGTAGCACGTATGTTGAAGTCATTGGAACGGAGCTTGGAGCACTGCAAGGATTCGGATACAGCTATTCGCAAGGACGCGGGGCTGAGGATGGACGAATTGCGGTGACGAGTTATGGGACTGCGTTTGGTCTTGTTGATCCCAAGGTAACTCAGAAGTTAATTGAACAATTGAATGCCGATCCATACAATAACGATCTCTTGCAGCAGTATATGGAGATGTCATCTAAGCAAGATCAACTGGTACAGCAGCGAGTTCAGTTTCGCTATGAAGATTATACGAATCCAGGCAAAACCAAACTGAGTGGATCTGTGACCGTGTCTGGAGAATTGACGAAGCCCTCCAATATGGATGATTTCACCGCCCAAAATGATAAAAAAGTATATTTGCCACTGGATACCGTTCGTGCATTGCAGGATGAGCTAGGCATACAACAGGCAGATAGCTCGGCTGCAAAGCGCCTTAACTCGGCTCTGGTCAAGGTGGAGAATAAACGCTATGTCTCCCAAGTTGAGGAACAGATCAAGAAGCTGACATTAAATACACAGAGTAATTTGTTTCAAGAGGAAGCGATGTCGAGTCAGTTAGCGATGTATCAAAAGGCTGCTATGGGCATTGGCGGTTTTATAATGCTGCTGGCTTCACTTTCCATTATTGTAGCCATGATCATGTCTACGCATCAGCGGCGCAAGCAGATCGGAGTCATGAAGGTGCTTGGCGCAAATCTATGGCAGATTCGCAACATGTTTATCACTGAAGCAGCGATGCTTGGGTTGATGGGTGGTGTTGCTGGTGTCGGTATTGCCTTTGCTGCTCTGGATGGGGTAAATAGTTTGCTGGCAAGCCAGATGGCAGATCAACAGAACGGGCCAATGACGGTCATTATTGAGCAGTCTGCTCTGCCGCTCGGCATTGTTTTTGCTGTGTTGGTTGGGGTTGTTTCCGGTATCTATCCAGCCATTAGCGCATCCCGAACGAACGCACTGAGCGTAATCAAGTCGATGTAATACAGCTTGCATAAGGAGAGAGAAACTCCCCAAACTTTATCAGCGAAAGGGAATATGGGCACATGAAGAAATGGATTAAAATCATCATCACAATCGTACTATTAGCAGGTGTTGGCTACTGGTTATATGAGAAGTACAAGCCTAAGCCGGAGTTGCCGGTAGAGATTCCACCGCCAATTACGTTTGACGTGACACAGGAAACGATGACGCAGACCATTCAGGTGAAGGGAAAGTCCGTATATACCGACCAGACGGATGTAGTCGCTCCGTACGCTTCGAGCATCAAGCAATGGCATGTGAAGAGTGGAGATCAGGTAAAGAAGGGAGATATTCTGTTCACGTTAGATACTACAGCGCAACAAACAGAAGTTCAGCAACTGGAAAGCGATCTGGAGAAAGCTCGGTTAGATTATGAACTCAATCAGGTTAGCGTTGAGCAAGCAGGGATAACGGAAACGCTGGGTGTAACTGAGGAAGAACGCAAGAAGGCTTTTGTTGAACGGGAGGGCAAACGCCTGACAAGCGAATTGAATCAGAAAGCATTAGTTCTTAAGGAGCAAGAGATCCAGAAGAAGAAAGAAGTGATGAGCAAAGCCGTTGTCTATGCTTCCGCGTCTGGTATATTCCAGATGAATGACGAGGACAGCAAAACACGTGCAGTGACAGAGGGACAAGTGATCGGGTCCATTACGAACACGAGCAAGCTGAAATTTATGACCATTGTTGGAGAAGAAGAGATGTTCAGGCTCAAGGTAGGTATGCCCGTTCAGGTACGAATGACCGCACAGAAAGATCTCGAATTTACAGGTAAGGTAAGCAAAGTGTCCAAATTTGCACGCAAGAGCACGGATACAGATCTGAAACAAGCTTCCCAATTCGATGTGGTAATTGACCTAAAGCCAGACACAAAAATGTTTGGAGGGGTAAGTCTTGAGGGGGATATTGAGACAACGCGCAAAGACAAAGCCACGGTTGTATCCAGCATAGCCGTTATGCGTGATCAGGCGGAGCCTTATGTGTTACTCGACAAAGGAAATGGACAGACCGAGCCACTGACGATTAAAGCCGGGATGGAGTCAGGTGACAAAACAGAGGTGCTCAGCGGTCTAAAACCGGGAGATGTTGTAGTCATACCTTAGGAGAATGTGCTTCCTATTAGACAGAGGAGTGTTCCAATGAGAGGTTCATTGTGGCAAAATAGGCCATGATGAGCCTTTTATTGGCTCTGGGAAAGGGATTCTCGAATTCCTGCCAAATTTATGGAAAAAAATATAAATAATTTTAGTTAATTCAATTTACAGTAATATTTACATGTCGTATAATCGATCTATAAGGAGGTGAACACGCGATGGGAGGTTTGAAGGCGAAGAGCCTTTTTTATAACCTCAATAAGTAAGCGCTTACTAAAATGAAGTAGGCACGTTCGTTCGTCTGTTCGTCACACCATTTCATCTTCGTTTCTGTTATACACACACAATCAACATCACCCACATGATTACCGCATGGTTTGACCCCACACATCCTTAGTTACCCACAATTCCAGTCATTTCGACCTACGACCAACACCGTTGTTTAGGTTTATGATTCTGTTGTCAGTATGTTCTTCGTTCCTTGGCTATTGTCTTGGTTGTTCTTCAACATGAATGAATCCAGCATGGAGGTGTTATTACAGCTCATCCGAACGTTCTCTACGTGCTATGCATCATGCTAACACAGAGGATCAAAAAATGAGTATAAACCAAATCTAACTAAAGGAAAGGTGGAACTATGAAGACTACATTGAAAGCTAAATCGAGAGGTAAGAATGCGCTGCGTAAAGGTGTAAAACAAATGCTGGCAGCTACGTTGCTTGCGGCGGGCATATTCCCTGGGATGTCTTCGGGTATAGCTCAGGCGGCAGAGGCGCGTGTGGACAACCCGTTTGTTGGAGCGACAGCTTATCTGAATCAGGATTATTCCGCTCTCGTGGATACGTCCATTGCGCTCACCAATGATACATCGCTAAAAGCGAAGATGGAAACTGTCAAATCATATCCAACGGCTGTCTGGATCGACCGCATTGCTGCCATCTATGGGGGTACGGATAATGCGGGACGCAAAAGCATCGAGCAGCATCTGGATGCAGTCCTTGCTCAGAAGCAACCCGGCGTACCTATAACGGCATCCTTTGTTATCTATAACCTACCAGGTCGGGATTGTCACGCCCTTGCATCTAACGGAGAACTTCCCCTAACACAGGCTGCACTACAGACATATAAGACAGATTACATTGATGTCATTGCAGATATCTTCGCAGATCCGAAATATCAGGATATTCGTATTGTTGCGATCATTGAACCGGATAGCCTGCCGAACCTTGTAACGAACCTGAGTACACCAGCCTGTGCTCAAGCGAGCTCAACAGGTATCTATGAAGATGGTATCAAATATGCGCTGGACAAGCTGCATGCCGTTCCAAACGTATACAATTATCTGGATATCGGACACTCCGGCTGGCTTGGATGGGATACCAATCGTGCACCTGCCATCGCTCTTTACACTAGTGTAGTACAAGATACAGCAGCAGGTCTGCAAAGTGCTGATGGTTTCATCACGAATACAGCTAATACAACACCACTGCATGAACCAAATCTGCCTAATCCGGATCTGAACATTGGTGGGCAACCGATTCGATCCTCCAGTTACTATGAGTGGAACCCGTACTTTGATGAGACGGATTTCACTGCAGCGCTCTATTCTGGATTCGTTCAAGCAGGATGGCCGACCAGCACAGGTTTCCTCATTGATACCAGCCGTAACGGATGGGGCGGGGTGAACCGTCCAACATCGGCTACAGGCAGTAACATCAACGACTACGTGAATTCTGGACGGATCGATCGTCGTGATCACCGAGGCAACTGGTGTAATAACAGTGGTGCAGGCATAGGGGAAGCACCTAAAGCTGCTCCAGGTCCGGCACATCTGGATGCCTATGTATGGGTGAAACCTCCAGGTGAATCGGATGGCTCCAGTTCCGAAATTCCGAATAATGAAGGCAAAGGCTTCGACCGCATGTGTGATCCTACCTTCATCACGCGGGATGGCGTATTAACAGGTGCATTACCTAATGCTCCAGTCTCGGGTCACTGGTTCCATGACCAATTCGTAACCTTGGTGAAAAATTCATTCCCTGTTCTGCCTGCAAGTAATGGTGGAGGCAACCCTCCAGGAGGTGGCGACACAGCTCCGGCAGCGCCAACCGCATTGACTGCTTCTGCGGGTAACGCTCAGGTCTCATTGGCTTGGACTGCTTCTGCAGGTGCAACGAGTTATAGTGTGAAGCGTGCGCTAAGTGCTTCTGGACCGTTCACTACCATTGCAGCGAATGTAAGTGGTACGTCATTCAACAATACTGGACTGATCAACGGTACAACATATTATTATGTTGTGACCGCCAAGAATGCAGTAGGTGAAAGTGTTAATTCTACGACAGCTACAGCTACTCCGGTAGCGGGTGTGACAACGCCTGCAGCGCCGACAGCATTAACCGCAACGGCAGGCAACGCACAAGTTAACCTGACTTGGACGGCATCAGCAGGAGCGACAAGCTACAATGTGAAACGCGCAACAAGTGCAGCAGGGCCATTCACTACCATTGCAGCCAATGTGAACGGAACTTCATTCGCCAACACAGGGCTGACAAATGGGACAACCTATCATTATGTGGTAACGGCTGTGAATACAGCAGGTGAAAGTGTTAATTCTGCCGCGGCTTCTGCTACACCTCAGAGTGTAGTTGTGCCAACGAGTGATCTCGTATTGCAATATCGTGCAGGGGATACGAATGCAACAGACAGCCAGATCAAGCCATATTTTAATATCAAAAATGTGGGTACCACCCCTGTGGACTTGAGCGATCTGAAGATCCGTTATTACTTCTCAAAAGAGGGCACAGCCGCGATGGATTCCGCGATTGACTGGGCACAGATCGGAGCATCCAACATTCAACGCACCTTCACGGATTCTTATGTGGAGCTCAGCTTCACAGCAGGAGCTGGAAGTATCCAGCCTGGCGGACAGTCCGGAGAGATTCAACTTCGGATGTATAAGACGGATTGGTCGAGTTTTGACGAGTCCAATGACTATTCCTTTGATCCAACCAAAACATCGTATCAGGACTGGAGCAAGGTAACGCTCTATCAAGGTGGAAATCTGGTATGGGGAATCGAGCCTTAAAAGGTTGTTCAAAGAAAAGAAACTAATCTTTTTGCACACGAATTGTAACTGATAATTGAATCACAGTAACCGCAATTCTCCGAGGGTGGAGGATTGCGGTTTTTACTATTTCATACTGGAACGGTTCATTCATATGTCGAGCTCATTGGCAACAAACACTGAATATTAATCATTTTCAACGGATAATTACCTATGGTGGAAACGGGAGGATGTCTATAATAGTACCCGATGGCAGGATTTTACTGCTCCTGACTGAGAAGATCGAAGGGGGACAGTGCTGAATTAAGTCAGATAAGAGCTAGGTTGATCCGATTTATTGTAAGCGCAATCATTTCTTTGGCGTCACTATTCTGTCTTAAGGAGAGTGAAGGTGGATGAACTCAGAAACAACAACGCAGGTGCAACAGAGAGCAGCTTCTCGGCAATATGGTAATCGTAAAAGAGCGGGAATGCCACTCGCGGCAAAGGTGCTCTCTTCTGCACTTAGTGTAGCGTTGCTCTTTGCTGGAACAGCTGGAATTGGTGGAGCAACCGCTGCTGCAAACGGAGCAGGTACAGCAGAGGTAGGTCTGCAATCCAGTAAGGGAGGCGGGCATGTGAAAGACATTCAATTGGAATATCTGGATCGCGGACTTGTGGCGGCGTCGACTTCGGAAGGTGTCTTTCTCAGTTGGCGTTTGCTTGGAGATGAAGCTACTGGTTACAGTGATCAAGGACTGACAGGCACTAATTTCAATGTCTATCGAGATGGGAAGAAAATCGCTACCGTTACGGACAGCACGAATTATGTAGATAAGTCGGGCAAAGCTTCTTCTCGTTATGAAGTTGCCGCAGTGAATGCCAAAGGCAAAGAGAGTAAACGCAGTTCATCGGTTAAGCCTTGGGCGAACGGTTATGTTGATCTACCTTTGCAAAAACCAGCCGATGGGGTTACTCCTGCTGGAGAAAAGTACACGTATTCAGCTAATGATATGAGCGTTGGCGATGTAGACGGGGACGGGCAGTATGAGTTTTTTGTGAAATGGGACCCATCCAACTCCAAGGACGTATCCCAAAAAGGGTATACAGGTAATACTTACGTAGATTGTTACACGCTCGATGGACAGCTGTTATACCGCATTGACCTCGGGGTTAACATCCGTTCAGGTGCCCATTATACGCAGATGCTGGTTTATGATTTTGA
Organism: Paenibacillus sp. ACRSA; assembly: GCF_022346845.1. Lineage (NCBI taxonomy): Bacteria > Bacillati > Bacillota > Bacilli > Caryophanales > Paenibacillaceae > Paenibacillus > Paenibacillus sp. ACRSA. The sequence goes on along the minus strand of NZ_JAKRNP010000003.1, from coordinate 567,411 downwards.
TGGGGATGGTAAGGCTGAATTGATGTTCAAAACAGCGCCAGGTACGAAGATTTTGAAGTATAACAAAAAAGGAAAAGTGACATCCGAGAAGTCTATTACGATGCCTAAAGAGGATCGCAAAGCAGGTTATTCCCATGAGGATGACTACCGCATGAGTGCAACGGACTACTACAATCATGTGGTCGATATGTTCAAGAACTGGCACAAGCACGAAGAAGTGGTCAAAGGTAACTGGCCTGCTACGCTGGAAGAAGCATTTGGTATAGAGAAGAAGTATAACTATCCGCTGTCGGAAGCCGATGCGAAGAGTCTAGCTGACTACTTCATCGATGTGTATGCACCGAGCCGCAGTGACCGCAATGAGCTGCGCAAATTCGAAGGATTCGTAGTGGATGGACCCGAGTATGTGACGGTATTCGAAGGGAAATCAGGCAAAGAGCTGGAAACGATCCCTTATGAACCGGAACGTCACGATGATGGTCTGATGTGGGGAGATTATGCCATGAATCGCATTGAACCGGCAAACCGGGTAGATCGTTTCCTGGCAGGCGTGGCGTATCTGGATGGGAAGAAGCCGTCCGCGATCTTCGCGCGTGGGTATTATACCCGCACCACGATGGTTGCTTATAACTGGGATGGCAAGAAGCTCAAACGTGAATGGAAGGTAGATAGCGGCTGGACTCCAATGAAAAATCCATTCAATGATGGACCTCATGGCGTAGACGGTACAGATCCAACGTATGGTGAGATTACAACACAAGGTGCACACTATTTCAGTGTGGCTGATGTAGATGGGGACGGCAAACAGGAGATTGTATATGGTTCTGTTACTATAGATCATGATGGTAGCGTACTGTACAATTCTAAGGATGTTATGCCGGCTGAGAGTGCAGCGCCAGGAACGATCGCACGATTGGGGCATGGTGATGCTCTGCATGTAGCTGATATTGACCCGGATCGTCCAGGGCTTGAGATCTTCATGGTGCATGAAGGCGGACCATGGGCTCCGTATGGGTATTCTCTGCGTGATGCGAAGACGGGTGAAGTGATCTATGGTGGTTATACAGGTAAAGACACAGGACGCGGAATGATTGGAGATGTTGACCCAACCCGTCGTGGACTAGAGACGTGGGCAGTGGGATTATGGACAGCCCAAGGTGAGAAAATAAGTGATACAGCACCAGGTACGAATATGAACATTCGCTGGGCTGGAGATATGACGACACAGATCGTGGATGGCGCAATTGATGTTACGCCTACCATTAAGGATTGGAAACGCGGTACGTTGCTCACCGCAACAGGAACGTTGACCAATAACTACACCAAGGGTACACCTGGTTTAGTGGCAGATATTTTCGGGGATTGGCGAGAAGAGATGCTGGTGAGAACCGCAGACAGCTCTGCAATCCGTATCTATCTCAGCACCGAAGAGACGGATCGGAAGCTGTACACGCTCATGCATGATCCAATGTACCGCGTAGGTATTGCTGGACAGAACAGCGGATACAATCAGCCTTCCTATCCCTCCTTCTATATGGCTTCGGATATAGACTGGTCGAAAGTGCCACTGCCTAAGTTCCATACGGGTAAGGGCGGTAAGTAAGCTGAACCACAAGTGAATTCAGATCGAAGTATGTGTAGGTGGATGAATGATAGTGAACACCTATGAAAGTTAATGAGAAAAGCTAAAGTTGAAGGTTAATGTTGAAAGCTAACCAGTGACCGATGAAGTTTAGATGGGCAAATTATGCTCTGCATCAGTTATTAGTTAGGCACGTTAGCTCCTTTCATTTGGTGGAAGCAACTTTGGAGAAGGCTCTGACAGAGCCCCGTGGTTAAACACATGGGGCAGTTAGAGCCTTTTTCGTATAATTAGGTTCGTATGAATAGGTGAGAGAGCCATTACAGGGGGTACAAGGAGAAAGTGACTTGGATGCAACAATGAATGACATGGTTGCTGTTCAATTCTTCTACTCTTGCTCGCGAACAACATCGGAATGTAAATGCTGCACAGAGGCGAGATCCTTAAGGACAACCTGTCCCTGCTCATATGCGAGTGTAGTGATGGAGCATTCGGGGATGAGTGTATGTTGTACAGCAACGAAATCAGGAACCCATGCGTGAAGCTCTTGCGTGGGCAGGGTCTGAACGAGGAAATCCGTAATTAACCCGCCATGGGTGACAAGGATATAATGGTTAGTCGTAGCCTGCTCAGGTTCAGACAGTGCTAACTCAGATAGAAAATGGGCTAAACGTTCCCCAGCCTGCCTGGCTGAATCACCTACTGGTGGGATGTAATCTGGTTCACGCGTACAACGATTCCACATCTCGACGAATTGTTCGAAGGTCTGGTCAGGGGCATCTCCCCAATTGGCACGCTCACGGAGTCGTTGATCCTTCTCTACAGGAATTGCGGCAGCAAGACTGATATAACTAGCCGTATCTATTGCTCTTTTAAGTGGGCTGGCAATGATTCTGGTAATCGGTAAGTTTTTGAAGTATTCAGCAGTCCGTTCCGCTTGAACGATCCCTTTCTCCGTTAGTCCGACATCTCCTATATGCTGTTCCTTGATTCCATGTCTAACAAGATAAATCATCATGCTCATGATCACAGACCTCCTAGATAATTTAAATATGGAGTTACTTTTTCTCATTGAAGAGTAGTTTTTTCATCTATCTAATTAGATGATCATCTAAATAGACAATATTATATCAGTTTTTTAATTAAGCTACATAGATTGAACTAGACATTTACACTTTAACGGAGAGGACAGAAAAAACCTGAAAAAGCGGAGCGTTCGCCTTTATCCCCGGATTTTCTCCTTTGGAAAAGGGAATTCGAAAAATCTGGGGATAACAGCGATTGGAAGGTTGTTCTGTCATCGGAGTGGACTATGTAAATATTTGTAGTTCAATCTATATAGGTAGTTTAATTTACGCAAGGGCTACTGGTACAATAGGGGAAGTGAGGATTACTGCAGCGAGGAAGGTGTGCAGAATGGAACAAGAGCATGACGAACCTATGACAGGCAGTTTGTTTCAGGAGCAATTACGAAGCAAGAACTGTGAACCTCGTTTCTATGCCTATTATTACAAGCAGTGGAATAACTACCGGATGAACTATCATGACCACGACTCTACGGAAATTATGTATATTATCTCGGGAATGTGCCGTGTGGATGTGCAGATGCCAGATGGGAGGGAGGAGCAGACCTTGTTGAAAAAAGGTCAGTTCATCCTGATCGATGCCGGTATCCCGCACCGCTTGATAGTCGAGGATGGTGCTGCTTGCCGCATGCTGAATGTTGAATTTGGCTTTGCCATCTCTGCATCGTCGGCACTGGGTCAATCCTCTATTCGCCAATTGGCGCTGGAAGAAGAAGAGGTGCAGCAATTCCTTCAGCATGCTTGTGCCTATCTGGTACTGCCTGACCCCGAAGAGGTGTATTACATTATGAAAAGCCTCGTATTAGAGCTGGATCAGCGCGGATTATCAGAGCAAGGACGAAGCTTTCAGCCGATGAGGGTGATCCCTCAGGAAGAACGGTGGGAACATCGAGAGGCACGAAATCTAAAAGCGCTGGATCAAGGCATACTGGTGCGAACCCTGTTTATTCAACTGTTGATTCGCGTTGCGCGTCTGCGTGGGGAGATGAGTCGAAGTGCCTCGGATCAGACGGAGCTGTATGTGAAACGAACAGTGGAATTCATGCATCAGAACATGGACCGTAGCATTCAGATGAAGGACATTGCTGCGGCTGTGAATTTACATCCAGGGTATTTACACCGTATCTTCCGTCAGCACACACAGCGAACACCAACAGACTATCTGACAATGCTTCGAATGGAGAAGGCTAAGATGCTGCTGCAACAGACGGATATCCCTATATCCGAAATTTCCGATTATGTCGGTGTAGGGAGCAGGCAGTATTTTCATATGTTATTCAAAAAGTATACGTCAGTCACTCCTGTAGCCTTTCGTTCTTCCAAAGACCGTCATGTCAGTCATTACCCAATGTATCCAATGGAAGAATAAAGGGATATGTAGAACTTGCGGGCAAGCTTCAAAGGTTAGGATTTTTGACAACCTCAACCTGAACAAGTCATGATTTTGATAACGCTTCCTTCACCGCCGTTGATACAATGACTTCACGAAGTACATCCATCTGAGATGAGATCATGACCGATGCTCAAAATTCGGATCACGGGGAGGAATTAGATATGTCTTTTAAAGTGGCATTTATCGGTGCGGGAAGTATTGGGTTTACACGGGGATTGTTGCGCGATCTGTTAACTGTTCCAGAGTTCCACGATATTGAGATTGCGTTCTGTGATATTAATCAGCACAACCTGGACATGGTTACAGAGCTATGTCAGCGGGACATTCGTGAGAATGGACTGAATATTACAATCCAGCCAACGACAGATCGCAGAGAAGCACTCAAGGATGCAAAGTATGTGCTCTGCACCATTCGTGTAGGTGGACTGGAGGCTTTTGCAACGGATGTGGATATCCCGCTCAAATATGGTGTTGACCAATGTGTAGGCGATACGCTCTGTGCGGGTGGCATCATGTATGGACAGCGCGGCATTGCCGAAATGATGGACATATGTAAGGATATTCGTGAGCATAGTGCACCAGATGTATTGCTCTTGAACTACTCCAACCCGATGGCGATGTTAACTTGGGCATGTAATAAGTATGGCGGCGTGCGTACGATTGGATTGTGTCATGGTGTGCAGCACGGGCATCATCAGATTGCAGAAGCATTTGGATTGCAAAAGAGTGAAGTTGATATTATCTGTGCCGGGATCAATCATCAGACATGGTACATTCAGGCCTCTCATAAGGGACGTGATCTCACGGGCGATCTGCTTGAAGCCTTCGAGAAGCACCCAGAGTTTAGTCGTACGGAGAAGGTTCGAATTGATATGTTACGCCGGTTTGGCTACTATAGCACAGAATCGAATGGTCATCTTAGTGAGTATGTGCCTTGGTATCGCAAGCGTCCAGAAGAGATCACAGACTGGATTGATCTAGGTAACTGGATTAATGGTGAGACTGGTGGATACTTACGTGTATGTACAGAGGGAAGAAATTGGTTTGAGACAGATTTCCCGAACTGGATGAAGGATGAACCGATGCGGTTTGTTCCAGAGAAGCGAGGGGAGGAACATGGTTCCTATATTATTGAAGGACTTGAGACAGGGCGTGTGTATCGTGGTCACTTTAACACCGTGAATCATGGAGTCATTTCCAACTTGCCAGATGATGCAATAATCGAAGCTCCGGGGTATGTGGATCGCAATGGAATTTCAATGCCACATGTAGGTGATCTTCCACTCGGGCCAGCAGCCGTATGTAACGTGAGCATTTCGGTGCAACGGCTTGCCGTTGAGGCGGCTGTCCATGGAGATGACACACTGCTTCGCCAAGCCTTCATGATGGATCCGCTCGTTGGTGCGGTATGTAACCCGAAGGAGATCTGGCAAATGGTTGATGAGATGCTGGTTGCTCAGGCACAATGGCTACCGCAGTATGGAGAAGCGATTGCCGCCGCTGAAGCGAGACTTGCTGCGGGTAATCTCATTCCAACGAAGGAATATGAGGGCGCTGCGCGTCTCAAGGTGAAGACGGTGGAAGAAATGCAGCAGGATCGGGATGCAGCAAACAAAAATGCAGGTGAGTCCGACAAAGGCAAAGATCGTGAGAAAGTACAGCAATAGTTTGGTGTTATCGTGGGTGACGGCATCTCAGCGTCGAATATGGGATTTAGCTGAAATAAGGGGAGGCTTACGAAGTTTGTTTCCTTCGGAGACAATGTAGTTTCTAACGTAGGTTTGCTTACGCTTCGCTACTCCATTTCTAGTTGCATCCTATCTTCTCGGTACTGAAAACTTTCCTTATTGAAATATACACTTCTAGTTTTAAATAGTGATGTGCTCCAGTTCTCGTGCTGGTGTGTATCACTATTTTTTTATTTTCAATGTTTGTTATGATAGACATATTACCTTTACAGACATAGTAATATGTCTTATAGTATACCCAGGTTAAGGAAAGTCGGTGAGTCGGTCAGATGCAAGAGCAAACCATTAATAGTGATTTGATTCGAGGAAATATTGATCCCATGATTCTGAGTGTTCTTCTGGCGACAGATCATTATGGGTACGGCATTATTAAGGAAATCTACCGCAAGAGTGGAGAACAGTTCGAATTGAAAGAACCAACACTCTATTCTAGCTTGAAGCGGTTGGAGTCGAATGGATATGTAGAATCGTACTGGGGAGAACAGACGCAGGGCGGGAGACGCAAATATTACCGAATCACTTCAGAGGGTCGGATCGCCTACGAGAGACAGCTTCAGGACTGGCAAGCAGCTAAGACGTTGATTGACAGCATGATCATTATATCTAGAGCAGAGGGAGATGAAGGATAGATATGAATCTAGAAGAACGTATTTCAAGACATATGGAACGTCTGTTTGAACATGCGCAGGACACAACAGCGAACAGAGAATTGAAGGAGGAGATACATAGCAACCTTACAGCCCGAATGGAGGATTATATCGATCAGGGAATGAGTGAGGAACAAGCTTTTGAGAAGGCTATTCAGCATATTGCGGGTTTGGATCAGATTATGAGTGATCAACATCAGGTACAACGATTCCCTTATTGGACTGCGGTATTGCAGTCTGCATTGATCTACTGTTTGATCGCGTGGATCATTACTATTCCGATGAGAGTTCTGATGGAGGGTAAGATCGTCAACTTTTGGCTTATGATTGCAAGTGCACTTGTGGGTGGGGTATACCTGCTATACATGTGGAGCAATCGAGAACGTCAACGGAATGCAGAAGCGACGACTGTCATACGATCAACGACATTAAGGAAGTGGACGCGTATCGCCTGGTGGATGTGGGGTGCATTAATCTTGGTTATGTGGGGAACACAGGCTGCGTTAAGATTCGGAAGTAACATCTGGTATAGCCGACCTATTCAGGTGGAGGGTCCTTATCAATTTACTGTTCTAGTTATTGCTTTTGTGATTCCTTTGCTGACCATTGTCGTGCCATTGGTTGTGCAGAAGGCAGGTCGTTTGGTGAGAGAATTTGAGGTGGGTGAGATCAGAGGATGAGGAAGAATCGTTGGATCATTGTGTTAGTACTCGTCGGACTCGGAGCTCTTACTGTGGTTGAAGGGATCATTAATCCTAGAATTGAAGCGAAGCAGCAGGCTTATACCGCCGAGCAGCAGAACCCTTTAACTCATGATTTTGCCGCCTTGCAAAAATATCGGAGTGCATATATGGGCGACTTCTCTAATCTGAGCCATCTTAATCAGGGGTTACCTTTGGCTGAATATTTGAATGGTTATCAGCTATATCCCGATACATTTACGGCGGAAGTGAATTACAGTTTACGTTCGGATGAGTTGCAGGAAGAAGAACTGAAGCGAAAGCTTGTTTATAATGCAACTGCCAATTTTGTACTGATTGATAATCTGGAGCACATCGTGTACGAATTGGAGGATACGCGTTATTCTTTAAGTCGTGAGGCTACCAAACAATGGGCTGGGCTTGAACTAGGGGCGCTTCAGACGCCAGATGAGTGGAATTCCCATGTGCGTGAGCAGCTCGTGTCACCCGAGCAGGTGGATGTCGCTTTTTCACAAATTATTGACAATTAAGCTGTATGATATGAATAGAATTGCACAACATGCTCGACTCTTCTCCCATGCTATGTTATTATAAGTCTCTGATAACGTGGTAACGAACTAAAGCGTTTGGGCTTGGTTTATAGACATGGAGGGGTAAGAGAGATGAGAAAAAAAGCAATTTTACTATTATTCATCAGTATATGTATGATTATTGTGGCTGGATGCTCCAGTTCCGGAAGCAAGGACGATAACACCATTATTGTGGGGATTGATGATAAATTCGCACCGATGGGGTTCCGGGATGAACAGAATGAAATTGTTGGCTTCGATATTGATTATGCGCGGGCAGCAGCGGAGAAAATGGGTAAAGAGGTTACTTTCCAGCCGATCGACTGGTCTTCCAAAGAGTCTGAGTTGAACAGTGGTCGGATCGATATGATCTGGAACGGATACACGATTACGGATGAGCGTAAAGAGAAAGTGCTGTTTACGAAGCCGTATCTTGAAAATAGTCAGGTAGTCATTACGCTTGCAGGTTCACCTATTACCAAGCTTGATGAATTGGACGGGAAAAACGTAGGTTTGCAAGCACTGTCCTCTGCGGCAGATGCACTAGCGGCAAGTCCACTGAAGGACAAAGTGAAAGCTTCTGAGTTCAAAGATAACGTGCTTGCTCTGACAGATCTGAAAACGACTCGTCTTGATGCGGTCATTATCGATGAGGTTGTTGCTAGATACTACATGGCGAAGGAAGAGGGAACCTACAAACTGCTGGATGAATCCCTTGCTCCAGAGCAATATGGTATTGGTATCAAAAAAGGAAATGAGGCCTTGCTGAACGATCTGCAAAAAGCACTTGATGAGCTGAATGCGGATGGCACAGCAGCTGAAATCTCAACCAAATGGTTGGGTGAAGATAAGGTTCTGAAATAGATAGGCAATCGCCTGACATACTGATGTGAATGGATCTGGCTTGTCCAGAACGTTCGCTACCATAATGACCCCGTATTCCGCAATGGAGCATGTGATGCTGCCGAGGAGTGCGGGGTTAACAGATTAGAGGAGACATATTCATGAGTTGGGATTATATATTAACAGTAATGAAGCCTATGCTTGAAGGGACTCAGACGACGATTTTGATGTTTTTATTCTCTATTGTTCTATCTATACCGCTTGGATTTGGTATTACTTTACTGATGCGTAGCCGGTTTAAACCACTAGCCTGGATTGCACACACTTACGTTTATGTGATGCGTGGAACACCACTATTGCTGCAAATTTTGTTCTTCTGCTTCGGTCTTCCGCTGTTGCCGGTAATCGGCGAATATCTAGTATTTGAGCGTATCGTTGCAGCGGCGATGGCATTTGTGCTGAATTATGCAGCATACTTTGCTGAAATCTTCCGAGGTGGCTTACTCTCCATTGATAAGGGGCAACATGAGGCAGCGAAGGTACTTGGACTGTCCAAGACCCAGACAATGGTAAAAGTCATTATTCCCCAGATGATCCGCGTGGTTTTGCCTGCAACGGCGAACGAGTCGATTACGTTGATCAAGGATACGGCACTGTTATATGCTGTCGCTGTACCTGAATTGCTATATTACGCTCAAGCTGCGGTAAATAGAGATATTCAGTTGGTTCCATTTTTTATAGCTGCAGTGATGTATTTGTTGATGACGCTTGTGCTTACCTTGCTGTTTAAGGCATTGGAGAAGCGTTTCTCGTTTGAGTAATTGCAGAACTATAAGGATATTTACACCTTTTACTTCGATAACAGATTAATCTTTTGAAGTGGTGTCGGAATGAATTTTTAAATTATTTAATCAAAGGACTGTGTATGGATGACACATATAATAGAAGTAACTCAGTTAAAAAAATCATTTGGTGCGCTGGATGTGCTCAAGCAGGTGTCGTTTAATGTTGCACCAGGCGAAGTCATCGCTGTCATCGGCCCGTCCGGTTCGGGTAAAAGTACGATGTTGCGCAGCCTCATTCATCTGGAAGAAATTACAGGAGGTACAGTTCGCATTCAAGGGCAGAAGCTGGCGGAGAACGGAAGTTATGCAAATGCCGCTGAGATTCGGAAGATCACTGACCGAATGGGTATGGTATTCCAGCATTTTAACCTGTTCCCCCATCTGACTGTGCGAGCGAACCTGGAACTGGCTCCGAAGACGTTGAAAAAAGAAAGCGCGGCAGTTATTCGGCAGCGTAGCCTGGAATTGCTCGGCAAAGTAGGACTGTCTGACAAGGCAGATGCGTACCCAGCGAACCTGTCTGGTGGACAGAAGCAGCGGGTGGCGATTGCTCGTGCTTTAATGATGCAGCCGGATATTCTGCTCTTCGATGAGCCGACATCCGCACTTGATCCAGAGTTAACAGGTGAGGTGCTCCGTGTAATTAAGCAGTTAGCACAGGAGAACATAACCATGATGATCGTAACCCATGAGATGAGCTTCGCCCGTGAGGTAGCAGATCGTGTGTTCTTCATGGATAATGGCGAAATTGCCGAGGCCGGCCCACCAGAACAGATCTTTGGCGCGCCGAAACTGGAGCGCACACGGACATTTTTACAACGGGTAGAGGTGGAAGGGTAAATAAACAATATGAACACGTAATGAGGTATTTCAAGATACTGTCGTTACGTGTTTTTTTGTTGCTTTACACCGTGTGAAATGCATGGATTTAATTTGTAATGATATTAAGGAGGTAAGTTAAACCAGTAGTCGAAATAAGTAGAATCACATCTAAGGAGAGATAAGGTATGCAATATGATTCAGATGTATTGATTATTGATGAAGTATTTGATTTGGAGCCTGAAGAGTTCCAAAGTGTAATCCGTTCAATTGACTACGCATTGAGAGTAGGCGACACTTTTTTTATCATGACTCCGTATACCTATGAAACCCATTATATAGAGGCGATGGAAGAACATGACGGCGATTGGACTGTTATTTACAATGGAGGTAGACGAGTACCGGCAAAAAATGTATTTCCTCTATTCTCAGTGGGTTCTTTAATAAGTATGTTGTCATACGACCACGATTTTGATCTTCGAACTGCTGGAGGTAAATGGATTGTAATATTCGATCATTGCCATGAGTATGCATCAGATGAGGATGAGCTTCTTGTCTCGTTCTTGTGGTATGTACTTAAAGATTTATGTGTACGAGGTTTTATCAGCCGCGAAGAATGAAGCTAAAATCGCTAATTGCGAGACGTATGAAAAAAGCCTCTTCAGCCTATTTGGTAATCAGAGGCCTTTCTATTTTATCTCACTTAAGAAATATATCCGTCAAACAGCCATTCTCCTTCTGACGAACGGACAAAAGAAAACTCGTACGCAACATGTCCTTCTGAACCTTCTATGTTATTATAATGGGCTACGAAAAGCATAAAATGATCTGAATCCGTCTGATCGTAACCTCTGAATTCGAACTCATCCCACGCTAATCCGCTAATGAAGTTGACCTCATAGGACTGATCTTCCTTTGTAATGATGAATTGCTTGTTATCCTGAGAAATCTCCACGTTTGGTGAGGAAATGGACTTAATGAATGCAGTATCCCCAGACTCCATAGCAGCAATTAGTTTGAATGTCATATTCAATGTTTCTCTTAGATTGTTCCTAATCTCCTCACTATTTACATCTACCTGAAGTTGAGTGATCTGTTCCTGAAGTTGTTGGTTTTCCTCTTCAAGCTCCTTGATCGTTTGCGTCTGATCCTGGTTCTGATCCAGATCCACTTGCTGCAACGTATCGACAGGTGCTTCAGATGGGGTACATCCCGCCATCAAACCAATTACGGATAGCAATATAAGAGCAATTTTATACATCATATACCTCCCATTCCTTAAGTTAGAATAACATATTTTTACTATTTATAGAGGGCTTTAGATGTAGTTATAGTTTATTACTTCATTTAACTGCGAGATAGACCGATATAAACTTAGAAAAAACAGTAGTTGGAATTTAAAGAAAGGATTATAAAATATGCAAACCTTAGATAAGAGAAAGATCATACGAGGAACCGTAATATCATTCCTATTGGTAACCATAGTCTTTGGTACCGTTCTTGTAATTGGGCTCATTAACAACAAGAAACTTGCAGAAGGATTCATCAACTTGAAGGATCTAGAACCAGAAACAATATCTGCTGGAGATTACGTTGAGGTCGAGTTTGAACGAATCCATCCCGTGTTTGCAGAGTTCTACATGCAAAGAGAGGGAGATAAAGCGCAGATGAACAAGCATTATTTTTACATGTACCCGTACAAAGGAAAAGGGCTTGTTGTTAAAGTGTTGTGGCCTGATACGAAAAGGTACGATACATTGGCACAGACATCGAATAATGGTGAAAACGCGATGAGTTTTCCAATTGTGAGCAATGGCAAGATCGAACGTATGGATCCTGAACTAGTTCAACACGCTACCGAATACTTGGAGGAATACGCTAGACAGTCTGATGGGACGAATAACATGGAGAAAGAGATCTGGCCATACATGGTGAATCTGAACATTCCATCAGGGCTCACCGAAGATCAGTCAGAACAGATGTATACGATGTTTGGTGGAATATATCTAGGAATTTTGGCGCTGATCGGACTGATTATGGTTGGAAGACTGTCACAGCTGAAGCATCAACAACGCAAGCTTTAGTGAAGATGTATACATATTGTTGAATTTCTAATCGTAAAATAACTATATATCATGCACCCAAGCTTGTAAGGTACTACACTTAGAATTATTTAGTACAAAGTATTCATTCTCTGATATTAACTTTCTTAGATAAATACATATATTGGTTTTCCGCATAATCAAGTATAATGATAATACTTCATGAATAGGGAGGATTTACCTTGGATTACCGTCAGAATAATGTGGATCAGAATTATAATCAGAATCAGAATCAACACCCGAACTATAATGATCCACTACCACCGTTTCCGCCTTATCCACCATATATGGCACCGAAGACCAACGGCAAATCAATCGCAGCACTTGTGTTGGGGATATTGTCGATTATGCTTCCATATATCGGATTTATCATCGGAATCGTAGCTATTATTTTTGCAGCACTCTCGCTTAAAGAAATCAATGCTCGTATGGAACAGGGAAAAGGGTTAGCGATTGCAGGTCTGGTTTGTGGGATTATCGGCACATTAATCTATGCACTGATCATTTTGTTTATTATCGTAGCAGTCGTCCTCTATGGGGATTCGTACTCATCTACGTATTCACTCACGTATCTGTTCTAAGCAGATATTTCAGGCTACATACATCCCCTGAGAGTGGAGCATGTAGTGTAATTTTATAGGGCTAATCATTAGACGATCCGTAAGGTGTAGTTACCTGAGGATCGTCTTTTCTGTTATCCATTTTCGCAGCCATAAAAATAAAGAAGATACATAGCGCATGATCAACACCGCATCGTCCCAACAAAAAAGCAAGGCAGATATCTCGCAACCACCTTCGCTCATAAGTCGAGGTAAATGCATGAATGATATCCGCCTTGCTAGTTATCTTTTCATTTACATATGAAGCGCTGCTTCACCTTGAACGACTTCGTTTTTCTCAGCACGATGCACCATGAAGAAAGTGAACGAACCTGCTAACCCCAGAACAGCAAAGATCAACAGAAGACCAATCTGATCCCAAGCGACACCGAATTGACCACTTGAGATTACTGCTTTATATCCAGTTACACTGTAAGTCATCGGCAACCATGGGTTGAATACTCTCAACCAGTTCGGAATAAGTTCCAGTGGGAACGTTCCTGCACTTGTCGTCAATTGGAAGATCAGCATGAGAATGGCCAGGAAGCGTCCTGGGTTCTCAAGCCATGTCACGAGAGCCTGGATAAGGTACATGAAGCTGAGGCTGGTGACGAAGCTGAATAAGAGAAATAGTGGAACGCTTTTCACCTCAAGCCCCAGTCCTGACAGAACGAGCCACGAAGCGAGTAGAGATTGAATAGCACTCATCAACGTAAAAGCTAGTGTACGACTTACAAAACGATTCCAGCTACTCGCATCTGTGACCGAGCTATTGCGCGTAGGCACAACCAATGTTGCGATCAAAGCCCCAACGAATAGTCCCAATGAAAGGAAGTAAGGGGAGAACCCTGTTCCATAGTTAGGTACCTCGTTATGCTTGTGTTCTTCGACTTGAACAGGTTCAGCATACATGGATACAAGTTCATCCGTCTTTTTCACACTGGATGTCTCTTCGGCAGCATCAAGCAGTTTGCTCGCAAGTTCGCCTGACCCATCGGTTAACTGCGTGGTGCCATCCTGCAACTGGGCTGCGCCGGCATCAAGTTGTCTGGAGCCGTCTGCAATCGTAGTGATGCCGCCTGAAAATTCATTCATACCAGCCACTAATTTGCCTGCACCAGTGTTCAGTTGATCTGCACCTGTTGCAAGTTTGGCACCGCCCGCAGCAGCTTCAGATAGTTTGGCATTGAACTGTTGTAAGCCTCCAGCTAATTGCTCCTGTCCAGCAGAGAGCTGGGAAGCACCTTGAAGCAATTGTTGTTCACCTTGTACAAGCTGTGTGCTGCCTTGATGTAATTGCTGTTGAGCTGCTTGTAGGTTCTGGCTACCCGTGACCAATTGTTGTCCACCTTGCACTAATTGTTCACTACCCGTAGCAACCGCCTGACTTGCAGCAAGCAATTGTTGTACGGCCGGATTGCTGGCAAGCTCTGGGCTTGCCGCTGTTAACTGAGCTAATCCTTGTGCAACAGCTTTTGCTCCTTCGCTTACTTTGCTGCTACCATCAACAGAAGCCTGAAGCCCAGCGGTTAACTTCGTACTGCCTTCTTCGGATGCAGCGAGACCAGCCTCCAGCTTAGAAGCACCATCATGAGCAGATTGGATACCTGCTTGTAGTTGCTGACCTCCAGCTTGAGCTTGTGTGGCTCCGTTCTCCAGCTTCTGTCCAGCAGCGGCAAGTTGGGAGAGCCCACTGGATAGAGAGTTTGCACCTTGATGAAGTGTGCCGATACCATCTGCGAGTGTACTTGTACCATCTTGCAGGGTTGCTGCGCCAGCTTGGAGTTGATCTGTTCCGTCCACGAGTTTGGACAGGTTTTGTTTCAGTTTGCTAGCTCCATCATTCAGCTTCGCTGAGCCCTCATTTAGCTTGCTCGCACCATCGCCAGCGTCAGACAGACCACTGGATATCGTTGCTACCTGATCTAGCAGTGTTTCGGTGTAGGATTCAGTGACCTTAGCAGATACCTTTGCCTTGATCTGTTTGACTGCGGTACCGCCAATCTGCCCTGCCAAGAAGTTGTAACCTTCGTTAGGTTCATATATAAGCTCTGCTGGTGTAGGATGGTCATCCATTAGCGTTGTTGCTTTTACGGAAAAATCCTCGGGAATCACAATCGTCATATAATACGTATTGTCATTCATGCCTTGATCCGCTTGCTCACGACTTACAAACTCCCAGCGGAAATCATCACTTTTTCTCAACTCATCCACGAGATTATTGCCGACTTCTAAGGTTTGGTCATTAAATGTAGCACCTTGGTCGTTATTGACCACAGCTACAGGAAGCTCATTCATTTTGCCATAAGGATCCCAGAATGCGTTGAGAAACATGCCGCTGTACAGCACAGGAATAAACAACACCACGAGGATCGGAATGAATACTTTGGGTTTCTTGAAGGATGATATTATATCTTGGAAAAATACTTGTATGGATCTCATTATGCGCTCTCTCCCCATTATCACACGATCGTTATTATTTCTGTATTGTTCTGTATGGATTATGGAGCCAGTCTCTAGGTTGGGGATAGTCCGCTTTGGAGAAACTGACTCACAAATGCCTGTATCTGAGCCTTATGTAAGGCTGGATTCGTTTTGTTCCAATCGGAGGTTAAGGTAACGTACAATTTCAGGAGAACAAAGGACACGATCTTGGGATTGTCTTGGCGAATCTGTCCCAGCTCCATGGCTCTCGTAACCTGACGCTCCATATATTCAAGAATGGCTGACTCTACCTTCTGTAAACCCTCCTTCGCTTGTGGTGTGCCGAACTCATTGACCTCTTGAAACAACTTGATTAACAACTCATGCTTCTGTCTGTACTCCAGGAGGGCATCCATGCTCTGGTGCACATTGTCGAGAAAAGGTTGATCGTCTTGCACGGTTTCTTCCGTGATGTGTTTCATGTCTCTTATGATGGAGCGCAGAATCTCCCTGAACAGTTCTTCTTTGTTATCGAAAAAGGTGTAGATTGTACCTTTGCCTACATTCGCAATGCGGGCGACTTGTTCCATTGTTGTGGCCTTATAACCGAACAGGGCAAATGATCGTTCTGCCGAATTCATAATTTGCTGCCTTCGATCCATAGCAGCCATAGGTTATGCATCTCCTTTATGATGTGGGATGGTGATCATAGAAGTGAATCCTGTTCAATATGACCGTTTTACTATTTTGGTCAATTGGTCGTTAACAAATGTAGCACCTTCCTGGGGGAGAAGAAAGTGATCTATATCATATTTTTAATAAATGTTTTGAGTTATGGAATTGCAGTGTTTAGAAAATAGAGCTGAAATCCTACTATCTTAGATTTTGATTATATGGATTATTTTGTATGGTAAAATAGCTTTAATCTATGAATAGCGAACAGAGTGAGATTGAGATCAATCATTTCATATATGAGGGTGA
This sequence comes from Paenibacillus sp. ACRSA, assembly GCF_022346845.1. Classification (NCBI taxonomy): domain Bacteria; kingdom Bacillati; phylum Bacillota; class Bacilli; order Caryophanales; family Paenibacillaceae; genus Paenibacillus; species Paenibacillus sp. ACRSA. The sequence continues at coordinate 551,073 of NZ_JAKRNP010000003.1, read as the reverse complement.
ATAGAGTGAGAAAAGTAGCTAGTATTCTAGTGTTGTTGTGCCTTGCTACCGGAATGGCGGCGTGCAATGACTTGAACAGAGAGGGCAGCTCGCCAGAAGAGCAAAGTAAGGATACCGTGCAAATAGATCCAGTATCCGTGCAGCAGGTGACTGAATCAGAGGACAGTAAGACCAACTTTGAACAAGGTATATTTATTGATTGGGAGCAGGAACATGATCCTCTTCTTAATGATGAGATCCAAGAGGTATTGCAAGAAGCTTTAGACGCTAACGTGAGATCGGATCAGTCTGCCTTTCGAAGTTTGTTCTTAGAGCCAGAAGTAGCTGATCGGCATTGGGGACAATTCGGAGGCAACGTAAGATATACGGAGATTGGGCACGTTTCCGAGGACACAACGAAGAACCACATTCTTGTAGGTCTGCTCGGTGAAATAATGAGGGATACCAACGATATAGAAGAGTATGGGATTACGTATTACTTTGCAAAAGACGAGGATGGAAAATGGGGGTTGGTAGCTGTTGATTGATTATCGACTAATGCAGGGTGGGTGACGGTGCGAATGCCAAGCTCCCATGGTTTTCCTGAGCAACCTGTATAGAGAGAGCATCGGAAGGAGGGGGAGTCAAAGCCTCGAGTGTGGAAGATGTTAAAACAAATACAACAACACTTTCGTAGGAATTAACTTGCTACATTAGTGAATTTGAAAAAAAGGTAATATGAGTTAGTTCCTCTTGTTCAACTATCTATTACATATTATGATAAAGTAGGTCTTTTGGATTAAAGTGGAATGTGATATAGGTATTTAGACTTTTTTGAAAGGAAGGTATAAGTAGATTTAGATGTGTTCGATGAGAGAGAGTGCTCAATGAGCAAGAGAGACCAGAACGAGTTATATAGTTGGATTGCATACCTAGAATGAACATAAATACATAGAGGTGGTTACAACCATGAGATTTAGGAAGTTTATTTATATTGTCCTATCCTTTCAGCTCATCTTGGGCAATCTGTTATTTTGGGGAGAAGATGCATCGCGAGCCTATGCAACATCTGAATCTGCTGAAACTGTGAGTACAACTTCTACACCAACTGCTACTGAAAGTGACGAAACAACGAAACCATATCTGCCAAAACCTAACGTAACGGTAACCACAACGAATGACTCTATAACGGTAACATGGGATGAAATTCCTGGAGCAGTAGAATACGTTGTCAATGTCAATCGGGATACAGCACAGGTTAATAATCAAAGAACATATACAACGAGGGCACTGCCTGAGATAACATACAGGATCATGGTATTTGGCTATGATGGAAAAAACTACGGAGAAGAAGAAATACTGTTTATTCGATTAAAAGAGCCTGCACCAGTATATGATGCCGGTAGAATTGATTTTACAGGAAAGCTCGCAGGGAAGTTAGAAGATGTAAATGGTGGTTTCAGTTATGTGAACTGGGGGCTCGTGAATGGCAATGCGATCAGTCTGTTTTATAAGCTAGACGCCAATGTAAAGGCAGAGGTGTTCGTCAATGATGTAAAGAATACTGATCTGAATCTGAACAGCCAATCCAGCTCAAGTGCTCTCATTAATGGTTTAAAACAAGGTGAGAAAAATGTGATTAAGTTAGCTTGGACGAATTCTACAGACTTCACTCAAGACTCAGTCGAATTTATTATTACGCCTCCTGCAAAGGATGCGTATGCTTTAGGAGATTCTAAGGCGGGGTTTGGGTCAGTCGTTGATCTTAAGAAATACGGGAAATGGTACCTCGTGGATAATCAAACCTTAATCTCTCAAAATACAGTTACTAAATATATCAATACACAAGGTGACAGTGCAAGATGGGAAGTTAGGGAGGACTCTACATTTACAGATAGTATGGGCTACGAATTAAACAAAATAAAAGCAGACAAGCAGTCTCCTTTTCAAACACTATGGTGGAGAGTCAATGCGTTTGATAACGGTGAGTATGTTAACGGCTATTCAACGCCTATAGGAATCGTTACGAAAGAAGATTTAGAGAAATATACAGGTGTTGTTTTGAATGATCCTAATCGTCCAAATCAGATGATATCCAGTCTGGCTTTGGCTAACCCTTATACATATCAAAATGCGAAATCTGGAAATAAGGGGCCTATATTTACGGAGGTAGCCACTGGATCTGATGCATTCCCGAATAATCATATAAACTTTATTGCAGCAGGAAGCGCGTTACAAAATTTCAAATACAAAGCCTTCTTAAGATATACAGGTGAATTCAAAGGACAAGGAACGAACGAAGATCCTTACGTTATTCCGACGCTAGCTGACGGGGAACCTGTAATCACGAAACTAGATAGTCCTAGATACTCCCAGTCGAGTGCTGTGGGTAATAATGCGATTCGGTTGCAGTGGCATGCAGTGGAAGGTGCTGAACAATATATTCTCAAGCGTGGTTCTGAAATTCTATATGAGGGTCCACTTTTAGAATATGTGCATGAAGGTGTGAATTTTAATTCGATCACCAAGTATACATTAGTAGCTCGCAAAGGCGATGTATACAGTGAAGAATCGAAATTTACAATCGGAATTAGAAATTATATTCCATATCCACCGGATTTCCGAGCTGAAGCACTGGATTCCAGCAAAGTTAGACTGACATGGAGCAAGGCAGACTATGCAGCTGAGTATGTGATTACTCGTAATGATCAGCCTTTGGCGGTGACCAAGTCAACCTCATACGAGGATGGAAATGTAACACCTGACACCACGTACATTTACAAAGTGATTGGCCGGGATGGAGACAACGAAGGTTCACCTGCAGTTAAAAGTGTGAAGATCCCTAGGGTGACTGAGGACGTGGCACCGAAAGGCCAAATTAACATCAGGGTCAATCGAGTGTACGATACTAGAGTGGATCTACAATGGAATCTGGTAGAGGGCGCTACCCAGTATGAGATCTACCAGGATCAAGTGAACAAAGTATGGTCGGGTCACTCTAATACGATGATTGCGTACACGCTCCAGCCAGGAAGAACATATACGTATCGGGTTGTAGCGAGCAACAAATATGGAAAAATTGAATCTAGTACAATCGAAGTACAGACGGCAGGTATACCTCAGTCGATGAATGTTGCGCCGATGAATGCCTCCAACGCAACAATTGCCTTTGAGTATCAACCTATTGAAGGAGCTGTTCATTACGTTGAACGTAATCCACAGACCAAATATGCCCCTCTAGGAAACGGTCTTTATCGTAAGACGTATGTCAATACGGCTACTGGAGAAACCCGTGATGAGGGAATCGTGGCTACTGTGAATGGTAAGCTGCAATTTAGCGAAGTTGGCGTGGAGAGAAGTAAATACTATGAGTACAATATCATCGCTGTACGTGTCAGACCTGATGGATCAGAAGAGGTCATTGGCAAACAGACAGTCGCTGTAACAACTCCAGCAGATGGAACTGGTGCTACCATCTATGGATATAATTATCCTGTTCCTCCGTACCCGAATGTTAATTATAACCCGATCCCAAGTGTAACTACTGGCAAGAACGACAGTGTTACCATTGATACTCAAGTCATACCTTCGAGTGATGGGAGCGAGGGGTTGGTTAACGTTGTATTTACAGACATAGCTCGGAGTTACGCCAAGGATGCCATCAATTCCTTAGCGCAAAAAGGGATTGTCAAAGGTTATTCCGATAGTTCATTTGGTGGACAGCAAAAAGTAACAAGAGCTGAATTTGCAATCTTCTTGCAAAGGGCTTTTGGATATAACTCCGTAATTCCGTATGAGAATGAGTTTACGGACGTGCATTCCGATGCTTGGTATTACTCGGAGATTGCACCTGCATTACAGCAGGGGATTCTACAAGGTTTCCAAGACAGAACATTGAAACCGAATGCTTATATCACAAGAGAACAAGCAGCGAGTATGATTGCCAATGTGATGAAAAAAGAAGGCTATGTTCTATCCTCCTTCACTCCTTATGAAGACCAAAAGTCCATCTCCGATTGGGCAAGAAGCAGTGTTGGTCTTGTGGCTCAGGAGTCGGTGATGAACGGATATCCTGATCAACGGTTCTTGCCCAAAAATGAATTAACACGCCAAGAGTCAGCAATGATGATTTATAACTTATTGAAGCGTAACAATGATCTGTAGTGTAGTATTTAGCTGTGTAAATTCTATAGCTAGCAGCATCAAGAAATATGTAAAATTAGCCGTATCTAGGATAACATCACGCTAACAACTCAAAAAACCAAGAGGGGAAGAGGAACACTCGCCCATCTTGGTTTTTTTCCTATTACATACCTGAACCTATTCCAAATAAAAAACGGCTGAACAGCACTTCTGCCATTCAGCCGTTTTTCTATTCAACTCGCTCTTACTTTGAAGAACGAGATTAACTCTTGCAATTGTTCAGATACCGCTGACAGTTCATCAGACGCGGTAACGATGGAAGCCATGGAGGATTCTTGCTCCTCAATGGATTGCTCGATCTGTTTACTGCTGCTAGCCGCTCTGCTGACACTTGAAGATAGTTCATCGGCAGTAGCAGACATTTCTTGTGTACTCGCGGATATTTCCTCGGTAGAGCTGGAGATATCTTGGATTTGGTTCGCTACTTTATTCGTTGCTGTAAGAATGTTCTCGAAGAACACGCCAGTCTCTTGGGTTACCTCTAAGCCTTTCTTCACTTCCTGAGAGCCAAGCTGCATTGACTCGGAGGATTGAACAATATCCTGCTGAATCTCTTCGATCAGTTGACGTATTTGTTTGGCGGATTCTTGGGATTGTTCTGCCAAGTTACGCACTTCTCCAGCCACGACGGCGAAACCTCTGCCTTCCTCGCCTGCGCGAGCTGCTTCAATGGAAGCATTGAGTGCGAGTAGATTCGTTTGTCCAGCAATTTCCGTGATCATATTGACAATGTTGCTAATTTGATTCGAGTTATTCTCCAGTGATTGAATCGACTCGGACGTATTCTCGACCGCTCCCGCGATGAGGCGCATCTGCTCAACGACCTGTTGCATCACTTCATTCCCTGCACTGGAGCGTTGCTCCATACTTAAAGCTTGATCCGCTGCATCAGATGAACTGCTGGCAATCGTCTGAATAACGGTAGACATCTCCGTCATGGCACGTGCACTTTCAACGGTAGCTTGATCTTGGGAGCGGAGTCCACTTGAGATATCCTTCATATGGCTACTGATGCTTTGAATGTTCTCGTTATTTTTCTCAGAGATGTTGAGCAGTTTCTTGGATGAATTCGATAGGTGATGTGACGTATTTTGTACTTTGTACATCGTATCGTTGATTCGTTGAATCATGGTATTGAATTTACTATTGATAATCCCTAGATCGTCGCGTCCTACTTGAATCGTTACATCCAGGTTGCCTGTGCTCACTTCCTCAATACCGTGCATAAGGCTACGGATTGGGGCAAGTGTTCTCTTCAGTAGAATGAACTGCAGGATCATGAATAGAAGCAGGAAACCAACCAGACATATCGTGCCGTACAACAGCAGTTCATTCAGACCTTTAGGCACTGCACTTGCATCTACATCAAAAAAAAGAGCAGCATACATGGAACCATCTGCGTTTTTGATCGGATAGATCAAGGTTGTCCAAGTTCCGTACTCATCCGTGTAGAAATCACTGAACGCAGGCTTCCCGTCCACCTTCATCTGTTCAAGTACCACAACGTTATTCTGGGGCAGTGGATACATATCGCCTGCAGCAAGATTGCTTTCCTCGAAAGGTTCTACCAGGTTCGTAGGGACAGCGATAATCGATGTTCCGTCTCCACCTTCAAGTTCCGAACCGAAAATATAAGCCTGAGCGATGTTTGGATAGAGTTCGTGAATGGAATCAAGGTAGGCTTTCATTTCCTGCTGAGCAGGGCCTGTGTAGCTTTTCTCATTCATGGCTTCATTTACTTTGGCTGTGTCCAGATCGACAGACCATTTCTCGGTAATGACAGTTGCTTGATCATGCAGTTGTTCGACGAGAATATTCTTTTGTAACTGATACGCGGCAGTAATGAGGATGATACCAATCAACACAATACTACCGAATGAGATGACTAGATTTTTGGCAAAGAAAGGCATAGTACTCCAACGAAGCTTGTTTAACAAAGTGGTTCACTCCTTAGATGATGTTATAAGATGTGTGGCCTGGACGAAATGTGACGTATGTATGTTCAGGTCATTATTAAAGGAAGTTAATTTTCTTAACCTAAGTTTCTTCGGTTCTTTCTTGATGCTTTGCTTCTAATTAATTGCTATAGATCCGTTCTATTGTGTATCACTTATGTCATCGCAGGACCTCCATATAAGTTCTATACCTGTGATATATCGTAATATAGCCATATTAATGTTAGATTTTGGCGTTTAATTAGTTCTTAAGAACTGGTTCTTAGGTAATATTTTGCGTTTTTTTCATCTTTTTTCTTGTATGACCATGAAAAAAATCATCGGCATACATATTATTCAATTTTGCTTCCGTTTCATGATTTAAGATTCACTAAAGGTTCGTCCTCTACGATGGTTTCATGAGCCATAGTTGCTTAATAGAGACTCAAGAAGGAGGAATCATCATTTGAATCATTTATTACGGAAAGTTGCAGTGACAGCATTGTCTGTGACGATGGTTACGTCATCTTTTGCATGGGTTGGAGGTCAGCAGGCATACGCCGCAGAGAATACAGCTACAACTTCAAGTAAAGGCGTTACCCAAGCATACGAATCCTTGTTCCAAACGGATAATGTAATTGATGTGAAGATTACGATTGACGATGCCGATTGGCAGAGCATGCTCGAAAGCCCAATGGATAAAGATTATAAACAGGTTAGCGTGGAAGTAGATGGCAACAAGTTAGATAACGTAGGGTTCTCGACGAAAGGCAATATGACGTTAAGATCCGTTGCTTCCATGGAGGATTCCGACCGTTACAGCTTCAGATTGAAATTCGACAAGTATGACAAGACACAAACCTTGCTCGGTCTAGATAAAATGGTACTCAATAATAACTATACAGATCCTTCGTATATGCGTGAGATTCTCCATTATGAAGCGCTGCGTAGCATTGGCATGGATGTGCCGATGACGAACTACGTCAACCTTTATGTCAACGGTGAGCTGGTTGGTTTCTATACGGGTGTTGAAGCTGTGGATGATAGCTATTTGGAGCGTAACTATGGGGAGAATTATGAAGATGGCGTCCTCTACGATACGGAGGAGAAGAGCTACCTTCAATATGAGGAAGATGGCGATTACAGTACACTTTCCAAGGACTTGGGCTCGGATAAAGACAAAACAAAGCTCAAAAATTTCATTCAAACCTTGAATGAAATGCCAGAAGGTGAAAAGGGCGATGTCGAGAGTGTGCTGGACGTTGATTCTGCACTTCAATATATTGCAGGAAATACCGTACTAGGTAACTATGACAGTTATAACGGAGACAAGGGACATAACTATATGCTATATAGTGATGCTACTGGCAAATTTACGGTTGTGCCTTGGGACTTCAATATGTCCTTTAATGGATATTCGGCTGGTGGTGGAGGTCGAGGGGGAGCGACGGCTGGCTCAACCATGACAAATACTAATGCGACCAACGTATCCGTAGATGAACCTGTACTTGGCATTAGCATGGAAAGTGTACCGATGATCAATAACTTGCTTGCCGTTCCGGAGTACAAGGAAAAATATCTGACCTACGTCAACGAATTGACAGACTATTTGGAAGGCATTCAAGATCGAATTACAGAGCTTTCAGCTAAGATTCGCCCTTATGTAGATGCAGATCCAACAAAGTTCTATACGACAGAACAATTTGAATCCAATATTGTGTATTCAGCCAATGGTGATACGGGAAGTGGTATGGGTGGTGGAATGACCCCGCCAGAGGGTTTTGAGGGCATGACTCCACCAGAAGGGATGGAAGGCATGACGCCGCCGGAAGGAATGGAGGGGATGACTCCGCCTGATGGCACCACACCGCCTACACGACCTAGCGGCACAGCAGCTAGCGATGGCACAACCGAGCCAACAGCGAATACAAGTGACAACTCAACAAGACCTGGTGGTAATTTTGGTGGAGGTCAGGGCATGGGCTCCATGGCATCTGGATCGATCACTACGTTTGCACTTAACCGTCTAGCGAACTTGCAAGAACAGCTCGGACGCGAGGTGACACCTTTACCAGAGACGGATGAACAACCGGATACTACGACGTCGAACGAAACAACGGAGCAAGCGGCGATTTCGGTTACGGTGGATGGGCAGACGGTTACATTCCCTGGCCAGGAACCGCTTGAAGTTAGCGGACAGGTGATGGTACCTGTGAACGCAATCTTTGAAGCGGTAGGAGCAGAGGTGACCTGGAACCCAACAGCGAAGACAGTAACCGCGGTGTTGAACGACCAAACGTTTGTCCTGAAGATAGGTAGCAGTACAACAACGGTTAATGATACATCCGTGGAGATTGACAGCCCGGCCATCATCAAGAACAGTCGTACCCTTGTACCCGTGCGCTTTATCTCTGAAGCTTTGGGGTTGAAGGTGGATTGGGATCAATCAACGGCAACTGTTAAGATCACGAGTCAATGATTAGACGTGATACTCGACAGAAATTTTAGTTTGATTTCACGGTTTCAGACATAAAAGCTTGGAGGATTCGATGATTTCATCGGGTCCTTTTTTGCATTCAATGAGTGGAAAGATATGTTCTTTGACGCATTGAAAAAGGACTTATGACCTACTTTTTAGGGAGGGTAATTCCCTTGTTAGAGGTTCTTTTTACACATTTACGGAGAATGAGTAAATGATTTGATTTTATTGAGCGATTTTTGTGATATATATCACTGAAATATTATACACATTGTTATTATTTCTGCCGATAACTCTATATGTGATAAGTCAGATGAGAACTTTTTCACATTGTAATGATTTTCAACAATTACTTAGGGAAATGGGTGGCGTACATACATGCGAAGCATGAGTATTGGTACTAAAATTAGTTTGATTGTGATCGGCATTTTTATTCTTTTTTCCTCCGCCGTGGCAGTTAGTGTAATCATGGAAATGAGGCAGGGAATTACAACATTTGCTACGGAGAAGGCAAAACGGGATTTGCAGATGGCGAATCATATCATTACATACAAGTATCCGGGTGAATGGGCGATTAAGGATGGACAATTGTACAAGGGCGAAGTAACGATGGAAGGCAACTTTGAGCTCGTAGATGAGCTTGGTGAGGCTTCGGGAGATACGGTTACCATCTTTAGAGGAGATGAGCGGGTTGCCACCAACGTGATGGTGGATGGTGAGCGTGCGGTGGGCACGAAGGTATCGGAACAGGTCGCTCAAGCCGTTCTACAGCAAGGGGAGCGGTATTATGGGGAAGCTGTTGTCGTAGGACAAACCTATCAGACAGCGTATGAACCGATTCATAACCAAGCGGGAGAGATTATTGGCATACTTTATGTGGGTGCCTCACAATCCTTAATTGATGTTATTATTTCATCATTCCTGAAGACCTTCGCCATTGTCTGTATTGTTGCGATGCTGATCGCGATCACTGTCATCATATGGTACGTTCGTCGAGTCAGAATGCGAATTGGACGAGTATCCACAGCGATCAAGCTGGCTGGAACAGGCGATTTTACACAGTCGATTGAGGATCATGTGCAGGATGAAATTGGTCAACTCAGCACCGGTTATAACGAGATGCGAAGCAGCTTGAAGCTGATCATTCAGGGCGGACTACAGGCAGCAGAGAAAGCCGAGCACTCGACCGGCCAATTATTGACTATTGCTGAGCGAACAACGACGGAATCTGAACAGATATCGTCTTCCGTGGAACAGGTGGCACGTGGTGCAGAGAGCCAGATGATCAGTACGGAAGAAAATCTGCAAGCGATGGAAGAAGTAGCTGTAGGTGTTCAGCGGATGGCGGACAAAGCTTCAAGTGTCTCAGAGTCGGCAATATATTCACGCAAGCAGGCTGAGAATGGTGGCGAGACTGTTCAGATGACGGTGGAGCAGATGTCAGCTATTCACACTTCAGTTCGGGCAACGGATGAGATTATGCGTATGTTAGAAGCGAAGTCAGCTCAGATTAGTCAGATGGCTTCTACGATTCATGAGGTCGCTAGGCAAACGAATCTACTCGCGCTTAATGCTTCCATTGAAGCAGCTAGAGCTGGGGAGCACGGCAGAGGTTTTGCTGTCGTGTCCTCTGAAGTACGTAAGCTTGCAGAACAGGCCGGAGATTCTTCGGAAAAGATTGATGAATTGGTACAAGGTATGGAACAGGATATGCTGCTCTCCATCACAGCTCTATCCAAGGTCAAGGATGAAGTGCAGGAAGGGATTCGCTTGACGCGGGAGACTGAGCTGAATTTCAGTCAGATTCGAGATACGAATGAACAGATCGCCTCAGAGATTGAAGAGATGGCTGCTACAAGTGAAGAGATGTCCGCAGGCGTTGAGCAGGTTGTAGCATCCGTTCATGAGATTGCGCGTCATGCGCATACAGCAAGCGCCAACTCACAACAGGCAGCCGGTTCTGTTCAGGAACAACTTCAGTCCGTGGAGCAGATTAAATCATCCGCAGCCGTGCTGTCGGATATATCAACAGAGCTTCAGACATCCTTGAGTCCATTCAAGATTTAGTGCAGGTCACCTTGAAATAGATAGTAGACATTAGATGGTAGATGAAAAAGACCCTGATCGCTTCAAGCGAATCAGGGTCTTTTTTCTCATCAAGCCCATTTTAGCGATTAGGTAGTTGTGTTGGATGTGCAGATGTGGAAGAAGTAGGTAGGGCGGGCAAATGTTCTTTCATTGGATGCTGTGTAGGTTTCTTGTCAGCATAGAAATGGAGAATATCATCTACAGTTGAAAATACGATTGAATCATCTTTCGATTTAGGCTGGTTAGTTAGGATAAAAACCTCGTTTCTTAAGGTGGGTATTACCTTATAAGTTGTATGGTGTTCCATATATGATACGTGTTTTGCTCAGGCAACTTCACGATCAGGTGAATAAACAAAAGCTGCCTTGTACAAGGCAGCTTGATTATAATTAAAGTTTAGTAACGTTCTCAGCTTGTGGTCCACGATTACCTTGAGTTACTTCGAATTGAACGCGTTGTCCTTCATCCAATGATTTGTAACCGTCAGCTTGAATTGCGCTGAAATGAACGAATACGTCTGTTCCATCTTCTGTTTCAATAAAACCAAATCCTTTTTCCGCATTGAACCATTTAACTGTACCTGTTTGCATGTAATTCCTCCACAAAATATAATTTTAACCGATCTTCGTCATAAGTGTTCGAAATAATCGATTAGTACCAGTATACCATGTTTGATAATAAAATCAAATATTTGGTGGTTTTTCTATTCCATTGTTCGCTAATCAAACGAAAGAATCTCCAATTTCTTTCTGTCTCTTTCTTCAAAAAAAAGAAAGCGATTACATGTACAGATTATTATTGTATATTATGATGGCAACCTTGATGTATTACGACATATACATTATTGCTTGGGCATATGACCGGCTTAATAAAAGGAGGAATCCGCTGTGTACCGGGTATTACTGGTGGATGATGAAGAGGATGTACGCGAAGGGTTAGTGGTCGAAGTAGATTGGGAGGCGCTCGACCTGCGCATCGTCGGTTTGGCAGAGAATGGACGAGAAGCCTTGGAGATGGCTGAACGGGTTGAGCCGGATATTGTGATCACGGATATCAGCATGCCATTCATGGACGGACTTGAGCTTGCACGAAGATTACGGGAGCGTAATCCGTTGGTGAAAGTCGTTATTTTGACCGGATATGATGAATTCGATTATGCCAGACAAGCGGTCTCCATCAGTGTAGATGAATATCTGCTAAAACCTTTCTCGGCAGGACATCTTATGGAGCTGTTAACTCGGCTGCGTGCACAAATGGCTGCGGAGGTGGCTGAACGTGAGAATGTGCAGCATCTACGAGAGCATTATTTTACAAGCTTACCGCTCCTACAAGCAGATCTGTTGGCAACCTTGCTTCATCGTCAAAAGTCACCTGCCTATATTCATGGAAAAGCGAAACAGTGTGGTCTGAACTTCGATGGGCAACGATACGGTGTGTCTGTACTTACACTCCATATGGACGGAGACCGCAGGGGTGCGGCGAAGTCTTGGGGGGAATCGAGTGATGCAGAATTGAAGCAGTTCGCTGCGCTAAATATTGCGGAAGAAATATGGACAGAGCATGAAGCGGGTCATGCGTTTAAACATCAGGACACGGTCGTATTGCTCTATGTGGATCGTTGGGGTGGAGTGGACGGAGAGAAGCGACAACAGATGGCACTTCAAAATGTACTGCGCAGCATCAACCACTATTTGCGCATTCCCGCCACGGTTGGCTCAGGTGCACTGGTGAGCACCGTTACCGAGATGAAGCATGCCTATGAAGATGCGCTGCTTGCGCTGGATTATCGGCTTGTACCCGGCACGGATTCATTGATATATATTGCCGATGTGGAACGTCAGGCGGCGGGTAAGCTGCGCTTTGATGAGTTGAAACAGCAGACGTTGACACGCTGCCTCAAGGCAGGAACTGAAGCAGAGCTGATCGAGGCATTGGAGATCATTTTCCGGGAAATTACGGTGGAGCACGGACGAAGTGACATTCAATTGTACCTAATCGAGGTGCTTACTGCAGTCTGGAAGGCGGCACAGGCATCAGGAGAGGCGATGGAGGATATTTTTGGAGCAGGTTTTCAGCTATATGCGGATATGTTCCGACTGCCCGGGTTAACTGAGGCGCAAGGCAGAGTCAAGGAAGTCTGTATGCTTGTACAGAAGCGTATTGCGAGTGGACGGCAGCATGTGTACAAAGATATCGTCGAACAGGCTTTAGCCTACACCAAAGAGCATTACGCTGATCCGGAACTGTCGATTCAAAAAGTGTGTGGGCATTTGCATATTAGCTCAGGTTATTTTTGCGGTATTTTCAAAAAGGAAGTACAGCTTACATTTCTTCAATATGTGATGCAGATTCGTATGGAAGCGGCAAAGGAACTGCTGCGCAGCTCCGAACTGAAGGCGTTCCAGATTGCGGAGCGGGTTGGATTTGCTGAACCTAATTATTTCAGCTTTTGTTTTAAAAAGCATACAGGAATCTCGCCCAAAGAATATCGCAAACAGTTGGTACTTCAGATTCGGGAGGAATTGCCGCAATGAGCATCTTCACCGGATGGATTAGCGGGCTAGCGGGCTGGTGTAAGAATCGGCTCCGTTCATCTAAAGTCAGCAGTATCCGGTTTATCATTACATGGTCATTTTCTGTCTTTATCGTTCTTGTGCTCACGATTATGGCGATGCTCCTGCATGATAAATTCTCTCAAGCTGCAGAGCGGAGTGCAGAGCTGACAACTAGGCAAATTGTAGATCAGGTCAGCTACAGTCTGGAGGATTATGTTCGTAGTATGTCCCATCTGTATCGGGCGATTGAGGAGCATATGCTGCGGGACGGAACGTGGGAAGGTGACCAAGTGGATAAGCAGCTTGATACATTGCTGAGCAGTCGAGAGGATATTATCTCTATTACATTGCTTGATGCGCAAGGACATTTACTCAAAAACAGACCTTCTGCCCGGCTAAAGCCAAGTGCGCATGTCACACAGCAGGGGTGGTTTCAATCCGCATTGCGGGTGCCGGATCACCTTAGTTTCTCATTGCCTCATATTCAAAATATGTATGATGGTCCCTACAAATGGGTTGTATCTATGAGCAAAGGCATTACCGTAAGGCAGGATGGTCAAGATCGGCAAGTGATTTTGCTCGTGGACATTAATTTTAAGCAAATGGATGAGCTAAGCCGCCGGGTAAGTCTCGGTCAACGTGGATATGTCTACATCATTGACGAGAGTGCTGGCAATATTGTGTATCATCCGCAGCAACAACTTATGTACATGGGACTCAAACGTGAAAATATTGAACAGGCATTGGTCGCCACAGGTAGTTATGAGGATGAGTCAGAAGGACAGAAACGGCTGAATACGGTGAAATCCGTTGCCAATATTGGTTGGAAAATCGTTGGTGTCGCTTATCTGGATGAGATGTTAACCACCCGTCAAGAAGTGAACGGCTATTTGATAAGGGTGCTTATCGTTGTACTCGTGCTAGCTATTATCGTATCGCTAATTCTGTCCTCCAGCCTGACACGTCCTATTCGCCGAATGGAACGGAAAATGAAGGCAGTAGAGCAGGGTGACTTCAGCGTGGAGCTTCCCATCGAAGGGCCACTTGAGGTCGAGCGCTTATCGCGGCGATTCAATCTCATGGTCAACAAAATCCGGGCATTGATGGATGAAATTATTCATGAGCAGGAGCAGAAGCGACGGTATGAGCTGGAGGCATTGCAAGCGCAGATTAACCCTCATTTCCTATACAACACATTGAATTCAGTTGTACGTATGGTGGGCATGAGCCGTAATGAAGAAGTCGTTACGATGATCACCTCACTCTCGCGTTTGTTTCGTATTAGTCTTAGCCAAGGCAAAACGATTATCACGGTTCGTGAGGAACTGGAGCATGCACATCATTATTTGACGATCCAGCAGATGCGCTTCAAGCACAAATTCAGATTCAACATGGAAGCGGATGAGGAGACATTGGACTGCCTGACGCTGAAGCTGGTATTACAGCCTTTAATTGAGAATGCAATTGTGCACGGCATTGAGTATGACATGGATGAGGGACAGATTGAGATCCGGGTGTACCAAGAGGAAGCCAATCTGGTGTTGCGCATTATGGACAACGGAGTAGGTATGACGGAAGAGCAGGTATCGAGTTTGTTAAACGGCAATGTAATCGTAAAAAGCGGAGCAGGTTCAGGTGTGGCTGTTCGCAATGTACATGACCGAATTCAGCTCTATTATGGGAATGATTACGGTCTGGAGTTTGCGAGTGAATTGGAGGAAGGTACGACGGTATGGATACGTATTCCGGTTCAGTACAAGCGAGAATTAAGGGAGGGGAAGCATTTAGAATGAATAACTCACTCAAGTCCAAACGAGCTTTCTCTATCCCGATATTCCGTAGTGTGGGGCTCGCAATCACTTGCTGTTTCCTACTGTTATGTATGGCTTGTAGTATTGCAGGAGAGCCTTCGGCTGGCACTTTGCATCGTATCGCATTAATTACGCCAGCAGGAACGGGTGAACTGGCTGAAGCCATTCAGCTAGGTGCAGAAGCTGCCGCCAAAGAACAAGGAGCTGACTTGGTTACAGTGGAAGCTTTCGGTACCGGATCTGTTTCTCGCACACGAGATGGATTAGAAGCAGGACGCCTTTTAAGAAAAAATGAAAGAGATCCACAATGGAGTACTCTTCCTCAGCGTGAGCGTGAACAGGCTCAGGTGGATGCGGCTGCTCAGGCACTGCAACAGGGAGCAACTGCTCTATTGGTTGATCCACTTAGTGAGGAGACGCTGAGTAACATCCTACACCTGGCTCAAACGAAAAGCCCAACAGGGAACATTGCACCTGTCATTGTGCTGAATGATGAGTTTCCTGTGAAAGGCATCACCAGTGTTATCTCCATGGATAACCTGGAGGCGGGGCGAAAGGCGGGGCATGCTATGGCAGATTTGCTTGGAACCGAGGGGAGGGTGGCTTTACTGGGCCCTGACCTTATGAATCCAGGTTTGGTTCACCGCGAGCAGGGCGTGAAGGAAGCGCTGGCCGAATATCCTGACCTGAACATTGTCCCTTATTCGGTGTGCAGTAATCGGGAGGTCTGCTGGCAAGCGACGAAGCAGTTAATGGATCAGAGCCAGGTGGACGGCATAATTACGCTTCAGGAATCGGCCTCTCTTGGGGCAGCAGACGAACTGAATCGTCGTAAGCGCAGTGGGAGCATCAAGCTTGTTGGATTCGGCAGTGAGCAGCAACAACTGGAGCAGCTGCAAGAAGGCGTTATCCAGCAATTGATCGTGCAGAATGGATTCAGCGCAGGCTATCTAGGTGTGAATCAGGCAGTCGCGCGCCTGAACAGTAGCCATGTAGAGCCAAGGGTAACATTGGAGACCAAGCTGGTGAGCACAGATAATATGTTCTGGATGGATAATCAGAAGCTGCTGTTTCCTTTTGTACAATGAGGTGGTTATTTGGGGATAACAGCGATTGAAAGGTTATTCTGTCATCGGAGTGGATTGTGTAAATAAATCGTTCCTCGAACTGAGGAAGATTTCGATAAAACAGATGAAGATATTGTATTCGAATTTTTTGTAAACCCTTTCATAATAAAGACATCGGTGAAGCCGAATGAACTTGGGGGAGGTCATTAGGATATGAAAAAAACTTGGATGACATTGCTATTAACGGCATGTATGGTTGCTGCGGCGGGCTGTAGCAGTGGTGGAGACAGTGCGGGTGGAAGTACAGGAACGGACACGGGTGGTCAATCGGCATCCACTACGGATACCCCTAAGATTGGGGTGGCGATCTACAAATTCGATGATACCTTCATGACCGGAGTACGGAATTCAATGACATCTGCTGCTGAGGGGAAGGCAACACTGGATATTGTCGATAGTCAGAATGCACAGCCAACTCAGAACGAGAAAGTCGACCTATTTGTATCCAAAAAGTATAATGCGATGGCGGTTAACCCGGTAGATCGAACGGCTGCAGGCGTTATTATCGACAAAGCCAAAGCGGCCAGCATTCCAGTGGTGTTCTTGAACCGTGAACCCGTTGCGGAGGATATGAACAAGTGGGATAAAGTGTACTACGTAGGTGCGAAGGCTGAAGAATCCGGTACAATCTCGGGTCAACTCATTGTGGACTACTGGAAGGCTCATCCGGAGGCAGACAAAAACGGAGACGGCAAACTGCAGTACGTCATGCTGAAAGGAGAGCCTGGTCACCAAGATGCGGAGCTTCGAACCAAATATTCCGTGCAGGCGATTCAAGATGCTGGAATTGAAGTGGAAGCCTTAGCAGAGGATACTGCGATGTGGGATCGGGTCAAAGGACAGGAGAAAATGCAGGCATTCCTTGCCTCCCATGGAGACAAAATCGAAGCGGTATTAGCCAATAACGATGATATGGCGCTTGGAGCGATTGAAGCACTGAAGGCGGCTGGATATTTCAAGGATGGCAAAACGATGCCGGTTGTCGGTGTGGATGCTACAGCACCAGCGATTCAGGCACTTCAAGACGGAACGATGCTGGGTACAGTGCTCAATGATGCCAAAAATCAGGGTGCTGCGACGGTTGCGCTGGCCTCGGTTTTGGCGAAGGGAGAAACACCCACGAAGGATAACACCGGGTATGATATCACGGATGGGAAGTACGTCTGGATTGCCTACAAAAAAATTACGAAAGACAATATTGCCGACGCCCAATAAATAACAGCAGACACAGGGACGTCCGCCCGAGCGGTGAGGGCGTCCTTTTTTGACGGCATATGGAAGGGGAGATGAAGGATGGAGTCGCCTTACCTATTGGAGATGGAGGGAATATCCAAGGCATTTCCGGGTGTGCAGGCATTAAGTCAGGTTACCTTGAACGTGAAACCGGGAACAGTTCATGCTCTTATGGGGGAAAACGGGGCTGGTAAGTCCACCTTGATGAAATGTTTATTTGGCATGTACCGTCCAGATGAAGGGCGCATCCGAATAGAGGGAAAGGAGGTCGAGATTCCAAGCTCCAAGGCTGCACTGCAGCAGGGTATCTCGATGATTCATCAGGAATTGAATCCAGTACCTCATCGGCCGGTCATGGAGAATATCTGGCTAGGACGATTTCCTATGAGTGGATTATTCGTTAACGAGAAACGGATGTATAGCGATACATTGACGTTATTCGAGGATCTGAATCTAGACATTGATCCAAAGGTGAATGCAGGAACGCTATCCGTATCGAAAATTCAATCCATGGAAATTGCCAAGGCGGTTTCTTTTCATTCCAAAGTGATTGTCATGGATGAACCGACATCCTCCCTGACGGGCAAGGAAGTGGAGCAGCTCTTCGCAATCATCAATGAATTGCGCAGCCGCGGTGTGTCGATCATCTATATTTCACACAAAATGGAGGAGATTCTGACCATATCCGATGAAGTCACCATTATGCGTGATGGGTTCGTCGTTGGAACTTGGAATGCAGAGGATCTGACGACAGACCTGATCATCACCCGTATGGTGGGGCGAGATCTGAGTGAACGCTTCCCTGAACGAACGAATGTACCTGGAGACGTTATTTTGAAGGTAGAAGCACTAACTTCCAGTCAACCGAACTCTTTCCAAGATGTATCGTTTGAGCTGAGAAAAGGGGAAGTGCTCGGTGTTGGTGGACTTGTGGGGGCACAACGAACGGAGCTGATCGAGTCTTTGTTCGGACTCCGTGCACTTCGCTCAGGTACGATCTCCATTCATGGACGTAAAGTGAAAATCAACTCACCTGCAGCAGCTAAACGTCACAATATTGCACTGCTGACCGAGGAACGAAGGGTGACTGGAATATTCCCTGTGTTATCCGTATATGAAAATACGATCATTGCTAGCCTTAGCCGGTACCGTAACCGGATTGGATTGCTTGATGAGGTCAAAGGACGAGAGGTAGCTCGTGAGCAGGCAGAGAAGTTCAGAACCAAAACGCCTTCAGTTAACACGCTGATTCGAAACCTATCGGGTGGTAATCAGCAAAAGGTACTGCTTGCCCGCTGGCTTCTGACCGATCCTGAGATTTTGCTCTTGGATGAACCTACTCGTGGTATCGACGTAGGTGCCAAGTTCGAGATATACACGATTATTACGGAGCTGGCTCGTCAGGGCAAAAGCATCATTATGATCAGCTCAGAAATGCCTGAATTACTGGGGATGTCGGATCGCATCATGGTCATGAGTGAGGGACGACTAACGGGGATCGTAGACGGAGCCGAAGCAACGGAGCAGGATATTATGCGACTGGCCGCGCAGCAGCGGATGGCCTAGTCAGGAGGGGAACACATGAACACGCAGGTCGTCAATCAGGTGAAGCAATATGTAGCGCAGCGCGCGATCTTCATCGTACTCATTCTACTGGTCATTGGCATCGCAATAGCCGATCCGAATTTCCTTGCATTCTCTACTTTGCGGGATATATTACAGCAGTCCTCTACGCGAGCGATCATCGCACTTGGAGCTGCTTTTATACTGATCACTGGCGGTGTAGATCTGTCCGCTGGTCGCGTCGTAGGTCTAACGGCTGTTGTCTCGGCATCGATGCTGCAGATAGACGAATATGCCAATCGCTTCTTCCCCGATCTTGTGCAACTGTGGGTAGCGATACCGATTCTTGTAGGCATTCTAGCTGGTTTAGCTGTTGGTCTGGTCAATGGAATTATTGTTGCCAAATTGCATGTTCCCCCATTTATTGCGACGCTGGGTACGATGGTTGCGGTATATGGATTGAACTCAATCTATTTCGACACCGAGCCTAACCAATCTCAACCGATCGGTGGTCTGAGAGACGATTTTACCGTCATCGGTTCAGGATACATTGATCTTGGCGGTGGATACTCGATTCCTTACATCGTATTAATTGCTGTTTTTGTCGCACTCATCTGCTGGGTCGTCTTCAACAAGACACGTCTTGGAAAAAATATGTATGCGATTGGCGGCAACATTCAGGCAGCGCATGTATCTGGTATTCATGTCGCACGTAACCTAGTCGTATTATATGCCATTGCGGGTGCACTGTATGGTCTAGGCGGTGTGCTTGAAGCAGCACGTACAGGCGGAGCAACGAACAATTACGGTAATATGTATGAGCTTGATGCGATTGCTGCATGTGTTGTTGGTGGGGTATCTACAGCCGGAGGAATCGGTACGGTACCTGGGGTCATGGCGGGTGTATTGATCTTCGGGGTCATTAACTATGGCCTGACCTTTATTGGGGTAAGTCCATACTGGCAGTTAATTATCAAAGGTCTGATTATCGTGGCAGCCGTTGCATTCGATATTCGTAAGTATATGGCTAAAAAATAAATCATAATCACCATAGAAGCCAGCTCCTGAGGATAATAGGGGCTGGCTCTTTAATTCCTTTATCTACCGAATATCAACCAGATTACTCCGTATAAGGGGAAGATCGACATGCTGAATATAAGCATAAATGAACCGATCCTGTAGGCTAATTTTGCGCCATAGTTCATATGGAACTTACGTGCAATAATTACAGTCGCTACCCAGAAGACGATCGCTGCAACAAATGTAAGATGAACTCCCTGACTACCATTAGTATAGATTGGCCAGTTTAAATAATCGAATAGATAATGACTAACTTGAAACTGTTCCTTTCCCCACGGGAAGTTAAAGGCGAACCCCATAGTTAGCACAAGCAGAGCGAGTGTACCTATACCTATTGGTTTGCGTTGTTGTTCCATGTAGCACCTCCATAATACAATTTATCATCCAAATTAACCCATTAATGTATTGTACCATTTTACCCCATATCAAGTTGGGAAAATAAAATAGAATCATGTTGAATTTAGAAGACCCTCCAATAATCGACAACATCAGCTCGTCACAATCGATATAATATATGCAAATCGGGTTGTTCACCACCCGTTTTCATGTAAATGTCTAGTTCAATCGATATGGATAAGGATAGGTGTAATAGGCCAAAGGGGGCGAGGCTGTTTGCTAAGTTACACGATGAAAATGATCATTTTTCCGCTGGGAAGTCTGTTGATAATCGTATCTTCTCACATGCTGGAACGTACCTCTTATGTGATGCTAGCCATAGGTGCAGGTATATTGTTTGTTGCGAGTGTCCTAGCCGAGAGGCGTTATCCTGTTCTGCGGAAGGTACATTGGATCTTCCTTGGGGTATTTCATTATTTAACAGAGCTGAATTGGTGCAATATGCTGTATTATATGCTCATTATGTCCCTGATTCAGAATAAACAGCGTGTAACACAGACACTGCCCATTTCAATTTTACTCATGTTACAATATACCGCTATTCGGCTCTCGTATGTGCCGATTGATGCTTATACATTGTTGGTATCTTTGTTTGATATGATTACAGCGGTTGTCATCATCTTTTTGTACCATACGCTAATTAACAGTGAAGCTGAGAAGCGTCGACTTCGGGAGAAAAATCAATTTTTGACCCTGCATGATCCGTTAACGGGGCTACTGAATTATGAAGGCTATCTGGGAGTAATTAAACAAGTCGTGGAGGAACGTCGTTCCTTTACGTTGATTCTGCTGAGTATTCAAAATTTTAATGGTTTTAACCAAGAAGTCGAAGCGAATTGGTGTACAGTGATCAAAGATACAGGAAATCGCATACGGGAGCGCTTTGCAGATGCTCACGGCATATCACGTTATGCAGGTGATCGATTTGCGATCATACATCCGGAAATAAAGGATGTAGATGAACGTATGCTGTCGTTATTATCCGAGAAGTTACAGGGTTTACAAGTCGTTTACAGCACATCAACATATCCCGCAGAAGCTGCGTCACATCAGCAATTAATGACGATCGCTGAAGATCGTCTGCTTCGACAACAACGTAGTAAGTGGCTCAAAAACGAAGAAGAGACGTTTCGTTCTGAAAGGCTGAGGTCTGTCGGTGAACTAGCTGCAGGTATGGCACATGAAATTCGTAACCCACTGACAGCTATTCGTGGTTTCTTGCAGCTATCTAAAGGACAAGCCTTCAATATTGCTCCATGGTATGAGGTAATCATGGGAGAGGTGACCCGGGTGACGGATCTTACCGCTGAATTTCTACAATTCTCTAAACCTCAGGCGAATCATATGAAACCAGAACAGCTGGCTCATTGTTTGGAGCGGGTGATGTCACTAACCGAATCAGATGCTGTATCGCGCGGACATCGAATCACGCTTGAGATGACGGAGCAACCTGTGGTTGTGAACATGGATCGGGACAAAATCGTACAGGTATTGATTAACCTGATACGTAATGCTTTTGAGGCTATGACTGATCCGGGAGAGGTACATATCGATCTTCTACATGATGGAGATAGAGCGCTCATCTCGATTACGGATACAGGGAGCGGTATTCCAGCACAGACAATCTCCAAAATATTCAACCCATTCTATACAACGAAGGAAGAAGGAACGGGACTGGGTTTAGCTTTATGTCAGAAAATTGTGCAGGATCATCAAGGGAAAATCATTGTAAAAAGCATAGAGGGAAGCGGTTCAACATTTACATTATACTTTCCGCTAATTGCTTGAAGCTAAAAACACGCCGCGCATCCTTCGAGGAAGGACGCGCGGCGTGTTTGCTGTTGTGTTTCAAGAGGTAAAGTCACTATAAGCGCGTGTTCAAAAAGGTCGGTTTTCAGTACCGAGAAAATGGGATGAAGATAGAAATGGAGTAGCGGAGCGTAGGCAAAACTACGTGAGCAACTACATGTTTCCGATGGAAACAAACTGCGTAAGCATCCACTCATTTCGGCTGAATCCCATATTCGATGCTGAGATGCCGCTCGCGCATCCTTCGTAATCAAAAGCGGACTTTTTGAACAACCTCTATTAGCTGAGATGTCCCTGATGTAACTGATAGTAGAAGCCTTGCTTCTTCATCAGCGTCTCATGGTTACCTCGCTCAGTGATTTCGCCTGCGTCAATGACAAGAATCTGGTCTGCTTCACGAATCGTACTGAGCCTGTGGGCGATGACGAAACTCGTTCGACCTTTCATCAGCGTCCGCATCGCTTGTTGAATATGCAATTCCGTCCGTGTGTCTATACTACTCGTTGCTTCATCAAGAATGAGAATAGCTGGATCTGCCAAGATCGCTCTAGCGATGGTTAACAATTGACGTTGACCTTGGCTTAGGTTGCTGCCACCAGCAATGATTGAGGTATCGTAGTCTTGCGGCAACTTACGAATGAATGAGTGTGCATTGGCAAGCTCGGCCGCCTGCCGAATCTGCTCTATTGTTGCATCCGGTTTACCATAAGCAATATTGTCCCGGATGGTACCTGAGAATAGGTAAGCATCTTGTAGCACAATGCCAAGCTCACGCCGCAGAGGATCTTTCTCCAATTCGGCAATATCACAATCATCGATCGTAATTCGCCCACCCGTAATGTCGTAGAAACGGGGCAGTAGATTAATAATTGTTGTTTTACCTGCACCCGTTGGGCCAACCAGTGCAATCATCTCGCCTGGCTGTGCGGTAAAGCTGACATCTTTGAGAATAGGTCTTTCGGGTGTATATCCGAAGGATACATGTTCGAATACAACTTTACCCCGAATCTGATCCAGTTGCTTTTTCTGTTCCTCCACGTACTCGCTTGGTGTATCAATAATATGAAACACACGCTCGGCACCAGCGATCGCAGCTTGAATCAAATTGTACTGGTTCGCGAGATCATTAATCGGGCGTTCAATCTGACGGGAATAAGCAAGGAAACTTACAATTAGACCGATAGACGTCAGATTATGATACGCCATCCAGCCTCCAACAGCAGCCAGAATAGCGAAGCCGATATTGTTCATCACGTTCATGGTAGGGCCAACTAATCCGGAAACGCTCTGAGCCTGCGTACTGGATACACGTAGCTTCTCGTTGAGTCCGACAAAATGCTTATGAGCCTCACCCTGACGATTATACGCAGTGACGACCTTTTGCCCGGCAATCGTCTCTTGCGCATAACCATTCAGTTCACCAAGCAACTTCTGCTGTGCCGTGAAATGCTTACGCGTTTTGGAAGCGATCAGCCGCGTGGCAATCGTAATTAACGGTACAGTAATTAAGCTGAGAAGGGTGAGCCGCACATCCAAAGCGAGCATGATGGATAAGGAGCCAACGAGCAGAATGGCACTCGACATCAATTGGGTCACACTCTGGTTCAGTGTGGTGGATACATTATCAATGTCATTGGTGGCACGACTCATCAGATCGCCGCTCTGATTTTTATCGAAAAAGCTGATCGGGAGCTGCTGCAACCGGGAGAAGAGATCTTGGCGTAGATCCTTCACCGTAAGCTGAGACACACCGATCATGACGAAGGATTGAGCCCACATCATGAGAGAGCCTAGAACATACACGGCCAGTAACAAAAGGCATTCCTTTAGAAGCCCCTCCGTTATTCTGGGGACAATATGTTCGTTCACTGCTCGGCCGAGCAGATAAGGGCCAGCAAGATTTAACAACGTTCCCATGGCAGTCAAGATCAGTGCGGCAATGACGCCTGCTCGATGTTGCCCCATATAGGACCAAACTCGGAGAATAGCGTGTTTTGCATTGTTCGCGCGAACCTTAGGTACTGGTCCTCTGCCTGGTGGCCCCATTCTGCCACCGATTGGAGGCATGGCAGTTGATGGACTGGAGGAAGATATAGGTTTAGCCATAGTGAACATCCTCCTTCCGCTGTTGTGAATCATAGATCGACTGGTAGAGCGGCGAATGTGCCATGAGTTGATCATGTGTGCCGCTAGCTATAATGCGTCCTTCTTCAAGCACATAGATACAATCAGCATCCTGTACGGAAGAGATTCGCTGGGCAATCAATATCGTGGTGCTGTCTTTCATCAACGTATGCAATGCCTTCTGTATGCTCGCTTCGGTTCGAAGATCTACAGCGCTTGTGCTGTCATCTAAGATGAGAACCTCCGGTTGCATAAGAAGTGCACGTGCAATAGAAATCCGCTGTTTCTGACCACCTGAGAGGTTGACGCCTCGTTGTCCTAGCTCGGTGTCATAACCGTCCTTCAGGTTCATAATGAATTCATGTGCAGCCGCTGCTTGTGCAGCTTGACGAATCTCTTCCTCAGTTGCATTGGGTTTGCCATAACCGATATTGTCACGAATGCTGCCACTAAACAGGATGGATTCCTGTAAGACAATGGAGACGCGGCTGCGAAGATCATGCAGATCCCATTGCTTTACGTTAACTCCATTGACGAGGACTTCGCCTTGTGAGGCATCATACAATCGAGGGATTAACTGTACCAGTGAGGTTTTGCCTGAGCCGGTAGAGCCGAGTAAAGCTACTTTTTCCCCAGGTTTAGCTGTAAAGGTAATTCCATTCAACGCGGGTTCTCCATCATACCGGAAGGAAACGTCTCTGAATTCCACCTGTCCGGAACTACGGCGGTTCATATCGCTTAATGTTGTACCTTCACCAACAATAGATCTTCCAGACTGAATATCCGGCTGCGTATGAAGTACTTCGTTAATCCGAGCAGCAGATACCTTAGCACGAGAGAAGCTCATCATCATCATTCCGATCGAGGTAAGTGATGAGAGTACAACCGTTACATAGTTAATAAAAGCAATCAGATCCCCGGCAGCGATGCTACCTCCGACCACCTGATAACCGCCAAACCATAATACCGCTACGATGGTTGCATTCAACATGAGACTCAGAACAGGAGCATTCAATGTTACAATGCGCCATGCCTTTACCGCAGTCTCGGTATAATCTTGATTGGATTGCTTGAAGCGTGAACGCTCCAGGTTCGCACGGGCAAATGCTTTGACGACACGAATGCCAGCAAGATTTTCTTGCAGAACAGCATTAACCTTGTCTAGCTTATCCTGTACACTTGCGAACAATGGATACGAGGCTCGGATGAGCACATACAGCAGAATAAATAGAACCGGCATCGTCAAGATCAGAATGAGCGCCAGCTTGACACTAATGGTAAAAGCCATAATGACACTACCGATAATCAGCATGGGTGAGCGGATAAACATGCGCAGAAGCATCTGCACAAAGGTCTGCATCTGTGTAATATCACTCGTGAGCCGAGTGATTAGAGAGCCTTCACGGAACGTATCCAGATTGCGGAAGGAGAAGGTCTGAATATGATCAAACAATTCCTGACGTAGATCTGTACCATATCCGACCGCAGCCTTACTGGAAAACAACGTACAACCCGCTCCTCCAACCCAGCCGATTAGCGCAAATAAAAGCATAAATAATCCTGTCCGTATAATGTGGGACAGGTCTCCTGCAAGCACCCCATCATCAACAATGCTTGACATTAGTTTCGGCTGAAGCAGATCCATGGCGACCTCAAGAACCATGAGCAGCGGGGCGAGGATCGCGGCTGACTTATAAGGAGTTAGAAATCGTTTTAACGACCACAATCGGAAAATCACCTCATCTCATATTGCATTTCATGCTGCATGATTTGTAGAACTAGTAACTACATTAGATATCACGTAAATTCTGCACCATACGCTGCGCGAGCGTAGACATCATCTGTGATTCTTCGGGGGTGAAGCCTTTCTGAGCCTGTTCCTCCAGCTCTTGAAATACCTCTCTTAGATCATGCAGTGCAGCGCGCCCCAAATCCGTGAGATACACCCGTAGACTCCGCTGATCCTTCGGATCGGTTTCCCGTCTTACATAGCCCGATGTTTCCATTCTTTTTAGCATTACAGTTACGGTAGCCGGTGTACGCCGAAGCTGTTCAGCTAGATGTTTCTGAGTCTGGCCGTCTTCACGTTCCAATTGGAATAGAAGGGGAGGCTGACCGGGATACAGCTCAGGGTGGTTAACAAGCCTCTCATGAATTTTGTAACGTTGAAGCTTGACGAGTTCGGATAGCTGTCCCATTAGCCGTTCATTTCGTGCTGGATTCATACGTTTCCATCCTTTTAGAGGTCGTTCAAAAAGCCTGTTTTTGAACACGAATATTTAATTAGTTGACTAACTAAATGATAAGTTTGATTTGACATAAGGTCAAGGGATTTTACTACTTATTTAGGTTCAGCGCTTAGGCATGGGAAATATTGACTCGGGCGAGATCGATATGTTAAATTGATATTATCTTATTGTTAATAACAAAGTGTTAATAACAAATCGGAGTGTTTTTTTCAATAAAATACATGGGGGTTCTTCTGGTGGACGGTTCAAGAAGTGATGACCAAAAGCATGAGCAAATAAGTGAGCAACAGTTTCTGGCAACCTATAACGTGGGGGATTACGAGCGTCCTTCGGTCACCGTCGATATGCTTGTATTTACGATTCGCAATGAGACACAGTCCAATTATCGTAAACTTGCAGAGCCTGCACTTCAGCTATTGATGATTCGAAGAGGAGGGCATCCCTATCTGGGGCAGTGGGCACTCCCGGGAGGGTTCGTATCCATGGATGAGTCTCTGGAAGAAGCTGCGCGCAGGGAGCTATCCACAGAGACTGGATTAGACAACATCTATTTGGAACAGCTATACACCTGGGGAGATGTCCACCGTGATCCTCGTACACGTGTCATCAGTTGTTCCTACATGGCATTAGTGGATAGCAGTGAGCTAGAGCTGGAAGCTGGTGATGATGCGAGTGAAGCGGACTGGTTCCGGATGGAGCAGCGACTGGTGGAGGAGAAGCGCCATATCCACGAGCATGGGCGAATAACCGAGCGACGGATTCAGTTGATTTTGACGAATGGAACTGAGGAGTTATCGGCTGTGATCGAAACCAAGGAATTGATAGAAGGGCGAGTACGGAGCAATAGCATACGGGTGGTGGAAGTGCAGGGGATTGCCTTTGATCATGCCAAGATTATTTTGTATGCCCTGGAGCGTCTTCGCTCGAAGGTGGAGTATACAGACATTGCATTTAATCTCATGCCCGACACGTTCACACTGACAGCACTGCAGAAAGTATACGAAATTATCGGTGGCAAAAAGCTGCTGGCGGCTGCTTTTCGCCGTAAGATCGCGGACTGGGTCGTAGAGACGGGGGAATATGCAGGCAGTGCAGGACATCGCCCATCCCGCTTATATCGGCTGAATCCTGATCGGCCTGCAACGTAAGTAGGCGGATTTAAGTGGACTATTATAAATAAAGAAAGGAGGAGATTACATTGGAGAAGTTTACATTTTTTTGGCGCACAGCATCGCCGTTCTCCCAGTGGCATCCCGCAGATTTTGTAGTGAACGGTGTACCTTATACCAGCGCGGAGCAATACATGATGCACCAGAAAGCACTATTGTTCGGAGATCAGGCTATTGCAGATAAAATACTGAAATCAAGCTCCGCATCTGTGCAAAAAAAACTGGGCAGACAGGTTGCTAACTTCAACCAGACGGTCTGGGAAGCGGAGTGCAAGCGCATCGTTTATGAGGGAAATGAAGCGAAATTCACGCAGAATGACGTTCTACTGGAAGCATTGCTGGCTACTCGTGGCACAACCCTTGTAGAAGCAAGTCCAGATGACCGAATCTGGGGAGTAGGCTTAGCGGAAGAAGACCCACGAATTCAAAATCGAAGAACGTGGAGAGGAACGAACTGGTTAGGCGAGATTCTTACCCAGTTGAGAGAGAACATAGAAAGTGGAAGTGATACACATGAGTGAACATAAACAGAATCAGAGTACCAGCAGCCAAACGACTCGTAGCCAGCATAGTCATAACAGAACGGCTCATAACCAACCGACGAACCGAACAGCTAATAACAAAACAACAAATCAACGTGCAAGCAGATCGCGGATTGCCCATGAAACGTTAGCTATTCTGGAACAGGGAAGCTATGTCAATTCATATGATCGGAATGTATGGATCGATGAGGAGAAGCAATATGCCATCCAGCATTCAGTATTATACCGACCAGCGGAGCTTCAATCGCTTAAGGATCCGCTGAAACAGTCGGCTCTATCAGCTAAACCATCCAGCACTATCATCGAAGTTACGGGAGAAACTACACTTGCGGCTGCTGCGCGTCTTGTGACCGATGAGCAGTTGAAGGATGTTGTCTGCCTGAACTTTGCTTCAGCCAAAAACCCCGGCGGTGGGTTCCTTGGAGGGAGTCAAGCTCAGGAGGAAAGTCTGGCGCGTGCAACAGGGCTGTACCCATGCATTGCGCAGATGACAGAGATGTACGAACATAATCGGAAGCTGCGAACCTGTCTATACTCGGATCATATGATCTACTCGCCTGCGGTTCCAGTGATTCGTGATGATCAAGATCGATTGTTGGATAAGCCGTATTGTACAGCTTTTATTACAGCTCCAGCCGTCAATGCGGGTGTTGTGAGAGCCCGAGAAGAAGCTGATGATCAAGTGATCGAGTCGGTCATGAAGCAACGGATTCGGTACATTTTGGACGTAGCGGTTGCACGTGGACATCGAACGATTGTACTGGGGGCATTTGGATGTGGCGTATTTCGGAATGATCCGGTGCAGGTCGCGAAGTTTTTCCATGATGTATTGGTACAAGAACATTATCGAGAGGCATTCGAACGTGTCGTATTTGCTGTCTTTGATCGAACCAAAGGGCAGTCCACGTTGGACGCATTTCAGCAGCGTTTCGTTGGAGCGTAACTTATAAATTGGGAGGAAGTGAATCCGTATGGAGTTTAGGGAGATACAGCAAGATTTATTCGCTATGGATGAAGACTTTTCGCTAGCACATTGTATTTCAGCCGATGCTCGTATGGGGGCAGGGATTGCGGTTCAGTTTAGACAACGATTCGGACTAGAGGTACTACAGGAGCAAGCGAAGCAAGAACCTCTGGAGATAGGAATATGTTATCCAGTAGGGCGAACTTTGAACTTGGTCACGAAGGCGAAGTTCTCGAATAAGCCGACATATCAGTCCTTTACCCGTGCAGTAGAATCCATGCATAGCGTATGTGTCGCTCAAGGAATTCGCAAGCTAGCCATGCCACAGATTGGTTGTGGACTGGATCGATTGAAATGGGAGAAGGTACGTACCATCATTCAGGATACATTTGCAGAGACGGATATTGAGATTGTAGTGTGTACGTTATGATCATTTTATGATCCGGAATAGGGGACTGAAGTATATCGTTGTTTGGAAGGGAAATGGAAATGATATCTGCCAAAAAATAAAACAAAACAAAAACCTTGCTAACGCAGCGGAGTTCATGTTCTGATTCGAACTTTTTCCATGCCTAGCAGAGGTTTTTTTATTTAGAGTATAGTCTCTTAACGTGAGAATGAAAGCATGTTCTGACGTAGCGGATTCTTTTTGGTAAAATAAAGGAGAGTTAACGTTTCCATTGCATGAAAAAGGTCAATTTTTACCGAATAGAGCATTAGGGAGGCTTTCAAATGACAGGAGTTGCTGGAACAGACAAAGTGAAGTGGGGCATTATGGGTACGGGCTGGATCGCATCGCAATTTGCGAAGGATCTGAATCATGCGGGCAATGCTGTGAAAGCGGCAGTGGGTTCTCGGACGCAGGAAAGCGCAGATTCGTTTGCGGCGGAATATGGGTTTGAACGCAGCTATGGCACCTACCAAGAGATGCTGCAAGATCCGGAGCTGGATATCATTTATGTCGCTACACCGCATCCATTCCATAAGGAGAATGTGCTTGCATGTCTGGAAGCGGGGAAAGCCGTGCTGTGCGAGAAGCCTTTTACAATGAATGGCCGTCAGCTAGAGCAACTTGTTGAGACAGCGCGTGAGAACAAGCTTTTCTTAATGGAAGGCATGTGGACACGTTTTCTACCACCGATTGTGCAAGCCAAACAGTGGATTGCGGAGGGGCGAATCGGTGATGTACGTCTGGTAAAAGCAGACTTCGGATTCCGTATTGGCTGGGAGCCAGAGGGCAGATTGCTGAATCCAGAACTGGGCGGTGGAGCACTGCTTGATGCAGGAGTGTATCCTATTTCATTCGCTTCCATGATCTTTGGCGAGCAGCCACAGCATGTGTGGAGTACCGCGAACATTGGAGAGACCGGCGTTGATGAACAATTTTCTGTATTGTTGTCGTATTCCGAGGGACGTTCAGCCTCACTGCATGGAGCTATTCGTTTGAACCTAAGCAATGAAGCAGTCATTTATGGTACAGAAGGATACATCCGGTTACCGTTCTTCCTCGCAGGGAAGGAAGCATATCTGCATGTGAATGGACAAGATGAGCCTGAGAAGTTCACCGATGAGCGTACAAGCATTGGCTATGCATTCGAGGCAGAAGAAGCGGGACGTTGCATCTTGGAAGGCAAAACAGAAAGTCCAACCATACCGCTGGACGAGTCACTGGAAATTATGAAACTGATGGATACGATTCGTGCGCAGTGGGGACTGCGTTATAAGTTTGAATAATCGTTGATGTTGAGCAAACCGAAAACGTTTCGAACCAGATATATAGCTTACAACGAGTAGGAGTGAAGGAATCATGCTGAAAATTTTAATTTCTGGATTTGAACCTTTTGGTGGCGATGCAGTGAATCCCACGTCTGAACTAATGGAAGCTCTTACACAGGAAAAGGTGGAGGGTGCAGAGCTGAAGACGGTGCTGCTGCCTGTACACTTTGACGAATGTGCTGATCTTCTGATTGCAGAGATGCAGGCGTATAAGCCGGATGTGGTCATCGCTTGTGGTCTGGCAAAAGGCAGAACAGCTATTACACCAGAACGCATTGCTGTAAACGTTAAGGATATTCCGCCAAGCTCTTACGCTGATAATCAGGGACAGCGCCCTGTGGACGAGCCAATTCGTGAAGGCAGCCCAGATGGGTTGATTTCTACCCTGCCGATACGTTCTATGGTGAATGACCTAACCGCAGCTGGTATCCCGGCAGCCGTGTCCAATACAGCCGGGACTTACATTTGTAACAACACGATGTATCGTGTGCTGGATTGGATTCGTATGGAAGAGCTGCCGATCCGTGCAGGATTCGTCCATTTCCCTGCTTCAACGGAGATGGCTGTGCTGCAACCTGCTGTGCCTTCTTTGCCGATAGGAATGATGTTGGAGGGGGTGCGGGTGATGATCCGTACCGTGGTGCACACTGCAAAAGGATAGTGAGTCTTAGTTGAATTTATCCTGATTGAAGCAACTAAAGTTGTGTATGAACGCGGATTCGTATAACAAATAAAAGGTTCCCACTTTCACGCTTGACGTGAGAGTTGGGAACCTTTTTGCTGAGTGGGTACAGGATGTTCTGTACACAGTCAAATAAATTTAATTCATGATCAACTTCAGTTAGCTTGGAGACATTCTCTAGATCCGCAGTAGACTTAGGTCGAATTCAGGTACAAGCCCTTCCTTCATCGCTCTTCCCAGCAGTGCAGTTATTGCACCGTAACCATCATCGCCAAGGTTGGCACTGAACTCATTCACATACAGATCAATATGCTGTGCGGCTACATCAGGGTCCATTTCTTGAGCGTGTTCCATCACATAGGCTCTGGATTCATCCGGGTGTGCCCAGGCGTATTCCACTGAGGCGCGAGCCCATTCAGCCAGTGCTTGAGCGTCCAGATCACGGCGAGCGATGATTGCTCCAAGTGGAATAGGCAGACCTGTATCTTCTTCCCACCAATTGCCGAGATCGGTCATCAGTTTGAGGTCATAGTTTTGATAAGTGAAGCGCGCTTCATGAATGACCAATCCTGCATCAATGAGGCCATCGCGTACAGCAGGCATAATCTGCTCAAATGGCATCACAACGATCTCACCGACACCATCAGGAACGTTCTGTGCAGCCCAGAGTCGGAATAACATATAGGCGGTTGAGCGTTCGCTAGGTACAGCAACTCGTCGTCCTGAGAGATATGCGGGATCTGTGGTGCCACTCGCCGTTAATACAAGCGGGCCACAACCTCTGCCGAGCGCACCGCCCGCAGGCAGCAACGCATACTTATCCAGCACATAGGGCAAAGCTGCATAGGAAATTTTCATTACATCCGGGATCTCCGGGCCAATTGGGCTCGCAGCGAGACCATTGGTAATGTCGATATCCGCGTAGCGAACATCCAACTCAGGTGCTCCTGGAATTAGACCATGCACCCATGCGTGAAAGATAAACGTGTCATTGGGACACGGGGAAAATGCAATTTTCATGATGTAAGTACCTCCCGTAAAATGGAACTTGCCGCCTGGAGCGCATCTAGGGCATCCTTGATGCGCCAAGCAACGCGGTCGCGTGGACCGACCGCGTTAGATATGCCACGCAGTTCGAGTGCAGGCACACCGAACTGCTGGGCAGCCGTTGCTACGCCGAAGCCTTCCATACCTTCGGCGGCGGCATCCGGCACGCGGCGCAATAGCTCCGCGGCCGTCTCGGCTGTTCCGGTCGCCGTGGACACGGTGACCGCAGTGCCTCCGCTGACAGCGTGCCCAGCTCGCTTCAGCGCATCACGCAGGCGGACGGCAAGCGCTGCGTCCGCCGCAACCCGGGACGAGCCGAATCCGAGCTCGTCCACAGAGAGGAAGCCGTCTGGCGCTTGCGAGCCCAGATCGGCAGCAACCATGGCGTCGGCTACCACGAGGGAGCCGACGTCCGCCACGCCGGGGAAGCCGCCGCCGATGCCGGCACTGACCACCAGCGTGTACGCTGAGGTCAGGCCGGTCCCGGCAAGCAGCCCCGGCGATGTTGATGCGGCAGATGCCTGCGCCGCATCGGGTTGCTCTGGTGCGGTGGCACCTTGCGCCAGAGCAGGGTCTACGGCAGCCGCAGCCTGTGGCGGCGCCGTAGCAAGATCAGGCGCCTTAGCGGCCGGCGCCTTCAAACGGCTTGCAGACGCGGCCGCTAAGGCGAGCGCTGCAGCCGTTCCTGTCGCTGCGGAGGCTGGGCCGACACCCGCAGCGATCACGTCAAACATGTCCGCGGCCTTGTCACCCAGTCCGCGAAGAATAGCTTCTTTCTCCGCATCCACGGCAGTGACAATTAATACACGTGGAACTCGAGATGCAGTGGGAACATCCATATGTTCTGTATCGTTTAAAGCTGAATTATGCTCAGTCATTCAAGTCTTCTCCCTTGTGAAGTGCTGAATATGTCATATGTCTATCTTAACGGAAGGGTGAAGGGCAGGACAAGCTTAGAGTATCTACTCCCGTCGTAACGAAGAATCATTTGAGAATACATTCAATATGTCACTACATCCATATTATCGTATCTTGATTAGGATAATATGTCAAAAAGGTGTTGACAAGGTGTATTAACTGTATTAATAATGATAGTACAGTTGATACACCCTATTATGGTTACATCACATTACATACAGTCAGCGGTCATCAACTTCAAGGCAATGTAGTCCACTGTCCTCGGAGTGGCAAGTGTGATGCTCATTCGTTTTTTTTTCAGAGGGGAACTTATTAAGTTGGACTTATTATTCTGTTAGAAAGGAGGTGCGGGATGTTCGAATTGGATGTGCGCAGCCGTAAGGCGATCTATGAACAACTAGTAGACAAAATCAAAGAAATGATCGTATACGGTGTTCTCCAACCAGATGAGCAGCTTCCTTCCGTTCGCACCCTGTCCGCACAACTGACGGTGAATCCCAACACCATTCAGAAGGCATACAGGGAATTGGAACGTGAAGGTTACATCTACTCATTACAGGGAAAAGGGAGCTTCGTATCATCGTCCGTGGAACATCCGAATGCAGCCATGAGAGATGAGATTAGAGCAGCTCTGGTGAAGCTGATTGCAGAGGCTTCGTATTCGGGCTTAACCAAAGCCGACATGACGATTCTATTTCAGGAAGCGATGGCCCGTATAGAAAAGGGGGAGCCGAATGATTGAGCTGAAGCAGGTCGTCAAAACATTTCAACAGGAAAAAGCAGTTGATGGCGTCACGATGCAGGTACATAAAGGATCGATCTATGGGTTGCTCGGCTCCAACGGAGCAGGCAAAACGTCGTTGCTCAAAATGATTGCAGGCATTTATCGCCAGGATAGTGGCACGGTTCGCATTGACGGAACTGAAATCGTGGAGAATTTAGACTTGAAGGGTCGTACCATTTTTATGGCAGATGCTCCTTATTTTTTCCCGCAGTCGTCCATTCATCAAATGGCGAATTTCTATCGATCTGTATATCCACGATGGAACGAGGAACGATTCGTGCAACTGGGCAACGTATTTAAGCTCGATATGAAACGCAAGCTTCATCGTATGTCCAAAGGCATGCGCCGTCAGGCAGCTGTATGGCTGGGCTTGAGCTGTATGCCTGAAGTGTTGCTGATGGATGAGCCGATTGATGGCCTCGATCCCGTCATGAGACAACAGATCAAAAACCTGCTGTTTCAAGAGGCGGCAGATCGTCAGGTGACGATTATCATTTCCTCCCATAATCTGCGGGAGATTGAGGATCTGTGTGACCACGTAGCTATTATGCATAAGGGTCGAATTATTGTAGAGAAAGATCTAGATGATCTGAAGGCAGATACACATAAAATTCAAGTTGCGTTTCGTCATCCTGATCATGCCCAAGCGATAGAGGAACATATCGACATTCTGCATGAGGAGAAGCGGGGCAGTGTATCGCTATTCATCGTCAAAGGCAATCGTGAGACGGTGACACAGCGGTTTCAGTCACAAGATCCTTATCTGCTGGACGTACTACCACTGACGCTGGAAGAGATATTTATCTATGAAATGGAGGACGCAGGGTATGACATTCAGCCGATTATACTTTAACCGAGGCATCCTGTTCCAAAATTTCAGGCAGCATGGGTGGCTAGGCATTTTGTTTCTGATTGTATTGTTATTCTCCCTCCCACTGCCAATCGGTACGGAGTATCGGGAAGACCCTTACGAGATCACAAGTTTGTTTCAGACGAATGGGCAGATGCATCTCTTGCTTGCGCTCGCATTTCCAGTTGCAATAGGGCTCTTTCTATTCCGTTATATGCAATCTGGAGCATCCTCGGATGTATATCATAGTTTGCCGCTTAAACGTAAACATCTATTAACTGCTCATTTGTTCACCGGATTTATGTTAATTCTCATTCCGATCTGGCTTACAACTGCAATTACTGGTTGGGTATGGGGCGCACTAGACGAACCGGCCTATATCTTCACAGGTGATGCGATCTGGATGTGGGGACTCAGCATGAGTATCTATTCGATGTTTATGTTCATGTTGACCGTTGCTGTCGGCATGTGCATAGGACAATCGATCCTGCAAGGACTCACGGTGTATGCACTCATTTTGCTACCTATGGTGTTCTGGGGAGGATACGAGCTTCACTTGCAACAGCATCTATTAGGATTTCCTTATGAGCAAGTGGGAGCTGTTCGTACTGATATATCATTGATTACTCGAATGGAATCCATAGGATCAGGCACAACCCTGTGGCCAGAGCTTGTGATATATGCGGTACTTACCGTGGTGTTTATCGCGTTAGCATATGTTATCTATGCGAGAAGAAAAGTTGAGTCAGCTACCGAGGCGGTTACGTTCAGAGTGGTCAAACCGATATTCCGATTTGGATTCATGTTTACCATTGTGTTGATTGGTGGAGCTTACTTCACCAGGATTGCTCCACGAGAGTCTCCAGATTGGGGCATCATCGGTTATGTCGTGGGAGCGATCGTTGGTTATATTGGTGCCGAAATGCTGATTCGCAAGACATGGTTAATCTGGAATGGCAAGCTTCTACCTCAGATGGCGCTGTACGGAATCGTGGTGGGATTGGTATTGTATGTCCCTGTTGCGGACTGGAACGGTTATGCCGCAAGGGTGCCGGCTAAGGAAGATGTTGTGCAAGTTAAGCTTGGTGGAGATGAACGTGTGTATCACAACGGGATCATGGTGAAGGCGGATGACAGTAAGCTTTATTCGAATAATCCGGAATTTATTGATGCTATCCTTGCACTCCATCATAAGATCGTAGATTCTGATCTGGATCTATTAGGCAATTTGAATTATACGCAATGGGATGATAGTGAGTTTATTTTCGTGAACTACGAGCTGGCTAACGGCAAAGTGATGAAACGAAGATATCAGATTCCTCAATCGGAGTTCGCTCAGGAATTATCGGTACTGAGGGAGATGAAAGATTACAAGGCGGTTCAATACAAGACATACAAACTAGATGAAGATGTATTGAGTATTGGTATACGGTCGTACTTAAGTGGAGCGCGTAAAACATACATTAGCAATCCACAGCATATTCGTGATTTTCTAGACCTGTTGAAGCAGGATATTTTGGATCAGACGTATGAAGAACAGACGGCACCATGGGAGTCATGGGCTAATGCCCAGATTAATCAGGAGTCGGAACTTGATCCTAATTTTCCACGAACGATGTGGAATTATGAAATCAAGGCTAGTTATGATCGCGTATTAACATGGTTGAAGCAGCAAGAGTTGTATGATCAGCTGAATGTATCAGCAGACGATATTGTATCAGCACAGTTCGTGAAACAGGAGTTCGATGGTGAAGGTAATGGAAGAAGCATCTATGCTGACTCAGAGTATATTGATGCGAATCTAGGCGGACATAAACAGGTCGCTACCAAAAATAAAGAAATCATTAGCGATCTCCTCACACGTCAACGAACCGGTTTTTTTGCCAAGGAAGCAGTTACCGTTTATCAGATCAAGCTCAACACGGTAAGTGGCGAGAACATCTATATGATGCTGAAAGAGGAAGATCTGACTGAAGCGATGCAAGCCATGCTCGCTGATCTGTAGACAGTGACGGGGATGTGAAGGGGAAGGGTTCTCCCCAAGGCTAGTGCTTTGCGTTCAATCTGACTTGACCAGACAGAAATGATGGAATATATTAGAAAAAGGGTTGGGTTCGAGAATGAATGGTATCATTCATCCGAACCCAGAGAACGGCTGATGTGGGAAGCACCCGCAGGAATAGGCATATTGCCTATCTTGCGGGTGCTTTTTTGTCGTTTCAGCCGTTTCATACCAGGCATATATTGGTTGAACGTCACACTTTTTCATTCAACTGATATAGCCAAGATCACATCGAAAGGAGTTCATATGTGATGATGCATAGTTTCAAGTCAGAGAGAACGAAGGGGGAGAAGGCAGTGCATGAAGAATGGCAAGAACCGAGGTCAAGGCTGAAGAGGGAAATTAGATACGAATCAAGACAAGAATCAAAGGGAGAACTAAAGCAAGAACTAAAGCGCGAAGCTGGGTACGAAACCAGGCAAATACTTAAGAGCAAAGCTAGGCACGGAGTAAATCAAGGGGTAAATCATGGAGTAAGTTATGAAGCGATGGACAAGGTGTTTGGCAAAAAGATGGACAAGCTCCCAAAGGGAGAGATCGCTAACATGAGCATAGTTGGTCGTCCACAGACAAAAAGCATACCTTCCCTGCGTTTATTGATCCCACTAATTATTTTCTTTAGCTTATTATCGAACCTCATCTTGCCTGCAACAATTGAGGCGGCAGGGATTGAGCTAGGGGTCACTGCACAGAAGGCCTGGAACAATGTATTAAATAAAGCAGATCGCCAGACCAAAGCGTCATTACAGCGAGGATTTGAAAACGTGGGGAGCTTGGAAGGGCAGGGGAAATCGTGGGAGCAGAAAACGAAAGCACTCCATACAGCGAACATGGCAGAGCTCAAACGGCTGCAGGCGAGCATCAGGCAGACTGATGAGAAGAAGATATCGTCGTTAACGCAGTCTTTAGAACGTGCCCAAGCTCGATACGAGCCGTTATTTGCCCTTTACACCGCGGTGAATAAACAGCTGGATGCAGCCCGAGCGACGAAGAACAAGGAATGGACAGCGGTTGTTCGTGCCCAAGCAGATACATTGAAGCCAGCTGTGCAACTGGCTAGGGAAGAGATCCGAATGAAGAGAAGTGAGCTTGCTGAAGCGCGTAAACGGAAAAATACAGAAATTAAACGTTTGCGTGGTTTGTTATCAGGTGCGGATTCGGTTAAGAAACAAATTCAAACAGCCAAAAAACAAGTTTCGTTAACGAAAGAACGTTACTCCAATGCCCTAAAACAATTTAAACAGAGTCTCAAGCAAGCTCAACCTACACGTGTACTAAGTTCGCTGAATCAACTAGTTTCGGCCACAGAGAAGTGGACAAGTACGAAACAGCATGTGTACACGTTGGAGCAGAAAGTCAGCAACCACTACATTAAAGTTAATCAAGAATTGGCGAAGAGGAAGTAGGGTGAAAATCAAAAGTAAGAGGGATAGGAGAAGAAGAAAAAGGAATAGGTAGCGCCAATGGCGACGGGAAGAGCCATGCAGAGTAGAACTCAAGTAGAGCTTAAGTGGCACCATCAGGTGGAGTTGAGATGAAATTCAAATAGCCATCTTCTTCTCCACAAGCATGCAGAGAGAGGATGGCTATAATTAATATTTATATAGTTGGTATCCCGTTATATTTATCGACGAATAAGCATGAATTTTCATCACTAACATTATCGATGTGATCCTCAATTGATTAACATCAATGAATTAAGATGCAAGCTATGAACTTATACGGATGCTTGGCTAAGTGAATTGACCCAAGCCGTTAATCTGCGCATCGCTTCTTCAACCGTAGCGCGTGGACATGCAACGTTCATTCGCATAAATCCAGTACCTTCCGTACCGAAGAAAATACCATCGTTAAGGGCAATCTTCGCTTCGTTCAGTAGAGCACTGCTTAGCTCTTCTTGCGTCATGTTCAGTTTACTGAAATCAAGCCATAACAGATACGTTGCGTCTGGCAAATATACTCCAAGTTGAGGGAGATGCTCTGCCGCATATTGCTGTACATATTCCATATTTCCGCGGACATATGCGAGACAATCATCCAACCAGTCTGCACCACCTCTGTATGCTGCTTCGGCAGCTGTAGCGCCTAACGTGCTGATGCTGGAGAGTCCCATAATTTTGACTCCCTGCATAAATGATTCTCTCAGCTTGGCATTTGGAATAATGATATTGGATGTGCAGAGCCCCGGAATATTGAAAGTTTTGCTTGGTGCCGTGCAGATGATACTTTGCTGGGCAATTGCGTCCGAGATCATAGATAATGGTGTGTGTGCGCCTGGCTGATGTACTAGGTCGGCATGTATCTCATCGGAAACGATCAGTACATCATATCTAACACATAGTGCAGCCAGCTCTTCCAACTCATGGTGACTCCATACCGTTCCTAATGGATTATGGGGGCTGCATAGAATTAGCATTTTGACCCGACCTGTCTGGAAGCAGGATTCGAGATGTTCTAGATCCATCGTATAGTGACCATTCGTACCTTTGAGTGGATTAGTCATGAGCTCTCGGCCTTGTCCACGTACGACTTCATAGAAAGGAGCATATACCGGCGTTTGAATAACGACTGCATCACCTGGTGCGGTGAATCGTTGTACCGCAATGCTTAACGCTGGCACGATGCCGGGGGTGAACACAATCCATTCCTTCTGGATGCTCCAGTTGTGTCTGCGCTCCATCCATCCGATCACGGCCTCATGATATGAATCCGTACGTACGGTATAACCGAAGACACCATGTTCCACACGGGATTGCAGTGCCTGAATAACCGATGGCGGGGCAGTAAAATCCATATCCGCTACCCACATCGGCAGTGCTTCCGTAACACCGAAAACCTCCTCTAGTGCGTCCCACTTTTCCGACCCTGTGTCCAGGCGATGAATTGATTCATCAAAGCTATATTTTTTCATTACATGTTCCCCCTTTAAGTTCCGTTCAGTTCGACCACATTCGACAGACTATTATCTAATAAAATTAGTATTTCTGCAACTTGAACCCATACTTCTGTTAGTAGGTCAACATAGTAGGACATTAGCGTTACTTCGCGCAAGAAAGACACACAGTGTAATTAGTATGACCATGGGTATAGTTGCTAATTCGGGACTTTTATCATGGTACATGTTTGTCTAACGAGGGGAGTATATATTGTTAGAAAAGACTATTTTAGTACTCCCGGAGACCTGTTTTAGTGATAATTGAGTTCAAAAGCTGTCATCAGGTGGTATTATGATTCCATTCTTGGGTTTAACAACGTATTGGCATCAATCAACGCTATGTAATTGGTAATGGCATCAACATACTCATTGAGGAGGTTTCACAGGATGAAAAGTAAAAAATGGATCGTTACAGCAGGGGTACTTGGCATGGTGCTAACTGGTTCAGCGGGAGTATATGCAGGTACTCAATTAGAAACGATCAAAGCATACCTGAACCATGGCTTGGCCATTGAGGTGAATGGACAGAAGTTTACACCGACAGGAGAGCAGGGAAAGAAGCTGGCTCCAATTACTTATCAAGGCAGTACATACCTACCGGTACGCTCTGTAGCAGAGGCATTGAACACAGAAGTTAAGTATGATTCACAGAACAACAAAGTAAGTATTGGTTCAACTAGTTCATCTGGTGCGCCAACAACAGGAAACAGCGGAACAACAGCTCCGTCTACAGGGGCAAATACACAGGCTCAAGGTGTGAAATCCAAATATCTGCCGGCCGATTTCCCATTGCCTAAAGATGCGAAGACCATCTCCCTTGTGGAAAATGTGATGGATGGCAAGAAGAAGGTCAGTCTGACCTATAGCACAAAAGAGACACTAACTGTCCTTGGAGCATCATATCGGGACTACTATCAGAACCAAAATCTTACGCAGAACGTTCAAGACTTAGATGCTGATGACTTCAGCATCGTAGGACGTGCGGATGGGAAATTTGCTGTATCGATCTCAGGATCACCCTCCGACATTAACGAGGGGGACAACGAGGTCACGGTAGTGTGGGGAGAAGAGTAAAGATAAATAGAGAATCGTTGGGAACGGCATGGGTTGGAAGCAGATAGCTAGATGGGATGTGTCCAAAGAACATTAGAGTAGGCTTAGACTTTAGCTTGGATTAAGTTAAGGTGACGTTTGAAACGGAGCAACTAAAGTATATTCCATAAACGAGCCTTCCTCCCAACGCCGCCGTTCTTAACGAATCTGAGAGAGCTTATTCGGCCGTATCACGGCGAATGGAAATGGTAACGAACCTGAGAAACGCTATACTACCGAATACGACGGAATAGATCTAATTCTCACGCGTAAAAGGTGTATTAGCGTGTCCACAATTCGTTACAATTCCCAGAGTGGTATTTTTAAGCTAAATAAGGTCTACTGAGTTCGTTAGAGGATGTTTAATAGGGAACAGCGCCTGCATTCTTTAGTTCTGTTATCCCGGACTGGTGAATACTGCCGACATCAAAAAACCACGTAGAGGTCATCACACAGATGACTTCACGTGGTTTTTGGCGAGGGTATTTTTTTTACAGGTAGCATCACTGGTTGCTCGGTTTCGATCTTACTATTTAGAGGTGCTCATTAAACCAACCCGCAATATGCTCAAGCCGGCGAACTCTCAGGTGTGGGTGTCCTCCTCTGGACAATTCATGATTAGCGCCTGGGAAACGAATGAGACGTGTCGTCTGTCGGCGTCGCTTCAAGGCAATATATAATTGCTCAGCCTGTTCAATAGGGCATCGTAAATCCTGCTCTCCATGCAAAATAAGCAGTGGGGTTGTTACATTGCCTACATAGGCTAGTGGAGAGTGCTTCCATAACTTCTCTGTATCATCCCAAGCGTTGCCGCCAATCTGATCCTCTGTGAAGAAATATCCGATGTCGCTGACGCCGTAGAAAGAGAGCCAGTTGGATATGGAGCGTTGTGTGACGGCGGCCTTGAATCGATCTGTATGCCCAACAATCCAGTTGGTCATGAAGCCACCATAACTGCCACCAGTAACACCTAGGCGAGTCTCATCGATAAAGTCATATTGACCAAGAGCATAATCGACAGCTTCCATCAGATCACGGTAATCCCCGCCACCATAATCTCCGCGGCAGGCATTCACGAATTGTTGCCCATATCCAAGACCCCCACGAGGGTTGAGATACATTACGGCATACCCTTGTGCGGCAAGGATTTGGAATTCATGCATAAATGTAAAGCCATACATCATATGTGGCCCACCATGGATTTCAAGAATCGTTGGGATTTTGACCCCATCGACCACGCCCTGTGGTTTCATGATCCATCCTTGTAGCCGGAGTCCATCCGAAGAGTCAAACCAGAATGTCTCTGGTGAACTAAGTTGGATCTGTTCGGTCAACTTTGGGTTGCTATGTGTCAGTTGAACAGGCTGAGCTTCGATGTCACCCGGCTCACGATAGAGAAAGAGATCTCCCGGATTCAAAACATCAGCCACGGCTGCAACAATC
The DNA here is from genome assembly GCF_022346845.1 of Paenibacillus sp. ACRSA. NCBI lineage: Bacteria > Bacillati > Bacillota > Bacilli > Caryophanales > Paenibacillaceae > Paenibacillus > Paenibacillus sp. ACRSA. The sequence goes on along the minus strand of NZ_JAKRNP010000003.1, from coordinate 508,179 downwards.
TGTCCATCTGCAAGTTCAGCAAATTGATAGAATTCTTTTTCGGCCGGTAGAATATAGCGTGACTCGCCGCCATCTCTTGCAAATTTGGCAATCCGAACACTGCCCTCGATCGTTACTAAGCAGAGGATTGACGAACCATCACGGCTGAATATTGGCCCCGTAGGGGTTAAATGGGAGCGCATATCTCCAACGAGACTGTGGCTACACTGCACATCCCAATCTGAATTAAGACACTCTAGTTCACCGCCCGTATGGGGGAGTGAATATAATTTGATAAGCGTAGCATTTTGATAGGAACGGTCACTGGCGAGTAGTGCAATGGATTGCCCATCTGGTGCATAGGTAAGACGGTAGAATGAATATCCATCCGGCGTTAGCTGCTCAAGCGCTGTTCCGTCAAGCTTGGCACGATATACATGGTTGGTTAGGCTGTAGTCGTTATGATCTTCGCCTTCTTCTGGCATCTGGGTAATCCACGCGATGCTTGTACCATCCGGAGACCATGCATACTCTCCAACGTCATAGTGCCCTGAGGTAACTTGCGTAGCCTCTCCACTTTCAAGCGGGATATAGAATAGATGATTGCGTCTGCCGTTCCATAATCCACTTTGATCTGATTTCATCCGAATGCGATCCACGATATGCTCTTGTAGTAATTTGTTTTCTGCGGAATCTTCGGTGTCCTTATTGTCCTCAGCTTGCTCATCCACAGAGGATTTAACGAGCAAGGCTTGTCCGTCTGGTGACCAGAGCATCGAACTAACCCCATGCTTGAGATGACTTACGATTCTAGCCTCTCCGCCGTCGGATGCGATGAGCCAAGCTTGGATCTTCCCATCCTGTTCTCGTAAAAAGGCAAGCTGTGATCCATCCGGTGACCAGGTTGGAGAGTGATCCTTTTCCCCGGAAGTAAAGGGACGATCTTGATGGCTTACGAGATCCAAGAGTCTCAGGTGGGATGAATAACCATCTCGGCCGTCATTCGTTTTTCGACTCACATACACCAGTTGTCTGCCTTGAGGAGATGGTGTTGGATCGTTGACCCATGTGATCTGAAACAGGTCTTCCGAAGTCATGCCACGTAAACTATTCATTCTATGTCCTCCCACCCTAATTTGAATGTATTTTCCTAACCTTTCCATTTATATTAACGGAAACAATAGAGTAGGACAACGTCCGTATGCCATTAGCAGCTCGCTTTTTTTCAATTATTCGACAGTATAAAGGAATTGTCTGAATTGTGACGAATTCTACTGTTGAATAGTCACGAAACTGACAAAAAAAAGTCCTAACTTACCGTTTAGACGGACTTAAATACGTTTAATTAACACTGCTAATTATGCCATTTGATATAGATATACGACCTATGAACGAGCAACTATTTTTTTGTCGCAATGAAGGGGGAAGACCACATTGTCCACATTTTATGAACAACAACACGTAGAATACCCGAGCCGTAAACGTCTAGCTTGGCTTACAGCAGGGTCAGCAATATTCATTGCAGCCGGTTTATTTTTAATTCTTAGTGATTCGAAGGAAACTGGTGCTTCTACGATTTCATGTGTGGTTGGTGTTGTTTCTATTTTGTTTTTTGGCTGTTGCCTATGCTACATTCTGATGAAAATGATCAAAAAAGAGCCTTCATTTGTGGTGGATGAGAAGGGATTTGTTGATTCCTCCTCCTATACGTCAGGTGGTTCCATTGCCTGGACAGATGTAGAGAATATTTTTATGTATGAGCTCATGGGACAACCGATGATTGGCATTAAGCTTCGGGATGAGAAGGCCTTTCTGGATCGCCAGATGGGTATCAAACGGAAATTAATGACGGTGAATACAAATATGGTGGATGCCACGATAAGCATAGCGCAGAGTAGTCTCACATTACCGTTAGATCAATTATATGTGATGATGGTGGGACGCTGGAAACGGGCCAATCCGTCCGTTACTAACCAACAACCGCCTGAACAAGTATAGATGACACCACAGTGGAATCTAATGGGAGGTAATTCGAATGAATCAGGATCAGATCGCTCGTACAGTTCAATTGCCGGATGGTACAACCTTGCCTGCAATTGGTCAAGGTACATGGTACATGGGTGAAAAGGATTCGAGCCGTACGAAGGAAGTTAGAGCCTTGCGAGATGGAATTGAACTGGGAATGACTCTTATAGATACCGCAGAGATGTATGCAGAAGGCGGGGCAGAAGAGGTGACAGGTGAAGCGATCGAAGGTTGTCGTGATGATGTATTCCTGGTGTCGAAGGTGTATCCACATCATGCAGACCGGCAGCAAATGATTACAGCTTGCGAGAACAGCCTCCAGCGTCTAGGTACAGATCGGATAGATCTCTATTTGCTGCATTGGCGAGGAAGAGTTCCACTTGAAGAGACCGTCGAAGCTATGGAGCAACTGAAGCAAGCTGGCAAGATTCTGCGCTGGGGTGTATCTAATCTGGATATAGACGATATGCAGGAGTTATGGAACCTACCGGGCGGTAAACATTGTGCAGTGAATCAAGTGTTGTACCATGCTGCATCACGGGGCATAGAATATGATCTATTGCCTTGGTTACGAGAACGGCATGTTCCTGTGATGGCGTATTGTCCCCTTGCACAAGGGGGCAGACTGCGTAAAGAATTACTCGAACATCCAGTCATCCAAGAGATTGCGGAAGCACGGAATGTGACGACTTCCCAGATTGCATTATCTTGGGTCATCCGTGAAGGGGATGTTATTGCGATACCCAAAGCAGTCCAACTAGAACATGTGGCAGATAATGCGGCCGCAATGAATCTTGTGTTGACCCCAGAAGAAGAGGCGCGGCTGAATGAGGTGTTCCCTGCACCACAACGGAAAGTTCCTTTGGACATTGTATAATGTGGTGTTTGTTACACTGAGTCTGAGATAGCTGGAATTATCCGCCGTAAATAGCTAAACCTATCTAGAAGTAGCTAAGAGTAGATTGTTATAGGAAGAGTAGATCGTTTAGATCTGCTCTTTTTTTGTTTTTTATATCTGAACATAATGACCTAAAATATAGGCTTTACAACACTAGATCACTAGTGTACTATGTAACTAACACACAAATACAGAGGGGAGCGAGAGCTTTGTGAGTATGGAATTTGATAATAATTTACCAATCTATATACAGATCATGCAGTACATCAAGAAGCAGATTGTGACCGGAACACTGCAAGCTGGAGATAAGATTCCTTCGGTACGGGAACTAGCAGCTGAATTGCAGATTAATCCCAACACGGTACAACGTACGTTCCAAGAGCTGGAACGAGAAGAAGTGGTGGAAACGAGACGTGGGCTTGGAAGATATGTGACAAGTGAGGAGTCGAAGATTATGACGATCAAAAAAGAAATGGCTGGAGAATTACTGGAGCGCTTCCTGACAGGTATGCAAGAACTCGGTATTGAGGAGCAGGATATTGTCTCGATTGTGGCAGATGCCGTTGCCGAAGGACAATCGCAACAGAATAATCCAGCTGGGAAGGGAGGAACGCAGCGTGACTAACATTTTGGAGTTGAACCAGATTAGTAAGTTTTATGGCAAAAAGAAGGCTTTGCAAGATGTTACACTTGAGATTGCTCCGGGTCGAATTGTCGGATTGCTCGGCAGTAACGGTAGTGGCAAGAGTACCTTGATGAAGCTGGTTGCCGGGTTGCTGCACCCGACCAGTGGTTCCATTCAGGTCGCCGGCATGCCGGTTGGGTTGGAGACGAAGTCGCTTGTATCTTTTATGCCGGATAAGCCATTAACGGAGAGCTGGATGAAGGTGCGTGATGCGATTGCGTATTACAGTGATTTCTATGCCGATTTTGATCAAGAAAAAGCACGGGAAATGCTTGATTTTATGAAGCTCGCAGAGGGGGAACGGGTTAAACATCTCTCGAAAGGCATGAACGAAAGACTACAGCTAACACTGGCTCTATCACGTAAGTCTCGTCTATATTTACTGGATGAACCGATTGGTGGAGTTGACCCTGTCGCTCGCGGCAAAATTCTGGATGCTATTGTGAAATTTTATGATGAAGACAGCAGCCTTATTATTTCGACGCACCTGCTGAACGATATTGAACGGATCTTTGACGAAGTCATCTTTATTCGTGAGGGTCAAATGGTACTGCGGGAAGAAGTTGAAACGCTGCGTCTGCAAAACGGAAAAAGTGTGGATGAGATGTTCAAGGAGGTTTATGCCGAATGATGACATTACTGAAGTATGACTTTAAAAGGAATTGGAACACCTTGTTAGCGAGTCTAGTGACCTTAATTATTCTGCAGGTTGCAGTAGCTCCATTTTTACCAAATGGTGGAGAAGTCATTCTCGCTATTGTCTCATATACAGCGGTAGGTATAGCAACCTTTGTCAAAATGATCAAGACGTATTGGTCTAACATTCGAGCCTATAATCGTCGTCTCGTTCCTGTGTCAGGGTTGTCTCATGTGTTATCTCCACTGCTCTTTGGGGCGATATGTGGGTTGGTGTTGGCGGTGATTGGTACGATTCACCTTTTGATCTATGATTCTTTGAACTCAAGAATGGATATCATGTACTTTATCAACATGAGTGGAATAGACTTTTCAAGTATTATTGCGGTTATTCTGCTTAGTCTTTGGGTCATCTTGTTTATGTCAATAATCATCTTTCTCTCCATTTCAATTGCAGGCAGCTTCCGCTGGATATCGGGACCGTGGATTGGGCTTGTTGCTTATTTCATCATTACCTCAGTCCTTAGCTGGGTTGAGAATGTTATTTTTTCAGGTGTAGTTAGCCCATTGCAAGTATTTCACTTTACGGAGGAAAGCACTGGAATGACGATCACCTCCAATGGAGTTGTATGGACAGGCGACAGGTGGGGAAGTACGATCTTTGAAGTGATTGTAGCCATTGGATTAGTTGCCTTAACCGTGTATCTGAATAATAAAAAAGTTGAAGTGTAGTCACAAGTAACATGTGACATGTAATAAATGATGTTCTGTCATTGCTCGTAGAGCGGGCAGAACATTTTTTATGTTGAAGCCTCTGTCTCTTTTATGACGTAAATAGATAAATAACGTTATAATGGTAGATTAAGTATAGGCTTGTAAGGAGGAGGGATTCCATGGAGCTGTACTTCAGGGATAATTTTTTCAACGCTGGTTATACGGAAATTATGAATCAAGAACAAGAACAGGTAGGGCATTTGGATCTAAAAAGTGCCTTTGGATCATCGATAGATGTATTTGCCCCGTCAGGCTTAATCTGTAGCGGTAAATTCCGGATGTTAACGAACCGATGGGATGTAACTTCTCAAGATGGAAGCCATTGGGGTGTACTCAGGGCAAGACTTAGCTTCTTCAGTAAAAAGTATGAATATGATGCTGGGCCTCGTGGTGTATATGAGGTGTCCGCACCAGCTTTCTCGCAGGAGTATGAGATTACCGGTATGGGTGGCAGGACGGTAGCCAGCTTCAGACGAACAAGTGGGTGGTTCAGTTCAGGAGCCTTTGTGCTTCACAATGATTCAGAACAGCTCAATACGTATGAGTTGATCGCGGTGGTGATGGGTGTACATGCGATTAATAAGCGACGGAATTCGGCGAACAGTACGTAGGAAAATAAAAAAACGCGTATCACTTATAGAGGAACGAGTTAGGTCTCATAGAACAAGGAACTGTCCCAAAAGGAATTCCTCTTCGCTCCAATCGCTAACGAACCTCAGTAACGCTATTCCTTCATAAAACGGCGTCAAAACCTAGAATATGGAGTAAATCGACGAAATAATGCCTCTGTGATTCGTTAGATATCAGATTGGATAAAATGAGAGCAAATAGCATGTGTCAGGTTCGTCAAATTGAAATAACGTAAAAAGGGGTGTCCTCGTCATAATGATGACTTATGGGACACTCCTTGTTGTTGCTCATTAGATGGCTAGCGGCATCTCAGTATTGAATTCAGCTGCATTAGATAAATGCTTACCAAGGTTGATTTCTTCGGAACAATTGTAGTTGCTACGTATTTCTGTCTACGCTCTGCTACCACATTTCTATTTGTTGCGATTATCATTCTGTATACGCTGAGACTCTGATTCACCCTCGGCTGCAGATTCCGCGTAACGCGCTAACACCTTAGAGGCTGTCTCCGCCATACGGTTGCGGAGCGATGTATTGTCAGTGATTCGAACTCTTTTCCCCAGAAAGCGCATCTTGGATAGAACATAATCCATTTCTCCCCGTGGAATCGTGAGTATAATCCGATAGGTTTGTTCGCCTTCATCATAGTCGACCTGCTTCTCGAAGCAGGAGAAAGCGTATAAGATCCGCGACAGCTCCTGATTATATTCAGGCAACACTTCAATAGTCACAGTTGTCTTTCGGTGTTCAGTTAATGTGGTAATCTTTTGTGCATACTTGGAAGCGAGAGCTGCTTCAATGGGTTCGGCTTCTACGGCAATGATACTGTGAAGCTTGGTTGCCATGAGCTTGTGAAAGCGCGGGGCATACCAGAGCACATACCATTCTTTTTTGACCATAGAGTATTCCAGCTTGTATGGAAATCCGAACTGGTCGTTACTGATTCGTCCATTGCGGACACGTCCAGTTAAGCGAAACCCCTGATGATGTAATATCATCTGTCTTAAGGTTTGGAGAAGTGGATGGGAGACGCTGTTCTCTACACTTTTGGCTTTTTCCGTCAGGTAGTCCTGAAGGTTCAAGTCCTGCTCTGGTTCCAACATCTCCTGCAGTTTCTTAAGGGTCAAGGGACGTAGTGCCTCGAACGCCGCCGGATGCTTCAACATCAACCGCAGCCAAGCGCGTTCTTGCGATGTCCAAGTGAACAGTCCTGTCTCATTTAATCTCGTCATGATCTGGTAATTGAACATCTTCTCGAACAAGTTCATAGTACTGAGCAATCTCCTTCCATTCCTTAATCATTTCTTGGCGTAGCTTGCGGGGAGCAAGCACTTCACAGCTAGAGCCGAAACTCCGCAGCCATGGTTTGATCTCAGTTGTACCGTTCACACGAATCTCATAGAGGAAAGTATCACTGCTCTCAGGCGTGATTGTACCCCATTGCCCTTGTAACTTCACACGATCCAATATGAAGTTACGCTGACCATCGGTGGGGTGAAAGAAACGTGCTTGCACAGTAACGGTATTTCCGGTGTCCACGAGCCAGCTGTAGCGGCTAAGATCCGCCCATTGTTTTTTCAATTGATTCATGTATGATTCATTCGCCGCGTCTTGCTCCTCGATCTGGGTAATGCCCTCCATCCGAAATTTCACAAAACCACGACGTCCTTGATATCCGACAACATACCAACGTCCATATTGATGGTCATAGACGACCTCAAGGGGAAGGATACGGTTCAGCCGTCCCTCAGCTTCTCGTTCAAATAACGGATTCGTATTCTGTGAGCTGTAGCTGGATGGCTTCTTAGGGGAATAATAAATAAACTGAACCCATTTCCGCTGCCGAATTGCACCAAGCAATGTGTATAAATGCGCTTCGTCCAAGATACGTGAGTAGTAATGGTATTTATAGATGAAAGGCTCGGTTGCCTCTTCTTGCGGATAACTTAGGGCAATTGCCTTTTTGAGGCTATCCCGCAATAGATATCCTTGAACAGAAGGAACCTGAGTGTTTGCCATGATATCTACAAAATCATATAGTTCCAGTTGTTCTTCAGCCGTGAGTTTCGCCAGGACATCCTGTTGCAGAAGATATCGGTAGGGTCTGCCGCCTGGTTCCTTGCGAATAACGCCAACCTCTTCCAGATATTTAAGATCCGAACGAATCGTTTTCTCATCAGGCAATGCCATGTCCTCAGGCAGATCTTCACAGCAGGCGTCTAGAAGTTCCATAGCGGTTAGAGGTGTTTGCTGAAGTGTATGTAAAAGAAGGACAAGCCGCTTAACCTCCGTCTCTTTCATCGACTTGGCGCGAAATAGGAAGAGCAGCATAGGCTCTGCTGACTCACCATATTGAAAGCGAGCCAGGTCATTCATTTCTTTGCCTGGCTCTGAATCTGTGCGTTGTTCTGAGACGGTCTTCATAATCTCTCTTAATCGCCGTGTTGTCTTATCAAAGGTATGTATTGAAATGCCGAGCCGCTCGGCATATTGCTTACGATTATATGCACCACTTGTTAGGGATAACATACGAAGAAACTGAATTTCTTTGTCAAAGCTCTCTTTTGCCATAATACTCACTCCTTGTTGGCCTACCTCTTATTGTAACAGGAACATAGGCAGCTTTCATTTTATATGTGTCTATCGCCATACTTTCACCATGTTCCTGACGTCCAAGAAGAGGCATAATCAAACCATAGGTTTGAGCAGATGACTACACGAGAGCAGATCGGATAACAAACACACGAAGAATCGGGAGTTATACATTGTATCAGCTGTACATCTTATCGCCAAGGAGGGAAATACAATGAACGTAATTAGTGAAGAAATGCGATCCATGATTCATCAGCAATTGGAGCAGATTGAACGGGAAGAGCAGGTTCAGATCCTCTATGCTTGCGAGTCAGGCAGTCGTGCCTGGGGATTCCCCTCACAGGATAGTGATTACGATGTACGCTTTATCTATGTGAGACCGCTGGAATGGTATCTCTCTATTGAAGAGGGACGAGATGTTATTGAACGGCCCATCAATGATCAGCTTGATATTAACGGTTGGGATTTGCGTAAGGCGCTGAAGTTATTCCGTAAATCGAATCCCCCGCTGCTGGAGTGGTTGCAATCGCCGATCCAGTACTTGGAGAAGTCTAGTATAGCAGGGCAGATTCGTGCTCAATCCCCACTAACGTTCTCGTCTAAATCTTGTATGTATCATTATCTCAATATGGCAAAAGGAAATTTCCGGGATTACTTGCAGGGACATCAGGTGAAGATTAAGAAGTATTTCTATGTCCTGCGTCCACTGCTTGCCTGTGGCTGGATTGAGCGATATGAGACGATGCCGCCAATGGAGTTCGAACGTTTAGTTGAAGAGCTGATTCCTGCGTCAGATCCATTATCTATAGAGATTCATGAACTGCTGCGCCGTAAAAAGGCAGGAGATGAGCTTGATATCGAGCCGCAGTTGCCCGCGATCCAAGCATTTTTGACAGAACAGATCGAGCACTATGAACAGATTGCCTCACAGATGGAAAGAGAGGATGCTGTCCAGATTCAGGAACTGGATCGTATCTTCCGTTTGGCACTGCAAGAAGTATGGTGAATAGATTAAAGAGCCAGAAAACCGACTTTTTGAACAACCTCTTTATGAACACGAACTTATAGAACGGATTAATGAAGGAGGAAGCATCGATGCACCTTATTATACAAGCAAGCGGGGAAGACGCGTCAGTGGTGTCCCATTTGCTCGCGAAGAACCCTAACAATATATACGATAGGACGGACAAAGGCGTACGCGTCAGAATGGTCTATACCCGCGCAACGTCTAGTGAGACGGAAGTGTTAATTCATGCAGAGCCTGATCCAGTAGATCTGGTGAGAGGTAGCCCCGACGGTTACGATATCACGCAATATATCAATGATCGGGAATTCGTGACAAGCAGTCTATTTTGCTCCTACATACGTTCAGCACTTGGCACAGCCTTGAATGGTAAACCGAAGGAAGAGTATACGAAATGGGTGGAGCATCCTTTTGACCTGCAATTATCCTTCGGACCGGTAGCTTCGGATTTACCTGATCGCGTGGTGGAAGAGTTATTTTCCCACTTAGGGTATGCCGTTACTTTGGAGCGAGAGGAGCTGTCCTATTCCTTCGATCTGAAGAAGAGAAGCAGTGTAAGACGCATTATTCTTCAGGGCAAGGAGACCGTGCAAAATGCACTGCGTCAGTTATTTTTATTGATTCCGGTGTTGGATAACTATAAGCACTATTTCATCAGCGAGGATGAGATTGATAAAATTAAACGTTACGGTGACGGCTGGCTGGAGACCCATCCGCACAAGGAACTTATCGTTAAACGTACCTTACGATTCGCTGAACTTATCAAGAAATATGAGTCGAAGGAAGGCGCATTGTCTATACCAGACAACAAGCCGCTCAGCGTAGAAGAACTGGAAGATGGTAGAGATGTTTTAACCGAGGGTTCAATAGAAGCATCAACAGAGACATCAAAAGATGCTCCAACGGACGACACACCGGTAAGGTTGAATGAGTTACGGTACCGTGCCATTACAGAGGTGGTTGCTCGTTTGCCGCACAGACAGAGAATTGTAGACATGGGCGCTGGAGAAGGGAAGCTATCGGCAAGGCTGGCGACCATTGCAGGGGTAGAATCTATTTTGGCAGTGGAGCCTTCTGGTCAATCCCGTCTACGTGCGATGGAACGATTTGCGAAGCTGGAGGGTCGTCATGGGGTCTTTGCGGTGCCAGAGCCAATCATCGGGTCACTCTTTTATTTTGATGAACAGCTGCAGCATCAGGATGTCATGATTCTGTGCGAAGTCATTGAGCATATTGAGGCGTATCGCCTAGATGGAATTATGAATACGCTGCTTCAGGAATATCAGCCAGAAGTCTTGATCGTGACCACACCGAATAAGGAATACAATGACGTCTATGCGATGGAGCAGGAGAGCTTCCGTCACCACGATCATCGTTTCGAATGGACACGCGCTGAACTGGCTGAACGATGTGTAGAATGGTCGGCAGGCACGAATTACACCTATACGATCCAAGGCATTGGTGAACAGGTAGAAGGTTATGGACAGCCTACACAGATGATTGTTTTTGGGCGCAGAGAGGAGGGTCACCAACAATGAGAGAGGACAAGAGGCAGGTAACATCAAGAGCAGGAGAAGTATCTCGTCCGAATGGGCACGAAGTACCTCGCATAGAGCGAAAAAATCGGGAGATCAAGCTGCCACATGCGGGAGTTGTGGTACTCGTTGGGCCGTCAAATAGTGGCAAAACGACATTGCTGGATCGTTTAGCGAGGGAAGGCGTCATCCGGCGGACAGAAGCGGTCTCGTCAGATCAGTTCCGGATGCTAGTGGGCGATGAAGAATATATGGAGTGGAAGAACCGTCCACGTAGCGAGGCAGATGTGTTATATGCCGAATATCAGCAGGTATCCGCGAAGGCGTTTGAGGCGATGGAAGCTATTGTAAGCACGCGTTGCCGCCTGAATAAGCTGACGTGGATAGATGCAACGCATCTATATCCCGAAGATCGAGAACGCCTTGTTCATTTGGCAAGAAAAGCACACGTGCCTGTGATCGCCATCGTACTTGATATTCCGGAGAAGGAGCTGTTGGAACGGGACAGCCAGCGGGAGTACCCGCGTGGACGGCAACGGGTGAAGCAGCAGGTACAGCAATTTAAGCGCTCATTACGCTCTATTCGTGAAGAAGGATTCGATGCGAATTATATCCTGAAACAGCCGGATGAGATCACATTTGTTCGGACAACGAACCCACTTTTGCTGGATATGGGAGCAGGAGTGGACATCATCGGAGATATTCACGGCTGTTATGAAGAGATGATGGAATTAATCGTTAAGTTGGGATATGTGAGAGGTGAGACCGGGCTATACCAGCACCCAGACGGACGTAAGCTTGTTTCGGTCGGGGATGTATCGAGTCGCGGGCCTGAATCTCTCAAGTGTTTGTTATTCTGGCAGCAGCATTGCACGGCAGGGCTTGCTTATATGATTGATAGTAATCATGGTTGGAAAATAGCACGTTATCTGGATGGCCGCGATGTCACGCTTAGTCATGGAGATGAGCTTGTAGAAGCAGAGCTGATTCAATTGGAACAAGCCCAAGGTGCAGATCAGGCACAGCAAGTGCGAGCGGAACTACGAGACTTTCTGCTTGAAGCACCGTCACATCTGGTGTTCACCCAGAACGGTGTACGGCAGGTGGTCGTTGCCCATGCAGGGATACGAGATCATTTTATAGGAAAACAATCCAAGCGCATTCAAGATTACTGCCGATATGGTGATGTAGAAGGGACAGATGCGGAAGGTCGTCCTATCCGCAAAGATTGGTATGTAGACCATACTTCTGGTGAATGCATCGTCTGGGGACATGACCCTCGTCCATATCCTACGATTGTGAACGACACCGTCAACATTGACCAAGGGGTAGTATTTGGTGGCATGCTGACAGCGTGGCGAATGCCTGAACGGGAATCAGTTAGTGTACCTGCTCGGAAGGATTATGCCGGGGATAGCAACAGCCCTTTAGTACGTTGGGAAAGAAAACGTTTGTCACCGCCGAATTTGCGTAAATTCAAGGAAGGTTTCACCGTACAAACGAATTCGCGGATGGATGTAACGATACATGGCGAGGTTGCACAAACGGCGATTGATACGTTCTCCCATTTCACCGTGCCTCTCGAAGAGCTGGTTTACATTCCGCCAACAATGAGTCCACCGCCGGTAGCTTCTTCAGTAGAAGGTTATCTGGAGCATCCACAGGATGCCTTCCAGTATTATCGTTCCCAAGGCGTGACCCGGATGGTTGCTGAGAAAAAACATATGGGAAGCCGCGCCATATTGCTGATTTTCCGTGATGAGGATGTAGCGCGGCAGCGAGTAGGTCGACCGATGCTTGGTAACATTGTCACTCGTACGGGAAGATCCTTTTTTGACCCATTGACAGAGCAATTAGTATTATCCAGATTACATGCGGATTTGACGGAAGGTAGTTACTTTGAACGGCATCAGACTGAATTTGTATTGCTTGACGCGGAGATTGTGCCATGGAACCTGAAGGCTAAGGAACTCATATCCTCTCAATATGCACATGTATCCGAAGCGTCTCTGCTGGATCGTAACATCATGGTCGATAAACTTCGTGAAGCGGAGAAGGCGGGGCGTGATGTAACCGAATGGTTACAGGAGACTGAGCTTAAGTTTGCGAATGCCCAGACATTTCGCGATGTATTCCAGTACTATTGCTGGGATGTAAATGATATTGGCGACATTCGGATTGCCCCGTTCCATACGTTAGCACACAGCACGGGTACATTCTGGGAGCAGACGCATGAGTGGCATATGCAGCAAAATCGTGAGTTCGCCCGGATCTCCCCATTGATGATGGAAACAGAATACCGTGTCATCACTGACGAGACAGATGAGGCAGCTATTATTCGTTGGTGGGATGAAATGACGGCAGAAGGTCATGAAGGGATCGTAATCAAACCGGAGACGTTCCGTACCTGGAATGGAAACAAAATGATTCAGCCTGCCATCAAAGTTAGAGGACGCGCCTATTTGCATATCATCTATGGCATGGATTATCTTGCTCCTGAGAACTTATCACGCCTTCGGAAACGCAAAACGTCCAAAAAAGAAAGACATGCCCTCATGGAGAGTGCTTTGGGAATGGAAGGGATCGAGCGTTTCGTACGGGGCGAATCGGTGGAGCGGATTCATGAATGTGTACTTGCCACATTGTCCCTCGAATCAGATCGAATAGACCCACGATTATAGAATGAGGTTATTGAGTACGGGGTTATAGAGTGCGAGTGTAGAGATGTAATTGAATCGGATAGCCTCATACACTAGGTTGAGCATCTGGGATTATTCGTTAATTAAATCCAAATAAAGTAATGTGATTTGAATGTTTTCATTCAAGTTACATTGCTTTTTTCTTTTTTTTCAGAGGCACAAACCGTTGGTACTTAACCCTTTAGGCTTGTTTGAAGCAGGGGAGAGCCTTTAATCCACCTAAATATTTCCTCTATCGGTTCCGATAATATGTATGAATGTATTTTATTGTGAATGACTCAGAAAGGAAGCGGAGACCTTGTTCAAAAGGGTAGAGAGTGAAGTGGAACTGGCCATGTTCAACGGGATATGGACAACTGTCTGGACAGAAAAAGGATTCGAGCTTGAATTTTCAGAGGAAATTCTGGAAAGATACGTGGTGATTACGGAGGAAGGATACTATGTAGGGACAACGGAGATCAAGCCGTATTCTGAGGATAGCTCCATTAATGAAATTGGATCATTCCACACGCATCCCATGATTCAAGAGAACCTGAAAAAGGTTGCAGAGATTGATAAAATGGCAGTTTTGTCGAGCTTTCGGGGGCAATATGTTGCCGAATTGTTGTCCGCAATCGTTCATTATGCGGAGAAGAACGGTATAACGTATTTCGTCATGTTGCTTGAACCTACGCTGATGCGTGCGTTGCGAGTCTCATATCATTTGCCGATTAATAAGGTTGCGGGAAGGGTGTTCTATAAGGGTGAAGACGTTATTCCCTCGATTGTGGATGTGAGAGATGTATATATGCATAAGGAACGGTATTCGTGGATTATTCAATCGGAATCAGATTCAGCCTTGGTGTCTAAGGGACTACAATTGTCCCAGTAAACTTCATTTATAAGATCTTACATAGGTTATTCATGGTATTTCAATGGGAGTACTTTACAGAGGGGAGAAACATCATGGTTAAGGGAGCTCTGACGGAGCTAGACAAACGTAACCGGTTATTCATCAAAATTTTGTGGATCATGCTTGCGTTTAGTATCGTTACGGATATTATGATTGGACTCGGCATGAATATTATTTTGATGCTGGTGGGTATAGGAGGTGCGTCATGTGCTGTGGCTACATTCATGACATACAAGCGAATTTGGGTGAATGGGATTAAATATTTTATTGCTTGTATCGTAACATTGATTGTTGTCATGCTGATCGTATTCGATCCGAATCCGGTCATTAGCACGTATTTCTTAGTTTATGTAAATTTGGCGATTATGGCGCTGTATGCAGACTATAAAACGATCATATTTACAGGAGTGCTTGGTGCAGGGGTCAGCACGTACATATTTATGATACCGGAGTATGGAGATCAACTATTTGCAGGGGATTCGCTCTTGTACTTGTATCTGTACCTTGGGTTTGCGACAGCTGCATTAGCTTTTGGTGCGAACTTTAGTCAACGGTTACAAAAGCAGGTCACCGAGAGACAGCAGGAGACGCTGGAAGCGAAGAAGGTTGCGGATCATCTGCTTGAGCAATTGAAGGCCTCCGTTCTGACATTAGATCAGTTCAGTACTAGTCAGCAAGAAGGCGTTCGTACAACAGGTGAGATCAGCAAAGAAGTCACGCTTAGCTTCACAGAGATGACTTCATCCATCGAAGCACAGACGGGTAGCGTCATGAGAGTCAATGAGACAACACAGACGATCAATCAGACGGTAGGTACACTGCTGGATGGTACACGTGAGCTACAGAATTATGCAGCGGAGAATACTAGACTCACCGAGCAGAGCAGCACTCAGATGGGCGAGTTATCTGCTGACGTGGAGAACGTACATCAGATGATGGGCAGTACAGTGAAGATGATGCAAAAGCTTAACAGTGATAATGAACGAATCAGCTCCATCGTTAGTGTCATTCAGGAACTCGCAGAACAGACAAATCTACTTGCATTGAATGCTGCGATTGAAGCAGCACGAGCAGGTGAGCATGGCAGAGGGTTCGCCGTTGTATCCGATGAGGTACGCAAGTTAGCAGATAGTTCAAGAAAAGCGGCGGCTGAGATTGATGGCATTCTATCCAATATTCGTTCGCAGATCAGTGGACTACATGGACAGGTTGTTCATGGGCAGACTGCTGTAGCTACCAGCAGAACAGTTTCACAGGAAGTGAGCGACCTTATTGAGCAGATCCATGAGAATATGGAGCGGATGAAGGAGCACACCGATCGTGTAGGTGAATCGTCGAACCATCTGCATGTACAGCAGAATGATATGGTAGATAGTATGTCTCACATTGCGGGGATCACGCAGGAGAATATGGCTTCTGTTGAGGATATGCATCAAAATATGCGAACGCAGGATTCCAAAATGACAGAGATGATTAGTGATTACGCTAAACTCGATCAGTTGATTACAAGTATGAAGAAACTGGTTGCTACTTCATAATCGAGAGAGAGGCCTTAAGGGCCTCTCTTTTTTTGTTGGAAAAATGGGAGTTTTGGATCAATATAACTAACCTAAGCCCTATATCCATTCCTTCCAATCTGGGTAATAATTATAGATGTAGTTCAAAATAAAGCTTTTTGATTCCGAGGGAAGCTCAGGGCACCTTTTTGAACATGTATGACGAATTTGTAGCATTGGAATCTCACTAGTAACGATAGGGGGTAACCTGTATGGCGTCAATGATTCTACTGGTGAAACAGACGGAGGACGATGAAAAGGTTATTTATCGATTCGGACCGAATGAGCGGAAGATGGGACTGATTGAGATGAACAAGGTTAAGGAAAGTGTGAAGGAACTGGAGCCTGTTCAGGTGGACGGCATGAGTTCAAGTTTCTACTTCAATCGAGCCGCTCAACGATTGGTGCGATGTCTGTTCAGAGAAGGCGGTAAGTTTCCAGAGCGAACATCGTTTGAATCATAGTCCGTCTTGGATCTTCTAGTAAGAAGGCTAAGCAGAGCATTGGCATAGCATTAAGCACCAACTGAATAGGTGCAAAATAGAAGAAGTCCAAGCGCAACGGAGAGTCGTTGCACTTGGACTTCTTTGTGTTGGATAGTGGTTTAAGGGTGGGACACAGGAGCCGCGAATCGGTCGATCCATGACCGTAATTGTTTACGAAAGGACGCTCTGGAATGTTGGATAATCTCGATGCTGGCATCATTTTCGTTACTAGCGTTATCATTGGAAATGCTCCAGAAGCCTTGTTCAGTATGAAGCATAAGCAGAGCTTGATCTGGCAAAGGGATCTCCGTTTGGTCACTGGTATAACGAATAATACTAAGGTTATCCACTTGACGACCGGACGATTCAAAGGACTCATGCCAACGAGATAGTAACTCATGCGATTCTGAGGGAATTCCCCAATCATTCATGACGGTATCTAACGCAGTGTGGTTATCCTCGTTCGTAAATACATTCCATTGTTCCTCTGTTAGCTTGAATTGAGTGGGCTGTTCAATGAATGGTTCCTGTTGTCCTGTGTAGAACCGGAATAGCTCTTCCTCCCATTCCTGCGGTTCTGTCCAAGTGAACAGGTGAACACGTTGATCCACTGCTAAGTGGTATAAGTATGTATCGTTGTTATCTGTACCTTGGTGGATGGTTAATACTTTTTCTTGTTCAAGACTGTCGGAGTAGGCACGAATCATCCCGCGGCTTTGGGCAAAATGCATCAGCATCTTCAGAAACTCAGGCTCGATCTCAATCTCCGTTTCTTCCATACGTACGATAAGTCCTTTGGATAACAGGCTGTGAGACGCTGCTCGCAGAACAAGTTCCCAGTGCTGTTCAGATAATTCACCATACATTGGTTTGAGAAGCCCAGCTGCAATGTCTTCTGCGCCAAGCGTGGCGAGCGCAAATCCGAATTCTTCGATAGATAGGGTAACTAGAGGTTTAGCCATGAGTTTAATCGCCTTCTTTCGATTAGATGAGTGTGTATAGAGTGCGAGATTAGAAATCACACATGCATGATTACTTTCGATTTTTGTAGAGATGCCAGTTATTTCTCAACCTTACGATGTTTATTATGAGACCAAGCTGTACGCAATTTTTTCGCACCATCTGTAAATTGTTGATTCGTTAGAAGATGATAAGTAGACATGTCGACATGGGATCGATCTAAAAGAGTAAAACGGTATAACCTAGGTACCGGTTGCGCTATATTGTTAATAGTATCTCCAACAACTTCAATTCGCTTGATGTCAGACCAGAGAAGGGATTTACCGTTTTTAGCAGTAACGCGATACTGATCAAATGAGATAAGAGTTGTACTCGAAAAAAGATAAAAGGTCAATCTACAAAAGGCAGGTAATATATACCAAATTGATGAAGCGAATATAAAAACGTAGAAGATAGGGCGAAACCAACCAAACGGTATATTTTTAAGGTCCCAAATCATGATACTTCCTAAAATCATTATAATTAGAGTGCCCATAGCCCTTCCTAGGACTACTGAACGACTGAATTTGATAGATTCCATGAATATTCAATCATCTCACTTTCTACAGAGGATGTGGATCTTATCGTGAAAGTTATTTAAAACGACTGGTAAACCATCGTATTCCTTTCTCCGCCACACCTGCTATATGATTACCTGCCCAAGCTCCTACACTACCACCTATATAAGAACCTACAGCTGCTCCAGGAGGACCCAGCAATGCACCTAAGAAGGTTCCACCGACGATTGCACCAGCTCCCGCAGAGGCAGACTTAATCACAACATTTGATGCGGAGACGGCAAGATCTGTTTTGGTTAGAGTACCTTCCTTAAATTTGGAAACGGTTTTGACACCTTCATCCCAAACATTCAGCCCAACGTTAATAGGGAACAGCTTTTTGCTGATCATTTTAGGGATTTTGGAAGTTTTCATACCATATTGGCCTTTAGTTACGCCAGCGATAACATTCCGGGTCCATTGACCAAAGCTGTTGGCTTTACTGAATCCGAGCCCGATATCACCAACTTTTAACTTACCTGCAAGTTTATCAAATCCCTTCAATCCTTTCATGACTAGACCCGGGTTGCGGAATTGCTTATCTAGTTTACGTGCCATGTTACTTAAGAAAGAATTACCCTTACCTTTAACCCACGGAGCATTATGCACTTTAGCGCGAGTACGATTGCGAGGATCAACTTTAAAATGAACCGATTTGGAAAGCACCATGGATGTAGCCAAGGCAGAGTACATAGCCGTACCAAACAGTCCTACGTTACCGTGAATCCCACTAATCTTATCCCAAGACTTACTACCTTGATCATACAGATCCGATAGCGTTGTTTTAACATCTTTGCCAGAGGGAGATTGACCACCATTTGCCTGCACACCTGCTCCTTGGGACTGATCCGCTTGGGCGAAACGAGTGGCTATTGTATTTAGCTCTGTGCCGATGGAAGATACCGAAGTGGAGAAGTTCGCCATTTGCCGATGTGCCACTTGAAAATTCTGAAAGAAACGCTCCTGTGTGATTCCGGACCATTGACTCTGTAATGAACTAATATGTCTGCTCAGGTTGCTAATCATATTTCTGCTTTGTTCCGAAGCTTGCGCAAATTGGTTAGAGATATCCTGAAGCTTCTCAGGAGGGACGACAATTCTTGTCACGACATTCACCTCGCAAAAATGATAATGAAGACATTCTACATTATGTATATATGAAAATAACTCAACTCTAAGGGATAATTACCCAATAATTTTAAAGGTCGAAACGTGCTTTCGCAACGGATAAGAGGCATTTGACGCGCAAAACAGTTCTATAGTCAGGTTAAATGAGGAGTCATGCTAAGACTTTATGCCTGTAACCGGGACGAATGAAAGGTGAATGAGAAAAATCCACTTGTTAAAGTTGTTGCTTGAATTTTCTAGGCAATAGCTAATTCCCGAATAATAATCTTTGAGTCTTTTTTTTGAAATTATTTAAAAACACCCTATAAGATGCACTTAATCCAAGTGTCCATCTTATAGGGTGCATTTCATTACAAAAGCCTTCTTTTCACATAGTTTCTCATGAGGGGAGAGTGAATTAGGATAGTTGTTGTAATGTTATATAGAAATAAGTATAAGATTCAAAGGGAGAGACTAGAGATTAATCTTTTAAATACAACCTGGTATTCCTCCTTGTGTAGTATTCCACTCTTTTGTTGTATTAACTGTTGTTGTTGTTACCTTAACCAGTCCCGTATTAAAAAGTGTTAACCATGAATCAACTTTAACGGTGGCTTTCATTTCCACTTTTTCTCCATTACTAATAACTTTAGCCCCTACATCTTTACTAGCTATTGTAAAACTTATTAAGGGGTTATCAGTGTTATTATTGACGGAAACAGTTGCGTTATTGGCAGAAGTATACTTGTTCCATGAATAATTCGCAGCTACTTCATATGATAGATCAAATGAACCGCCAAGATTAGTTGTGTAGTATAGCATTTTCAAACCTGTACAAAAATTAGAGTTCGTTTGAGTTGCTAAACTATTAAAATTTTCTGTTGTAATAACTTCTTTTGGGGACTGTTCTAATTGGACAAGAGCCTGTTGTAATTCTCCTAGAGTAACAGGTTCAACAGAGTCATCTGAGATAGTGTCAGAACTTATTAGATTACTAGGATCTAATCCGAGATATTCCATTATTTGATCAGCATTCTCTTTAGTAACGACGGTGTCAGAAGATAGTGATCCATTTGCACTTACTGTTAAACCAAGCGGGAGAGTTACAACGATAGATAAACATAGAGCAATACATAAAGTTAAAATTCTTTTTAACATTTACATTACCTACTTTTTTTTTCCATATTAACATATATAATGGAAATAGGAAACCGTTTATTATTTTTATTTCTGATCAAATTGTGAACCTAGTAATGAATTTTAGAAGTTAGATCTATGCCTATTTAAATTTATTTAAATTCTTTCAAGGCGGGTCAATAAAAGTCATCTGCATTCCCATAGGCATTCATGACTTCAAGAAACTCTTGCATATGAGAATACAGCTAAAGCTAATCCTTGCTAGTTGTGAATTATGGTTGGAAGAAGAATAAATGTTCTAACGATTAATTGAATGTAGTCTTAGCTTAAGGCAAGAGGGATGTTAAGGTGTCTTCTCATTAATTCAGAAGAATCTTGTACTTAATTTGACAAATGTGTTAGTTGTCGTAAAAATATATATTGTGTATACAATAATGACAAGAAGGAAGGTATATATAAATGGAATCTGTAGAAATAGGGTTGAAAGTATTATTTCTTATAATATTTATTTCACTATTTTTTGGTTTACTCAGTTTTCTTGTGAAGAAATATTCAATCATTTCATTTGATAAAATTGTAATTAAATTAATTTCCTTAATGAAAAAAATCAATAAAAGAGATTAGAGTCTGTCTATAAAAGCAATTAGATAAAATCTATTTAACCGAAGTTAGGTTTGATAACATGGCTTCAGATTTAGCAATCTTAAACATCAGTTTTTGTTCAGGAGGTGCATATGTCTAATATGTCTAAATCTGATTCTATTGGTGTCATGTATACTTCGTATCAAGAGTGGACTTTACTAAACGAGAAAATATTTTGTTTTTAATTTTGGAGACAAGTGAATATAATTAAAATATTTACATAATAAGTAAGATGGATTATTCTGGAATTTTGATGTGCTATTTTCTAGAGACAAGAAATTGATGATTACTGGAGGGCTCATATGAAACGCGATGTTATTAAAAACCGATTTTGCACGGATTACTTCGTGTGAAAATCGGCTTTTTGCGTGGTATTATCCCCCTTAAGTAGACACTAAAAACTTAAAGTTATCATGAGAATTTAAATGGCACAACGAACAGTTCACTTTAGAACGTTTTGGCATAAGAGATGAGTGCAGTAATGGTAATAATGTTGAGTAAGGTTGAGATGAGTACCGTTTGAGCAGCAAAGTCTGGCTCATTGTCATACTCCTCGGCTAGAATGGATGCATTCACCCCAGTCGGCATACCAGAAGCAATGATAAGTGCCTGAGCGGCAATACCTTGCATACCTAGTAGTAGAACGATGGAGATCCCAATGGCTGGGCCAATCAGCAACCGTAGAAATGTGCTAATATACACATCAAGGCGATATAACCGAATCGGATATTTCACAATTTGAGCACCTAGTGTCAACAAAGCAACAGCGACCATACTTTGCTGCGCATAGGTTAGCGGCATAGATAAGAAGGTTGGTAGTGGCACATTCCACATATGAAGCAAGATACCGAGCAATAGCGCGTAAGGCACAGGCATTTTTAGAAACCCAATTATCACTGCACGGTAATTTCCCTTAAGCTTGGCGCCTTGAATGGAGAGTACCCCATAAGTAAAGGTCAGCAAAGCCTGCAACGACATAACGAGCGCTTGAATCGATGAGGCAAGTGGGTCGCCACGGAACACAAGCGCATTAATCGGTAACCCGTAATTGCCCGCATTGTCGAGCATGATACTGTTATTAAAAGCAGCCTTCATACCTTTGCTCATTCGAAGCGTACGTGCCGTAACAGAACCGATAATATAGAGGATAACGACATAGATCGCATAGAATAGCGTGACCGTACCGAGTAATTCACCCGACATATCGGAATGATACATGCTCATAAAGACAGCGGCCGGGGTAATACAATAGAAATTAATTTTGGAGAGGGTGTACAAGTCCAGCTTGAACACCTTTTGCATCCAAGACCCGACGGCAATTAAGAGAAAGACGGGCAGGACGACTTCAAGTATGATGTCTGCAATCATCAGTTCAACTTCCTTTTTCGTGAAAATTTCAGCCAATTTCGAAAAACCTTCAATCATTATAGCACTAAAAGGAGCGTGTACGTCCTATGATTCCAGATCATGTAGAACCAGGTTTATCCATTCTGTTTATCGGATTTAATCCAAGTATCACGTCCGGCGAGACAGGCCATCATTATGCATACAAAGGCAATCGCTTCTGGCGCATCCTCGAACGTTCCGGGTTGACGCCGCGTTTATACCAAACTGAAGAGGACGGGGAGCTGCTGAAGTTAGGATATGGGTTTACAAATATCGTAGCGCGACCGACAAAAGGTATAGAGGATATTTCACGTGAAGAGTATGCCGAAGGGCGGGAGATTTTAAAGCAAAAGTTAGAGCAGTATCGCCCAGACATCGCTTGTTTTGTCGGCAAAGGGGTGTATACCCAATATAGCAAACGTACCAAAGTAGAGTGGGGATTCCAAGACGATCCAGTCGTTCCGGAGATTCATGAATTTGTAGCCCCTTCGTCCAGTGGTCTGGTACGGATGTCGATGGATGAGATTGTAGCAATTTATACGCAGCTCAGTGATTTTATATCAGAGAAGAAGTAAATACACCTTATGCAGGATTCGCTTATCCGGCTTCTACCGGAACCATGCGAATTCTTTTTTTTGGATGAAGTGAGAAGTTTCGGGAAGTCACACCGTCTATATAGTACAGAACCATGCATGGAAGCTGTAGAGAAGGGGGATTACATGGCAGAGCAGCTACAGGAGGAGGAACTCATTGAACGCATTATTGGGGGAGAGAAACAACTGTTTGCCGTCCTTGTGGATCGATATAAAAATAAAGTCTTCGGCATTATCCGCGGAATGGGTGCAAGTCATCAGGATGCACAAGATCTAGCTCAGGATACGTTTATTCGCATCTATCGATATTTGCCAACAAGGCGAGCGGGGAGTAGCTTCTCTTCGTGGGTGTACACCATTGCAGTGAATCGAATGAGGGATTTTCTACGGCAAAAGAAACCGGTGATGACGGCTGTAGACAACGGTCTAGAGCGCAGTCATGACAATACACCAGAACAACAAGTGCTGCATAAGGAGATGCAGCGTGAGATATATCGTCAAATGGACGAGCTGCCTGAGGCATATCGGCTTGTCCTATTGTTGAAATATACAAATGAGCTGAGTTACGAAGAGATCGCAGAAATTACTGGCATGAGCCCAGGGCAAGTGCGTAATGCCCTCCACCGGGGCAAAAAATCACTTAAGAAAAAGCTGGAACGTAGAGGAGGGTTAGCGACATATGAAGCCTATTCCAAATGAGGAAGAACGGTTGCTGGAGCAGCATTTGTTCCGGGAAGAACCAGACGCTGATTTTACGCTGGAAGTGATGCAGAAGCTGGAAGATGTATCAATGGTGAGCGGAGAAGATGAGCTACAACCGACGAAAGCCAGCCAAAAGAAATGGTTCCGTCGAACCGGGATGGCTGCCGCTGTAATTCTTCTGCTTGGGGGAGCATGGTTCGCTTGGGAGCAGAACGTGGTGCCTACAAAGCCAGGCGTGAGCGCAGTGAATCCGCCACTTCCGAATATCCCTGTTCCAGAAAGCTTTAAATACTCTTATCTAGCTGATGATTATAAACGTTTACAACCGCTCGGCCTATACGTTAATCCGCAGATTGATATTGAGGATCAGGGCTATACGCTTAAAATCCATGATGTATTGGTGGATCGTTCGCAGATTGTGATGACGATAGAACAAATAGCCCCGGACGGGACAAACGCACACCTTTTTTCCCCTTACGATGATAAAATTCATATTACCGATGATCAGGGCCGTCGTGTGGCGACCATGGCACGAGAAACAAGCCAGCCCAGTTTCAAAGTTGAGAGATGGATATTTCAGTTGAATGATGACATCCCAGATCAAGTGGTTGTACGAGGGGAACTGGGGAGTTTAATCGCAGAAAAAGCCTATCACGAGCCGGATGATTTATCTAAAAATACACTTGTGGATTGGAGCTTTCAATTTAATTTGGATATGACCAAGGCCAACGCGTTATCTATCCAAACACCACTGAAGAACACGTATACAACCCCAGAAGGTTTACAGATCGGATTAACTCAAATGATTCGAACGCCAAATGGAATTCGTCTGGATCTCGATGTGAGCCTGAGTGATGAGTTGCAAGCCAAAGTCGAGGCAGGATGGGACGAGGAGCTGGAAATTTTGTATCATCTCGAAATCCCTGAAACGAAGGAGTATCGTATTTTTAACGGTAGCAGGTCAGGTGCGCGGCAAGCTAAATTTCGATTGAAAGACCTCAGCCAGCTAAGTGGTACAGAGGGGCATATTCAATTATCTGAGGTGTGGGATCCTGCATTTGTAACATTGGATGCAAAGAAAATTCGTTTCGTACTTGATGGTTACACGATACCAGTGAAACAAGAGACAGTAATGGAAATTGAATTAAATCAGATTAGTAGCAAGCCAGTCAAAATTCAGAAGAGTAATGCTGAAATCAAAATCGATAAGTATAGTTTCACTCCTGCTCGGAATTCATCTAATTTGAATCAGAATGGGAGGCACGAAGCTTCGTCACTACTCGTGCTTGAAGGGAGCGCTATCCTGAAAAACGACGCAGAATATTACGAAGAAGAACACTGGATTCTTACTGATGCTGAAGGGGATATATATCCATTCGAGCCTTCCGGCAGTGAGATAAGAATGAATGAGAAGGGGCAGGCCGTTATGGACGAACTGAAAATTTCTGTCCAAGGTTTTGACCTAACCAAAGGAACAAAACTTACCATAAAGCGGATGATTAACAAACAAGACTTTGACGATGTTGATTGGACAGTGGATTTACCGTCCTACAGAAGTTTGCCTTGGCAGAAATGAGGAGGGATCTGTAGAACTCAATGTTCTCGTGTTCTGGAACATCTCAAATTCATGAGCAATTGGAATGAAAATCTCTTGTTGGCGAAGCGGTCGGCTGGAAGCTTTCTGAAAGAAAGCTGCATCGGAAGCATATGCTATCCCCGGATTTTACCTTTGGAATAGGAAATCAAAAAAATCTGGGGATAACAGCGATCGGAAAGTTATTCTGTCATCAAAGTGCCAAGTGTAACTATTCTTTAGTTCAATTTATATAGATTAGAGCTATCTCTATAAATACACCCAGGGGATGTCCCGCAAGTCATGAACATGACGAGGGGCATCCCCTTTAGCGTTATTTTGATATAACGAACCTGACACATGCTATTCGCTTCGTTTTTCCCGGATCTGATATTTAACGAATCACAGAGACGTTATTTCGTCGATTCAGTCGATATTTTAGGTTTTTTTAGATGATCCCCAATCAGCACCTTCTGACCTGTGCGGGCACTTTCGAGAGAAGCAAGCACCATTGCCATACTGTACTGATTATCGCTACAGTGCGTTTCGGGAAGACGGCCAGTCTCCAGCGCAGAGAACATATCCTCAAGACAGCCATGATGCCCAGTTTTCTCCATCACAGGCCGTGTTCCTTCGATTCGTTCATAGGGCTGCAAGAACGACAGTTTGCCATCAGCCTCCCGCTGTTCCGCTGCAACGACCTCTGCATAGATGGCGTCATGACCATCCCAGATGGCGGTTCCTTTCTCCCCGGTAACACGCCACGATGCTTCCCATGAAGTGGGTGAACCCTCGGCACACCAGGAACCCCGATAGTTGAAGATTGAGCCATCGGACATTTCGAATATGCACAGTGCCATCGCATTGCCCGTATACCAAGAGCCTAGAGGATTGAATTCGTGGCAATAAACCGATACAGGATTAGCCCCCATAATTAATCTAGCTTGATCGAAGGTATGTATGGACATATCCAGTAACAGCGGACTATCCATTACGTCACGAAATCCACCAAAGTGAGGCCCTAGGAAAAAATCAGCTCCGGCAAATCCTACTTTACCAATATGCCCATCCTCTATCAGTTGCCGATAGGCACGAATACGTGGATCGAAGCGGCGATTTTGCATGACAGCTTGAATACGACCGGTGCTTCGTGAAGTTTGCACGATGTCCTCGCATTCTGCGAATGATTCAGCCAGTGGTTTCTCGCCAAACACATGGCAGCCCTCTTGTAACGCCGCCATCGATATACCGTAGTGGCTAGCCGGAATGGTGACGTCGAATACAATTGTTGCATCGGTAGCCCGGATGGCTTCGCGAATATCGGTGAACGTTGGACAGGTTAGACCGTGTCTTGCTGCAAGTGCTGTCGCTACAGGCTCATATAGATCGACAAGCCCGACAATCTCTGTGTTCGGTCTAGCCAGAGCGTAATCTACCCAAGTGTTGGACATGGCACCACAGCCGGCGATAACGACCCGATGTTGTTGAGTCACCTTATCATCTCCTCTTGCTTCTCATGATCTTCATTGATGTATGAACTGTGCCTAGCGGAGGATATTCTCGGATACTCCTTCAGCCTAGACTGGATTCGGTACAAAATCCCCACCACGACATTGCTTCAGATAACGAAGGGCATGCACCTGTCCCGTCATCTCTAGTTCGTCTTTGTAGACCGGATCATGCCAGCCTTCGATATCAATTGTGCCTTGGTATCCATGCTGCCGCAGAATCGTGATAATATCCGACCAGTTGCTATCTCCGAAACCCGGTGTGCGATGCCATACAAATTCATGCGGTCCATGCACGCCATGCTGCTTCACAATATCCCAAGCAATGGTGGCGTCTTTACCATGGACATGGAACACTTTAGGTGCCCACTTGCGCAGTTGAGGAATCGGATCAATCAGGCTGACCATCTGGTGGCATGGCTCCCATTCTAATCCGATGTTGTCCTCCGGCACAGCGTTGAACATCATCTCCCATGCCGTTGGATTGTGTGCTATATTCCAATCCCCTGTCTGCCAGTTTCCACCCATATCACAGTTTTCAAATGCAATGCGTACACCACGCTCTGCCGCTCGGCGTGTTAACTCTCCAAATACCTCTTTGAACTTAGGTATGGATTGATCAATAGGTTGATCGGTCAGTCGTCCTGTGAATCCCGAGACGATATCTGCGCCGAACAGATGGGCATGATCGATAGCGCGCTCCCAGCTTGCCAGGGTATCTGCGTTATCGCCAGCTCCAGTAAGTGGATTACCGAACACGCTAAGCGCAGAAATGACCACATTATGTTCGTCTACAATCTCACGGACACGTTTGGCTGTCTCTGTTAGATCCAGATCTCCTGTCGTTTGCCAGAAGGTCAGATTGAATGATTCGAAACCATGCTGCATAATCTGTGGGATAACGCGAACAGCATCTCCTCCACCGACCAAGGTACCTATACGTAATGGATTATTCATTGTTGTAATCACTCCAATATTGGCTTATAGTGAGGTTCAAAATGATCGAGGTGTTCTTTGTGATCCATAGCCGATCTTCTGAACAACCATGTACAGTTCTTGACTGACAAACTCATTATAGCCGGGCATCTGCCCAGATCGCTCTATACAATCTTGTGCAATATTAGTCCGATTTTGTGGGGAAGGAGCTTATGACGATGTTAGACCTGAAAGCGCTTCACGAAAATACCCGGATTGACCATAAATCGCATCCATTTCAACTCTTTGAGAATCGATTCAAGCAGATGAAAGCCGGCGAATGTATTTTATATTTACATTGGCACGAGCATTTTGAACTTATTTTAATGCGGAAGGGCAGTGTCCTTTTTCATATTGATAGTAAACCCTATACGGCACAGGCCGGCGAGCTTATTGTTATTCCAGGCGGCACGCTGCATGTGGGATACGCGGCCCAGGAGGGCGATGTGGAATACGACTCGGTGGTGGTGAATCCAGCCCTGTTTCAGGATTTTCTGCATGATCCAGTACATGTACAGTATGTGGCTCCCTATTTGGAGGGGAGGGTGAGATTCCCGGTAAAGCCTGCCGATCAGGACCAGGTCTGTCTTACCTATTACACCTTGATGCATGAGGCAATTGAAGAGATGTCCTTACGGCCGCCGGCTTAT
Source organism: Paenibacillus sp. ACRSA (assembly GCF_022346845.1). Taxonomy (NCBI): domain Bacteria; kingdom Bacillati; phylum Bacillota; class Bacilli; order Caryophanales; family Paenibacillaceae; genus Paenibacillus; species Paenibacillus sp. ACRSA. Next base: position 479,940 of record NZ_JAKRNP010000003.1, on the reverse strand, counting down.
CAGCTTGTTGCCAAGTCGAAATTGCATGCCCTGTTCACGATGCTTGCCCGTACGTTTCTGCCCCAGCAACGATCAGAGCGAAGTGCGAGATCCTATTTTCCTAATCGCGAACGATTCAAGGAATTAATTGAACAGATCGAAGCGGCACCAACATCCAAAATCACAGTGACCGAAGCGGCGGCTCAGGTTGGGCTAAATACATATCATTTTTGCAAAATGTTCAAAAAACTAACCGGCCGGACATTCGTTGAATATGTGAATGGATGCAGAATGACAGAAGCGGAGCGGCTGCTGCGTGAGAGCAGTCTAACCGTAACTGAGATTGCCGCTAGAGTTGGCTGCGAGAATGCCAATTATTTTACTAAGCTATATAAAAAGCATAAGGGAGTGACCCCGTCACAAGGGCGGTTAGAGAAGGAACGTTAGGCGCTTTGGAGCTGATTATTGGATGGATGTATTGAGGTATTGAGGTGGTGTAATGGGTAATAGTGATGGGTATTCATTACTCTAGCCGATGAAAAAAAGAAAAAAACGGACGCTCGCATCAATCTGCGAATGCCCGTCGGAATCGTGTAAGTTAGTTTAGCGAAGCGAAGCTAGGCTGAATTAACGGATGTTATTGCAATGTAGCTTGTAACTATAACAATAATCATAAGACTACTTCATAAATCGGGAGAATAGCCGGTTGGCTTTTCTGGAGAGGTCGTCCAGCTTAATGTTGGCCTGATCCAGCTGGTTGTACCCCCATTTGATCGTTTGCAGCATGCGTGGAGACAGTGGTGTCCCCTTAATCCGAGGATAGATATTATGATACGCCCAGACAAGGTGTTCCCAGCGATGATCGTTACCGTCTTGAATGTATTCAGATACGTCCAGAACCTTACCGCGTCCTTCTTGGAGTAACACATTTTTCAAGTGAATGTCCCGCGGGTTGAGTCCACGACTACGAACCGCCTCGCGAGCTGCGTCCACATCAAGCATGACTTGCTCGGGAACGGGTATGCCCTTCTCCAGACATTCCAACAGTGTGTCCCCAGGCTCGTAGCTAATAACGAGAATATTCCTGCCGCTGCCATAATAGGTGGGGAAATAAGGTAAACCTTTGAGCTGCTCGTATACTTCCTTTTCGTTTTGTAACTTGTCCAGGGCATGATCCGAGTACATTTTGAAGGCGTATTGTGGCAAGCCGTGATACGTAAATACGGCTGCATCTGTACCTGTGCCGATGCACTGCAAGCCTTCCACTTGGCCAATGATGTCTACAAGCTCATTCCGGTCGCTTCCGATGACTTGGATCTGTTGTAACGCTTCTTCTGCCTGGAACCAATCCGGTCGATTCATGGGTGGTGCCTCCTTTAAGGATATGCCTCTAATCCTCATTCAAATGAATACATCTCAACTTGTGCTCAGCATGATGATATTATATAAACGATACGGATATCATCGGAAACGGTTGCGGGTATAAGAAAAAAACGGAAAGGCATAACTCACTAAAACGGAAAAGATGTAACTAGTGCGGCAGTAGATTAAAAGTTGTAAAATTGAGATACCAGCGAGTTACGTTAATGTTTCATCATGCTCACAATTTTAGCTCTGCTGCGGCATGAGTAGCATGAAATGAGCTCGAACCTATATCTTACGAACATGAGACACGCTATTTCTCAGATATGGCACTTACCCGGTATTTAGCGAACTCAGGACACCTTATTGTAGTTATAAGGAGTAGATCAGAGCACATTATTAACAGTTTTCGTGAAATAAGGTTGCTGGAGTTCGTTATAATTTCAATATGGCTCAAATATAGGTGATAAGCTCACCTGAGTTCGTTAGGACATTTCTGAAAACTCGCTGAAGAGTAAATTTTTTACTGCCTTTTCGCCCCCTGCTGAGTCACTTTCCCTTGACGTGCTCTGGCACGCCTGCGGAAAACTTCCTGGCTTAGAACGAAAATCGGCATATTAGGGGTTCTTCGGATTTTCAGACACGGGTATGATGAAGTGAAATCATTTATCGTATCTATTCCCAAGTTTGCTCATAATCAAAAGTGGACTTTTTGAACAATCACATACAGGGGTCTTGTACAGATCGTACGCAACCTACACTATGTACACAGATCCTGTTATACAGAAAGGCAGATTAACTTATGGCACAATACCCTCAGTGGTCTTACTCGCAGTCGCGGGCAAGCATGTTCGATGAGTGCCTGCGCAAATATTATTATCATTATTACGGAGCGCATAACGGCTGGAAAACGGAAACAGCGGATGAGATGCAGGTGCGGTTATACCGCTTGAAGCAGTTAAGCAATCTATACTTGGTGTTTGGTGATCTAGCCCACCGGATGTGTGAGTCTGCGGTACGCAGCAGAGAGGAAGATAAGGATAAGCCGCGTGAACATTTCTTGGAGCAGATGATGCGCAAATTGCTCAATCAGGCGTACATGGAATCCATGGATCAAGATCAGTGGCGACAAGATCCGAAGAATCGTGTGATGTTATCTGAAATGTATTACGGTGACGATACGTTGGACGACCGAATTGCTACGATTAAGGAGCGTGTCTCTGCTTGTGTTAGTAATCTCTATCAGACTCTGACGTGGGAGGACTTATCACGCGCTAGCACAACGATTCTGGAAATAGAGAAATGGGATACCATGTTGCTGCACGACACCCGTGTATATGTGAAGATGGACTTGTTGTACCGCCGTCGTAATGGCAACATTGTCATTGTTGATTGGAAGACAGGCAAAGAGGACGATTTCTCCGATCAGCTGATGTTGTACGCATCCTATGTCAAGGAGCATTACCAAGTTCCATTAGAGCAGATTGAGCTAAGAGTGGAGTACCTTTTGACAGGGACACACAAACAGTATACGGCAACGGAAGAGGATATAGCGAAAGTGGAAGAGAACGTTGGACGTTATATTGAAGAGATGCGGTCTTGTGTCGCGGATGAATACTATAATCGTCCGAAGGACGTCTCGTATTTCACACCGATGCCTTCGCGTCGTGCCTGCCGGGATTGCAATTTCCGAGAGGTATGCAGTGAGCGTGCTGTCTGAGCCAGGGGAGTAGTTCTGGGACATGTATGGACGGTATATTGCAAAATAAAACTAGAAGCGCCAATCTGGACAATACTGCCCAGACCGGCGCTTCTATTACGTTCCACAGGTTTAAGGAGAGAGCCTGTGGAACGATAATGTTCAAGATCATCTGACCGCCACGGGTCCTCCGTGAGCTGTCATCTTATTGGACGGTGGCTGCATTCTCCAGCGCCTGTCCTGTAGGGACATAGGCATGCCCGAGATCCCGGGCAACAGCCTCATACGTGATATGTCCATTCAGCGCGTTAACAGCGCTGCGAATAGACGAACTACCGCGAATCGCTGCAGCAGCACCATGGCTCGCGAGTTGCAGTGCATAAGGCATGGTGGCGTTAGTGAGCGCCACCGTTGATGTACGCGGTACTGCACCAGGCATGTTAGCCACCGCGTAATGAACGACTCCATGCTTCACATAGGTGGGTTCATCATGGGTTGTAATATGATCAATGGTCTCGACAATTCCACCCTGATCAATTGCTACATCCACAATGACCGAGCCAGGTGACATGGTCGTAACCATCTGCTCACTGACCAAGGTGGGAGCTTTGGCACCAGGGATCAGCACCGCACAGATGAGCAGATCGGCTGATGCTACCGCTGCTGCGATGTTGGATGGGCTCGACACCAGCGTATGGATCTGGTTACCGAAGATATCATCTAACTGGCGTAGCCGATTCAGATTCAAATCAAGGATGGTAACGTCAGCTCCGAGTCCAATGGCAATTTTGGCCGCATTGGTTCCAACCGTTCCTCCGCCAATAATGACAACTTTGCCGCGACTAACACCAGGTACACCGGATAGCAGAATGCCTTTACCGCCCTCGGTTTTCTCTAGAAGCTGGGCTCCGATCTGGGCTGACATGCGCCCAGCCACTTCACTCATCGGTGTAAGTAGAGGAAGTGTTCCGTTTACTTCCAGCGTTTCATATGCGATAGCGGTCACCTGACGTTCTATTAGAGCTTTGGCGAGAGCAGGTTCTGCGGCAAGATGAAGGTAGGTGAAGAGGATGAGACCCGGTCTGAAGTAGTCGTATTCACTTGCAAGAGGCTCCTTCACCTTCATGATCATATCGGATTCGGCCCAGATCGACGCGGCCTGCTCATTAATTTCTCCACCTGCCACTACATATTCTTGGTCTGTGAAGCCACTGCCAAGTCCAGCACCTTGTTCAATCATCACCTGGTGACCGGCTCTGACGAAATCAGCGGTTCCAGCAGGGGTTATTGCAACTCGGTTTTCATTGTTTTTGATTTCTTTGGGAATTCCGATTCTCATCACCATGCACCTCGTCCATTTATTGGTTGTTAGCTTATACTACAAGTTTATGACTTGAGTCGTCGTTTTGCACCTTGCTTAATGTCTATGTTTTTCAAGAAAACATCAACATATTGTCGAGAAAGTCTATTCAGGACATTTGTCTTTCGATTATAATGTAAGAAAAAATGACATCTAGGAGAGCCGATATTGAGAAATGATCGTGTGTTTACGATAAAGGATATGTTGGATCGTCCTGTTTTTGACAGAGCAAGGCTTGCAGCAGGTAAAGAGGGATTGTCTCGGCAGGTTGGATGGGTTCATGTGCTGGAGATTACCAATGTCTCTCCATTTGTTAGCCCTCATGATCTTATTTTATCCACTGGACTATGGCTTCAATCGGCAGAGGGTCGTGAGGAATACCTGTTGCAATTAATTGGGAGTGAGGCAGCAGGGCTATGCGTGGAGTTTGGCACAAGTATCTACAGCATTCCTGAACAATTAATCGAACTGGCTGACCGGCATCACTTTCCGTTGATTGTATTTGAACAACCGGTCCGTTTTGTCGAGATTACACAAGATATTCATTCACTACTCATTAATCACCAACACCAGTTACTCAAAAGTTTGGAGTCATACTCTCGCAAACTTCAGCAGTTAACAATTCAAAGTACAGATATGTCTGCAGTCATGAACCTATTGCATGATTATGCGGCCAAATCGGTGGTGTACATTTCCTCAATGGAGCCAGGGAGCTTCGTTCCAGATCTGCCACCTGAGTCTGAACAGGCCATCTATACGTGGTATGAGCAGGAGGTGGAGCATCTGGATCTGAATGATTCTGATACAGAATTATGGTTCCATCTGGATGAGGACAATGTGCTGCTCTGCCATCCGGTTGTCTGTTTCGGTCAGGTTTTCTCTGCGGTAGGTATGCTTGTCCATCCAACAGCGCCTGTGGAATATCTCAAACTGCTGTTGGATTACACAGCCAAAGCCGCAGCAACGCTCACCTTACGATCCCAGTTCTTAGAGGAAAAGATGGTGCGGAACCAAAATGAGCTGATCCAGGATCTGATGAACGGGAATATTCATCAAGAGGAGCAGGCGCAGACTCGGATGGGATTACGTTTGCTGGCAAAAGGACAGTATTGGTTCGCAGGAGGGGTCATGGAGATTGAGCATCAATGGAAGGGAACAGGTCGGGAACGAATGGAAGCTAACCATCAAGATATTCTCGTACTGCTCCGCTCCTTGCTCAAAAAGAACAATTTAACGAGTTTAATTATGCTGAAGAATAATCAGGTATACTTGAGCTGTGCGAAGGAAGAGATTAACCTGTCGACGCGTGATCAGCTGCTTCGAGCACTTGAAGGTATTGTTGGGGATATTACACGATTTGCGAGTCGCAATCTGAAGCAAGTCGCAATTCGTGTAGGTTTTGGCAAGTTAAGAAGCCGCTTGACTGAAATGCATGATAGTCTCCAAGAAGCATATCAAGTCATTGAAGTTTCACGAACTGTAGATCAGATGGAACATATCCATTTCTACGAACGTATGGGTATATATCAAATGTTAAAAGCTTTGCCTCAATCCTTTCTGCAACCATTCGTCAATGACCATCTGGGTGTGCTGATCGAGCATGATCGTGCATATCATCTCCGGCTGGTCGTAACACTTGATGCTTATCTACGTAGTTTTGGCTCCAAACGGGATGCTGCTGCCCGATTATTTATTCATCGGCAGACATTATATAACAGGTTGGAGAAGTTAGAGGAGTTGCTTGGTTCGGACTTCATGGATCAAGGGAGAAGAATCTGTCTGGAGATGGCGCTTCTCGCCCATGCGATGATTGAGGATGAACCGCTTCGCCGTCGTTAGAACCTAAGAAGCATAGCTTAGGGAGTGTTCATTCCATTGGTTCCAAACGATGGCTTAGCATTTTTTGCTGATGCGGTATGTGTGTTGCATTTCTGTAGTCAGAAAGGGCTTATGTAGTATCATACGGCGTCCACGTTTTAATTTCGGTTGATGGGTGATAGAAGCAAGTGATAGGAAGGGGGGCGCCACTAAACGATACGGGGATGAAGCGCGTTTGGCTTCCGAAGTCTCCGTCTTGGAGGAAAGAGTCCTCATTTGGCGAATCCACTCATTTAATTGCTCTGGATTGATTCCGATTTGCCCGCTCAGATTACAGATATCGAGGTTTTTTCTCACACAAATCCGCCTTTCCGAGAATTTCGAGAAGTATAGATGATGAAAGGGAAGCATGAAATTCGAAATCAGTTGATCAGTGGAATGCATTCATCAATACGTTGTTAAACGTTTACATGTCCGTAATGAAGTCTTTTCTATAATTTGGCTTTTATCGAGATTTTATCATTTTATACTTGATTATGCGTCTCAATATAGTCTCAATTTGATTGAAAAATAAAGTATATTGAAAGTACTAGTACTAGTACGGAGGACATAGATGGGAAACAGTGGTGAATCACGATATGATAGTTATTTTGGTCAGGGTAAACGATTTGTCGGACGAATTCGAGAATTGAATATGTTGAATCAATGGTTTGCCGATTCGGTAGCGCCGCTCACTATTTTTTCGATAACGGGAATGGGGGGCATAGGAAAATCCTCCTTGCTCTCGGAAATGATGGCTGTATCTCGTAATCGGGAGGCAACTGCAATCTGGATGGATGGTAGATTCTGTGGCTCGACCCCTTCGGTTTTCTTGGATTATCTATCTTCTGCGGTAGGACTGGAGACGATGGAGAGTGGAGGGGATTGTCCGCCATTAAGTCGTCTGCGCACTGCATCTGCTCGGAATCGATACGTTATTGCGGTGGATAACTATGAGGAACTGGTTTTGTTGGAAAGTTGGTTTCTTGAGGTATTTGTTAATAAAATACCAGCTAACGGTGTGCTTATTATTTTGGCATCCAGACCAGAGCCTGCTTCAACTTGGCGGACACATCCCCGTTTACAACAATGTCTAGTTCAGATGCCGCTGCAGCATTTCACAGATGAAGAAGTAACGAATTATATTGCAGGTGTGGGTACGTTGAATCGCCATATGGCAGGCAAGATCGCTCGTATGACGGATGGTCATCCGCTGGGTCTTGCACTGGCCGTAGAAGCGGCAGATCAGCATTGTAATATACCTCTGAGGGAATGGGCTGAATTATCACATATGGTCAGTGCCCGTCTGTTGCATGAACTGACATTGCCCAGCTTGCAACCGATGGTAGAGGTGTTAACCTTACTAGAGACCGCGAATCAAGAATTGTTATCCTCTGTACTGCAAACAGAAGTGACGCTACAGGAATACCAGGTTCTGAAACGGATGTCGTTTATTCGCTCTGACCCGAGCGGTGTGGTCTTACATGATCTAGCACGATTACATTTACTGCGGGATTTCCGTCAACGAGAACCGCAACGAGTGCAAGCTATGCGTGTTCGCATTGCAGGTATTCTGAGACCGTTGCATGAAAAAGCGAAGCCGCATGAGCGTAATCAGATCACGAGAAAAATGCTGTTATTATGCCAAGAGTCCATGCTACAACACCGAAAATACGCAGATGTTTCTGCTGACTCCCTGTTCTCGCCAATGGAGGCGATGAGGAAGGAAGACATGCCGTCACTTCAGCAGCTGTTGTGGCAATGGTGCCAATATAGCGTAGAACCTTGGCAGGCACCGCTATATCGTGATTTTCTGGACGAATTGGCACGTCGATACCCGGAAGGCATTGTGGTCATGCGGGATAAGAGCGGTGAACCGATTGCGATGTTCATTACTGTTTTTTTGCACCAGGAGAGCAGTGAGATTCTACTGAAATATTTTCCCGATGAAATGCAGGAGTGTTTCACGTCTGGTGAAATGAAGGTTGACCCAAATCAGGCGGATACACATTATGCGGTTTTGGTAGCGGCTAGAGATGATGTACCCGGATATAAGCGTGAAGAGCTTGTTGGTTATATGGCGCTGGATCGGTTGTCATTACTTGGGGATGGGGCTAGAGTAATGCTGGTGGCCACTAACTCGAATCTTAAGCTTTTTCTGCAAAGTATTGGTTTTCAAATGCGAAAAACGCGTACCCGTGTGTGTGACCTGTATGACGAGCAAGCTGACGTATTAGAATTGGATCTGCGCAAAGAGAGATTCGGGGATTGGGTCATGTCTCTGCTGAACACAGAGACTTTAGCTAACGGTTCCTTCCATACAACGACGGTTAAGGAACGAACGCCGTGGACGGAAACGGACGTCCGCAAAATGCTGTCGCTATTGCATTCTCCTGGAGAATTGCAACCTTACGCGGAGCGAATGAATAGTATGGAGAATGGCATCCAATTTCAGGTGTATGTGCTGGACTTACTTGAGGGAAGAACGCATGGTATCTGTCAGCAGGATCAGTTGCTGCTGTATGCTGCCTATTGGACACATGCTGGCAATCCAACTGCCGCTGCACAGGTATGTTCCATGAGTCGTGCGACCTTTTATCGTCATCTACGAGCTGCCCTGAAGCGGTTAGCACGGGTGTTATAAGTCAGGATACGCGTTAGGATTAATCGAGAGTAGTTGAAAAAAATGAATTGATGCATAGTTGAAGAAATGAATGCATGAATAAATAAATACAAAAAGACACGCAGTGGAGGCTAGTAAACCGTTACTGCGTGTTTGGTGTGAGCACTTATTTATTTCTATGGAACTTACAACGATTCAGGTTTGAATAGCGGGGTGTTGTCTAACATGGCCATTCGTACCGCAGCAGAGCCCTCAGACTTAAGTCCTCAAACAGGTACCCCTTAGTCGCCCTTCGTACCCTTAGCCAGATCTGGAAATGAATTATAGACCAAGCCGCTTCATCCGATTGTATAACGTTGCTCTTGAGATGCCGAGCTGACGAGCAAGGGTGCGTTTGTTTCCTCCCACGTCTTGTAGATATTGGAGTAATAGCTCTGATTCAAATGCATCAAGCCGATCCTGATAAGAAGAGGATGAAGGTTCGCTGGACATTCCTAACGTCTCCAAATTAGTTTCATCAGTAGCATCAGTAGCATGAAGCCCGCTGACTTGTGTCTCTGAGTGAACAACATCTGAACTTGCATAAGAATTAAGAGATAGCGCCTGCTGATTGTTGTTGATCAGTTCTTGGTTCATCGATATAAGTAGCGATTCGGGTAGATAATCTGCCTTAACCTCGCCATCCGTGGTGAGGATGGTAATTCGTTCGATGACATTCCTTAATTCCCTTACATTACCCGGCCAGTCATATTCGAATAACAGCTTGAACACGGCTGGAGGTACGAGTTCAATATGCCGGCTATATAACAAAGAGAACTCCTGCAAAAAGGTCTGTGTTAATTCATAAATATCTTCCTTCCGTAGACGTAACGGAGGAATGATGAGATTAATGACATTCAGCCGGTAGTATAGATCCTCTCTAAACTGACCACGTGCGATCATGTCCCTTAAATTCTGATTGGTTGCTGCAACGATCCGGCAATTCGCCTGCTTCATGCGTGTTCCACCTACGGCAAAGTAGCTTTTCTCCTGCAAGACACGGAGTAACTTAACTTGTAGCTCCAGCGGCATCTCGCCGATCTCGTCTAGAAATAATGTTCCGCCTTCTGCAAGCTCAATTTTGCCCTTCTTGCCCTTCGGATCAGCCCCGGAGAAGGCTCCCTTCTCATAACCGAACAATTCACTTTCGAACAAAGAAGCAGGAATGGCACCGCAGTTTATGGCGACAAAAGGTGCAGTTTGTAATTCGCGTAGATCATGAATGGCTTTGGCAAATAGCTCTTTACCTGTACCGCTCTCCCCGAGAATGAGTACTGTCGCTGAAGTGGTGCTAATTTTGCGGATTGTTTCCAGGCATTGTTTGATGACTGGGCTGCTGCCTTTGATTTTGGCGAAGGGATCTACGTCCGGACGCAGCCTGGCGACAGCTTTTTCTAGATGTTGAACCTTGGAGGTCATGTGCAGCAATTCCTGGTGAAGTCGGATTTCAGTTGTTATATCCACTTCAGCTGCGACTGCTCCAACAATTTGGCCATCCAGATACACTGGACGTGCATTGATTAAAGCGAATAGATCAGGTCTCGGTTGATGCTGTTTACGATATACGGTTTCGCCGGTGTAGAGAGTTTTGAGTGATTGAAGTCGGTCAAGTGGGAAAAAATCCGCAGCGGGCTGGCCGATGATATCTTCTCTACGAATCGAAAATACATGCTCTGCATCGGATGTCCAGTAGGCTACTTTTGCCTCCTCATTAATTAAAGTGAGTGCAGTACCTGCTGTTTCAAGTGTGGTTTCAAAGTAAGCTTCCAAAAGGCGATGGGCATGATACATCTCTTGCAGTAGATCGGCTGCGGCAATATAACCGAGTATGTGTTCTGCTTCGTCTTGAATTAATACATATGGACTGGCATAGAAGAGAGGCAGGCAGGTTGCCAGCTCCGTCGATGAATAGACTGTTGGTATAGGTATTCGTTTATGGGATGGAGCCTTATCGGTTTCGGACGTTTGGGGTATCCACGAATATCCTGACGTATCGCGAACAAAGACTGGTCCCTGAGAAGTTTCACGGTGAGTTGGTTGTGAAGCTATTCGATGAGTATACTCCATAATGGTCTCGCCCTGAATGATGAGGTCAGTGCGTAATAAGGACATCAGATTGGGAAGTAAATGTTTCAATACGATCACCTCAATTAGAACATTGCATTATTTAAAAGGAAGTATGTGTAGTCCTTCTATAACCAATGGATAGGACACCCATAAGTTAAACATATTATAACTTTCCAAATGATGTATGTATATATTTTTTGACATCAAATGGTTAGGTATGGAGGAGCTACGTCGCAGATTATATAAATCAGGTGAAGTATGCGTTTACAAAATGATATGAATTGTAAAAATGCTGATATGACGTTGTTCTCGCGTTATAAAAGGTGATATACAAGTTATAAAATGTAACATCATATTGTTTTGATTTTTAGATAATTTACGGATATGTTTAGGATAGATTTGCAAGAGATTACCGGTAGGTGTCTAACTATTTGTACACTTCAATTTGGGGATGTTAAATTTTTAGACATTGTTGGGGGTTGTGAAATGAGATGGGTAGGAGGAACATGGCGAACATGAGGAAAGGCGAAGGAAGCGCGAAGAAACATGCCAACATGCCAACCTTGAGAGATGCAGGCTGGCATGAGATGAAAGTGAACACGTATTATCTGAACATATTTTTGACAACCATCCAGAGGTTAGCCGGTTTCTCCGCCAGTCGGCGAGTATAGTAAGGGTACCACATCGTTCCATAGGGAACGTAACAGCGAATCCGATATCCCTCTTGCGCCAATCGCTCTTGCTCACTCATGCGTAAGCCGTACAACATCTGAAATTCATACGCATCTGGCGAAATTCCTCGATCTTTCGCGTATTGCTTCGTCCATGAGATGATGTGATCATCATGTGATGCAACAGCGGTATAGACACCTTGGTCGAGATGATGCCGAATCATCAATTTGAACTGTTCAATCACTTCGGATGCATTTTGGTAGGCCACCTCAGCAGGTTCTTTATAGGCGCCTTTGACCAGCCGGAGCCGAATCCCTTCCCGAATCATATCCCGTGTGTCTTCTACTGTTCGATGCAAATACGCCTGTAGCACCGTACCTGTGTTCACCAGTCCTTCACCATGCAGACGGCGAACGATATCCAGCGTCGCTTGGGTAAACGGACTGTCTTCCATATCGATTCTCACAAAAAGATCATGTGATTTCGCCTGTGCAGCAACTGCGCGAATATTCTGATAACCTTCTTCCGGGTCAAGGGCAAGCCCCATCTGTGTAGGTTTCAGTGATACGTTTGAATCTGCCTGCTGACGAGCAATACCATCCACAAGTCGTAGATATTCATCCCGATACAATGCTGCTTCGCTCAAACGAGTAATCCCTTCTCCGAGATGATCAAGGGTCGCCATGATGCCTTTTTTGTTGAGTATCCGGATCTCTTCAAGGGCTTCCTCGAGTGTATTACCGGCAATAAACTTCCCAGCGAGCTTTTTCCCATATTTAATAGATAAATTCTCTACAGCTTTGTTGCCTGCAACAGTTAACAGCGTTTTGCGGTACATCTCCGTTCCAATACTCATCCTGCTTCCTCCTTATGAATCATGCTCCTGATACCAACATATCTAGCAAGAATCATGCCAATCTGTAGCGTTGGACGTGTGCATCATCAATGACATCTGTAAACCACCTAATTTCACAAAAAACTATAAAAAAATATTCCTACCTCAACCGGAGTTGGCACGGATCTTGCTACATATATTGGATGAGACCCAACCAGCGAATCTATATAGGTTCAACTAGACGGTTTACACGAAAACGGAGAGGACAGAAATAACCTGAAGAAGCGGAGCGTTCGCCTTTATCCCGGGATTCCCCCTTTGAAAAAAGGAATTAAAAGGAATCTGGGGATAACAGCGATCGGAAGGTTGTTCTGTTATCGGAGTGGTCAGTGTAAACAATCTTTTGTTGAACATATATCACATCCTGAAGGAGGAATTATTTTATGAATATCCCTTTTGTGAACGAACCCTTTACGTCTTTTGCTAACCCGGCCAACCAAGAGGCTTTTGAGAATGCGCTTCGTCAGGTGGAATCGGAGTTAGGGCAACAATATTCTATGATCATAGGCGGGCAAAAGGTAACTAGCTCTCGCACATTAACCTCCGTGAATCCTGCCAATAAAGAGCAGATCATTGGCACGATATATCAAGCCGATCAGGAGCTGGCAGAGCAAGCAATCCAGACTGCGGCAGAGACATTCCGTTCGTGGAAGCATACAGACCCGAATGAACGCGCACGGTTGTTGTACAAAGCGGCAGCTATTATGCGTCGCCGGAAGCATGAATTCTCTGCTTGGCTTGTATATGAGTCGGGGAAGACATGGCCAGAAGCAGATGCAGATACAGCGGAAGCGATTGATTTTATGGAATTTTATGCCCGTGATATGCAGCGGCTGAGTCAGCCTCAGCCACTGACACGAATTGCAGGAGAAGATAATGAGCTAACCTATATTCCGCTTGGCGTAGGGATTGTCATTCCACCATGGAATTTCCCATTCGCCATTATGGCAGGCATGACATCAGCAGCACTCGTTGCGGGCAACACCGTTGTATTGAAGCCAGCTAGCACAACGCCAGTAATAGCGGCGAAGTTCATGGAGTTGCTGGCTGAGGCGGGATTGCCAGACGGAGTCGTCAATTATTTGCCAGGGCCAGGAAGTGAGGTCGGTGATTATCTGGTGGATCATGCGTTGACTCGGTTCATTAGCTTCACAGGTTCAAGGGATGTTGGACTGCGTATCAATGAGCGTGCGGCTCGCACGGCACCAGGCCAGAAGTGGATCAAAAGGGTTATTGCTGAGATGGGCGGTAAAGACTCCATTGTGGTTGATAATGATAGCGATCTGGAGCTTGCAGCAGAATCGATTACCGCATCTGCGTTTGGTTTCTCAGGTCAGAAGTGCTCTGCTTGTTCCCGCGCCATTATTCATAAGGATGTATATGATGAAGTGTTGCAAAAAGTGATTGAGCGCACGAAGCAGTTGACGATGGGAAGTCCGCTCGAAGTAAATAGCCAGGTTGGCCCTGTCATTGATGACAAGGCATATGCCAAAATTAATGAATATATTGAAATAGGTAAAAGCGAAGGAAGGTTGGTACTGGGCGGTGGAACAGGCAGTGCAGAAGGTTACTTTATCGAACCGACTATTATTGCGGATGTTGATCCACAGGCTCGCATTGCGCAGGAAGAGATTTTTGGCCCCGTGCTTGCCTTTATTAAAGCAGAGGACTTCCAGGATGCTCTGGATATTGCCAACAATACAGATTATGGTCTGACCGGTGCGGTAATCTCACGGAATCGTGAGCATTTACAGCAGGCTAGACAGGAGTTTTTTGCAGGTAATTTGTATTTTAACCGCAAATGTACTGGCGCGTTGGTGGGCACTCATCCTTTTGGCGGATTCAATATGTCGGGTACGGATTCCAAAGCAGGCGGCAAAGACTACCTATTGCTATTTACCCAAGCGAAGCTGGTGTCGGAGAAATATTAAATACGTGCTAAGCACCGTCCTTTTTGAACACGCATTTTAAGGGCATGCGCTCTAGATTCTTGTGTTATGATGTGTTCAAAATATGTACACCAATACGTGCTCAAAATGAATATGCTCGTGCCTCGATATAAGTTCTCACACTGCCACTAAGGAGGGAGACGGATGCTTGGAATGCAGTTGGTGCAGGAGCAGCGTGTACGACTGTCCATCACACCAGAGATGAAACAATCCATTCAAGTATTAACGTTGTCCAGCCAGGATTTGGCTCGTTATCTTCAGGATGCAGCAGCAGATAATCCCGTTCTTGAGATTGAAGAAACCACAGCACGAGTAGCTCGCCTCCCTGTGCGGCTGAATCGAGGTGGGGGAAGCTCTTCATATGATCCGTTACTACAGGCCAGAGGAGCTGAACCTACGCTTGAACAGTTGTTGACGTCACAGATTCGTGTACTCGCACTGTCTGCGCGGCGGAGAGCAATTGCAATATATTTGGCTGGTTGTGTCAATGACGAGGGTTATCTCACGGTTGATCTGACTGAGGTGACTTCGTTACTTGGTATATCCATGGATACGGCGATGGCAGGACTGGATGTGCTGCAATCGCTCGATCCGGCGGGTGTTGGTGCCCGTAGTTTATGCGAGTGCTTGCTTCTGCAGATAAAGCGTGATCCATCTGCTGCTCCTTATGCGGAACAGATGGTGGAGGCAGGACTGGAAGCCTTAGTTCCCTTCCATCCAGGCCGAGCAGGTACAAGGTTAGCGATCACTTCTCAACAAGCGCAGAAGGCTTATGATTATATTTCGAGTTTGAACCCTAAGCCTTGCCGCTCCATCGGCTCCAAGGAATATCCGCACTATATCATTCCGGATGTGGCTGTAGCTGTTCGAAACGGAGTGACTTGCATTCGACTGTGCTCAGCAGGTATCCCGCGAGTATCTATTAACGAAGAGTACGCTCATTGGTTCAGAGATCCTTCTACGGATGAGTCTTGGCTTGCACGTACAGCAGAAGCAAGAGCGATCATTCGTAGTGTATATTTGCGGCGGGGGACATTAATACGCGTGGTGGCAGCGGTACTGGAGGAGCAGGAACGCTTTATGTCTGAGGGGCTATCTGGATTAAAGTCACTGAGCATGACAGCTATTGCTGACAAGATTGGCATGCATGAGTCAACAGTAAGTCGCGCCGTCCACGGGAAGTATGTTCAAACGCCGCATGGCGTATTTGAATTGAAGGCTTTCTTCACTTCAGGCATTGCAACAACACAGGGAGAACAGATGTCGGCATCGGCAGTAAAGTTGAGGTTAAAAGCATTGATTGCTACGGAACGTGCAGATCGCCCGTTCTCCGACAGTGCCTTAGCTACATTGCTGCAAAAGGAGGGCATCATCCTCTCGCGTAGAACGGTCGCGAAGTACAGGGAAGAGCTGCAGATCTTATCCTCGCTTGAGCGCAAGCGATGGGGATAAATAAGCAACGGATATTACTACAGTGGTTCGGTATTGAACCACACCATAACGATAGACAGCCCCCATTAACCGAGTCATACCGGTCTATGGGGGCTGTTAATTTTTATATTTTGTTGTGTTCTGTCCAGATGGCGAGTCGTTTGAACAATTTTAAAAAAACGGACTATTGCTCCATATTAAGCAGGAATCGCTCCCCAGCAATACCTGGTGTTGTCATCTGCTCTGGATGCAAAATTTCCTCAAGCTCTTCTGGGGTCAATAGACCTCGCTCCAGAATGATTTCTTGCAGAGAAGCACCTGTCTTCAATGCTTCTTTTACAATTGAGGCTGCCACATCATAACCGAGGTGTGGGTTGAGAGCTGTGATGACACTGAAGCTCTGTTTCATAATGATTTCACAGCGTTCCCGATTTGCTTCCATCTCTTCGACAGCGTAACGGGTAAATACGTCGATACCATTATTCATAATTTTCAATGATTGTAACAAGTTAAACGCAATGACAGGACCCATGACATTCAGTTCGAATTGACCTGCTTCGCAAGCCATGCAGATGGTATGGTCATTACCCATGACCTGGAAGGATACCTGGTTAATGACTTCTGCCATAACAGGATTCACTTTACCCGGCATAATGGATGAGCCTGGTTGGCGCGGTGGCAGGCGTAATTCGTTGAAGCCTGCACGCGGACCTGAAGCCATCATACGAATGTCATTACAGATTTTGGAGAGATTGACTGCACATACTTTAAGCGCAGCGGACAGTTCCATGTAAGCATCTGTATTCTGAGTTGCATCTACGAGATCTTCTGCCGTTTGCAGCTTCAATCCCGTAATATCCGCCAGATGCTCTGTAACTTTAACGATGTATTCGGGCTTGGCATTCAGACCTGTACCTACAGCCGTAGCACCCAGGTTGATGGTCAACAGGCGGCGATTAGCAAAATCGAGACGTTCCATGTCACGTCCAAGCACACGAGCATACGCACCGAATTCTTGTCCAAGTCGAATCGGCACCGCATCCTGAAGGTGGGTACGTCCTACTTTGACAACATCGTCGAATTCCTGCTCCTTCTTACGGAAGGCATCCTGAAGCCGTTGCATTGTCTTCAGCAAGGTTTCCGACAGATGATATGCTGCGATGCGAAGGGCTGTAGGAATGACATCGTTCGTTGATTGGGACATATTGACATGATTGTTGGGATTACAGTGGAAGTAGTCTCCTTTGTTCTGCAACAGCAGCTCCAGTCCACGATTGGCAAGAATTTCGTTCATATTCATATTCATGGAGGTGCCTGCACCACCTTGAATGGAGTCTACAATAAAATGATCAATATGATGACCCTTCATCATTTCTTCAGCAGCCATGACGATCACATCGCCAATTTTGCGTGGCAGCATTTTTAATTCCATATTCGTGACTGCCGCTGCTTTCTTAACAGCAGCCAGAGCCGTGATCAGTTCGCGATGCACGGGAACGCCGGTAATGGGGAAGTTTTCTACTGCCCGTACCGTCTGTATTCCGTAGTACGCATAGTCAGGAATTTCTTTTTCACCGATAAAGTCTTTCTCAGTCCTTGTGGACATTTCGTTCGCCTCCAGTGGCATCCAAAAATAGGTCAACTCTGGCATAGCCAAAGCGCACTCAGTATATCATTTAAGCAAAATGGATGCCAAGCTAAATCATTTGACCCTAAATTCCGATAAATAATTTAAATTAAAAATACTACCCGACGTTGAAGCCAACATGAGATGATATAAGGTTATAACATGCGATAGGGACGGATGTACCTGTTTTGTGCACGAGTTGAAGGGGGAATCATTCATCTTATAAATTATGCGCTATAAGGATGGAAGGGTATTCACAATAGCGTTTTCAGTGATAAATATCACATGTATTTTAGATAACGATTGGTAAAATAGGAAAAAAGGACTACGAGGTGCGAATATGAAATGGACTTTAGGCGCAAAGACGGTCGCAGGTCTGGTATTGATTTCAATTATTACATATGGAACTAGCGGCTTTTTTATATTTTTTTTACAGGATTGGTTCTCATTCGATATTCCCAGCTGGTTATACATTTCAGTTGTTCTTGTGATGGGGGTATGCTGGAACGGCATCCTCGGTTATTTTGCATCACGGTGGCTGACACGTCCGATTGTACGTCTGGCCAAAGCAGCGCAGCAAGTTTCATCTGGAGACTTAACTACAGAAATTCCACAACGGCGTGCCGCTGATGAGCTTACAGTTCTGTACGATGCTTTTCGGGCGATGGTTACGAATCTACGTGGCATTGTGAACGATATTGCGGATAGTACACGGACAACATCCCAGAATGCCCAGTCCCTAAGTGAAGCTATTACACAGGCTGCTGAGCAAATAGAGATGATGTCAGATGCGGTAGATCACATCGCTGTCGGCGTAGAGGAGCAAAAAGTAACATCTCAGCAATCATTAGTGACTGCCGACGAGATGCTTGGCGATTTTCAACGTATGCAGAATCAGTCCATGGGCATGGCTGAAATGTCCGGTCAGATGGAACGTTCGGTAGAGCATACGAAGGAGACTTTCTCTTCCCTGATGAAAGGGATGGACGAGCTGGCTGTATCGCATAACCGTTCTCGTGACATTATGGTTCTGCTTGAAAAGGAAGCTTCGGATATTGAGGCAATTACACAATCCGTTAAGAATATCGCAGAAGAAACTGGGCTGCTTGCCCTTAATGCATCCATTGAGGCTGCACGGGCAGGGGAAGAAGGCGCTGGATTCGCTGTCGTTGCACAGCAGATTCGCAAACTCGCGGACGAGAGTAAAGATTCCGTACATCGGATTAACGAATTAATTAGCCGAGTCCAGCAGCGGATCAGAGACACTGCTCAATTGATTCACGAACAGCATGGACTTGTCGTGAATGAATCCCAGCGGACGATTAATGTAGATCAGACGTTGCAGGAATTAACGGGATCTGTGGAAGTGTTCATGAGAGGTGCACATGATATCGGCCTCAAAATCGCAGATCAGACGGGACGCGTAGAATTGACACATGGTCATGTGAAGCAAATCCAAGGTAAAGCAGGTTCATTCTCGGATGAAGCCAAACGGATTATGAGCGCTGCACATGAAGAAACGGCGATTATGGAGGAAATCTCCTCTTCTGCTGAAGAGCTGAGACAGTTAACTGATCGTTTGATGGACAAGACAAAAGCATTCCGGATGCAGCCTTGAGCTGTGTCTGGAGTGTTTTTTTACTTTATTTGCTAAAAGAAACGTTATAATTTTGCTTATTTTGGTTAAACCCGAACGTTCTTTCGTAAAATGAAAAGTTTGTAAAGATATTTTTATTAAACATTAACAAAAACGCAACGCTTGGGCGATAAATGACGGTATAATAGTCATATTCCATGAAAAAAGAAGGAGCCCAGTATATTGAAAACGACTTGGACAGGTATCCTGCTGATGATTATTTTGGCGGTAGCTACAATTAGTACAACTTCCGCTGCCAAAACAACCAATGTACAACAAAAACAGCTTAACATAGATGAGCATTCCAGCCAGACCGAAGCGGTTGTGGCTTCTGATATCGAAACAACAAAAGATCATTCACTCCACATGGAGACATCTGCGCCAAGCAACAAGGAATATGTGTCGGTAGCTCCAGAAAATGATGCCATCCGATTATACCCAATGCAAGTAGAGGGTTCTGGATATATATATAAAGGCTTAGTGCTTGAAGCAAACGGTAAAACTCGCGAGTTCAGTGATTGGACAGCAGAGGGTGGAAGCAACAAACCGGAAATACATGAGATTGATCTGAACGGTGATGGGCAAAAAGAGATTGTCGTTATGTTTACGCAAGGTCATGGAACGGGAATTTATTTAGGTCAGGCATACATTATTCATCCTGAAACGTTGGAAGTCATGAAGATGCAATCTTTAGAAGATATTGTGAAGCAGCATGTGGAATCGAATATTAATATTACGGCAGGTCAGGTGGCAATTGACGTGTCCATTGATGGGGTTAAGGGTGATCCCATTCGGATAGTGGAAGACACAGAAGGACTGCAATACTATGATCAACTTCTGTTTGGTGATGTCATTTATTATGGTTTGGAGAACGGACAGCTGGTTGTATCCGTATCGGGTGCCTACGGTTTTGCCGTGTATGGCGGTGAATTGAAGTTCGCTTATGGCTATGAGGATGGCGAGTGGAAAGCGGTGAACGTGCACTATACGAATGAAGAATACGAAGATGGATATGAAGAGTCCTTTGATTAAGAGCTATTTAAAAGTTGATTGTGAGGTTCAATAGACTAACCTAATTGAATGAACTGTACGACATGAACAGTGGGGCTGAAAAAAATCGGGAAGTTCAGCCTCATTTTGTGCTGTCTAAAAACAAACCTCAACTGCACCTTGAGTTGGCTGAGCTCGGCGGTTCGCAGGAAGTCAGAATCATAGACCATAATAATACAACGCTCAAATCGTTCAAAGTTGCACCGGGGGATGGATTAATAAGAAAACGAACCATTATGCAAATAAAAACGATTATTGTGCCTCCCACACCACATGATAGTAGTGGTATGGGAGACAGACGATAATCGTTTTTTCAACATAGTTACGCCATTAGATTAACGAATAACGGTATCAAGTGGTTTTAGTTGTGCTTCAATCTCTTTGCGGCGGCCTTCCAAGAATGGTGGCAGGGCTAGAGATTCACCGAGAAATTCAAGTTCTTCGTCCGTATCGAAGCCGGGGCCGTCAGTGGCAAGTTCGAACAGGATGCCATTGGCTTCTCGGAAATACAGGGAACGGAAGTAGAAGCGGTCTACAAAACCTGAGTTCGGGAATTTGAAGTTGCTTACACGGTCTACCCATTGCTTCAGTTCTTCCTCGTTTTCTACACGGAAGGCAACATGGTGGACACTTCCGCGACCAGGACGTTCGATCGGCAAGTCGTTTCGTTCTTCGACATGCACTTCAGAGCCGCTTCCACCTTCACCGGATTCGAAGACCAGAATGTCGGGCTGACCTGCGACGAGAGCAGGGTATGAACCTTTAGAGCGGAAGCCAAGTAGATCTGTAAGGACCGGGGTTGTCAGCGACGCATCTTGAACCGTCAGATGAATTGGACCAAGACCAATAATACCGAATTCAGCAGGTACAGGGCTTCGATCCCACGGTTTTCCACCAGGGACACCTGAATTATGTTCATCTGAGACGAGAATCAGACGCTGGTTCTCAAAGTCGGTAAAGGAAAGGGTTAATCGACCACCGCGCTCAATAATTTCGCCATGAGGTACTTCGTACTCATCGAAACGTTGTAGCCAGTACGTAAGGGCTGCATCATTGGGGACACGCAGGGATGTTGCTGAAATGCTGTTCACGCCTTCGCGTGTCTCACCAGCCATTGGGATCTCGAAGAAGGTAAGCTCAGTGCCAGGGTTACCTTTCTCATCGCCATAGAAGAGGTGATATACAGATACGTCGTCTTGATTGACCGTCTTTTTGATCAGGCGAAGACCTAAGACATTGGTATAGAATTGATAGTTATTAGAAGCGCGTGCAGTTAAAGCCGATACGTGATGAAGTCCTTTGATTAACATATGAATTCCTCCTAAATAGTGTGGATGTAATACAGTGCTCTGTGTATAGATGAGAAGGGTTTGTCGTTTTATTTTATCGTGAACTAATTTAAGTTACTAACTTTTAGTTTGTTTTGTTCTTGGATTTATCTTAACATAAAGATAATGACAAAGCAACAGGTAAGTTGATGACGGATAGGAATCTTAATGTCAGCCCGGATGAACTGGAAAAGAGATAATGGACAATCGGATAGAACGATGGCAAAATGAAAAATATCCCATAATGATCTTCGTCCATTCGGGAGTGAAAGGAGAGACGTATGGCATTTCCCTCATGGCTTGACCCGTATGACGCTGAACCCTTTATCTTTTTTTCCACATCACATCTGTGGGCAATGGCATGTATAGCTGCTGGACTCTTACTCATATATCTATTTCGAAATAAACTCATAGCAACGTCGGATCGCACAAGGCGGAACATACGTATCTATCTGGCTCTATTCATGTTCAGCTGTGAGATTGTGCTGCAGGTCTGGTATATCTATGGAGGTGTGTGGAGCCTGCAAACCTCATTACCCCTTGAATTGTGTAGTCTTTCGTTGCTGCTGTCTGGCGTTGTATTATTAACTCGCAGTCGCTTGCTGCATAGTGCGTTACTCTTTGCTGGTATTGCGGGAGCCCTTATGGCGATTGTGACACCAAATTTGGGATATGGCTATCCGCATTTTCGTTTTATTCAATTTTTTACTGCACATGCCTGTATTATTCTTGCTTTACTCTACATGACTTGGGTTGAGCACCTTCGTCCAACCTGGCGATCTGTTGTGGCTTCCATGATATTCGTTAATGTGGCGGCATTGGATGTATATATAATGGATGTGATCCTTGACGCGAATTATATGTTTCTTCGACACAAGCCTGATACGGCTTCAGTGCTTGATCTGTTAGGACCATATCCTGTCTATATTATAGGGGAAGAGATTCTTGCTCTGGTAATGTTCTCGCTGATGTATGGTATATTCTTTGCCATTCCAGCGCGAGTAAGAAGCCGGATGAAGAGAGGTAGAGGTACGACAATCTGAGAGGCGGCATGATATATGTATAACATAATCCCGTAGCAACCTGTCACAGGTGCTAGCGGGATTATTAAGTTTGCGATTAGAATACCCTTTTAGCGCGTGTTCAAAAAGGGTGGTTTTCAGTACCGAGAAGATGGGATGAAGATAGAAATGGAGTAGCGGAGCGTAGGCAAACCTACGTGAGCAACGGACATTTCGGCTGAATTCCATCTTCGATGCTGAGATGCTGCTCGCGCATCCTTCGTAATCAAAAGCAAACTTTTTGAACAACCTCTTTTAGCCGCGTAGCAGGGATTCTGCACCATCGACATAGATGCGTGTACCCGTTACATGGGAAGACTCATCCGAAGCGAGGAAGAGCACCACGTTGGCTACCTGCTTAGAAGAACCGGCCGCATCCTTCAACGGATGCTCATGCCCTTCAGGGAACGCGACAGGAATCTGAACTTCCTTGAGGTCATCGGATGGATAGGTATTATCGTCAATATTGGTATCGATTGCGCCCGGACAGACGGCATTTACGCGGATTTTATATTGTGCAAGTTCGAGTGCGGCCATCTTTGTAAATGCAGTTTGTCCTGCTTTGCTGGAAGCGTATGCAGAAAATCCGATATTAGAGAACACGCGATTACCATTGATTGAACTTGTGATGATCATACTGCCGCCATGTTCCTTCATATGGGGGATTGCATATTTAATCGTTGCAAAGGTACCTCGCATATTGATCTCCATGGTCTGATCCCAGTCTTCGATTTCCATCGTTTCGATGGGAGCCATCGATCCATTAATACCTGCATTGGCGAAGACGATATCCAATCGGCCTGCGGCTTCTGCGACTTGATTAATTGCCTGCTGTACCTGGTCGGGCTTGGATATATCACATTCGATAACGTGTGCCTCGCCACCGACATTTTCAATGGAGTGTTTTGTTTCTTCCGCATTCTCAGGTGTCCGATCCAGCAAATACACTTTAGCGCCGTGCTCGGCAAATCGGATGGCAGTCGCTTGACCTATACCTGATCCACCTCCTGTAACAATAGCTACTTTACCTTCTAAACGTTGTTCACTCATCCTGATCCCTCCGTTGATAATAGATATGCATATTAAGTATCTTCTCTATTTCTACATACCCGACCCATAGCTAGTGAATCAGAAGGGAAGAAGGACTCGGCAACTAATACCGTTGAAGGGAAGAAGAACATGCGATAAGTAGTCGTCGAAATTGAAAAAGACCCAGAACCGCTGTGCGATTCTAGGCCTGTACCGACATAAAAGTAACTTATTTATGCTTCTTCCAGTCGAGAGAGCTGTTGTTTAACAAATATTCAAAATCATTATCACGGCGCTTCTGCTCTGCCTTGCGTGCTTCGTCTTCCTTGACGCGTTCTTGCTCTTTCCGCTCAGCTTCTGCGGCTTTAGCTTCATCTGCCTGAGCCTTTAGCTTCTCAAGCACATCACTGCTGAGCAGGTCCTTCAGGGTTGTTGGTTTATCCTGAGCTGCCTTGGGAGCAGGGGTGTGTTTTTTCGATTTGGCCATCATAAAATCTCCTTTCGTGCGGTGAATCAGGTTCCCTATATCAATCAGTAGTCATAGTATATCAGGTTACCAAGCCCCAATCCATGAATATGCGGAAGAAAAGCAGGAAATGAATACGCTCGTGACGAATGAAAATGGGTATCAATTCATATGATAATACCGATACTGCGACTATCCCCCTGAGAAAGGAGTCGTTGTTCGTGGAAATGAATCGAAGTTTATTGAAAGGGCTTGCATGGGGCATTGCCTTTAGCTGCCCGCTGTGGATTGCCATCATCGGTTGGTTGCGATTGTTAGGTGGGCTTCTTTGAATGAAGCAGTGCAAGAGATGAGTGCCTTTTATAATACTATTTATGCAAGCGCTACCAATAGTTAAGGCTCTGCCTTGCGATTTTCGCATAGGGCAGAGCTTTTGTTTGTTTATGGCTGTAACACTTTCGAAGGAAACAAGCCTCGTAGGCATCCACTTATTTCGGCTGAATTCCATATTCGGCGCTGAGATGGCGCCCTATTCGATGGAATTAAGGCATCTTCACTGGTTCTGGGTACTCCAGCCCGTGGGTGTCCACCGTTACTTTTTTCATCACTTGGTTGGAAAGAGGTTTGTCATCCTCATCTCGTTCCTGAGCTGCAATCGCGTCAACGACTTCCATACCTTCTGTCACTTTGCCGAACGAAGCATAGGCATTATCCAGATGCTCTGCATCTGCCAACATAATGAAAAATTGTGATCCTGCTGAATCCAATGCATTGCTCCGTGCCATAGAGATCACTCCACGTGTGTGCAACAGGGTATTTTTATGCCCATTAGAATTAAATTCACCTTTAATGCTATAACCTGGGCCACCTGTACCGTTACCGTCTGGATCGCCACCTTGGATCATGAAGCCTGGAATAACGCGGTGAAAGATCGTGCCGTCATAGAATCCTTTGTTCGCGAGTGAAATAAAGTTATTCACTGTATTCGGAGCGACGTCCGGGTACAGCTCAATAACGATTTTTTGCCCATCTTCCATTTCAATGGTAGCGACAGGATTAGGGCCTTCAGGCTCTACTGGAGCTGGCGTGGCACCATTGGAAGGGCGACCACAACCACTAATAACAATGAGCAGTAACGCCATAATCAGCGATGCAGCTATTGATTTTTTCCGACGATTAATCATGAACAAGTTCCCCCTTGGTTCTTTTGCTATCGTAGTATCCATCCTCTGATTACGATAAGATAATCCATCAACTATCATACCTGTTTTACATCCTTTATAGCAATCTATGACACCGTTTATACCTTATAGGGATGGTCTTCAATAAAGTATGGGTGTAAAATAAGGAAAATGCTTCCTCAGACAGGGACGTACGGGTCTGTTCCGTTCGCTCCAATACGCGGCAGTCCCGGCGTCAATGATGGAAAGGACGTGCGGGGAATATGAACTTCTCGTGGAAGCGTAATCTGGCGATTTTGTGGATCGGTGTATTTTTTTGCAGTACAGCATACTCTATATCTATTCCGTTTCTCCCACTGTTTCTGAGCAACGATCTTGGTGTTCAGAATCACTTGGAGTTCTGGTCAGGTCTTGCATTCGGCATTACCTTTCTGGCAAGTGCGTTGGTGTCTCCGTTCTGGGGATCACTAGCTGACAAATACGGGCGTAAGCCCATGCTGATTCGGTCGGGATACAGCCTTGCGGTATTGTATTTAATCAATTATCTTGTGCAAGATCCCTATTCTCTCATTGTGGTACGTCTGTTTCAAGGATTGCTAGCTGGATTTGTTCCGGCAGCGAGACTGCCCTTGTAGGTACGAATACACCAGAAGAGAAGACAGGCTATGCCCTTGGAGTGATGTCCACGGCAGGGGCTACCGGTGGAATTATCGGACCCTTAATTGGTGGGATCGTCAGTCATTACTATGGTAATCGTAATGCGTTCTTATTTTCGGCGATTGTTGTATTGGTCTCGGCACTAATTGCAACGTTCTGGGTGAGGGAAGAGAATTTTAATCGGAATAAACCACGCTCCCATGTGATGGATGATATTCGAGAAGAGCGAATCGCGTGTTTATTACGGTGCTTGGTATGATGGGCATATGTACTTTTTCCGTTATGATCTTAGAGCCTTTACTGACGGTATATGTTATGGAGATGGGCATTCAACCCGATCGTGCTTCACTAAGCTCAGGAATTATATTCTCTGCGGTGGGTGTGGCTACAGTTATCATGGCACCTCGTTGGGGCAAGATCGGTTCACGAATCGGATTTGGCAAAGTGTTAATCATCGGATTGGTTGGCGGGGCTGTAGGTAATTTGTTGCAATTTTTCACAACAGGTTATATCGGTTTTGGTATACTTCGGTTTGTCTATGGACTGTTCTTCGCAGCGGTCTTCCCAGCGATCAATGCCATGATTGTACAAGTAACGGATTCGAGCTTTCGTGGCAGAGCGTTCAGCCTCAATCAGTCTGCTGCTCAGATTGGCACAATGGCGGGACCGATTATTGGCGGTATTCTCGGTGGCTGGCTACCGATTCGCTGGATCTTCATTATTAATGGTATCGCGTTGCTAGCGACTGCCATCGTTGCTAAGTGGTCTGGTCTGGAGCATAAGCTGCCTGGTGTGAGCCAAGCTCCAACGAAGGGCAAAACGTGATGGATGTTGTAAAAACAAGAATGAATGATGACAAGGGGGGACTGCGCACGGGATGTAGTTCCGCCTTGTTTGTCTATGTTACCAACAGGGAAGGCGTTCATTCATCTTCGCTACGTCAAGAAACCTCTTCCATGTAAGAAGAGGTTTCAACTACAATTCGGCATTTTTATGAACATTAGCTATTAATTAGAAGCATCCTTCGAATCTGGTTCTTCCTTAGGAATGGCATGCTCCACTGCATCACGCTGATCTTCATCCTCCAGTGCATCTGGGAATGAGTCTTCCGTGAACAGCCCGAAGTCTGGATCAATATCTCGTTCTGTAACCAGATTATCCGGTTCTGGTTTAGGTCGAGTGTGCTCGTCCTTCATGAGTCTCAGCCTCCTTCAGTTCAGAATCTCAGTTTGTGCAAATCATGGATTGCAATTAGCGCCTAGGAAGGATATCGTCCTGAGGTTTTGCATTCGCGCCAAAGCCGTTCAACAAGTCTGTGCCGTGAAGTGCATCCGGATCTGGTGCAGCAGGGTCAACAGGGCTGTCTGGCTGAACAAGGTCAGCATCTGGAACAGATTCCAGCGAAGGTTCTGCTGTTCTGGACTCCAATTCTTGCTCTCCTTCAGCTGTTGCCGCTACAGGGTACACTTCAGGTTCTTCTTCCATTTCGATCCGCCTGCCCGAAACTTCATCAAATGTATCCATGTCTCCTACAGGAACCTCGGTTTCTGGTGGAATATCGCGTGACCTTTGATAACGGTCGAAGTAACGGTCGCTTTCTCCATTGCTAATTGGTTTATCTGACATGAGTAGCAACTCCCTTCAGTCCTATTTATTAAGGTGGAACGTGATCTGTGATCGTATGTGTGAAGTCTTCTTACTTCGTAGTTACCCAAAGGGTAGGTATTGTAATCTTGCTCGCACACCTATATTGTCCCCCTCAGGCTCTCTGAGTATGATGAGTAATTTAGAATTTAGGAAATACATATTTGACCAAAAAGTACAGAAAACCGAAGAAAATTAGAACATATGCTGCATATTTAATAAATGTGGCTGCAACCATGCTAGAGTCTGATTTTTGTTGAATATCTTTGTGCTCAACCTCAACCGTTTTGTGGGGCTCATTCATTCGAATCATCTCCTCGTGGATGTTTGGTTTTACTTTGAGGAACCATTACACCAGGAAGAGCGGATTGAATCGTAAGCACCGTTTTTACAGCATTACATGATTTGGCTATGGTATGATGGAGCATGAACACTTAGGAGGGATAACCCTTGGAATGGTACACACTTGGTCATATGATTACACGAATTCGCATTGGACAAAAGGCTTCTACACCGGGATTCTCCCGTACGGTGATTCGTCGTCCCGATGGTTTGTTTTGGGTTGGCGGAATATGGGCTGGACAGGTTGTACAGCTAAGAGATTTTTTATTCTCAGACATTTGGACCATATACGAGGATGAGGATACGGAACAGTGGTTGGCATTTCGCGACTCGTATGAACGTAAAGAGCAAGAGATGATTGTGAACCAGTTTGAAGATCTGCGGGACTGAATCATCGTTCTCATTCGATTTCTTAACAGTTAATTGGAAAAAAATATAAACTTAAACTAAAATGTGATTTTTCATTTAAATTTAGAAGGTGACACGTGAAACTTTGGCGAAAATAGATGGTAGAGTTAACGGGGTCAAAGTAGCGGAGAAAATAAGAACTTTGAGGTGCTGTGAATGGAAAATGTGCCCAAAGCTATCGTCGTCTTATGGATTGGTTTATTGATACTCCTGTACTGGCCTCTGGAGGTTCGTGCCGCGGCTATACAAGAGAACGACAAGCCTGTTCCGATCATGACGTGGGAAGTCAAGTGGGGGAATGCACACGATCGGGGATTTATAAGTGAAGCGAAGCATTATGATGAAGTGTGGGAACGGCAAGCGGGAGATAAATTAGAGAATAGTATAACTAATCCGCCTTCCGGATCACTTTGGACTCGCTTGACCATTCCTGAGATACAAGAGGATAATGATGCAATTCGGTTCGAGAATATCAAAGGTCAACATATTGTCATTTACTTGGAAGACCAGAAGGTATACGAGAACTATCATTATAATTACGATAACAATGCAGTACTATTGCCATTGACGAAAGAGAACTCTAACCAGAAGCTGTATGTATGGGCAGAGAATACGGATGGTCGAATGGGGATATACGGGACGGTTGAGGTAGGGCCATACAATGTCCTACAGGGAGAATTTATGCGCAATGGCTTATTGGATGTGATATTGGGAGCAACATTCCTATTCACAGCCCTTGCGATGTTAAGCTGCACCTTCTTTCTTGGGAAATTTTATACAGGATTATGGATCTCATTAATCATTGTCATATCTTCCATTGGCACGATGATTATTACGTACTCGCCATTTCTGTACACATTCTATCAAGTACATGGGAATTTGTATTCTGTTCTATTTGATCTATCCATGTTAACAGGCATGCCTGCTTTATGTTATTTCTTCGAACAGGTTATTGGAAGTGGGCCTTATCGGATCTTCACTAAGCTACGCAAGTTTCAACTTATGTACTCTATGGTAGCTATCTTAGCATTAATTTTATATTTTGTTTCTAGTGGTGAATGGGATCTGTTCTATGTCCTGCTGGTTCAAAAAGGGAACGGCATTATTCTCGTCATTTTATTAACTTTATTAATGATTGGTACAGTTACTAAGGCGCTTCAGCGAGATCGGGAAGGAATATTGCTCGCGGCGGGTTATGGGACATTTGCGTTGGTGAGCATAGCAGAATTGGTATTCTATTATCAACGTAATGGGATGTATCATCTGTTGTGGTGGAAGTGGGCCATCGTTATATTCATCGTATCACTTATTGCCATTCTCGGTAATCGATTCGCAGCGAAACATACAAAGGTCATCGAATATTCCAAGGAATTGGAGCTGTTTAATAACGAATTGCAGCGCTCTGAGAAGATGGAGATTATTAGTGAACTTGCTGCTTCGGTGGCTCACGAGGTTCGGAATCCACTACAGGTTACGAGAGGGTTTCTACAGCTCATGACTGAACAGGAGGATAGTAAAAACAAAGGGTATGTGCGGATTGCGTTGGAAGAACTTGATCGAGCATCCGGGATCATAACGGACTTCCTCACATTTGCCAAACCGGAGTTTGATCATATTATCTCTCTCAACATTGCGGATGAATTCAATCATATTGAAGGCATTCTCGTACCAATGGCTAATCTAGAGGGTGGTAAGATCACAACAGATATTCCTCCAGATTTATGGATCAGAGGTAATTCGTCTAAATTCAAACAAGCCTTTATTAATATTATTAAAAATAGCATTGAGGCTCTACAAGGAAGCGGTCAGATCGATATTTGGGCATATGCTCAAGATGGTACCGTCAAGGTTCACGTGCGGGATAATGGAGAAGGAATGGACGAAGAGGCGCTAGTTCGTCTTGGAGAGCCCTATTTCTCGAATAAAATCAAAGGCACAGGACTTGGCATGATGGTGACATTCAGGATTGTAGAAGCCATGCATGGTGAGATCACATTTACAAGTACCAAAGGTGTAGGAACAGAAGCCGTTGTAACTTTTGCTGAGTTCGTCGAGTGACGAATCAGCAGAAGGATACAGCGGCTTTTTAATGTAGCTGATTAGTCTATCATGTAATCATTTATTGAATGATGCAAAATCTTGGAATAAAAAAGCAAGGATTAGGTTCACACTAGAGAAAACGAATCTCGACATAGGAAAGGCGGTACAGAAATGAAACTCAGATGGAAAACATGGTTGGCTAGTGGGATCATTGCCACATTCGTCGTAGCCTCCAATGGATATGCAGTATCTGCACACTCGTTCTCCGAACCGAACAACACGCCAAAGGAAAATTCATCCTCCACGTCCGCTCCAAATAAACTACCTTGCATTCAAGCAGGACATGGGCTATTTATGATTGGCGAGACGGCAGATCTACTGGGGATTGGCCTTCGGGATTTGAAGGAACAGATGGAGCTTGGCAAAACGTTGTCTCAGATCGCAAAGGAAAGAAAAGGTCTCAGCGAGGAACAATTGCTGCAGAAGTTAAAGCCTTCTCTTACGAAGCGCTTAGATCAAGCAACAGCTGATGGTTGTTTAACGAAAGAACAAGCTGCAGCTGCCAAGGCAAGTATGGATGAGAAGCTGAAGAAGGTTATCAACACGCCACTGAGAGAGTTGCGACGGGAATTTGCAGGTCATGGCAGAAAACATCCTGCTATGAATCAGAAAACGATTGCGAAGTTTATTGGCATTACTCCGGATCAGCTTGAAGAGCAGCTGAGACAGGGAAAGTCATTAGCTCAAATTGCCGAAGCTCACGGCATTAGTGAAGCACAACTGATCAACAAGATGAAAGAGGAATTAACGGGGGATCTGAAGCGTTTGGTTCATCGAAAGGGAGGGGCTCCCCATGAGCATGCTCCAGGACATCCGGCTGCTACTGAATCAGAATGAGAATGAGCTCAAGAAACAGGCCAGGGCATCCATATCTATACGATGGATGCCCTGACCGATTTGTAAGCAAACATTTTCAACCAAAAGTTCTTTAGAAATGAGTCAATGAAAAACATCAACATCTATGGTGAATTAATGAACATCAGGTTCAGCTAACGCATGTTGCTTAGTTGATAGCGATGTACTGTAACCGGCTTTTTGCCTCGGTAGTGATTCATCCGTGCTGCGTACCGGTGAATTCGGACGTTTCCTCCTTTGCAGCCCAACGGTAAACCGGGAGCCAGGCAACTTCGATAGTCCCCAGCTTATCGCAAGTGAGATCGATACCGTTACCAAGAAGGAAAGTAGTGTAACAGGTAAGTGCCAGCCTGTTAATAGCAACGGTCTAGTCACATAAGCAATACAATAGATAATTAAGGCGTGTACCAAGTATCCGCCGAACGAATAACGGCCAATCCATGTGAATAGCTGCTGGAAGTGATTATTTTTGCTGCGAAGTAAGACAAGGAATCCATATAACATTAGCATCTGCGCCATGATAATGATGAATGTTGTTGGCTTCAGATAGGTGGAAATATTCAGATTCACAATATCTCCAGAGCCCTTAAGCACATCATAACCTAGCCAGATATACATACCGATGAAGAGGCATACCAACCAAGGTAACGCCCGAACCATCCAATGCCTCCAATGTTCTATGCCCCAAGCACATACAGCTCCAAGTAAGAAATAGAACCAATACATCACCCAGGAGTAGGAGCGGTACTCCAGCAACGTTGACCAAGGTGGAGAGAGAGCTGCTGTCCAGCCTGACATGTCATAATAAGACCACTTCATCAGCATTGTGTATAATGCCGCCGCAATGAGAACAAGTGTGATAACCGACTGTGGTCTTGTCAATCTGGTCATCTTCCCTAGTTTCCTCTGTACGAACTGCGCCGCTCGAAGGAATAATGGGAACAATACGTAGAACTGGAATACCATAAGGACAAACCAGAGGTGATACCCTGTCTGAGGAAGGAACAACTCACGGATGAAGCTTCGAACATCAAACGTACCTGATTGCCAGAACTCAGGCGTGAAAATGCGTACCGCCACCCAATAGATTAGAGTCCATAGCACAAAAGGCACATAAATATCCCCAACCCGTTTACGGATAAAACGTGGGTAGTCGGGCTTCTTATGACTATGATGATAAAATAACAGCACGCCGGCTAGAAACACAAATGTAGGTGTACCGAAACGAGTCAGGTGGTAAATCATCGTTAACATAATGGAATCCGGCTGTGCAATATCTGCGCGATAGATATATTCCGCTATATTGTGTTGCATAACGATGGCGAGAAACGCCATGCCTCGTAGCTGTGTCCATTCTTCAATACGCGGTTTGCTCACATGTCACCGCCTCCTTGCAAATAAACATTCACCTCTAAGGGTACCTTTCTAACATTAAGAGGGCATTAAATGGCGAGAATTGGATAAAAAAAGGTGGCGAATCGCCACCTTAACGGAATGTGTATGTGTATGCTAATTTAGATCTTTGTTTTGTTCTGGATTCGCTGCGTCATCCTCTGTAGTTTCTGCATCTTGTGCGAATAAATCTTGAATATAAGCTTGGAGCCTAGCTTCGTTCACACCAAGAACCTGAGCGGAGCCTACAAGCTCATTCGTCAGTAACTTATTTGGTGGAATCTGTTGCTTGTCAATCTCATTCGCATTAATGTCGAAGCCGAGTGCTGCCAGCTTGAGCATCTGAGTTGGACTGAGATCTGTCTCGATATAAGGAGCGACCGCCTCCAGAATATCTGGTAACTTGAAGAGCGATGTGGTGCTCTGCATCTTCTTGGCAAGCTCCGTCATGAAGATCCGCTGACGCTCCGTTCGAGTAAAATCGGAGGTTGCGTCATGTCTGAAACGGACATATTGGAGGGCTGTTTTGCCATCCATATGCTGTAGCCCTTTTTTCAAATCGATATCATACATATGCTTGTCTGCCTTACTGGTGTAGTACATGTCTTTCTCGACGTCGATATCCAGACCGCCGACTGCGTCCACAAGAGCCATAAAGCCAATGAAATCCGTGTAAACGTAATGCTGAATCGGAATACCAAGCAAGTTGCTGACCGTTTCCTTCGTTAGCTCGGCACCCCCATACGAGAAGGCAGCGTTCAGTCTGCTTTTGCCGTGGCCAGGAATGCTGACGTACGTGTCCCGCAGAACAGAGAAGAGATGAGCCTTCTTCGTGACAGGATCGATCGAAGCGATCATAACGGAGTCGGAACGCCCGGCGTCATCTCCCCTGGAGTCTCCTCCAAGCAACAAGATGTTAACGCGTTCTTTGCCGTCCCATTTGGGAATTGTGGTAGCTGGTGTTTCATTCGTTTCTGTCTCGGATGAGGGTTCGGATGAAGAGCCGGCTGCTGTCGAGATACTATTGGCAAAATGAACGATTGAATATCCGTAGTATACAATGACGCCTGTAACAATGAGCGCCAAGGTCAGGGCTGTCCCCCATAACCATTTTTTGTGCATAATCTTCACCTTTCTTAGACATTGTATCAGCATTTTGCAACCTTTAAAGCGAATGGCTTCGCAATGCAAGATATAGATTACTAGGATCATTAATGATCTACGTCCTGCTGATTCGGAAGTCACTCTTGGGATTGAAGCAAACTGCTCTCGTATATGTAACCCAAATCATTTTAACAAAAAGTAAGGCAAATGTCCTGTTTGATTTCGAAAGTTCGGTTGATTCGTGGTTTGTTTGACAAATAGTTAGTGTATATTTAATATGTAAAAAATAATCTAGGTTTGTGTAATGGGGGTATTAAGCTTCGACTATGAATCAATTGATCTTTAACTGGATTAATCAGTTCGCGGATCGAATTCCGCTGCTTGACTGGTTTATGATTACCTCGGCTGAATATGCCGTATGGATCATGATTGCTCTGCTTGTCCTGGTATGGTTTGTTGGTGATGCTCACAAACAGCGAGTCGTGTTCTATGCGTGTGTGTCTTCTATAGTGGCACTTGTGTTAGCAAAATGGGGCATTTCTCCTGCCGTAGGCCATCCTAGGCCGTTTATGGAAGGGGTTGTGAATCAGCTCGTTCCACATGTGCCTGATCCGTCTTTTCCAAGTAAGCATGCTTCCTTTGTCTTTGCGCTTGCTGCGGCATCGTTTTTCATTGGACGGCGCTTCGGATCTTGGATGTTATTACTGGCTGTACTGACAGGTGTATCACGCGTTTATGTTGGGGTTCATTACCCGGGAGATATTGTAGGTGGGCTCATTCTGGGTAGTCTGGTCAGTGTTACTCTGATTGTTACACGTCAATACACGAAGTCCGTTCCTGACTTTTTCATTCAGATTCATCGACGCATTTTTCGCTGATGTATCAGATTGAGGAATTTGCTTCAATTATAGTAAAAGCAAAAATAAAAGAGTCTCATTTTTTTTGGCGTTGCCAGGATAATGAGGCTTTTTGAGTTGTGAATTTCCAAACATATTCTGAGCGTTTACTAAATTGATTGTAATTTTTCATTGTTAAATGAAATTTATGAAAGATGGATGGGATATATCTACAATTTACGACGGAGTTTGTCGATATAGTATTGATATGTACAATGCTAAGGAGTGGGACTATGAAGAACACGTGGGGAAACGTGGCGGGGAAATTAAGGTTAACGATTCGCATGAAATTATTACTTGGTTTTGCAATCGTCGTGGCATTGCTTGCTTTTGTAAGCATTTATTCGGCAACGCAGATCAAAGATATGTCAAATAAGGCAAACGCCATTGACCAAACATGGATGCCTAGTGTAAGTCTCCTAGGGATGATGAACGGGGATGTATCCGATGTGGAGCGTCTTGCTTTGGCAGTTATCGTGGAAACGAGTCAAGAGGAGATTACCAAGCTCAATGAATCTTTGCAGTTTCTCTTAAACAAGATTGAGGATGAGCGTAAACAGCTCATTGGACTGATTGCTAACAATGAAGAAGCCATGAAGCTATATAATGAGAGTTTTAGTCCAAACTACGATGCGTATGTGGAAAAGATGCCTGTATTTATTGAATTCGGCAAAAGTAACAATTATGGTGAGGCAAGTAGACTTCATAGTGAAGCCTATCCTCTATGGTATACAGCGAATGACACGATTGCTAAATTAATTGAACTTGGCAACAATGGATCAGACGCTGCTACGAATTCATCGGTTGAATCAGCCGAAAGAGCCTTTGTCATTATTATTGCACTGAGTATCACAGCGATCGTACTCGCATTGATTATTGCAGTCTTTATCTCCATTATCATCTCCAGACCGATTCAAAAAATGAATGCGGCAGCGATGCTTATTGCAAATGGAGACCTGACAGGAGAGACAATTCTCCTTAAGAACAAGGATGAGCTGGGAACCCTCGCAGAATCCTTCAACGTTATGACAGGTAACTTGCGTAATATGATTCAATCTGTATCTATGACCTCGCAACAAGTTGCAGCTTCATCGGAAGAATTGCTAGCTAGTGCGGAGCAAAATACAAGTGCATCCAAACAAATCTCGGAAACCGTAGAAGAGCTGGCGGTAGGTACATCCGATCAAGTTAATATCGTTAAGCGTTCATCCCAAGCGATGAGTGAGATGGCTCTAGGCTCAGAACAAATTGCAGAGCTTGCTCAAAGTGTATCGGTATCAGCGGTAGATGCAGCTAATCAGTCTTCCGAAGGAAATATGATCATTAAACAGGCTGTAGAACAAATGGGATCTGTACGTAATTCGATTGCTTCCTTATCGTCATTAGTTACGGGATTGGGAGAGCGTTCTACAGAGATTGGTAATATCACAGAGGTTATCAACAATATTGCTCGTCAAACGAATCTGCTTGCATTGAATGCTGCGATTGAAGCAGCTCGTGCAGGGGAGCATGGTAAAGGTTTCGCTGTCGTTGCTGGTGAAGTGCGTAAGCTGGCAGAGGAATCCTCGATCTCTGCACAACGAATCACGGACCTAGTGCAATTGATTCAAAATGATACAGGGCATGCGGTAGAAGCTGTGAAAGTGAACAGCAGCGAAACCGAAGCGGGAATTGAGATGGTAACCGCAGCAGGCCAAGCCTTCGAACAGATTTCAGATGCCGTGAACAAGGTAGCCGGTGAAATTCAAGAAGTATCCGCAGGCTCGGAAGAGATGTCAGCGAGTACGAATGAAGTTGTAGGATATGTGGATCAGATCTCCAACATTGCTGAGGAAGCTGCAGGTGGAGCGCATAACGTATCCGCTGCAACTGAGGAGCAATTAGCTTCCATGGAAGAGATTGCATCATCAGCGAGCTCATTGTCCCAAATGGCGGAGGAACTGCAAGAACAGATCAATAAATTCAAGGTATAGTCTACGCCAACATTTCGCTGCTTATTGGAAGGAGCAGTGCGATGATGTAGCGGGATTACTGGAATGCTAGTATGTATAGAAGTCGTTATCTGGCGGGTCATATTCCGTTAGGTGACGGCTTCTTTGGTATTGGTACATATCAAAGATGAATATGTCACAACAATGTTATTTCAGAAGTCACCAATGCTTATATTGCAAGTTAGACAAAAGACTATAATGGAAATTAATGGTGGAATTAACAGGGAGTCACACCATAGAGAGGAGCGGGTTGGGAGCTTTTTTACACAAGGCAGAATGTAACAGAATTGATGAAGAGGAGATGAATGATTGGACATGAAACGAAGCTGGTGGAGACGAATCGCAATCATTGCGTTGTCGGCAGGACTACTGGCAGGGAGTTTACCGGTGGGTACAGGATTGATAGGCAAGGCGGATGCGGCCGCTGGCACTCACAATTATGCAGAAGCTCTGCAGAAAGCGATCTATTTCTATGAAACTCAACGATCAGGTAAACTGCCGGCGAATAACCGAGTGGAATGGCGGGGAGATTCAGGACTACGTGACGGAGCTGATGTTGGCGTTGATCTGACAGGTGGATGGTACGACGCTGGCGATCATGTGAAATTTGGCTTGCCGATGGCTTATTCGGCGACAATGCTGGCATGGTCTGTAGTGGAATATCGTGATGGTTATGAGAATGCAGGACAGCTGGAAGAGATCAAGGACAATATCAAGTGGGCAACTGACTATTTTATGAAAGCGCATACGAAACCAAACGAATTATGGGGACAAGTTGGAGCGGGAAATACGGATCATGCTTGGTGGGGGCCTGCGGAAGTCATGCAGATGAACCGTCCGTCATTCAAGATTGATGCTTCTTGCCCAGGTAGTGATCTTGCGGGAGAGACGGCAGCAGCGCTCGCAGCAGCTTCCATTGTATTTGCAGACGATGAACCGGAGTATTCGGCGAAGCTGCTACGACATGCGAAGGAGCTATATAGCTTCGCAGATACGTATCGAGGCAAATACTCGGATTGTATTACGGATGCGCAGTCCTTTTATAATTCATGGTCAGGGTATTACGATGAGTTGGCTTGGGGTGGAGCGTGGCTTTATTTAGCTACAAATGATAGCGCTTACTTGTCCAAGGCAATTGCTGCTACTGACCAATGGGCGTCCGGTGGCTCTACCAATTGGCCTTACACTTGGACGCAGGGATGGGATAACAAAAACTATGGTGCACAAATTCTGCTGGCTCGTATCACTTCCAGTCTGAACATGCCGGAGGCAACAAGATTTATTCAGTCTACGGAGCGCAATCTGGATTATTGGTCGGTCGGTACGAATGGGAACAGAGTGAGATATACGCCAGGAGGTCTGGCTTGGTTGGATCAATGGGGTTCACTCCGCTATGCAGCGAACGCATCCTTTATTGCTTTTGTATATTCGGACTGGGTCAGTGATCCTGTGAAAAAAGCAAGATATCAGGACTTTGCCGTTTCGCAAATGGACTACATCCTGGGGGATAACCCACGCCAGAGCAGTTACGTGGTTGGTTATGGGCAGAATGCTCCGCAGCACCCACATCATCGTACAGCTCATGGTTCATGGGTCAATAGCGAAAGTACCCCAGCGAGCCACCGTCATATTTTGTATGGCGCCATGGTGGGAGGCCCGGATGCATCGGATCAATACACGGATGATATTGGGGACTATGTTAGCAACGAGGTTGCAACCGACTATAATGCGGGATTCACAGGAGCGCTCGCGAAGATGAATCTATTGTTTGGTCAAGGGCATCAGCCTCTTGCTAACTTTCCTGCCCCTGAAGTAAAAGGAGATGAAATTTTCGTTGAGGCAGCCATTAAGGCTTCCGGTTCAAACTTCACGGAGATCAGGGCAATGCTGAACAATCGCTCAGCCTGGCCTGCACGGATGGGGGATCAACTCTCATTTAAATACTTCCTTGATCTAAGTGAGGTCTATGCGGCAGGACGTACAGTCTCGGATGTGAATGTCACGGCATCTTATGCGGAAGGCGCAACAATCTCGCAACCTGTAGTCGTAGATGCAAGCCAACATATTTATGCCATTACCGCCGACTTCAGTGGAACCAAAATCTATCCTGGTGGAGAGGGGCACTATCGCAAAGAAATACAGTTCCGCATTACCGGCCCTCAAGGG
Organism: Paenibacillus sp. ACRSA; assembly: GCF_022346845.1. Classification (NCBI taxonomy): domain Bacteria; kingdom Bacillati; phylum Bacillota; class Bacilli; order Caryophanales; family Paenibacillaceae; genus Paenibacillus; species Paenibacillus sp. ACRSA. Next base: position 441,074 of record NZ_JAKRNP010000003.1, on the reverse strand, counting down.
GCGTGGAATCCGAATAACGACCACTCATATCAGAATCTAGGTACTGGTAATGTGGCGAAAAGTACCTATCTACCAGTCTATGATGCTGGGGTACGCGTATATGGTCAGGAGCCAGGGATCGCTCCTGTAACGGCTCCAAGCGCACCCGCTAACGTGCAGGCCGCAGCAGGAAGCGCCCAAGTAGCGCTCAACTGGACGGCTGTGCCAGGCGCCACATCCTACTCGGTGAAACGCGCTCCGGTGACGGGTGGACCATATATTTCTGTAGCCACTGGAATCAACGGGCTAACATATACAGATACCGACTTAACGAACGGAACAACCTATTATTATGTCGTTACTGCGGTGAACTCTGCAGGAGAGTCAGGGAATTCTGTTCAAGTTTCGGTAACACCTCAGGCTGCTACAGTCGTACCTGGTACGTTGACGTTAACTGGAACGGCGGGTAACGCTCAAACGATCTTATCTTGGACATCATCCACGGGAGCTGCAAGTTACAAGGTACAGCGTGCGCTTGCAGGAGGAGCCTACACGGATGTAGCAACAGGTTTAACTACACTTACCTATACCGATGCAACGGTATTGAATGGGACGGCATACAGCTACCGCATTGTGGCTGTTAACGCAGCAGGGCAGACGTTGTCCAATGTTGTGACACTGACACCAAGTGCGCCGCCAGCAACGACGGGCACATTAGAAGTTCAGTATCGGACGACAGCATCTGGCGTGTCCAGTAATGCAGTGACGCCACAATTCAATGTAAAGAATACAGGAACTCAAGCGGTTGATCTGAGTACAGTGAAGCTGCGTTACTATTTTACGAAGGATGGTTCAGCCGATCTGAGCTTCTGGTGTGACTATGCACAGGTCGGTGCTGCCAATATTGAAGGTCGATTCATAAACGTGAATCCGGCGAAGGGTACGGCAGATACCTATCTGGAGATTAGTTTTAAATCCGGTGCAGGCAGTTTAGCTCCTGGGGCGGAGACAGGGGTCATTCAGGCACGCTTCTCCAAGACAAACTGGAGCAATTTTGATCAGAGTAATGACTACTCTTATGATGCAACGAAGACGGCTTTTACCACCTGGAGTCAAGTGACTGGGTATCAGGGCAGCACACAAGTGTGGGGGATTGAACCATAATGACCCGTGGAGGCGCCGAATATTCCAAACGTAGTGGATCTTCATAATTCTACTCATTTAGGGAGGTAAGTACATGTTGAAATCAGCCGCGAAGAAAAGTTTGACGGCCATGCTGGCAGGTACAATGATGTTGACCGGATATACCGGATTATGGGCGGGGCCAGGTCAGGCACATGCTGCGGATTCTGCTATTGAGCTTCAAGCAGAGAGTATAAATGAACAGCGGTTTCTACAATTGTATGATCAATTAAAAGACCCAGATAATGGATATTTTTCACCAGAGGGGATTCCCTATCATTCGATTGAAACGTTGTTGAGCGAAGCACCTGACTACGGACATATGACAACTTCAGAGGCATACAGCTACTGGTTATGGCTAGAGACCATGTATGGTCACTACACAGGTGATTGGTCGAAACTCGAAGCAGCTTGGGACAACATGGAGAAGTACATTATTCCAGTCAATGAAGGTGATGGCAAGGAAGAGCAGCCTACGATGAGTTATTATAATCCGAATAGCCCAGCGACGTACGCTGCGGAAAAACCGTTCCCGGATCAGTATCCTTCAGCGATTAATGGACAATATGCGGCAGGCAAAGATCCACTCGATGCCGAACTTAAGGCTTCGTATGGCAATAACCAGACCTATCTGATGCACTGGCTGCTTGATGTAGATAATTGGTACGGATACGGGAATTTGCTGAATCCATCACACACGGTTGCTTATGTGAATACGTTCCAGCGTGGTGAACAAGAGTCTGTATGGGAAGCAATCCCCCATCCATCGCAAGACAATAAAACGTTCGGCAAAGCAAATGAAGGCTTCATGAGTCTGTTCACGAAAGAGAATCAGGCACCTGCAGCTCAATGGCGTTATACCAACGCAACAGATGCTGATGCGCGTGCGGTACAAGTGCTGTACTGGGCCAAGGAAATGGGTTATACCAATACGAAGTATCTGGATAAAGCGAAGAAGATGGGGGACTATCTGCGGTATGGTATGCATGATAAGTACTTCCAGAAGATCGGTAGTGCGAAGAACGGGACACCGACTCCGGGTACAGGTAAGGATTCTAACATGTACCTGATGGCATGGTACACCTCATGGGGCGGTGGCTTAGGGCAAGGTGGAGAATGGGCATGGCGCATTGGAGCGAGTCATACGCACCAGGCTTATCAAAATCCGGTTGCGGCCTATGCGCTGTCCGATCCAGCTGGTGGTTTGATTCCAAAATCGACGACAGCGAAGGACGACTGGAATGCATCCTTGAAGCGTCAATTGGAGTTCTACACGTGGCTGCAATCGCATGAAGGTGCTATTGGAGGAGGGGCAACTAACAGTCTGGATGGCTCCTACAAAGCTTATCCGGCAGGAGTAAGTACTTTTTACGATATGGCATATCAGGAAGCACCAGTATATCGTGACCCAGATTCCAACACATGGTTTGGATTCCAGGCTTGGTCGCTCGAACGTGTAGCAGAGATGTACTATATTCTTGCCGAGAGTGGCGATTTGAGCTCCGAGAACTTCCAAATGGCCAAAAAAGTCATTACCAAATGGATTGATTGGACGAAGGACTATGTGTTTGTAGATGAACGCCCGGTAACCGATGCTCAAGGTTATTACCTGAATGCGGCCGGTCAGCGCGTACTTGGTGGAACCAATGTGCAAGTAGCGACAACGCCAGCTCCAGGGGAATTCTGGATTCCAGGTGGTCAGGAATGGCAGGGTCAACCTGATAAATGGAATGGATTCAGCTCCTTTACAGAGAATCCGAATTTCCATGTCGTCACGAAAGATCCAGCACAGGATACAGGTGTATTGGGCAGTTATATTAAAGCTCTTACCTTCTTCGCAGCAGGTACTCAGGCAGAGGAAGGCGTGTTAAGTGCTGATGGGCAGGAAGCTAAGGATCTCGCTGAGAAGCTACTGGATACAGCATGGGACTATAATGACGGCGTGGGAATTGTAACAGAGGAAGTTCGCAAGGACTATTTCCGCTTCTTTGCCAAAGAAATCTACATTCCTGCGAACTGGACTGGAACGTTTGGTCAAGGAAATAGCATTCCTGGAACAGCAGGCATCCCTTCTGATCCAGCGAAAGGCGGAAATGGTGTATACATCGGGTACTCCGATCTTCGTCCGGCCATCAAGCAAGACCCTGCATGGGCTTACTTGGATAACTTGTACAAAACGTCATATAATCCAACAACGAAAACATGGGAAAAAGGTGCACCAACCTTTACTTATCACCGTTTCTGGTCACAGGTTGACATGGCTACCGCATACGGCGAATATGATCGTCTGCTTGGAGATGAAGAGACTCCAGTAGTTGAAGTGCCCGCAGCACCTGCTGGTGTAACAGCCACAGGGGCTAGTGAACAAGTCGTACTGAAATGGGACACAGCTTCAGGTGCAGCTTCATACACAGTGAAGCGTGCTGAAGTAGACGGTGGGCCATACACTTCGGTTGCAACTGGAGTCACAGGCACAACCTTTACAGACGCGGGATTGACTAATGGTACGACCTATTATTACATCGTCACGGCGATCAATGCCGTAGGTGAATCTACACCATCTTCACAGGTATCTGTAACGCCGCAAGCGGGCGTAGTTGTACCAGACGTACTGACGCTTACAGGTACGGCAGGCAATGCTCAGACGGAGTTAACATGGACGGCATCCACAGGGGCGGACAGTTATAACGTACAGCGTTCTGTTAATGGAGCACCGTACACGGACGTAGCGACCAATGTAACCGAGTTGACGTATACGGACAGCGCGGTAGTCAACGGCACTACGTACAGCTACCGGATTGCGGCTGTGAATGCCAGCGGACAGACATTGTCGAACGTTGTAGCATTGACGCCTACAGCGCCTCCTGCTACAACGGGCAGTATAGAGGTGCAGTATCGTAATGGGAGTTCGGCAGCCTCAGGCAATGCCATTACGCCACAGTTTAACGTGAAGAACACAGGCACAACCGAAGTAGATCTGAGCAAGGTGAAGCTACGGTATTACTTCACGAAGGATAGTGCAGCAGATCTGAGCTTCTGGTGTGATTATGCTCAGATTGGTAGCAGTAATGTGGAGGCACGTTTTGTCGCGGTAGACCCAGCGACAGGAACGGCAGACACGTATCTGGAGATTGGATTCAAAGCCGGAGCAGGAAGCTTGGCAGCAGGTGCGGAGACCGGGGTCATCCAAGGTCGTTTCTCCAAGACCAACTGGAGCAATTTTGATCAGACCAATGATTACTCATTTGATGCAACGAAGACTGCTTTTGGCGCTTGGAGCAAAGTGACTGGGTATCAAGATGGTGTGAAGGTATGGGGAATTGAGCCTTAATCGAGGCGAGCCAAATGAAAGTGTAATGAACAAGCGAAGCCGGGGAGCAATCCCCGGTTTTTCCGTTTTTGCGTTCATAGATACCCAGATCACTATTGAGTTAAACATATTTATGTATAATTGTGGGTATTTATAGCTTTTATTGGTGTAGTAATGTTTTCCACTTATGGAATGAGGTTGATTTATAGTGGTTCTTAAGAACTACTACTTGGATGGGCTAAAGTATACACGTAATTATTGAGATAAAGTGTGTGACACCAAATGGTTACAATAATTTAACCTTTGTCGACAGCTACGTATTAAAGCCGTTTTCCGCGTTTATAACATGTGTATCCCTGATTCTTATTGCTCAAATCGCATGATTTGAATACAGGACTTTGGTCTGATGATCGTTATGGAAAGCCCGTTTACAATGGGGCAAGCCCGGGAGAACCAAGCCAGGTTAAAATTCTGTAACATCAGGGGGAACACGACATCATGAACTGGAAAAGCAAAATGATCACTGCAACACTAACAGCAACGATGCTGATGGGAAGTCTGACGACAGGAGCACTTACAGCGCCGGTATCAGCGGCTGCGGTTCAAAATTCGAAAGTAGAAGTTATCTGGGGCGTTAACATGCGTACTTCAGCATCTTCAAGTGCAAAAGTTGTTCGCATGGTACCGAAAGGTGAGCAAATCACCGTACTTGGGCAGTCTGGATCAAGCTGGTACAAAGTACAGGATGCTAACAAACGTACAGGATACATATCCTCTTCATCCAAATATACAAAAGCTGTGAGCGGAAGTGCGAACACGTCGACTTCTGGCAGCGGCTCATCGAATACCAACCAAGCGGCAGTCGAGAAGGTAATCGCTGCGGGTATGAAGTATTGGGGTACTCCGTATGAGTTCGGAGCAAGCCGTAATAGTACGGCTACCTTTGATTGCTCCAGCTTCATCCGCCAGGCTTTTATTGATGCACTTGGAATCAAGCTGCCAGCCGACTCTCGCCAGCAAGGCGATTATGTTAAAGGCAAGGGCGCTGTTCAGACCAATTGGAAAAATCTAAAACGCGGCGATCTGATGTATTTCATGTCTTATAAAGGGACTAAGTCGTCCTCGTATGCTGGCGTGAACAAGTCCACAGCAAGAATTACGCATACCGGTATTTATCTGGGTGACGGTAAAGTATTGCATACGTATTCCAACGCCGGTGGCGGTGTAACGATCAGTGATATCGCAGGTAAGCATTGGGAATATCGCTTCTTGTTCGGTGGAAGTGCGCTGTAGGAAAGCCTCTTTCTCTCAGTTAGATGTTAACTAGGCATGTTTGCGGAAACCCAAATGAACTTTGGGATTAAGTGTAGGTCAACCTTCATGAGCATCCACTAATTTTGGTTGAATTCCAGCTTCGATGCTGAGGTGCCTGGGGCATCCATTGTAATCATAAGCGAACTTGTTGAACAACTTCTACAAGTAAGACTAACAAATAACCTGCCATCTACGCCACAAAGGGTAGACGGCAGGTTATTTGTTGTAATTGCTATCCTAATTCAGTCCTGATAGTAGAGACGGAACAGGATGTCCTGGTTATAGTTTCCGAACCCTTCGCCATATAAGGTCATACCCCCGACATGCTGCGCATCTTCCTCAACCGATAAACGCAATGTCCACTGATTGCGCTCCACCGGAATGTCCGATAGTCTCACATCAGATAAACGCTGTCCATCGATAAATGTCCCCTCATCGGTAATACGCAGCACTTTTAACATGCCGTATTGATTGACACTCTCGCTCCACCATTCTGGTGTGAACACACCGCGTCCGTTGCCGGAATCGCCGGGACTTGTCCATTCTCCGAGCCTGATCCCATTCAGTGTAAACGTAATATCAGAGGGCCAGTTTGGATTGACGGACGGTGCTTCTGAACCGATCTCCAGAGACAGCTCAATCGCATTAATCTGTTGCCCGGATAGAATGTAGTTTGGAATTTTATATTCCACAAATCCTCGCCCCATCCAGAGAATTAAAGCATGCATCCGCTCCGGGTCTAAAAAGTAACGTGGGTCATCATACTGACCGATCACATGAGTAGAGGTAGCTAAACCACAGGTTGGATATACGTCAAAATGAGTGTAGTGCCCCACCGGAATCGCAACCTCATGAACTTTGTTGGATGATCCAGTGTCCTGAGGCATCGAGATTCCGATCCAATCCACCGCTAAACTGTTCATTTTGTGGGTACCGCCGTCTTTGCGGATCATCTTCGATTGAATAATGCCCACGTCCTGAAGTTTTCGAACATGCATAGTTACAATGGCACTGCTTAGACCAAGCGAAGCAGCGATATCTTTGACGTTCATGGGAGTGTCTGCAACGAGACGGATAATTTGCAGACGAACTTCACTGGCAAGCGCCTCATAGAGGGGCAGCCATTCTGCATCGGTATTTGCTTTGATCACTTGTGTTCCTCCAAGCCATAAATTATAGAATTAAGTTAAACATAAATCCAAATTAAAGAGTAACATTTTTCGAAAATCGGGTTGAAATTATTGTTATAATCGATTTTAATATAAATATAAACGTTTATCCATACATTTTGAATTAATTATAATATTAATCCTAAGGAGTGTTACCTCGATGGAAAAAGCGAAAATGACGGTAGACAAAGATTTTAAAATTGGTGAAGTTGATAAGCGCTTGTACGGATCTTTTATTGAACACCTGGGACGCGCTGTATATGGTGGGATTTACGAGCCGGGACATCCTTCAGCGAATGAGCAAGGTTTCCGTACGGATGTGCTGGAGATGGTGAAGGAGCTGCAGGTACCGATTGTACGTTATCCAGGAGGAAATTTTGTATCCGGTTACAATTGGGAAGATTCCGTTGGACCCGTGTCTGAGCGCAAGCGTAGATTGGAACTCGCATGGAGAACGATCGAGACGAATGAATTTGGCTTCAACGAATTCGTAGACTGGACGAAGCAAGCGAATTCCGAAGTGATGATGGCGGTCAATCTGGGAACAAGAGGAGCAGATGCTGCGCGTAATATCGTAGAGTATAGCAACCATCCAGAAGGTTCGTATTATAGTGATCTGCGGATCAAGCATGGATACAAAGAGCCGCATGCGATCAAAACATGGTGTCTAGGTAACGAGATGGACGGCCCTTGGCAGATTGGTCACAAAACGGCTGAGGAGTACGGACGTGCTGCTGTAGAGGCGGCAAAAGTGATGAAGTGGACGGATCCAACGATTGAATTGGTTGCTTGTGGAAGTTCAAACTTAAACATGCCATCATTCCCGGATTGGGAAGCGACGGTGCTGGATCATACGTATGATCACGTCGAGTACCTTTCCCTTCACCAATATTATGGCAATCAGGAGAATGATACGCCGACATTCCTTGCCCGCTCGCTTGAAATGGATCGTTTCATCGACACGGTGAAGGCAACTTGTGATTATATCAAAGCGAAGAAACGCAGTAAGAAGACGATGTATCTCTCCTTTGACGAATGGAACGTATGGTATCACTCCCATGAAAATGATTCGAAAATGGATCCATGGCAGATTGCTCCGCCACAACTGGAGGATATTTATAACCATGAGGATGCTCTTCTCGTAGGTTGTATGCTGATCAGCATGCTCAAACACGCGGATCGGGTCAAAATGGCATGTCTCGCACAGCTCGTTAACGTTATCGCGCCAATTATGACAGATACAGGCGGTGGTTCATGGAGACAGACGATCTTCTATCCGTTCATGCACGCTTCCGTGTACGGACGTGGAACAGCATTGGTGCCATTGATTCAATCTCCGAAATATGACACTAAACAAATTACGGATGTTCCTTATCTGGAAGGGATTGCGGTGCATAACGAAGAACGCGGAGAAGTGACTGTGTTTGCAGTGAACCGTCATCTGGAAGAAACTTTGCCGCTTGAAGTGGACTTGCGCAGCTTCGGGAAGTGCAGCTTGATTGAGCATATCGTGCTGGAGAATGATGATCTCAAAGCGACCAATACCCTAGCACAGCCGAACCGTGTTGTTCCGCATAACCGCGGGGGAGCAGAGGTGTCGGATACGTTGATTACAGCAAGCCTTGCCAAAGCGTCTTGGAACGTTATCCGACTGAAGGTTCAGTGAGAGCGCAAGCTAAATTGATGTAGAGTTCTCCAGTAAGGCTAGAGATATATCAATTGAGATTTCAGTGAGAGAACAGACTGAAACTTCAGTGAAGAACACAGATTAAACCGATTGAAAATCAGTAAGGTCAAAGGCAAAATCGATGAGGAATCAGTAAGAACACAGACATAAGCGGGACTGGGCACGATTATACTTGTGGTAAATTAAGTTAAATGCCCGACCGAGAGGGAAGTAAAGAGGGACGTCAGCGAGTTAACGTCTTCCTTGAATCTCAAAGAGCTGGATGCGAGTTTTCATCGCATCCAGCTTTTTTCATGTTTATATACAACAATTGGTCAGGTCAGGCTATCGAATGTTGAGAAGATAAGGTGGGATAATCCGCGAGGTTGCATGTAATGTAACATGTAGGTTGCAAGGGAATAAGGTGGTATGCAAAGAAAAAGTGTACGTTGGAGATGCAGCAAATATTGCATCAGCATTTATTGTATTAACTCTTCATGAACCTATCGTACTCATAGTTGTTGGTAAGTCTATTATTGAGTACGTAGTCCTGGTGCATGAGTTCTAACGAATCTAGGAAACCTTATTGTGCCCATTATCACCAAAGTAGAATTTTAACGAATCTGAGACACGTTATCTTACACAAAAGGTGGATGAATGCCGGGAAAAGTGTGCTTAGAGCAAGAATAACGTGCGCAGGATTCGTTAGCATTTTAGAATAGCCTACAAGCGCTCAATAGCGTGTCCTGAGTTCGTTACCTAAAAACTCAAAACTCAAAACTCTCACCATCACGCGGGATGAGTACCTGACCATCTAACTGCTTAGATGACAGGTGTTTGGCGAGATCAGCGCGGGTTACTACGCAATGGTTAATGGCATCCATATGCACAGCGATCACATGAGCAGAAGGTGCATGTTGCTTCACAGCCACAACGTCATGCTCGTCCATCGTAATGGGGTCACCTTCATTGAAGCGTGCACCCCCGGCATTAACGACAATAACGTCTGGTGTATATTGACTAATCGCCTCAGCAGGCTCCTCGCACCAGATCGTATCACCAGCAATATACGTGACGGGTTCACCGTCTGCTTCCAGGACGAAGCCGGATACGTTGCCCATACGTTTACCAATCTCACCCGTACCATGATGACCAGAGGTGCGAGCGAATCGTACCGAATGATGCTCATGTTTATCCTCTACAGCCGTTACGTCAGTGAACCCCGCATTGGTAAACACATGCTCATCTCCAGGCTGGCATAATAGCGGGATATCTTTGCGGAGATGCTTCGCAGCAGCTTCATCCCAATGATCTGGATGGGTGTGAGTGACAATCAACAGATCAGGGTTGAGATAATCTGTTTCGGTTTCTGGCAGGCTCACTCTCGGATTGCGCAACTCATTCGGTGTGTTCGGAAATCCAGGCATGGATTCAGCATCCATTAACATCGGATCAACTAGGATGTTCAGACCTCCATATTCCAGCCATAGTGTAGCATTACGGATCAATTGAATTTTCATTATATTTGCACTCCTTTGGATTGTTGAATAGTATTATCCTATATGTTATACAACCCGATTAACGTCGTACATAACCTGATGAACGGAAACAGATCGAACTTATTTCAAGATGAAAGGATTGCTACAGCTAGATGAATGAAACGATAGATGACACAGACCGGCGTATTTTGCAAATCCTCATTCAGGACGCCAAACGTTCTCACAAAGAAATTGGAGAAGACGTTCACCTGACTGGACAGGCTGTAGGGGCAAGAGTGCGCAAGCTACAAGATCTAGGCGTGATCGAAGGATACACAGTAAAATGGAACCCGGAGCGTATTGGCCTCGGTCTTCAGGCGTTTATTACGGTGTTTTTGAACTCCGGCGATCGGCACGCCGCATTTCGTGCGTTTATTGCTACACGGGAAGACATCGTTGAAGTCCATCGTATTAGCGGAGAAGGCTGTTACCTCATGCGTGTTCGCACAGGAACGACTGAACAACTGAACCAATTACTTGAGGAACTTTTACCTTATGGAAACTATAGGATGAACTTGTCTCTCCATGTGGAGAAATAAGTTGCGGCAGACTACCCTTGTCATGGAAGTAAGGCACCGCATGGCGGGAGCTGCACACGCAATGTTCAAGTCATAACGATGACATATACTCATCCTCTCGCGGATGCTTATCGCGTAATGTTTGCTGAAGCAGGTTGATCGCTTTATCTCGTTCTTTTTTGCTAAGCAAATGATCTGTTGCAATGTGGTGCCGTGTGCCGTCATTTAGGAATAGCACAATCATTGGTGAAGACGACAAGATCCACTTGCTAAAGTGATACGAGGATAATTCAATTTTGCGAATTTGTTCCCAACGGATGTTCCGTTTACCGCACAGGATGGCTTCATCATTCCATGACAATAACACAGGTGGCTTCTTGATGAATCGAGCTCCAAACATCAGGCATAACGGGCCGATGAACCATATGCCCAGAACGGCTGCAATCGAGTAATATAACGTTTCAAGTTTGCCCGATAACCCATCATATATAAACCACAACAGTAGAATGCATAGGATAATGAACAGCAGACACAGTGTTCCCTTCCAGAGAGCTGTGAATCGTCGGTACCGAATATGCTGAATATTCGGAGTAGATGTTGTTGAGTCCATGAACCAATCAATCCTCCTTTATGACCATCATATAACGAAATATGCCGCTCTGCGAGGCAGGCGGCATATTTCATGTTCGTTTATCCTGAGACGGCTGAATTATCTTCTCCAGCTTCTAGAGCATGCTTATACAGGTCGGCATATACGCCTTTGTCGGCGATCAGCTTCTGATGTGATCCTTCTTCGACAATCTCGCCATTCTCCATGACGAGAATCCGGTCAGCATGCATGACAGTGGAGAGTCGGTGTGCAATGACAATCGTTGTGCGCCCTAGAGATACAGTTTCCAGGGCTTGCTGTACCAGTTGCTCGGTATGGGAGTCTAGATTAGCTGTTGCTTCATCCAAGATGAGCACACGAGGCTCGAATACCACAATTCTTGCAAACGATATAAGTTGTCGCTGCCCAGCCGACAATCCGCTGCCTCGTTCAGATAAACGTGTATCGTATCCTTCAGGCAAACGCTCAATCATCGCTGCTGCCCCGACAAAACGGCAGGCATCCATTGCCTTTTCCCGAGAAATATCTTCGCGGAACATACGCACATTATCGATGATCGATCCGGAGAACAGAAAGGGCTCCTGCTGAATTAAGCCAACGATTCGATGAAGATTGGCTTGAGGGATTCGTCGGATATCTGTACCATCGATCTCAATACGACCTGCCTGAACATCATAGAAGCGATTCAGTAGAGAGATCAGTGTGCTTTTGCCTGCCCCCGTTGTGCCTACAATGCCGACCATTTCTCCAGGGTACAGATGCAGATTCAGATGCTCTATCAGTGGACGATCTGGTTGGTACCCGAACGATACATCGTTAAAATCAACCTGACCCATTACGTGCTGTGGCTCAAGTAGGTGAGCATCTTGGGGCTTGGGATCCGCAACCTCTGGGCGGGTACTTAGAATTTTCCAGATGCGATCCATGGATACCGTGGTGGATTGGAACGTGTTCCATTGCATCGTAATCTGGTTGATCGGCTGAAAGAACTGGCGAATGTAGCTGATAAAGGCGTAGAGTACACCTACCTGTAATGACTCGCCAAGGACTGCGCGACCTCCCAGCCAAACCATCATGACCAGTGCGGCATTGCCTAGAATATCAAATGTACGGTTGAAGATTACATTGGAACGAGCTTGAGTAATGTTGGCTTGCAGGTGATCCTGATTTTTCTCCGAGAAGCGTTTCTTCTGTTCTTCTTCCTGATGAAAAGCTTGAATGAGGAACATGCCGGACAAGTTCTCTGCGGTAAACGCAATCAGACGAGAGAGACGTGTGCGTGCATTCTGATAAGCTTTTCGTAGTCTGCTCCGAAATAATACGGCAACGATAGCGATAATCGGTAACACAAGGAGTGAATATCCTGCCAGTACCGGATCTAGTTGAAACATGAAAAAGATAATGAGAACAAGCATCATGCCATCCCGAATCAGACTGAGCAGCACTTGCGTGAAGAAACTGCTGATCGTTTCTGTATCGCTGGAGACATTCGTAACCAGGCTGCCAATGTGAAACCGATCAAAAAATGACATCGACATTTTGGAAATATGTCGGAATAGGTCTTTGCGAATACGAGAGACGATGTTCTGACCGACATGTTGCAACAGATTATTTTGTACATAAGTAAAAATAAAGCTAATGACAGCTAAGCCTAAATAAACGGCTGCGAGTTGAACCAGAAATGCAACACTTGTTTGACCTATCGCAAGATGGTCATCGATCGCGATTTTTACTAAATAAGGCTGAAGTAAATCAGCAGAAATGCCAAGTAAGGAGCACAGGAAAATTCCCAGAAAGGTAAGTCTATGCGGTTTGGCATAGGCCATCATGGCTTTGAAGGAAGTGTGCTTATTCTGATCTGGCTCCGTTACTGTTGTTGTTGTGGTATTTGCATCAGGTGTATGGTCACTCAAGATGTAATCCCTCCTCCTGCAAACGATACGTTGCGGCATATAAGCCATTCGCCGCCATCAACTGGGAGTGGGTGCCTTGTTCTGCGATACGCCCCTGGTCGAGCACAATAATGTCATCTGCATGACGAACCGCGCTGATCCGATGTGAAATGATCAATGTTGTTTTGCCTTTACCGATCTCACGTAGACTTCGCAAAATGCCACTTTGGGTAACGGCATCCACAGCACTCATACTGTCGTCGAGAATGAGTAACTGGGCTTTCTTAATTAATCCTCGAGCCAAGCTGGTACGTTGCCGCTGTCCACCAGATAGGGTAAGTCCACGTTCGCCGAGTAGAGTATCAAAGCGGTCTGGGAAACGTGTGATGTTATCGTAGATCATCGCTTGCTTCGCGCTGTGTTCTACTGTACTGAGCGATGCATTACGGTCACTGAAGGCAATATTGTCTCGAATAGTGGTACTGAATAAGAATCCATCTTGCGGAACATAGGCAATGCGGGATCGCAGGCTCTCCAGCGATAAAGCACGAATATCCGTACCGTTCATGCGAATCGTGCCCTCTGGTGGTTCGTATGTACGAAGTAACAGCTTAACCAAGGTGCTTTTGCCTGAACCAGTTCTGCCTACAATGCCGACCGTACGACCTGCACGAATGTTTAGCCGGATATCACGGAGTGAAGGAGAAGAACTTCCTGGGTACGTAAACGTCAGACGGTCAATGGAGATGTCACTTACCTCATTGAGCGCTTTAGCGCCTGAACGTTCTCGGACATCAGGCACCTCCAGAAGCAGATCGTTGACTCTCTCCAGTGAAGCTCCCGAGCGTTGCATGGTATTGATCACATTACCAATCTGCTGCAGCGGCCCCATAATAATACGCAAATATAATGTGAGTGCTACAAAACTACCGAGCGTGATGGAATTTTGCATTGTTAGTATGCCGCCAACGAGCAGTGATATAACGAGTGAAATGGCACCGAGTAGCGGAAGTAGAGCCTGAAATAGAGACGATAGGCGTACTAATCGCAGTTGTTTTGCTTTGATTGCATCAACGGTTGTGCCAAACCGTACCTGTGCAATGTCTTCAATAGCAAATGTTTTGGTAACCCGGATGCCACCCAGCTGTTCTTCCGCAGCTTCGGTCATATTCGCCAGAGCCTCCTGCACGTCGCGGGAGCGCTTTCGAATGCGCGGGCCAAAAAATACGACCAGAAATGGGATGGCTAACAACGGAATTACACTGATCAGAATTAAGCTCAGAGGAATTCCACTGAGCAGCATCATGACAATGCAGGACAACAACAAGAAGGTAGCATTGGTCATCATTGTAACACCGTTGGAGATCGCTTCACGTACTGACGTCACGTCATTCATCACATAGCTGAGCAGCTTGCCATTACCTTGTTTGGAAAAATAGTGCTCGCTGAGTTCGGAAAATTTGCCGAATATTCGCTCACGTGTCATGAATTCAAACCGACGGCCAAGCTTCATAATCATGAATTGTCCTGTACCGAACAGTAAATTATAAGCGATGGCAATAGCCAGTAAGGAGAGGCTGTACTGAACGACGGTGTCCATCTGAATTTTAGTTTGCATTAACTGATCCGTGAAGCTGCCCAGAATTCGGGGCAAAGATGCCTGACCTACATTGGAGGCAATGATTAGAAGGATAGCGACCAGATATACAGGCCAGTTGGCAACCACATAGCCTCGTAATAATCCTGTCTTGGACATAAGATAGGTTCTCCTTTGTTTAATTAAGAAGTGGATTCGGAGGCAAAGTCAGCAAAAGGGCCGACACCTGATATTAGCGCGCCGTGCCCTCTTACTGTATGCAATCTAGTTTGTAATTTATCCGTCATTCGATCAATTTCTCTATACTTATTTTTGCTCTATTCCGTACGGATGTCAACAAAGCAAGCAAGCATGTACTCGGGAAAATAGGTCGACATAGAGCGTGTATTTACGATTTTGGAATGAACCCGAGAGAAGTTGTGCGTTCTAACATTATTCATCTTAATGACGATAAAGTGAAACATTTTCCAAGGGAGCCCCGTCTGTAGGATTGAGAAGTTCAAAAATAGGGCTTACTACTACCAGGAGGTGCCAAGGCATGAAACATAAAAAAGGATTGGCGGCAACGCTTGCACTATGCGTGTCATTAACGGCAGGAGGTGCTTCTGTACTCGCTTTTTCGGATGTGAAGGATGAAGGGCAAAAAACAGTTGTAGATACATTGAAGTCCAAAGGTATTGTGAATGGAGTAACAGCAGATCTGTTCCGTCCAAATGCTGCATTGTCTGAGCCACAAGGTGTACAGATGATCGTGAAGGCTTTTGGTTTGAAGAATGAATACGCGGCTGCCGCGGCTCAAAATAAAATTAGTCCTGACACATGGTATGCTGATGCTGTACAGGCTGCAACGCAGAATGGTCTGTCCATTCCGGTGGAGTTGAATCCGCAAGGTGAAATGACGCGTGAACAATTTGTTATTTTGCTACACGAAGGTATTAATACAACGGGTAACTATCCAGTGATCATGAAATATAATCTTGTTAATGACGAAAATAAAATTGGTGAGGACGCCAAATCTGCGGTCCAGAACCTGTTAAATATGAACATCATTGAACTGGATAAGGACGGTAATTTCCGCCCAGATCAGTCACTTACTCGTATGGAGGCTGCAAGCATGATTTTCAATGCAATTGAATTTGTGGAATCGCATGGGGAGGATGGATCGTCTGAACCCGCTCCAACTGATCCAGCTGATCCAGGTGAGGGTCAACAGGGGATCGTACCAAGCGTAACAACAACCAAGGTCGATGATAAAACGACTAAAGTGAAGTTGACGGCTGAAATGCCGCATCCCGGTTATGGCTTGAAGATTGATGATGTGAAGCTGGAGAAAGATGGACGTGCAATCGTGCATTACACTATTGTTCAGCCTGATCCTGACATGATGTATCCCATGGTTATTACGAATGTAACTGCTGAAACAGACATTCCGACAGGCTACACAGCAGAAGTACAGCCATCAGGTAAGTAAATTAGAATGTTACTATTCTGTAGTTCAACTTATATAGATAGGAATATAAAAAAATAGGCAATTCGATGAAGCTGCTGTCTGTATTGTACAGGCGGCAGCTTTTATCTTGTTCATTTTGTGTTATTTGTATAGTGAAACTTATGCTCACATCTATGTTATGATCTTTATATATTCAAAAGTTTGAATGAAGGGGTATAACGTATGAATCAGAGCATACAACAGTTTAAATCGGACTTTTTCAAAGCCTTAGCTCATCCTATGCGGATTCAGATTCTGGAGTTGCTGAGTGAAGGGGCGAAGAATGTTAACGAGCTGCAAAGTATCCTGGGGTCAGAAGGCTCCGCCGTTTCGCAACAACTGGCTGTATTACGTAGTAAAAATGTTGTGCAGGGTCTGAAAGAAGGGACTACGGTCATATACTCTCTGCGGGATCCTTTGATCAAAGACTTGCTGGAGGTTGCCAAACAGATTTTTGACAATCATTTGGTGGATGCCATTTCGATGTTGGAAGATATTCGCAAAGAAACATAAACATGCTAGGA
Source organism: Paenibacillus sp. ACRSA (assembly GCF_022346845.1). Classification (NCBI taxonomy): domain Bacteria; kingdom Bacillati; phylum Bacillota; class Bacilli; order Caryophanales; family Paenibacillaceae; genus Paenibacillus; species Paenibacillus sp. ACRSA. Next base: position 424,286 of record NZ_JAKRNP010000003.1, on the reverse strand, counting down.
CGGGTTTTCAGACACGTCCTAAACAAGAGGAACCTGAAGTAAGTTCAGGAACTTCTTGTTTTTCTGCATCTAATTATTGTCTCAGGTGTGAGCGGTACGATTGACAGCGTGCTCGCAGGGGCGTAGTCTTTTTATTATATTCAAATATTCAAATATATAAAGAAAAGAAGGTTAAGCCAGATGAAATGGATGGGGAGATATACAGGGTATAATGGATCTTCTTTTCGAAAGGATATGTTATCGGGATTAATTGTAGGTATCATTGCGATTCCACTCGGTATGGCGTTTGCTATCGCTTCTGGAGTTAAACCGGAGTATGGTTTGTATACAACTGTGATCGCAGGGATTCTTATTTCTTTGCTGGGGGGATCTAAGTTCCAGATTGGCGGGCCAACGGGGGCATTCATCCCCATCCTCTTCGCCATTGTGATGCAGTATGGATATGAAAATTTATTGATTGCCGGAATCATGGCCGGATTGATGCTTGTGCTAATGGGGTTGTTTAAGCTAGGGGCGTTGATCAAGTTCATCCCACGACCCGTGACCATCGGATTTACAGCGGGGATTGCCGTCATTATTTTCAGTGGGCAGATTGCTAATTTTCTAGGATTACACGGGATTGAAAAACATGAAGATTTTTGGTCCAATATGAAAGAAATCGGAACGCATATTTCAACCGTTAATATATATAGTCTGCTGACAGCGGGCAGTTGTCTGGCTGTTATTCTGCTTGTGCCTAGATTTGCGCCAAAGGTGCCTGCGTCACTGATAGGTTTGGTTCTATCGACAGTAGTCGCAGCATTATTTTTTGAAGGACAGGTGACTACGATTGGATCGTCCTTTGGTGCGATACCAAGCTCCTTGCCTCAATTTCATGTGCCTGAAATTACGTGGGAGCGAATCGTGAACTTGCTGCAACCCGCTTTTGTCATTGCCATGTTGGGCGGAATCGAATCGTTGTTGTCTGCTGTTGTTGCCGATGGTATGACCGGAAGTCGACATAACAGCAATCGGGAGCTTATTGGGCAGGGGATTGCTAATATGGTGACGCCATTATTTGGTGGTATTCCTGCAACAGGAGCGATTGCACGTACAGCGACGAATATTAAATCTGGAGCTGTGTCACCATGGTCTGGAGTTATTCATGGCGTAGTAGTCCTACTGGTAATTGTTCTGTTCGCACCCTATGCTTCCCACATTCCACTTGCCAGTATGGCTCCAGTTCTGATGATGGTAGCCTGGAATATGAGTGAACGGAGATCGTTCATGCATGTATTGAAAACCAAAACGAGCGATTCCCTCGTTCTGCTCATTACCTTTTTATTGACCGTATTTACAAGTTTAACGACGGCTGTAGAGGTTGGCTTGATTATGGCTGTCCTTTTATTTGTTAAACGGATGAGTGAGATGTTGAAGGTTGCCAAAGTGCTGCCTGATCCCAATCATAAACATGAGAAAGTCATGGACTACATGGTGCGCGAAGGACATGATTGTCCACAGATAAACTTGTATACGATTGAAGGGCCGTTATTTTTTGGTGCAGCAGATCGATTTGAGAAGTCAGTCATGGATTCAATTCATCGGAGACCAGGTATTTTGCTGTTACGCATGGGCAAGGTGCCCTTTATGGATACGACAGGTGAATCCAATCTGGCTCATGTTGTTAAGCATATGGAGAGATCTAGGGGGACGGTTTTACTTTCGGGTATTCAGGCACAACCATTGGAGATGCTGAAGAAAACAGGCTTGATAGAACGGATTAATCCTGATCATATGTTTGAGCACACGGGTGAAGCCATTAATTATGCATTAGCGCATCTAGATGATCAGAAATGCAAGGGTTGCAAGCATTTTGCATTTCGTGAATGTGCAGCATTATCAAGCGCTGGAACCGATTCAGAGCGTATGAGTAGGCTGAAATCAGGAAAGCGAGTCGAAGCAAATAGCCCCATGTAATCCACTGAAGCTAGAGGAAGCTATGGCACGTTGAAGCTGCTGTCTGCATTGAACAGACGGCAGCTTTTTGAGTTTAAATTGTGCACTTGATTAACAAATTTAACGGTTACTATACTTCCTCCAATGGTTCATAATCGAACCAATCGAATCGTGCAGGTGTACCATTTCCTGATGGACTAGTAGCATACATCGCAGCGATAACTCCTGTGAAACCGCCTGCTATTTCAGTGGAGAGCAGATGTGTCTCACCTGAGCCAACCTCCAGTTCTGGAGATGAATTTTGCTGAATGGAGAAAAGGAATTGGTCAGGCTGTGTATGAATCTTTAAGATTACGGAGCCAGCTTCACAAACAACCCATTGTTCGGTTCTTAGGGAGCCAACTGTGCGACGGAGTAAGATCTTTTTCTGTCCGTTTACCTGTTTGATCGCCAGATCGTAATGATATTTGGGGTTCATATACAGGGTTAACCCAGCTTCTTCTCCGTCTTTCTGTGGTTCAAATGTTAGTTTGGTTGCGATATGGGATGTAAAATGTGTCAACCGTCGACCAACAAAAGCCGGATTACTTACATCATCCAAGGAAACGGAGGTTCCACGCAGTACGAGCTGACCCGGCTGTTCCTCTAGCGACCAGCTTTCCGGTGCAGGGTTACGCAAGAACATCCATTCCAAACCAAGTGTCGGTTCGTCAAAATGATCCCGCACGTTGGGTGCTTCCCATTGGACTTGAGGTAGCTTGGGCGCATCCATAACTGGCTTGATGTTCCCGTTGTCTCCAATGATTGGCCAGCCTTCATCCGTCCAAGTCACAGGTGCGAGAAATGTTTCTCGTCCCAGATGATGGCGCATTGGATAAGAAGGAGGACGCATACCAAGACAGACAGCCCACCATGTACCGTCTTGAGCTTGAACCAGATCTGCGTGTCCAGCGGCATGGATGCTGCTCTTCATACTGCGATTCGATAGAATTGGGTTGTGAGGACATACATCAAATGGTCCGTATGGGTTCGTGCTCCGGGCGATAGTTTCCATATGACCGTATTCGGTGCCACCTTCGGCAATCATGAGATAATACAGATCGTTAATTTTGTACAGATGGGGCGCCTCTGGGGCAGCTCCACCTGTTCCGCGCCAGATGAGTCGGCTATCTGTAAGCTGCTTCCCGGTAGTGATATCGATCTCACACTGATATATTCCTTCGCCTTCATTGCCATTTTGAGCGGATTGGAAATACACACGACCATCATCAAAGAGTAGAGAAGGATCTATGCCCCCCTGTGCGATGAGAATCGGTTCAGACCAGGAGCCTGCTGGATCTTGGGTACGTACAATCAGGTTTCCGCCCGCGCCGATATTGGTCGTTGTCATGTAGAACCAGCCCTCATGGTAACGGATGGTTGGTGCATATATACCGGCGGAGCTTGAGGCTTTACTTAGTGGAAGCTGTGTTTCGGAAGTAAGACAATGTCCAATTTGTTGCCAATGTACGAGATCTTTGCTATGGAAAACAGGCACACCCGGAGAGTATTCAAACGTACTTGTTACCAGATAATAATCTTCGTTTACGCGGCAAATGCTCGGATCGGGGTAAAAACCTGGAATCACCGGGTTCGTATATTTCGTCATGTTAGGCTCCTATTCATATGAGAGTTAGAGATAAATTGCGGCACATTAGCGAATACGAGCTACCGTCTGGCGTGAGCTCCTCATTCGCATGCCTTGTTATATAGGGAGAGTATAGCGGTTACAACCGCCCTTTACCTTGATTTTTCGGACGTGGAGTAGCATGATATAGACATACGAACCTAACATTGTTCGGAGGGAATGCTTTTGAGTAATGCATATTTGAGATGGTTTACGTCAGATAAGGAGTTCCCGTTTTTCATTCAATATGGTGGGCATGAGACAGATATGGAGCTTCACAATCATATGGATTTCACGGAGCTTGTGATCGTTTTGAATGGTCATGCGACCCATGTTGTGAATAACGAGGAGTTTTTTATTAAAAAGGGAAATGTATTTGTCATCAATGGCGAGACACATCATGCGTATATCGACCCTCATGATTTTAAAATATGTAATATTATGTTCAGACCTGACATGCTTTCATCGACCGGACCTGATTTGAGAAAATCGAATGGGTTCCAAGCGTTGTTTGTGTTGGAACCGTTTTATCGTAATATCCACTCGTTCCCGAGTGTACTTGCCCTGTCCATTGCTAACCTGGAGTATATTGAAGCGCTGATTTCATTCATGGTTGAAGAATATGAGACGAAGCAGCAAGGGTACCAGACGATGCTGATTGCACGTCTAACAGAGATGGCAGTGTATTTGTCGAGACAGTATGATACCCGGGAGAAGGGCGGCAGAGGCAATAATCTGGTGCACCTTGCCAATGCCATTTCTTATATCGAAGATCAGTATCTTAAGCCATTATCACTGGAGGATATTGCGGGGAAATCGAATATATCAATCAGGCATCTCAATCGAATCTTTCGATCCTATTATCAGATGACGCCTATTTCGTATGTGCATAAGCTACGTCTAGAGAAGGCATGTCATCTGCTGAAAAATAGCAATCTATCGATCACCCAAATCTCGTATGATTGCGGATTTAATGACAGCAATTATTTTACGCGCCAGTTTAAGAAAGCCTATAGCGTGTCTCCCAAAAACTACAGGCAGAATTTAAACTGATTAACGAAAAAGATCTCCCATAGTACGGGTTCAAAAGCGGACTTTATGAACAACCTCTTATGGGAGATTCTCTTTTTTATATTTTCGTGATATTGGTGAATTCTTCATAGTGATAATTGAAGAGTCGTCCATGATCATGCCACTGACCGTACATCTGGTTTGCCTCCGTATGGGTAATCAATTTGTCCAATCTGTGCTGGAATACCACGGGCTGATGCTTCACGCTTTGGATCGTATCGATTCGAACCCGCTGGTAGAGAGCCGGGAATGCCAGGAAATTAGTATAGGTCAACGTATTAGCTTTCAGTCTTCGCTCAATAACATCATCAATTATGAACGCATTGGGATCCATCTCAGGTAGAACCTTTCTACCTTCGTCATGCATGAGTCCCAGCGTTTCAAGGCGACGAACACGTTCTTTATTTAGCTCAGTCCACGAGCTTTGCTTGCTTCGGGGAGATAAGCGTTGCACTAGATGATGCTCAGATATTTTTTTCTTAATTCCATCAATCCAACCATAACATAGCGACTCTTCTACGGCATCCAAGTACAACAGTGTATTTGGGCTTGGTTTGAGACTAATGGTTACCCAGCAACACGTCTGAGTGCTACCATGCTCATGTAACCAGGCTCTCAATTTTTCTCTTGATGTAGCAGCCAGATGATTATTAATTTCCACAGTTCATTCCACCACCATCTAATCTATAGCAGGTTTAGCATACCAGAAAAGACTGTAGTCATTCATAATAGAGGCATGGCCTAACTGACGCAGCATCGTAGAGATGTTCCCCCGATGGTACGTTCCGTGATTAATCAGGTGAAAGACAATCTCTGCAAGGCTCGTATCTCGAATTCCCGCGAATGGATTATCCAGCAGAATCGTCTGTTCCAGATCGATGTGATCTTGAAACCACGTTGTATATTGCTCTGATAACTCTGCATATCGCTGGCCATAGTCCTCCACTGAATCGTATAGCTCTTCATTCCGTGGCATGCACATTTGTAGAGCTTCGGGCATACTGACACCTGTTAAGACTAGATACCACATTTGATCAACAGCATACATATGACTTAGTGCGTGAGCAATGGTGGGAAATGAACTATTCACCTCCTGATGTAACACGCTGTCTGGCAATTCTTGAATCCTCCCCAGAATGGTGTGTGTGGCCCATGTGTGATATTGATACATTTCTTGCGGATGGTTCATGTGATCATCTCCTTAGAATAGTCGTGAAGTGCAACTAACTTACTGAGATGATTATAAAAAAAGAAGTATGACAACAGCATGTCATACTTCTTCAATGTGTTTTTCGTAAGGTTTAAGCGCGTTTTGAAGCTCTTCTCTTAGGATATCTCGCAGTTCAACAGGTTCAAATACCTCTGCACCACTACCTAAACTTAACAAGAACGAACATAACCAACGGGCTTTCAATGGCTGATGAACTGCGATTCGCATTGTCATGCTTCCGTCATCATGAAATTGTTTGTCCGCTTGTTGAAAGTGATCCATGGCTTCCGCAAGTGCTTCAGGATTAACCTTGAACACCACTTCTGTTGTCTGATTTTGCAGCGAATCATCCCATCTAGTCGTTGGTTCATCCCTAGTAGAATGTGGTTGAAAAGTGTCAGAACTTAAGCTCACATTCATCATCCGAGAGAGTCGGAACTCCCGATAATCTTGACGTGTCAGACAGAATCCATATACGTACCAATTGCGATATTTAAAGTGTAGTCTGACAGGTTCCATTCGACGAGTGGTATGTTCGTTTTTCGTATTAATGTAATCGAATTGGATAATCCGATATTCTGTAATTCCTGCTCGCAGATAGGGTAGGGCATCAGGTTCCGTTCGGCGTGTTTCCAGATCTATAGATAAACTTGATATTTGATGCTCCGGCCCAATCGTTTGTAGTCGCTCAATCGTTCCTTGTACGCGTCCATCATCGAAGACAGTGGAGAGACTGCTGAGTACTGTAATGAGGGAATTGACATCGTATGAGCCCAGTAAGCTTTTGTCCATTTTATATCCATCAATTATTCCATATCCGCCTTTAAGTCCTTGATGAGAGACGACAGGGAAGCCGGCTGCACAGATTACATCAATGTCTCGATAGATCGTCCTTGGAGAAACTTGATACTCTTCCGCTAGTGTAGAAGCCGACAACACCTCATGGTTCAAGAGCTTGAATATGATCGAGATTAAACGTTCCAATTTCATCAAGTATCCCCGCCCAGTAGCCCATTTTGTTATTGCAGGCCATATTATATCACAGTGTCATGAACGAGAAGAGATTTGTCTTCTAATGACTTTAAGGTAAGTCACTAATTGCTGATGCGCAAACTTAACTTAGCTACAACGTGAGATGAAAATAACAAAAAAGAGTGCTGATACGCACTCTTTCTAAGCCGCGATATTATTACGCTGATCCGTGATAATAAGCAGTAATACCAAGCGTGATAGCATGGAAGGTGATGCTTTTTCTATCGGTGTTCATTCAAACTTGTGCTAGTCTTCATGTACGTTATAGAGCACCCGGGCGAGTAGACCTTGGCCGTAATTTCCGAAATGTTTGCCAAAGATCGTAAGACCCCGTTTGTTGACAGGTTCTTCTGTGACCGCAATGCGGAAGAGGATATCACTTTTGTAGTCCAGCCCGATATCATCTAACGTCACATCCGAGATGCGACAGCCATCGATATAGCTACCTTCCTGCGTTATTCGAATCAGCTTCAGCATACCATACTGATTAAGGTGAGGCGGCCACCAGTCTGGATTAAACGTTCCGCGTGTATTGCCGAAGTCACCTGGACTCGTCCAGCAGCCAATCTCGATACCGTTGATGTGAAAGTAAATATCCGAAGGGTAGTTATCGCAATAGCCAGGTGATTCCGAACCGAGTTCCATGGAGAGTTGAATCTCACTAAATGACTGATTCGGTTTCAGATAATTGGGAATACGATATTCCAAATAACCTTCCGCAAGCCAGATCATCTCCGCATCAATTCGTAATGGATCTGCGAAATAACGTGGGTCATCGAATTCCCCAACGATACTATCCCGAGTCGCAAGTCCACAAGTAGGGGCAGCCTGATAATCACTATAATGTCCTACTTGAATCTCAACTTCATAACGGTTGTTAATCTCCTGTGAACGCAGATCCACCATGAGCTTCTCCTCATTGAGATAGCAAATTTTCTGGATTCCGTGCTTGCCGACAGCAGTATTTATTTCGATTAACCCGCTCTCCTCCAGCTTTTTGATATGCATTGTAATTGCTCCATTGCTAAGTCCCAGCTTGGTCGCAAGATCATTGAGATTAAGGCTCTGGTTCTTCGCCAGTAGTTCAATGATCTGTATCCGAATCTCCGAACTGAGGGCTTTGAAGATGTTCACACCCGACTTCAGATCCTTAATATAAATCATATGTGTTGGTCCTTTCCCCGTTCACTGTTAGATAGGTTATTCAAAAAGTCAGCTTTTGATTACGAAGGATGCCTGAGGACATCTCAGCGTCGAATATGGAATTCAGCCGAAATATCCGTTGCTCACGTAGCTTGTTCTACGCTCCGCTACTCTATTTCTATCTTCATCCCATCTTCTCGGTACTGAAAACCATCCTTTTTGAACACGTACTGTTAGATAGGTTAGTGCACATTTCTATATTTTATTTTAGATAAGTATAAATGATTATAAGATAGATGGGAAGGGTAGAGGCAAGAAGCCTATCTTCTTTATTATCGTACGATTCATTATTAAAATGAAGGTTCGTTTATCAATATAGTATTACATAAAACATTTAAATTGTTTCATTAATCTTTGAAATAAACCATTGAAAAGTATTGTAACCGCTTTTATAATTCTATTATACCTAAAATACTTTAATAGTTCATGAATCAAATGCACCATTTGGTTAAGAAAAGATCGAAACTTCCCTCCATCACCTCCCTGGTGCCAAAATTTCAAACGATGAAAATCATAGGTCCATCCACGGTTATGAACTCTAAGGAATGCTCCCAAACTTATTTTATTTTACAAAAGTATAAAATGTTTTAATAAAGTATTGACTAAAGTGATTAGTATTTGATAAATTTAACAACAGAAATCTTATTTCACGCAATTGAATACGGTTACAAATTCAGATCAGGAGGGGTTCAGATGTTAAAGAAAAAGAGTTGGGTCACGTTTATGCTTCTTATGCTGGTTACTGCACTTGTCTTAGCAGGTTGCGGTGGAGATAGTGGAGGGGCAAGCGGTGATAAAGAACTGACATTTATGTTCCGAGGCGGTACAGATGAACAGAAGGCTTATCAAGCTGTTGTCAAAAAGTTTGAAGAAGAGAATCCTGGCATCAAAGTTAAATTGATTGTAACGGCTGCGGATCAATATGCTACCAAGCTGAGAGCAGCGATTACGGGCAATAGCTTGCCAGATATTTTTTATTTTAACCCTGGTGACGTGAAAGCGTATGTGAACAGTAATGTTTTGATGAATCTGACTCCTTATGTTGAAAATAACCCGGATGTGGATTTGGATAATATCTGGAAATATGGTTTAGATCTATATCGTTATGACGGTCAAATGGCAGGACAAGGAGACCTTTACGGTATGCCGAAAGATCTTGGGCCATTCGCACTTGGATATAACAAAACGATGTTTGAAAAAGAGGGTATTCCACTACCAGACACAGACAAGCCATATACGTGGGATGAGTTCATCCAAGTGAATCAGCAAGCAACGAAGGATACCAACGGAGATGGCAAACCGGATGTATTCGGATCAGGTTTCAACGTGAACTGGGCACTTCAATCCTTCGTATGGAGCAATGATGCTGACTGGTTGGATGAAACCAAAACGAAAGTAACGATTGACGATCCGAAATTTGCGGAAGCGCTACAATTTTTCGCAGACATGCAGAACAAATACAAAATCACACCTTCAATTGAAGAAGCACAGACCCTGGATACGTACCAACGTTGGATGAAAGGGGAAATGGCATTCTTCCCTGTAGGTCCTTGGGATATGAGTACGTTTGAAACATTGCCTTTTGAATATGATCTGTTGCCATTCCCAGCGGGTTCCAGTGGTAAGTCTGCAACATGGATTGGTTCTCTGGGAATCGGGGTTTCTGCTAAATCGAAGCACCCTGAAGAAGCAGCTAAACTGGTGAATTACCTTACAGCTTCTAAAGATGCAATGCAGCAGCTTGTCGATGCCAAAGTACAGATTCCGAACCTGCTCGATATGGCTGATGAATGGGCCAAAGATACATCAACGAAGCCAGCTAATAAACAGGAGTTCATTGATATTGTTGAAGATTATGGTCGCTCCCTTCCAGGAAACTACACGTATAACGCAGAGTGGTACGATCTGTTCTTCACGGATGTCCAGCCTGTGCTGGATGGCAAGATTACAGCCGCAGAGTATGTGAAACAGCAACAGCCGAAAATGCAGAAGTTGTTGGACAAAGCGGTCGAGCAAGAGAAAAAATCTCAAAAATAAGTTAATCAACGAGAGATTATTAGCGAGTTTCGAGCAAGAAGCGAACTACACAAGGTGAATCAGAGTTAAGTTGCTAAGTTTCGTGTTGTATAGAAAAGCGATGCCAGCAGCCTGCTATCACGCTGCTGGCATCATTTTTGGATTCCATACTTGATATTAGAAACAGGGGTGAGCGCAGTGAATACAAAGTCTAGCTTGTATCGCAAAGAGAGGCTGTACGGATATTTGTTTATTACACCTCCAATTCTCGGTCTGCTGATCTTTGTTCTGTTCCCTTTCTTATATTCGTTGTACGGTTCGTTCACGGATTGGGATGGCTTGGGACAGATGAACTTTATCGGTTTAGCCAATTTTAAAGATTTGCTCACAGATGATCTATTTTACAAAGCGATGTTTAACACCTTTTATCTGATGCTGGGCATTCCCATTGGATTGTTACTTGCACTCTTGCTCGCAATGGGCTTGAATCGCAAAATTCCTGGTACAACGACGTTCCGCGTGATCTATTATATTCCCGTTATTTCTTCTCTTGCAGCCGTTTCCATCATGTGGAACTGGGCTTATAACGGAGATTATGGATTGGTTAACCAGTTCCTTGCGCTCTTCGGCATTGAAGGACCTAACTGGCTGGCTAACAAAGATACGGTCAAACCAGCTCTCATTATTATGACGGTGTGGAAAGGTCTAGGGTACACCATGTTGCTGTACCTAGCTGCTCTACAAAGTGTATCGCGTACATACTACGAGGCGGCTGAGCTGGACGGAGCGAACGGGTTCCAGATCTTCCGTAACATCACCTGGCCGATGGTGAAGCCAGTGACCTTCTTCCTCGTGGTTACCAATATTATTGGTGGCTCCCAGATCTTTACCGAAATGAACATTATGACCCCTACGGGTGGTCCCGAGTATTCATCGGCGTCGATCGTTTTCTACATCTGGCAAAAAGCGTTCAGCAACCTGCAAATGGGTTACGCCTCAGCGATGGCCATGATTCTAGGTATTTTCATCTTTGTCATTACTTTGGTGCAATTCAAATTAAACGAAAGATCAGCCTATGATGGGGATTGATGGTCAAGGGAAAGGAGTGAACCGGAGATGTCTTACAGTCAAAGAAGGAAAGTAACGAACTCGATTATTTTTATCATACTCGCGATTGGTGCTATTGCAATGGTTGCCCCATTGATCTGGATGCTGTCCACGTCGTTGAAGGAGAAACAGGATGTATTCGCACTTCCTCCTGTGTGGATTCCAGAAGTGTTCCAATTTGAAAAGTATAAAGAAATCTGGGAAGCTGGCCCGTTACTCAGCGGGATTAAAAATAGCTTGATCATTGCATTGAGTGTCACTGTGGTCGGTACGTTTACGTCCAGTATCGCCGCTTTTGCTTTTGCCAAATTGAGATTTCCACATAAAAACAAACTGTTTCTAGCTTTACTTGCATCCATGATGATTCCTTATCCAACTGTCATGATTCCACAATTCATGATGTTCTCTAAGCTTGGCTGGGTAGATACACTACTGCCGCTGATTGTACCCGGGTTGTTCGGTAACGTCATTATGATCTTCTTCCTGCGGCAATATCTGCTTAGTGTCCCAGATGCCATTATAGAAGCAGCCAAAATTGATGGAAGTTCCTATTTCCGGCTCTATTCTAGCATCACCTTCCCTTTGATCAAACCTGCGATTGCAGCACAGTTAATTCTGTGGTTCATGGGAATCTGGAATGATTATCTGGCCCCAATCATCTATCTGAACTCGCCAGAGAAGCAGACCTTACAGCTTGTTATTGCAAACTTCAATGCGACCTATGCGATACAGACTGACTATCCGCTTATTATGGCTGCTTCCATCGTTGCGTTGCTCCCAGTACTCATTGTCTTCTTGATCTTCCAGAAGCAAATTATTGAGTCTGTTGCGATCTCTGGAGTAAAAGGATGATTTCGTTGAAGAAGCGTGGCTGGAACATAAACATGAGAGGAGTGGTTGCTTCAATGCTGTTGCTTATGTTGATTGGTGCGACGGGTTGTTCTGGAGAGGGGGCGGAGGCAGAGGTGCCTCGCCCAACCTTCCCTGAGGAACCACAAGATACCGTGCTTTACGATACTTCCATATTGGATGATGAGTCTCGTTGGACAGTAAATAATGCTCACGATCCAGCGATTATCAAAACAGATCAGGGTTACTATGTATATTCCACAGACGTTCGTGTTGCGGGAGAACCTAAACCTGGTGTGATGGTGCGAAAATCACAGGATCTCATCAACTGGACATGGGTTGGTCAAGCTCTACCAGGCATTCCGCAGGAAGCATTGGACTGGACAGGAGCCGTGAATTTATGGGCACCGGATGTTACGAAGGTAGGAGATACGTATCGTATGTATTACTCGGCTTCTACTTTTGGCAGCACGCGCTCAGCCATTGGTTTGCAGACGGCCACTTCTCCAGAAGGACCTTGGAAAGATGAAGGACTGGTAGTGAGCACATCGGAGAACGAACAGGATAAACTAAATGCCATTGATGCGAATCCTGTGTTGGATGCCGACGGCAATCCGTGGATGGTGTACGGTTCATTCTTCGATGGTATATATATTGCGCCACTCGATCCAGATACGGGCAAGTTCAAGGAAGAGGGTTATGGTACTCGCATTGCGGCACGTGATCGGGCAACCGAAGAGGGTGCAGTAGAGGGGCCATATATCATATACCATCCTGAATTCAAAAAGTATTATCTGTTTGTCTCATATGACTCCTTGTTCGAAGATTACAACGTAAGGGTCGCGCGTGCTGATTCAATTACAGGCCCATACACGGATATAAACGGCATGAACATGCTGGATACAGATCATCTGCCTCAATACGAGATTGGAACAAAAGTGGTAGGGGGTTATCGCTTTACAGAGGGCGAGGGCTGGGTTGCTCCAGGTCATAACTCAGTACTGCAAGACGGTGATGATTATTACATCGTGCATCATGCTAGAGGTGAGACGGATAAAAACTGGCCGTACCTGCATGTGCGCAAAATGTTATGGACGAAGGATGGCTGGCCGGTTGTTTCTCCCGAACGATACGCGGGCGAGATGGTACAGGATATTCCGAAGTCCATGATTGCTGGAGAGTGGGAAGGGATGGAGCTCGATCCATCCGTTGACGGACAGGTTCAAGCGTCTCCATTCACCTTACAGCGGAACGGCAAAGTACAAAGCGAAAACGGTTCAGGTACGTGGACATTCGATGGCAAACACACACTCACGATTGAGTGGAAGGAACGTAACTCGAATGGAGCATCCACAGAAGAGCTGCAATTACTCCCGTCGTGGGACTGGGAGCTTAGTAAGCCGGCTCTTGTGGTCACAGGTCTGAATGACCGCGGCATCGCCGTATGGGGTAAACAGCTGAGCGAAGAGCAAGAATGAGAACCTTATAAAAGCGCGCATGAATAAGCGCAAAGCTGCACCTTAAAGGGGCATTAAGTAGTGAAGGGGAAGGAAGGAGCCGAAGGAGCGTGTTTGTCATCGGATTTCAACTGCTGAAGAGCAGGTGGAAGGAAATCGGAGGACAAGAAAGCGACGCAGGCCCGTCATTCCCCGGAACGTCCGCGATGCCCCCCACGCCCAGGCTTGCTCGTTTTCACCAGCTTATATCGTTCTCTTCAAACCAATGCCAAATAGAAAGGAAGCAATATTATGACACAATCCATTACATTTACCAATCCTATTCTGGAACAGCGTGCCGATCCATGGGTGTACCGCCATACGGATGGTTACTATTATTTCTCCGCTTCTGTACCTGCATTTGACCGGATCGAAATCCGACGTGCGCGCACAATTGAGGAGTTGAAGGATGCGGAGCCAGTGACGGCATGGCGCAAGCACGACACTGGACCGATGAGCGCTAACATCTGGGCGCCCGAGATTCATTTTATCGACGGGAAATGGTATATCTATTATGCCGCGGCACATACCAGTGAGACGAATGAAGGTTTGTTTGATCACCGGATGTACGTACTGGAAAATGAATCTGCGAATCCACTAGAGGGTGAGTGGGTCGAGAAAGGGCAGACACTGACGCGCTGGGAGAGCTTTGCTTTGGACGCTACAACGTTTGAGCACCGAGGCATCCGCTATCTCGTCTGGGCACAGAAAGACCCGGATATTCCAGGTAACTCTAACCTGTATATCTCCGAGATGGAAAATCCGTGGACACTGCGCGGAGAACAGGTCATGATCTCTACACCTGAATATGATTGGGAGATCATCGGTTTCAAAGTCAATGAAGGTGCAGCTGTTTTGCACCGAAATGGACGCATTTTCATTGGTTATTCAGCCAGCGCCACAGATTATAATTATTGCATGGGATTGCTCACAGCGGATGAGAATGCCAATCTGCTCGATCCAGCAAGCTGGGTGAAGTCACCTGAACCGGTATTCCAGACATGTGAAGTGAACGGCCAGTATGGCCCAGGCCACAACAGCTTTACCGTAACGCCAGATGGGCAGACGGATATCCTTATTTATCACGCTCGTAACTACAAAGAGATCGAGGGAGATCCGCTCTATGATCCTAACCGTCATGCCCGTGCTCAAGTCATCCGCTGGAGAGAGGATGGTACACCTGATTTTGGTGTTCCTGTTCCGGATGGTAAAGCTGTAGCTGAAGTGGAACAATAATTTGATAGAATGTAAACGATAAAAGTAGCCCTTAGTCAGTATAATAGCTGATTAGGGGCTTCTTTCGTTAATAAAGGAAGGATTGAACTGACATAGAGCATCAAATGAATCCGTTCTTGTACCTTTCACGTATACAACGTATAGATGAAGTTGATATATAAATAGAACTGCTTTTGCTATAGCTCGATTGATATCATGCTAGGAGGACAATAAATGGATTCGCGAGAGACTTTGGATCAGGAACTACAACAGATTTATAAATGGGAGAAAGAGCAGAAGGACTTGTTCATTTGGGACAAAATCGGTCGTCTGCCATTTGCTATGCTGGATAAAGTTATGCCTAAGGCATTGAAAGATAAGATTGGAAATTCACTCAATGAAGTAGGACAGTATGTCCAGCATGGTGGTAAGTTTCTTGTTCAGAAGAAGAAGGTAGCGAAGCTGCTACAGGAGGAAGCTCAGCGCACAGGTCATTCGATGTTAGGTCCTACGGATCGTCTTGAACGGGAAGCTGAGGAAGAGAGTACAGCGAAAATTCACAGTGTCGAGAACCTGCCACTTGAAGTACTGGATCGTGTAGCTGACAACATCGCTGAGAGTCGTACCAAGTTTGCAGCAGCACAAGGTGCGGCAACAGGCATTGGTGGAATCGTGACAATTGCAGCGGATATTCCAATGGTGATGGGCCTTTCTTTGAAAGTGTTGCAGGAGATGGCGTTATGTTACGGTTATGATCCGGATGAACCACAGGAGCGGATCTTCATTGTGAAGTGTCTGCAATTTTCATCGGCAGATATCGTGGGTAAGAAGGCAATCATTGATGAACTGACGGATTACGAGAATCCGGATAAACAGGTTGAGGTGATGTCGCAAATGCAAGGATGGCGAGAGGTGTTTGAATCCTATCGTGAATCTTTTGGATGGAAAAAGCTATTTCAACTCATTCCGATTGCTGGTATGATCTTTGGTTCAGTGAGTAATAAAAACACGATTCGGGATGTAGCCGAGACCGGTAAAATGCTGTACAAAAAACGGCTGATTCTGCAACGTTTGAAGTAAAATTACAAAAAGGGTTTACCTGAAAGAGAGGAACAAACATGTTAGACAAACAAGGTTTCTATCACTTATTAGATAGCCATAATATAAATTACGAAAGTATTGAACATCCAGCAGTATATACGATGGAAGAAATCTTCTCTTATCAAATTCCGCATACAGAGCATATCGTGAAAAATCTATTTCTACGTGATGATAAAAAACGAAACTACTATCTGGTGACTATAGCTGGAACGAAATCGGTTGATTTGAGGAGCTTAAGCGAAACGATCCCTAGCCGCAAACTGAGTTTTGCTAGTGAGAAGGACTTGGTGGAACTTCTCAGACTGGAAAAAGGACATGTAAATCCGATGGGAGTCTTCAATAATATTCAGCAAAACGTAACCGTAGTCTTTGATAAGGATTTAGTCGGTCAACAAATAGGGATTCATCCCATGGAAAATACAGCGACTGTATTCCTTGAATTTGAAGATGTTAAGGCATTGATTACAGCTCATGGAAGTAACATCGTCATGTGTGACGTTGACTAGAACGTATGAAGTTCGGCCTGCTGTTTTCCGTTGACTCATGACAAGGGTGGTTGCTACATGGGGAGTAAGGTAAGCAGTATAATGAATAAGTTGGAAGCAAAACGTAAGAAGTAACCAACCAGCTTAACCAAAACAACGAACGTAACCAACAAACATAAGAAAAGGGTTCCTAACGCTCTGTATGTACAGAGTAGCAGGAACCCTTTACTAATGGTATTACTAAATAGCTACCATTCTATCTATCACCTATCTATCTATGAATTCTAACGAATCCAATAGACGCTATTTGGCGATATTTTACTCAATAGAATTTCTAACGAATCTCAGAGGCTTTATTGTGCATGTTGAACCTCGTTATGAAGGATTATCTACTCGATATTCGGAAATAACGATGCTCTGGTTCGTTAGATCGGGAAATCAGCGGTAATTGTGATTATAAGAGTTGTCAGGTTCGTTAGAACATGGACGGACGGATTTAGAGACAATTAATGTGGTTTACCTTTTCTAACGTAATCGAGTAACGATCAAACTCGCTAAGTAAGGTCGAGCGCAGTTCAGAACACAGAGAACCACAGAGACCGCTCAGATCCGTACAGGACCATATAGAACCATATAGAACCATCCAGAGCCCCGACCAGTACAAATGATTTCTAGTACGGCTCAGGTACTGTTACCAAGTTCAAGTGAGCTCCAGAACGCTCAGACTCTTTCATTTGAGGTTTAAATGAGCACTAGTACATACAAGCATCCTCACACAGTCCAAGCACGTACCAGCCCGCTCGCATCATACCATTTGCACTTCCCTTACTCCTCACTACCGTTCTCATCTGCCCAACGTTTCAGCAGTTGATCTGAAGGGAGCAAGAAGGTCAATATTCCGAGTAATGGCAAGAAGCTACACACCTGCATCACAGGTGATACACCGAACACATCAATCCAGTTGCCCAGTACGAGCGCACCTAGACCGCCCATACCAAAGGCTAGACCAGTGATCAGACCAGAGACGGTACCGATTTTACCTGGGATCAGCATCTGTGCATACACTACAGTAACCGAGAAACTCGATAACATGATGAAGCCGATGATGGTTAACAGTACACCCGTCCAGAACAGATTAGCGTATGGCAGTAACAGTGTTAATGGAGCCGCACACGCCATAGATAGGAAAATAAGATTGCGTTTGCCGAATCGGTCGGCAAGTGGTCCCCCGAAGAAAGTTCCCAGCGCTCCTGCTGCTAGGAATAGGAAAATGTAAATTTGTGCGTCAGGTGTAGAAAGGTTGAAGCTTTCTATGAGATTAAAGGTATAGAAACTGCCAATAGCTGCGATATATAGGGAGCGGACAAAAACAAGCAAGATCAGAATTGTAATCGCTGCAGCGATTTTCTTACGTAATGCCGGGTTAGGTACTCGGCGTGCTGCCGCTTGTTTTCGTAGATAACTGCCTGATCTCAGCATCCGACCGTACCAACGTGCAATGTAGATCTGTACAGCAATACCTGCTGCAGCAATACCTGTAAATCCAATAGCACCGAAGAGGCCAAACGGAATGAAGATCCAACGGGTCAGCAATGGAGCCAGAGATTGTCCTGCATTGCCTCCAACTTGAAAGATCGATTGTGCGAGACCACGACGTGCGCCAGCGGCCATATGAGATACTCTAGAGCCTTCGGGATGGAAAGCAGCCGAGCCAAGCCCGACAAAAATAACAGAAATGAGAACGGACATATAGCTGTCAGCAAAGGCTAACAGGAGCATCCCTGTAAATGTAAAGCCCATACCGATCGGTAGAATAGAAGGTGTTGGCTTCTTATCGGCAAACCATCCAATGACAGGCTGCATGATGGAAGCGGTGAAATTAATGGCGAAGGATATCCAGCCAATCTGCGTGTAGGTGAGATGCATTGAATCCTTCAGAATCGGGAAGATCGCCGGAATAACCGACTGAATAGAATCGTTGAACAGATGCACCAGACTGATGGCAATTAATATCCGGTATACGGTGCGTTGAGCATCCAATCCGGAAGGTGCCTGAGATCGAGCTGTTGCATCTTTGGGTAAAGAGGTTTGCATGGACATGTTCATGTTCTCCTTTGGTCGCGGTCACGAGGGATCAGCGCCTTTTGATGTGATTTAAGCATATTGTTACATAATAGGATAGATTTAATAGGTGGGCAAGGGGAACAAAGAAATCGTTTAGGCCGTTTCTACCTTTATTCTTGAAAAGGATGAAGGATTAAAATATGGGGTTGGATACGAAGAATTCATATCGAATTTTGCAATGCCTTGTGGTGGGGAAAGATACTTAATCTGTTATTGATTACCTTCTATAGTGAGCTGCTTTATATATAGTAGAAAAGTACCCTTTTATCCTATTTACCTTCAAAAAGGATTTGGCTTCAGGTAACGTTAAGAAGTCGAGTGTAATGCAGATCCAACGGCACTATTCCAAAAATGCTGGGAGGATGAATCGATATGAAGCAGCTGAGCCCCTATGTTCTTGCCAGGCGAAATGTTGTAATGACTATTATCTATATGGCCGTGGCCACTTTTTTTGCGATATATGCGGCACCTAAATCTTTGACTTTTGCGATCGTACTTTTTGTCACTTATCAAATGTTTAATGTCTTTATGTTACGGCACTATATTCGGAAGATGAAACATTTGAAGGAAGAATGAGCTATCCGAATGTGGAGTAACTATTTGTGCACGCAGACGTGGCGACTGAACAAGATACTGGATATGCCAAGCAGAAAACTCAAAAAAGCCGAGCTCCTCCATCATTGAAGGGCTCGGCTTCCAGTGCGTTATCGATTAACGATTATCAATTGTCTCTGGATACATATCATGGTTCATCATACGGTGGTCGGCCATTTGCTCATATTTCGTTCCTGGTTTACCGTAGTTGGTGTACGGGTCGATGGAAATGCCGCCGCGCGGTGTAAATTTACCCCATACCTCAATGTAGCGCGGATCCATGAGCTTGATCAGATCGTTCATGATGATGTTCACGCAATCCTCGTGGAAATCTCCATGATTGCGGAAGCTGAACAGATACAGCTTGAGGGATTTGCTCTCGACCATTTTGATATCAGGAATGTAGCTGATATAGATTGTCGCAAAATCCGGTTGACCCGTGATAGGACACAGGCTAGTGAACTCAGGGCAGTTGAATTTAACAAAATAATCACGGTACGGATGCTTGTTATCGAAGTTTTCTAGAATTCCTGGGTCGTATTCAAATGTATATTTTACGTTCTGGTTACCCAGTAGCGTGATATCTTGCATTTCATCAGGTTGTCTCATTGGTTTATAACGCTCCTTATTTCCGTCAAAGCCCGTAGCCTCGCGGTATATCTTAACAGATGAATCTCGCTGTACAACTCAATTTATATAGGATGATTAAGACGGAGTCCATTAATACATCATGCCGCCCAATCCACCCATACTGCCCATGATACGTACGCTATCAATCCACAGCACACAGCACACTTCCTAGACGCCGCGCTTGTTCCCCCATACCAATGTATGAAGCTGAGGAAGCACACGGACGTTATTCAGATCATCGGAGGCACTGACTTGGTCAATCAGCCACTCATAACGAGTGAGCAGGGAAGCCGCAAGGTCAGGCGTATCCATCGATGTCACATTCGGATTACCTGTCTGCAAAAATAAATCGCTTCCCGGATAACGTGCATGCACACGCCGGGCATAGTTCAGGTCTGTTTCGTCGAAGATAACGATTTTTAAACTATGACTTCGTTCTGGGGAACCTGCGGCGAGTCTCGCGATCACATCATCCAGCACGTTCCAATCTGTATCCATGCCAGAGCTTGGCGGCTTAGGCGAGACGGTGACTTCGTCGATGTCTGCCAGCCATGGCTGCCAGCGAGATCCTTGCGTCTCTACGGCTGTGCGGATGTTATGCTCACGCAATAGCTTAACTAAGCCATCCAGCGAAGCGAGCAGAGCCGGATTACCACCAGAGATGGTGACATGGGAGAAGCGTGATCCGCCAACGTGGCGCAATTCCTCCCATACCTGCTCAGGTGTCATTTTCTGAATCTGATCTTTGCCGGTGCCGTCCCAGGTGAAAGCAGAGTCACACCAGGAGCAACGGTAATCACAGCCGGCGGTGCGGACAAACATCGTTTTCTGCCCAATGACCATACCCTCCCCCTGAACGGTAGGGCCGAATATTTCCATTACAGGAATGCGCGTAGCTTGACTGGGAATGCTACTCATCGATCATCCACTCCCGTCTCGCTTCGGCATAACTGGTTGGTGTCTCATAGAGTCGTACAAACTCCGTACGTCCGCCTTCGGTGAGTGCCGCATATGGCTCCGTCTGAAGCGCATGTTCCATCTGTTCGAACAGCCATACGACCATATTTTCTGCCGTTGTGTTCATCAGAGGCAGTGTCTCATTAAGGTACTGGTGATCCAGATAACCTTCGATTTGTGTTTTCCATATATCTTTAATATGTCCAAAATCAACCGTCAGCCCGGTTTCACCCGGATAACCGCTGATGCCGAAAATAACTTTATACGTATGACCGTGAAGGTTTTTGCACTTACCTTCATAACAATGCAGATGATGTGCCGCGTCAAAAGTAAACTCTTTGCTGACCAGTACACGTTTGCGATGATATCTTAGCTGTGTAGGCAGAATATCCTCGTCAATCCGTTGCAACCGCTCAACAATACGGAATGTTCCAGGCTCTCTCATCGCATATCCACTCCCGTATGACCAGTTGCTGTACGTTGCTCCACGTACTGATCCAATCCGGCTTTGCGCAATTTACATGCAGGGCATTCTCCGCAGCCATCCCCAATCACGCCGTTATAACAAGTGAGTGTGCGCTCGCGTACATATTCAAAGGCACCCAGATCATCTGCCATTTTCCAAGTCTGGGCTTTGTCCAGCCACATCAAGGGCGTGTGAATTACGAACGGATAATCCATCGACAGATTAAGAGTGACATTCATTGATTTTACAAATGAGTCGCGGCAATCCGGATATCCACTAAAATCAGTTTCACATACACCTGTGATTAGATGACGTGCGCCTTTTTGTTTGGCAAGAATAGCGGCAAAGCTGAGGAACAGCAGGTTACGTCCATCCACAAAAGTGCTGGGCAGTTCGCCTTCATTATGTGTAATTTCTACATCATTACGAGTTAATGCGTTAGGGGCAAGCTGGTTGAGCAGGCTCATATCTAGCACAGTCTGCTGCACACCGAGATCCTTAGCAATAGCAGAAGCACATTCAATCTCCAGCTTATGGCGCTGTCCGTAATCAAATGTAACCACCTCAACCTCAGCAAATTGCTGTTTAGCCCAGAATAAACAAGTTGTACTGTCCTGACCGCCGCTGAAAACAACGACTGCTTTTTCTTCGTTCAACATAAAAAAACCTCTCCATCTTCTTAAGATCACGCCATGCACTTAGGCATAGGGTGTCGGAAGAACAGAGAAGTCCATGAACTAACATCCATCAAAAAACACACCTTCTTGCAAATCGCTTCAAAAAAGCGGATTTCCAATCCAGTGTCCTTAGTTTTTTACGTACATGCTGTTTGTGTTGTTAACACAAAAGTATTGAACTGCTGTACAACAGGTGCATAACACGGTGTCCACAAGATCAATTCAATGTACGCAAGACTGTGCTGACCCGTTGGATCAAGTCTTGTAGAGGGAGTTCGCGAACCTCTCCCATGCCAGGTGGCATGGATTTTCTTCTTCAAATGTCTGATCCATTATAACATGAAACCGCCTGGTGGCTACCTCACTTCAATAAAGTGGCATAAGTCCCCAGACGGCTTGGCGGTGAAATTCATTATTTAATCAAAACGTTCCCAAAGGGAATCACTTCTTTCAAGATTCGCTTGAACAGACCTTCATCGTTCACATCCCGTTCCAGTCTGCTATTCTCACGTCCTGCTTGAAATAGAACCGAGCCGTGTCCAGTCATCTTCCAATGATAGTTCATATGCTGGCTCGCCAGATGGTTCCCATATACGGTGAGTTCCAAGTGTGCATTCTCAGGGTAAGCGATAATGCTGCCCGCGTCGACATAGAGCGGAGCGGTGGGATGTAGCTCCTGTTGGCATACTTGGCCTTGAGTTAACAATCCGATCTTGCCTTTTCCCGAAAACTTCATTTTGACCGCATCTTGGGTGATGAGCATATTTTTAATTTTCTGAATTTTGGTATGCATGGTGACGCCATCGGAGTAAAAAAAGAGATGTCGGAAATCGTATAACAGATCACTCTCTTCATCCAGCTCGACCTCTTTCATCGTAAAGCCGGGAGGGAGTGCGGCTACAAACTGGCAGGGACCAGAGATTTCCGATTTAATCAGTTTCTTTTTGCGGACAATGCCTGAAATGTTCATAAACTTATCATTACGGCTATTGCTAGAGCCGCGAAACGCAACAATCTGCTGTGGATGCAAAATATGAAGCCGGTCGTTCTGAACAAGCGAGAATGTAACGACTTGTCCAGCGCCACCAGCTTCAACGGTATTGAGGTGTATGTGCATGCGGCTGCTCCTGTTCTCGTTTTAGATTCGGCCTGAGCGACGACGCATTCCCAAACGCATAAGGCGAATCAAAATAAAGTAACCCAATATAAGAGCAACGATTGTAATAATCATCGTCTGAATTCGTTTGGCGGTAGTATTTTTGGCATTTTGATCGTCTTGCAATTGGCTGACCATTTCAGTCAGTTTTTGGTTTTGTGCGATTAACTGATCATTCTGAGCTTTGAAGGCTTCGACGTTCGCCTGGGCTTGTCCCAACTGGGCGGAAGTTTCATTGAGCTTGTTTAACGTCTCTTGATAGCTTTGCTGTAGGGCATTCACTTCTCCTGGAAGTTCAGCTACCCGTTCCCATCCGCTGTATATATCTGAAAATATATTGGCATTTGCTGCATGTACTGTAGAAGTTAACGAGGCAGTAAACAAAATGCATGTGGTGAATAACACCCGAATTAGAGCATGATGAATCGATTTTGGCATTCATGACACCTTCTTTCGATGTGGTAGATTCGTCAGACGATTTGTGTCTTTATTTGTTTCATTAAATGAAAACATGGCTCTTACATTATACGTCAAAAGTAGCGCAATGGGTTCAGGCTATCCACATTTTTTGCAAGTAATATTTAGTTTCGTTCACAACGTGTCAGGGTAATAGAACGATAAGGAAGCACACGAACAGGTCTGACTTATAAATATTACCCCAGTTCAGGGAGCTTACTCTTCACAAAGACGAAAATATAATGAAAATAATATATCCGATTTCGGAAGAAGATCGTATACAAAAGGAGTAGAAAAATATGCATACTACAGAACGTGGAGCACCAACCAAAACAATTATGATTACAGTCAATGGCGAGCCTATTGGACGCAAACTAATTATTGATAGTGTGACGTACGCGCCGATTGCCGAAACAGAATGGAATGAATCAATACCTCAAATTTTAAATAATTTATCTGCAATGTGAGTTAGGTCTTGTCAAGAATAACCCCTTGAAAAGCGTGGTAATTTGCCAGGCTTTTTTGTCGTTTATTGTCGTAATTAGACGGATTTAGAAGGAATAAACCATCTATAATTATTTTTGTGTAAATTTTATATACGAACATATGTTCCGTGACAATATAGTGTCCATTCACCCTGATAACTTAGAAGATAATACATAAAAATCGGGGGGGAGACGACGTAGTGAACTCAGTCTTTGAAGTATGTTATTCGTGGAACAAAGAGGCCATACCGACGGGAGGAGCCGACCCCGTGTATATGATGATTGAATGGCGTAACGGTTCCCCTGCCAAAAGACTCAGGAAGTTAGCACCTAAAATTGTGTCTAGAGACTTGGAATTATTGCTCAAACCGGAATATGGGATCGAGCTTAAGGGAATTTACGGATGCCGCTCCAAAGAGACAGATATCGGTTGGGTGCTACGACTTGGAGATGTCTATAAAGGCGAGAGTAAACAGATCTTACTCGAATTTGCGATGGGATCCAGATTATCAGGTAAAGCTTCTGTATGTTCAGCCTATTGGAGTACACGCAAACTGAAACAGAGCCAGCGAGTGTTGCTCCGAAGAGAACAGTTGTACATTCAATATACGAGTCATTTGGGTATGTTGAGGCAACCGGAGGATCCGAAGGTCGAAAAGACCATTAAGCTTAGTGAGACAGTACCGTTGATTAAACAAGCTCTACGAGCTTATGAAAGAGGGCGTGTACAAGAAGGAAGTAATCTACTGCGACGACATGCGGATGCCCTGCTGATTGAAGCAGCCCGTAAACAAGACTTGGATTATTATGAAGAGGCCGAAATGGTGGAGAAACTGCGCTATCACTATGAAATTACGTATGCTAATCCTTACCAAGTTCGTGGAAAAACGATGTTAGGCGAGTAGGGAGAAAGAACCATTCATAACGTGATACCAATAACTGTTTCTACATAGATTTTAAAGGTGAAGTTAAGAAATAAGTCGAATTTACTATGAATGTGATAATGGATATTGCAAAAAAACAGAAGTAGTAAATAAGTTCAATCATGCAATGTCCATCATCATAAAAATGGATGGAGTTGTCACAAATTTATTGAAACAACATCGTGGAGGATCCGGCAAAATGACAGACCGACTGATCCGATTAATGCGCATTATCACGCTTGTGCAGGCCAAACCTGGAATTCTGGCTCGTGAGCTAGCTGAGCGGTGTGAGACAACGGAAAGGACGATATACCGTGATATGGAGGCTCTCAGTGCAATGCATATTCCGATTGCGAATATGGGACACGGTCGAGGGTATATGTTTATCAGCCAATTTGCGATGTATCCCCTGAATTGGTCAGATGATGAGACTGCAGCTTTTATGCATTTGGCTGAGGTTATGGAACATATCCGCCCGTTGTTGAAGCCAGCTTTTGAGAGTGCATATGAGAAGGTCATCGCTTCAAGTCAGAAAAATAAGACGGAGCGGGTGGAATGGTCGGAGCACATTAGTGGGTTGTTTAAAGTTGGGATACCCGTCTGGCAAAATGAAAATTCTGATATGATGAATAGTACACTGGTCACCCTTCTTGAAGCTAGTATTTCTCAGAACACGATTGAAGCAGAGTACATCACCGAGGGGAAAAAAATCGTCATTCAAATAGATCCGTATAGTCTAATTCCTCGAGAGTACAGATTTGATCTGCTCGCTTATTGCCATCAATCGGAGAAGCTGAGGAGATTTCAAGTGGGTCGTTTACAGAACATACGAATTTTGCCTCGCACATTCCGCAAAGATGACTTCCTATTACAGAACTATTTCCGAACCCCAAGGGATGGTAAAGCTACCGAGTGGATTGCGTTTAAAATTCGATTTTCTCCAAATGCCGTAGAGCATGTGATGCAGCAGCAATATTTAGTACGTCCTCTGATGACGAGCGAGCCTGGGGGCACGCTATTATTTGAAGTCATTTTGAGTGATGACCAAGAGTTATTAACATGGTTAACCCAGTATGGTCCCAATGCAGAAATTCTTGAACCCAAAGAGTATCGAAACCGAATGAAGGAATGCCTAGAGCGCTGGCAGCAAGTTTATAAACAAGCCCCTACCTAGGGTGTGTCTCAAAACTCGCTGAAGTACATCTTTTACCGCCTTTTCGCCCCTTGCTGCGTACTTTCCTTTGACGTGCCCCGGCACGCTTGCGGAAAACTTCCTTGCTTGGAACGAAAATCCGGCTAAATCTGCTTCCTTCGGAGTTCTAAGATACGTCCTAATAAGCATTCCTTGTGTTGGTCATGCAAGCGTAGATTATTCTTTGCTCTTAAAGAGATGAGCCAAGTTTCCAAAAGGTGACTCGTGATCATCATCCATACTGCTGGAATAGACCACCTTGGATGTAATTCCTTCATCATCTGCGGCGCAATTCGTCTCAAGATTAAAACTCTCAAATTGATGAATGAATACTTTGGCTGTGTTGATCGCATCATCAAGTGCTCTGTGCTGCGTACCATCGAATTCAATCCCGCATAGTTCAAGTGCCTGAGCAAGTCCGAGCTGACGGAACTTACCTTCTTTGCGTACAGTGCGTGACCATTGCTGCTGTAAATCGTTATGATTCGTGATCCATGCTACATCGAGCTGATGTGTCCGGCAATGAGAGATTAACTTACTGCGATCATCCGGGCCCCATGAGCACATGTAGTATGGGTCGTTACCCATCCATGCAATGAAGTTTCGTATCGCTTCCGGAAAGAGCGGGGCTGCATCAATGTCTTTCTGAGTAATGCCTGTGAATTGAATCGTATCGGTAGAGAGTACCGATTTGTTAGAAGGACGAACATAGGTATGGAACGTGTCGGAAACGACCAGACCGTTCTCACCTTCTGTAACTTTTACTGCACCGATATCAATAATTTCGGAAGAGTAGCGAGCATTACGACTTACGGTAAATTCCAGATCATAAATGATATATGGCATTGGATGAACTCCTTTGTGAAATGTACATGTATAACATAGCGGATTAACGAACTGATTGTTATTTCTCTATATTACAGGTAAGAATCCAACATGTCAGCCACCAGGGCACATTTCATAGCAGAGAGAAGATGGGTTTGAAGTGCAGAATACAAAGGGCGATAGGCTATTCATTTGAGGCCTCATGCCTCTTTACATTAGAAAATGCGAACTTTATAATGGGTAAAGTTAGGGGGAAGTTCCAAGTTTTTGTTATAAGCATGTTCAAGTGGATAGACCGTTTGAGCATACAAGATCGATGTATAATTAACATTTCCTGACATGGTTGAAGGCCATTGGGAAATGTTTTTTTTAATGACATCAGATTACATATGGGGGTTAGGTTAGGTGGGGAAAAGTAAAAAGGGAAGAGTAGCGCTTATTGCCGCGGCTGTATTTATCGTTGTATGCAGTGCTGCCTATGGGGCGTTCTATATCTGGAACAAGAACTATAAGTTCAACAATAATTATGTCTGGCAGCCGTTGGAGGCTGTGCAATCGACGACAGAGCTCGCTGATTCTTACGATGTTATTGTCGCCGGAACGGATCCGGAAGGCATCACTGCAGCATTATCAGCGGCACGAAACGGCATGACTGTGTTGCTCACGGAAGCTCGTGACCGGAAGATGCTTGGGGGATTAATGACAGAGGGTGGACTGAATACGCTGGATCTGAACTACTCTCCTGATCAGCCACAATGGTTAAGCAGTCTGAGGCAGGCTGACTTTTTGAACAAAGGTATTTTTCAAGAATGGTTTGATCAGATTGAGGGCAGTTCATTTGATACGAACACTGCTGCGAACGTTTTCTACCAAATGGTTCGTTCTGAGCCTAACATTGATCTGTTGATGCATGTGAAGCATATGGAACCGTTGACTGAGTCTGCTTCGGGTGATCAAAAGTCCATTACAGGAATGGACATCACAACGGAGGAAGGGACGACTGTGCATATTGCGGCGCGTTCGATCATTGATGCGACCCAAGATGCAGATATCGCCGCAGCTGCTGGAGTGCCTTATTCCATAGGTAGACAGGATATTGGAGATGGCAAGTCTAAGATGGTATCCACCCTCGTCTTTAAGTTAAGTGGTGTTACAGATGCCGTATGGCAGAAGTTCAGAGACAGAGAAGGAACAGGTGTGGATAAAATGAGTGCCTGGGGTTACGGAGATGCGCGAAACTATGAATCAACCGATCCAGAGCGTGTGAAAATTCGTAGCCTAAACATCGGCAGACAGAATGATGACACCATTTTGATTAACACGATGCAGATCTTTGGAGTTGATCCGTTAGATCCTGACTCTGTGCAGGAGGGTCTACGAATAGGTAGGGAAGAGGCTCCGAGAATTGTAGACTATTTGCAGAAAAATTACCCCGAATTCGCAGGTCTTCAATATGAGGGGACTGCCGATGAACTTTATGTCAGAGAATCACGCCATATCTATGGCGAATATCGGTTGACACTCGCTGATCTCATGGAAAACAGGGATCATTGGGATGCTGTCGCCTATGGCTCTTACGACATTGATATCCAAAGCACAAGTGCCGGACTGCCAGGTACAATTATGATGAGTCCGATTCAGTATGGGGTGCCTTTTCGTGCATTGGTCCCCTTGAACGTAGATGGTCTGTTGGTTGTTGGACGAGCTGCGAGCTATGACACTATTCCTCACGGAAGCGCGAGAGTTGTGCCATTAGGAATGGCAACAGGGGAAGCTGCCGGAGCAGCGGTCAAGCTGGCCGATCTGCATCAAGAAACGTTCCGCGAGCTGTCTGCTTCACAAGAACGTGCAACCGAACTACGTACCATGCTGGAGAAGCAAGGAATGGATTTATCGATGCATACATTCGATCAACCCGACTATATGAAGCATAAGGATTACCGAGGTTTATTAGCTGCCGCAAGTATGTACATGACCTCTGGTAACTATAATAATGATGGATGGGACTTGGATGTTGCCATGAATCCCGAGCGCTTCTTGAGCAAATTAAAGCGGATGCAGGCAATGTTCCCGAGCAGTTACCCGGGACAAGCTACTGAAGCTATCACAAACATAACTAACCCAGCTTCAATGCCGCTATCACTCAATCAGGCTGCATATATGATATGGCTAATGATCGAGCCTGTTGGAGCATCCATATCGCCTGAGCAAGCTATAGCTGAATTGCACCGGGAGAATCTCATTAGTGATGCTACGCTGGATGGGATTGCAGACCAAAACGGGCTCACGAATGGAGATGCATACATGCTTCTCCGTGATGTGGTCGAATATCATTCAGATAAGGTATTTGAATGAGTTATAAGCCACGCCCTAGTTGACAATTTTGGGGTAATGAACTAATGTGATCAAAAATGGTAATAGCGATCAACAAGGACATGATTACGACGGTTGGCTTCAACAGAGAGAGAACCAATGGTGTGAGGTTTTCGTTGCTGCTTCGTAATTCCCGCCTTGCTAGCTGCGGAGGAGAAGGTCGATGACTGCAACTTCCGCCGGATGAGCCCGTTATGCTCTGAAGGATTGCATGACTGCTACTCGCCCTTAGGTGCGATAAGCGTTGGCTTATTCAGTGAGCTCAAGTTCAAGAGAACTTCAGCAAGGTAATCAAGCTGAATTCATGCAGTTAAATAAGGGTGGTACCACGACACATTCGTCCCTTGACGGATGTGTCTTTTTGCTGTTTATCCAATGATTATAGTGTGCGTCAGATTACAAAAAGAAGAGGTGTATCCACATGCGACAAAGTGAAATTCTAATCCCTACATTACGGGAAGCGCCAGCCGAGGCAGACGCAGCAGGACATCGCTGGTTGCTACGCTCCGGCATGATTCGCCAATTAGCATCCGGGATCTATAGCTATCTGCCAATGGGGCGACGTGTTCTGTTAAATGTTGAACGCATCGTTCGCGAAGAGATGGATCGTGCGGGATGTCAGGAAGTATTGTTGCCGATTATGCAGCCTGCCGAGCTCTGGGAAGAGTCCGGAAGATACGACCAGTATGGGCCGGAGCTTATGCGCTTGAAGGATCGTCATGCACGCGAGTTTGCACTTGGGCCAACTCATGAAGAAGTGGTGACTGCACTGGTACGTGATGAGGTCAACTCTTACCGGAAGTTGCCATTCACGTTATACCAGATCGGAACGAAATTCAGAGATGAACGCAGACCGAGGTTTGGTTTGTTGCGTGGTCGGGAATTTGTGATGAAGGACGCGTACTCCTTCGCTTCCAATTGGGAAGAGCTAGATCAGACGTACCAGGCGATAAATACGGCGTATTCACGCATTCTGGAGCGCTGTGGCTTGAACTATATGCGCGTTGAAGCGGATGCAGGAACGATTGGGGGACAAGGGGCGACACATGAGTTTATGGCGCTTGCCGATGTGGGTGAGGATACCATTGTCTCCTGTGGGAAATGTGGCTATGCAGCCAATCTGGAGAAGGCAGGGTACCAAGCTTCCAGCTTGAATTCTTCAGGTGAAAAAGGCACAACGATTCTGGCTGGCTCCGAATTGAAACACGATCTTCAGCCAGATTCTAATTCAGGTGCAACGTGGACTCTAATAGAGACACCGGGTATTCGTACGATTGACGAATTAAGCTCCTTCTTGAACATTGGGGCAGAAGCGATCATCAAAACATTGGTATATCAGGCGGATGATAAGTTGGTTGCGGTACTTGTTCGTGGGGATCATGAAGTCAACGATATTGCATTGAAGCAGGTATTAGGTGTGGAAGAGCTAAATTTAGCTGATGAAGCTGCGCTCGCAGGCCATCCTGAATTGGCCGTAGGTTTCCTAGGACCCATTGGATTGAACATACCTTTAGTTGTGGATCGGGATGTGGCTGGAATGGAAACGGCGATTACAGGAGGCAACGAGGCAGATATACATCTCTCAGGAGTGCGTCCAGGTAGAGACTTCCCCGTGAGCCGAGTCGAATCCGTTCGTTTTGCAACAGAAGGTGATGGGTGCCCTTCATGCGGAGAACCACTTTCGTTTACGAAGGGAATCGAGGTGGGGCATATTTTCAAATTAGGGACGAAGTATAGTGATGCTATGGGCGCGTCATTCTTAGATCGTAACGGTCGTCAATGCGCACCTGTGATGGGATGTTATGGTATCGGTGTATCACGCTTAATGGCGGCGGTAGCTGAACAATATGCAGGTGAGGACGGTATACAGTGGCCTGCGTCTATTGCTCCTTACGATGTACATCTCATCACGCTGAGTTGGAAGGATGAACAGCAACAGAAGCTGACGCTTGAGTTGGAACAACAGCTTATGGACGCCGGATACAGCGTATTATTGGATGATCGAGATGAACGACCTGGCGTCAAATTCAAGGATGCAGAGCTGATTGGATTACCTGTACAGATCGTCATTGGCAGAGGAGCAGCTGAGGGACAAGTTGAACTGGGATCACATGTGCTTACGATATCTGGGGATTCCAAACGGATCAGTATGGCCGCGCAAGAGGCTGTAGATCTTGTGAAGGAACAGCTATAATCTTGTAGCCACCATGTGCGTAGATATAGGTCCAGTTATTATGCGGTAAGCTGAAATTCAGTTGTAATGGCACCCATAAGCCGGAAAAAGAGGGCTAGAGTCATAGAAAAGAATTTTAAATTTTGCATATTGTCATCCGTAAACACTATATTGTTGTATGTTGTATTCTGTATACAACAGGTTTGTGTTAAAGGAAGCAACTAGCAAAGTTTTTTCTCGGAGTGACTGTGCAAATACGCAACATCTAAATGCAAGAATGGACAATTAAAAATACAAGGAAGCCTATGATAATGGCAATTATGGGGATATTTACTATAGTTCACTGCGGTAAATGAAGGGAGAACTTTTTGCCCAGTGCACCGCTGAAGATGTGTTTTTGGCGCGGAGTTTGGAAAATGAAGCAGATAGAACCGGTGCAAGGTTGTTAAGTAGGAAGGCCAGCATGGTAAGCATAGTGGTGCCATTCATATTGCCGATTCGTTCCGTATACTAATTCTTGAGTCTGTCAAAATAACATAAGAGAAAGGGTGTTCCATCAGCCGATAGCGGCTCTGAGGAACACCCTTTTATTGTTAAAACTATCGTTCAATTCACTAGCTTAGGTTACACTCACATGCAACGCTAATCCTGTCTGCACGCTCTTGCTCTGGAAAGCAGCTTAAGAAGCGGCTGGCAGTTTCAGTGATTGACCTGGATAAATCCAGTGTGGGTTTTTGATTTTGTTCAGCTTTTGCAATGCCTGCCATGTTGTGCCGTATTGTTTGGAGATGGAGTACAAGGTATCTCCCGATTTAACAACATGCACTTTAGCTGGTGCTGGCTTGCTTGGTGTAGGTTTAGACGGTGCTTCTGGTTTCGGTGTTTCTGGTTTTGGTGATTCTGGCTTCGGTGTAACCGGAGCTGGTGTTTCTGTTACTGGAGCTTCTGGTTCAGCTGTAGGCAATGCAGCTTCTTTGATCCGGCCGTCTGTTTTGATATCTACAGCGCCGAGTTGTTGCATGTATTCAATCAATGCTTCATCCAATGCACCGTACATGCCAGTTGTTGGGTATTTCGTGAACATCGTGTATTCGTCACCACCAACAGCTGTGAAGTCATTCGTAGCTAGTGTATACGTAGCTCCTGGATCCAGTGCTTGATCTCCAACCATCACGGAATGCACGCGGCTTCCTTTGTCTTGGGAAGGATCAATGCTGAATGTGATACCGGATACTTGCGGGAAACCACCACTCGGTTCAGGGTAGGAGCCTACGCCGTTTTCAAGAGCAGCCACAACATCGGAGCCCTTCACATCAATCGTTACAACCTGGTTACCAAAAGGAAGAACGGTAATAACGTCACCTTTGGTTACAACACCTGCTTCAATGGAAGCACGAATGCCGCCACCATTTGTCAGCGCAATATCTGCACCACTTACGTTACGAATTGCGTCTGCGAGCAGGTCGCCAAGGTTTGTTTCCCCAGCACGAACTTGTTCACGCTTACCGTCCAGCAGAACGGCTGTGTTAGCTACTTCTTCTTTCAGAATTGGTTCTTGTTCTTTCTGAATGGAGTTCACCAAAGTGGCAACTTTCTCATTGGGTTTAATATCTTTTGCTGCTGCTTCATCAATCAATGTAGCTTGTTTTTTCGTTACTTTACCAGCATCTACCCACAGGTCAATAACCCCTACGTAGTTCGTATATTCCCCTGCACTAGCGATCAGTGTTCCATTATCGGAAACCAGACCATCTTGCAGTACAGTGTGGCTGTGACCATCGATGAATACATCAATTCCAGGCACTTCTTTAACGACTTTGAAACTAGTATCTGTACTGGATGCATCTTGTCCAAGGTGTCCCAATACAACGACAACATCTACTTTGCTGCGGATTTCATTCACGAGCACTTTAGCTTCCACAGTTGGATCTGTGATATCAAGACCTTCTACATTTTTCGGATTCGTTTTGTACATTGTTTCCGGTGTAGTCAGAGCGATGATACCGATTTTCACGCCATCTACTTCTTGGATCAGATACGGTTCAAAAAGACGAGTACCGTCTTTCTTCTTCACGTTGGCGCTAAGCATTGGGAAATTCATCATGTCCGCAAGCTCAACGAGGCGTTCGGAGCCGTAATTGAATTCGTGGTTACCAGGTACGATTGCTTGGTAGCCCATTTCGTTCATTACTTTGACGATGCTCTCACCGTTAACCAGCGTGGCAAATGTTGTGCCGTGTACAGCATCTCCAGCATCAAGCAGGAGGGTATTTGGGTTTTCGCTACGGTATTTGTCCGCAATTCCAGCTACTTTAGCAAAACCCATCGCAGGTGAGGATTCAACTGCGCGTGCATGTGTATCATTCGTATGTAGAATGGTAATGTGCTTGCCTGTGCCCGGAGTGGTATCCGCAGCCGCAGCCATGCCTACACTGCCAAACAGCAAACAGACCGTTAGCAGAAGTGAAACGTAATTCTTCCAGATTTTCATATGAATCCGAAACCTCCCAAAATAGTAATCTACTTGAGCGTGTATAGCTCATTTGCTATTTTAGCAGACAATGATTAGGAAATCTCGCGATTTACGTAAAAATAGGTAACCTACAAGTGACATCATATTGTATGGATGCAAAAAGAAAATAAATTTTAACAACGAAGGAACGTATGTTCTTAGTTGGGGTAAAAAAAATGCTGCACTTCACGAGGCAGTCCTGTACGTAAGCAATATTTTTCAAGTGATTCATCGGGCTCTGGAGTTACCCCTGAGGTTAAGAGCTGAATGGCAAAAAGATTCGCCTGTCTTTCCAGTTTGCCAGGTGCAAAATAGGAGTGCTCCTCTAAAAAGAAACGGTTGATGCCTTTATGCAATCGGTCATGCCCCAGTTCGTGAGCACATACAAAACGTTGCCATTCTGGAGCCAGGTCATTGTGAATCACAATAAATCTGCGTCGCAGCTTACGAAAATACAAACCTTTGGTGGACTTTCCGAGATTGGTGAAACGGATATGTATCCCAAGGGCTCTCGCAATGCTGAAAGGGCAGTTTGTCCGGTGCTTTCGAATCAGCTTTGTTACAATGTCATCCATATCATCTCACCCGCTGCTTCAATTTGGTTCACCCTGTAATGTTTCATTGCTTCTTATCTGGATCGGTTGTTTTCTTGCGTTTGTTCATCTGCTTAGCTTCCCAGAATAGTCCTGTTAGAACATCCTTAATACGCTTCTTGTCCTCGTCATCCAGTGGTATGCCATCAAACATGAGATCATCCTCATCCTCCAGCATTTTCTTAAAGTCTCGACGATCCTTATAAGTTGCCCATTCAGGTGTGACCAGTGCATCTGTTGTGGTATTCATTTCTTCCATATATCCAGCTTGCTTCATCATCTCTGCATAAGGAACGGAGAGGGCATCTGCCAATTTGCGAATGGTTGCTGGTTTGGGAACACCACGAACCCCATTCTCAATGCGTGAAATCTGTGAGTTACTAATTCCTGCGGAATCTGCTAGCTGATTGATACTATAGCCTTGCAACTCTCGCAGTTGTTTGAGGTAAGATCCAAAAGCATGCTCCACAATTCATGCCACTCCTTCAATTAGTCTATCGTAGTCTACATCTATGTAAGTTCAACTAATGAATATTTACACTTGCCACTCCGATGACAGAATAACCTTCCGAGCGCTGTTATCCCCAGATTTTTTTGATTCCCTTCTTTAAAGGGAAAATCCGGCGATAAAGGCGAGCGCTTCGCTTCTTCACGTTATTTCTGTCTTCTCCGTTCACGTGTAAAAAGTTTAGTTGAACTTATATAATTCGTAGAAGACGACTTGGATGGAACTCGTTCATTATTTGTACTATATCGTATATATACCATTAGGTAAAGAGATTTGAAACAATTATGCCAAAAGGTAAAGAGAATGAGAGAGTGAGTTTTATTTTTGGCTCAAAATGACCCAAAATGAGGGTTTACTCCAATCTCCAGAAAGTGGTATCCTCGAATAGAAATACGAACATTATACGAACAAAATGTAAATTAATGATAACTGATGCCTATTAAAAATACCATCGTTTTTTGGTCTATTCACGCTCGAACAGATTCCAAAAGGCAACAAAGGAACATGAGCTATATGAAGCTCTAGCACAGAAAATAAAATGTTCAGTATATAAGGAGGAGAATGATGATGGAATTATTGTTACCCGAATTGGATCGCCGAAAAACACAGACTGCGGTTGAAGCTGCTCTGGAGAAGTATCGCATATACAAAACCATTGCGTTTGAAGAGCGAGAAGTGATGGTGACTGCGAGCTATGCAGAACGCTTCCATGGTGCAACGAACGTAACCGGAGATTCAACGGCTCGAACAGCAATTTATAATGTGGATGTCCAGCGGGCACGTCAATCCTATTGTGATACGATTGATTTTATTGTCTCTCGTCTTAGTGAGAAAGAGCGTCTGCTTGTGTGCGAACGTTATTTGAAGGATGAAGATGTATTCGATTATAAAGTGTATAACCACGTGTTCGACCCTCCTGTAAGTAAGGATACGTATACGAAGATTCGAACGCGTGCCTTCTATAAGTTGGCTCTTGCTCTATCCGATCGAGGGTTAATTAATGTAGAGCCGTTATCGGCAACACGCAAGGAGCGTAAGAAGCTGGGGTGAGGGCGGCGAACTTCATCCTTTAATATCCATGCCTGATTGGATACAATAATGAACAATACATGGTTTAGTTAAATTACGTGTTCAAAAGGTGCGGTCGGAATTTTTGAACAACCTCTTAAAGGAGAGAATCTGCATGTCTGAAGAAGGTAGGATGCAGGAAATGTACACCCTGAAGACGATTGCGGAGACGTTGAATACCTCGAACGACCTGAGTACGATGCTCGATACCGTAATAGGTAAGTTATTGGGTCTTACAGGACTGACAACAGGATGGTTATTTCTGATTGGTGAACGCGGAGAATATTCGTTCATGGCAGACTATAATTTGCCTCCTGCACTTCAGCGTCAAGAGAAGCAACCGATGCGATGTGGCACGTGTTGGTGTCTGAATCGCTTCTGGGATGGGCGATTGGACAATGCTGTTAATGTTCTTAACTGTAAACGACTTGAGGATGCGCGTGAATATCAATGGGGAGATACCTATGATATCACCCATCATGCAACGGTACCTCTTCGATCTGGTGAGAAGATGTTAGGGCTGCTCAATGTAGCTGCCCCGAACAAAGAGCACTTTAGTGAAAGTGAACTGGCACTATTACAGGCAGTAGCTTATCAGATCGGCAGTGCGATTGAGCGGATGCGGTTATATCGTGCTGAGCAGAGGCGAGCAGATCTATTTGCGAAGCTAGGCGGATTCAGCAGTGCGTTAGGACTCGCGGTGAATGAATGTAAGCATTTGGATTCGCTGGCTGAGACAACGGTTAGTCTGCTAGGGCAACATTATGATTGGCCATTTGCGGCATTGCTGAAACTCAGAGAGGATCGTTTGGTTGTACAAGCTGCACATGTTGTGGGAGCCTTGCAGCAACGATCATTATATGAAGATTTTTCTATAGATGGTTTGAACGGGCTACAGCGTGCTATTGATCTTCATCGAATTACGAAATTATCCGCCTCAGAGGTTCAAGGTATAGCTACAAGCAGTGCACGGTCGTTACCTGTACCTGTTCTATCTTCGGGTCTCGCCGTCCCCATTCTGAGTATTATTCCGGGAGAGGCAGGCGTATTAGTCGTTGGTTATGCTCAATCCAGCATTCTCCCTCAGGCGGATCATGAGGTACTTGAGGCGATTGCTGAACACATTACTGCGTCGTGGGAAAGCTTGAAGCTTGCTGAACAACGGCGTGAGTTGGCTCGATTGGAAGAACGGAATCGCTTGGCACGGGATCTGCATGATTCGGTCAACCAGATTCTATTTTCCTTGTCCCTGACGGCGAAGGGAGCTGAGAGCATGATGTTGGGCTCTGCAGAGCTTGAGCCTATTAGAGAGGCAATGAAGGACGTTCGTTCTCTCTCACAGGAAGCGCTGAAGGAAATGCGAGCACTGATTATGCAGCTGCGACCGGCAGGTTTAGAGAAGGGGCTAATGAGTGCATTGCAAGAATATGGTGCAGGACAGGGACTGCAGGTGGCTGTCCATCGTTCTGGTATGGGAAGTCTGCCCCGAAGTGTTGAAGACGGGCTATGGCGAATCGGACAGGAAGCCCTTAATAATGTACGTAAGCATGCTGGTGTGGACGCGGCTGAGATCATCCTACATTTGAGTGATCGTGAGGTAACATTAAGCGTAACCGATCGTGGGAAAGGTGGAGCCAAGCGGCGTGGAGCTTTGTCCACTCGTTCTCTCGGATTATCGATTATGAAGGAACGTGCTCAAGCGTTGGGAGGTCGATTGGAACTTGTAAGCTCCGCTCGCAAAGGAACAATAGTAACGGTGATTGTCCCGCTTACGTCTGGAACGGTAGAGAATTAAGGAGGAGAAGAGATGCCGATTAGGATTTTGCTTGCGGATGACCATGCGATGGTCAGACGTGGGCTTCATGTTTTTCTATCCACACAGTCCGATATGGTTGTCGTTGGCGAGGCATCTGATGGACAGGAAGCGTTGCAACAAGCGGCAGAGCTCGAGCCGGACGTGGTGTTAATGGATCTGCATATGCCTGTACTCGATGGAATAGAAACAGCTAGACAGCTTCGAGTGCTTACGCCTAGTATTCGGATCATTGTGCTCACATCGTTCTCAGACCAGGATCATGTTGTACCTGCTGTACGTGCTGGGGTCAAAGGATATTTGTTAAAAGACATCGAACCAGAGGATCTGGCGGTGGCGATCCGCAATGTACATGCAGGTCAGGTGGAGCTTCATCCGGCGGCGGCTGGTCAACTCATGCATGTCATGGCTTCTGCTGAACTATCTATGAATGAACAGCAGTTATCGTTGAAGCAGACAGAGCAACAGCCTGTACAAGAGCAACGTCAGGATAAGGATATGGAAGCACAAGCATCCGCACAGGATCTTGATACGCTGACCCGTCGTGAACGGGAGGTGCTGGGGCTTATCGCTCAGGGGTTGAGTAATAAAGAAATTGCAGCCCAGCTAGTCATTACTGAGAAAACAGTAAAAACACATGTTAGTCATCTATTGGATAAATTAGGGCTATCTGATCGTACACAAGCTGCGATCTATGCGGTCCGCAAAGGATGGGTGGTCTAAGCATCATGACCACACCTCAGTCCAAAGTCGTAGAAACTCAGCCGAAAGGTTGAGTTTTTTGGTGCTGGAAGTTAAGCCTTTCTGCTGACGCATCTAAGGGTGAAGAAAGATATGCTAGTAATACATAAACGAGAACACGAAATGAAAAAAAAGGAGCGTGACCCAATGAAATTTATTGTTGTGGCAGGAAGTAACCGCAAAAATGCGACCAGTACACGTCTGGGAGAATATGTGATTCAAGCTATTCATGGTCAAGGACATGAAGCGAGCCTGTTCGATTTATATCAAACACCGGTTCCTTTCTACGCGGCGGATGAGAAACTCGACGATGATCTACATTTGGCTGATCTGAAGGCACGAGTGCTCGCGGCTGACGCCATTATTTTAGCTACGCCAGAGTACCATGGAAGCATAAGCGGTGTGCTCAAAAACGCACTGGATCACCTAGGTCAATCCTATTTCAGCGGGAAGCCGGTGTTGTCCATTAGTTCATCGGGAGGTGCTGTAGGCGTAAGTGCGCTACTACAGTTACAAGCGATTGTGCGGAATATGCATGGGATCAATGCATCAGAATGGATTTCCATTGGTGGAGCGCAACGTAGAAGATTCGAGGCAACATACGATGGATACGAGGAATATGAGGGTAGTCAGGATATTGAGGAACGGATTCAAAGTGTACTTGGTTCATTTTTGCATCTAGCAGAGGCCATCACGTCTGCACGTAAATAACACTTGATAGAGAGGGGGATGTCGCATGATTAAAGGTATATTTGAGACACATCTGAATGTAACGGATCTGGAGAGATCCCAGCATTTTTACGAGCATAT
Source organism: Paenibacillus sp. ACRSA (assembly GCF_022346845.1). Lineage (NCBI taxonomy): Bacteria > Bacillati > Bacillota > Bacilli > Caryophanales > Paenibacillaceae > Paenibacillus > Paenibacillus sp. ACRSA. Next base: position 384,824 of record NZ_JAKRNP010000003.1, on the reverse strand, counting down.
TATGGGTCTGGAACATGCATATGGACAGCCCGAGCGAGGGAACTCCTTTTACTGGGTCGGTGGTAGAGGAAACGCAATGTTAGGCATCTGGCAAAAGGAACCTGATAAAGTTCAGCGGCAGCATTTCGCTTTTCATGTGTCCTTAGAGGATATGAAACAAGCCGTCCCATATCTGGAGGCTAAAGGGATTGCGGCGCGTAATTTCTTAGATGATGACATTGGCGAATTGTATGTGTTCAGCTGGATGCCCGCCGTGTCGGTGTATTTCACCGATCCAGATGGGCACTCACTTGAGTTCATATCCATGCTGCCAGACGAAGCGAAGCCTGAGCTGGGCATGGTACCGTGGAGCAAGTGGGAACGCATGCATGGACGTGGTTAGATCAGCAAGAGGAAACGAGATGGTATTTGAAGAGGTTACGTTATACACTGCACAGTTGAAAGATATTAAACCGTTCTATAAGGATACGCTCGGCATTCCCATTGTCGATGAATCTGAGCGTTCATTTACGATTCAAGCTGGACAGACAAGAATGGTATTTATGCAAAACGAGACGAACGAGGAGCACTTCTATCACTTTGCATGGATGATACCTTCAAATCTCTTTCAGGAAGCAAAGGAATGGGTAGCTTCTCGTGTTCCGCTTAGTCGGCAAGATGGTCAAGATCAGTGATACCTTTGCGCCGATGGGAGATATGAATGGTCTATTCATTGTTGTGAAAAAAGAACGGATCTGGTTCTTCTCAGAGCAAAAAGCACAGGTACATGCACTTGAGGTCGTCGTCCAAGATGTCGGAAAGCTGCAAATGTAGTTAAATGCAAGCAAGTGAAGTGAAAATGGAACTGGTCAACAAGGGTGTGCATATCTTCACGATTTTGCTCATTTAATAGAAGTATCCGCAATGTAAGCGGTATATATGGGGAAACACTTATGCGATGAAGGAGGGATGAATTATGGATCGACGTTTGTTAGAAGAGGGTCTAATGATCATCGTTTCGAGTCGGGAGCACACAGGGGATCTGTGGCACGCCCATTATGGGGCAGCGGCGATTGCGGCTTACTTCTGGGTGAGGGAGAACCGCCTAACCTCTCTGGCTGCTGGAAGTGTCACAGCTGAAGCCAAGGCAATGCTCCGTAAACATGGCGTACACTCGGGAGAAACTTCTTTGCGAGGTGAAGTGTTGCCAATGGAAGAAGCGGAAGCACTTATTACCCAGGCACTGGATCGTACTATTGGTGAACTCCATTGGGTTGGGCATCAAGCCATCTATGGGGCATTTAGCCTAAAGGCCATTCGTGAGCTGGAGGGATGGGGGACTGCCCGCGATATACAGCAGCTAGTGGAGCTGATTGATTCATTTGAGCGGACTGTGCCGGGAAGATCGTGGATCAATACGACGGTTAAAGAAATACGCACGCTACGTGTAGATGAATCTGACGGTTTTCCCCTGATTGAACGTCCGGAGGATCTGTCGCGTCTCATTCTGGATGAGCTTGGGGCATTTGATACCATCTATCAAGCAGAGGCTCATCATGATCTCATCGGACATATGTTAACGTATGGACATGCACTTAATATGTTGTATGAATTAGGTTATCCAAGCTTGTTCTACCAAGGGCTGACGCCGTTCTTAACGATGGTAAAAGCGTTGCGACTGAGCCGTAATGTGGATCATGAACTAGGCAGGCTGACATTGCAGTCTCCTGTGGATCAACTACCCTTGGTACGTGCTGAACGCTCGATTGCACTGCCGCATGAACTTGAATACTGGCTGACAGATCGACGCTCACAAGATTGGAACAGCGGACATGTATTTAAATTCCCATTCAGCTTCTATCATCATGCAAGAAACAGCAATTCGGTTCCAGAGAGCTGGGAAAACTTCAGATATATTATTGCTTAACAAGGCTACGAAAGAAACATTCATTCCATGTTGTGGATTGAGTGATTAGATAAATAGTATCAATGGACATATGTAAGGAACGAGGAAATAGAATGAGAAGAGCACAGCCTGTGAAGCATAGGGGCATGTGCTCTTCTTTGGTATGTGGATGTAAGCTGATCCTTAATTCTAACGGACTCCCATCCAAATGATGAAAAGAATTAACGTAGCTCGCGATAACAACATAAAAAGGGGTTTCGTCGATGGATTACGTACGACCCAAACTCCCCAAGAACAGATCAGGGCTGTGCTCGTCCAAAAAACCAGTAAAGGCAAGCCTTCGTCTGTGAAAGGGAACGAAATTGGAGGTAGAGTGGAAAGACCTGTACCAAGGAATAACCAAGCTGTCATATAAACGCTAAGGAAGGAGGCTAATACAAACATAATCGTCTGAGACCAGAAGCGATATAAACCGACTAGACGGAGGATAATTACAGAAAGCAGATACAGCAGCATCACACTCGTTAAATACATCACCACAGTCCATCCAATAAACGAGTCAGTTACTACGCCAGCCTCCCTATATAGAAGGAACAGGGTCAATATATGCATCACGTAACCTGTCATATAACCACTTGTGATCACCCAGAGGTAGAACCAATCTGATTTTTGCATACAATTCACTCCTCTTGATCCTATAAATCTTTCATTTGCAGTATAAACGTTAGCAGGAGTATAAAAGTTGAGTCAAATCAACTAATATTAAGCCTTCGCAAGAAACCGACGCTGAGCCGACGTATTAGCTTCCACAATCGGTCTTAATTCAGGCGGTTAACCGTCAGCGTAGACGTTTAAAAGAGGTAAGATGGTATTATCGGATCAGAAGGAAAGCAATCATATCGATATCATCTATGAATCTACTGGCTAATGGCCAGTTTTTTTAATAGGGGCTAAGCGTTCTGATCAGGTGCTGAAGGAAAATCTCATTCTTGGAGCAGGAGGTAGCATGATATGAAAAAAGTATTGTATGTCCCACTCGATGATCGTCCAGCCAACCTGGATGACGTCATTGTACAAGGTAAAGCAGCCGGTCTCCATATCGTTACACCGAACCGGAAGGACATCCGAAACCGCTTGGATTCGGAGAAAACGGTAGATGGCACCACATTACTTGGTACATCTACACCTCAGTATGGCAAGCCGTCCAATATTCACGATTTTATTCTAGAGCATGCTGCTGAAGTTGAAGGCTTCATTATTTCAAGCGATATGCTGGCTTATGGTGGTCTGATTGGTAGCCGCGAGCTTCGTGAGAACGGAGGCGGTGATTATCCGAACTATGATCAGGAGACGACGCGGTTGTTGGATGTAATTCGAGTTATTAAAGAGAAATATCCATGTAAACCCGTTTACGTGATGGACACGATCATGCGACTTGCGACCACTTCATTTGCAGATGGACTTGCGCTTGATGCTTATAATGAATCGCGAGCATTAATGCAGCAGCCTCGACAGACGTTTACTGCTTTTGAAGATATTATCCAGGGGTATAACTTGTCTCCTGATTCTACAGAGTATGGTGAGACGACCTATTTTGACAAAGAACAATATTACAATACCAGACAGCATAAATTCAAAACGAATCTATACATCCTGGATCAACTGGCACGTAAGGGATATATTGACTTTCTCGCGGTTGGTGTAGATGATGCCAATACACAAGGCGTACAGATTAACGAGATCCGTTATGTGGAGAATCAAATTAACGAATGGCTTGGCGGAGTAGCTGGGCAGAATCCAGACCGTGCGATCATTCTTCCGGATGCCGATGGTTTGGGGCATTCGTTGTTAGCTCGCATGGCAAATCAATTGATTCGTGATGGCGAAAAAACACGTTATGCGGTTACCTACTTTGGCCCGCATGGTAATACCATCGTGAACACCTACGAATATATGAATGTGCATGAGAATGTAGCCCGACATATTGATATCGTGGGTGGCGTGCTTGTTGCTGATTCTGCATATCCAGTTCCAGAGGAAGAGACGGATACTGATCTTGTCACAGGCGAGAACGTTAGGCAGGATGGCGCTTCGCTTCAAGCGGCAACGTTCGATGTTGCCTCAGAACTTGATCGAATGACCAGCCATTCTCATAAGAACAAACCAGAGCCTAACTTAGAAATTGTGGCGATTACGGCACTGGAACAGGTAGAGGCTGCTGTTGAGCGAATTAACGTTAATAGTGAACAAGGTATGCCCACGGTTGTGATTGATTTTGTAGGTAAAGGTCCGGCGAATGTAGATGTAGCTGAAGCGCTATTGACTAGTCCACACACTGGTCGCGTTCTAGGATATAGTGCTTGGAATACACCGGGCAATAAGATTGGAATTGCCGTTGGTATGGGACAATCTCGTTATGCCTTTATTACGAAAGAAACAAATGCCTCTGCACTAGAGGAAGCGATGAATGTTCAAGGGTCACTACTGTTTAAACGTTTCCTGAAGGATTATTACTACAAAGCGGTTGCGATTGCAGATATTCGCACGTATTCCCGAGCTCATGCCTTGTATACCAACGTGGCTACGCTCGCGGATCAGAATATGCTTTTGTTCAATTCCAGTGAGGATTACGAACACCTACAATCGTTGCTGCGAGATTTAATGCAGACATACACAACGACACTTGCCGCTAAACCTGCATTTGCCCAAGGTAATGATGCGGTGGTTCAGTTGGAAGATGGGGAAAGCTCCTATGCTGCGTATGAAAATGCAGAGCTGGAGTATACCAATCCGGACTTTATCTGGGGACGTGCGTTTGAAATTACGCTGAACCCCCAAGTTACATTGGTGTCTGATTAACTTCATATAGTGTCGTCTTTTTTCCACCCAAGATACTCTCTTAATCGCACCGAAGTCATGCCAATCACCATCCGCGTTTGGGATCAACAGGTGTAAGATTATATTATCGGATCAATCGCACAGGGACACACCGAAAGCACATACGCTAATGTACAGCAGACCGGCCATGGAGCCGGTCTTTCTTATGCGGTGATGTTGTCTAGTTTGGTTCGATCATAGATTGTATTGCAGACGGAATGTTAAAGGGGGAGTTTCATGACTGCTGCATTGTCGCTGCACAGTGGGAGCAGATCATACATTTGCAGCTGAAGGGGGCGAAATAAATTTGTCTATAACAACTGAGGTAAATTCCACAGCAAGTGTGGGCAGGATGAGCACGCTCATGAAGCAGACATTAAAGCAGAAACTTGCTGAACTTGTTCCGGCGTGGAAGGGTCAGGTGCGTGATGCTCTTGCACCGGGCGAGTTGGTAAATGAACCTTGTGCGGTCATTGCTTTTGCGGAAGAAGTACCTAAATCTAGCTGGGCAGGATATCGCCGAATCATTCGCATTGCTCCATATGCGAGACTCACAGAGGGTGGAGCGGAGCAGTTGGAGGTCTGGGCCAGTAAGTTGGTGGAGGGATTACACCAGATCCGATTAAAGGATACGGAGGGCAATGCCTTCACCTGTATCTACCTCGGATCTTCCGATTGTGATCGAATAGATTCTGGTGCAGGCTTCATTACACGTAGTCTACGATTTGGGGTCTATATACCTGAGGTCATTGAACATGATCTTGCCATCGAAACGCAGGACTATTCGTTGCTTGCACTCCAGAATTGGACACAAACTGAGCTTGGTTCAAGTTGGTCTGTCTATCGTGATATGTGGCCTGGAGGGTACGAATCTCCTTCTGTCTTGTGGCGAATCACGAGTTACGATATCGCCGAGGCGGGTGCTTCTACACTGGAGATTCACAAGCAGTTCGTGGGACATGTCATGACTAGAAATCCAGTGGCGACACGTAACACTGTAATTCGGCTTGTGGAACAGCTAGGGATACAAGCACGAATCGCAATTACTGATGCGGGGAGCGAAGATACTAACGAGAGCAGGCGATATGTCACGGTTGATGACGTCTCTGCCGATTTACAGGTGGACGCCTACCTGAATGGGCAGATCCGTCTGACCTTACAGGAGCGGATTCGTCGCCCAGGAACAGACGTACCTTTCATTCGTCAGGTGCATCATAGCAGAGGAATAGAATAAGCATGAATCACAATAAATTTATGAATAGTTCATGTTCAAAAGCAGACTTTCTGAACAATCTTTAGTTGAACTTATAACCAAATGAGGTGAGATGGCGTTGACAAGCTCAATCGAACAAATCCAACAAGGCGCCGCGAAATATACGCGAGCCGAGCTAATCAATCATGCGGAAGCCCTCTTTGCCGTTAAGGCTGAGGTGCTGTATGGGGCGCTGAGTGTAACGGCGGCGCAGACGTTTTCCATTGCGGAAGCACAAGAACGAATTAACCAATTTATGAAAGCGAAGGTGAAGGGCTAATGGCAGGCGGAACATGGGAGCAGACGAATCGTCCGGTACTTCCGGGCTTATATATGAATTTTCAGGCGGCGGCAGCATCGTCCATTCAAGCAGGAAATCGTGGAACTGTTGTAGTACCAGTGAAGGCAAACTGGGGGCCGGCGGGGACTTTTGTAGAAGTGGGCAGCGAATCAGCGATTGAACGGATTTTCTCAGCGGGTGCAAAGGACAATGGGACAGCATACACCTCTCTAAAGCTTGCCCTGCTCGGCGGGCCGAAGAAGCTATTGGCCTATCGGGTCGTGGGGGAAACGGCGAAGGCGGGAAGTCTTACACTCAAGGATCGTAACGATGAAGATGTACTGCAATTGGATGCCAAGTATGCAGGGGATCGGAGTAACGATTTCTATGTCACGATTCAACCTGGCATCATTGATAATACGAAGCATGAAGTGCGCCTTTTCGAAGGTAATCGCATGTTGTATGCGCTGGTGACAGCAGATATCACAGGTGCAGCTCTGGCAGATCAGATCAATGCGGATGAGAACAACGTATGGGTAACAGCAGTAGCGATTGGAGATGGTACGGGCGAGGTTGCCACCGTTGCTGGTGCATCATTCAAAGGCGGTGTGAGTGGCAATGACAGTCTGACCAATGCGGATTACATTGCCGTACAAGAGGCGCTTGAGAGTGAACAATTCGATGTATTGGCTCTGGATCAAGCCGCGGATGCCCCTCTACTTGCAAGCTTTGGCGCATGGGTTAAACGTGTGCGTAATGAAGGCAAACCGGTTATCGCCGTATTTGGCGGTTCCGCAGCAGATGATACATCGGCGAGTGCTGCTCAGAAGGCATCGGCCCGTTCAGCACAGTTGAACCATGAGGGTGTCGTTAACATGGGTACGGGGGTGCGTTTGGGAGACACCTTCTATAGCTCGGCTGAGACATCTGCGTATGTTGCGGGTCTGATCGCAGGTCAGCGCTTGAACGAATCCACCACGTATGCATCAACTCCGTTCGATGATGTGACACGTCGCTGGACGAGAGCTGAACAGGAGCAGGCTGTGCAGAATGGTGTGTTTATTTTCTTCCACGATGGTCGTCAGGTTAAAGCACTGCGTGGTGTGAATACGCTAGTTGCTCCGGTAGCTGGTCAGAATAATGCCTGGAAAAAAATCCGTTCCATCCGTGTTATGGATGCCATTAACGTTGACCTGCAGCGTTCTGCTGAGGACACGTACATCGGTAAAGTGAACAACACGGAGGAAGGTCGCCAGGCATTGATTGGGGCAATGAAAGCCTATCTGGCACTGCTCGCGCAGAGCAATGTGATTGAAGCATCCGGATACGATGTCGTTCTCGATCCTGCGTATTATGGAACGGCTCCGATTCTGAAGCCGGAAGCAGATCAGGTGTATTTGCAGTGGAATGTGAAGCTGACGGATGTGATGGAGCAATTATTCGGCACTTTTTATGTGCAATAAGATTTGTTAGGCGTGCAGATTCTAGTTTGTGTGTAGAGTGTGCTGTTTCAAGATAAATGAGTTTAGCCGGCTGTGGAAGTAAGCGAATGGGGCAAAGTCCAATCATATCCATAATAAAAATATGTGAACGAATGGTTTACGCGAATCGATACGTTCAATGATCCCAAGGAGGAATATTCATGTTAGATGCATCAAGAGTTATTCTCGGTACCCATGGTCAGCTGCATATTGATGGTACGTGGCAGACCAATATTAACAAGCTGGAAGCGAGTGTAGAGATTGAGAAGCGTGAGCTGAATCTGGTCGGTAACGACTGGAAGGTGCACAAGAATGGAGCGAAAAAAGGAACAGGTACGATGACAGGGTACAAAGTCACTTCAGATATGATTACACGTGGTTTCACGAAGTTCCAGATTATCTCCAAGCTAGATGATCCAGAGTCCTATGGACATGAGAGTGTACTGCTAAAAGGGTGTATGGTGGACAAAATTCAGCTTGCGAACTGGACTGCCGGGGAAGAAGTGCCGGAGGAAACAGGCTTTACCTTCGAAGGATTTGAGTTGCTTAATCCGATTGTAGCGAACTAAGAATCGTAGTTAGGAATATGAAGTAAGACAAAGTAAGACAAAGGAAGACAAAGGAAGACAAAGGAAGACAAAGGAAGACCAAGGAAGACCAAGGAAGAGGAAGGCATAGGCAAGGCGAAAGCAAGGTTATGGAAAGCTAACCCGAAGATATAGTAATTATAAGAACAAGCAGGCTGAGGGCAACTCGGTCTGCTTCTTATGTTTCAGCGGATTTTGTAATACGAAGTACATTTTAGGAAGCTAAAAGGAGACATGCCTCGATGAGTATGAATGAAAAGCTGTCAGAAGAGCAAATTTTGGATCAGCTATTTGAAGCGGCAGAGCGATTGCCAGAGGAAAATGTGCGTATTCAGCGGTTGGATCTGCTGCTTACGCTGCGTGGACTGACATCCTCCAAAGTCGATCAGATCCGCGAGCGTTGTACAGTTCGCAAAACGGTCAAGGGTCGCACCGAAGAAAAGGTGGACACGGAAACGTTCAATGCACTGCTTATCTCCGAAGCGACGGTGAAGCTGCAAGTGCGCAGCCTGGAATTATCCGGCTGGGGTGATAGCCGCATTACTGGTCGCATGAAGTTGTCTGGCGGGGAACAAGCGGTTCGCCGCATGCTGCTTGCTGGTGAGCTGGATGCGGTGGGTGACAAAGTACTGGAGCTATCTGGGTTCGGTGTGGAGATTGAAGACCTAAAAAACTAATTCACTCCGGCGGGATGACAACGTTCCTCTATCACATGTGGGTGCGTCATCATCTAAGACCCGGAGAGTTCTGGTCTCTACCCCGAGGCGAACGCTCGTTGTTGCTTGCTTTCTCGGAAGAGGAAATGGATGCAATCACGAAGCAAAACAATCGGTAAGGTAGAGGAATCCATATGGAATGACAGGAGGTGAATTAGATGGCAGAAATGATTGTAGGTCTAAGTAAGTCCAATGCGCAGATGCGGACAACCCTTCGTTATCTGGATCAGATTCAGCGCTCGACCGAACGGCTGGGCAGGGTGCGATATCAGAGTCTGATTAAAACAAATAACGAGCTGCGAACAACCGGACGCAGACTTGAGCATGTGTACAGTACCGCAATTCGATTGAGCAGATTGCGCATCACACCAACGATTGGGCTGAATGATCAGCTAAGTCCTGCCTTGGATCGGGTATTGGCGAAGCTGAACCGAGTTCAAGGGCAGATGGTCAAAGCATCGGGAACGGTCTCTGTCGAGGTGCGCCAAAAGGTTGAAGTGGCGATGGGTAAGATGAATCCGGCGAGCAATCCTTCGCTGTCGCTTAGTATTGGCAGCAATAACAATACGGTTAAGAATGTAGCGAAGGAAGAAGAAAAAGGCTGGTTGGATAAGGGTGCTGATTTTGCAGATTACATTAATAAATTTGGAGATGCAGTAACTCATGTTGCGAATCTACTCGGAAAACTACGAGATGGTTGGAACAAGATAAGAGGCAAAAAATCTAAAACAGATGCTGCTTCAAGCCCGGCCGCTAAATGTGGTTGCTGCTCTGGCGGTAGTCTTGGAAAGACTCGCAGAGGTGGTTCAAAGAGCGGTTCAAGAGGTGGGAACCGATCCAGAACCAATTCTCGAACTGGAAATGTTGGTGGTGGTCAAGCCGAGAAAACCCCACGTAGAGTTTCTGGGGGAGGTTACAGAGGCCGATCCCCGAGAACTACTCCAGCACCCGCTCCAACCCAATCCAAAATTCATGAAGACACATCAAACAAGTCCTTCCGCGAATCCGTATCCATGGAGAAGAATAGGCGGATGCGAGGTGGAGGGAAATCCGGTTTTAGCTCGGGCATCCTGTCAGGTTCACCGATGGGCATGTCCAACCTGTTATCGGGTAACGGCATGTTTAGCAAGATAAGCGGAGGTCTAGCGAAAGGAGCAGGAAAACTGCTTGGGCCGATCAGTATGTTGACGAGTGTAGCGAATGTGGCTTCTGCTGCACCTGGAGAGCGTGGCCGAGCCGTAGGTTCCATGATTGGAGGAACAGCGGGTACCGCTATTGGCAGTGCCATTGGGAGTGTGATTTTACCTGGGATTGGCACGTATGTGGGCGGCGCAATTGGTGGCTGGGCAGGAAGTGCTGCGGGCGAATGGATTGGCGGTAAAGCGAAGGATATTGGCAATTTCATGTCGAGCGCAACTGAGAGCGTGGGCAATGCTGTATCTGGTGCGGTAGATTATGTCGCCGAAAAAACGAAAAACATCACGAGCGGCATCTCCAATTTCTTTGGGTTTGGCTCGAAGGAAGAAGAGAAGGTTCCACCCGCTCCCGTGCCTCCAGCACCTTCGGTACAACCTACAGTAGCTCCTCCATATATTCCTTCCGCACTCTTGACCACAGGTCCATGGGCGTATACGACATCAATGGGGGTTCAACCCACTTCGGCGGCATTTCAAGGTTCGAGCATGATGCAACTGCAGGCAATGAATGCGGGAAATGGATCACAGTCCACAGCGGGAACGAATGGCAAATCATCCCCGATGACCGTACAGATTTCGGAAGATCAGATGAGTAGCCTGTCGAGTTACCTTAAGGATTTCAAAACCGAAACAACGAACCAGATTGCTGTAAATGTTCCTGTAGGTGCGGTGCAAGTTACCGTTCGCGAGAATGCGATTGACTATGATGGGCTTGCCCGACAGGTCGGACAGCGTGTGGTGAGTGAGGTACGACGTGCGATGGAGAACCGCAAAACGATCATGGCCTAGGATGAAAGGAGGTCAGGTATGAGTGTGATTGAAGATCAAGTGAAAGGGATAGAGATGGAGTTCACGTTAAAAGACGGAACGACATCATTCCAATTCCCCGTGAATCCAGAAGAGTTGAATATTTCCCGTACCAAAGGGTATGAGACGATTCAAATGCTGGAGCATGGTGAGTTTGATTTTGCGCAGGGAGAGAGGGTGAAGGAGATCACCTTCTCTTCTTTTTTTCCCAAAGAATACGATGCATCCTACTGCACGTATGCAGATATTCCCGATCCACGTGTAGCGATGAACATACTGAATACATTTCTAGTATCAAAGAAGCCGCTGCGCTTCATTATTACGAATACAGGAGTGAATGTGCCTGTGTATCTCGTGTCTCACAATACGACCTTCCGGGGTGGGGAGAGTGGGGATATTTATTTTGACCTCACCATGCGTACTTGGCGGGACTCGAAGGTAGAGAAGACGAGTGCGAAGACAGCAGGCCAGGCAGGCAAGACAAATACTCGCACCGATCTGAAAAAAACAAACAAGACTTATATCGTTAAATCTGGGGATTCGCTGTCCAAAATAGCCAAGCTGGAGCTTGGGAGCAGTTCCCGATGGAACGAAATCTATAAGCTCAATGCCAAGACGATTGGCAGTGATCCGAACCGGATCAAGCCTGGACAGAAGCTGGTGATGCCGTGACGTACCAGGTCATCATTGACGATCAATACGACGTGACCAAACTGGTGGAGACGATTACGCTGAAGGATTCGCTCGAACAGATTGCTTATCAGGCCAACATCCGTCTGGCGGTGTCTGCATCCTCGGGTCTACCTGCGATATCACCGGGGATGCCGGTGCGGATCAGTGGGGTTCCTTTTGGAGAAAAGGCGAAGGTTCCGTTATTGCATCCTGCTGTCATCTGGGAGGTTGAAAGCTCCAATAGTGGCACGAAGCGATTGTCTCTCACGGTGTACGACCGCATGATCTATTTGGAGAAGTCGGAGGATGAGTTCCTGTTACCCAAGGATCAGACCGCGACGCAGCGGCTCAAAACGTACGCTAAGGAATGGAAAATCCCCTGTGCCACGTTGCCAGATACCAAAACTAAGCTCGGGAAGGCGGTGTATCGGGCGCAGACGATTTTCTCGATGATGTTTGCTGATCTGAAGGAAACTGCCAAGTCAGGAGGAGACATGTATCATCCTCGAATGACGTCTGGAGGGTTGCAGCTCTATAAGGTAGGCAGTAACACAAAGGTGCACGAGCTGGATCGGCTCATCGATCTGACACAGATGCGGACGCTCGAAGGTGCAGTTACGAAGGTGAAAGTCATGGCGGCTTCGGAGTCGGGAAGTGGCAAAGAGGTTCCCTCCAAAGTGCTCGCAATTGAGCAGGATGGTGTAGCTGAACTCGGTACATTGCAAAAGCTGATCGAGGACGATCAGGTGAAAACAGCGGCTGCCGCCAAGAAACTGGCGAAGAGTCGTCTGGCCGGGGTTCAGGAGACGTTTACCGTGACTGCTCCAGATATCAATACCATTCGAGCCGGGGATGCCGTGTTATTGAAAGGACTGAAGCTAATCGTCATGTCGGTGAGCCGTGATCTAGCTGGAGCTGGAACGATGACGTTGGAACTAGCTACAGCGGAGATGGTGAGAAGGAGGGTTTACCTTGAATAACGATGATCCATATGGACAGTTTGCCGATGTGATGCGTGGTGCGATGAATAACCATTCTCGCCAAGCCGTTAGTGGAATGGGTGCCGTACTGGGTACGGTGACTTCATCGGGTGTGAAACTGGATGATTTCAAGCATGAGGTGCAGGATTATCTTATTGCTGAGTTTCCCGGAACATTGACGCTGCCGGAGCGTGAGGTTGTTGGCGCAATTTCAGGGATCGGTGATGTGGCGAATGGCGGGACGACGAGCGTAGGACGGTTTCTTTTGCAGGAGAGTGAAGTAGATGAAGCCAATTGGTCGCTGGGAAAAGGCTTGAAACCTGGGGATCGTGTGCTTGCCATGCGTGTGAATAGCGGGAACGACATCGTAGTGCTGTGTAAGGTGGTGAGTGCGAATGCCTAGTTTATTTCCCGGTCGAGGTGTGGTCTGGGGAGATGAGGAGGATCTGTCGGGTGCGGCTTCGGAAGAGGTGATCTTTGGACGGAGCTGGCGATTCGACTATGATACGGGGGATTTTGTACTGACCCCGAGTGGGAAGGTCGCTGTCGCAGATGCTCATGAGGCTTGGGTACAGTGGTGTATCAAAGCGGTCAAAACACCGCGGTACCGGCATGTGATCTATTCTCGGAACTATGGTTCCGAGCTTGAGGAACTGATCGGGCAGGGGGATCGCCGGGGTGTGCTGGAAAGTGAGATCGCTCGTATGGTGAGTGAGACGTTACTGGCAGATCCCCGCACTGAATCGGTAGATCAGTTCACATTCAACTGGAACCTTGAACAATGTATGTTTTCTTGCCGGGTGGCGAGTGTGCAGGAAGAGATGTTTATTTTGGAAAGTGAGGTGACTTGACGGGATGGCTGAGATGCCGCGTTATTTGGAGGATCAGACGGAGGAACAGATTATGCAGCGCATGCTGGATCGTCTGCCCGCGGATCTGGATAAGTCAGAGGGTTCTTTCTTGTGGGATGCAGAGGCTCCGGTAGCGTTCATGTTATCTGAGACAGCACTCTGGGCACAGGAATTATTACGGCGTGGATTCGCAAGTACCGCTGCGAGCAGTGATCCAAATTTTCGTTCGGAGGAGCTGGATTTACGGGTTGGAGAACATGGCATTGTTCGACGTGCTGCGGTGGTGGCACAAGGTGTGGTGAGATTCATGGGTACGCCGGGGAAAGTGGTGCCAGCAGGCACCGTAGTGGCAACACTCGCGGATGAAGTATCGGGTGAAGCCTCGTTAGAATATGAAACGGTTGGCCGTGTGGAGATAGGTGAAAATGGTTCTGGCATGGTCGGTGTACGAGCACTCGTTGCGGGAAAAGAGAGCAATGTGCCAGCAGGCACGGTAACCGTGCTGTCTACACCGATGAGCGGCGTGACTTCGGTCACGAACGTAGATGTAATCAAGGGCGGAGCGGATATTGAAGCAGATACCGCTTTGCTAGAACGCTTCTATGCCAAAGTCCGCAATCAGGGAACCAGTGGTAATAAAGCTCAATATGTACAGTGGGCAAGTGAAGTTCCGGGAGTTGGAGCGACGCGAGTTAGTCCGCTCTGGCAGGGGCCTGGCAGTGTGGGGCTGTATTTGCTGGATACAGATAAACGAGCTGCGGGCAGTGATCTAGTGGCGGCCGTGCAGAAGTACGTAGACCCAACACAGGATGGACAAGGTGAAGGCGTTGCACCCGCGGGGCCTGTAGTAACCGTCATGCCGGCAGAGGAAGTGCCGATGAATATTCAGGTGAAGCTGACACTGGCGAGTGATGCCACGCTAGCCGATGTGCGGGAGTTGATCGAACGCGGGGTGACCGCGTATCTGAAGCAGCTTGCTTTTGCCGATCCGCTCGTTCGCTACACACGTATTGCTGCGATCCTGCTCGACATTCCGCCGATAATCGACTATTCGGAGCTTACCGTGAATGGCGTAAGCGATCAGAATATTGAGATGACGGCAAGTCAGGTGGCGGTTCTGGGAACGGTGGATGTGCATGAATAGTGGGAAAAGTCAGAGTGGGAAGGAGGCTAGCGGATATGAGTAATCCTTCTACGACGACTGTGAAGCTGACAAGCCCAAAGGGGCGGGAGCTTTTCTCATATTTGCCCAGTTATTACGAGACTTCGCGGGTGATGCAAGCCGATATGCAGTCCAAAGGTACCGAGATAGATTTCTTAGTTCAGGCACTGGATGAGACATTGGATCAATTTTTTGTCCGTACGGCAACATGGGGATTAGGCTACTGGGAGCAGGAGCTGGGCGTTGAGACAGATCGTCTCAAACCTGTGGAACAACGGCGTGCTGTCGTGGAATCCAAGCTGCGTGGTGCGGGAAAGTTCTCAGGCAGGCTTGTTGCCAATGTAGCTGAGGCGTATGCCGGAGGCAAGGTGGATGTATCATTTCAGCAGGAAGCGTGGAGTTTTACGGTGAGCTTTGTGGATACGATGGGTATTCCGCCCAATATTGATGATCTCAAACGGGCAATTGATGATTTGAAACCAGCGCATATGGCTGTGGAGTACGAGTATCGCTATCTGATCTGGGACGATCTGGACAACAAACAGATTACCTGGGATGAACTAGATGCCGCGTCCCTGACGTGGAACGAACTGGAGGTGTGGGCATAATGCCAAAAGAAACAGATCGACTGAAGTTACCCTTGCCCCTGGGAAATGAGAGTGTAACCCGGGAGAGTATTAATGGGATTTTTGAAAAGATTGATGCAGGTGTGGCGACACGTGAATCCATCCTTATATCTGCGGAATCTGATCTTAATAGCTATATTACAGAAGGGGAATATTATTGCCCAACAAATGCGACGGTAGCAACTTTAGCTAATTCCCCAGTAGGAGTAGCCTTTCATTTGACGATAGAAAAACATGCTGGTGTGGTTCAAACTCTAACAACCTTTGAACCGAGTAACCTACAAGTCTTTCAAAGGAACTACTATGTCGGATGGGGGCCATGGAGAAAAGTACCTACAAGGGATGATATTGATGAGGTAAAGCTATATACCGATCAGAAGGTCGGGGAAATCGTTATTGATGATGCATCCTTAACAGATAAGGGTATCGTCCAACTATCCAACGCAGTTGATGGCACTCGTGAAGATTTGGCTGCGACGGAGAAGGCGGTAGGAGATGTTTTAGATAAATTAACTGAACATGATTACGACACTTTGAAGCACATTTCAAGTGCCGAAAGAGCACTATGGAATAATGCTGTAGGTTATGGAACAACAACTGGTTCAGCAAATTCTTATAATATTAATCTTTCACCTGCTCCATCAGCTATCGTTGCTGGAATGAGAATAACGTTGAAAGTACATGTAAGCAATAATGGGGTATCGACTTTAAATGTGAATGGAACTGGGCCAAAACTTATAAAAAAATCAAACGGATCTGATTTAACGAGTGGGTTTTTTAGAGAAGGTGGAGTATACACAATTGTTTATGATGGAATGGCTTTTATCTTGCAGGGTGAAGGGGGGGAGTACGGAACTGCAATTGAAGGTGATGTTCGCGCTGGAAAGACAATTAGTACGGAGAATGGACTAGTAAGTGGTACTCTTCCTAACAGAGGGACAGCATCATTCAGGTCTGATATAAATAACACCGTATCAATTCCAGCGGGTATTTATAATCAGAGTAGTATTGCACCATTTGAAGCAACTCCAGGTAATACTCGTATTTATGGACCCAATAGCTCAGACTCGGTATCAGGTAATGTAACAACGCCAACCCCAACTAGTTTATCAGTAACTATAAAAAGAGCAGGTGTTTATCGAACTGAGCTTCAATTTGGAAGCATATGGTCTACTACAGGACTTACTGTATATGTACAAATCTATTCTAGTAGTGGTTCTACTGGAACTTTGCGTTCAATGGAAGTAAGAGGAACTACTAGTCCTATGTACGTGGAAGATATATATTTTAATGCTGGTTCAAAAGTTGGTGTACGTTTGTGGTTTAGTTCATCAAGTAGTGTATCAATGTCAGTATCATATTTTTCTTTATTAGTACAATCACCTACATTCATTTAATTGAAATCAATATATCGGAAATTTGGTAGAACAAGCGATTAAATGCGGGAGTTACCTTATTTCTTCTGAAGCATCTTGTATTTCGAATCAAAGGAGGTGAAACCATGGAACGATGGGATACCCTGTGGAAATGGGGGATAGCACTGATAAGTAGTGCAGGGACGTATTTCTTTGGAGGATGGTCGGGTGTGCTCGGGGTACTGCTCGTATTCGTCATTCTAGACTACCTATCAGGGATCGCGGCGGCGGGGGCGACAGGAAAGTTAGAAAGCAATATTGGGATGTTCGGCATTGCACGTAAAGTATTTATTTTTGCAATGGTATCGGTGGCTCATCTGGTGGACGGTGTTCTGGGAGACGGACATTTGTTCAGGGATGCGGTCGCCTTTTTTTATATCGCGAATGAGCTGTTGTCTATTATTGAAAATGGTGGCAAGCTGGGCGCGCCCATTCCGCCTGCGATTCGGCAGGCAATAGAAGTGCTCAAGGGTAAGGGAGGAGCCGGGGATAACCCCGGTAACCTCCCTTTTAGGTCTAATGAATCTTTTGCTCAAACAGATGATGATAGTGACGTACCAAAGAAAAAAGATAAAAAGTAATTGCATCTTTACATTGTTCAGCTACCGCACAAAAAAACAAATCTAATAGAAATTCAAATAGTATGTTGAAAGCAAACCTATAGCAAACCGAATAGGACTAGCCTCGAAGAATATTTTAGAATCATTTAGCTAATAAACTAGGAATAGAGTAGATCCAACAGTTTTATCTATCACTAAAATGATTAACCTTACTCTCAAATTAGGAATCCAAAATCTAGGGAGAACAGCAAACGATGAGAGCTCTGACATTTTAGTGATTGGTACCTAACCACTAAACGAGTTTTGTTTTATAACACACCACACGAACCCTAACTATTCCAGCAACCACCGAACCTAACCCAACAACATTCCCTCTAAACTCCTCAAAACTTCCAAAACATCAGGACATGCACACAGGCAAACTACCTTGTCCTGACATCTAATATATACAAACGGCAAACTTGCCGCGTAAAGGGTGTGAGAACCATGCAAACGAGAACGCCAGGCAACACGCAGGGTATTGACGTCTCCCGTTATCAGGGCACGATTGATTGGGCCAAAGTTAAGGCAAGTGGCATGACATTTGTGTTCATCAAGGCTACGGAGGGACGAACATATACCGATCCAAATTTTCAGCAAAATGTGGCTGGTGCACTTGCGGCTGGCATGCTGGTGGGAACGTATCATTTTTTCCGCGGAACCTCTACAGAGATCGCCAAAGCAGAAGCAGCGCATTATGCGAACACGTTGCAAAAGGTCGGGGGTGCGAAGGCATTACAATTACCTCCTGTCATGGACTATGAGAATAACCCCGGTAATTTGAGCAGAGCGCAGATGAACACTGTAGCCAAAGCTTTTTTAACCGAATTACAACGTCTTACTGGCATAAAACCAATTATATATACGGGCAATTCATTTGCTGGAAATTTTGATGCCTCGCTCGGGTCGTATGATCTATGGATCGCGCGTTACAGCAACACACTTGTACCGGATGATCAGCCTGCTTGGAAGCGTTGGACATTCTGGCAGTATACGGATTCAGGTAAGGTGAACGGCATTGCGGGCAACGTCGACATGAACGAGTTTGAAGGGACGGCAGCGCAGCTACGAGCCAGATATGCACCTGCAACTACACCTCCAAATCCACCTAAACCGACAGAACCCACAAATCCGCCGAACCCAACCGAACCACCGAAAGGGGGCGAACCGATGACAACCGAAGAGAAAGCAGCGTTTGATGCGTTGAAGGCACAGGTGGAGAGACTACAGGCACGCCAGCAAATGGAGGTTCCGGTATGGGCCAAAGCGGCTGTAGAAGCTGCATTAGCCTATGATCCGAAGAACCCGTTGTTTAGCATCGACAACGGAGCGAGTTATGATTTTTATCGTTTTATCACGGTCATGCACCGTAGAGGTTTGTTTAAAAAATAAAGCTGATCCCAAATAAATGTACACATTCTACTTGTAAATGTAGCTTTACCAAAGCCAAAGACGCCAATCTCTAATGAGATGGCGTCTTTCTTTGCGGTTACTAACAAATCATTTTACACGGAACGGAGAGGGGAGAAAAACGGAAGAAGCGGAAGCGTTAGCCCAAAAGCTATTTGAAAAGAAATCTGGGGGGCACATCGACCTTCAAGGCTTTTCTATATCAGAGTCGCATGCGCGACCAATCTTTAGTTCGGTTTCTCCAACAAAGGTACTAAATACGAATCATAGTACCGCTGAAATGCTTCTTTGGTGCGATCATCTGTCAACGCGCTTTTAGATATAATCATCGCCTGCACATCAGAAACGTATAGATAGTAGTGCTTCTCATCTTCTCGTACAACGACAAACTGATCCCATGCCAAGAAATTTTGATTGTTTTTTGTCTTCCGTGTGATGCCTTGCTCATCTAACAACATCGTATTAAGGCCAAGGACGCCATTTAAATTCTGTTTTTTCATCATCCGAACTATGGAGAAGAGTGTTAATTTTTTGTACAAGCTAGGGAAAACGATGATCCATAGTAGAATGATTCCAATAGTTACAAGTGAAACAGGCCTTTGAAAAATGAGATTTAACAATAATAAAGGAATAGGGAACGCAGAGAGTAGAATGTATTTTACCTTACGATGATGTTTGGATCTTGAGATCACATTTTTCTGTAAGTCGATTAGATCATCAAAAGATAGGTTAAACTGTAGCTTCACAATGAATCGCCTCCATTCATATCTTCTAAATTGTAACGTATTTCAGTAAAAATGGAAAAATAAAGCTTATATCTAGTGGCTACATAACTCGCATCAATCTAGTAATTCGAACGAAATGAGAAGTGGTCAGTAGGGGATGCCAAGACTTTTTTTGTCGATCTATGTTCTATTTCCGTGCTTTATGTAACTTTAAATAACATAGATCATAAAGTTGATGAGCGTTCTATGTAAATCTCTTGTCTAAATGATTAATGTGATGTAAAGTAAGTTACACAAAATGGTTTTTGCCACAGTTTATGAGCATAATCCTCCCATCATGACAAGACTATAACACCCAAAGTTATTGTAATGTCTCCCTGTTGTATATTCCAACACCCTTGAAAACCACTCCTATGTTAGTTTCTATCTAAATGATCCCTATGCTAATGAGTATATGTGTATACCCCAAACAAGTGCCCAAGCTTTTACTCTTATCAATTGACCTTTGTTTAATTGTTCCATCTCTTTCTCTCTCTCTCATTTTATCTACTATTCCTCAACATGATTGCTCAAATTTATTAAAGGTATCATGGGCATGTTATGCCCTTAATAGATACAGATAGTATGTGATACACGCCTCAACGATTTCTTGGATCAGCATTTTGCATGTTGTACGTAACAATCCTGGAAGCATGTTGACTGAACGTGTATCCACTATCCATCCATCGGGATCATTGTTTTGGCACGCCAGCATCACACACATTTTGAGACAGGGAAGGGTGTTGTACGTATGCGAATGAGAAAAAAATGGTTGTCCGGTTTGATGGTTATGGCAATGAGTACGGTCTTGGCTCTATCGGGTTGCTCTAGCCAGGAGGGGACGAACACGCCTGCTCCAGCGGAAGGTAGTGATCCACCAACGGAGGAAGTAGCAACGCAGGATACGATGATTATGGGACGGGGTGGAGATTCTGTTGCCTTAGATCCTGCCATTGTAACTGATGGTGAATCCCTCAAGATTGGACATCAGGTGTTCGATTCATTGCTTGATTACAAGGAAGGTGGAACAGAGGTCATCCCTGGACTTGCGGAGAGCTGGGAGATTTCGGCGGATGGACTTAAGTACGAGTTCAAGCTGAAGACGGGTGTGAAATTCCATGACGGAACTGATTTTAACGCTGAGGCTGTTGTATTCAACTTCAATCGTTGGAGTGATCCTGCGAGTGAATATAAATTCGAAGGTGATTCCTTCGATTATTACGATTCCATGTTTGGCCCAGAGGATGGACGCGTGATTAAGGAAGTGACGGCGATTGACGAGACTACGGTGGAGTTCACACTGAACCAACCACAAGCACCTTTCCTACAAAATATCGCGATGACGCCATTCGGCATTGCTAGTCCAACCGCCATTCAGGAGAAAAAGGAAAACTTCAAAACCGATCCTGTAGGCACCGGTCCATTTGTATTCAAAGAGTGGAAGCGCAACGACTCCATTACACTGGAGAAAAATCCAACGTACTGGAAAGAAGGACTGCCGAAGCTGAACAAAGTTATTGTTCGCTCCATTCCAGATAATACAGCTCGTTTCAACGCCTTGCAGAACGGCGAAATTGACGTGATGGAGGATCTGAATCCGGATGATCTGTCGATCCTGGAGTCGAATGCTGACCTGCAGAAGATTGAACGTCCACCATTCAACGTGGCGTATATCGGCTTTAACTTTAAGAAGAAACCTTTTGATGATGTAAAAGTGAGACAGGCGCTGAACCATGCGGTGAATAAACAAGGCATTATTGATGCGTTCTTTGCTGGACAAGCTCAGCCTGCGGTGAACCCGATGCCACCAACATTATGGGGATACAACGATAGTATTGAGGATTACCCGTATGACTTGGAGAAAGCAAAAGCATTGCTTGCCGAAGCGGGCTTCCCTGACGGATTGCCAGATCCGGTAACCTTCTATGCGATGCCAGTATCTCGTCCGTACATGCCTGATGGTAGGAAAGTAGCCGAAGCTATCCAAGCCGATTTTGAGAAAATTGGCGTAAAAACAAACATTGAGTCTCCCGAGTGGGCGACGTATCTCGATGATGCCAAAGCTGGGGAGAAGGACGATATCTACATGCTCGGTTGGACGGGTGATAATGGTGACCCAGATAACTTCTTGTACACGTTGCTGGATAAAGATGCAATCCCAGGTAACAACCGTAGCTTCTATGTCAACGAGGAACTGCATGTGTTGCTGACGGATGCACAGAAGGAGACCGACCAGGATAAACGGGCAGAGTTGTATAAACAGGCACAGGTCATTATTAAGGAAGACGCACCATGGATTCCGCTTGTGCATACCACGCCAATTCTGGCGGGTAGTGCGAAGTTGAAAGGTTTTGTTCCTTCGCCGCTGGGTAGCGAATCCTATGCAGGTGCCTATTTCGAGGAGTAATGAGTAAGCTGTAAACTGTGATCCGTGTCTGAATTTTAAAGCGCTGGCGCACACGCAATGCTTAGCAGAACCATCATCCGGACGTAATCATCTCGAAGCATACGTGTCCGCTGGCGTTTTTTTCTACTTAATCGGTTGTTCAAAAGGCGGGTGAATGAGGATTGAATAGTTACATCGTCAAACGAGTATTGGTACTGTTGCCTGTTCTGTTAGGCATGACGTTAATCGTTTTTTCCATCATCCATGCCATTCCCGGTGACCCGGCGGAAACCATTCTGGGACAAAAGGCAACAGAACAATCCAAACAGGCTCTTCGAGACCAACTTGGCTTGGATAAACCCTGGTTTCAACAATACTTTGCATATCTCGGTGATCTGGTCAAAGGCGACCTAGGAACTTCTATCCGAACGAAGGTTCCGATTGCCCAGGAAATAGGGCCGTATCTGACGGCAACGTTTGAATTAACGATGGCAAGTATGCTGTTCGCCATTATCGTTGGTGTCAATGCGGGGATCGTCAGTGCGTGGAAGCATAACTCCTGGTTTGATTACTGCTGCATGGTCATTGCACTGGTTGGGGTTTCGATGCCAATCTTCTGGCTTGGCTTGATGGAGCAATGGCTGTTCGCCAACAAACTGCAGTGGTTGCCATCCATCGGTAGGATGAACCCGCGCGATCCGATTGAAGCGATCACAGGTCTGTACGTACTGGATACGATGATTGCTGGTCGCTGGGATCAGCTATGGACGGTGACGAAACACTTGCTGTTGCCGAGTATTGCGCTGGGTACGATTCCAATGGCAGTCATTGCACGCATGACCCGTTCCAGTATGCTCGAGGTGATGAGTTCGGATTATATCCGTACTGCAAAAGCTAAGGGATTGGGTCCGTTTTTTGTCGTGTATGGACATGCGCTGAAAAATGCATTCATTCCCGTACTTACCGTAATCGGCATTCAGACGGGATCGCTCCTCGGAGGAGCGGTGCTTACCGAAACCATCTTTGCATGGCCGGGCGTCGGACGCTATATATATGAAGCAATTAGTTCAAGAGATTATCCGGTGATCCAGAGCGGAATCCTGATCGTTGCTTTTTTCTTCGTGGTGATCAACCTGATTGTAGACTTACTCTACGCCGTATTTGATCCAAGAATCAGCTACAAATAATCCAAGAAGGGGATACCGCATGGCCAAATTATCGACGAATACGGGCGCTTCCGTGGATGTTGCAACCAAATCGACTTCAGGCCCATGGCGGGAGGCTTGGAGAACGTTTCGTAAAAATCGGCTAGCGCTTGCCGGGCTGGTCATCATTGTATTTTTTATCCTAATCGCCTTCATTGCACCTTATATTTCACCTTATGACTACAAAGAGCAGGTTCTCACAGATCGCTTGCAAGCTCCATCGGCTGAGCATTGGTTTGGCACGGATGATCTCGGACGGGATGTGTTCTCCCGTGTGCTGCATGGGGCGAGAATTTCGTTATGGGTCGGATTCTTCTCCGTCATCGGTTCGATTATTGCTGGCGCGCTGTTAGGGCTGATTGCAGGATTTTATGGCAAATGGGTGGATATGCTTATCTCACGTCTGTTTGATATCTTGCTTGCTTTTCCAGGCATTCTACTCGCGATTGCAATTGTCGCTATTCTGGGGCCGTCTTTGCAAAATGCCTTGCTCGCCATTGCCATCGTCAACATTCCGACCTATGGCAGACTGGTGCGGTCGAGGGTACTTAGCTTGAGGCAGGAGGAGTTTGTTACGTCGGCACGGACGCTTGGAGCAGGCAATGCACGAATCTTGTTTCGGCATATCTTGCCGAATAGTCTTACGCCTCTGATTGTACAGGGCACGCTGGGTATCGGTACGGCGATTATTGAAGCGGCTGCGCTTGGATTTTTAGGTATGGGTGCACAACCGCCTGATCCAGAATGGGGCAAAATGCTGTCCGATTCCCGCCAATTCATTCAGAAAGCACCTTGGACACTCATTTTCCCTGGTATTTCGATCATGCTTACCGTACTTGGCTTTAACTTGCTAGGGGATGGACTGAGAGACACGCTCGATCCGAAGATGGCGAAAAAGTAAACGTCTTCTATCCATAGCTATATGTCATTTGCCTAATTCAGGGCACTAATTATTCGCGAAAATAGCTTGAATGCTATGTGTCAATGTTTCATCTACTTCAATAGAAGTATAGGTTTGTTGTACCCGTAACCAGTAGAACGCGGATTAATATTTGAATAGACAGCCGACTACATAGTCGGCTGTCTGCTCGTTAAAGTAGAGGGCAGTGTATTTTCAATATGTGGTGTAGAAAATTCTATTATTAGTTATAAAGGACTGCAAAAAATGATTAGCCTTATCGCAAAATGAAATTAGGTATTGTTTTACATACAGCGATAACTCCATTTCACGCCATTCAATTTTCCCGTTGTGTATCTTTTCTAACTCACATGTCACAATCAAACCCACTACCTCGTTCTATATGCAAACGACAGAAGAGGTGGATATTATGAAAACATTAACGTGCGTTGTCATTGGCGCTGGGTATGCGGGAATTCATGCAGTAAAAGAAATCCGTAAACGGTTTAAGGATCAGGTGAATAAGCATCCGCTGCGACTAGTTCTGATTGACAAGAACGCTTTCCATCTGCGTAAAGTGTTAATGTTTAGACCTGCCGTTACAAATGAAGACATACGGATTCCGCTAACTAAGTTGTTTCCGGACGAGGTTGAATTGGTGCAGGCCAGGGTCCACAATATCAATGCGGTAGAGAAAAAGCTGGTATATGTGAATGATGTGGGAGCAGAACATGAGATGAATTACGATATGCTCGTTGTAACCGTGGGCAGTGTGATTCGACAGCCCGATCCGGATCAGGGTGGAATTGCACTCACCTCACTGGAAAGTGCGCAAAAGATACGGAGTGTATGGCTTACTAATCTTCAACAAGCCGCTTCTGAATCTAATGTAAGAGAACGTGAGCGATTGCTGCGCATTGCAATTGTAGGAGCTGGTATAAGTGGCATAGAAACTGCTGCAGAGCTAGCTTATTATGTCCGCAAGGATGGGGAGCGGCTAGGACTTGACCCGCAAGCTATTCAAATTGATCTGTACAATGCACATGAACGCCTTTTTCTCGACGGCCCTGCCAAAGTAGGAATGAAACTAGAACGACTTCTCCAAGACATTGGTATAAACACACTGCATAATAAACGGGTCATCAAGGAAGAAGATGGGGTAATATGGTTGTCAGACGGTGAAAAGCGGAGTGTGGGGCTGTGTGTCTGGACGCTTGGACTACTGCCTAATCCGATGATTCACACGATCGGCTTGCCGATAATATCTGATGGGCATGTGCGTGTTGATGTCAGCTATAGAGTGGCGGATATGCCTGGAGTCTATAGTATTGGTGACTGCGCCAGAATTGTAGACCCGCTTAATGGGCATGTCGATGGCAAGACGTGCAAGGAAGCGATTCCCCAGGCTGCTCGGCTTGCCAAGATTATGCTGGCAGACCTCGAAGGACGCCAAGCACCGGTTCATGAGAGCTACATGAATTTGTTTAGCATCGGACTGGGTCCTGACAAAGGGTTAACCTGGGTAAACAAATGGGGGATTGATTTTGTCATCACAGGTAAACTGAGTTGGAAAATTAAGGAGTACACATGGGATGCAGCAAGTATGTTGACGACATGATCGGATGAATGAGGTGGCTGAGATGGAGGAATTATACGGTCGGTATAAAAAGTTATTGCTTACACTGGCTTACCAGATGACGGGTACGTGGACCGATGCGGAAGATGTCGTGCAGGACGTATTTCTTAAAGTATGCGATGTGAATCCGGCTGGTCTGACCGAGGAACCGAAGGCGTATTTGTGTAAAATGGTCGTTAATCGATGCCGAGATCTGTATAAATCGGCTCGCAGGAGACGAGAACGTTATGTCGGAGAGTGGCTCCCTGAACCCATTCCGACTTCAACGGTAGATCCACTTGATTTTATAATGCGTGATGAATTGCTGTCCTATGCCGTCCTGGTCATGCTAGAGAAGTTGTCTCCGGCAGAACGCGCGGTGTATGTATTGCGTGAGGCTCTTGGTATTGAGTATGGCGGTATAGCCGAAATCATTGGTAAAAGCGAGATCAATTGCCGAAAGATTTTCAGCCGTGCAAAAGGGAAGATGGGGCTGAGCGAAGGGGAACCAGATATTATCAAGACGGATAGAGAAGCGTGGATTCGCCAATTTATAGCCGCGTTTGAGCAGGACGACGCAGAGCGAGTTATTTCCATGTTAGCGAGCGATGTCGTACTCATATCCGATGGGGGAGGGAAAGCGCTCGCTGCCGTTCGGCCGATTGCAGAACGAGATTCTGTTTTCAAATTTCTGTATGGTATTTTCCATAAATCATTTCAACATGAAGATGGACTACGGATAGATGTGAGAGAGATCAACGGCCAGACAGGAGTTGTTATTCGTATGGGAGAGCGTGTCGATACCGTTGCGCTGATTCATATCATAGGACTTTCTATTCGCAACATTTATCTTATTCGAAATCCAGATAAACTTCGATTTTTTCATCATATCTGAGTTTCATCTCATACTTCATGCCGTTTCGAAGCATCGTTCGAGGCGGCTTTTGTATTGCCTACCCTATTACGTTAAAATAAGAAGATGCGCTCGATTTCAAGCGTTGTTCAATCATTTTGTTAAAATATCCGCCATCATGTTGACACCCAATTTTCCCATATGTTATATAAAAGGTAGGGTTTAGCACTCTAACGACCTGAGTGCTAATGCAGGATGCTGTTAAATACACGACTACATATGGAATGATTTTGTTTTAAATATTAAATTGTTGAATTTGAAGAGAACACGAGTGTGGCTGAACAGAAAATATTCGGTACGTCGTAGCGTGTCTTCCTGAATGTTCTGATCTAGAGAAAGCCTCATAATTTCATTGGGTTCTTGGCTAATAGCCTAAGTAGTGGAGGGGGCGGAATCGATTCTGAAGAAGCGATAGCGTTCGCCTTTGTCTCCGTATTTTCACCTATTTAATATAATTCACAAAAATTTGGAGACAACAGCGATCGAAAGAACGATCCGTAACCGGAACGGTCACTGGAGGAGAGCCTTCAACGATAGTGATTTAATGAGTCTTGAATATGAATTAGATTAGTTCAGGTATTAAGCGACAGAAGATTTTCTGTCCATGTGATGCTTGTGTGGAGATTCTAATTTTTACTTTTAATATTTAACTCAATCATTCGATATCCAAATTGAGAGGAGACACCCATTCATGGCTAAGAAAGAATTCCAAGCAGAATCCAAGCGTTTGCTAGATATGATGATCAACTCCATTTACACGCAAAGAGAAATCTTTTTGAGAGAGCTGATCTCTAACTCCAGTGACGCGATTGACAAAATATATTACAAAGCCCTCACCGATGACTCACTTGTATTCAACAAAGAGGACTACTACATTAAACTGACCATCGACAAAGAAAATCGTACACTCACTCTGACCGATACCGGTATTGGTATGACTCAAGAAGAGCTGGAGAACAACCTCGGAGTTATCGCGAAGAGTGGTTCCCTTGCGTTCAAGAAGGAAAATGAAGCAAAAGATGGACATAACATCATCGGACAATTCGGGGTTGGTTTCTACTCCGCATTTATGGTGGCAGACAAGCTGACCGTGACAAGTAAAACGCTGGGCAGTGATGAAGCGTGGAGATGGGAATCCGAAGGTGCGGATGGATATACGATTACACCAGCAGAGAAGGATTCTGTAGGAACTGAGATCGTTCTGACGATCAAGCAAAATACCGAAGAAGATTCATATGACGAGTTCTTGGAAGAGTACCGCCTAAGATCCATCATCAAGAAATACTCTGACTTCATTCGTTACCCAATCAAGATGGATGTGACGGGACAACGTCCTAAGGAAGGTACAGAGAACGAGTTCGAGGAATACCAAGAAGAACAAACCGTTAACAGTATGGTACCGATCTGGCGTAAAAATAAAAGCGAACTGACCGAAGAAGATTACACGAACTTCTATATGGAGAAGCGCTACGGTTTTGACAAACCGCTGAAGCACCTGCACATTAGTGCGGATGGCGCAGTGGTATACAATGCAATCTTGTTTATCCCTGAGAACACGCCGTTTGATTATTACACCAAAGAGTATGAAAAAGGTCTTGAGCTCTACTCCAACGGTGTATTGATCATGGACAAATGTGGCGACCTGCTGCCGGATTACTTCGGTTTTGTTAAAGGTATGGTGGATTCCGAGGATCTATCTCTGAACATCTCTCGTGAGATGCTACAACATGACCGTCAGCTCAGCCTGATTGCAAAAAATATCAAAAACAAAATTAAGAGCCAACTGCAAAGCTTGCTCAAGGACGAGCGTGAAAATTACGAGAAGTTCTACCAAGCATTTGGACGTCAGTTGAAATATGGCGTATATAGCGACTATGGTGTGAACAAAGATACCTTGCAGGATCTGTTGCTGTTCTCTTCTTCCAAAGAGAAGAAGCTGGTTAGCTTGGATGAGTACGTCTCCAGAATGCCGGAAGATCAGAAGTATATCTACTATGCGTCTGGTGAATCGATCGAACGGATTGAAAAATTGCCACAAATCGAGGGTGTACTCGACAAAGGCTACGAAGTGCTCTACTTCACAGACGATATCGACGAATTTGCGATCAAGATGATCACGAACTACAAAGAAAAAGAATTCAAATCCATCTCCAGCGGTGACCTTGGCATCGAGGACAGTGCGGACAAAGAAGAAACAGAAGCGCAGGACAACGATAACAAAGAGTTGTTTGAAGCGATGCAAGCACAGCTCGCAGGCAAAGTAAAAGCGGTTAAAGCTTCGAAACGTCTGAGAAGCCACCCGGTATGTCTTTCCACTGAGGGCGAGCTTACCATTGAGATGGAGAAAATCTTGAAAGCTATGCCTAACAGTGAAAATGTACAAGCAGATAAAGTGCTGGAGATCAACGTGAACCACGATGTTTTCAAATCGTTGAAAGATGCATTTGCACAAGACAAAGAAAAACTGAGCTTGTACACAAGCCTGTTGTATCACCAAGCCTTGCTGATTGAAGGTTTGCCGATTCAAGATCCAGTTGAATTCACAAACGATATCTGCAAAGTGATGGTGTAACTCGACATTTTAACGTGTTTAAAGTGAAAGACAGGACAAACAATGTCCTGTCTTTTTACTATACCGACAAAACATACGTCATGGGGAAGAGCTTGCCAACCAAACGATGTCCAAGTAACTCAACGGATTAGTTAATCTAAATGATAGGTGTATGGACAGAAAGTGAGTTGTCAGTCGTATTAACATGATTAGTTGGTGACTCAATTAATCAAGCAGTCTCATACCAATTTCGATGCAAAGTGGAAAATTGCCTATTCTCTTTTTTTAAAACATACTTGACAGGTAGGGATAAGGGGGTTATATTGGTTTCAATAATACTTCACTACTAATTAAATGAACAGTGAAATAATTTCTGAGCTCATTGGATCACCAAAGGCTCCAGTACATCATCCCCGTGGGGAAGGTGTGCCGGAGCCTTTTTTTTATTGCCTCCACACGAGGAATGAGGCCGAGTTCACAGAAGGGAAGGCTGCCTAATGGATAAAGAAACATGGGAGCAACTAACGATTGTAGATGACCTATACCGCAAAATGGTACGCAGATTTGTGAAAGAACGGGATCGCGTTAGCGTGGAAGGTGTGACGTTACCTGCCATGCTCATTTTACAAAAGATCATTCGCGATGGTGAGCAGCGACTTGGCGATCTGGCAGAACAGATGGATTTTACCTCAGGTGCAATCACTGCACTGAGTGACAAGCTGGAAAGCGCGGGGTATACGGTACGCCGCCGTAAGGAGGATGATCGCCGCACGGTATTGTTGGATATTACCGCCAAAGGGCGGGAGATGGTAGCCCGCAACAACAACATCGGTGATCGATGTATTACGCTTCTGTTTCAAGGGTTCACGGTAGAGGAGCTGGAACAGCAGAGCCGTTTCTATGAACGGATATTTGCCAATCTGGAGGGATTCTCCGAAACATTGCTGGGGCTGGCAGAACAGAATGCGGAGGCTCCATCACCTGTGGATCAGGAACAGAAGCCGGCACGAAACAGTGAGAAAAATTATTTGAGTTATTGAATGAATTGCATAACTCGCTAACTTGAATTTTTGTAACTAGAGATAGGCTATTAATTCTACTTAATACACAAAAGGAGCGGATTACGATGGGACACTCAACTATTTACCCGACAGGGGCAACGGTATTTCAACCAGACAAAGCATGGAGTGGATATACAATCTTTCAGGCAGGGGATGAAGGTGTTGTTCTGATCGACATGAACGGCAGAGAAGTGCGTCTGTGGCAAGGATTGATCGGTTTTCCGGCCAAATTATTCCCGGGTGGCTACGTGCTTGGAAGCACTGGACGCAGAGATCCCAAGTTTGGTATTCAGGATAATCTGGATCTGGTACAGGTGGATTGGGACGGTAACATCGTCTGGAGATACGACGGATATGAACACATTGAAGACCCTGGTTATGAGCCGCTCTGGTATGCAAGACAGCATCATGACTATCAGCGGGAAGGTAATCCGGTGGGGTATTATGCACCAGGTTTGGTACCGAAGATCGGTAGTGGTACCACACTCATTCTGTCTCACAAAAACGTCAATAATCCGAACATATCAGATAAGCCGTTGCTAGATGATACGATCCTCGAAGTGGATTGGCAGGGCAATATCATATGGGAATGGGCGGCAAACGAGCATTTCGAGGAACTAGGCTTCGACGAAGCGGCACGCAATGTGTTATTCCGTGATCCCAACTCTCGATCCTTTGGTCATCTGGGAGGGGGCGTGGGAGACTGGCTGCATATCAACTCGGCTTCGTATGTCGGCCCAAACCGCTTTTATGATGCTGGGGACGAACGTTTCCATCCGGATAATATTATCTGGGATGCACGCGAAGCTAATATTATTGCAATTACTGACAAACGCACAGGTAACATCGTCTGGCAGCTCGGGCCAGATTACTCCCGACCAGAAGTGAAGCATATTGGATGGATTATCGGTCAGCACCATGCCCACATTATCCCGAAAGGGCTGCCGGGTGAAGGTAACCTGCTAGTGTTCGACAACGGCGGATGGGCTGGATATGGTCTGCCGAATCCTGCTTCTCCGATTGGGCTGAAATCAGCGGTACGTGATCATTCCAGGGTACTGGAGATTGATCCGGTCACTTTGGAGATCATCTGGCAGTATACACCAGCAGAAGCAGGCTTTTCGGTACCAACGGATTCATACAAATTCTATAGTCCATATATCAGCTCTGCTCAACGGCTTGCGAACGGTAATACACTTATCACGGAAGGTTCGAACGGACGTCTATTCGAGGTAACGCGTGAGTATGAACTAGTTTGGGAATACATCTCGCCGTATTGGAATGGTCGTAATACCAACATGGTGTATCGTTCTTACCGTGTTCCTTATAGCTGGGTGCCTCAGTTAGACAGACCAGAAGAAACGGCGATTGAGCCGATCAGTGTCGAGGATTTTCGTGTCCCAGGAGCTGCTTCAAAAGGGGCTGAATCGGTCGTGAGTGTTATAGCAACACTGCCATTCGTCGAAGAAGCTGCCTGCGTGACGACCTCACATGATTTGAAGTCCGATAAAGGCGACCATACGAATGAATAGGATAAACATTAATTCTACGCAGGGGTGATTACCGTGAGAAGATCATTGATTCATTCATCCATAATACTTTTGGTTACGACTATGCTTATACTTTCCGGTTGTGCATCGGGAGAAGAGGGCGGGGCGCAGACAGGAAATGCTAGTGCTGAAGGGAAAAAAGTGAAAATCAGGATTGCGGATACGGCAAGTAATCCAACGTTTCGTGTCGGTATCGAGAAAGGATTCTTTGCGGAACAGGGTATTGACGCTGAGAGTATGATTTTCGGTACGCCTGCCGAAGGTGTGAACGCCTTGTTCATTAATCAGATCGATATCGCCTATGGTGCGGACTTCCCTGTATTAAACGCTCTTTCCAAAGGTGACTATTCCGTCATCGCTTCGGCTGGGCAAGCAACGGATTATGCGGCTGAGTCTTGGAAATTGTACGTGAGTAACGACATTCAAGCCGCTGCCGATCTAAAAGGAAAAAAGGTGAGTTTTTTGAGAGGCACCTTCATTCCCTATTTATGGGATGAGTATCTGAAGGACAACGGAGTGGCACTGCAGGATGTAACGCAGGTGGGTCAGGGTTCTTTTGACGAGACATATATCGCACTGAAGCAAGGTGACTTAGATGCTGCCTGGGTTGTTGGCTCGGCATTGACTGACAAATTCGATGCGCTGGACAACGTGCATCAGCTATCGGATATGTCGAAAACCTCAGTGCGACTTGGCATGGGACTTGTTGCGAGTGATGCGTTCATTTCGGAGAATCCTGAAATGATTAGCGGGTTCCTGAAGGCGCTCAATCAAGCTTCAGAGTATGCGCAGGCTCACCCAGAAGAAGTGGCTGACTTGCAGTACAAGTTAACCAAGCAGCCCAAAGAAGCAACCCTGAAGGATATCCCGATCAACCCTTGGGTTGTTGGTTTCACTCAAGCCGCCTTTGATAGCCTTGCCAAGCAAAAGCAATATATGGTCGATAATGGAATCATTCAGCAGGATTTTGATCTTGCAAGTAAATTGAAGTTGGAGCCGTTAAGCAAGGTGCTACCAGATCAGGTCACTTTTGATAAGTAGATATATTAGTACAGAGGAGGGTCTTGCATGTCAACACCTGCAACGATATCGGCTATTGAGATCGAACAGCTTCGTAAAAGCTATAACGATGTGACGGCTGGCGATGTTCATTACATTATCAAAGACGTGAATTTGGTCATCAGGGGAGGAGAATTCTTTGTCCTGCTCGGGCCAAGTGGTTGCGGCAAATCAACGTTGCTTAACATGATAGCGGGTTTTATTTCCAAATCAAGCGGACAATTGAAAGTCAATGCGAGTGAAATCTTGAAACCGGGGAAAGATCGAGCCATGGTGTTTCAACAGGCAGATTCTTCACTGTTTCCATGGTTAACTGTGAGACAGAATGTGGAGTTTGGGTTACGTATGGCACATGTACCTAAGGCTGATCGAAAGGCGATCTCAGATCGGTTTATCGCGATGGTTGGTTTGAATGGTCACGAATCCAAATTCCCGAAGGAACTTTCGGGCGGCATGAAGCAACGTGTTCAGCTCGCGCGGGTGCTTGCCAACGATCCGGCCATCCTGTTAATGGATGAACCATTTGGAGCGCTCGACGCGATGACGCGCAGGACGATGCAGAAGGAATTGGTCAATATCTGGCGTGAGACGAACAAAACGGTTATTTTTGTGACCCATGACATTCAGGAAGCGTTGCTGCTCGGTGAGCGAATTGGCATCATGTCAGTGGGACCGTCCTCCAACATTACGGACATTTATGACGTGAATTTACCCTACCCGCGCAATATCGCCTCCGAGGAACTGGGGGCTCTATACGAGCGGATTGGCAGCCATTTTGAGAAATAGGGGGCGTACGTTATGAAATGGTTGGAACGCAAATGGATTACTGTTCCAATATTATGGTTAGTGGTTATCGGTATTTGGCAGATAGGTGCGTTGATCTACGGATCGGATGTTGTTCCAGGGCCATGGGCGACCTTGCTGGGAGCCAAGGAGTTGATTGCTGATGGCACATTGGTGCAGTATATTGGCATCAGCTTTCAGCGTGTGTTGATTGGATGGGTACTCGGCAGCCTAATTGCTATTCCGATTGGTCTGTTGATCGGTCAGGTACATATCATCCGTGTGTTTGCAGAGCCGTTCCTGAATTTTATCCGCTTTATTCCACCGATCGCGTTCATTACGTTGTTTCTGGTCTGGTTCGGAATCGGAGAACAGTCGAAGATAGCCCTGATTATGTACGCGACCTTTTTTATTGTCATTCTTAATACATTAACTGGTGTGCTTGCAGTGGAAGAAGATAAAATACGTTCAGCCCGCAGTATGGGAGCAAGCGAGTGGCAGATATTGCTGTACGTGGTTGTGCCAGCAACGACGCCGTACATTTTTACCGGAGTAAGGCTGGCTATGGGGACATCTTACATGGCAATCATCGGAGCGGAAATGATAGCTTCCAATGAAGGTGTTGGTTACTTAATCTGGAATTCGCGCTTATTCTTTCGCACAGACTGGATATTTGTCGGCTTAATCTGCCTAGGGTTCATGGGATTTACTACCGACAGAGTGTTCAACTGGTTTGGGCGCAAGGTGTTAGGCAGATACGGTATATCCAATGCACCAGCGTGGAAAAGGTAAACTGGGAAGATCGGTATGAATGAACACATGAGCGATTCGCAAACGTAACATTTTGCGAGGTCGCTTTTTTCATTTCTATGGACTCTTATATGGACTCTATTTGGAGGAGAATGTTCCAGTGTATATGTTGAGAGGTTGCACGAACGATCATTGGTCAGGGTATAATGAGATAAAGAGGACTGACCGTAACAAGTTGATGTGAGAAGATATAACAATGACAGATAGGTTTTGCTTTTCGAAACCGCTGATTATGTGTATAATCACTCAAAATAGAGACAGTCGGCTAGGAGTGATCAAGATGCAATGGAACGATCTGAGAGAACATAGACAATATCCTGAATTGACGAAGATGGATGGGGCTCGCGCAGCCTATGAACGGGATTATTCGAGACTTATCCACTCACCAACCTTCCGTCGGTTGCAAGGCAAATCCCAGGTGTTTGGGGCAGGAACAGGCGACTATTATCGTACTCGTTTAACTCATTCACTAGAGGTAGCGCAGATTGCACGAGAGGCAGCGAGAAGTCTGCTTCGTCGTTTTCCCGAGGTGGATTGGAATCAGGCAGATAATGCTGGACTCATTATCGATTCAGAAGTGGTGGAATGTGCAGCGATTGCGCATGATTTTGGCCATCCACCGTTTGGACATAAAGGGGAAGAAGTATTAGACGGTATTCTGGATAATCTCATCAACACCGAGTTGAAGAAGATTATGAAGAAGAGTCGCAGTGCACAGACACCTAGACCAGAAGCGGAAGTACGTGCTGAACTGAAGCGTAAATATGAACATTTTGAAGGCAATGCGCATAACTTCCGTCTCATCATGTATCTGGAGAAACGGGAGGATATCGACGGACTTAATCTGTCTGATGCAGTACTGCTGGGGATTAATAAATACCCTTATCCGGGGACAGAGAGCAAGAAGGGCATGTACCACCACGAGTGGCAGTATATTCGCGAGATCCGTGATCGTTGGAACATCCCGGCGGGCAAGAAGACGCTTGAAGCGCAGCTGATGGATCTGTGTGACGATATTGCCTATTCAGCGCATGATCTAGAGGATGGTATCAAAGCAGGCAAAATTGAAGTGCATGAGCATTTCCTGCAAGACCCTCATATCAATCGACTTATCGTAGATAAAATTACGACGCTTGAAGATCTGTTCTGGAACGGTTGGACGCGCGAGGCTATTGGGCAAAAGGTGGAAGAGGTACTTGCTTCATTTCTGCGTGTATGGAATGAGAAGATGCCGTTCTGCGAGCATGATTACTCACGGACTCGCCGTGAGGTCAAGGCGTACTGGGTAAGTTTGTTTGTAGGCAGTCTAGGCGTAATTGAGGACGGGAACTGGAAGAAGGTTACGTTTGTTCGAGAAGGTAAGGAAGATCTCGATATGCTGCGCACGGTGAGTGTGCTGAAAAGCTTCGCTTGGGTGACCATGATTCGTGACCTGCGTGTGCAACGGTTGCAAAAGCGTAGTGAATGGATGATTAAACGCCTATGGGACGCATTTCTAGATCCAGAGACATCCAAATCGATTATCCCGTCGGACTGGCTGCAACGGTATGAGAAAGATCAGGCGAAGGCGAATCCGATCTGGACTTGGGAGCATATGGTGATTGATTATATTGCTGGCATGACGGATGCTTTTGCCGAGAAAATCTACAATGAACTATATGGCTTAAAGGTTGGCTCCATTTACGATCTCGACTAGAGCTATGGAGTTGTTTCATAAAAGTATACAAGGACAGGGGGATGAGACGCTTGGATATGAGCACATATCATCCAACCCATCTGGGCGTGCTTGACTTAGTTCCAAGGCTTGGCGGCGTGTCAGCAGAGCGTGCATTGCAACAAGCGGTAACGCTCGCTCAACATGCCGAAGAATGGGGATATTTACGATACTGGACTTCGGAGCATCATGATATGGAAGAACTCGCTTCGGCATCCCCAGAGGTGCTTCTTGCTCATATTGGAGCGAGAACCTCCTCGATTCGACTAGGATCGGGTGCAGTGCTTCTGCCGCATTACAGCGCACTTAAGGTAGCCGAGTCGTTCCGCTTACTTGCATCACTCTATCCTGGGCGGATCGAATTGGGTCTGGGAAGGGCACCTGGTGGTGGGCCTCATGCTACGATGGCGCTGAGCGGTAACTATCTACAGCATGTATCCCAGTTGCCTGATAAGCTGGAAGCTCTCACTGCACTCCTTGAGAATCGGTACACCTATGAGGAGCATGAGGTACAAGCACGACCTATTCCAGAACATCCATTATCGGTATGGATGCTCGGCACGAATGTGAAGAGTGCTGAGTTTGCTGCCCGTTTTGGTATGGGATATGTATTTGGCCAATTCATGAGTGAGGCGGATGGAACGGAGGCTGTGCGGCGATACCGGGAAGGTTTTGTTCCTAGTGCGCA
This sequence comes from Paenibacillus sp. ACRSA, assembly GCF_022346845.1. NCBI lineage: Bacteria > Bacillati > Bacillota > Bacilli > Caryophanales > Paenibacillaceae > Paenibacillus > Paenibacillus sp. ACRSA. Next base: position 348,031 of record NZ_JAKRNP010000003.1, on the reverse strand, counting down.
TCGAACCGAGCCGGAAGTGATGGTGGCTTTGAGTGTGCTATGTGCGGAGGATGAGGAGCAAGCGCGAAGCTGGAGTCGTCAGATGGAAGAGCGGCGCAGAGCGAGCACGACAGGTGATTCTTCACAGAGTAACGGTGATGAGAGTGCTTCTAATGCAGATGAGGAGCCATCAGATCGGCATATTGCCGGAACCCCCGAGCAGGTGTGGAAGCAGATGCACCAAGTCAGCGCACGGTTGCGTACGAATCAATTGCTAATCGTGACGGCAGGCCCTGATTATGAACGAAGACTTGAATCTTACAAACTTCTCGCCGAATATCCAAAAAAGGTTCAATCTCTAAAATGATAGGAAGAGCTGCAGTTCACGAATGTTGGTGTGCTGCAGTTTTTTTATGATTTTATAGGTAGAAAGGTTTGGAAATTAGGCTTATACTTCATGAAGATGAAAATATGTCACAGATCCTATGCGGCATTCACAAGATTTTACAAAACAAAGTATCTTAATAACAAAAGAATGTTATAATACTTTACGTCTGTTTTGTCACAGATATAATATAGAAAAGGATATTTTGCAAGATGCCAAAAGAAGGTTGATTAGCAGACAAAAGTCCTAAAAATCCACTGTTTTGAACAAGCACTAATAAGCCAAATCCGGCATGAGGGGGAAATCGTATGTTCAGCAGATTCAAGATCAAGAGTATTGGTCTGCGTATCAGCATCGCGTTCTATCTGTTAATCCTCTGTTTAATTCTTCTGAGCGTGACCATCATCACCCGAATGAATTCGATGGAAGCCAACACAAACGAAATAACGGGTAACTGGATGCCCTCCATTCAGCAGATTAATCGAATTAATTATACGACAGAGCATATTTTGTCGCTGAGCTACCGTCATTTCGATGCACAGGCATCAGACAAGACGGGACTGGCGGAAGAGCGTACTCAGTATATTCGTGAAACGGCTCAGGCTATAAAGATATATGATCAGCAGCCAAAGGCTCCAGAGGAGAAAGAACATTGGGATACCTTCAAATCCAAGTGGGAAGCCTATCTCAAAATCAATACCCAATCTATCAAGCTCAGCGATGAAGGGCAAGAGCAGCTCGCGAAGGAAGTATCGGAGAAGGGTGCCGATTCGTTTGATGCTATGCAGGTTGATCTAGATTACCTGGTGGAATACAACCAAAATCAATCCGACTTATCTGCGGCTCAAACGATTCGTTCCGTGCAGGATGGTCGTATGATTATCATTATTGGTGTTCTGATCATGATCGTGATTACAGTGATCACCATTCCGATTATCCGTTCCCAGGTCGTTAAACCGCTGCTTCGCGTGATTAGTGCTGTGAAGTTGATTGCCGAAGGGCAATTGAATGTTCAGGACATACATACGAAACATCAGGATGAAGTCGGCGTTCTGGCTAAGGCAGTCAATGACATGAAAGGTAACCTGACTTCAATGGTGCTGAATGTAAGACGTGTTGCAGAAGCGGTGAACCGTCAGAGCAGTGAACTAGCGATTTCCTCAGAAGAGGTTAAGATCGGTAGTAGTCAAATTGCACTCACCATGGAAGAGTCAGCGAAGGCGGCGGAGAGTCAAGCGGAGACGGCAGTACAGTCTGCGCGTACGGTTGAGGAATTGAATGAGCACATTCAGCAGCATACAGAACAAGGGAAACAGCTACGTATCATGTCGGATCTTGTGTTAGAACAGGGCCTGAATGGTCGCAAGGCGATGGAGCAGTCGGTTCAACAAATGAAGCAAATCGCAAGTTCTGTCTCGATCTCTATGGATAAGATGGAACTGTTGGATCGCAAGAATGAGGATATTACGAAGCTCGTACAAGTGATCCATGATATTGCGCGTCAGACGAACCTGCTTGCATTGAATGCATCAATTGAGGCAGCGCGTGCCGGAGAGAGTGGTAGAGGATTTGCGGTCGTAGCCGCTGAGGTTCGCAAATTATCGGAGGCTGTACAGACGTCGGTAGAAGAGATTACAACGATTACCCAAGATATTCAGCAGGACTCCCAAGGAGTTGTCTCAGAATTGAGGACTGGCGTTCAAGAGACTGAACGTGGACAGGAGCAAGTCCTGCAAACGGGAAGTGTGTTTAAGAATATCAATGAGTCGGTTGAGGGTATGGTTCAGGTGATTGGTACGATGACGGATGGGCTTGAAGGCATGCAGGAAGCAAGTGGACGCATGAATGACTTCAGTCAACAGATCTCGGCTGTATCGGAACAATCTGCGGCGAGTGTCGAGGAAGTATCGGCATCAGCAGAAGAGCAAGTTAGCTCGATGGAAACGATTAGTGGCAGTATTCAGAATCTGAAGGAGTTGTCCGATGACCTGCTTACTTCCATTGAGAAATTAAAAATATAGACCTTTTTCTAGGTATGAATAAGTGGGATTGTTGAACTCGCATTTATAATAGAAGAAACATGAAGGATGGCTACTGTTTTGAACGAATCCAATCGTAAATTTTCCGCAAAAGGAAGTTATCTGTACACCTTTGCTTGCCACGAGAATGAACGTGAGTTATGTATGCTTGAACTGGAAGTTCTACTGCGTCACGCTTCAGAAATTCATTCGATCTCTGGGGCATATGTCAGATCGGAAATCAACATTCCACCTGGAAGAAGTCCCTTTATTCGTGGCAGGTTAGAAGTGAGTGCTGAGGCAGACTCGATTAGTGAGCTATTGCCATTTGCTTCAGAGATCAAGATACTGCCGGAGGAGACGTTCAAGGTCGTTTGTCCGAAAGAAGGAGACGACACACCAGATTACGAATCTGCTCGCAAGCTGGAGAGACAAGTCGGGATGTGCATTCAGGGTAAAGCGCAGATGAAGGAACCGAAAGTGACTTTCGGCCTAATCCATGCTGGTGGAAAATGGATCTTGGGGCGGTGGACAGAAGCAGATCGTTCCTGGCAGAATCGCCGTAACAAACCGCAAAATTATTCAACTGGATTCGGTGTAGCTCTGGCTAGATCGCTTGTAAATATTGCGGTTCCAGAGATTCAGGGTCATCGATTGCTTGATCCATGCTGCGGAATGGGAACAGTTGTTATTGAGGCAATGTCCATGGGGATTGAGGCCAGAGGCAATGATCTGAATCCTCTCGCAGTTCAAGGTGCACGTGTTAATCTTCCCACTTACGGATATGACGCGGCATGTATAACTTTAGGTGACATGAATGATCTGCAAGGTAAGTATGATGCAGCCATTTTGGACATGCCCTATAATCTATGCTCTGTTCTTCCAGATGATGAGCAACGAGCGATGCTCACAAGTTTACGGCGATTGACTGGACGAGCAGTAGTCGTCTCTACCGAATGGGTGGAGAACCACTTATTATCTGCAGGCTGGAAGGTGACAAACTACTGCAAGGTGAGTAAAGGTACGTTTATACGACATATCTGGTTATGCACATAAGCTCGGGTGTAACTGGAAACTATTTCAGTTGCTGATATTAAATTTTTTTAAAGATAATGTAAAATAAAGTAAAATGATAGAAAATGAAAACCTCCAATCCTGGAAAAGTATGTATTCCGGAGTGGAGGTTTTTTGTTATTTGTACAATTATGCATAGGAATGATTGGATGATTTAATACTGATGATCATAATCTACTGGATTACGAGGGAGTGATTTGCCAGCAAGGTAGGCCTCTAAATTTTCTAGGAAAATATCGAGTGCGCGATCCTTATATGCTTCTGTGCTCCCCGCAATATGTGGTGTAATTAATACATTGTCCATTCCCCACAGAGGGTGTTCTGAAGGGAGAGGTTCCTCCTCAAATACATCCAGACCGGCAAAGGCGAGATGTCCGCTATTTAGAGCATCTAGAAGCGCATCGGTTTTCACACTAGGACCTCGTCCCACATTGATGAAGCAGGCACCTGGTTTAAATTGTGCGAAGGCAGTTTCATCATAGACATGTTTGGTCTCGTCCGTCAGCGGCAGGATGTTAATGACATAGTCACCTTGCCCCAGGGCTTTATGTAAACCGGACATGTCATACATACGATCAACATTAGGGACATCTTTACCAGAGCGGCGCACGCCGATCACATTCATGCCAAGCGCTTTGAGGATTCGAGCCGTTTCACTGCCGATTTCTCCTACGCCAGCAATGACAGCTGTTTTTCCGTGTAATTCAGGCAGAGGCTGATCAGGTGCTTTCCACTCATGTTGCTGTTGGTGCAGCATTGCTTGTCTTAACCAGCGGCTGTGAGATAACATCATGCCCAAAATAATTTCCGTAATTGGAATAGAGTGAACTCCATTTGCACTGGTTACTTGAATTTGCTGTTGTTCCAGATCCGAGAATGGCAGGTTATCCACACCAGCAGACCATACCTGAACCCACTTCAAGGAGCCTTGCTTCTTGAGTACATGTTCTTTAATAAGAGGAGACCAGCCTAGAATGATTTCAGCTTCTTGTAGCTCTGTCGGGTCCATGTCGTTGGCTTTGCCAACGTTCAAGGTATAACCAGGTGCAGCGTCCAAAATTCGTTGTTGCTGTTCCTCTGACAGTGCTGGAAAACATACAATTTTACCCATGATATGTAGCCTCCTAAGTTTTATTCACTTGTAATATCAAGTGTAGCAGATTTGAAGTTGATGTGCAGAAAGAGCAAGGGGGTAGGTGGCTACCTCTAAGGCATTCTGGCATCGAAATCGTCAGTGCAACATTTTTTTAGTTGGATATATATATTTATTTACCCAACTTGAAACAATAGGTATGACTGTGAAATAATAAAACGAACTTTAGAGGGGTGTATCCGATGAACTATCGTAACCATAATGATTCGCATGTTAATCATCATTCGCAACAAGAAAGGCTGTTTACAGCCATTCGCCTTCCTGATCCCATTCAGGAAACGTTGCAAATGGATGCAAGGCTTGCGCAGAGTAAACTCGATTTTCGCAAGTGGACTCACCACAAAGATTATCATATCACTTTGCAATTTCTGGGAGATACACTTGTAAGTAACATGGGTCATCTTCGGAAGGCACTTCGTGAAGTCAGTGCAGAAGTTCAATCCTTTTCGTTGCAGATTACCGATTGGGGTACATTCGGACTGGAGCAGACACCAAAAGTGCTGTGGAAAGGTGTTAGCGGAGAGATGGATCGTTTGAATCTGTTGCAGAAGAGAATAGTAGAAGCGACATCAGAGCTGGGATATAAAGCGGAGTTGAGACCCTATCGACCTCATATTACAATCGCTAGAAAGTTCCTGGGAGCTGTCCCTGGAAATGAAAATAAAGGAATAATTGAGGTGCTTCCAGAACATTCTACTGGAACACTTTCATGGAATGTGGAGGATTTTGTACTTTATGTGACGAGGCTTGGGCGTAGCCCGATGTATGAGATTGTGGAGACGTTTTCTTTTTCCGGAAAATGATCTATATCCCATATAATCACATTGACATTACGTTGTTCCCTATGTAATATTAGCCAACGTTATTCAAATTCTTTTTTTTGGGTTACTTAGATTAGGGAATTGTTGCGACTAGGAGGAATCTTCGAATGGATATTATAAGCAAGAATCGTTGGGTAGCACCGATGTTATCTGTGCTGCTTGTGTGTATAGTGGGGGTTAATGTAGTCCAGGCGACTGGGAAGTGGAATGAGGATGGTGATAGTAAGCAGATGACTGAGCTCGCAGCGTCTGTGAATAATGGAGCAGTTTCTTCAAACGAGGATAGGCGAATGCTGCAAGATGGGACAAGTCTGTCTAACGATACGTCTGCTTCGAGTGCAGACTGGATTAATACGCTTCCGGCCAAAAATTGGCTTGTTTCTGCTCAGGAAGAGCAAGAACTAGCAGAGGCTAGAGCCAAAAATAAGGCAAGAGCAGCGGCGGCAGCTCAAGCTAAGAAAGAAGCAGCAGTGAAATTGGCGAAGATCGAGAAAGCCAAAGCAGCAGCTGCACTTACAACTCCCCCCAAAAAACTTTACTTTACGCGGACCAAACTTCTGAACCAGGCGGACTCGAAGCTCGCTACCTGGTCATGCAGTGTGTCTGATAAAGATGTGCTTCTGCTGCAAAAAATTGTCATGGCAGAGGCGGAAGGTGAACCGTACGAAGGCAAAGTGGCAGTTGCTAATGTTGTCTTAAACCGGCTGCGGTCAGCCAATTTTCCCGACTCCATTTACAAAGTGATTTATCAGAAATCTCAGTTTAGTCCTGTAGCTAATGGACGTTTGAAACGCGTTGTTCCAAATGAGGACAGCATTAAGGCCGTGAATGCAGCATTGAACGGGAAGAAGGAAGTAGCCGATGATACGTATTATTTCTTATCATTGACGCTTGCGGATGATCTGACAGTGGCTCGTTCACAGAAAAAGGTAAAAACAATCGGTCATCATACATTTTACAAGTAAAACAAGCTGGATGTGTTAAGAAATCAAAGGTCGGTTCAAAAGGGTACTAATTGTGCCAATAATTCTGCAAACAGGCAGGCTAGTTAACTATGTGAGCTTCACTGGTGACCAAAAATAGCCGGATTGTGCAGGTTTATTTCGTGGTTTTCGAAAGATCATTACTTTTAAATTACCCTTTTATATGGAAAATCATACGATAAAATTATCGAAATAAAAAAGGTTCCTTCCAACTTGTGGAGGGAACCTTTTTTGTATGATGTTATTCGAGAGAAATAGGCTTGATGAGGTCAAATGACATCATATAACTCGTCTTATCCTCAGTATGACCCTCGTAGAACGAATCTAAAGGGGTCTAGAGGGGTTAGAATGGGATTCTGGTACCTGACAGCGGCGTGGCAGTAATCCCGGCTGTAAAACGCTCTTTAGGAGCGTTTGTAAGTTCCGTAGTCGTCGGAAATAATAAGTCGTGGACAGCCTGTGCGCAGCATGTAGGATCGTAAGTCGATTTGGACTTGGTAAGTTTAGCCGTATTTGGCTGTTCCTCGGCCGATGTCTGAGCAGAATGCTGATCACATAATTCCCCAAATCGTTTCGAAATGACCTCTGCTGAATGAATGACCTGCCCATATCCGGCTTGTACGAAGTATTCACAATTTTCTTCCTCTTGCCCCGGAAGCGGAGGAACAAACAGCATAGGCAATCCTTTCGCCAGTGCCTCCGTACATGTCATGCCACCAGGCTTCGTGATTAGCACATCGGAAACATCCATCAGCTTGCTGACTTCACGGGTGTACCCATAGATCCGAATGTTCGGATGCTGGAAGCAAGGCATTTCTTTCATTTTGGCTATCATCTTTTCATTGCTTCCAAGACAGAAGAGGAGCTGCACACGGTCTGCCCAGGAGGTTAATGCCTTCATATGTTCTTCGTCAAAAGAAAGTCCCCAGCCTCCACCCATCAGCAAAGCTGTCGGCATATCTTTAAGCCCAGACTCCTGTCTTAACGTGGCTTTGTCTCCTGCCTCCCAGAAGTCGGGATGAACTGGAATGCCTGTAATTTGAATACGGGACGGTTCGACCCCTCTAATCTCTAGCAATGCTTTTACTTGTGGAGTAGAGACCAGATATTTGTTGACCTCTGGATTGATCCACGTCCCATGGACATCGTAATCGGTAACCACGGTATATAAAGGAACATCAAGTCCTTGGCGTTTAAGCCTAGAAATAACCGCATTCGGAAATGGGTGGGTACAGATTACGGCATCTGGCTTCAATTGAGCCACGACCTGTGCCGTTTGCGTATAGAAAATACGGTGTAGCGCTAATTTCGTAAAACCGTTCAGTGATTTGTTATATTGCGTGCGATATAACAAACTGACAAGTTTGGGCTGCACAGATAATGTTTTGCGGTATGCAGAGAAAATTAACGGGGCTACCGTTGGATTCAAAAATTTACCGAGCTCAATCACTCGACTGTGGATATGCGGGCTTACTTTCTTGATTCCGCTTGCCAGTGCATGGGCGGCTTGGGTGTGACCGGTGCCGAAACCTTCTGATAATAAGAGCACTCTTGGTTTTCGCATGAGTTCACCTTTATTCATAAATTTAAATTCAAATCAATTGTAAGTAGATTTTGCCGGAACGTTGCGATACTACAAGAATATACAACGAGGCGGAAAATCATGTTTTTTTATTCGTTAGATAATTACACAAGATTAAGAGTTCTGAGACATATAACTTCCGATTCATTCACGTTGATGGAATCATCATACACTATAGACGACGCTCCACGTAGTTTCCACTGCATTTCGGTTAAAAAATATTAACACAATTTTTTATATTTAGGGTTGCAATCATTTTTCAAAGGTGGTATTGTAATTTTTGACCGAATGACCGAAATGTATTTTTGGTCACTCCCTAAAGGACGATCATGGAATAAAGGAGGAGATATGATGGCTCCGATTGACCGGAGACAGCAAGTGATACAAGCGGCAGCGCAATCGTTCGCCATGTTCGGATATAAGGCGACCACGATGGATCAGGTAGCCAAAATTGCGAATGTGGGCAAAGGAACGATTTACACGTTTTTTACGAATAAGGAGCAGTTGTTTGATCAGATTTTGGTGGACGTCATCCAGGAGATGAAGAACATTGCTCATCGTGAAGTTCATCAGGAAAGTGCGTTTTTTGAGAATCTGTTCCGTGTCCTGGACTCATTGTTGGAATTCAGACGGGATCACGATCTGTTGGTGAAACTTGCTCAAGAGTTAAAGGATTTCGGTACACTTCAGGCCAAAGAAGGTCTGGATAAAGTGGAAAAGGTCATTTCGGACTTTCTGACACGTGAGCTAGAGAAGGCCAAGGCTTCAGGCGAAATTCGCGACTGCGATCCACAGGTTGTGTCATTTATGATGATTCGATTATACATTGCCCTGACGTCGGATTGGAATAAGCAACATGAGCCACTTAGCAAGGAACAGATCAAAAGCTACTTTCGCCTTTTCTTAATGGAAGGAATTGCTGTTGTTACTTAAATGGTACGACGGTGAGGCTTGTCGGAAGACAGGTTGTTTTTTTGCCCTAAATTGACCGTTTGAGGAAAATGGTCATACGTTATTTCAGAAATTTACTTTTTCACATCAAATGTTTACATTACAAGGAATTCCTGCTGATTAGCAGAGACAAGGGGAGAAATGACATGAAATCTTTATCCGTGTTTTTCAAGGATGTGGGATCGGCCGTGAGAAACCCGAAGGTATTGATCCCCGTTATCGCCATTATGTTTATTCCGATTCTGTATAGTGGTATCTACCTAGCGGCCTATTGGGACCCATATGGTCATGTGGATCAGATGCCTGTCGCAGTAGTCAACCTCGATAAAGGGGCTGAGCTGGAAGGGAAGTCCTTGCATGTTGGGGAAGATCTCGTTGATGAGTTGAAGAAAAATGCAGATTTTAAATGGGAATTTGTGAATAGTGCTCAAGCACAGCAAGGTATGAAGGACGATAAGTATTACATGCAAATTACGATTCCTGAAAATTTCTCATCTCAGGCTACCACATTGCTGGATGATCAACCTAAACCCGCGGACCTCATCTATGAACCTAATGGTAACTATAGCTTCGTAGGTGCTCAGATTGGTAAGACGGCGATCAAGGATCTGAAGGCGAAAGTATCAGCTAAAGTGACAGAGGCGTATGCGGAGACATTGCTTGATAAGTTCTCTGAGGTGTCTGACGGACTTGCTGAAGCCGGAGACGGTGCTGGCGAGCTGAATACCGGTGCAGGCAAGCTGGATGATGGTGCTGTGAAGCTCAAAGATAATTTGGCTAAGCTTGCATCAGGAACAATTGAACTACAAGAAGGGCTTTCACCTTTGACTGATGGTGTCAATGCGCTTCATACAGGAGCTACGAAGCTGGAAACAGGTACTTCAAGCTTGGTTTCTGGTCTACAGCAGCTTCAAACCGCAGCCGGAACACAGCTTCAGAGCGGAGCTGATCAGTTGAAAGAGGGTAGCGACAAGCTGTCAGCTGGTCTGCAAACGTCGCTGGATGGTACAAGTAAGCTGCAAACAGGGCTGCAAGCCTCCGAACAAGGTAGCGCTAAATTGTCAGAGGGTCTGCAAAGTGCGGTTCAAGGTAGTGGTACTTTAGCTACAGGATTGCAGTCGGCTGTCGACGGAAGTGGCCAGGTTGCAGATGGGGCTAAAGGCGTTGCCGATGGATTGAAGCAGCTTGCTGCCGCAAATCCAGAGCTAGCCGAAAGCGCTGATGTGCAGAAACTGCTCGCAGCAAGTCAGGCGGTTGCCGATGGTAGTGCGCAGCTGCATGAAAGTGAGCAGAAGCTGGCACAGGGTGCAGGTCAATTGCATGAAGGTAACCAACAACTGGTTACGGGAGCAGAGCAACTGCATGAAGGTCAGAAGCAACTGCTTGCAGGTGCAGGTCAGCTTGTGGGCGGACAAGAGCAATTGCTGGCAGGTGCGAGCCAACTTTCTGATGGAGGTTCTAAGCTCTCAGATGGCCTAAAACAATTTACAGGTAAGCTCAGCGAGGCTGCAAACGGCGGTGCGCAATTAGCAAGTGGTGTTAAACAACTTGGAACAGGCACAAGCGCTTTGCAAACGGGCGTTGGTAAATTAAGCGGAGGCGTTTCCTCCCTAACGGATGGTTCCAAACAACTGGGTGATGGTGCAGGCAAGCTTGCCGATGGATTGTCCGAGTTGAAGGACGGTTCGAATGAGCTGGCAACGAAATTGAACGATGCTGCTCAGAAAACGTCTGAAGTGAAGAAAACCGATGATGTTGTGAATATGTTCGCTGAACCGGTGAACTCATCGGAGAATGAAGCAGAGGTTGTGCCAAACTACGGTACAGGATTGACGCCTTTCTTCTTATCAATCGGATTGTTTGTCGGGTCTCTGATCTCAACGATTGTATTGAAAATGCGTGATACATCCGTGCCAGGTGCATCTGGATGGAGTCGATTTGTCAGTCGTACACTGGTCTTTGGTTCGATGAGCGTCTTCCAATCCGTGATTGTAGCAAGCTTCATGTTGTATGGACTTGGATTAGAGACACACAGTGTACCGCTGTTCTACCTGTTCACGATCATTACAGGTCTTACATTCATGATGATTGTGCAGGCGCTCGTAACATGGCTTGATCTGCCAGGACGATATGTAGTCATCTTGATGTTGGTCTTCCAACTCGCGGCAAGTGCAGGAACGTTCCCAGTGGAGCTGATTCCATCATGGTTGCAAGCATTCAGTCCTTGGCTGCCAATGACTCACAGCATTATGGGCTTCAAGGCGGTTGTATCTAGCGGTAACTTTGATGTGATGTGGCATCAAGCTGGAATTCTGGCGATCTACGCTGGTGTCTCCATCCTGCTCACGCTTGCCTTCTTCCTCTGGAACGGCAGAAAGCCGAAAAAGGAAGTTGAATTGGTCGAATCGGGTCAAGTTGTGACTGCATAAAGCATAGAGAAGTGCGAAATTTTAAAAAATAAAGTTTGTAGTTCAGTATCAAAATTATGCAACATAGTAGTCAAATAGTGCAAAGAGCCTACAGCCCTAAAATGGGCAGTAGGCTCTTTCTGTATACAAATGCATGCTAGAAGGCTGAAGGAGGGTTACTAGGATTTTACATTTGACTAAATATGGCTGAAACACACGCCCCATATGGAATGATTTTCTTTTGTCAGCAGATAAATTCAGTTGTACTCTATCATAAAATGTGTATAATTATTCGAAAAAGAGATGAATTTAAACGTCATCACACTAAAGCTGTACTGCAAAACATTTCTTATCAGAGGTATTAAAAAGTTTAAATTGCGCTGATGTTAGGTCGGTGTTAAAATAATAGAACTATATCAAAAAAACGTCGCTTCATAATGAGTGGTCGTGCCAGCGGCTACGTGTTGTTATATTAGACTGTTACCGAATCGTTCGGTCAGTCCACTTTCAAATAGCGACTGCCTCAGTCGCAAGGCTTGAAACTATGACAGATGATGGCTGTCACCTCTATTCAGCAGGCTTCGTTAGTTAGCCAGCTCCTCCCGTTTCATTGTTGCTTGTTGCCTATGTTCTTGATCTTTCCGAAATACTTCATTATAGAAAGGTTGCGTTCCATGAGACAGATCGGATTACCTCCTAAACAAGGTCTTTATGACCCACAGTTCGAAAAAGATGCATGCGGAATGGGTTTTGTTGCCAACATTAAAGGAAAAGCTTCACACGATATCGTTAGCCAGGCACTGACCATGCTCAGTAATATGGAGCACCGCGGAGGACAGGGCAGCGAGCCAAATTCCGGCGACGGAGCCGGAATTTTGATTCAGATCCCACATCGCTATTTTGCACAGGAAGCTGAACGCCTCGGATTTGCATTACCTGAACGAGGATTCTACGGCGTAGGCATGCTGTTCCTTTCGCAAGATGCTGAGATTCGTCACGCACATGAGGAGAGCCTCAAGAAGATTATTGAAGAAGAAGGACAGACATTCCTAGGTTTCCGGGATGTGCCTACGTATGATGAGATGCTTGGTCGTTCTGCACTGGCTGCGAAGCCATATGTACGTCAGGTGTTCATTGGCAGATCTGCCGATGTGAAGGATGAGCTTGGGTTCGAGCGCAAACTTTATGTTATTCGTAGACGCGCTGAGCTTGCTATTCGTTATTCTGCGGATGAGAAAGAGGGCGGATCATTCTATCTGCCAAGCTTGTCTTGTCGCAAAATTGTATATAAAGGCATGCTGACAACGGAACAAGTTGGACAGTTCTATCTGGATCTACAAGAAGAGTCTGTGGAATCGGCAATTGCTCTTGTTCACTCTCGTTTTAGTACGAACACCTTCCCAAGCTGGGAACGTGCCCACCCGTATCGCTTCATGATCCACAACGGTGAGATCAATACGATGCGTGGTAACGTGAACTGGATGCATGCTCGTCAGTCTTTGTTCGAGAGCGAAATTTTTGGTAATGATATCTCCAAAGTGAAGCCGGTCATTAATCCGGACGGTTCCGATACAGCGATGTTTGATAACACACTTGAATTCCTCTATTTAAGTGGACGCTCTTTGCCACACGTAGCCATGATGATGGTTCCTGAGCCATGGAGCACAGATGAGGGAATGGATCCTGCCAAAAAGGCATTCTACGAGTATCACAGCACGATGATGGAGCCTTGGGATGGACCGGCAGCAATGGCGTTCACGGACGGCTTGCAGATCGGTGCAACGCTCGACCGTAATGGTCTTCGTCCTGCACGTTATTATGTAACGAAGGATGACCGAATCATCCTATCTTCCGAAGTTGGTGTATTAGACATTGAACCGGAAGAAATTCTATACAAAGACCGTTTACGTCCAGGACGCATGCTGTTAGTAGATACAGAGCAAGGACGCATTATTTCCGACGAGGAAGTTAAAGCGCAAATTGCAGCCGAGAATCCGTACCAGGATTGGCTGGATGAGCACTTGATGGATCTGAATGAATTGCCAGAAGCACCGGAGCTACCTGATCCAAAACATGATAATGTAACTCAGCTTCAGCTTGCGTACGGATATACGTTCGAAGAATTACGCAAAGTGCTTGAGCCGATGGCATCAACAGGTATGGAAGCAACAGGTTCCATGGGTTATGATGCACCGCTCGCAGTATTCTCGGATCGTCCACAGCGTTTATACAATTACTTTAAACAGATGTTCGCACAAGTAACCAATCCGCCAATCGATGCGATTCGTGAAGAAATCGTAACGTCTACAGCAACTACAATTGGACCAGAGCGTAACTTGTTGAATCCTGAACCGGAGAGCTGTCGTCAGATTCGTCTGGATACACCGGTATTGTCTAATGAAGACTTTGCCAAAATCCGTCATGTACGTCGCCCAGGCTTCCGTTCCATGACAATCCCAATCTTCTTCGCAGCCAAAGAAGGAGCAGAAGGACTTCGCAAAGCTATGGATCTGCTCTTTGAAGCAGCAGACCGTGTCATTGACAAAGGTCATAACATTCTGATTCTCTCTGACCGCGGCGTGGATGCGGAGAATGCAGCTATTCCTGCATTGCTGGCTGTTGCGGGACTACATCACCACTTGATCCGTCAAGGAACAAGAACGAAAGTTAGTATTTTGCTTGAATCGGCTGAACCCCGTGAAGTTCATCACTATGCATTGCTGCTTGGGTATGGCGTGAGTGCCGTGAACCCATATCTGGCATTCGAAACTTTGGATGACATGATCCAGCAAGGTTTGCTGCGTGGGATCTCACATGAGAAAGCTGTGAAGAACTACATTAAAGCCGCGACTAAAGGCGTTATTAAAATCCTGTCCAAAATGGGTATCTCAACGATTCAATCTTATCGTGGAGCACAGATCTTCGAAGCTGTGGGTCTGCAATCTGATTTCGTTGACCGTTACTTCACATGGACACCTTCCCGAATTGGGGGGATTGGACTTGAAGAGGTTGCGGCGGAAGCATTGACGCATCATCATCGTGCTTTCACGGAAAAAGATGGTAATGATAAGGTGCTGGATTCCGGCGGTGATTACCAATGGCGTAATGATGGAGAAGAACACTTGTTCAATCCACAGACAATCCATACCCTGCAGCATGCAGTGCGTACCGGCGATTATAAATTGTACAAAAAGTATTCCAAATTGGTTCAAGGTGAGAATGATCAATTGCTGACCATTCGGTCGATGCTGAAACTGAAACCAGTTGGTAACGCAATTCCTCTGGAAGAAGTAGAGTCCGTAGAATCCATTATGCGCCGTTTCAAAACGGGCGCGATGTCCTTCGGATCAATCAGTAAAGAAGCACACGAAGATCTTGCAATCGCAATGAACCGTGTCGGTGGTAAATCGAACACAGGTGAAGGCGGAGAAGATCCAGCTCGCTTCATTAAAGATAGCAACGGTGATTCTCGTCGTAGTGCAATCAAACAGGTGGCATCTGGACGTTTCGGTGTTACTTCGAATTACTTGGTTAATGCTGACGAGATTCAGATCAAGATGGCGCAAGGAGCAAAACCGGGTGAAGGTGGGCAATTGCCAGGACGTAAAGTTTACCCTTGGGTTGCTGAGGTTCGTGGATCAACACCAGGCGTAGGTTTGATCTCTCCACCACCGCATCACGATATTTATTCCATCGAGGATCTGGCTGAGCTCATCTATGACTTGAAGAATGCCAATCCACGTGCCGAGATTAACGTGAAGCTGGTATCGGAAGTTGGCGTAGGTACCATTGCAGCAGGTGTAGCTAAAGGTCGTGCCGACATTATCCTGGTGAGTGGTTATGACGGTGGTACTGGTGCATCACCACAAGGTTCGATCCGTCATGCGGGTATGCCGTGGGAGCTAGGACTTGCCGAGACACACCAAACGCTGATTCTAAACAATCTGCGTGACCGTGTCGTATTGGAGACAGACGGCAAAATGCTGAATGGTCGTGACTTGGTTGTTGCAGCATTGCTGGGCGCGGAAGAGTATGGTTTCTCCACAGCACCACTCGTTGCTCTGGGTTGTATCATGATGCGTGTCTGCCAAATGGATACTTGTCCTGTTGGTGTGGCGACACAGAATCCAGAACTACGTAAAAACTATATGGGTGACCCAGAACACGTCGTTAACTTTATGCGTTTTGTTGCAGAGGACGTTCGTGAGATCATGGCTGACCTTGGTTTCCGTACCATTCAAGAAATGGTAGGTCGCACAGACTGCCTGGAGACTGTAGAAGCAGTGGATCATTGGAAGAAAAAAGGTGTAGACCTGTCCGTATTGCTGCATGTGCCTGAGATGCCAGAAGGCTCTGCACGTTATCGTACACAGTATCAGAATCACGGTTTGGAAGAGACGCTGGATATGCAGCAATTGCTTCCGCTCGCAGGACCAGCTATTGAATCCGGTCAACCGGTAGAGGCCGTGCTTCCAATTACGAACGTGAACCGTGCCGTAGGTACGATCCTGGGCAGTGAAGTAACACGTAAATATGGTCTCGCTGGATTGCCAGAGGATACCATTCAATTCAAATTTGTTGGATCTGCTGGACAGAGCTTCGGAGCCTTCGTTCCTAAAGGGATTACCCTGACGGTAGAAGGGGACTCCAATGACTATGTCGGCAAAGGTCTATCCGGTGGTAAACTCGTTGTAATGCCTTCGCCAAAAGCGACATTCGACGCTGAGGATAATATCATCATCGGAAACACGGCTCTCTACGGAGCAACAAGTGGCGAAGCTTATATCCGCGGCATCGCGGGTGAGCGGTTTGCTGTTCGTAACTCTGGAGCAAAAGTTGTCGTTGAAGGTGTAGGCGACCATGGTTGCGAGTATATGACAGGTGGACGCGTCGTCGTTCTGGGCGATACAGGTCGTAACTTTGCGGCAGGGATGTCCGGAGGTATTGCCTATATCTATGATCCAGAAGGAACGTTCTTGCAACGTTGTAACCTGGAGATGGTACTGTTGGAGCGTATTGAGGATTCAGCAGAGAGCGCAGAGCTGCATGGAATGATTGAACGCCATGTTGCGAATACAGGAAGTGCAGCAGGTCAGCGCATCTTGGAGAATTGGCAGCAATCGGTAGATCAGTTCGTGCGTGTCATCCCGAAAGACTTCAAACGTATGACAGAGCAGATCGAGCGTATTCAAGCGACTGGACTGACGGGTGAGGCAGCATTGCTGGCAGCATTTGAAGCTAACATGCGTGAGCTTGCACGCACAGGCGGGTAATTTGCCGGGATGAAGCTAGAAATGGAGTAGCGGAGCGTAGGCAAACTACGTGAGCAACTGAGTTGTTTCCGAGGGAAACAAGCTTCGTAAGCATTCGCTTATTTCGGCTGAATTCCATATTCGACGCTGATCATGCCGTTAGGCATGCTACGTAATCAAAATAGCCCTTTTTAAACAACATCTAATAGGAGCTTTATGTTTGCCTGTGTGGCATTCATAAGGCTCCTATTTTGTTTTCGACAAAATTAGAACCCCGACCAAAAACGCTATCGCCATGAGACGACAACATTGAGGAGGGTTCTCAAGTATAATTAGGCTAGTTTTGGAGCACAGGGAAAGTATTAAGATAGGAGAGGTTCGCGGAATGAATATGAAAAATCCAAACAAGGGCGATCGCAAGCCGAAAGGTGAACACGTTGAAACAACCGAGATGGACATCAAAAAAGTTTTACTGCAATGCGGAATCGACCCAGAGCGTTGGAACGATTACATATCCTCCGTCAACAACATACGTCCTTGACTAGAACTAGAAGACATGAATGAAATGGAGGGAACTAAAGACAAGAAAAAAACCCAGAAACCGATAAATTGCTTTTTCGGTGCTGGGTCTTCTTTTGCAAATCTAAGCATCTAATCCATACTACGCTCCATACGGACAAAGGCAATAAAACGACGTGCCTCTTCTTCGGTCAAGGGTTTACCGTCGATCATCAGGCCGAAGCGTTCCAACACTTCCTTATCCGATAATTCAAGAGAATCAACAAATTCCCGAACGTCCTCATCCATTACCATATCACTCTGCTTCGTACGACCAATGAGATAATCAATGGATACGCCAAAAATGTCTGCAAGCCTTGTTAATACTTCAAAATCCGGTTTGCGTCGATTCTTCTCATAATGGGAGAGTGCAGCCCGGGTAATATGGATGGAGCTCGCAAGTTCTTCTTGAGTAAGTCCCCGCTGTTCCCTTAATTCAGCAATGCGATTCCCGTAGTTCATAAGCCATTTCCCCCTGAACGCCATGTCAAATATATATCGAAACAATCCTGAGCTATTTTTTGATCAGGGCAGCTTTCCTGCAAAAATGATACGACCGCACCAGATTAATACAACCATTGTCATGTAAAAAGACAGTGAAAATATTGCAATGTAGGTCTGTCTAAGGACATCTCATATTGTCGTAAATCAAAAGAACCATGTCCAAATACTGCTTGACATGATACAATTTGTATCGTAAATTGGACGTATGGAGTTACAAAATGTATCATTTGGAATATTTTAAGTATCTCCTCGTTGCCAGATCTGTATACCTGTGAGAAGGGAGGTCAGGCAACGAATGTGTTGCTAAATCCATTCTAAAAGGAATGAAGCCATGAACTCATTGATTCAGGAATGGGCTGATCTAGAGTTAAATGTCCATATGTATATCCAGGAGTTTAAGGGTAAAGCCTTCAACCGCAAACGTCGTCCCGTTCTACTCCTTGGAATGGATACAAGGGCGATCAGCTTCCTGAGTGATTTGGTCTTACCAGTATCATCCGAGATGTTGATAGGTTTAGATGTGGAAGATTACCATGTGTGTTTACGACTCCAAGCTGTACCCGAATGGAAACATCCTTTTGGAGGACTCACATTGTATCATTCCAAGTTGCATATTCAGCAAGAACAGAAACTATATATAACTGGACAGTTAAACACTATGTTTCGTGATGTTCAATTTCCGGCGGTATCTCGTGTTCTGTATGAGAAGTTATCGACCCAACCAACGGTGCAGAAAACCTATCATTACATTAATTTTACCATATAAAAAGGAAATATATTCGAAAAGATGCATGTACTTAACGCCATTTTACTATATTTCATAGCGTTATGCATTAGTTCTTTAACACCAAAAGCAATTGCGCAATGAATAAAGGGGCAAGGGGGATCATACTATTTCAGGAAGTTTGGATATGGTTGAAATGCACTGCCACATATTATCTGGTCTTGATGATGGCCCTGTCCATATGGAACAGTCTATCGCAATGGCGGAGAAAGCGGCTGCTGCTGGCATAACCTCCATCATTGCAACTCCGCATCACCTGAACGGGCGCTACAACAACGAACCGATCGTAGTCAATCAGGCAGTAGATCTGCTCCATGCAGAGCTTCGCAAACGCAACATTCGATTGGATATCCATCCCGGACAGGAGATCAGAGTGCATGACACACTGATTGGAGATCTCTATGCAGGTAGATGCTGCACACTCGCCGGGAGTCGCTACATGTTGCTGGAATTGCCTTTTGGCTCCATTCCCTCGCAGTTTCCCGGTATCCTTCATGAACTTCGGGTAGCCGGTATCACACCTATTATTGCTCATCCGGAACGTAATCTAATCTTGCTGAAAAAGCCGAAGCTGCTTGCAGATTATTTGAGGCAAGGCGTGCTGTGCCAACTCACGGCTCAATCCTTCACAGGACTTTTCGGTCGAAAAGTTCAGAAATGGTGTTTTCATTTTTGCAAAGAAAACGGGTTTCATTTCATTTCATCAGATGCTCATGATACACGTCAAAGAACGTTTGCTGTTAATGAAGGAAACAAAATGATTGAGCAATACTTTGGAATGGATGCCGTCAGGCGGATAGCGGAAAATGCTGCCCTCATTCTATATAACTCTGAACCGATTATTACTCGGTATAATCCCCGCAAGCTCCGCATGCTCCTCTGGTAGCTCGGAGTGGGGTTAAGCCCAGAATTATGCAACAGGCTTACATATATGACACTAACGTATAGGAGGAATGTGAAGGTGGAACTGAAGGGATATTTCCGCATTTTGCAAAAAAAATGGTGGTTGATTGTTGCCATTGCACTGATTGCTGGGGTAGGTGCTGGAGTTAAGAGTATTTTCTTCACACAACCAATCTATGAAGCAAGTTCCAAGCTCATCGTGAACCAAACATCCAATGTTGAAGGTCGAGCTATGATGGATTTCAGTATGATTCAGAGCAACATTAAGCTCATTAACTCCTATAAGGAGATCATTAAATCATCGGCAATTATGGAGAAAGTGGCAACAACGTATCCTGACTTAAAAGTAACTACCGCTGAACTGATCAGCAGAACCTCCGTTACAACCGCAAGCGAATCCCAAGTCATGAATATCACAGTACAAGGGACTACCTACGAAAACGCCGCAAAAACGGTGAATGCAATCTCCAAAGTTTTTCAATCGCAAATTCCCCTAATTATGAAAATCGATAACGTAGCTATTCTCAGTGAAGCCAATATAAATGGCAATGCAGCGCCAATTAATATGAAAACCACACTCACCATCATCGTTAGCTTGTTTGCAGGCTTGGTTCTTGCGATTGCACTTGTCTTCCTCATGGATTATCTGGACGATACGTTCAAATTAGAGTCCGAAATTGAAAAGGAATTGGGCATTCCGGTATTAACGGTTATTTCCAAAATGAAAAAAGACGATGTGAAGGGCAGTAAAAACATTGTATCTCAGCAGAAAGTGGGGGATGGAAAATATGTCACGGTTAACCAATGAAAATAATAATCTGGTGACCTATTTCAATTCCAAGTCTCATATCTCAGAAGGCTACCGCAAATTACGTACCAATATTCAGTTCTCTTCTATTGATAGTCATATCAAAACGATCATGGTTGCCTCAGCTCAAGCTGGTGAAGGGAAAACCACCACCATTAGCAATTTAGCCGTGACTTATGCGCAAGAAGGCAAAAAAGTTCTGCTCATTGATGCCGATCTGCGGAACCCATCTCTTCATCAAGTGTTTTCGGTACCTAACCATATCGGACTCAGCAGTGTCTTGTCGAATCAATATGACGTGGATGAGGTTCTGCGAGAGAGCTACATCGAGAATCTCCAACTCTTCACATCCGGTCCCATCCCGCCTAACCCGTCTGAGATGATCGGTTCTAATCGGATGAAGAACCTAATGAATGATTTACAGTCGAAATACGATGTCATCATGTTCGATACGCCGCCGGTGCTCGCTGTAACGGACGCGCTGATTGTAAGCTCCTTCTGCGACGGTGTGTTGCTGGTCGTGAACTCAGGCAAGGTCAAGAAAGAGCTGGTGAAGAAAACGAAGGCTCATCTTGAGCATGTGAATGCACGAATTCTAGGTGCCATTCTGAACAATATCAAAACGACATCGAACTCGGTCAGCTATTACGGAGAGAAGTAATACGCTTTGATTGAACAGGTAATGTCTACTGCACCTTTATCACTGTAGGCACTCGGTCATGCTGTGGGTTCGGTGAACCTTAGACGTTAATCGTCAGAGGTATGACGTGAGGTTGGGTTCGATGCCCCTTTTTTAACGATTCAATAAACTTTAAAAAAAGAGGATAGGGTGGTATTTATGAAAAAAGTGAGAAAAGCGATCATTCCCGCAGCTGGTCTGGGAACACGTTTCCTGCCTGCCACGAAAGCTATGCCTAAAGAAATGCTCCCTATTGTGGACAAACCAACTATACAGTATATCGTTGAGGAAGCCATTGCCTCTGGTATTGAAGACATCATTATCGTTACAGGTAAGGGAAAACGGGCGATTGAGGATCATTTTGACAATGCATTCGAATTGGAACACAACCTGCTCGAAAAGGGGAAATTAGGCCTGCTTGAGGAGGTACGCAAATCATCCAATGTGGATATTCATTACATAAGGCAAAAAGAGGCCAAGGGGCTTGGTCATGCAGTGTGGTGTGCAAGGAATTTTATCGGTGACGAACCTTTTGCGGTGTTACTGGGAGATGATATTGTTGTCTCGGATGTTCCATGCACCAAACAGCTCATTGATCAATATGACCAGGTTCAGCAATCCGTGGTGGGTGTTCAAACGGTTCAACCTGAACAAACCGAACGTTACGGTATTGTTGATCCATTGCGATCGGACGGACGTCTGACTGAGGTACTTCAATTCGTTGAGAAGCCAGCACAAGGGACGGCACCATCCAATCTAGCGATCATGGGAAGATATGTCCTGAATCCAGAGATTTTTGACTTTTTGGAAGAACAAGAGATTGGGCAAGGGGGAGAAATTCAATTAACTGATGCGATCCAACGACTAAATGAGAAACAAGGAGTGTATGCTTACGATTTCGAAGGAGTTAGGTATGACGTGGGCGAGAAGTTGGGATTCATATTGACAACTATTGACTTCGCGCTCCAAAATCCGGAACTGAAATTACCGATGTTACATGCTTTACAGCTGATTCTGGAGAAACAGTCTGTTGAGCAAGTAATCGCTGGGAGGGAGTTTGAATGAGTCCATCTCCCCAAACAAAAGAAGCGGAGATTGTTATAGACAAAGGTCTAGGATACAGTGCAACGACGACCGCCCATGGACTTGAAGCAGATAAAGTGTATTTGCTTATGAAAAGAATGCTCGACTTTCTCGGCTCTTTCATAGGTTTGATCCTATTATGTCCGTTGTTTGCAGTAATAGCTCTTCTTATCAAAATCGAGGCCCCTAAGGGGTCTATTTTTTTTCGCCAAGTTCGGGTAGGTCTGAATGGTAAGGAATTTCATATGTACAAATTCAGATCTATGGTCGTGAATGCTGAAGATTTGCTGGAGAATCTTATCGATCAAAATGAAGTGGGCGGCAATATGTTCAAAATGAAAAATGATCCTAGAATTACGCGCATCGGCAAGTTCATTCGCAAAACCAGTCTGGATGAGCTTCCACAACTATGGAATGTGCTCAAAGGGGAGATGAGTCTGGTTGGTCCCAGACCTTCACTTCCAAGAGAAGTGGAGAATTACACTTCCTACGACCGACAACGTCTCAAAATGATTCCAGGCTGCACTGGACTATGGCAAGTGAGTGGCCGAAACAGTGTTGGTTTTAATGAAATGGTTGAGCTGGATCTGACCTATGCCCGTGAGCGCAATATTTTCATGGACATCAAGATCATTCTGAGAACATTCAGAGTGTTGATCGGTTCCAAGGATGCATTTTAAGCGAAGTGTGTTTGGCGTAGTTGATGCAAGGTTGAAATACGATTCTGGCTCTGAGGTGGCATAGCTATCATGCAAAAAGCAGCATTTTTTGCTTCTTCTAAACTAGGTGCGTTATATCTTGTTTTTGCCTCGTTGTTCATTATTAGCCTAGCTATTTACGTACCTATTGTTGCGGTAATGGCATTGATGGCGTTGATCTTGCTAGGGGTGTATCTGAAGCATCCCAGCTGGGTCTATTTTGTGGTCATTGGAACGTTTTCGTTATCTGTGGACAAAATTTTGAGAATGCAAGTGATGGGATTTGATTCTTCCTCGTTCTATAAGTTGCTTATTTTGTTTTTTATCCTTCCTATCTTTTTAAGATACGGCTTCAGGAAGGAAATGATCTATCCTGCTCTAGCAGTTGGTTATCTCTTTGTGCAAAGTTACTTTTTATCCAATATGCCTGACAAGATGAGCCCGATTGATCCCTTTAAATCCTTTTTGGGATTAGTTGTGCCATTTCTGTTACTGATGGTTAACTTCTCCAAGGAAATTAATATGAGGATCATACGGGTTCTTGCATGGCTCCCGGTGTTTAGCTTGGTCGCTGGTTTCATCCTGCAGCAAATGGGGATGCTGTCGATCGTAAGCTTTGAAATTTCGGGTGTGAATCGTTTGCAAGGAGCCAATATAGCAGCACATCTGGGGATGTTATGTTTTATCTCCATCTGTGTATGTCTTATCGAAATTCGAAATAAACACCACATTATTTTGAATTATGCTCTGACGCTAACTCATTTTATTATATTAATCCAGACGGGAACCCGTGGCCCTCTAATCGCACTGATTCCCATTGTGTGCATGTATTTATTCGACCATGTACGGAAGTTTGCGAAGGGAAGAGCAGGGGCATTAATTCCAGTTGTTCTATTTATGGCGGCCGTGATTGTGATGGTCTTTGCCCAGTGGGACAATTATCAGTTAAGGCAGGAGAGCAAGGGGCTATCTGGCAGGGATTCCGCTTGGGCTTTCTTTACGAATAGGGCGAATGAACACCCTGTCTTTGGGCAAGGCCTTGGCTCAGCTCTAGTTGCGAATGATGGAAGTATCTTCTCGGGCTTTGTTGTGCCGCATAATGAGTACATTCGATTCTACTATGATGGTGGATTTGTCGGAGCACTGTTGTTTTTTGGTGCTTTGTTCTTCGTGTATCTGAAAGTGTATCGTCGCTTGAATTCCCTGGTGAAACCTTACTTTTTGGGAATGATCCTGGGTTTCTTGGTGTATTCCTTCTTTGACAATACGCTATCCACGATGCATTTAATTGCTCCCTTCTGTGTATACCTGAATTCGTTATACCTGACGAGCAGCAAGCAACATCCTGAACCTGAAGAATTACCGAAGTTAGCCCCTCGAAAGGAGATCTTGCAATGAAAGTCTGTTTGGTAAGTTCAACAGGAGGTCATCTGAATCAATTGTTGAATCTAGTTCCTGCTGTCGAGGATCATGATTACTTTTTGGTGACGGAGAAAAGCGAAGCGAGCAGCAAGCTGAATCTTTCCCAGCGAACCTATTTCTTATCGCAACAGGAACGCAAAAATATGCTGTTTATATTTATCGTTTTGCGGAACATCATCACTTCGCTGTTCATTCTGTTGAAGGAACGACCTAAGGTTCTGATCACGACTGGAGCTGGGGCGGTATATCCGCTGTGCTTGCTAGGGAAATTGATGGGAGCAAAGCTAGTCTATGTAGAGAGTTATGCCAAAATATATTCGCCAACGCTAACGGGCAGATTGATTTATAAATTTGCTGATGAATTCTATATTCAATGGGAAACGTTGCAAGAGGCTTATCCGAAGGCAAAGTATAGGGGGGCATTATTTTGATCTTTGTCGTGCTTGGTACACAGCGATTCCAATTCAACCGGCTTTTGCAAGCTGTCGACAATCTGATTCAAGAAGGGAAGCTACCTTCAGACGTGCTTGTACAATCAGGTTACAGCGAATATAAGCCTCGCCATTATCAGCATAAGCCATTTTTTAATCAGGAAGAGATGAATGATCATATTGCCAAAAGTGAATTTGTTCTGTCCCATGCAGGTGTGGGGGTGATCACTAGTGCACTACAGATGAACAAAAAGGTCATCGTCATGCCTAGGCGCAAGGATCAAGGGGAGCATGTGGATAATCATCAACTTGAGATCGCCAAGGTATTTCAAGACAAAGGATACATTTCGGTTGCTCAAAACGAGGATGAACTGTCCGCATTAATATCCAATCTGGATCAGCTCGACTTCAAGCCTTATGTGAAGAGTAACTCCCAGTTGCTATCATCCATCAAAGGCTACATCAATTCCCTATAAGATTTAGAGGATGTTCAAAAAATCTGCTTTTGATTACGAATGCTCTTGATGATTCAAAAGGAGTGGAAGAATGAAACCTAAGGTGCTGGTCATCGGTTCTTCGACGAAGGACATGGGCGGGATTGTGAGTGTCATTGTGAATATTGAGAATTCGCATATCGCCGAGCAATACAATTTACAACGGATTGAAACCTATATTACGGGCAGTGTTCTGGCACGGTTGCTCATCTTCATGAAGGGGTTCCTTCAATTCCTTGGGAAGCTCGTTACGTTCAAACCAGACATGATCCATATTCATATGTCGTATAACGGAAGCTTCTACCGTAAAGCGTTATTCATTCTTGTAGGCCGCAAGCTGTTCAGGGTACCGGTGATTGTTCACATTCATGCCTCTAGTTTTGATGTGTTCTACAATCGACATCCACTGCAACAGAAGTTATGCAAGTATGTTCTGAATCAGGTGGATAAGCTAATCGTGCTGTCCTATACATGGCAGGAATTTTTCTCCAAGATTGTGCCTGAATCCAAAATCGAGGTGCTCTACAACGGCGTGTTCATTAAAGAGCCCCCGATTAGGGAGGAGCGTCCAGTTCCGCGTTGCTTGTTCATGGGCCGGCTGGGTAAGAGAAAAGGTGTATATGATCTTTTATTAGCGATACAGCAATTGAAGCAACGAGGTGTGGAAGCGGTCTTTACGCTTGCGGGCGATGGAGAAGTGAATGAGGTTAGGGCGCTTGTGGAGCGTTATGACATCTCCGATTGTGTAGAAGTGCCTGGATGGATCAGGGGCGAAGAGAAGGAACGTTTATTACAACAAGCGGATCTATTGGTTCTGCCTTCCTATCATGAGGGGCTTCCTATGGCGGTGCTGGAAGGAATGAATAGTGGACTGCCGATTGTCTCTACCCGAGTCGGTGGAATACCGGAAGTAATTACGGATGAGTTGAACGGTTTCTTAGTGGAACCGGGAGATGTTGAGTCTCTGGCTCAAGCTCTGGAAAGGATCATTCTGGATAAAGAGCTGAGGTTGCAAATGGGCTTAAATAACAAACAATTGGTTACCTCCAAGTTCAATATGACTGATCTTATGCATAATTTATCGTCCATCTATGACAAGCTGCACGTGAACGTGTCCTAGGGGTATGTATACAAAAATCCAGCTCCTTTTGGGATATAAGATACGCCCTGTATAGATTGAACTAGACAATTACACAAGAACGGAGAGGACAGAAATAACATGAAGAAGCGAAGCGCTCGCCTTTATCCCCGGATTTTCCCCACTGGAAAAGGAAATCAAAAAATCTGGGGATAACAGCGATCGGAGGGTGTTCTGTCATCGGAATGTTCAGTGTAAATATTTATAGTTAATCTGTATAGTTTCGAGGGAAAGGTGGTTCTATGAAAGCATTAGTGAGCTGTATTATAACAACGCATAATCGCGCTGAGTTATTGAAGAAAGCCATGGCAAGTGTGATGGCGCAGACCTATCCCCATCTGGAAATTATTATTGTTGATGATGGTTCTAAGGATCATACCGAAGAGGTATGTAGAGCTTGGGCTAAGCAGGATCAGCGAATTCATTACATTCAAGTTCCGTATGCCCAAGGTGCCAATCATGCCCGGAATTTAGGAATACAACGTGCCAATGGCAAGTATATTGCATTCTTAGATGATGATGACCAGTGGCTGCCTGATAAGATTCAGGCTCAGACCCAGACGCTGGAGCACAGCAAAGGGCTTTTTTGCTTTTGCAGCAAAGTGCTTGTCTATGTAGATCGGGATAACAACGTCACGCGGAGAAAGGTATCCATCGAATCCCGTGAGCTGGTGTTCTACGAGGACTTACTGACGTACAACTGGATTGGCGAAACGTCCAAAATCATGGTGCAAACGCAGTTGGCACGCACAGTTATGTTTGACGAACAATTAACCTCTGCACAGGATTATGATTTCTATCTACGTATTCTGCAACGAGGGCATCATGCGATCAATGTGATGGAGCCGCTGGTGCACATATATATTCATCCGGGGCCACGCATCTCTACCTCTGCCAAGAAAAAGTTCCAAGGGCAACGGAGGGTGCTAATTAAGTATTACAAGGATATGAACCAAGAACAGAAGAAGCGCCAGCTTCATCATTATCGCATGATGGAATGGTCGAAAAATCCTAACCGCAATACCCTTTTTCTCAAAAAAACATTGACGCTATATCCGTGGTGGCGAAACTTCACGCTGCTCAAGCGTAATGTGAGAACCATCTGGCTTGGTTTTCGCTTGCGCAAACAGCTTCGTAGCGAGACGTTGAACAAAGAGTATAAAGGAACAGCCTAAAACAGAGGTGTTATCATGCGAGAACCAATCGTCTACATGTTGCCCAAAATGATCAAGACGAACAAATTCAATGAACTATTGTCACAGTCCATCGAGGATGAGGGATGGGATGTGAAGCACTTTTCCAAAAAAGATCTAAGAAATGTACGCAAAAATGACGTATTACATTTTCACTGGCCGAGCTTTTATTACAAAGGAAACAATGCGTTCTCGACATTCATCAAGTCCATATTGTTCATTCTCATGATTGTTTACGTGCGACTAAAGGGTGCGAAGTTGTTCTGGACGGTGCATAATATATGGCCGCATAACAGCGGTAGAACTTGGCATGACTACTGGATGAGGACGTTTCTGGTGCGGAATTGTACCAAACTCATTGTCATGGGCAAACCGCTCATTCGTAGTGTGTGCGAGACGTTTCATGTGAAAGAGAGCCTCATCGAAGTGATTCCCCACGGACATTACCAAGGAGTGTATGGACGGACAGGGCAGAACATTAGAGAGTTGTTCAACATCCCGGCGAATGACTATGTCTTTGCCTTTTTTGGTCAGGTATCACCCTATAAAGGGGTGGATGATCTAATTAAGGCGTTCAATCATCTAGACTGGCCGGATGCTCATCTGTTGATTGCCGGTAAGAAAGCAGCTGATTATGACCTAGAGGCATCGATAGGCCAATCGGATCGGATTCATACGTACTTCAACTTTATTCAGGATGGGGAGTATTCGGATTATTTTGAAGCCATTGATTCAATGATTCTGCCGTACAAAAATATTGCGACATCAGGCAGTGCCATACTGGCACTGTCTTATGGCAAGCCTGTCGTGGCTCCACGAATTGGGCTTATGGAAGAGTATCTGCCCGAGAACTGCGCTGTCTTGTATGATCCTGCGGATCAGAGCGGGCTGGAAGAGGCGATGAAGCAGATCCGGGCAAAGGACGACGAGTTCAGGGAAGGCAAAGGGTTTCAATCGATGCTTGAAAAGCTAGAATGGTCGGGAATTGCGAAGCGCACGATTTCGCTTTACGCCATCTAAATCAATGAGGATGCGGGGACGATCGAATGAAAGCCACTGTAGCCATTTGCACCTACAATAGAGCCTATGATCTAAGTGAATCCGTTCATAGTGCCATTCAGCAGCATGCTGAATTTGAGTATGAAATTATCGTTATTGATAACAATTCAACCGATGATACCGCTAAGCTTGTACAGGAGATTCGGGCTAGCGAAGGTGGAGAGTGCGTCAAGTATGTACTGGAGAAGACACCTGGCTTGTCAGCAGCAAGGAATCGAGCGATTCGTGAGGCGCGCGGACAGTATATTCTTTTCTTAGATGATGATGCGATTGCATCTCCATTATGGATTCAGCACATTGTCGGTGTATTTGACAGTGATCAAGCTATCGGAGTGGTGGGCGGCAAGATCGAGCCTCTCTGGGAGAGCCGGAAGCCAGATTGGATACCCAGTGAGAATCTATCCCTATACACGATTCTGGATTATGCGGATCATGTGGTGGAGATGCCGAGTCCATCGATTCCGTTTGGCGCCAATGTCGCCTTTCGTACACAGGTGTTTCGAGACATTGCCCCTTTTCGCGAAGACCTAGGCAGAGTAGGGAAGAACCTGTTATCTAATGAAGAGAGTGAGTTAATCGCTAGAATCAGAGTACACCACAAAGTGTTTTATACACCCTTCGGATCAGTGCAACACAAGGTATCCAAAGAACGCACGACCAAGAACTGGTTTTTGCGGCGTGTGTTCTGGCAAGGGGTTAGTGATGCAGTTCGTAAAAAAGACAAGGGAGCTGTTCGGACACTGAAACACGCGATTCGCTTGGGTCAAGGTGTGGTTCGAGCGCTGCTGTGCATCTATAGCCCAAAGCGTTTTACCCGGCAACTCGCCCAGATCTGTTACCGGAATGGTCTGATTATCGGCATACTCAGATATAACAGTAAGGAATGAGGAATAGTTCATGTCACAACTCGCTCTCCCTAAACTCTTAAAAGGCAATGGTTTGTTACAGACCATTGTGCATACCAGTGGAACTAACGTCATTATTATGGTCTTCACCACCATTACATCCATCATCACTTCACGTATGTTTGGCGTTGAAGGTAAAGGCGCCTTCTCAGCGATCCTATTCTGGCCGACATTTCTCATTGGTCTGGTCAGCTGGGGACTACCAACCTCGATTATCTATAATCTGAAACGTGAAGCTGCGGAGAAGAGTGCTGAGTATTTGCGGCTGAGCTTCATGGTTCAGATTCCGATTAGCTTCATTCTCGGAACGATTGCCTGGATCTTCATGCCTACATGGATGGCAGATTATCCCGCAGACGTCATTACGATTGCCCGCTGGTTTACCGTGACCAGTATTCCCGTGCTTATTCTCATTAATCTGCTATCTGCACTATCGCAGAGCCGTGACAGATTCCAGGTGTATAACGGTATTCGTTTATATAACCCTGTGCTGAAAGTGGTTGTCATGGTTTCGTTGTGGTTACTTGGTGCGATGAGCATTGGCATCGCGTCTTTTGTATCCTTGGCAAGCTCCGTGGTTGTCGTTGCATGGGCAGTGTATACGCTCAGAGGCAGTTTGAAGTTTAAGTGGTTTCGCCAAGCGATCGATCGGAAGGCAGCCAAGAACCTATTTGGTTACGGGGGTCGAGTGTTTGGGGTAGAACTACTTGGCACGCTGTACACACAGTTTGACAAGATTATTATACTGGCTCTACTTACGCCGAGAGATTTTGGACTCTATTCGGTCGTTTTTGCGTTGTCTCGCATCTATAATGCAGTGCAAAATGCGATAAGCAGCGTTGTGTTCCCCAAGGTCACTGGATTACCGCAGGATCAGGTGATTCGTACGGTTGGGCGAGCGTTCCGACTTTCCTTAATCATCATGACCATTGTCGTTCTGCCAACGATGTTTATTGGCAATTGGCTGATGGGTGTTTTGTTTGGGAAGGAGTTTTTGGAGGCGAGTCAGGCATTTTATATTTTGGCGTTTGAATGCATTATTGGCGGTGGTTCGTGGATTCTCGCTTCTGCATTCAATGCTTTGGGAAGACCGGGACTGGTGATGATTAGACAGCTAGTTGCGTTGTCCGTCACGATCGGTCTATTTTTTGTATTCACACCTTTATGGGGGCTCAATGGCATTGCGTTTGCTCTCCTTATTGGTTCTATCGTGCGGATGCTCGTTACCGTTGCAGCGATGAAGTTTGCATTTAAAGTGAAGTTCAGCAGTATGTTTTTTGACAAAAAGGATTTGGTTTTCTTATATGAACGGTTGAACAAAAAAAGAAGAGTTACCCAAGGAGGAGATGGAGATGCTGGCTAATCCCAACATTCACCCGATGGAAGAGTTGAAGAGACATTTAAGGCAGATTCTAGATGTCATCCCACCACAATCTGAAATATTTTATATCGACTATCCTGTGTACAATAATGGTGGGGATTTGCTCATTATGAAAGGCACGGAGGCCTTCTTCAAAGATAACGATATTCGTGTTCTCCAAAGGTATAGTGTATGGGATGTTCCTTTTCCGCTCAATATTCCCAAAGATGCCATCATTGTAATGCAAGGTGGAGGGAATTTTGGTGACTTATATCCCGTTCATCAGAAGATGCGAGAGAAGATTATTGCAGGCCATCCAAAGAATCGCATTGTGATATTGCCTCAGACGATTTTTTTCAAAAGCGACATTGAGCTGAAAAAGACAGCAAAAGTGCTTAATTTTCATAAAGATCTACATTTCTATGTTAGAGATCAGACCACATATGAGCTAGCCCTGAAGGAATTTAATCAGACGAGTGTATATCTCTGCCCGGATATGGCACATCAACTCTGGCCGATTCAGCCGAAAGGTAAGGCGGTTCTGGATCGACTGTTTTTTTTCAGGGAAGATATTGAGAAGAACAAAGAACAGCTCAAATATGAATCAGCCGCTAAAGGGGATGGAGCATTTCTAGATTGGAATACGCTATACAACCGGGTGGATCGCAAAATCATTCGCATGGTGACATCCAGTCTGAAAGCTCGTAACACCTTCTTGCCTGTTCAATGGTTCTGGTCGAAGTACTCCGACTATATGGTACATAAGGCTATCAGGAACTTCTCAAAATACAAAAATGTGACGACCTCTAGGTTGCATGGGCACATTCTGGCATGTTTGCTCGATCAACCGAACGTACTGTTAGATAATTCGTATGGCAAAAACTCCAACTACTATTGGGCATGGACGCGCAACAATCCCAAAGGCATATTGGAGTCGAGTCAGACGGAAACGTATAGCAAATCGTTGGATAAAACCAAAGCCAATGGCTCCGTTGCGTTGTCCGATGGTACAGCGTTATGAGAAGCATTCTATTATCTGGTGGATCAGGCAAACGACTCTGGCCATTGTCTAATGATTCCAGATCCAAGCAATTTCTGAAAGTTCTACGTAATCCTGAGAGCAGACCGGAATCCATGGTACAGCGGGTTTGGCGGCAGCTCGGTCAATCTGGACTTGCGTCTGAGGCGCTTGTAGCTACAAGTTTACCTCAAGTTGAGATTCTGACTGCACAGCTTGGCGATGACGTGAAGCTGATTGTTGAGCCAGAGCGTAGAGATACGTTCCCAGCGATCGCACTTGCCGCTTCGTATCTGTATTCCGTGGAAAGTGTGAGTTTACATGAGACAATTGCCGTGCTACCCGTTGATCCTTTTGTGGAAAAAGAGTTCTTCGATGTGCTGGCAACCTTGCCAGATCTGCTCGATAAGTCAGGTGCGGATCTTGCGCTGATGGGTGTGGTACCTACCTACCCTTCAGAGAAATATGGGTATATTATTCCTGAGAATACGTCCTCTGAGAATAAGGAGTCCAACCGCAATAGTAAGTTCTACGATGATAAGCAAGATCGTTACGTTAACGTAGCGAAGTTTCAAGAGAAACCCTGCGAATCCGATGCAGCCGCCATGATTGAACAGGCTGCCTTATGGAATTGCGGGGTTTTTGCGTTCAAGTTAGGTTATCTGATCAATCTGCTCATTGATATGGAGCTGCCTATTCAATACGACGAGATGCTGAAACAGTATGGACGACTACACAAGATTAGCTTCGATTATCAGGTTGTCGAGCAGGCAAGCCACATTATTGCTGTTCCCTATGATGGTTACTGGAAAGACCTTGGAACGTGGAACACACTCACGGAGGAGATGAATGCTCCAATTGTGGGCAAGGGATGGATCACAGCGGATTCAACCAATACCCATCTCATCAACGAATTGAATATTCCGGTGGCCATCCTCGGTCTCTCCGACATTGTGGTAGCGGTTAGCCCTGACGGCATTCTAGTCAGTGATAAGGATGCAAGTCCGCGAATTAAGGAAATTGTGAAGCATGAAGATCAGCGCCCCATGTATGAGGAACGTAGATGGGGCTGTTATCGCGTGCTTGATTATACAAGGAATGAGGGCGGTGACGAGGTATTAACCAAACGCATCTGCATCAGCCCCGAACGAAATCTGAGTTATCAATATCATCGACTGCGCAATGAAGTGTGGACAGTGGTATCTGGAACGGGTGAACTTATTCTGGACGGTGTGAGTCGAATGATCCGTCAGGGGGATACGGTCATTATTGATCGAGGCATGCTGCATTCCGTCAAAGCCTTCTCGGAGCTTGAGATTATTGAGGTTCAGATCGGCAGCCAATTGATTGAAGAAGACATTGTTCGGGTTGCTACACAGTGGCAGGATATCGTGAAAACGTATGTTAAGCATGCCTGAATCAATTTCATAATACGTAAAACTGCTTCAATCAAGGCTAGATATAGATCAAAACGGTTCAATTTGTCTACATCTAGTTTCATAAATCCATTATTAATGAGTTATGAAATTGTTTCACCTAACAACTACTTAGGAAGATGGGGGAATGGCGATGAATATTACAGTGATTGGTACGGGGTATGTAGGTTTAGTTTCGGGAGTGTGCTTCTCTGAGATTGGAAACAACGTTATCTGCGTAGATAATAATCCGGACAAAGTTGCGCTGCTCAGAGAAGGAAATGTGCCTATTTATGAGCCAGGGCTGAAAGAACTAATGAATGCCAATATGAAAGCAGGCAGATTATCATTTACTGAAGATATCGGTGAGGCGATCAACCGTTCAGACATCATTATCATCGCTGTAGGTACACCTTCCTTGCCGAATGGTGAAGCCAACTTAAGTTACGTTGAACTCGTTGCCAAACAAATTGGTTCTCATATTGATAGTTACAAAATAATTATGACTAAAAGCACGGTTCCTGTCGGAACAAACGACCGGATTCACGAATGGATTAGCAGTTTGACCCAACATGCTTTTGATATGGCTTCGGTTCCTGAGTTTTTGCGTGAAGGAACTGCTGTAAAGGACACGTTATACCCTGATCGAATTGTCATTGGGACAGCTAGTGAGCGTGCTGTTGCGACGCTTAAGGAGCTTCATCAGCCTTTGACGGATCAGATCATTACTACGGATATTCGTTCCGCAGAGATGATTAAGTATGCATCCAATGCCTTTTTGGCAACCAAAATATCCTTTATTAATGAAATTTCAAATATCTGTGAGAAGGTGGGGGCAGACGTCAGTCGAGTTGCTGAAGGTATGGGGTATGACAAGCGTATTGGCTCCTCCTTCCTAAAAGCAGGTATTGGCTATGGTGGCTCATGCTTCCCTAAAGATACACAAGCGCTGATTCAAATTGCAGGCAATGTCGATTATGACTTTAAATTGTTGAAATCAGTAGTCGAAGTGAATAAGGATCAGCGTTTCAACGTCATTCGTAAACTAGAAGAGGCATTGGATGTACTGGATGGCAAACAAATTGCGGTGTGGGGCCTCGCCTTCAAACCGGATACGGATGATGTACGGGATGCGCCAGCGATTGAGATTATTCAGCGCCTGCTAGATCAGGGAGCGACGGTTAAAGCTTATGACCCTATTGCTACAGAGAATTTCCGGAAGGAGGTCGATTCACCAGCAATCTCATGGGCTTCAAGTGCGATGGAAGCTGCTCGTGATGCTCATGCACTCTGTGTCCTGACCGAATGGAAGGAATTCATGGAGGTTGATCTGGCTGAACTAGCTGCACATATGGATCAACCAATTCTCATCGATGGAAGAAATATCTATGAAGAAGATCAGATCAAGGATACACCATTTCAATATTACTCCGTTGGACGTCCTGGTTTAACCAATATCGATGGTAGAAAAACCGCAGTTCTGTGACCGGAGGCATGAACATGAAGCTCAAACGGGGAATTCAAATTTCGTTAGCCATTCTGTTTCTCATGATAGCGATTGTGCTCGGTTATGCAGTCTATCTGTATCTTAACGTTAAATCGGCTGCAAACGACATCTATGAACCCCGGGAACCGGTCAAAGAGGTATCTATCGTAGATAACAGGGGAGGCGTCGGATTTCCCATTGATCTGGAGAATGAAGAACCATTCAATGCCCTTATCCTAGGTGTGGATACACGCGCCAATGATCGTGGACGCTCTGACACCATGATTGTGCTCAGTGTGAATCCAGCTCAAAAGTCCGTACTCATGTTCAATATTCCTCGCGATACTCGCACCAGTATCGTGGGGCGTGGAACAGAGGACAAAATCAACCATGCCTATGCCTTTGGCGGCGTAAATATGTCTGTGCAAACTGTTGAGCAATTCCTCGGTGTACCAATGCACTATTATTTGAAGGTAGATATGGAAGGATTTGCGCGAGTTATTGATTTAGTTGGTGGTGTAGATGTGGAAAATCCATTTGCTTTTGAATATGAGGGCTATCAATTCGACAAGGGTACGATTCACTTAGATGGTGCGAGTGCATTGGGTTTCTCGCGCATGCGTTACGAGGACCCGAAGGGTGATCTGGGACGTAATGACCGGCAACGGGAAATTATTAAACAGGTATTGAAAAGCACGGTGCAAGTCTCCACGGTGTTTCAATTGGAATCTCTGCTTGGAGAAGTGAGCGAGCATGTCAAAACAGATGTTTCATTTGATGAGATGAAATCCATGCTCACCAAGTATCGTAACGTTCTGGAGCATGTCGAATCGGTTGAAATTAAAGGCACTGGCAAAAAAATTGACGGAGTTTATTATTACATGGTGGAACAGTCTGAAAAAGATCGTATACATCAGTTGATCAAAGAACACTCCGGGTAAATGGAAATGGGGGTGAACCACATGCGTAGGTTCAGGCTGCCTAAATTATTACTGATCATAGTGCTAATGTACACACTGATGATTCCAACAACGACAAGTGTAGTTCAGTCTGCTGAGAGTTATCAATGGAGTTCGATCCCCGTTGGCGGTGGAGGTTACGTCACAGGGATAGTTATTCACCCTACAGAGCCTGACTTAATCTATGCTCGTACAGACATCGGGGGCGTCTATCGACTAGATCCGGCGAATAACAGATGGATTCCATTACTGGATCATATTGAATCAAATGAAAGCAATCTGTACGGTATGGATGGAATTGCGCTGGATCATCAGAATCCGGATATCGTCTATGTTGCTGCTGGGAAGTATGCGAATGGCAGTCCTAGTGATGTACTGAAATCGACCGATCGTGGTGCTACATGGACACGAACCGGATTGAATCTGCGTAATGTCTCTAATGGTAATATTCATAGAGCCATGGGTGAGAACATTGCAGTTAATCCAACAAGCTCAAGCTTTCTGCATGTCGGTACGAGATACAACGGTTTATATGTATCCAATAACGGAGGAAGCACCTGGAGTCACGTACGAGAAGTGCCTTATGGCATTGCGGGACAGGGGATTCGCAGCGTTGTCTATGGGGTTAATCCAGTAGCTAAGCATGAGCAAGTCGTATATGCAGGAGTCAGAGGTGTAGGGATTTTCTCCAAAATGAAACGAAGTAATGGGGTGGTCGCCTGGGAGCTCATCCGAAACAGTCCAGATAGCGTAGCGCGGATGACAGTTTCCAAAAGTGGGATTTTGTATGCCACTACCGATAACAAAGGTGTCTTTAAATATAACGGCAGACAGTGGACCAATATTACGCCGAGTTCAGCCTATTCATCCTATTATGGGATCAGTATAGACCCTTCGAACGAAAATCACATCTTGGCTGCTGTTCGAACAGGTGGCAGTAACTTACCATTGTATCGCTCCACGAATGGTGGGCAGACCTGGGTTAATGTGAACAAAACGTTGAACGACAGACCGTCATGGTGGACACCAAATATGTTCTTTTCTGCAACAGCAAGTGTTGTATTTGATCCTCATCATTCCGGAAGAGTATACGTTTCCGATTGGTCAGGTGTATACAAGACAGATGATATTACGGCACAGAATACGCAATGGGATGCCATTACAGATGGGCATGAGGAGCTTGTGGCACTAGCTGGTTCAGCACCACCAAAAGGAACTGCTTTCTTTAGTGGTGTCGCAGACCAGACTGGATTTGCCCATTCGGATGTCTATAGTACACCGACCAGGAAGCTGCAGCTTGAAGGTATGAAAGAAGTGGTCAGTATCGACTATCACGAAGCTGACCCGAATCAGATGATTTTCTTGGGCAGTAACGATTGGTATGGAACGATCACCAGGCTGTATATTTCATCTGATAATGGTCAGACGGCTACCTCTGTGAATGTGCCTGAGGGCTCCACATTGGGGCGTATCGCATACTCAGCTACAAATCCCAATTTGATCATTTACTTGCCGCAAACCGGCAAAGCCGTAAGGAGCACAAATAAGGGAGCAAGCTGGCAGAGTGTGACCGGGCTTCCATCCAATGAAAATGATGCCGATTCGATATTCACGTATAATGAGAGGCTCGCTGGGGATCGAATCAACGGAAATAAGTTTTATATGTATTCCGCAGGTCATCTGTACCGCACGACCAATGGTGGAGCGAATTGGTACAAAGCCAACTCTAGCCGATTACCTAGCGGAGGGAAAATCACGGTGGAGGCTGCACCAGGATTGGGAAATGTAGTGTGGGTTAGCCTGGGGGATGCAGGATTGTATGCTTCTAGCAGCTCTGGCACTACATTTACCAAATTGCCTAATGTGCAGTCGTCTGAATTATTTGCTTTTGGCAAAGGAAAACCAGGTACGCTTAATCCTTCAGTGTTTATCTATGGAACCGTCAATAATGTAAAAGGGTTTTACCGTTCCGATAATATGGGACTGACCTGGCAGAACATCTCACCAGCTACCGGTATCGGTCTTGGAAATGAACCCCAAGTGCTGGAAGCGGATCGCCAGACGTATGGGAAGGTCTATGTAGGTACGAACGGTCGAGGTTTATTTACAGGCTCTATCGCCCAGTGATCTGTAGTGAGTTTGGTGAACATTAGAAAGAGAGATGAAAGCGGTGATTACAATATTAGTAGAGGAGGGTTCACGGCGTAGGCGACATCATCATAAGCGGAGAAAATGGGGATACTTGCTTACCGCGCTTATGATCGTGTCATGGATTTTGTTCATCTGGTCAATGTCGGCACAGTCGTATCAGGAGCAGACGATTCAGCCGTGGCTGCGTCAATGGTCTGGGGATATTCAGTGGCTGTTAGCATTGCCTGATATCCAGTTCACCTATGGCGAGCATCATTATTCACTCAATGAACGACCGTTAGACTTTGCCGAGTTTGTATTTCGCAAAAGTGCACATGTATTCGTGTATGCCGTACTGGGTGTACTTGTATACTGTGGGATGCGTTACCTAAGAAAAAAAACGATAACCAGTGTTGGGATTGCGCTGGTTGTGGTTGCCGTCATTGCCGCAGTGGATGAGTACATTCAGCATTTCAATCCTAGCCGAACAGCTTCTATTCGAGATGTTGGAGTAGATCTAATTGGTGGCTTTTGCGGTGTGATGTTATGGATAGCAGCCGTAGCGATCTATCGGAAATTAAGATCAAGAGGTATCCATAAGCGCTCAGAGCGGTGATGAACGCCATTTCCCAGGAAATCAGATGTTATTGTTGCAGCTTCTACTTGTCCGTCCTCCATCATAGATATGGAAGGAGGACAGGGAGGGACAGGGATGCTGCGAAGAAGGCAACGTAATGAGATGTTCAAAAAGATTGGCTTTATCATCATTGTACTATTGTTGTTATGGCTTATCGTAAGAACAGTTCCACATCTGTTCCGTGCCAATGCTCCTGATGAGGCGGCAGCAGTTGTTGCTGAATTTTATCGCTATGAGCAGACAGGTGATTTCGGTAGTTCATGGGAGCTGTTTCACCCGCTTATGAAGGAACGATTCCCAAAGAGCACCTATGTGCAATCCAAAGCCCATATTTTTATGCAGCACTTTGGCGTGGAAACCTTTGGTCTGGAGATAGAGAAGCCTGAGCGTGAATTCGACGTCAATATCATTGACGGCATGCAGGTATTCTCGGAAGCGTACAAAATGAATGTAACGATGAAATATAAGAGCACATTTGGTGTGATCGACATGGTGCAAACCTGTTATGTCGTGCAAGATGGGAAGGAATGGGTGTTGCTCTGGTATTACCCTTCAAGTGGTGAGCATCAGCAACAGGAGAGCAGTGAATAGGTGATGTTGTTTATTCAATTTGATATATGCCCATAGTTTGAACCGAATTGTATCGTAAGTCCTTGAAGAAGCTCTATGAATGCGAGACTTTTGTCGCATTTATAGAGCTTTTTTTGTGTTTTTTCCTTTTTATAGCCGATATACTCTTGACAATAGTCCCGGTGTCAAGTAAATTACGAATTAGATACAAAATGTATCAATTCTCAGCATCTAACGACAAATAACAGGGACCTCAGTGCTCCTTGTGAGGGGAATGAATTCAGTGATCGAATCGAGTCGCTTTTATTGTGTCAGTTGTGGGAGGATTGTGTCGGTTGCTAGTAACTCAGACCAAGTTAAGGATGAGAGTTGCGGAGTCAATCAAGTATTTCGCACGGGATTTTATCGAAGTGAGATGCCGCTAGGATGCTGTGGAACATGTCAGGTTCAGACGAAGCGACAGGAGAATGCCCAGTTTACAGGACAATATACTAAAGATTATGATACACTGAATTCATATGAGAAACGGGCATGAATGGTGAGCCCGTCGATGAGGGAGGGAATGGAATGCAGAATGAACCGGTCGTCCGTCTTCAGGGCGTCAGTAAAATTATCTCTTCCCGCTCGTTGGTCAGCGACCTGACTCTGGATATTTCTCCGGGGCAGGTTTTTGGTTTTTTAGGACCAAACGGGGCAGGTAAAACAACGACGATCCGAATGATGGTTGGGCTTATGTCGATCAGTAAGGGAGATATCTTGATCTCTGGACATAGTGTGAAAACGGACTTTGAGAAGGCCATCGCAGAAGTTGGTGCGATTGTTGAGAATCCTGAAATGTACAAATTCCTCACAGGGTATCAGAATCTTGTCCATTTTGCCCGCATGTCACCTGGCATTACGAAGGAGCGCATAGCGGAGACCATTGAGCGGGTTGGTCTTACCGCACGGATTCACGATAAGGTGAAAACGTACTCGCTTGGAATGCGTCAACGCTTAGGGGTTGCCCAAGCCATATTACATAAACCGAAGCTGCTCGTATTGGATGAACCTACGAACGGATTAGATCCACAAGGGATTCGGGAACTGAGAGATTATTTACGTCAGCTCACGCGAGAAGAAGGTATTACCGTGTTTGTGTCCAGCCACTTATTATCAGAGATGGAACTCATGTGTGATACGGTAGCCATTATTCAGAACGGCAAGCTGATCGATGTGCGGAATCTGAGACAAGAAGCGGGAGCGGATGCTCTGATCGAAGTTGCCTTCGAGGTCAATGATGCACAGCGTGCTGCTGAGCTCATTCCAGGAGCAACGATTCAGGGCAGTAACATCGTAGTTAGCGTATCTCGTGAACAGATTCCAGAATTGAACGCTAGATTAGTGCATGAAGGGCTTCAGGTTTATGGTATCCGTAACGTAACCCATACCCTAGAAGATCAATTTTTGCAAATGACTGGGGGCGGAGGTATTGGCTAGTTTCGGTAATCTATTATTGAATGAAAATATGAAAATATTCCGTCGTGCACGAACCTGGATTATGCTCTCCATTTTGGCTTTAAGTGCGCTATTGCTACCGGTGTTGTTAAGAGAAGGTATGGGAGCAAGCGATATGCCTGCCTTAGAAGCCGCATACACAACCGTTCAGATCGTATTTTTTCTAAACACCATCTTCTGTGTCGTCATAGCAGCTGAGGCGGTAGCAGGTGAATTTACCTGGGGAACGATCAAGCTGCTGTTGATTCGCCCATGGTCGCGGAGCAAGATTTTGTTATCCAAATATTTGACGGTCATTGGGTTCAGCATTTTGAGTACGCTCGTTGTGATTCTTCTGGCCTGGGGGATATCGTCTGTTCTTTTCACGACGGATCTTGAGACTAGAAGCACAGGACAGGTATTTACATTATGGGGATATATGTACGTTGACTTGTTTATCACGCTGGCGATTGCGTTCATGGTGTCCTCTGTCTTTCGTTCAGGAGCGCTGGCGATTGGATTATCGCTATTTATTATGTTTACGCAAAATATCTTTACATTGATCTTCAATCCAACGCGTTATGAATGGGCGAAGTATGTTCTATTTAATAACATGGATCTTAGTAGATACATGAACTCAGGTTCGGTCTTTGACATGATTGGCGGAGGCGTTCCAGAGGGCATGACTATTGGCTTTTCCATTGCCGTGTTGGCTGCATACTATGTCGTCTTCATGGTTATATCGTGGGTCGTATTCAGCAGAAGAGATGTAGCAGGCTAATCGCCTGCTTCTTTTTTTTGCTCGTTTTGATATGAGTTTTTCTATTTAACAAGACATTCTTAACCGTTAAACTCGTCTAGGCTGAGGCAAGAGCCACATTTCAGGGTACATATGTTACAACAGACATGGCTTGGAAGGTGAAAATTTGTCCATGCTGTAGTCAACACGTTGTAATTACATATTTCGCCGCAGTCGCATTTGGCAGAGCAGCGCATGGAGGGATCACGTTTCTTGGTAAACAATAAGTTTTATCGCATATGCACAGCCATCATCTTGCTGCTGCTCATCGTTTATTTGGGGGATAAAGTAAACTTTATTTTCCGTCCGTTAACCTCATTGATTCACATCATCATTATTCCACTACTGATTGCAGGATTTTTCTATTATTTGCTCCGTCCGCTCGTCGATTATATGGAGCGGCACAAAATGAAGCGTGCTCTGTCAGTTATCATTATTTATGTTGTGATTGCTCTGATTCTTGCAGGCTTCAGCGTCATAGTTTGGCCGTCTCTGCGAGAGCAACTGTGGAATTTCATTGAGAACACACCGACGTTGATTACTTCACTCACCAGTCAGCTCACAGAATTAGAGCAGAACGGTTTCCTTTCCAGGTATCTGCCCGAAGATTCCGATCTGGTCTCACGTTTGTCGGATTTCTTAAGTCAGGGGATAACTCAAGTCAGTGATTATGTCGCTGGATTATTCTCGGTAGTATCGAACCTCGTCATTATTCTCGCGACGTTTCCGATCATGCTGTATTACATGCTCAAAGAGGGAAGTAAGTTTGGCACGAATCTGACGTTATTATTGCCAAGGCATTACCGCAAGGATGGCGAAGAGACGGTTCATGAGATTGATGATGCACTGAGTAATTATATAGTAGGGCGTGTCATTGTGAATGTGGCACTTGGTATTCTGATGTATATCGGGTTCCTTATTCTAGGCTTGCCTTACGCGCTGTTACTGACCATGGTATCCATCATTTTGAACTTTATCCCGTATGTTGGTGCGATTCTGGCCGCTATTCCGGTTGTCATCGTGGCTTTTATTGAATCACCATCCATGGCGATCTGGTCCTTGGTTATTATCGTTATCGCACAGCAAATTCAGGATAATCTTGTTTCCCCATATGTATATGGGAAGAAGTTAGATATTCATCCGCTAACGACGGTTATATTGTTGCTTGTAGGTGCGGACTTGGGAAATATTTTGGGAATGATTATTGTGATTCCGTTATACATGATCCTTAAGATTATTGTTCGGAGAATTCATCATCGAATCGTGGAAGAAAAGTCCGAGACTGTAGAGTGAGCAAGCTTTTCATTAGATAAGCCGCATATAAGTTGTAAAGGGTCGCGTAAGTTGTCCTTAACAATGCATATGCGGCTTTTTTTGACGTATCTGAAAATCTGAAAGGGCTGACTGAATTCATTAGAAATGGTTATGTAACTTGCCCCTCCCATATTCAAATCTCATCATTCGATACCCTTTACTCAACCTTGTTCTATCTGTTATACTTGATATATAACAGATAACAAAAAGAAGGTGAACTCATGATTATTCAACTTGATATGCAGTCTGAACTTCCCATCTATTCGCAACTTGTTAATCAAATTATTGAAGGAATTGCTAGTGGTCAGTTGCAGCTAGGGGAGGCTCTACCTTCGGTTCGGAATTTGGCTGCAGATATTGGTGTTAACCTTCATACAGTCAACAAAGCTTATACGTTACTCAAGCAGGACGGGTACATTCAAGTACATAGACAAAAGGGAGTTGTAGTCAACCCCGATGGCATGCCTGAATTAACGGATGATTTTCTGAGAAAGCAACACAGCGAATTAAGGCCCATTATTGCTGAAGCCATCTGTCGAAGTATGAGCAAGGAACAGCTAGCAGCAGTTTTAGCCCAAATCTACGATGATATTAAAGAGGGTCACAGCGAAGAATAAATGACATAGAGGAGTGTTGGGTATGCAACTATTTATCTTATTGCCTATTTTTTTAATCTTAGCTCCATTAGCGATGGTTCTCTCGTTTACACCATATTTGACCAGAGAGACCATTAGCTTTGGAGTAACGGTAAGTGAGTATAACTATTACACGCCTACCTTACGCAAGCTTCGACGTACATTCGCCTCATTAAGTCTGATTGGATATGGAATTATTATGGTTGCCTGTCTGTATTCACTTCAATCAGCCAATGAAGAGTCTACTGCAATGATTGCTGGTGTTGCCGTAATAATGTTTATTGTGTACGGGGCAGTACTAAGTTTGTCATTTCATTTCAAGATGAAAAAGATAAAGGCAACACTCCCAACTGAAACGTCACCCCATAGCGTTAAAATCGATACCACCTTCCGCCAAAATAAGCTCACCTATTCCAACTATTGGTTTACAATTCACATTGCGATCATTGTAGCTATTGCAATCATTTCGATACTGAACTATGAGGCATTACCTGGCATGATTCCAATGAAATATGACCTTCAGGGCAATGTCACCTCCAGTGTTCCTAAAACCTACCTTTCCGTATTGGCTATTAATCTCATACAGCTAGGTATGATTGTGCTTATGATGTTTGTGAACTGGAGTATTAAATCAAGTAAGCAACAGCTTACGTCGTCTGATCCTGTCCAATTTGCAACTAAAAATATTCAGTTTCGACGTAAATGGTCTCTATTCACAATCATTACAGGCTTACTTCTAACGATTTTATTTGCCTTTATACAAATTAACATGTTTGTTCCTAATCAGAACTTGTTATTAGCAATTAGCTTTATCATCCCTGTGGTGATTATTATAGGCGCTGTATTGTTGTCTCTCACTGGCAGACAAGGTGGTGGGAACATTCGTAATCATCAAGATGATCGTCAGCGATCTAAGGAGCAACCTGTGAATGACGATCGATATTGGAAGCTTGGCTTTCTATATTTCAACCCTGATGATCCTTCTTTTGTTGTTGAGAAAAGATATGGAATAGGGTGGACGGTTAATTTTGCTCGCCCAGCATCTTGGATTCTGTTTTTGTTCATCATCACTATTGTTGTTGTAAGCATAGCCCTGAGCCAATAAACGCTCATCTATGTACTTATAAATCAATAATTAGGAGGAGTTCTTATCGTGAACCATTGGAGAAAACAATTGATTTCCCTTATTTCCGCATGTCTCATCCTACCCGCAACATCTATTTCAGCAGCTACTCCAGAGTCTAATGAAATCCAGTCACAGGTTCCTATCCGTGAAGTGGCTGAAATGAATGGAGCA
This sequence comes from Paenibacillus sp. ACRSA, assembly GCF_022346845.1. Classification (NCBI taxonomy): domain Bacteria; kingdom Bacillati; phylum Bacillota; class Bacilli; order Caryophanales; family Paenibacillaceae; genus Paenibacillus; species Paenibacillus sp. ACRSA. The sequence continues at coordinate 303,673 of NZ_JAKRNP010000003.1, read as the reverse complement.
GAGGTATCTTGGCAGCAAAAAAACGGACATATCACGATTACTAAAAATGACATTACGATTGAAGTTAAGGTTGGAGAAAAACAGGCGATGGTGAATGGGCAGGCAGTGCCCTTAGATCATCCTGTACAACTAATTAAAGGGGTTAGCTTGATAGATGTAGCTTTTCTTACAGAGGCATTAAAGGAAGCGCCCGAAGATATTTTTATTTCACTTGTGAGTGAGGGCAATGGTGTGGAGGCAGCGAAGTATATCCATACCTCTGTTAGTGGAGTGCTAACGCCAACGTTACTGAGCCAGCTATGGGCTTCCTTAGAAGGTCAGAATGGCAAAATTACAAGTCAAGCCTCAGCGAAACGCGTAGAAAACAACAATGTGCATCGTAATGTAACATATACGTTTAAGACCGAGCTTACTCGTTTGAGTATTACGGTCAGAATGAATCATGACGGACTTGTAGATGACTTACGCATTGCAGCAGCGACACCAGATGTTTATCAAAAACCGAGCTATGATAATCGATCTGCCTACACAGAACAAGCGATTACGATTGGTGAGGGTGAACTAGCTCTGCCGGGAACATTAACCTTACCCAAGGGAGAAGGGGCTTTCCCTGTTGTGATACTCGTACATGGTTCTGGACCGAGCAATCAAGATGCTGCCATCGGTGGTGCGAAGCCATTTCGTGATCTTGCAGTAGGGTTAGCTTCACAAGGAATTGCTGTATTAAGATATGATAAGGTTACTTATGAACATACGTATAAGGTAGCTTCGCAGCCTAAGTTCACATTAAAGCAGGAAAGTGTAGATCAAGTTGCGGATGCAATCCAACTCCTCAAAAAGAATCCACAGATTGATACTACAGCGATTTATGTGGCCGGACATAGCCAAGGCGGGTTCGTAATGCCACTAATCATTGAAGAAGACAAACAAAATGAAATTGCAGGAACAATCCTGCTTGCCGCGCCAAGTGGTAGCTTTGTAGATGTGCTCATCGAGCAGCAAGATGAATTGGTAGATCGGGTGAAGCAACTTGGTTTAGACACGGAGAACGTTAAGTTACAGGCTGATTTTTACAAGAATGTTGCTGCCATCGTTAAAGATCCTACGTATTCTGTAGATCATCTGCCTGACTCATTCCCGCTTGGACCTGCTTATTGGTGGTATGAGCAAAGAGATTATGTGCCTTCGGCATTAGCTAAAACACAAAATACGCCTATGCTAATTATGCAGGGTGAAAATGATGTGCAGGTGTCTATGCAGCAATTCGAGGACTGGAAATCAGCTCTTCAAGGGCACTCCGATGTTACGTTCAAAAGCTATCCTAACGTAAACCATATTTTATCCACTTTCGATGGTCTTTCCATTGGCACAGAGTATGCTGAGCCATCCAATGTCTCTCCAGCAATCATTAATGATATTGCGAAGTGGATTAAAAGATCAAACGAATAATCTGTATTGGTGCAATAACAAAAAAATGAACGGTAGTCGCATGACAATAAAGTAGTAGCTTACTGAATGTAACATTACCAAAAAAGAGCACTTGCCAGCAAAGGCAAGTGCTCTTCTTCGAGTTATATCAGAAATATCCCAGTCGCTTCTTTTAGCTAAATTAGGATTCCTTCTCGTTTTCATCAGCATAGTCTGACATAACGAGGGGTTCCTTCGGAACGACAGCAACTTTGTAAAAGCGGTTTTTATCTTTTTCCAAAAGAACAAACGTGAGATTCTCGTATTCGTATTCTTCCTGTTCGTTCATCTCTGGACGATGGCTGTATAACCAACCACCAATGGTATCCCATTCATCCGCATCGAGGTTGGATAAGAACATATCATTCACTTTCGACAAGGATACTTTACCATCCATAATGACATATTGTTCATTGATGATCTGAATGTCTTCAACTTCGTCAGCATCGAATTCATCGCGAATCTCGCCGACGATCTGCTCAAGTACATCCTCAATGGTAACAATCCCCGACGTCCCACCATACTCATCGACCAATACGGCGATATGTACGCCATCCTTTTGCATTTTCTTTAGCAGGTCTTTGACAGGTGTTGTCTCATGGACAGCCGATACGGGCTGGATGAGGGAGGACAGGTCAACAGGTTCATCATTACCATACAACTCTAGGAAAAATTGCTTGGTGTTAATAATTCCGATGATATCGTCTTTGCTCTCATTTACAACAGGAAAACGAGTATATTGTTCTTCACGAATAATATCTAGATTTTCTTGATTCGATTTATTTAAATAAAGGCAGACCATATCGGTCCGAGGTACCATAATTTCTTTAGCTAACATTTCATCAAAAGCAAAGATCCGACTTACATATCCGAATTCCGCTTGATTGATCTTACCACTCTCGAAACTTTCGTTAATGATAATCTGTAGCTCTTCCTCCGAGTGTGCGTCTTCATGCTCAGAAGCTGGTTTAATACCGAATAATTTGACGAGCTGATTGGCAGAGCCGTTCAACAACCAGATAAATGGATACATAATACGGTTAAACCAGATGATCGGTGTTGACGTTAGTAGCGCGACCGTTTCGGCTTTGCGAATCGCAATCGTTTTGGGTGCAAGCTCGCCGACTACAACGTGCAAGTATGTAATGGCAATAAATGCGATAATAAACGATAAGAAAGATGATAGCGACTCAGGCAATTGCAAACTTTCGAATAAAGGATGTAGCAGCTTCTCTACGGTTGGTTCACCGAGCCAGCCGAGTCCCAGAGAGGTGATTGTAATGCCGAGCTGGCAGGCGGACAAGTATCCATCCAGATTAGCCACTGCTTGTTTCACCGCTAAGGCACGCTTGTTCCCTTCGGCAACCATTTGATCAATCCGGCTTGGTCGTACCCGCACTAAGGCAAATTCCACCGCTACAAAGAAAGCTGATAATCCTATCAAAAACGCAATCATAAATAATTTTAACGCATACCCGTCACTGTCCATTACAATATTCTTCTCCTTTGAGTAATAAGTTTTTAACGATTATTATATCTAATTTTACGTAAGAAGACCACCTTTAGCTTATACATAGAGGAAGTATTTGGAACTGAAAACGCTATGAATGGCGCTGTACCGCCACTTTCACAGATCTTGGATGGATATGTTTAACCTATCACTGTCATAATATACACGTTGTTTTCCGTTTCAATCCTAGTGTTAGTGTGCGTATGTAAAGTTTTATCTATGCAAACCGTTACGAATAGGGTCAACATTGGGTATCTATGATTAGTCGCTCACTTAAACGTCAAAGATGATGTAGTGAACGTGTAACAGGATGATGTTTTTTGTCACTGAGGGGGAAGTTGAATGTTCTGGCTGCTTATCATATTGCTTATTTTTATTTTTCAGGCTGGTACCATTCTATTGCTGGAATTTCGTAATCCGGCGAAGGCTGTAGCTTGGTTATTTATTTTGTTTTGCGTTCCCCTGATCGGTTTTGTTGTCTATTATTTCGTCGCTCAGGATTACAATAAACGTAAAAAGCTCCGTAAAGGAGGCTCACGCATTTTCCGTGAGATTAAGGAAACGATATGGCAGCAAGCTCATATCATTGAGGATGCGCAGCAGATGACAGATCACCGTTTCCGGCATCAGCATCGGTTGTTCAATCTGTTGTCTCATCTGTCTGAAAGTCCGATAACAGGCTGTAATCGAAGTCGGGTGCTTACGAATGGGGAAGAAGCATTTGAAGCCATGCTGCAAGCGATGGAAACGGCTGAGCATCATTTACATGTGGAGTTTTATATTTTTCGCGATGATGAGATTAGTACCAAGTTTCAAGATGTGATGATTCGTAAAGCCCAAGAAGGCGTGCATGTTCGCTTTATCTGCGACGGGCTCGGGAGCCACAAGATGAGTTGGAATTTTATTCGCAAGCTGAAGGATGCCGGCGTGGAGTTTCACTATTTCCTGCCACCGCTCATTGCTACGATTGATCGCCGGGTCAACTACCGTAATCACCGCAAAATAGTGGTGGTGGATGGGCGTATTGGTTTTGTTGGCGGAATCAATGTTGGCGATGATTACTTAGGCAAGTACCCAGAAATCGGATTTTGGCGTGATACCCATGTGCAGATTGAAGGGGATGCCGTCTATTTTCTGCAAAATACGTTTCTCAACGACTGGAAGCTTGCTTCCGGTGAGCAGATTACAGAGCCGCAATTAACGGAACTATTTCCCCCGCATATTTGCAGTGGGGATGAGCGCATCCAGATCTTAAGCAGTGGCCCGGATCAAGATTGGGATGCGATACAGGAGATGTGTTTTGGTGCAATTTCTGTGGCGTGTAACCGGATCTATATTACGACGCCTTACTTTATTCCCGACCCTGCCTTATATGAAGCGCTCAAAACTGCAGCCGTCAGTGGAGTGGATGTGAAGATTATCATTCCATATCAATCGGATTCTCGGCTGGTGCATCTAGCTTCTCTGTCATATGTGGAGGAACTGCTTCGTGCAGGTGTGAAGTTTTATCAATATCGGAAGGGTTTTGTACATGCCAAAGTCATGATTGTGGATGACCTGCTTGCAACTGTAGGAACGGCCAACATGGATATGCGTAGCTTCTTTTGTAATTTCGAGTTGACTGCGGTGTTGTTTGAGTCATCGGCTATGGATCATTTGCTTCATGATTTTAAACGTGACTTAGAAAATTGCAGCTCCATTGATGTAAAGGTTTTTCAGCAGCGATCACGGTGGCAAAAAGGGGCAGAAATGCTTTCTCGGATGCTTTCACCGCTTCTTTAGCCGTTTTTAGCCCGATTTCTGAAGATAAGTTCACTTTTTGTGAATTTATCTTCTTTTTGCTAACTGTTTTGCTCAAATTTGATCTTTTATGATATAATAGATATATAAATCATGTCTTGGCGAAGGAGGGGAGTCTGCGGGAAAACAGGCTCCCTTTTGCTCTCTTTTGGAAGTGTGAACCGGAATGCAGACAATCTTGAATCCATTTTATATCGCCTTTAGGTGCTTGTGCTCGTATAAGCCAGAGGATGTGTAGAGCTAGCTTCATTTTTTGCTCTACTGTATGTAGATCCGCTGTGAAGTATTTAAATGATTTATAAAATGGATTCACATACTGATTTAACGGGGGGGATACCATGTCTAATGTAACAGTGAAAGAATTAACATCTAAGGCAGCTGACCGCGGCGTCAAAAGCTCGGTGTTTACATTGAAGCTTCTGCAACGCATTGTAATGATACTTGTCGGTGCTGCACTCATGGCTGTATCACTTGAAGTATTTCTCGTGCCAAATGGCGTTATCGATGGCGGGATTACGGGGATCTCGATTATGGTCTCAGAGCTCACGCATCTGCCACTCGGGATATTCCTGACCTTGCTCAACCTGCCTTTTCTAATTCTAGGTTACAAACAAATTGGTAAAACATTTGCGTTATCTACGCTGCTTGGGATCGTAGTGATGTCCATCGGGACATCGTTATTGCATAAAGTGCCTGCATTAACGCCAGGCGAACCGCTGCTTGGAGCAGTGTTTGGTGGATTGATCCTAGGGGTGGGTGTTGGTCTAGTTATTCGTTCCGGTGGATCTCTGGACGGAACCGAGATCGTTGCCATTTTGCTGAGTGAGAAGTCACCATTATCAGTAGGACAGATCGTATTGTTCATTAACGTATTTATTTTTGCAGGTGCAGGATTTGTATTTGGATGGCCAAATGCTCTGTACAGCATGATTGCTTATTATATTGCGATGAAGATGATCGATATTGTCAACGAAGGATTGGATCAATCCAAATCGGTATGGATTATAAGTGAGAAATATCGGGATATTGGATCAGCGCTCACAGACCGTCTTGGTCGTGGTGTTACCTTCCTCGATGGAGAAGGTGGATTCAGTGGGGATGAGAAGAAAATCATTTTTGTGGTTATCACCCGTCTGGAAGAAGCTAAGTTGAAATCGATTGTAGAAGATTGGGATCCACAAGCCTTTGTAGCTATTGGTAATATCCATGATGTGAAGGGCGGACGTTTCAAGAAAAAAGGTATCCATTAGCGAGCCTAATCGCTTAATCGCTTAATCGCTGAATAACTGAATAACTGAATGACAATATGCCGCATGTGCTCGGACGAAATGCACATGTAGTTAGAACAATAGCCGACACCCTTGGTTTGAGGGTGCCGGCTATTTCTTTTTGAGATGCTGGATGATCAGCTCCACCGGTTGAGGCTCGACAGCAGCAATGAGGTCTCCCATGTGTGCGAGCCGTTCTACGATGTTCATGAGATGATAATCCTTGACGGACACGTCGTTACGAACCTCATCCCAAGTGAGAGGTGTGGAGACGGTGCCTCCTGGTTTAGCTCGCGGTGTATAAGGAGCTGCCAGCGTTTTGCCACCATAGTGCTGAAGATAGTCAAAATAAATACGATCCCCGCGGTCTTTTTTGAGTCGTTCTAGCGTGAACAGGTTAGGGTGTTTCTGGGTAACATACTTGCCTACAAAATGGCCGATGTCCCTTAGTTCATCAAAGGTGACACCCTGACGAATCGGCACAATAATCTGAACACCAGTGGCGCCAGAGGTTTTTGGTACAGATCGAAGACCAAGGGACGTGAGCGTTTCTCCTACAATCTGGGCAGCCTGCATGATTCGTGGCTCGTCCTCTTGAGAAGGATCAAGATCGATCATCCATTCGCAAGGTAAATGACTTCCGACTGCATGTAGGGAAGGATGGAATTCAAGTGATGCCAGATTCCCAAGCCAGAGCAGTTCCGGTAGTTTGTTCATGACTACGTAGTTAATGCCTTCATGATTTGAGGTGTGTACGAATGCTGGAAGCGGCTCGGGGGCATTCTTTTGATAAAAAAATTCACCGTCCACGCCATGAGGATACCGAATGGTAGTAAGGAGTCGATTGCTGGTATAGGTGAGCAGATAAGGAGCAAGTGCTGCTAACTTTTGCAAATAGATGGCTTTTGTCACCCCAGCTTCCGGCCATAAAGGTTTGTTCGGGTTCGTCACAGTGATCTCCATTCCGTCAATCATGATGGTTCCTTTGATCGTGTGTGCCATGGCATATGCCTCCTATCCTACAAAATTTGTCGTATTGGCAGATTATGCTGCCATCTCTTATCTGTGTGAACGTTTAGTTGAATCGTTATACATGGAGCTACACATTCTACTGCTCTTCATGGATAAGTTGACTTGCAGGGCAATCCTCCTTTGTAACTTCGGCAAACGTCTGAATACTTGGATGGCGCAACGTTCGGTGATGGGTCAGTTCCATGTATTGCACTTTGACTCCAATCTGTGGCTCGATCCATGTTGTCTCTGCACTGCGTTCAGGGATGTTGTGAAATGGATTCGTTTGCCGAATTAGAGGCTGTATATCCGCAGTAAGCTTGCGCCACGTATCCGAGTTTAGTTTACCTGTGCCCACATGACCGATATAAATAAAGTGTGACCCATCGTATACCCCTACTGCTATGGCATTCACAATACCACTACGAAAAGTAACGCCGCCAATCATCGCATAGAGATCATGCATAATTTTTACTTTCTGCCAGCGTGAATCCTTCGCCCGAATTCCATACGTACTGGCAAGATCCTTAATCACGATGCCTTCCATCTGATGCTGTCTCATAACGGTCAATAGTGCCGCTGGATCGGACATATTAGTGACCTCTTGCACATGAGAGGATGGAGTAAGCACCTGGTGCAGCAATTGCTGGCGCTGGGCAAGAGGCTGATCAGTGACCCATTTTCCGTCATAGTACAAGATATCAAACACCATGTAAGTGATCGGAATATGCTGAACCGCTTGAGCGATTGCGTCTGGTTTGCTCATACGATCACGGCGCAAAACATGATAAAAGGAAGGTTTGCCGGTGTCGGGATCTAACGCGATAATTTCGCCATCCACAATGTAAGACGGAGCAGAGCAAATATTGCGGCTTAAAACAAGCTCAGGGTACTGTGCCGTTCGTTCATGCTGTCTACGGTTGATCAGTCTGAGCTCTTGTCCATCCTCATAAGCAAGCATACGAACACCATCCCATTTAATTTGGGCAATCCAATTAGATCCTGTAGGTAGAGTAAGGCTTGAGATGGGTTCAAAGGGAGTGATCGGAGTGAACATGTATATGGGCTCCTTTCCTAAAAGAGGTTGTTCGAAACAGCGCGCTTTGGATTACGAAGGATGCCTGATGACATCTCAGCGTCGAATATGGGATTTAGCCAAAAGCCGCTTTTGAACATGTACGTAAAGGGATCATGTTTATATTTTTGACGAACGGGCTCGGAGTTTATGTACAAGAATAAGAAGTAGCGGAAGAGCAATTCCACACGTAAGATCCCAGTCGATCCAATAAGGAATGACGACTTTGAGATAGTAAGTTTCGTTTGGCGCTATAAGGATAGACATACTAAAAATGATCAATGCGCTCGGTAAGATGAGTGAGCGGTAGCTGGACAATCGGAATAGGTGAGCAGTTCCTAAGATAAATCCGTAAAAAAACAAAATGGCTTTGAAAAAAACAGCGATAATCCATACACATGCGATAAAAGCTTCCATTCGCTGTAGAAAGTTGCCTATATTAATTTTCTGTGCAAGCATAAACGAGGCAAACCAATAATGTTGTGTTAGAAAAGAACCCATGACCAACAAACTGATCGTCAACGTTAGTGTCAGCATTAATCCACCAATCATGCCTGTTAGTAGAATATCCTTTTTCATATGAGGCTTTTGATTGGTGTAGGGGAGCAGCATCATAAAAATACATAGTTCGCAATATGGATATGTCAGTACAGCGACAAAGCCTTTCAACGGAGCGAGTATGCCACTGGAGAGAAAAGGTTTGATGTTACTCAGTTGCATTTGAGGGAGCAGTAAGACAAGCAGAATAATGAGAAATAATACAACAAGAGGAAGGAACACCTCCGCAGTTCTACCTATGCAGGCTATCCCCTGTATGAGTCCCCATGCAAGTGCACCAACAAAGAGCAGATCAATCGCCCATATTGGCGATGAAGGTAAGATCTGAGTGGTCATGAAATCGCCAAGTTCCCGGATAAAGGTAGATGCACTGATTAGAAAATAAAATAAATAAAAACAACTGAACAGTGCACCGATCCAAGAACCAAATGTTTGAAGTGCATTTTCAATTAGGTTTCTCCGCGGATTAAGATTATAGGCTGCCAGAAAAATGATTAATACTCCCATCCCACCCCCAACGCCAAGTAACGCTGATAACCATGCGTCTTCCTGTGCGTAGGAAGTAATCATGGAGGGGAATACGAGAATCTGTTCGCCAATCGTACATAGGAACAATAGAATGGCAAGTTGCCTGACGTTCAACCTTCCCTTCTCAATCATATGTTATCTCCTTCGAGTATCTTCGTTGTCTTGAGCATGTGGATAGGATGCACGAAAAGAACCATATTTATAAGGCAGGCTTGACGTATAACATCATCATGAATAGAAAATCCCGAACATCATGGAAGCCCTCCGAGTAAAGGAAGGCATCGTATGTTCGGGATTCTAGATTGTATAGAGGAAATTGATCAGGATGCGAAACTTAATTCTCTACTGTCAGACGAATGTGAATCTGCTGTGGATCGACTGTAAAGTAGACATCGTTTTGTTGTGTTAATGTCGCTCCGGCTTCACGTAACTGTTCTACAGCTTGGTTACGTTCCTCTTGGCTGGAGTATACAATCGTAAAGTATTCAATACCTGTAGCATGGCTAGGATTCACAGGTGCTTCTGAGCCTGCCCAAATATTAAGTCCGATATGATGATGGTATCCGCCTGCAGAGATGAACAGTGCTGACATGTTGGCAAAGTTGCCGACGATATCGAAACCAAGTACACCATGATAGAAGCGGCGGGATTCTTCCAAACTACGTACGTGGAAATGCACATGACCAATGACAGTACCTACCGGAAGACCTTCCCAAGTTTCATTCGCAGATAGGTCAAACAGACCTTGAACATCAACTGGATTGGTTCCCATGATGTAGTTGTTATCTGCGTCACGTTGCCATGTATCGCGAGGGCGGTCGGCATAGATTTCAATACCATTAAGGTCCGGATCAGAGATATACAGTGCTTCACTAACAAGGTGATCCCCTTGTCCAATCTCAATACCGGATGCAGCGAGGTTGCGCAGAGCTAACCCGAGAGACTTGCGATCAGGCAATAGGATAGCAAAATGATACAAACCAGCGGATGAACGTTCAGGCATAGTCACTGCGTTAGGAATTTCCTCAAGACGCAAGAGTGAATGCTGTCCATCTACGGTAAACGTGGCGACAGAATCCTTCCGTTCCAGCAGTTTCAAACCTACCACTTGCGTATAAAATTCAATGGAGCGCTCCAGATTGCTGATTCTCAGACTAACTTCACCCAGATGGGTAGTAGCAGGAATTTGATAAGGTTGAGTCATGTCGTTACCTCCTGAAATAAAATATGATTTTTGTGTTTAGCCACTAAGGGGTTGTAAGAATTCATAGTTATTATGGGTTCATAATTAGAATTGAATGGATTATAAGATTGCAATGGATGTTTGGACGTTTATGCAATTAAAGATCAAGCTGACTTTAAAATCGCAAATAAGTTACTTTTCATAAGTTAATATAAAATATAAATCGACTTTCGTCAAATGATAAATATCGATTAATCCGTGTGATTTCATCTCCTACAAAACATAAATCCGGCTGTAGCGCCGGATTTAATGAGTTCTGATTGAGAAGACATGAGCTATGTCTTCGGAGTCGTTTTTCTCTTTTTCGCAGGCGCAGCAGGGGTGTCGTTTTCTCCTCCAGCCGCAGCTTGAATGGCCGTTTTTTTCGGTGCGCGTTTCTTCGGCTTGGCGGTAGATTTACCAGGATCAGTAGGGATCGGTTTAACAGCCTCGATACTCGCCTGCAAGGCAGCCATCAGATCCATTACATTAGCCTCCGGTTTGGCAGGAGCAATCTTGATCTCTTCACCCGCAACCTTGTGATTGATCAGATCCAGCAATTTGCCTCGGTAATCGTCGGTATATTTTCCAGGCTCAAACGGGGTAGACAGTTGGTCAATTAGAAGCTTCGCCATGGTCAGCTCCTTCTCATTGACTTGCTGTACCTCGGGCAGATTAGGAACTTGTGAGACGGGACGGATCTCATCAGGATAGAATATCGTCTCCATGGAGAGACAGTCCTCAAGCACACGAATAGCGGCTAAGCTGCTTTTGGATCGAATCGAAATCTTGGCTATGCCGATTTTGCCTGTATCTCGCATGGCGTTCATTAATAGCTGATAAGCGTTCCCTCCCGCCTGATCGGGGGACAGATAATATGTCTTTTGGAAATAGATCGGGTCAATTTCAGTTAGATCTACGAAATCGAGGATCGTAATGGTTTTGCTGGTGGAATCGTTGAGAGCTTCCAATTCCTCTTTCTCAAAAAGGACGAACTTGCCCTTCTCATATTCGTACCCCTTGGTAATCTCTTCCCACTGCACTTCAACTTCACAAGAAGGACATTTGCGAACATAAGCAAGCGGGCTACCACAGACTTTGTGGATGTAACGCATGGAGATGTCTTTGTCTTCGGTAGCCGAGAACATTTTGACAGGCACATGTACAAGTCCAAAACTAATAGCGCCTTTCCAGACGGTATGCATGGATATCGGCTCCTTTCCGTTAATCATTTATAGGATCAGTATGGGCATTTCTGTGAACGGCTAACCGCTTCACCCCATGGATGATGTGCTGAGTATGCTTCAGCAAGAGTGGGGGATGATAACAGAAACATCCTTGAGATCAATCCATAGAGCAGGCGAGCTGGAGAGTGGTCTTCGTCATAGGATGAGCAATTGTAACTATTTAACCTAGGAGGTGTCTCATGAAGAATGGACGTGATGAAGGGGAGGCCCATGCTCACACATTTTCACCTTATCCTCTTGCAGCGTCGGAAGGCTCCGAGTATTTCCACACGCCAGCGACATCTGTCAATTGGGAGGCCGTGACTTCAGAGGAATTACCGCTTGACCGAGAATCGTTCATGCTCGATATTGATCGCATGGTCAATGAGGGGCTGGGTGGAGGTCAGGTAACCGATGATAATGGTTACATTGGGGACAGTACAACCGATACGATGGTTCGTGAATCACACGATGATCCGGAAGGGGAGTATGAATAAGATGATGGATGTTAAGCGTGCCAAAGCGATATATGATTCTGAGGATACAATTGCCGTTACGCTCGAAGGGGATCCGGTTTGGATTGAAAGTGTGGACGAAGCCAATGGGATGGCTACAGTTCAGGTAGGAAGTCGCCCTGGTAATACGCAAACAGTTCGTGTGGATCGACTGGAGGAGTAGCAACTAAGCGTCGTAAACGTTCAGTGCATGAAGGGTGCTGTAGAGGCGGCTTCGATTGTGCAGGTATAGGTCATGATCGTGGAGAAGAGACAAGCAGATTTTTGGTATCACGTCTGCCTGATTATATCTATGCCCTGATTTTAACTAAGCGTGCTTTATTACAAGGTTGGTCAGCCGCATATAGAGAGCGAGATGAGGCCGGTGCCATTAGGTGCCGGTTTTTCGTTATTTTAGTGGGGATATCAAGCGTCATTCCTTCGCAAGTGTTGCGGGGGAAGAAGGTGACCGATATAATAGTCTTCAAAGTGAACTCAGGCGGCAGAGCCGTCAAAGGTGGGGCATAAATTGAATCAAGAGCATGAGCAGTGGGTGTATGATTCCCATGGCATTTCAGATACAGAAGCGCTCGCGTCTGCACTTGCTGGACAGGCGATGGCTGGTATGGTGATTGCACTGGATGGTGATCTGGGCGCGGGCAAAACGGCATTTTCACAAAAGTTCGCCTGGCATTTGGGTGTGCAAGGTGTAGTTAACAGCCCTACGTTTACATTGATCAAGGAATATGAGGGGCGATTGCCTTTATATCATATGGATGTATACCGTATTTCATTGGAAGAAGCGGATGAGCTTGGGCTAGATGAATACTTCTATGGAACCGGAGTCAGTCTGGTGGAGTGGTCAAGCATTATCCCAGAGCTACTCCCCGAAGAGCATCTGCATATACAGATTGAAACGATCGGTCCGGAGGATCGTAAGATTACGCTGGATGGATACGGTGAGAAGTATGCCGCCATATGCCGGCAGTTCAGACAGAATGGAGTCTAATAAGATGATGGAAGATTTACAAAAAAAGCCGCGTCAGCGGTTTTTGGCGTTGGATACGTCTACAGCGGTGATGGCTGCCTCAGTGATGGAGGATCACACGCTGCTGGAGGAACGAAATGAACGGGCAGAGCGTAATCATTCCGTGCATGTTGTGCCCGTAATGGAGCAGCTCTTGGCTGCGAGTGAAACACAGCCTGGACAATTAGACGGCATTGCCGTTGGCATTGGGCCAGGGTCGTACACAGGCATCCGCATTGCGGTGACGGCGGCCAAAACACTTGCCTGGGCATGGGACATCCCCGTTGCCGGGGTGTCCAGCCTTCAGGCAATGGCCTGGGGCGGCTGGCATCATGGCCTCGCCGCCAAGGCCGAAGCTGCGGCAGAGGAACCTGCCGCAGCAGGGGCTGGCGGAACGCCATCCGCGGACGAGGGCAGCCAGTCGGCTGCCCCGGTCCACTGGATCGTTCCGCTCGTGGATGCGCGGCGCGGTCAAGCGTATACCGCGCTGTTCGCCTCCGCCGGGAGCGATGCGCCCCGGCGGCTTGAGCCTGATGCCATCCGTAAGATGGACGGATGGCTAGAAGCCCTCGCCGCCCGCATCGCGGAGGCGGCGCCGGAAGAGCGGCCCGCTGCCGTCTGGCTTGTCGGCGATGCGGGGCCAGTTGAGGCTGCGGCTGCGCTGCGCTGCCCAGCAGATACGGCGCTGCAGCTCATTCCATATGAGCTGGAAGGCCGTTGGGTCGGGCGCCTTGGCGCCGCCGCGCTGCTTGCAGGTCAGCGCGATGATGTTCATGCGCTGGTGCCGAACTACACCCAACTGGCTGAGGCGGAAGCCAATTTACTGCGAAAAGGGTGAAGGGGGTACGGCGAGCGGATGGATAATGTGATAGAAAACGACCAGGGTGAGGCGCTCCAATTCAAGCTCATGACACTATCGGATATTCCTGATGTGATGGTGATTGAGCATGAAGCTTTTACGCTGCCCTGGACGGAAGAGGCATTCCGAAATGAATTAACGAACAATCATTTTGCTAAATATATGGTTATGGAAATAGACGGTACGGCGATCGGCTATGCCGGGATGTGGACGATTATGGATGAGGCGCATATCACGAATATTGCGGTAAGACAGGCCTATCGCGGACGAAAGCTTGGCGAGAGATTGCTGGATGAACTGATGAGAACGGCAGCCTATTTGGGCATGGAACGGATGACGCTGGAGGTAAGGGTTTCGAACCTAGTTGCTCAGCGTTTGTATGAGAAAAAAGGGTTTGAATCGGCAGGTATTCGCAAAGGGTATTACTCCGACAACATGGAGGATGCGATGATTATGTGGGCGAATTTGCCGTCTACAGGCCGAGACGGCGCAGAGGAAGGAAGCGTAACGGATTCATGAAGGAACTGAGTGAGAACCAACAAACACAAACGGCTCCATGCTACATTTTGGCGGTGGAGACGAGCTGTGATGAAACGTCTGTGGCAGTGGTCAAGGATGGACGGGAAGTGCTGTCCAACTTAATCTCCAGTCAGATTGAGACACATAAGGCATTTGGTGGCGTTGTGCCTGAAGTGGCTTCACGCAAACATGTGGAAGTAATCACATTAATGCTTGAACAGGCCATTGAAGAATCAGGTATTCGTCCAAGAGATTTAAGTGCCATCGCCGTAACGCAAGGCCCTGGACTCGTGGGTGCTCTGCTTGTCGGTATCGTTGCAGCCAAGACGCTGGCAATGGCGCTGGGTAAACCGCTAATTGGGACTCATCATATTGCAGGACATATCTATGCGAATCGTCTTACACAAGAACTGAAATATCCTGCGATGGCGCTTGTCGTATCGGGCGGACATACGGAGCTTGTGCATATGGAATCCGAAGGTAAGTTCAAACTGATTGGCCGCACACGGGATGATGCTGTAGGTGAGGCATATGATAAAGTGGCACGGGCATTGGGTTGTCCTTATCCTGGGGGCTCACATGTAGACCGGATGGCATCAGAAGCAGAGCAGGTTGTACCATTGCCAAGAGTGTGGCTGGAAGCTGATTCATATGACTTCAGTCTCAGCGGATTGAAATCAGCTGTACTCAATGTGCTGAATCAGGCCAAAATGCGCGGAGAAACCTTGGAAGCTTCTGCTGTGGCGAGAGGGTTCCAAGAGGCTGTCGTTGAAGTGTTAGTTGAAAAAGCCGTCCGTGCCGTCCGGCAATATGGTTCACAACAACTGTTGTTGTGTGGTGGTGTTGCGGCAAACCGCGGACTGCGCACGGCTTTGCAGGAGCGTTGTGAACGGGAAGGGCTTGAATTGTTAATCCCACCAATGGTGTATTGTACAGACAATGCTGCCATGATTGGAGCTGCAGCGTACCTGAAATGGCAACGTGAAGAAATTTCCGAATTCGATGCCAAAGCCGATCCAGGGTTATCGCTGGAGGAATGGTCTGTGCAATCCATATAGAGGCTGTTCAAAAAGTCCGCTTTTGATTATGAAGGATGCCCTGAGGCATCTCAGCGTTATGCGTAAGTTTCCAATGTAACAGTTGACATTCGGATGTGAAGAATGTATATTAGTTACAAATTTAAACAATGTGTTCTTCTGAACGATAATAGAAAACGCGATGAACAGGAACAGTAAGGAATTTCCCGGTTGTAGAGAGCTGCGGGGTGGTGCAACGCAGTCGACGGAAAACCTGAAACTCACCTGGAAGCGGAACGATGGAACACGGTTACTCGCATAGAGAAACCGAAGACCGATTAAGGTCGAAAGTACATGGTTACGGGTTGCCTCCGTGAATGGGCCGTTGTCTTGAAATGCCGGATATAATGACGGTAGATGATTGGCAATAACTGAGGGGGCTTCTGACGGCTTCGGGTGATTCTATTGTGTGCATAGACATACAGGAGTTACGCGAGTGAATAGGAGAAGTCAACAAGAGTGGTACCGCGAAGGTGAACAGCCTGTCGTCTCTTGCATACATGCATGAGGTGGCAGGCTTTTTTGATTTTATTTTATCCAATATTCGATAAATGTAATGAACGGGAGCAGTACAAGGAAGAGGCGCACAGAGAGCTGCGGGTTGGTGCGACGCAGTGGCTAATTCCTTAGAATCTCGCCCGGGAACAGAGCTATGGAGGCATGGAAAGGCGATCTGAGTATCACGATACTTCCTTGATGGTAGTTGATGATCGAAGTCCATGTTACACAGCGACGGTTAACCTCCGTTATGGGGTGTTTCTCCGTTTGTCATGTTGCGGCTGTGCGACTTGCCTGCAATATCACAAACGGAGACACAAGGTGGATGGTGATTCGGCTTAAAGTCGTAGCCATCAAGCAAGAGTGGTACCGCGGAGGGGAGAATAACCCGCCGTCTCTTAATAGAGATGGCGGGTTATTTGTATTTGCTGCCGGCAGCAGGGTGGGTATAGAAATGAGAAGCGCTTATGAAATTACTATATCTGGTGTGTAAGTCGACGTACACGCTAGAGCTAATGGCATGACATAACCTATTGATGGAGGATGATGATATATGACAACGAATAACAAACGACACATTGAGATTTTTGATACAACACTGCGTGATGGGGAGCAAGCGCCAGGTGCGAGCTTACAGCCCGAACAAAAAATTGAACTGGCACATCAACTAGCTTCTCTTGGTATTGACGTCATTGAGCCTGGATTCCCGATCTCCAGCCCAGGGGAGTTCGCGGCGGTTCAGGCGATATCTAGACAATTGCAGAACGTAGAGATCTGTGGATTTGCCCGTGCTGTAAAAGGGGATATTGATGCAGCAGTGCGTGCAACGGCTGATGCTGCTCGGCGCAGAATTCACCTGTTTATTTCTTCGTCAGATATTCATATCGAGCATCAACTGCGTCGTCCGCGCAGCGAAGTTGTGGCTACTGCTCGTGAGATGGTGTCATACGCAAGGCAGTTCAGCGATATCGTAGAATTCACAGCGATGGATGCGGCTCGCACCAAAATGGATGATCTGATTGAAATGATTGAAGTCGTCATTGAGGCTGGAGCTTCGATCATTAATTTGCCAGATACAGTTGGTTATGCACTGCCACATGAATACGGGGAAATGTTCCGTCGTGTACGCGAAGGCGCTAGAGGTGGCGACCAAGTTCGTTATAGTGCCCATTGTCATAATGATCTGGGTCTTGCGGTGGCGAATAGCTTGGCTGCCATTGCGAATGGGGCTTCTCAGATTGAAGTAACCATTAATGGTGTAGGTGAGCGAACAGGTAATGCAGCATTGGAAGAGCTGGTTATGGCACTGGAAACGCGGGGTGATGTGCTTGGAGCAACAACGAATATCAAATTGGAGCAACTGTACGAGACATCCCGTCAAATCAGCCGAGCGATGCACTTCCCGATTGCCTATAACAAGCCAGTCGTAGGACGTAATGCCTTCCAGCACGAATCCGGTATCCATCAGGATGGGCTGTTGAAGAATCGGAACACATACGAGATTATGGATCCAGAAGCACTTGGTATTCCGCGTAGCATGATTATTTTGGGTAAACACTCTGGGCGCCATGCCTTGAAGGATCGGGTTCGTAAATATGGATTTGAGCCGGATGAACAGCAAATGGAACAACTCTACAATGTATTCAAAGAAACGGCTGATCAGCAAAAAGTCGTTAGTGATGACCAGCTGCTGCAGATGGTCAGTCAGACCATGAATATTCCTGCTCAGGATTATGAGCTGATCGAATTGCAAGTTACGGCAGGTAGCATGACAGATCGTATGGCTGCTGTACGTATGCGTGCAGGTGGAGTAGAGAAATCCTATTCCGCAGTAGGAAGTGGGCCTGTAGAAGCGGCAATTCATGCGATCGGTCAGAGCATCTCTGACGATATCACATTTGTGGATATGGAGATTCATGCCTTGAGCGGAGGAGAAGAAGCGAATGCTGAGGCAGCAGTTACGGTTGAGCGTGCTGGTCGGGAATTCAGAGGAACCGCTATACACAGTGATATCGTGATGGCTGCTGGACTTGCGTATGTGGCTGCATGTAATGCTGCCGGACTAAAAGCAGAATCATCCGAAAGTGGAGAGGTCGCTCACGTATAAAAAGGGGCTCTGATTCAACGGGAACGGTGTGTTGATTAGTTTGTCGAATTGATGGTACAAAATATCAAGTCACCACTTCAATTTGTCAAGATGTGATTATAGTTATCCACATATTCAGGATAAATTGTGGGTAACTAAGCTGGAGCCAAACCAGCGTAGTTTTCGAAACGATAAGGTTTTAGGGGATAGAATCCGAGATGTATATCCACAAAGTTGTGGATAATGTGCATAAGTCGGTGGATAAATATGGATTTTTGTTGAAAATGCGATTCTACCGCCGTTTAATTAAGCTTGATGAACTGCTTGGTGTCTTGCTTAATTGTGGATAAATGCGTAGGTTATTCAACAAAAAATATTTTTCAAAATTCGAGTGAATTTGACAAATGGGAAATGATCAGATTACAGCTACCCACTTGAATATAATCAACAAAAATGGAGCTGACTTAAGAAATCTCTTTTCGCTCCAAGCGCTAACGAACCTACCGCATCTTAATAAGCGGATTATCTTACTATGCAAGATATAACGAATCTCAGTAACGCTCTTCCTTCATATAATGGTGTCACAACCTAAATAATGGACTGAATCGATGAAATAACGCCTCTATGATTCGTTAGATATCAGATTTGGGAAAATAGGAGAGAATAGCGTGTATCAGGTTCATTAGCTCAAATTAACGCTAAAAAGGGATGTCCCTCGTCATGTTTGTGACTTTGGGAGATCCCCTTTTAATATGTGGTGTGAATATGCATGAATCGTAGGTGGTATATCAACGCAATGCTACATTATAATGCTTCATTGGAATCGTGCGTCTCTATTCCAAAGCGAGAGCTTCCCATTCTTCATAAGCTGTCGCAACTTGCTGCTTAAGCTCCTCCGATTTGGCTTGCAGCTCCTGTAGCTTCATGTAATCCTGGTAAACTTCAGGTAGAGCCATCTGTGCCTCCAGCCCTGTAATCTCATCTTCCAGCTCCGCGATTTTCAACTCTAGCGTTTCTTGTCTGCGTTGTCGATTGCGTTCTTCGCGCTTCGCTTGTTTATCCGCTTCAAAGGATGCTGCGCCTGATTTCTCCGCTGATGAGGGAGCAGTGCTCGCTTTAGACGAGAGTTTAGCAGAGGCTGCCTTGGCTTCAGCAGCTTCGCGTGCGATATCTTCCAGCTCCTGTTTTTTCTCGACATAATCATCGTAATTGCCAAGGTAATGCTCCGTTCCACCTGGATGCAATTCTACGATTCGCTCCGCCATTTTATTGAGGAAATAACGGTCATGAGAGATGAACAGCAATGTGCCTTCGTAGTCCATGAGAGCCGCTTCGAGTACCTCTTTGGCGAATAGATCCAGATGGTTCGTAGGCTCATCCAGAATCAGCATATTGGCTTCCTTAAGCATGAGCTTAGAAAGGGAAACACGCGCCTTTTCCCCGCCGCTGAGCGAGGAGATTTTTTTGAGCACATCGTCACCGCTGAACAAGAAGTTGCCCAGAACCGTACGAATGCGGGCTTCCTCCATGCCAGGATAAGCACCCCATAGTTCTTCCAACACGGTATTGCTAGGGGTTAGTCCTGTTTGTTCCTGATCATAATACCCAATCTGCACCTTCGTTCCCCACTGAATATCACCGGCTGCCGGGCGTAAGCTTCCTGTAAGGCATTTGAGCATGGTGGACTTACCAATCCCGTTAGGCCCAATGAGGGCAACGGTCTCTCCCCGTCGCAGATCGAAGGATACATTGCTGAATAGAGGCGAACCCTCTTCATATGCAACGGACAATTGATCCACTCGAAGAACTTCCTTACCCGACATGACGGCTGTTTCAAAAGAAAAGTGAGCCTTCTTCAGATCGCCCATCGGTTTGTCGAGACGTTCCATTTTGTCCAGCGCCTTACGACGACTCTGTGCGCGCTTGGTTGTTGAAGCACGAACAATATTTTTCTGCACGAATTCTTCCATCTTAGATATTTCATCTTGTTGTTTCTCATATTGCTTCATCTGCGTTTCATACTCAGCAGCTTTGAGTTCCATATATCGACTGTAGTTACCTGTATATTTCCTAGAACGGTGCCGTTCGATTTCAACGATGGTTGTAACAAGTCGGTCAAGGAAGTAACGGTCATGAGATACGACCAGCAACGCGCCTGAATACCCTCGCAGGTAATCCTCCAGCCAAGTTAAGGTAGGGATGTCGAGATAGTTCGTCGGCTCATCCAGCATGAGAAGATCAGGGGCTTGTAACAGAATGCGAGCAAGAGCAAGTCGTGTTTTTTGCCCACCGCTCAGCGTAGCAATCGGCGTGTCTGCGGCGAATTCGCCAAACCCCATTCCGTGCAGTACGCTTCGAATGCGAGTTTCCATCTCATAGCCGCCATGATCCTTGAACCAATCGGAACGCTTCGCATAACGTTCGAGCAGATCTGCATATTTTTTCTCGTCTTCCATGAAGGCAGGGTCGGCGATATCCTGCTCCATCTGTCTTAATTCAGCCTCAGCTTGGGTTAGATGGGCGAAGACGTTCATCATCTCTTCCCAGATGGTGCGATCGGACTGCAGTCCACTATTCTGAGCTAGATAACCCAGCGTTGTCTCTTTTGATTTGAAAATTTGTCCGCCATCATAGGACATCTCACCCGCAATAATTTTGAGCAACGTTGATTTGCCTGCGCCGTTTACACCGACGAGGCCAATTCGTTCACGTTCTAATATTTGTAAGTTTACGCCGTCCAAAATTGGATCGACACCATAACGTTTAATAATTCCGGATACTTGTAATAACATAAAATGAAGTTCCTCCATCGGTCCAGTACGTGATTTGATAACAATAAGTGCGCGTTCAAAAAGTACGGTTGCTAGTACCGAGAAGATGGGATGAACTTTTTGAACAACCTCTATAGTCCAGTTTACATGAAATACAGATCAAATGCACCGCTTGAGAGCGGGGGGCCGTGTAGTCTTTTTGGACAATCAATGATAAACTGAAAGAAGGCATGTTAATTCATGAGTATTTTGCAGAAAATGATTCATGATAACCATTTCAACGAGATGACATCACGTCATAACATATAAATTTTATTCTTTAAATGCGTTTTTTTTCACCTTCCACATCAACAGGAGGTTATTCAAAACCATGCAGGATCGGATGGAACACAAGAGCGAGCTTCGTTCTCGGCTGAAGCAAAGTCGGGATCTGCTGGATGAATCGCTTCGCCTTCATGCGATGAGGGACATAAGCCTTGTGGTGAAGCAGGAGCTACAGCGATTGAGGCTGGATAAGCCACAGTTAATGATTTTTAGCTATTTGTCCTATCGCAGCGAGGCAACGACTGCGTTTTTGTTTGAAGATGGCTGGAAGCATAGGGATGTGATGCTTGCCCCCAAAGTGCTGGCGAATCCCCCTCGGATGGAACTCAGGAGGGTGAGAGGACAACAGGATATTCAGCCAGGTGTATGGGGCATACCCGAACCTAAGGAATCCTGTGAAGTAGTACAGCCGGAGGATTGGCCTGATATCGATCTTGTTATTGTGCCTGGTTTGGGATTTGACCTTCAGGGCGGCCGGATTGGTTATGGCGGCGGTTATTACGACCGTTTTGCCGAGACGCTGGCAGTCCAATGTTCCCAAGCAGGTCAAAGACCGCAGTTGGCAGCACTTGTGTTACCAGGGCAATTGCAGGACGAGATTCCGATGGAACCGCTCGATCTGCGACTGGATCTGTTGATGACGACCGAAGGTGTACTACATATCAATAAAGGGTTGTGATGGTATTGAGTTCAGATGTACACAACGGACAGACTTCCGGAGGGGAGTTTACCCATTTTAATGAACAGGGACGGGCTCGAATGGTTGATATTTCGGGCAAGGAGGCTACCGTTCGTAAAGCAGTGGCGGTGTCCAAAGTAACGATGGATCCAGCTACGCTTGAAGCAATCCGTGAAGGACGCATCGGCAAAGGCGACGTGCTGGCTGTTGCTCAGATCGCCGGTATTCAAGGGGCTAAGAAAACATCGGACTGGATTCCAATGTGTCATCCCCTTGCACTGACAGGTGTGGATATCCGTTTTCACGACAACGGTGTGGATGAGATACAGATTGAAGCAACGGTAAAAACGGAAGGTAAGACTGGCGTCGAGATGGAGGCACTAACGGCAGCCTCTGCTGCGGCGCTAACGATCTATGACATGTGTAAAGCTTTGCAAAAAGATATGATTATCGGTCCAACGATGCTGCAATCCAAAAGTGGTGGCAAAAACGGGGATTTCAATCGATAACGGATATTTATTTTCATAAAGGAGAAGGGTGATCTTTATGGTGTGGAGAACAGCAATCCTGACAGCCAGCGACAAAGGGGCCCGCGGGGAACGTGAGGATACGAGTGCACAAGTCATCCGGGAGCTTGTAGAAGAAGAACTGGGTGGGGAGATCGTAGAGTACCGCATCGTTCCTGATGAACCCGATGAGATTATCGCGGCACTAATTGAGATGACAGATTATTTTCATGCAGACCTTGTACTGACCACAGGAGGTACGGAACTTGCGATTCGCGATATTACCCCTGAGGCGACAAGACGGGTAATTGAGAGAGAAGTTCCAGGTATGGCTGAAGCAATGCGTTACAGTGTCATGAGCAAAAATCGTTCTGCCATGCTGTTCCGCGGCTTATGCGGTATTCGTGGACGAACACTAATCGTCAATTTGCCTGGTACGCCTAAAGGTGTACACGAGCATTTGGCAGCGATTATGGATCAGCTTCCGGAGGCACTACTTATGGTTACAGGACAGTTTAAACAATAAATGAGTGCGAATCTCCATAGGTAATCCATTCATAAATATTGAATAATTTATGAATATTGTGGGTTATGTAAGTGGTTACATCTGTGGTATGATTGGCGTAAATCAACATTGTTGTCGTTCTTAATCTAATCATTGGATTCTTGTAAACAGAATTTCTGAGCCTTGCAGAAGGAGGAGTATCCGTGGGAAGTGCTATAGGTCCAACAGGTTTTATTTTATTAGTTGTTGTGGCGTTGTTGTTGTTTGGTCCAAACAAGCTTCCGGAACTAGGACGTGCAGTTGGCCGTACTTTTCGTGAATTCAAGGACGGTGCACGCGAGATTATCTCGGATGATGACGCGTCCAAGCGCAAGGAGCAGGAGAAAGCCAAACCGCTGGCATCGGAAAGTGCACCTGTAGATAAGCCTGAAGACAAACGCTTGCCGGAGTAATGACGGCCATGAATGAGAATTCCCTTCCTGCCGGAAGGGTTTTGTATTTTAAGCTGGCAATAATGGGGGGCAAGCATGACGCAGCAGACAGAAGAAATGACTATTGTGGAACATTTGAGCGAGCTGCGCAAGCGGCTGATTTATGTGCTGAGCGTTTTTATTTTAGGTCTAATTGTAGGCTTTTTTGTATCAGATCCCGTCTATACGTACTTAACGAAAGCCGAGTCGGTTAAAGGTTTTGTGCTGCATGCCTTCTCTTTCTGGGATGGTATTGGCATCTACATGAAGATTGCGGGACTGTTTTCGCTGGTTGTGACATTGCCATTTACGGTGTTTCAGATCTGGAAATTTGTAAGCCCGGGGCTACGACCGATTGAGCGGAAGGCGGCATTGAAATATGTGCCGTATGTGTTTCTTTTGTTTCTGATTGGTTTGTCCTTTGCCTATTATGTCGTTTTCCCGATGGCGCTTACGTTTACAACATCGATTACGGAGAAAATGGGACTTGTCGAGACATATGGCATGAAGCAATATTTCAGTTTTCTGTTCGGCATTGTGCTGCCTGTATCTTTGTTGTTCGAGCTTCCACTGCTTATCATGTTCCTGACAGCAATACGGATACTTAATCCTACCCGTCTTCGCAAAATGAGAAGAGTGGCTTATTTCATCTTGATCTTCATCGCTGTAGTGGTTACACCGCCTGACTTTATCTCGGATCTCCTGGTGATGATTCCTTTGCTTTTATTGTATGAGTTCAGTGTTTTTCTATCAGCCTTCGTATATCGCAAGCAGCTAGCTGCTGATGAGGCAGAAGAGTCTCGTTACACCCGGGCGAGTGACGATAATAGCATGAATAGTTAGATCGGGAGTAGTGAGAAAACAATAGAGTTTATTAACGTTATCTTAAGATGAAGTATTCTAATGTCTTAAATGAGCTTTGCGAGGACAGAAGACCTGAAGAAGGTACGACGATAACTTTTCGTTGACTACAAGAGTTTGAGCGTAGCCGTTGGAGGGTAACTCTGTCCTTGAGGTGCTCTAATATTCCTATTTATCTGTGCCTTTCACTGATCTAAAGGACAAGCAGGCATATTTTGCCGAGCAATGGATACAATGGAAGAGGGCTGAGCACCCCCAATAGGGTAAGGCTTGGTATTGTCTTGCGTCTGAACAGTGTGGGGTAGAAGAGCAGAGATTCTAGTGTAATTCTGAGGTCTCGTTGTAAAGAGAACGTAAATTATCACATGAATTCGTGAAAAGGACTTGAAATCATGCTTCAAGTTGAGTATCATAAAGTTGGTTGTTAGCACTGGGCACGGTCGAGTGCTAATACATAGCTACAACCTACAATGTAACGTTATATAATTTCAAAAGGAGGCTATTTTTCATGATCAGACCTTTAGGTGAACGCGTATTGGTAGAACCATTGGAGCAAGAGCAAACGACTTCTTTCGGGATCGTACTTCCGGACTCTGCTAAAGAGAAGCCGCAAGAGGGTAAAGTAATTGCTGTTGGCGCTGGAGTGCTGAAAGACGGCGTACGTGTAGCTCTGGAAGTGAAAGAAGGAGACCGCGTAATCTTCTCCAAATATGCCGGTACAGAAATCAAATTCGAAGGTAAAGAATATTTGATTATGAAAGAGAGCGACATTCACGCGATTCTCGACTAATTCAAATTTTATCGGTTAACCGAACCATATAGCAGTACCATTTTACACAATATACTAGGGAGGTTTTCTTAACATGGCTAAAGACATTAAATTCAGTGAAGACGCTCGTCGCTCTATGCTTCGTGGTGTAGATGCATTGGCTAATGCAGTAAAAGTAACACTCGGTCCTAAAGGCCGTAACGTGGTACTTGAGAAAAAATTCGGAAGCCCGCTCATCACGAATGACGGTGTAACCATCGCTAAAGAAATCGAACTGGAAGATGCATTCGAGAATATGGGTGCACAACTGGTTAAAGAAGTAGCAACCAAAACAAACGATGTTGCCGGTGACGGTACAACTACAGCAACTGTATTGGCTCAAGCGCTGATCACAGAAGGTCTGAAAAACGTAACTGCAGGCGCTAGCCCAATCGGTATCCGTAAAGGGATCGACAAAGCGGTTAAAGCTGCGGTTGCTGAATTGCAATCCATCTCCAAACCGATTGAAACAAAACAATCCATCGCACAAGTTGCAGCAATCTCTGCTGCGGACGAAGAAGTAGGCGAATTGATCGCTGAAGCTATGGAAAAAGTAGGTAAAGACGGTGTTATCACTGTAGAAGAATCCAAAGGATTCGCTACTGAGCTTGAAGTGGTTGAAGGTATGCAATTCGACCGTGGATACATCTCTCCTTACATGATCACAGATACGGACAAAATGGAAGCTGTTTTGGACAATCCGTACATCTTGATCACAGACAAAAAAATCTCCAGCACGCAAGACATCTTGCCATTGCTTGAGAAAATCGTTCAACAAGGCAAACCACTCGTATTGATCGCTGAAGATATCGAAGGCGAAGCATTGGCGATGTTGGTTGTGAATAAATTGCGTGGTACATTCAATGCTGTAGCTGTTAAAGCTCCAGGATTCGGTGACCGTCGTAAAGCTATGCTGCAAGATATCGCTGCCCTCACTGGTGGCCAATTGATCACGGAAGAACTGGGTCTGGATCTGAAATCCGCTGTTGTGGAACAACTGGGTACAGCTCGTCAAATCCGTGTAACAAAAGAAAACACAATCATCGTTGACGGTGCTGGTAACAAATCCGATATCGATGCACGTGTAAGCCAAATCCGTACGCAATTGGAAGAAACAACTTCCGAGTTCGACAAAGAGAAACTGCAAGAGCGTTTGGCTAAATTGTCTGGCGGCGTAGCAGTAATCAAAGTTGGTGCGGCTACTGAAACTGAATTGAAAGAACGCAAACTGCGTATCGAAGATGCCCTGAACGCAACTCGCGCTGCGGTTGAAGAAGGTATCGTATCCGGTGGTGGTACTGCGCTTCTGAACGTATATCAAGCTGTTGCTGCTGTAGCATTGTCCGGCGACGAGCAAACAGGTGTGAACATCGTCCTGAAAGCTCTGGAAGCACCAATCCGTACAATCGCTGCTAACGCTGGCGAAGAAGGTTCCGTGATCGTGGAACGTCTGAAAAAAGAACAAACAGGCGTAGGCTTCAACGCTGCGACTGGCGAATGGGTTAACATGATCGAAGCAGGTATCGTTGACCCTGCGAAAGTAACGCGTTATGCATTGCAAAACGCTGCTTCCGTAGCAGCAATGTTCCTGACAACTGAAGCCGTTATCGCTGACAAACCAGAACCTGCAAGTGCTGGTGCTGGAATGCCTGACATGGGCGGTATGGGTGGAATGGGCGGCATGATGTAATAAAGGTATAAAAACCTTTAAAGCATTAAACAAATTATAATAATACAAGAGCCACTTCTTAATATCTATTAAGAAGTGGCTCTTTGTGTTGTATGGATGCTGATACGAATACACTTAATTCGCAAGCTGCCAGACAAGAGTTGCAAGTACGAACTTAAAGATTTCTTTAACTTTCACACAGGGGCTAATCCTCAATGATAGGCTAAAGTAGCTGTGTAAAAGCAACAAAGAAAACAATGTTTTCTAGGTTTTTATCAAATCGGAGTGGCTTGGTGTAAAGTTTAACCTATATATCAAGGGAATTTTCAGATTGAAAGGTCGGAATGTGATGAGAAGTATCCGAGGTTTAATCATTTTATTATTTTTGTTTCTTGCAACAACTTCATCAGCATCGGCACAAGATACAAGCCATGCAGATGCGCTTAACCACTTGGGATTATTCAATGGAACGGAGAATGGCTATGAACTCTCGAGGGTGCCTACCAGAGCAGAAGCGCTGGTGATGATGCTTCGTCTGTGGGGGAAGGAAGAAGACGTTCAGAAAAACACCAATAAAAATCCATTTAAGGATACGGGTTGGGAAAGTTCCTATGTGTCGTTTGCCTATGCCAATGGCATTGTTAATGGAATCAGTGAGCATCATTTCGGAGGTAACCAACCAAGTTCTCTAAAGCAATATAGTGCAATGGTTTTAAGAGTTTTGGGGTATTCAGAAACAAAGGGTGACTTTACATATGAAACTGCGGTTTCTTTCGCTTCAATCGTTTTAGGAATAGACCTTACAAAAGAAGTCGAATTCAATCGGGGAACTCTTGCAAAAATAAGTAGCTATGTGTTAAACACCAGACCCAAAAACCAAATTGCAACACATGGTCAGATCCTTCGAGAGAAAGATGTGTTCACAACACAAAGTTTAAACGAGGCAAGATCGATCTTGGAGCAGGATAAAAAATTGGATTCAACGACAATTCTAATATATGCAATTGGTTCTGACCTTGAATCACAACAAGGCCAACTAACCAATGACTTGGAAGAAATGTATCGTGGTCAGCCAAACCAAAATACGAACATCCTGATTCAAACAGGTGGAACGCTCAAATATCACAACAAATATATGACGGATGGAGCATCCGAACGCTTTGAAGTTAGCGATGGACGACTTAAAAAGCATCCAAGCCGCATCCAAACCGCCGCATCAGACCCTAAAACACTAAGGGATTTTCTTGTTTGGGGCAAAGCCGTTGCACCAAGTGAGCGTTATATACTCGTTTTATGGGATCACGGGTACGGTACAATGGGTGGCTTTGGTGCAGACGAGTTAAACGGACGAAAAACGATGAAGGTTTCGGAGCTTTCGAAGGCGATCGATGAATCAGATATGTATTTCGACTTAATCGTCTTTGATGCATGTCTTATGGGCACAGTTGAAACGGCCTATTCGCTTAGAAACCATGGTAAGTATCTCATCGCTTCTGAAGATTCAATCCCCGCAGCAGGATTGTACTATACCACATGGATCGGTGCACTGGAGCGAAACCCACAAATTAGCTCGGAAAGATTAGGACGTTTAATTTTGGATTCCTTTACCCTTCATTCCGGGATTGAAGCTAGCATGCAGACGACAATGTCAATGATGAAGCTTTCTCAGGCTGAATCATTGGTTCATGCAATAGAAAATGCAGCATTTGATTTCTCACTTACAGACCTTGCAAAAAAATCAGATCTATTAGGCAAAAACGACGGAATATTTGATCAATATGATCTTATAGATCTAATGGGCAAATCATCGGAAGTTACTGCTGCTGCTCAAGCACTTGCCTTCGAAGTGAAAAATTCAGCAGGATTTAAAAATCGTAATGGTGTGGGTATGTACGTTCCTAACAAAAAAATGGAACATGCAAAAGAAATGAAAGAAGAACTAAAAGCCATGGGTCTTAGTTCAAAGTATCTAGAATCTATTTTTAACTAAAATGAGCCTAAAGCTCGAATTAACCAAAACGGTTCCTAGATTCTTCATTAAGAGGTTCGCATTGGTTTACCAAACTTTTGCGGATCTTTTTTTTGCGATTATGTTCATCTATGAAACTTAAAGTTTTCTTTATATAAGACAGTTCCTACAATTAATGATGGTATTATATGAGAAGATGTCACAAATTGTCGAACATGATTCATAATACCTAATGCGTACACTGCCGATGCAGCAGGCGACAGCCGCCAAATTAGCGGATTTGAAAATGAAAATGTAACAAATGGAGGATTGTAAGGTGTTAGGTCAAAATGGCAAGCACAATGAACCGAGGAGGCATTACATGAAGAAGATTTTAAGTTTGATGCTAGTCATTTCACTTCTGGCATCAGTAGCACCTGTTTATGCGAATGTGCCAACAGAGTACACCTATGTGTTCGGTGTGAAAACAGGAGGAAACGAAAATGGAGGAACAGATGATGATGTTCATATGGGCGTAAGTACCTATGAACCTGGGATAGCCTCTGATCATTATAGAGCAATTGGTGCCGCTGGGGCGTGGTCTGATGTGCAACATACATTTAAATTACAGAATATTCCACCATGGAGAATGAATGAATTGGTTTTTTGGCTGGTTGGCAGTGATGACTGGTACGGGGATTCTGTGGTTCTATGGCTTCCTACTATTAATGGGGGCATAAATCCAACACAGGCGAAGACCATTAAATTAAACACATGGACAAAAGATCAGGGCAGACTTTATCGTGATATTTCAGATGTAACAAAACGGAAATTCACAGCTATGGGTAATGTTGATGTTGGTGGAGGAGAGTTCTACCTTGATACTAATTCATCAGGCTCTGAACTTGTAGAGTGGGACAAAAAGGTTAGAGATCAATATGGTGAATACGACATAATGCAATATGAAGATACTCCAGTGATCAACTATACCGTTTCGGACGATGCTGTAGGTAGAGATTGGTTAACATTTGAAGAGCCAACCAAAACAAATAATTTCAAGTTAGATATTGACCGCAAAAAGCTTCATGATGCAATGGTTGCGCAGAATAAAGCGGAGATATCACTAACCTATAGGGTGGCGCTTCTTGCCCAGTCTACCAACGCTGAGAGCCTTGGAGGGACTTTTGCCCATACAACTTCAGGAAATCCCGAAGTTAAAACCTATTTAACAACAAAAATCGGGCAAGCGGATTACTATTATAAAGATGTTACATATACGTTCTATCGCAGCATTTATGACTTAGGCAATGAAAATATTTCGGAAACAGCTACGTTCTCGCATGCAACTGACAATCGATATCTAAATCGAAAATTCACAGACGTGAATATTACCGTTGATGCACTTTCAATTCATAGAAAAACGATGATAAAAGAAATGAAAGAAGAACTTATTACTAATTTTCAAGCAACACCAGTGTTATATCTTGGGAATAGTACTACAACACCACTTACTAATCTTACGATGACCAAACTATTGGGAGCGGATGGTAAACCTAATGGTACGCTTCAGTTTACGGGGAAAGTACCCATGGATGTTAGCGAAGTGGAGAGTGAGGGCATAAGGCTACAGCTTAATGATGTATCTACCTTTTTAACGAAAAATGGTATAAATCAGCCATATTATTTGGAAAGACCCACACCAGAATCGAATTCAGCACAAAGTTTTTATTTTTCTACTCATAAAGTGGACACAAAAACACCAACGATCAGAATTACCGATGAAAATGGACAGGATCTAACAGGACAAAATTCCATTCAAAATAATGTGAAAAAAGTGCATCAATTTTATATGGTAGCTAGCGAAACACTATATCCTGAGGGGAATGTCGCTCACACCATCGATAATCAAAACTATTTGGCATACGAGCTATACAAGAAAAACGGGGATGTCTATGAACCGACAACGACAAGAATAACCAACTTTGACGGTTTAGGTAGCGCAACGAAAGTTATAGCACCTGTTAGTACGGAGGTATTAAAAGGCGTTAGTACAAACTTAAGCCCAATTGATCCTACAGAGGGCGAATTCAAGCTTCGTTTGTATGGGTGGGATAAAGCTAACAATCCACTTGGTGGAGATGCTGGATACACAGAGATTGAACATATTAAATTAGATAATCAGGCTCCGCGTGTAACGGTTCACGAAAGTGTAAAGCCGCAAGATGCACAGTCTCGTAAAAGAAATGACTATAGATTTGAAATGGAAGATTATCAACAAAGTAATGGCGGTTGGTCTAGAACGTATTATACGTTTATGAACGGTACGGATTCACCACCAAATACGCCTATAGATGACATCAAACTTGGATCACAAGAAATTTCTTCAGTTCAAGGCAAGTGGGCATTTGTAGATTCAAAAGGTGAAAGTTCAACGGCTGTATTATCTGTTCCCAAAGGTGATAGCTTTGACGGTACTCTATATTATTTCACAGTGGATTCATTAGGTAACGATTCAAGAAACGAGCAAGCGTCAAAGTATTATACAAAAACAGTCCAGATCTTTAATGGTTCTGTTGCTGACACCATCATTACAAAGGATACAGGTTCACCAAATACACATTTTGATATCAAATTCGATGTAAGTAATTCAAATATTGAAACGAGCTATAGATGGGTCTCTCATCCTCGTAATGGAACAAGCTTCACACAAAACTTTACTGTCTATGATGCAAGCGATGATGTTGGTGCAGCTGAGAAACGTAATAGCAGCGGAACTGAAGTTTTGATGGACGGTAAATATATACTTGAATATCGAGTTAAAGATAAGCGCTCTGGCAATTCATTAGAATTTACTCGAGAGTTCACGTACGACAATAAAGCACCGGAAATTAGTTATATCGTTGGAAATCAGCATGATCATTTCAAGTCAACACATCAATTTAAAGTTAAAGTGACAGATGCAAGTGGTATTGCAAGTGCAAGTTATTATTTAGCTAAACCAGAAACAGAAACTAAGATTGAGAATACGCAAAATCATCCGCTAACACTGACAGCAAATAGTGAAGGTGTATTCGAAGTTGATCAAACATTAACAATGACAGGACTTCCTTCGGGTGCTTATAGCATTGTTGTTGTTGCGACGGATGTTCTTGGTAAAGAAAGTAAAAAGGTTTCCCCGTACTTTGGGATGAGGTCGGGACCTGCGACCATTGAGTCGTTAGCACATGCTCAAGCAAAGACGCTAAACGGAATAGGTGCAACCAATGACGGAACATATAAGGTCGATGTTGTATTAAATGAACCCCATGTAGCTTGGACTTCTGAAAGTGCAACGAAATATCAAAATCCAGTCTATTATGCAACAATTGACGGGATGCCGACAGATCAGGGTGTGTTAGTTCCAACTTTTACAGAGAGCAATAATTCAGGTGGTAAGTTTGCATTTACACTAGATACACCTGTGGCACTCAAAGAAGGGATCAATACAATATATCTTCAATTTGGACTTTTAAATCACCCTGCTGACGAAAGGCCAGAGTTTTTAACAGAAACAAGACCTGTCAAAATCTTATATGATAGCCAGGCACCAACTTTCGAATTACCGGACTACAGCACTATTCAGCCAACCAACTCATCAGTAACGGCAAGAATAGTAGCTAATGATGTTGGGACAGGCATTTCAAAACTGACGGTTGAGCCAAAAGATCAGGACAAAATCACCGTTTCTCCATATACAAACGGTGCATTCACAGTAACTGTGAGCGAGAACGTTACAACAAACCTGGTACTGTCTGACGAGCTTGGCAATCAGGTTTTAGTACCGATTTCAGTTTCGAATATTGACAAGGCAGCTCCGAATGCAATAGCATCCAGCGAAATGGTAACCAATGGAGCAAGACAAGATGGCCGAATCACGGTCGATGTTTCAGACAAGAGTGACACAACTGTTTCATTTGCACTTATTAAAGATCCATCAGCCAGTCATATTCTTACTGAAGAAGATTATGAGCTGTTTAATTCGAGTAAATCAGTAAAAATGCAAAGTAGTCAGCCCGTCGTTAATGGCGAAGGAAACAAACAGACAACATATACGATTGATTTGAAAGGGCTAAGTGGCAACTATGCAATTGGGATTAAAGCAGCGGATAACTCAGGCAATATTACTGAAAAAGTATTCGTTGACTCCAGTGTGAATTTGGTGGACGCGGAGGCATCCATTGTAAGTGTTAACGCAAACCCTCAAATAACAAAAACGACTTCAACGGTTAATGTTACATTCAATGTTCCAGTAACAATCATGCCTAATGCACCAAATGAGGGTGATAAGGTGAATGAAATGGCAAGGTCGAACCAACTGTATACAGGGCTATTAACAACATCTGTTGAGTATGCGATAGAACATGATCTTGTTATTCAGAACAATAACGAAATTAGTCTATATGTTCAGGATGAGGCTGGAAGGGATCGTGTTCTAAAATTCACACCTACTGTTGAATTCATTCAAGGATTTGAGATTACAGGAAATGTAGAGAAAAATGGAGTTCCTATTCAAAATGGAGGATTTATATCCTATACGGAAAGCGATAAGCTCACCTATGTGATTGATCCTAATCCTAATTATTCCGGACAATTTTTCTTTGTTGAGAATGCCGTATTGTCAGGATTAGAACTAAATGCGGAGCTAAGTGTAGTTGATCCTTCATTTACAGAGGTAGAAGGAAGAACAGCTTATTCCAAGCTTGTATTTGAAGCGCTAAGAGATGGGAAGACAACCAAGTCAGCTTACTTCGAGGTCTATACAACTGAAGGAGTTGAAGCTGATCGGATGGAAGATGCGTATGTTGCTATCTCAGTCGTTGATGAAACTGCAGCTGTTACTGATGTGGTGTATTCAACTACTGAGCCAACAAACCAAATTGTGAAGGCAGTACTTTCAATATCTGACCCGGAAAGCGGGATTATGAAACTGGAACGTTCATATGATGGGACAAACTTTGAGCAAATTGACTCCATTGCATCTCATACCGAAAGATTTGAGCAGAATGCAACGGTATATTTCAAAGTAACGAACCAAGCGGGAATAGAAACAACCGTACCCGTTACAGTTTCAAATATAGATACAACGCCAATTGAAGAAGACGTACACTTCAGGGTGGAATACACCTACGAAAACTATCTAGGGAATTGGGTTCCAATTCAAGATGGCAAGGCCTATAGAAGAGTAATGGCAACCATTAAGCCGATCAGTGATCAGAAAACTCTATCGATGACTAATAACAATGCTTCATTTTCAAGAATTCTAACTGAAGATGTTAATTCATTCACCTTTGAGTTTAGAGATCAGGCAGGAAACACAAATTCTCGTACGGTTAGCTATAAGCTTTTTGACAACACGATTGGTCAAACCTCTTATGTGTTATCCAACACAGCAAAGACGAATCAAAATATACATGCAACGATCACATTAACAGACGATTCAGGTGAAATATCATTTGCAGAGGTTAAGAAGGACGATGTCGTGTACCCATTCAAAGGTGAGCCACTGGAGAATGAATATATCGTTGAACTGGATAGCTCAGGTATCTATTATGTGACAGCGTATGACTACGCAGGAAACAAGTGGGTCACTCCAATAACTGTCTCAAATATTAACAAAGTAGCGCCAGTTGCAACTGCGAGAGCGTACAGCACATTACCAACTGAGATTACTACACAAAGTGTAAATGTGGAGTTGACACAGTTTAGCAAAGATATCAATACAATTAGGGTCACAGGTGTTGAGCCAGTAGGCAGCTTGACCTATAAAGACATCGTTCATATCCCTGGTACCAAAGCAGTTCGCCTTAGAAAAAATGGTACAGTTACGATGTCCTTTGTCGATGACTATGGTAACGAAGGTCATGAGATTATTACCGTTTCCAATATTGTATCTTCACCACCACAAGTTACCGCAACCGCAACATTAGCCAAAGATAAGTTAAGTGTTGATGTGTCATTTGACCAAATTCGGGATAGTGATGGCGTTCCGCTCGACATCCTTAGAAATATGAAAGATCTTACCGTTTCTTATAAAGGATATGAATATGCACTTTCAACAGCGGTTGAAAATGAAGATGGGGATGAGGTGTCTTATAAAGATACGGTCATCAATGTTAAAACGAATGGGGAGCATGTCTTCCAAGTTAGAGACAAAACAGGATTAACGCAAAAAATTCTGCTAACGATTGAAGGAATTGAAGTAGGAGCACCAAAGATTAAAGAAATTCATTGGTCTTATAAATATCTTGTGAAAAACGAAGCTGGTGAGTGGGTAGAACAGGATTATCAAAATAAGATTACGGTTGGCGTTGATACATCTGGAAAAGAAGAAGGATATGTTGTCGGAACGGATAAAAATCCAATAACAAATCAGGATGTCACTGTCACTGTAAACACGGACAAAGATACGAAATCCGTTGGAGGAAACGACGTTTGGGAACTAGATAAGTCCATGAACTATAGCAACAATGGACTATATGTATTTAATCTTCAAGGAAGAACGGGAGAGCAGGCTTCGTATGGTGTTGACATAGGTCTCATCGACAAAACAGCTCCGGAGTTAACACTTGAAAATGGCGAAGAGCTCATCTTCATTGAAGGAATGACTCCTCAAAAAGATGCTTCAATTGCCTATAATAAATCGAAGCTTCTTGACTTTGAAGCATGGGATATGGTTGCAAATAAAAAGGTTGATTTAACTGACAAAGTTACCATCAACTACGATGTTGGCGGGCGAGTATTTAATCCGGACAACATCTCGGCGAATGAATTTAATCGCTCTAATCCTTACTATATAGACTATACAGTAAGAGATGACGCAGGAAATCAAACGACTATTCGTCGTACAGTTCGTCTTGTAGGTCTTTATGACACCATAGCACTTGTGAACGGAGTCATGCCTGACAGTTCAAATGTTGCAACGGTGATTGGAAACAAAGTTGAGATTTCACTGAAAAACTTTGCTGGAGTATCGTATGCACGTTATGAAAAAGGCAGTTTAACACAAGGTCAAATGAAAACAAAAGGAACGGTCCTGCGGGAGAAAAACGGAGTGTATACCATTGATAATGTCTCAAATGGTTGGTATACCATATATATTCAAACGGACAAGCGTGATTATTTCAATATTTCTGTATATGTTTCAAACAAAGGAGGGAAATAGGCAATGATGATCGATCGTCGATTAAAACGCGGCATAGCTGTATCCCTTATTCTAGCGATGCTATTCACTCTTGTAAGTTTCCCATTGAGTGCAGATGCAAGCAGTGCGAATTATTCAATCGCAAACGACTTTATGAAATATTCAATCAATTCAAAAACAGGTGGATTTTCGATTGAAACCGTGGATGGTCATCCACAAAAAGCGTTTGACAACAATATTCCGCTTCTCTATAAGGAAGATACAGCAAGAAGCAATGGAACATCATTTACTACCGTTCGTATCGATGGAAAAGATTATATTTTCGGTCAGGAATATGGATGGTTCGGAATCGATACTAAGCTTCATGAACCTGTTGTCTCTGAGCAAAATAGACTTTTGACGATTGCATGGGATATCAAGGGTTACACGATCACACAAAAGGTTTCCATTTCTACTGACCCTAATAACTCGCGGGTTGGAAACGTTGGTATTTCATATGATGTGGTCAATAATAATAGCAAAGCGGGAACGGTAGGTATTCGTCTCCTTCTAGATAACGCGCTTGGTTCAAATATTGATGCACCTCATGTGCTCGTGAACCCAAAACAACCGACCATCGTGGAAACAGAATACAGCGGTGAAAACCTGCCGCAACAAATCAGATATGTGGATTCTCTTTCAGCTTCAGACAAAATGGCCTACGCCCTTTTGTCTGGTTGGAGTGGGAACAAAGATGTAAATGTGGATAAAGTTATTGTTGGACATTGGGTTAATCTTGCAAATACAAGATACGATTATACACCGAATCCTAACGTTGACTTTACGAACTATTCAAACAAATATTTAGTGCCTGATACGGCAACAGCATATTATTGGAATGAAAAACCCATTGAGGCAGGCGAAGTGAGAATTTCAGAATTGTTATATGGTGTTGGTAACTTTTCTGATCAAACACAAAAGAAAGAGGTAGCAATCGGGATCCAGACAGATAAAGTTCAAGTGAATGAAGGCAAAGATGGATATCTAAACGATGGTAAGTTTAAAGCGACAGTAACCATTGACAATAGTGTTACAGGAGCTAAAGAACTAATAGAACCGGTGGTTACCCTTACTCTCGATGAGGGACTTACTTTTGCAGCGACGAATACAAGAGAATATACGGTGAGAATTTCGGGTGGATTAAACATTGGTACTGTATTTGACATTCCCGATCTAGAAATCATCGCAGAGAAACAATCCATGATTACGGCAAAGCGATTAATAGTTTCGTTAAACGCAACGGCAATTATGGATTCAAGCACACATAAACTGGTTGAGTATAGTGCGAATTCAAACATTTTAATTCCCGCGATTGAAGGGGAACTTCCTAATGTCTCATTGAAACATATTTTCCCTTCTGCGGTTTTTCATGAAGGAGACAAAAATATAACCGTTTCTGGAGATATGAACGAATTGAAACAAGCGATTACAGGAATTGATGGATGGGATCTTTATCTTGTCTCTGCATCAAGTGGTACAACTACGTTAATCGACAAAAGAAAAATAAGTTTTGTTGAAGATGGTCAAGCCCTTTCGTTCTCGACAAATGAAAATTTGCCCGTTGGAAAATATAACATTGAATTCAGATTTACAAATCAACAGTTAATCAGTGCGTTTAAAGAAAAGATTATTTCTACAACTCAAATAGATGTAACTAATAATCTGGCGGATAAAAGTGCAAGCTACGGAATTGTTTCACTAGTTCGAATAACAAACTCTTCTAATAATAGACAGTTATATGATTATGTAAATTTTGAAAACGAAGATGTAATGAAAAAATTTATCGAGGGTAGCGTCACTAGAAATGGTATTGTTCATAACAATATAAAATATGTAGAAGATGAAACCGAAATTCTATTGACCGTTCGTGGGAAAGTCAGGCTAATGGGTACGGGTGTTAATCGATATTACTCTGCCAGTAAAGCCGATGGCGACATTACGATTAACAACATCTTGACGTATGATAGCAACACGCCACTCAAGATGACGGTTACGGACGTTGGCGCAAAATTAGAAGGCGATGGCACCATAAAAGTCATAAACTCTGTTAATGTATGGCATAATAAATGGTTTTATGAAGTTAAAAATGGAGTGAAATACAGCTTGGATAGTGAAGCTGTTTCCGAGGATGAGGCTAAAGCATTAGAACTGAAATTTGGAGATACAGGTTCTATGCTACAAAATATTGCAGGATTTTTAATCAATATCAAGTACGGTGTCATGACTCAGGATAAGGAAGACTTCGGAATTAGCTTCGGCGGAAAGATTTCAATGCCTTTAAAAGCAGCAGATAAGAATAATGGTGAAGAGCATTATGACTACAAGGGCTCCCTTACTGCCGAGATTAGTGATATCCGCTATGGTAGTAAAGATAAGAAAATCGGTTTTATTGGTGTCAATACGACACTAGCTGTAGCACTGCCAGAAGATATACTAGGTCCATTAGTAGGAAATAAAGTGGGTGCTATGGCAGAAGTAACAATAGATACGATTGATGGAATCTATAAGCTGGATTACGGAGTTGCTCTTACCATGCTAGAAGTAGAAGGTTCGCTGGCATTTAAAGAGGTTCCTATAAATAATGTTCCGTCGATCATGCTTGACGAACTTACATTCTTCTTAGCAAGTAATACGACGAAAGTTCCGATTGTTACGCCATATGTATTTATGACAGGTCTTGGTGGAGGTTTCGGAAATCTTGCAGAGACCATATCTGGAACATCAGACGGTAAACTTCCCCCCATCACACTTCATCTTCAAACAAGGTTATTAATTAACCTGGTTATTGTAGGTGACTTCAAGCTGGAAGCAAAACTATCCGGTCTTAGTCTTGAAGGTACGGGTCGGTTGGCAAAAGACGATGAAGGAAGATTACTTAATCTTGAAGCAGGAATGAATGTTCAGTGGATATCGCCATTTCAGCTAAATGCCTTTGGTAATATTAGTATTCACGCCGGGGCGGTTCGTGGTGGTATAACGATTAAAATTACTGAAGATTATTTCTATGGCTATGTATACGCAGGATTCTATATTCCAACTTCAGTCCCCATTATAGGAGGAAAGGAAATTGGAGGCGTTGAGGCAGCTGTTTCATCTGACTTTGTTGGTGCAAACATGAAAGTCATCGGCGTGAAATTTGGCTTTATCTATTATTGGGATGGCGATTTTAACTTTGGTAGTTCCATCAATCTCGCTTCTAGAGGAAAAGCTGTACACTATGTTCACTCGGAAGAACTGGATGCGAACGGAAATCTTGTGCCTACCACTGCATTATATGGAACGAATATGAGAAGGCTCACGACAAAGGAAATAGCTAAAACTAGAGCAGGAGATGGCATTACAAAAGAAGTGATCCCGGCATCAAAAGATTCACTACTGTTTGAAATCCCACTTCGTGGCCATGTCAAACCTTCTGCATCTGAAATTATAGTCACTAATCCAGCTGGTAATAGATTGACAATGGTTGAAGACGATAATAAGGGAAATGGAAACTATCTTATTCAATCGATGAATGGTAAAAATACTTTGTATATTTCAGTGATTGATCCAGCTCTTATTGTTGGTGGTAACTGGTCCATCTCAGTGACAACACCGAATGTGTATATCGACAATTTTGAAGTGAACAGTGTTGAAAATATCCCGGAGCTTACAGGTATTAGAACTACGCATAGTAGTAATACGAGCCGTGAGCTTGATGTGTCTTGGACAACGGACGGGCAAAGTGCATATTCAGGAGCAGTTAATGTCTATGTCACCAAAGATCCATCCATTATGCAAACCATTGAATCAGATAACATGCAAGACACATCATCATTAATTAGTATTGGTAATCTTGAGCTGGATGAAATTAAATCAGGTTCTCATGTCTTTACACTTCCGGAATCTTTCCCTGAAGGGAAGTATCATGTGGTTGCAATGCTTGTTAACCATCTGGGTGGAATGAGTAAGCAGATCACTGCATCTCCAATCACTTTTACCAATCCATTACTTCCACAAGAACCTAAATCAGTAACAGCGGAATACAGTGGAGATGGATACGTGAAAGTTAACATCAATGGAAGTGACCAAACTGCAACCCATTATTTTGTGGCGATTGAAGATGAGAACGGGGTTGAGATTGAGAATTCCTTTGGTCAGTTCCCTGTAGGCAGCGAAATTAGGTTGAAACCATTAGAAGACCAAACCAACCTCCCTCTATTAAAGGAAGGCAAGAAGTATTTTATCAAAGTAAAATCCGTTAAAATTGTTGAGTCAGCACTTAATGCTACGGAATATTATAGCTCTACCAAGGTTGCATCATCGCAAAGCTTTGTTATGCCTGCCATGGGTAAACCTAAGCTTGTCAGTGTTGAAACCAATATCGACAAATCAAAAGAAAACTATTATTTAAGGACTGGACAATTAGAGGCAACGTACACGTTCGATCGACCGGTCAAAATGACATTGACCCTGAACAAGGAAAACAAGAACACGCCTGAAGAATTTAAGACGGTTTGGTCATTTGAAGAAAACCTTGAAGATGGTGAGAATTTGATTGACTTCACTGCAGTTAGTGAAAATCATGACAGCATTCAAGGTAGCAGATCATCAGGGGCAATAGGTGTTACTGTTGATACAAGTGCACCGATATTACTTTTAGGTGAAGAAGTAGAGCCAAGCCTTGATAAGGAGCCGGTTGATAATACAGTCAGCAATCAAGTTGTTTTTGTTAGTTCGGACTCAAGCTATAGCTTCCATGGGCTAACAGAGGTATCGGCATCATTAACTTTAGATGGTAGTTCAGAAGGTATTGTGATCCATCCAGACGGGACATTTGTCGTTAATCGTAAGAGTTCGAGTCAAGAACCAAACGAAACTTTACAGCTTAAAGCAGTTGATAAAGCTGGAAACGAAACGGTTGTTCCCGTTTATCTTGTTAATCGTGAATTGTCAGAGTTTGAGAGTATTAAACTGATATCTGACCTTGAGAACTCCCAGAATCAACCTGATGTGATCGAACTTGGGATTGGCGGAAAAACAGTGCTTTCTGTTAAAGGTCTTCGTCAGGGTGGCGAATTGGACTTAAAAGAAGAAGATATTGTATGGGATGTTCTATATAATCAGAACATTATCAAGATTTCACAGGATGGTACCATTGAAGCTTTGGCTCCAGGCGAAACGGCAATCAAAGTTGGTTATAGACTTTCTGCTTTTGAAGATGAGAATGGGAAAATAGTCTATAAAGAACTGTCAGATGTAATCAACATTCATGTGAAAGATCTTGGATATCGTTATGAAGTTCGGCAATCACAAGGATTCTCGTTGTTCACCATATATACGGAGATCAATATGGGTAAAGCAACAGTTGTGATTGATGGCAAGAAACAAACGCTCTTGTATGACAATCTTAAAAAAGCATATATTGGTTCTTCAAGAGAACTTGTCACGGGTGAACAATTAACAGCCAATCTTGTTTTTGAACCAACGTTGAAATCTCCTAATCTTCTTCGTGGAGATACGAATGGTAGTGGGGCTGTAGATCGAGCAGACGTTCTGGCGACGATAAAAGCGATATTAAATAATGTCTACAATGGCTTTAATTCTTCTGAAGACTGGATGAGATCTGATATAAACGGTGATGGTGTTGTTGATATTGTAGATGCACAACTCATACTAATGGAGGCACTGAGACGATGATGAAACAATTGAAAGTGATATTGTGCATGCTACTTCTGGTAGCTACTCTACCATCATACGTCTACGGGGCAGACGATGCTGCTGACCTTAGTTATCGTGTGGACATCACAGTAACTGACAGCTCTGGTTCTCCAAAATTTTCATTTGATGTTGGAGAGAACATATTTGTGAAACTAAGTCTTGCATATACTGGTGCGGGTAAAGCGCCGGTATATGGTTTTCAAGGAAAGCTACACTTTGATTCTTATGTTGTAAAAAACACCAGTGTCAAAATGGAAAAGGACATTTCAATGAATTATTCCTATGGTGACATCAATTATGTATATCTCGATATGACCGCCAACGGTAAAGATGATGAAATTATGAAAAATATCGGAACTGCTGTCTTCCAAGCTAGAAATAACGGAACGTTCGATTTTTCTTTAAGTAACTTTCTCATCACGAATAAAGATGCAACCCTGAGGGGAATTGAACCGTTTGAAGATGTACAAATTGTGGTCGGTTCTGGTGTGAAGGAAATCTCTAAGTCTTCACTATATGAAGACATTGAGGCTGCAAAAGCTTATCTTGCTTCAGTTACGATTGCGGATAATCCCAAAGTCATATATTATCCAGATTTTTGGTATACAACAAAATCCGCTCAAAATCTAAGAAGTGCGATCTCTAAGGCTGAGGCTGTTTTTGAGAATGAAAATGCGTTGGATACGGAAATTTCTGAAGCAATAGATTTGCTTGAGATTGCATTTTCTAATTTTGAGAATTCGAAAATTGTAGGTCCGAAACGTTGGGTTATCACGGACGAGGATTCTAACGCTTCTAATGGTGGTTCTAATGGTTCTAATCCTTCTGGTGGTTCTAGTGGTTCTGAGGGTCCGAAACATCAGCTTAACTATACGGTTAACGCTTCTGTAAAAGGTGGGAATGGTAAAATTGCTGATGGCTTTGAAAATCAAACGATTCGTGCAACAACCTCTGCCACGATCAGAGTGATTCCTGATGAAGGATTTGAAACAGAATATATCATTGTCAACGGCGAAAAATTCATAGGTCGTGACATTTATACCATTCCAGAGATTAGTCGTGACACAACTGTAGTTGTTACATTTGTAAGAAAGACTCCTTTTACAGATATAGCACATGACGATTGGTTCTATTTTTCTGCAAGATATGTTTACAATGCGGGGCTATTCACAGGAACTTCTGAAACTGAATTTTCACCCTCAAAGAACATGAGTCGTGCAATGCTTGCTACTGCACTATATCGTATGGATAATCAACCTAATGTTAAATTTGCAGATGTTTTCTCAGACGTTCAAAGTGGTCGTTGGTATTCAGATCCTATTATTTGGGCAAACGAAAGCAAAATCGTTAACGGATATGGTAAGGGGATATTCGCTCCTAAAGTTTCAATCACTCGTGAGCAAATTGCGGTTATGCTCTATCGATACGCAGAGAGTAAAGGGTTGAGCCTGCAGAGCGAAATTTCAACCCTTAGCTTCAAAGATGCAGATAAAATTTCAGCCTTTGCCAAAGAGTCCATTCATTGGGCTGTGTCAAAGGGCATTATGAATGGTAATTCTGATCTGACTCTAAATCCTTCTGGTCTTGCAACCAGGGCAGAAGTTGCTACGATGATTCAAAGGTTCAAAGAATTAGAATAAATTGAACTAAGATTAGTTCAATATAGAAGAACTTTGAGTTGATATAAACCAAACTGACATAGAGCTTTTCTTTGTCGGTTTGGTTTTTTTCTGTGAACCTTTAATTATAAAAGCTATGTTAATCTATAATATGGAGAAACAGCGTGAGAAGGCGCGTGTACCACATCAAAACGTCAATAGCTAACGCAACTGTTTAAAGATATGAATGGATCGCTTTAATAGAACTGCTATAATTAGTTGAAACATTCTCTGACGTGGTTTCGTAACTTAAGTAGCAAAGAATATGATATAGATAGTGTTTTCACAATTAACTCAAGCAGGAGGTATATATTTAATGGAGATTTCGTTATGTAAAGCAGATTTAGAAGATGCAGCGACTCTTCATGAAATGAAAATCAAAGCATTTATGCCCTTGTTGGAGAAGTATCAGGATTTCGAAACAAGCCCTGCCAATGAAACTGTAGAAAGAATTATTACTCAACTCAATCAATCTTTTACATATTATTATATAATTTATTATCTTAAGGCTGCTGTTGGCGGAATTAGAGTTGTGAAAAAAGATAATCAAGTCTATAGTGTTAGCCCAATTTTTATTCTGCCAGAACATCAAGGAAATGGGATTGCTCAAAAAGTCTTTACAATGGTTGAGCAGATACATGATGATGCTAGGACATGGAAATTGGGAACCATCTTACAAGAGAAAGGGAACTGTTATTTGTATGAAAAGATAGGCTATATAAAAACAGATGCAACAAAAGTAATTAACGATAAAATGACAATGATATTCTATGAAAAGCATCTATAGGTGAATAGCGACTGGTTAAGATAAACGGAATTAAGGAGGAACTTATGTGCGGAAAAGTACAAAATGGGTATTGTGGATACTAGGTTTAATGCTCGCTGCGATTTTTATTAACTTTTATATGAATCTATATAGCTTTGGATTTGCTCTAATTGGGGTGCTGTTTATGGCATTCACGGGATGGGGATTTCTAGCCAAGCTAAAGAACGATGTTCGTCAGCACGAGGATCATCATAGAAGAATGCATGAATCTGTGAACGATGATATTGAGAGATACACCAGGTAAA
Source organism: Paenibacillus sp. ACRSA (assembly GCF_022346845.1). Classification (NCBI taxonomy): domain Bacteria; kingdom Bacillati; phylum Bacillota; class Bacilli; order Caryophanales; family Paenibacillaceae; genus Paenibacillus; species Paenibacillus sp. ACRSA. The sequence goes on along the minus strand of NZ_JAKRNP010000003.1, from coordinate 259,263 downwards.
TTAACAGTCTAATATACCTGAAATAGGGTTAAGAGATGATAAGTAGCACTTACACTGGATAAGTAACAATTATGGACTCCCGCAAGGGAGTTTTTTAATTATAAGATGTAACAAATGATATTACGTATTGCTTAGGCTGGGTTAAATACGATGCTCAGAGTATCGTGAATGCTGTCCTTCAGAGGTAAAACGAACGCATATGACATCTCATATTTTGGGTATATACCTAAAAGGAGGGATCATATGAAACGTATCAAGATGGCGTGCATGACTTGTAGTCTATTACTAGTATTCATTTTATCAGCTTGTGGTGCGGATAATATTCTACACGGGAAGAGTGATCACTGGGATGTAGCTCTACAAAGATCAACAGGGATTTATAGTATTACTTATATCGGTGATGAAACGTATATAAGAGATTTTGTATTTGACCTTACCGGCAAGAATATAAATCAACAGGGCAGTGCACTCTCAGAACAAAAGAAACCATTTAAGATGTCGGGAACGATTACGAATACGGAAGACACGAAAGATCCTCTTGAATTCAAAATGAGTTGGAATAATCAAAGCGAGAGTGTTACCTTTGAGTAGCTCTGGCTTTGTGGAGGTGTTACAGTTTGGAGTGGTCACAATCCATACATCTAATACGTTACACAATGAGCCGTTCTTCATAGGACGGCTCATTGCACGTGAGAGACTTACTCCACCGTTGTTATTTCAAAAACAGACGTTCCATCATCCTGTACCTGGAAGCGATATTGGAACCCATCTCGTTCTGTCATGCCATCAAACTCATTTTGATTCACATCACGATCCAACAATCCGATATCCTGAATGACGTCTTGTGCATCGTTATAGGTGTACTCGCTATGCGTGGTTAGAATGAGTGTGGCAATAGCAGTCAGCAGTACGCCACGTGTCGGTTCATTGACATTGCCAGTACCGTATAACTTGATTTCCTGTATGTGTTCATCTGCATCTAATACACCGACCATACGAAGCTCATCATTGAATGCATACTCAAAAGTGGGAGTGGCCTGATCTGTTGATGAATCATTCATCGTCAGTCGGGTAATCGCTAGCCCATTTAATCGGTATTTACCTACGGCAGCATTAAACTTATTTCTGAAATCACCAGCAGTCATATGAAATCCAGTAGTATCCTTTGGACTTGAAGCATCGTTGTTACTTTGATCCGAAGTAGCATCGGCATTCTGTTGTGTTGCCTGATCTGGATCAGGCTGTGTAGTGTTCGAGGATAAAGCTAACATACCATACATACCTATGGAAGCCATCGCGAAACATAGTGTCGTTAGGATAATATGCTTGATGGTTACCTTGTTATGTTTTCTCATGGATAAGATCATAGATATAAGAAACACAAAGAAAGCCAATAAGCCAGTGATCCATATTACGGTAAACAGAACTTGCAAATTCTCACCTCATAATAGATTAATGATTAATATCATGTTTGTCCCATCACTCATTATAATGTTTCTTCGAGCAACTTTAAACTGAGCGCGTATGCTCACGCATCAAACATTACGCACCACATATCTTAAATCAGACATCTTGCATCACGTATCGGATATCTCTTATCAATCATCACGCGAAAAAAGCACTACCGGCTTACGGCCAGCAGTGCTTTTCTTAGTGCTTTCCTTAATTACATCTTTTGTTATACAGGTCTTACTGTAAAAGTGAAGTGATACGCACGGTTAGCGGGCAATGTATATTCTGCATGAGTTGGCGCACCCCAGCTATCATCTCCGCCTACGCCCATTTGTTTGTAATTGATACGAGCAACGGTCTGGGTGCTCTGAGGTAATTTGTACACATGGTCATGTGTCTCAAGTTCCTCAGGAGTCCACGGCAATGCATTAATCTCGAACGGTGTTGCTGATTCGAAGCGGACACCGGTTGTACTAATGCTAGACGTAATTTCAGCATAGCGTACATCGGTTTTGTTACCGCATTCCTGTGGTCTCAGGTACGGAACGAATTGATCGCGAACGGCTCCAGTGTAATAGCCTAATCTTGCGCTGGTCAGCCGGTCTGCATAGTTATCGTGTGGCCCTCTACCATACCAAGAGATTGTATCCAGCTGGTTATTCAGTTGCAGCAGCATGCCGAATTCCGGTAGCTCGGGTAATCCTTCACCTGGAATAAGATGCTGTTGTATTTCCAGCGTGCCATCTGGGAGCATCTTGTACGTAATGGACAACGTGCATCCTGGGTGTGCATTCCACGTATAATCGCTTGTCACGATGCAGTTTTGTTCATTCACTTGATGTTCGAAGCGAATTAATTGGCTAGTCGCGTGAGCATCTTTCCAGAAGCCGGAACGCTCTGGCAGACCGTTACCTAGATCATTGTCTGTCACCGCACGCCAGAAATTAGGCCGGACGGGTGCAAGGAGTTGCTCTTGCTTGTTGATCTGATAGGAGGTAAGCGCACCTGTAGTTTGATCAAAAACAAACGATACATGATCACTACTTACGCTTAACTCGTTCTGTGCATCCTCTACGAGTAACGATATACCCTTGCCTTGGTCTGCTGCCTTGGTTGGTTGTAATCTTGGCGATACAACGAACTGATCCCAAGCGACTTCATGACCCTCACTTGCCCATTTGGTTGCAACTTTGGTCACGAGAGACACGGTTAATACCGCTTCTTGGAACAGATCTGCCGATGGAGTATAAGGAATCCGAATTTCGCTCGATTCTCCAGGTGCCACGGCAATGTCAAGGCTACCGTTTTCGACAGGCTTACCGTCATGTAATAACGTCCATACAAGATCATATTCGCTCAGATCGGTGAACAGGAAGAGATTACGGATACGCAAGATACCCTCCTGTACATTCACAGCTTCCATACGAACATTCTGGTAACATTTCTTCACTTCTTCAAGCTTCGGTGTAACAGAGCCATCTGCTAGGATCAGTCCGTTTCCGCAGAAATTCCCATCATGCGGCGATTCTCCGAAGTCCCCACCATAGGCGAGATATTCAATCCCATCTGCTGTAGTTGTGAGCAGCGCCTGATCGATCCAGTCCCAGATAAAGGCTCCCTGCAAAATGTCATAACGATCAAATACATCCCAGTATAAGTGCAGTCCACCACATGAGTTACCCATGGCATGGCTGTATTCACAGATGATATACGGTTTCTTCGGCACCTTCAGCTGGGCATATTCCTCAACTTGTTGAGGTTTGATATACATGGTTGACTCGATGTCACTTGCTGAATCGGAAGGACGATAATGGAATGTTCCCTCGTAATGAACAAGTCTTGTTGGGTCAGACTGCTTCAGATAATCGTACATAGCAATGAAGTTGTCGCCACCGAAGGATTCATTGCCCAGCGACCAGATGATGACGGACGGATGATTTTTGTCCCGTTGGAACATCGAGTTACAGCGATCTAACACATTCTCTCGCCATTCTGGCTTGCTTGCAGGAATGTTGTTCTCATTCAGTTCCTTTTGTCCGTAGTACCATGATCCATGTGTCTCCAGATTCGTCTCGTCGATGACATAGAGGCCGTACTCATCACACAGCTCGTACCAGAGCGATTGGTTAGGATAATGAGAGGTACGCACGGCGTTAACATTGAAAGATTTCATCAGCTCAATGTCACGGATCATGTCCTCAGCGGTAATCGCACGTCCTGTTTTCGGAGAAAATTCATGGCGATTCACACCTTTGAAAACAATGCGTTGACCATTGATTTTCATCAAACCGTCCTTCAATTCAAACGTGCGGAATCCAACGCGGGAACGAACCGCCTCAACCGTTTCACCATGGCCTGCCTGTATGGACAGAACTAATGTATATAGATTGGGGAATTCTGCACTCCATTTCAGTGGATTGGTTACCTCTGCAGATAAGTGAATGCTTAGTTCGTTGTTATCATTTGCAAAAGAAACAGCCGCTTGTATTGGTTGATCCAGCACCGCTTGTTCCTGTGCATCATAGAGCTGTGCCTGCACGCTCATTCCATCTGTAACGCTGGCATTGTGATTGAACAGTGTCACATCGATCTGTAGCTCAGCATCCTGATAGGCTGCATCAAGGTTAGTTTGTACGAAGAAGTCAGCAATCTGAACCGGTGAAGGAGAATACAGATATACGTCACGGAAAATACCACTCATTCGCCAGAAGTCTTGATCCTCCAGCCAGCTTGCATCACACCAGCGGTATACTTCTACGGCAAGTGTGTTCTCGCCCTCATGTAGATACGCGCTAATATCAAATTCCGAAGGGGTAAAGGTATCTTCGCTATAACCGACTAATTCGCCGTTAACCCACACATAGAACGCAGATTCAACTCCTGCAAAATGGAGAAGAACAGGGCGATCCTTCCAGTCTGCAGGCACGGAGAATGTTCGAATATAAGAACCAACAGGGTTATAGGTTGTTGGTGCGAATGGTGATTTTAATTCTGGCTCACGCTCTGACCATGGGTAACGGATATTCGTGTATTGTGGATAGTCATAGCCTTGAAGCTGCCAGTGCGAAGGAACCGGGATCTCGTCCCACTGGCTATAATCGTAATTAGTCTCGTAAAAGGATGTGATTCGAGCATCTGGTGTTTCTGCAAAAGCAAACTTCCACATTCCATTCAGGGACTGGTACCAAGGAGAAGACGTTGCTTTATTGTTCAATGCTTCCGCAACAGACGGAAATGGCATCATTGAAGCATGTGCATTTAATCGACCGACTTGAAAGGTCTCAGGATTATTGTTCCATTCAGGATAACCATTGGCTGGAGGGGTGTAGTTCAATTTGTTTCTCATCACAGCAACTCCTTCAATAATGTTATAATATTGTCATTATAAAATTGAAAAGGCACTTATGAAATAAAGGATATTGCCCACATCTATCACAATATGAAACTAAATGACAAGGTGGTGAACTGGTGGAGACTCAATATAGGTTTGGGAAAACAGACGAGACCTCTCGTTTGCCGATTTATATGACTACAGTAGGGTATTGGGAGCATCAGAAGGAGACAGATCGTCCGCAGGGTTTTCCTGACTATCAGATCCATCAAGTCATTGAAGGGCAAGGGAAACTGATCATTCAGGATGAGGAGCATCTAGTCGGCCCAGGTGATGTGTTTTTCCTCTATCCTGGTATTCCGCATCGTTATCACCCGATAAGTGAGCACTGGGAGCTGGCGTGGATATCCTTCCAAGGGCGAGAGGCCAGTGAGTTGCTATCTTATGCGGGTATCACCCATTCGCGCGTATGCAGATTGAGGTCTAACAAGCTATTACAAGGACTGCAACACATGCTTGTGAGAGAAGAGAGTGTGGAAGATACCGATTATGAGATTGAATGCTCCAAGTGGTTATACGCGCTGCTGCTTGATCTTAAACCAATGCTTATCGCTCCAGCTAATCACAATGATGAATTACAGCGGTTAAAGCCCGTGTTGCAGTATATCGCTGAGCACCTAGATCAATCGTTGTCTCTAGCTGAGCTAGCCGAAGTGGCCGTGGTGTCCCCGCAGTATTTATGTCGATTGTTCCAGCGGGCATTATCCACCAGACCTTTGTTCTATGTGAATCAACAGCGTATTAATCGCAGCAAGCAATTGATGTTTAGCGAGATGCAGCTGCGAATATACGAAATTGCCCATCGGGTTGGGTACGAGAATGCTAGTTACTTTTGCGCCATGTTCAAAAGGCATACCGGCATGAGCCCGGAAAGCTTCCGTAAGCTGCATGGATTACACTGATTTCATTCACAGCCTGAGGGAGACAAAAGGCTGTGAATGAAATCCCAAGGTAACGAATCGGAAGGCTGTTATATCAACTTTCATCTGTCATCTTAGTGGCTAGTGTTCATATTCATTAGTTCAACTTATATAGAAGGTATATGTGTAACGGCGTATACTTCGCTCAAATGAAATGCCAGATAGATCTTCATCCAGCCTTCTGAATCATTCAGATCAACACCTAGAATTTCTTCTATTTTACGTAGGCGTAAATAAAGTGTATTGCTATGAATATGCAATCGTTCGGCTGTAGCCTGAACGGAGCGGTTCTCTGCAATGTACGTTTTAAGTGTAAGTTCGAGCTCACCTGATTTATGCTGCTGGAGCGGTGCTAGGACTTCATGAATATAGTTTTCAATATCTGACGTCTCTTGATTGAGGAAGAGTTTGTTAATGCCGATATCTTCATAGAGCATCATCCCTACCTTATTACGCTTCAGTAGAAATGAAAGCGCGCGTGCCGCCTCGTCATTACTCTTCGATACATATTCCAGCCCACGGTACACCCCGCCAATGCCCATCAAGAGTTTCGGCGTCTTGGAGGTTGTCCATTTTTGGATGGCGACCTCAAGTGTGCTTATGACGTTCAGCCGGATTTTGGGATCGGAAGCTGCGGCCAGAATCGTTATTTTATTGTGGGTATTGAACAGGAGATGCTCTGTCGTACCTAGCTCCTTTTCCGTAAATCCAATCAGCTTCCGAACCCAGTTTTCTGTTGTTTTCATATCCAGATGCTCACTCTGAAGTTGGATCTGTATGACGAAGAGGGACTGATGGGCTGGTAAATGAAAACTGGCGAGTCTGCTCTCTAACTGCTGAGGCTCCCGATACTGTACCAGATCAGCAAAGAAATCCTGATTTTTACGATAAGTCATTTCTGTCAGTGAGTAGGTATTCATCATCTCTAGTGTGACAATGGCTCCGCCCTGTTCAAGAATGACATGATCAAGCTGGCGTAAGGGGTGACGCAGCTCGATGAGGAAACAACCGAGCATTAGAGAGCCATACACAATGGGATATAGATATACATCGGGATTCCCGTCATCAGGTAGTGTCATAGGATCGAAGCTGTTCTCTAAGACACTGTAGACATTGAGCTCGTCAAGCACTGTACTCTCCGGTATCGTAGGATACCAATCACCTCTCGCCATATCAATATAATAGGTAGGCAAGTGAAGCATCGAACCGACCTTCTCGATGGTATGCCCTAAAGAACCGTGCTCAATGGACAGTTTGGTAAACTGATTATGAATTTCATTACGACTGACGAGATAACGGTTCTTCTCCAGTAGCTCAGAGTACATGGTCGCGTTGGAGATGGCGATCGCGGCTTGATCCGCAAATCCTTGCATTACGTTCAGATCATGCGGAGCAAAACGCCTGTATTGTGTGAATTGATAGACGAGCATGACCCCGATTTTACGCGTGTTCATCGTGACAGGAACAGCAATCATGCCTTTAGCCACACTATCATTGGGCAATGCACTAACAATAATGCTGGCGTTCTCCGGATTGACGTTATCCATATCTTTGTACGCCTCTTCTGGATTACTGTAAATACGGCCGATGCCTTCCTCATATACCTTCCCAGTAATTCCTTCATCAATCTCTCCTTGATATTGAAACACACTATCCTGAAAACCAACCTTGGCTCTGGGAATCATTTTACCGGATTCAGGATCGACCATCATAAATAAACCACAGGACAGGGAGGGGATGACCTTAAGAGCATTCTCCATAATTTTCAGCAACAGATCGTTTAATTCTAATGAGCAGGTAAGCTCTCTAAGTCCTTTCATCCAGCGCTCATTGTGCACACGTTCCTCCATAATCTGCTGTTTAAGCAGTTCTTCCCGGATCAGTGATTCGAGACGTTCACTCTGTAAGAGGGTCAGCTGCTTATGGGTTTCGACAGCAACACGAATATTACAATGGGACAAAAAATCAAACGTATACTTAAATATTTTCCAATCTGAAATGGGAAATCTATCTTCTATATATTCAGGCATCTCTCCAACAAGCAGCCAGTTATTCCACTGAACATCATAATCATCCTTAAGCCATATGCCGTATCGGCAGGTTCCGAAACTATGTGTCATAAAGGAATGAATCGTCTCATTCATCATGTGCGTGACTCCTTTCGTGTACCAATACATAACATTAGTCATATCAGTTTGAAGGAAACATCCCCTTCACTGTGTGCATCACTAGAAATGTCCATATAAAGCTGTTGGTATCAACAATGACATTATACAATTGCAGCTTATATAATGTCAGTAACTTTAACGCAATACAATTTCAATGTATTACAACAGTATAGCTTTAACTTGAATAGGTACAACACGTATCGTTCATTACGATGATGCGTAACTAAATCTGAAAACGAGGTGGAATATTGATGAGTTCAATGATTGCTTTTACAGGTGCATTGCTGATAGATGGACAAGGCGGAGAGCCTGTTTCCGATAGTGTGGTTCTGGTAGAGAACGGTAAGATTAAAGAAGCAGGTGCCAAGGCAACTGTACAGATCCCAGAAGAGGCTCAGATTGTCGACGTGACCGGGAAAGTCATCATGCCAGGATTGATCGATGCCCATGTTCACGTACACGGAGCGAAGAATCTGAACATGGCTGCGGTGGCTCTTGAGCCAAATGAACTTCAGATGGGGAGAGCGTTACAGGATCTACCGAAGCTGATTAACGCAGGTTTCACAACGGTTCGGGATGTCGGCAGCCATGTTGCTGTGTATGTTCGTGACCTGATTAAGGAAGGCGTGGTAAAAGGCCCGCGAATTAAAACGTCTCGTCATATGCTCAGTCAGACAGGTGGACATGCAGACATTCATATGATTCCAACCGAACTGAACATTTTCACGACATGTGACGGTGTACCAGAAGTCATCAAAGCCGCACGTACTCAGTTCCGTGAAGGTGCTGATTTTATTAAAGTATGCTCCACAGGTGGGGTGTTGTCGGAGAAGGATGATCCACGCTGGTCACAATTCCGACTAGATGAACTGAAGGCAATTGTCTACGAGGCTGAGGCAGTACAGTCTTATGTAGCATCCCATGCACAAGGTACACAAGGAATTAAAAATGCATTGCTCGCGGGTGTCCGTACAATTGAACACGGAATTTATATTGATGAGGAAGGCATCGGCATGATGCTGGATCAGAAGGCCATTCTCGTTCCAACACTGGCAATTGTACATCGAATTATCAAAGAAGGGCATAAATACGGTGTTCCAGAATTCGGAATTCGCAAAGCAGAGCGTGTATACCAAGAGCATATTGAAAATATGATCATTGCACACAAAGCAGGTGTAACCATCGCAGCGGGTACGGACTTCTGTACGTGTGCACCGGTAGAGCATGGCGGTAATGCGCTCGAACTGCGATTGCTTGTAGATGATGTTGGCTTCACACCAATGCAAGCGATTGTTGCTGGAACGCGAGATGCGGCTAAAGCGATGCAGATGGAAGAAGAGATTGGTACCATTGAAGCGGGCAAATCAGCAGACTTGCTGGTATTGAATGTGAATCCGTTGACAGATATTAGTCTGCTCGAAAATACAGCCAATATTGAGCAGGTCTACTTATCAGGTGAACGCTTGAAATAATAAGCAGACAACATAGAGAATGGGGAGAGGTCACCATGTTTAGTCAACCGATTTATATCGCCACGCTATTACTTGTCATATTAGCTGTAGGAGAGTTGGTCTCCATCTGGTCCAAAGCACGAATTCCTTCTTTACTCGTTATTTTGATCGGTTATCTTCTACTGAACTGGGCAGGATTCTTTCCGCAAGGCGTGGTATCTAGCTCTGCACTAAGCGCGTTCGGGGCGCTGATGGTGGCTCCACTTATTGTGCACATGGGTACCTTGATTCCACTGAAATTGATTCGTTCGCAATATAAAGCGATATTGATTTCGCTGTTTGGATCACTGATCGCTACAGGGCTCATTTTGTTAATCGTCACGCCATTCTACGGTTATCCTACAGCCGTTGCTGGATCAAGTCCGGTAGTTGGCGGGATTATCTCCTATCTAATTACAGCTACGAAGCTACAAGAGATGAACCTCGCTCACCTGATTACGATTCCGGCCGTTATTCTTGGTATTCATTCACTTGTGGGCATGCCGCTCGCAACGAATTTACTTCGGAGGTATGCACTGAAACTACAGAAGCAGGGCGCTTTTGAAAATAAAACTTCATCATCAAATAACGTAAATATTAAGGAAGCGAATGCGAAAACATTTCTTCCACAGCGTTTCCACACCGCGCCAATCCTGCTATTGTTCTTGTTTATTATGGGAAGTCTGTCCATCTATCTTGGTAATGTAACCGGGCTTAGCTATAGTATCTGGGCTCTGCTTCTGGGTGTTATTGGTCACCTCGTCGGGTTATTCCCATCACGGATTCTGGATAAGGCTAGTACATCAGGGATTGCTATGATCGGCCTTATCATTGTGGTTATGACAAGTATGGAGTCAATTACGTTAGATGCGGTGGTCAGCTCCATTATTCCCGTATTGTTCATTATCGCAGTCGGGGTGGTCGGGGTGATGATCGGGGGATTCCTTGGCTCCAAGATATTCAAATGGGACCCGCTGAAGGGTCTGCCTGTGGCATTAACAGCCCTATTTGGTTTTCCAGGGGACTACATCATCTGTGAAGAAGTGAGTCGTTCCGTCGGGCGTGATGAGAATGAACGTCAAGCGATTCTGGATGAGATTTTGACACCTATGCTGGTAGGTGGATTTACAACCGTCACCACAGCTTCCGTATTGATCGCGTCTGTACTGATCAAGACATTATAAGAGGTTGTTCAAAAAGTCCGCTTTTGATTACGAAGGATGCGTGAGCGGCATCTCAGCGTCGAATATGGGATTCAGCCGAAATAAGTGGATGCTTACGAAGTTTGTTTCCTTCAGAAACAATGTAGTTGCTCACGTAGTTTTGCCTACGCTCCGCTACTCCATTTCTACCTTCATCCCATCTTCTCGGTACTGAAAACCGCCCTTTTCGAACTCGCACTGTAAGTACATGAGCAGAAGTGGAATGTTTAGTTTAATTTTCTTTATAAAATTGATCTTCTCTTCATCCAAATTTCAGTTTCTATTAAGGTTCGAGGGCTAAGATAAGTCTTGTAAACCCCTTCTCGTGTTAAATAGATGTGTGACTGGCTCCGCTTGGATTGTCTCCGGCGGGGTATTTTTTTGTCCTTTGTGTGCGTTGATTCACGCGCTGATGGTATGATAGGAGAATACATAGACCAATACATAGATCGTTGTACAGATTAGAGACTTGGAGTGGAAAGGAAGAATTCTCATGGATGCGACGTTGCATTCGATGTTTCGACCTATTCAGATGAATAGTAATGATCATCAATCGTATTATATGGAGAGAATGCCTTCTATTGAGTTAATGCCGTATGTGGTATGTTACTGGGAATCAGGCTTTTTTGAGAATAGAGAAGACGGTATGCTGCCTAAGCAGGGGAGTGGAGTGCCTACTCGGGTATTGCCGGACGGTTGTACGGATATTCTGATAACATACGATGCCGCTCAGTCGAAACATACGTTATCGTATTGCGGTAACTACACGCAGCCCTTCGTGTTTAACCAACCAATAGGCCTAGTTCCGTTAGGGGATTATACTTTTGGTGTGCGCTTTTTCCCGGGCGGGGCACGCTCATTTCATGGATTGCCGCTGGATACGTTCACAGATCTGAGGATCGCCCTTGAGGAATGCTGGCCTACCCAGGTGGATGAACTTCGGGAACGCTTGGCTACAACGAACAGCTTTGATGAGCGAGTGCAAGTCATGGAGAGCACATTGAAAAAGTTGTCGGTGCGTATCCCAGCGAATGAGCTGGATCTCATGAAAAATGTTCTGCACCGTATATTCAGCGATGGCGGCAGTATGAATGTACAAGAACTCGCCATGCGTGAGGTTGTGAGTGAGCGGCAATTGCATCGTAAGTTTTCAGACTGGATTGGCATTAGCCCAAAGCGATTCAGCGAAATTGTTCGTTTTCACCGTGTGCTGGCAAGCATTCATCAGAAGTCGGTGAGCGATTGGGCGGCATTGGCGGTTGAGCATGGATTCTACGATCAAGCACACTTGATTCGTCACTTTCGTAAGTTCTATGGAGAGACACCGCTGACTGCTGCTAGGGAACATCAAATGATGATGTCCGATTTGTACAATAGATTAGACAAGCCATCGGTTATACTTAAACAATAAGATGAATGATAAAGGAGATGTCATATGATGAATGGAACTATGCAAATGAGAGATCATCTGCTTCGAGAATTGGAAACCGGCGTGAGTACGGGAGCATCACTTATCCGTCTGATTCGTCCAGAGGATTGGGCATACCGTCCACAGGACAATATGCGTTCACTGGTGGAGCTAGTGCATCATTTTATTCAAATTACAGCTTCGGATCTTGCTATCATGCAAGAGAAAGGTGAAGCAGAGGTAGGACAAGTTGAGAATAGTCTAGCAGGCATCGAGGATATTGAGAAATTAGAAGCAACGCTGTGGAGTAATCTAGAAGCGTACAAAGCCTATATCGTTTCACTCAGTGAAGAGGATCTATTAACCCGTTCAACCAAAGCATTTTATATGGAGCATGGACACCTTCAGGCGCAGTGGCAGATTGAGACGCTAACTCATGTATTCCATCACCGTTCCCAGCTCTATAATTATCTCAAGCAGCAAGGGCATGAGCTAAACTTCTTCATGTTATATGCTTAAGCTCGTGAGAAAAATGATGTTCTGTCAGCGGAGTTTGCGAGTGTAACTCAGGTCAGTTTCTACGTTAAACATACAGTACACATCGCAGCAGCTCTACCGGATTGTTCGGTAGGGCTCTTTCGCGTCCCGCCCCATAATCGAGTCTCATTGTATGTTAAATGTTAAATCTATGAGGTCTAGCAAAAATAGACGGAATAACACTGGCATTTTACCGTTACAATACTAGTTTTCAAACATAGAATACCGTATCAAAACAAAAAGGAGGTGATTCACATGGCTATCCTTTTACCAATTCAGTATTACAATCTTCCAGCGGGCGTAGGCAAGTCCTACTACGAAAATCTGGCTGGAGGTACTAACGCTACTGTAACAGTCAACAACAATGGACCATTTCCCGTATCTCTTGTGATTACGCGTGTCAATGAACCAGTTGTCACTTATGTTGTTCCTGTAAACAGTAGTCTTACGATTGGAGCGGGTCATGTGTTAGTTTTCGCGTTGTTAGCGAATAATGGAGGCCCGGCTTCCGGAACGATTCAATTCGCTGTAGCTGATTTCTAATGCAGACTTGACTGTAGTGCACCGAACAAGCCCTTGTCTGGTAGGTTATCCTTCCGGGCAGGGGCTTAATTTTGGATAGTGCTAGTTTTGTAGAAAATGGTATGATGTGTAAGCTTGTTATATTTACATAACGCTGTTATAAGAATGAGCGCTTCTTGCACAGCACTCAAACCGCACATCGATCAATTCGAAAAGCTGGCTAAGCAACTGTAGACGTCGTTCTCCTGTTTGACATGGCTCCCATTCGATTAATTCATGGTATAGCATTGTACAGAAATTAGTGAATTGGTTATACCAATGGGAGGGTGTAATATCATGAAAGAGACTCATCAGATGGAGCGAAACACGTTTCTGGAAACGGATCGGCTTGAGTTTGCGACTTGGACTGAAGAAGATCGCCCCTTGGCATCCGCGCTCTGGGGTGATCCAGAGGTGACGAAGTGGATGAATAATAAAGGGTTTTTGAATGAGGATGAGGTGGAGGCGCGACATACACAAGAGATGAAACGGCAGCAGGAAGAAAATGTGCAATACTGGCCGATGTTTGAGAAAGAGACAGGTGTATTGGTCGGTTGTTGTGGGCTCCAGCCACATTCGTCGGAGGAGAACGTGTATGCATTGGGTGTTCATCTGACACGGGATCATTGGGGTCAAGGTTATGCGACAGAGGCCGCTCAGGCGGTGATTCAATATGCTTTTGAAGAGTTGGATACAAAATCCCTAGTGGCAGAACATCATCCAGAGAATGAAGCTTGCAGACAACTGTTGCTTAAGTTAGGCTTCTCTTATGTAAGCGATGAATTGGTTGAGCAAACGGGGAAGAGGCATCCGTCATATCTCTTGCAGAGGCCGTCTCAGAAATAACAATAAGGATTCGATGAAACTAGGAAGTGTAGCGCTCACACCATAGTCCTGTCTTGACTAATCCTAATAAGTTCGTCGAATGAAGTCCAAATTCATGCTTTTTTTATTTCATTTTCAGCTTCTATTAAGGTAGCGAAGGTAAGATATTTCTTGTAAACCCCTTCTCGTGTTAGATAGATGTGTGACTGACCCTGCCGGACGCCGGTGGGGTATTTTTTTGTTTGATTTTAAAATAAACCAGATAAACAAACACAAACAAAAATAAATAAAATTAAATGGCGATAATATGATTGACTTATAAAGATAAACAAAGGTATAATGAATGTGAAAAAAGGAACTTACTAGTACGTGGCAAGCTAAAAAATGAGGTAATCTAAGGAGAGAATGATCATGAACGTGACCCTTACGAATAAAACAAACGAAACGGATCGACCTGCTGGCTGGAATATTCCCTTTATCCGTGAAATGGCCGAAATTACACAGCATATGTGGAAAAATGGTTGGGATGAACGCAATGGTGGTAACGTCAGCTATTTACTAGAGGAAGAAGAGGTCGCCCAGTATATTGATATTCATCAGGTGATTCGTACGATTAAACCGGCATTTGCTGTGCATGAGTTGGCTGGGAAATATTTTATTGTCACGGCTTCAGGGAAATATTTCAAAAATGTGCTAGCTGACCCAGAGAGCAATCTCGGATTACTGCGTGTCTCGCAGGATGGACAGGAATTGGAGGTATTGTGGGGCTTGAAGTCGGGAGCCAACCCAACCAGTGAGCTACCTACACACTTCATGAGTCATATTGAACGCCTAAAAATCGACCCAAATCACCGGGTTGTGATGCACAACCATGCGACCAATGTACTGGCAATGACCTTCATTCATGAACTGGACGAAGCGAAGTTCACGAAGACATTATGGCAGATGTGTACGGAATGTGTGGTTGTATTCCCGGATGGTGTAGGTATCATTCCATGGATGATCCCGGGATCGAATGAGATTGGACGTGAGACGGCTGAGAAAATGAAAGAGTATCATGCAGTGATCTGGCCACAGCACGGTATTTTTGGTACAGGGACAACGATTGATGAAGCGTTTGGACTTATTGAGACAATTGAGAAGGCTGCCCAAGTGTATATGCTGGTTGCTGGTCATGAAATTAAACAACGAATTACGGATGAGCAGCTTACAACACTCGCTGGAGCCTTTGGCGTGACTCCACGACCTGGCATCATCGGCACTAATGTTTAATTTAATTCAATGAATTTCATATACGAGTACAAAAGAAAATGGCCTTTGGTTCACAAACCGAAGGCCGTTTCTTTTTTTTGGCATTTAAACGTCAATTAAGCTCAAAAAAGTTCAAATTAATCATAAAGAATGGCTTTGTTATTCATTATTGAATTGTAGAATGCATTATCTCACGCTGACGAATTTCGGGTGAAATGACGTATTGTTATTGTGCTGGCGATTTTGCATAATAACAATGCTTCACACATGAAAGACGGAAGGAAGTCATGGTCATGATTGGCAAAATGAAGAGGGTCTTAATAGGCAAGCCGATGAAATCGGCGCAATTGGATGGAGAGAAACTGGGGAAATGGAAGGCTCTCGCGATTCTATCCTCGGATGCATTATCGTCTGTAGCCTACGGTACGGAACAGATTTTACTAGTGCTTGTTGCGGCTGGATTTGCCGCTCTGTGGTATTCTGTGCCGATCTCCATCGCTGTGCTTGGATTACTTGTCATTTTAATATTCTCTTATCGTCAGACGATATTTGCCTATCCTACAGGAGGCGGGGCGTACATTGTAGCGAAGGATAACTTGGGTACAACGCCAAGCTTGATCGCTGGTGGCTCATTGCTGGTCGATTATATCCTCACGGTTGCTGTAAGCTCATCTGCCGGAACCGATGCGATTACGTCGGCATTTCCTGCGCTACATGATCACAGTATAGCGATTGCACTGTTGATGATTGTTTTTCTAACGATTATGAATCTGAGAGGGGTCACAGAGTCGGCTTCCGTGCTGGCGCTCCCGATATATTTGTTTATTTTCTCTATCGCAATTCTCATCATCTCTGGGGGAATCAAGTTCTTCGCTGGAGGTATGCATGCAGCAGTACCTGAATTTGGAACGAGTCTATCGCACGTAAGTATATTCCTATTACTTAAGGCTTTCAGCTCAGGTTGTTCTGCACTAACCGGGGTGGAGGCCGTAAGTAATGCCATTCCGAACTTCAAGCAGCCTGCTGAGAAAAATGCGGCAGGAACCCTACTGCTGATGGGATGCATTCTTGGCGCAATGTTCATCGGCATTACGTTGCTCGCTTTTGGTTATGGCGTGAAGCCTGATCCGCAGTCAACGGTTATTTCACAGATTGCTGAAGCAACCTTTGGCAGAGGCACGATGTATTTTATCATCCAAGGTGTGACAGCACTCATTCTATTCCTGGCTGCGAATACGGCATATTCGGCTTTCCCGTTGTTGTCGTTCATGATGGCCAAAGACAAATATATGCCGCACATGTTCATGGTGAGGGGAGACCGATTAGGCTTCTCTAACGGTATTATTTTTCTAAGTGTAATGTCTGCATTGCTCGTTGTAGGCTTCAAAGGGAACACGGAAAGTCTCATCCCCCTCTACGCGGTGGGTGTGTTCATTCCATTTACGTTATCACAACTCGGCATGATGATTCGCTGGATCAAAGTCAAACCATCGGGCTGGAGAACGAAGTTACTCGTTAATACGGTGGGTATGCTGACGACCTTGTCGATTACCTTAATCTTTATTTTCACCAAGTTCACGCAGACATGGGTTATCTTTATTTTCTTACCACTCGTCGTTTATGGATTCATGCGCATTCACCGTCACTATTGTAACATCGCTGATGAGCTGCGAATTGACATCCAATCGGAGAAGCCGGCTCGAAAAGGGAATACGATCGTGATTCCAGTGGCAGGCATTACACGGGTAGTGATGAATACGATCAGTTATGCCCAGACGATGTCGGATAACGTTGTTGCGCTATACATTGGTTTCGATGATGAGGCCATTCACAAGATGGAGAAAAAATGGGCCGAGTGGAACCCAGGCGTGCGCCTCGTGGTTGTGAAGTCCAGATACCGTAGCATTATGGGGCCTTTAAAAAAATTCATTGATACCGTAGAGTGGAAAACATCTGAGACGGATCATATTACCATTCTTATCCCACAATTCATCACCAAGCATTGGTGGCAAAATGTACTGCATAATCAAACCAGCTTCATGATTCGAACTTACTTGATTAATTACAAGGACGTTATTGTAACAACTGTTCCTTATCATCTTAATCGCTAGACGTAATGACAAGAGATTCATGAGGTTTATGTACAGTTGAAGTTTAAATCCGTTGTTAGAAGCGCTAAGCTTCTGACTTAATAATAACCAGAGCACCTTTGTAAATTGAGATTTTCCAGTTTTGTGTTAAATGAGTGATATTTCAGGAAATGAAAATTTCATTTCACATTTACAAAGACAGCCGCATGAAACTTCCCGAATGAAGGGAGGACATGCGGTTTTTTTGTCATTATATCCATTAATCTGGAAGCTGTTTCAACATGATTCGTTTGGTAAATGCACTTGTCCACGATTAACATTACGTTGATTCAGAATGGATTCTGCAATGATGTTGAACTTATAGACTGATTAAGGTGGTTATGACGCTTGAGTCATGACCGAATGAGCTAGGACATGTCTGAAAACTCACTGAAGTGCATCTTTTACCACCTTTTCGCTCTCTGCTGCGTCATTTTCCCTTGACGTGCCTCGGCACGCCTGCGGAAAACTTCCTTGCTTGGAACGGAAATTCGGTAAAATCTGCGTCCTTCGGAGTTTCCAGACACGCCCTAATCAAGGGGGGAGAAAATCCGATGAGTGAGCTTGATAACCGGATCGGCTTGCCTGCTGCCAGTCGGCGTATATCAAAGACAAGTGAGCGCCGTACGGCTTCGCTCCGCGTACAACGGATGCGGGAAAATCTGCTGGCCTATGGTTTCCTGGCACCATCGCTGCTTTTGTTTGCAGTGTTCCTGTTCTATCCGATGTTTAAATCTGTGTACCTCAGTATGCATTCAACTGATCCTACGGGACAGATTGCTGCCTATGTAGGACTGGATAACTTTAAGGCGGTTTTCCAATCCGGGCTGTTTCTGCAAGGAATGAAAGTGACGTTGCTGTTTGTTTTGTTCACGGTGCCAACGGGCATCTTGGCCGCACTCATTTTGGCTGCGCTAACCCATAACAAATTTAAGGGAATGCGTGTGTTCCAGTTTGTCTTTTCTCTACCCGTTGTATTATCTGTAGGTTCGTCCGCAGTCATCTGGAAGTTTCTGTTCCATCCGACACTGGGCATGCTGAATTATTTATTAGGAAAAGTCGGTATTGATCCGATTCCTTGGCTAACCAGTCCGGATTGGGCACTAATCTCCATTTCGATTATGACCATCTGGATGAATCTTGGATTCAATTACATTATTTTGTCCAGTGGATTGCAAGGCATCCCGGATGAAATCTATGAGAGTGCGAAAATTGATGGAGCAGGACCATTGCTTACGTTTCGCAAAATCTCAATGCCGTTGCTGTCACCTACGCTGTTTTTTGTCAGTGTGGTTTCCATCATTGGTGCGTTCCAGTCGTTTGGTCAGATCAATATTCTAACCCGAGGGGGACCGATGGACAGTACAAACGTATTCGTCTACTCGATCTATCAGGAAGCCTTTGTTAATTTCCGCTTCGGAACAGGTAGTGCACAGGCGCTTATTCTGTTCGCGGTCATTATGCTTCTAACCCTAATTCAGTTCAAATGGGTGGAAAGGAAAGTACATTATCAATGAGAACTCCATGGATGAACACCTTATTGTATGTGCTTCTCACGATCTGTGCAGCACTGGTATTGTATCCGGTCATGTATACCTTTTTCATGGCTGTGATGACGCCCGAGGATGCAAGTGCCTATCCGCCGCATATCATTCCGCAGACGATTGACCTGTCCAACTTCTCCGAAGTATTCGATATCGTGCCTATTGGTACGTTTATCTGGAATACCTTCCTGGTTGCTGGACTGACCATGCTGGGGCAATTGATTACGGCGAGTATGGCTGCATACGCTTTTGCCAAAATGCAGTTTAAAGGGAAAAACGTCATCTTCAGTATGTTTGTCGCGACGATGATGATCCCTTGGGAAGTCACGATGATTCCGAACTATCTGACGGTTCGTAGTTGGGGCTGGCTTGATACGTATCAGGGGTTAACGGTTCCGTTCCTGGCTACGGCGTTTGGTACCTTCCTGCTAAGACAGTTCTTTATGCAACTCCCCAAAGAGCTGTTTGAAGCAGCAAAAATTGATGGCTGTGGACACATTCGATATTTTGTATCGCATGTACTACCGCTGTCTCGCCCAGCACTTGGAACACTAGCGATCTACTCGTTCCTCAGTATGTACAATTCGTATCTGTGGCCGTTGCTCGTAACGAACACCCCAGAGATGAGAACAGTACAGATCGGGATCTCGATGCTGGAGTTCCAGGAATCCACTGCATGGAATCTGGTATTTGCCGGCACGGCGATGGTCATTCTGCCATCTTTGTTGCTGCTGGTGTTTGGGTTGAAACAGCTTGTCCGCGGAATGGCAGCTGGTGCACTGAAGGGTTAGTTCAATCAGAGCTTTACCACCCATTGAAAAAGGTTCTTGCATTCCAATGCTACGAGCGAGTAAACCAGGCTCAATCTTAAAATCTTTTTAGGAGAAAATGCGAAAGTAATGGAAGGAACGAAATCGATTCTGAAGAAGCAACGCGTTTGCGTTTATCACCGGATTTTCCCATTGAAAGAATGGGAGAAAAAAATCTGGGGATAACAGCAATCGGAAGAACGATTCGTTACTGGAATGGCCACTTCGCCTAACTCTAATGAACTGATTTTTGAAATGAGCCCTAAAAAAGGAGAGAGATCATGGTAAAGGGATTTGGTTTGAAAAAAAGAGGAACGTTTGCATTAATGTTGGCAGCACTCATGTTAGTTATCTCCGCATGTGGTACCAAAGCAGACACAAGCAGCACGCCAGCGGCTGGTGGACAAGCGGATGCCGCTGCAGCTACGACTGAGCCTGTTCAATTGAATTGGTGGCACTCCATGTCCGGAGCAGGGGAAAAAGCGATCAATCAACTTGCCTCTGACTTCAACGCTAGTCACCCTGACATTCAGGTCAAAGCAATCTATCAAGGTAAATATGATGAGAGCTTGAACAAACTGAAAGCATCGATGGGATCAGACAGTGGTCCTGACATCATCCAGGTTTATGAGATCGGTAGTAAGTTCATGATTGACTCTGGCATGATTACGCCAGTACAGCAATTTATTGATAAAGATAATTTTGATCTTTCTCAATTGGAGCCAAACATCATTCGTTATTACACCATTGATGGTAAATTGAATGCGATGCCTTTTAATACATCGAACCCAATTCTTTACTACAACAAAGACATGTTCAAAGCAGCGGGCTTGGATCCAGAGAACCCACCGAAGACATATGAAGAGTTCGAACAAGCAGCCAAAGCACTGGGCAAAGACGGTAAACCAGGCGCTTCCATGGCGATCTATGGCTGGTTCATGGAGCAATTCTTCGCTAACCAGAATGCAGATTATGTAAACAATGGTAACGGTCGAGACAGCGCAGCTACGGAATCTCTGTTGAACTCCGAAGCTGGCGTGAAGACATTGTCATGGTGGAAAAAGATGATCGACGAGAAAACCGTATCTAACCTCGGACGTAGCACAGATGATACAACTGCAGCATTCACAGCACAACAAATCGGTATGACACTGGATTCTACGGCTGGATTGCGTAAAATTGTAGAAGGCTCTGGCGGTAAGTTTGAACTTGGAACAGGATTCTTGCCTCGCCCAGCAGATGCAAAAGATGGCGGAGTTGTCGTTGGTGGTGCAAGCTTGTACATCATGAATAACAAATCCGATGCACAACAACAAGCAGCGTGGGAATTCATCAAGTATTTGGCGACACCAGAAGTACAAGCCAACTGGAGCGTTGCGACAGGATACTTCCCAATTACGACAGCAGCTTATGATCAGCAAGTATTAAAGGATAATATGGCGAAGTACCCGCAATTCCAGACAGCAGTCGACCAATTGCACGCTTCCGTTGATTCGACAGCAACTTCCGGCGCAGTTATGGGTGTATTCCCAGAAGCAAGACAAATTGTCGAAGGAGCAATCGAGACAGTTCTGAACGGACAAGGTGAACCTCAGGAAGCTCTTGATGCTGCTGCGAAGCAAATTACAGATAAGATCGCACAGTACAACAGCACAGTGAAGAAATAATGTTAGATTAAACTCATAACAACAACTTAGATGCGGCGGTCGAACATGATCGTCGCATTTATTGTCTTTGGTCGATGTCGACCAGAGGTGGATCAAAGAGAGTCAACTGCAGTCTGAGAATCTGATATCTAGTTTATATGCTAAGCGCGACCGTAGTAAGGAAAATGATTGACACCCTAGCGACTCCTATCATATAATCAGCACGATAAAATGATAATGATTATCATTAATGATTAGGGGAGAAAACACAGATGAAAAAGAGAATGATCCTGCCGTTGATTGTGATCATGCTGTTCACGATCATCGCCAGCGCCTGCGGTAACGATGCTTCAAACAATGTAACCAGTAACAGCAATCAGGAGACTGCTGCTGATACAACAAGTACAGGTGCTGCTCAGGAAGAGACAACGGATACAATTACGTATCAGTCTGAAACTGGCCCTGTAGAGATTCCGGCCAAGCCCGAGAGAATCGTCGCTCTGTCTAATGGCCCTAATATACTTTCTATGGATGTAACACCAGTGGGTGTGGATGAATGGACTGCGGCAAATCCGCTGTTCAAAGACAAATTAAAAGATGTTGCCATCGTAACCGATTCAGATCCAGAGAGCATCGCGGCAATGAATCCGGATTTAATCATCGCAGGTTCAACGGCGAAGAATCTAGAACAACTGTCTAAGATTGCACCTACCATTGTGTATACTTGGGGCAAACTGGACTACTTGGATCAACAGTTAGAGATCGGTAAAGTACTGAATAAAGAAGCTGAAGCACAAGCGTGGATTGATGATTTCACAAAAAGAGCAGAAGATATCGGCAATGAGATCAAAGCCAAATATGGGGATAACGTGACGGTATCCACAATTGAAATATTTGAAAAAGAAGTGTTTGTCATGGGAGATCATTGGGCGCGGGGAACTGAAGCGTTATATCAAGCTATGAAGCTGAATATGCCGGAACAAGTGAAGAATGATACACTACAAGAAGGCTATCACTCCTTATCACTTGAGGTTCTTCCTGAATACATGGGTGATTTTGTTGTACTTAGTAGAGATATGACTCGGGATAATGAAATTATGAAATCTACCATTTGGAGCAATATACCTGCTGTTCAGAATAAACATGTTATTGAGCTGGAAACGAAAGCTGTCACGTATAGTGATCCGACTACACTTGAATATGTACTGAACATCTTCAAAGAAGCGTTTCTTGGTGAATCGAAGTAAGTAGAAGAGCTTATGAGTTCTTTTACACCGATTTAAAAAGGTACCATATACGCACGCACACAAGTTTGGCCTTCACATTTCATAATTTCGCAAAAATAAACAACCTTCTCGCTCATCGAGAAGGTTGTTTTGTGATATACGAGCAGCGTAACATTGCTCGCTTTTTTTCCAAATCCAGGTTGATACAACTCGATTTGGGTTAATTATCTTTTAAATCTTCAACTGAAGTGATGTCCATGTAGGTTGGAACGACAAGTCCTTGTTTCACTCCAGTCATACTTACAGCGATGTCTTCGATTTTGTCTCCATATGAATCCCAATAGTCGCCATGAGTAAGTGGAAGCCAAACGGCTGGAGAAGCATCGATATCACCTGCTGCTAAGCCTGCCCACATAGGACCTGCTTCGACTTGCAGTGCTTGCACGTTGTAACCTAGATCCGTCTCAAGGACATATTTCAGCAGATTTGTACTTGCAATCTCAGAGTCCCATGCAACATAACCTAGGCGTAGCGTATCACCCTTAACAGGTGTAAGCCCTTTGATCCATTCCTCAATTTGGTCTGGATGTTTCTCAGCATAAGTCTTGGCAGCTTGTTCAGGAGAAACACCCTTTTGGATGTCGACCATGATTTCACTCATTTCGTCGGCAGTCCAATTAAAGCGAGAGAAGAACTCGTAAGCTACAGGATGATCTTCTTTAATCCCTTTACGACCAACCGTGTGAACCTCTTCTGCGTCACCGAAAATTAAGTCTGGGTCATCCAGATATTTCAGATCATACTGATTGAACATCCAATGAGGAGTCCAACCAGTAACAATAATTGGTTCTTGATTTTTGTAGGCTTTGTCTAGTGATGCAGTCATTGCTGCTCCAGAGCCTTCAATTAGATTCCAGTTCGTTAAACCATAATTCTCAATGGCATTTGCTGTAGCTTTCATCAAACCTGCACCTGGGTCAATCCCAACGATTTGGTGATTCACTTCGTCGCCCACATTGGTACTTGCTGTTGGAGCGGCAGTAGAAGCAGCAGCGCCCGTTTCCAGATCTTCAATGGAATTAACATCTGTCATATAACTAGGAACCACAAGACCTGTGCGTACACCTGTCATATTAGCACCAAGATCGTCAACTTGATCTTTGTACCGATCCCAATAGTCCGCATGTGTCAGTGGCAACCATGCTGCCGGAGAGGCATCTACGTCACCAGAAGCAACACCCGTCCACATTGGACCTGCTTCAACTTGAAGGGCATTGACTTTGTAACCAAGTTTTGTTTCCATCACATATTTCAAAAGGTTCGTACTTGCGATTTCGGAATCCCAAGCCACATAGCTGAGCTTGAAGGTATCACCATTTACTGGAGTCAGACCTTTTGTCCATTCATCAATCTGATCAGCATGCTTCTCAGCATAAGCTTTAGCTGCGTCTTCTGGAGATGTACCATCTTGAATGGCAATCATCATCTCACCCATCTCATCCGATGCCCAACTGAAGCGGGATAAGAATTCGAAAGCGACAGGATGATCTTCTTTTAGACCTTTACGGGCGATGGTATGAATTTCTTCAGCATCTCCGAAGGATTTTTTCGGATCTTCCAAATATTTCAGATCATATTTGTTGAACATCCAGTGCGGAGTCCAACCTGTAATGATAATAGGTTCTTCATTCTTGATGGCTTTATCCAGTGTAGCAGTCATTGCTGCACCAGAGCCTTCGATGAGAGTCCAATCTGACAGATTGTAATCTTCAATCGCTTTTGCAGTTGATTTCATGATACCGGCACCTGGATCGATACCGATAATTTGATAGTTCACTTCATCACCTACAGCATTAGCTGCTGCGTTGTTTCCGCCAGCGGAAGTTGTACCGCCTACGAAATACTGGGAGAAGCCTGCGAGGAGCACAATAAGTGTCGCTACAGAAGTAATCCAAGCTTTTTGTTTCGATGTAACGCGTGACGTCTTCTTGCGACCTGGCATGAATAGATTCTGTGTGAATCGGTCAAGCACAATGGCAAGCACGACAACAGCGAGACCTGCTTCGAAACCTTTACCAATTTGAAGTTGCGTAACGGCACGATATACTTCGGCACCAATACCTTGCGCACCAATCATGGACGCGATAACGACCATGGAGAGGGACAACATGATGGTCTGGTTAATACCGGACATTACTGTAGGCAAAGCCAGTGGAAGCTGTACTTTGAACAACTTCTGCATGGAAGTTGAACCGAAAGCGTCCGCAGCTTCAACGAGTTCGCTAGATACCTGTTTGATACCCAAGTGCGTCAGGCGAATCGTAGGTGGGATTGCAAAAATTACAGAAGCGATAACGCCCGGAACTACGCCTAAGCTGAAGAACGTTACAGCTGGCAGCAAGTAGACAAATGCAGGCATTGTCTGCATGAAGTCAAGCAGTGGCGTGATGATACGAGCTGCTGTCTTACTATAAGCAAGCCATATTCCGATGGGTACGCCGAGCAGGATCGAGATTAATCCTGATGTGATAACCAGACCGAGTGTATCCATCGATTGAGACCAGTACCCGAGGTTATCTACGAGCAGGAATCCGATAACTGTAAATAGTGTAAGCGGGAGTCGACCCACAATAAATGCGAGAATACCCAAGATTGCGATGAAGAGGAGCGGATGGGGCAACAAGAAGAGCCCAGAGAAATATCCGACAACCCCATGTATAACGGTAGAAATGACATCAAACAATCCGGAGAGCGAGGAGCTCATCCAGTCAACGATGGCTTCAATCCACGATGCTAGTGGTATTTTGGGAATCATTCACAAGTTCCTCCTTTACTGCAACTTCACCGCTAAGTGCACCCAGCAGGGCACCGCGGACGATAACACCTTGCAGACGGCCATTCTCACCAACAACAGCGAGCGGCACATGGGCAGAACTTACCATTTCAAACAATTCATGAATAAGAGTCTCAGGGGCTACCGTCGGTCCATCCGTGATCAGAATGTCGTTCAATACTTTATTTTCGCGCATCGCACGGGTAGCATCTTCTGCTGTAATGACACCTAACAATTTCTTCGAACGGTCAATGACAAACAGGTTGGAAATACCACGTTCGCGCATTAATTCGAGGGCAACACGAGGACCACGGTCTAGTGTAATCGTTTCTGGGCGACGCATAACGTGAGAGGCGGTAAGGACTTTGGACAAGTCCACGTCTTCGACGAAGCGGGCCACATAGGAGTTGGCCGGTTGAATCATAATTTCTTCCGGTGTACCGATCTGCACGACGGCTCCATCCTTCATAAGAGCAATACGATCGCCGATGCGCAGCGCTTCGTCCAAGTCATGGGTAATGAAAATAATCGTCTTTTTCATTTTATCCTGAAGCTCAATCAGTTCATCCTGCATATCACGGCGAATCAGTGGATCGAGGGCGCTGAAGGCTTCATCCATCAACAGCACTTCTGGATCATTGGCAAGCGCACGGGCAAGACCTACACGCTGCTGCATACCACCACTGAGCTCATCTGGCATTTTATCTTCCCAGCCTTTTAGGCCAACCAGTTCCAGTGATGTTTTTGCTTTTTTCCGCCGAACTTCTTTGTCCACTTTTTGGACTTCGAGTCCATACTCCACATTATCGAGAACGGTACGGTGCGGGAACAACGCAAATTTCTGAAAAACCATGCTGATTGTTTTCCGACGTACTTCGCGCAATTGTTCTTTGTTCATCTTACGTAAATCTTTGCCATGAACCAGTATTTCTCCTGATGTTGGTTCGATTAATCGATTAAACATACGAACCAGTGTGGATTTACCACTACCGGACAAGCCCATGATAACGAAAATCTCGCCTTCTTTGATCTCCATGTTGACCCGATTGACACCAACCGTTATCTGTTTTTCTTTGGCCAACTTTTCTTTCCCCCAACCTTGCTCTAACAATTGTAATCCTTGCTCGGTTTGGGGGCCAAACAGTTTACTTACATTCTTCACTTCAAGTATGGTCATGTTTTCACCCCTTCTGATGTGTTGTGCACTTCGAACGGCTTACAGCATCCACAAGCCCATACACTTGTGCGCCCAGCCACGAAATCCGGTAATCGTTGCTTCGCTTCCCGTCTTTCTGGGTAACGTTTTGTATTCTAACAATACTTAACCAGTATATCAACTGAATAAACAGTACATAATGTTTATACAGTAAAAACTGTACAAAGTTTTCCTCCCATATGCTCCGTCTATCTCCTTATTCTGGCTAATTAGAAACCTTTACTTTTCAGAATGCTTTTTCTAAAATAGAAAATGGGTTGAATTGAAGTTAATTTTTTTGGTTAAAAGAGAGTCATAGGCAAATGTATCTTGGCAAAGTTACCATTTTAATACATTGGGTGATCAGAGCCCTCTGGCGTATAGGATGTCCGGCCGGATGCTTTCCCATGTAAGCAGGACTTTGTAAGGGTGCAATTATTTTTGCCAAGACTGGTAATGTTCAGAATGGAGGTTGCAAGCATGGGCTTGGACCATTTACAAGAAGAGCAGCAGGAAACAGTTCTCAGAATCCGGAAACGCGTCATTGAAGCCATTGGGCGCAATATGGATCTATACGGCGTTACGCTGTCCACGGGACACTTATACGGTTTACTTTTTTTTGCGGACAAACCAATGACCCTTGACGATATGGGACGGGAAATGGAAATGAGCAAAACAAGCATGAGTACCGGCGTTCGCACCCTGCTGGATCTAAAAATGGTGAATAAAGTTTGGAGTAAGGGCTCGCGTAAAGATCTATATGAAGTGGAGTATGACTGGCACCAGACGTTCACAGACTATTTCGTAATTAAATGGAGAAAAGCGGTGGAGAGCAATCTTCAGACCCTGCGCAAATCCATTGAAGAACTAAATCGTTTAATTCGTGACTTGGATGAACAAGCTGACGCGGAGCTACTTCATATCCTCATGGAGGACAAGAAGAAAATGCTGCAAGCGGAGGCATATTACAAATGGCTTGATCGATTAATTGATACAATGGAAGATGAAGAAATATACAAGTTAGTCCCTCGGGAAGAAGTTCAAGAACAGTCCTGATCCTGAAAAAAAAGATGATCAACACAAAAAGGCGTTCTCCACACTGGAGGACGCTTTTTCTGCGATTATAATGTAAAAACGTGCACTTAGGCTCTTATAGTGCGTGTTCAAAAAGGCGGTTTTCAGTACCAAGAAGATGGGATGAAGCTAGTAATGGAGTAGCGGAGCGTAGGCAAACCTACGTGAGCAACTACATTGTTTCCTACGGAAACAAGCTTCGTAAGCATCCACTTATTTCGGCTGAATCCCATCTTCGACGTTGAGATGCCACTCGCGCATCCATCGTAATCAAAAGCGAACTTTTTGAACAACCTCTTATAGAGTCCAAGCTGTTTGAGAGAAGGCCGCATACTGCTGGGCAATCTGCTCTAATTCATTCATGATCTGAATCTGTCCGCGAGGTGTCCAGCATATCTCAAACCAATGATGAATGTCATGGACATTACCATGAAGTACAGCAGGTGAGCGGTTCCAGCCTGCCGTCTGCTTCATTCGTCGCATCACTTTTTCACTGGCAGCAAGGGTAGGCACACGTTGAATTAACAGATGGTCTGTATCCAGTAATGGGGTACTCTCTGCTAAGAACTCACTTTGTGGTTGATGGGTAGGGACAAGTTGTGCAGGTTGCAGTCCCAGCTCACCATATAACAATTCTGGCAGTGGATGATTAAACGTACCCTGTATACGAACGAGTTGTGATGTCACTTGAACAAGCGTAATACGCTCATTAGCAAAATAAGTCTGCAGACGCTTGCTCGTCTCCAAGATTCGGAAGGCTAGCTCCTTGATATGAGATAACGCTTGTTTTTCTCTTCCAACCAGTTCACCTATTCGAAGATAGCTTTCGCGCCAGTCCTCCACTTTGTTCAAGATCACAGTGGGTGCAATGCTTTTGAGTGTATCCACATAGGGCCCGTGGTACCAATCTGCGATGATCAAGTCAGGCTTAGCTCTGCGAAGTTTATCTAATTGAGTAGTGAACTGACGATGGGATTCTTTTTCAGCGACTTCTCTGTCATTCCATGCATTAACTGTGGCGACCGGCTCAAGACCTAGGGAAGATAGGTGTTCAGACAGGGCAAGCACCGATGCAGTGGCAACTTTTAATTGATTTTGCTTCATATATAAACTAGGGGAAATACCTACAGTTTGTTTGAATTTGCGATTGAAATAATATTCGTTGCCGTATCCGACGGATTCTGCGATTTCTTTTATAGAATAATCATTTTGTTGTAATTGTGATTTGGCTTTGCAGATTCGTAATCCGTTCAGATAATCAGTAGGGGACATGCCCTTTGCTTTTTTGAAGCTGCGAGAATAAGAGCTTGGCGTAAGTTTGGCAATTTTGGCGAGTTGATCCATGGTGATTCCGTCTCCCATGAAGCGGTGCATATATCGGATACTGCGTTCAAGCGCCGGATCGACTCTTTCTTGATTCGCTTCTAGCCGATGCTCTGAGACGTACTGGAGCAATTCATGGAGCTGGCTATGTATGCTAACAAAATGATCTTGCGTCACACCACGATATGCATCGTACAGTTGTTTAAAGCGCGCCACGATCTGATGTTCCTGACGGACAAGGATTCTGCCTGTATGCCAGTGCAGCGGAAGCCCAGGAACAGATGTCATTTTCCATTCACCTTGGATTTGCTGCACAATGACCGTGCTCATGCTCACCAGAATAAACTCCGTTATATTGGACGAAGAGGTGGCCTCGACGTGTGTACCTTCTTCTAAGACAAACAGTTGGTTGGCCGTAGCCGAATAGAGTTCATTATTAAGGGACAGAAGCCCTTCACCTTGTAAAACAAGGCACAGCATTGGACGGGACACCGCTTTGCTATTCACACGGAAATTCTCTCCACGGCGAACTCGGCACATGGAGGAGAGCAACGGCAGAGATGAAGTTTCACTATTAAAAGAAAGCTGTTCAGTCATACCGACCATCCTTTTTGGTTCATTTTCTTAATGATAACAATTATCATTCTCATATGGAAGTTTTTTTTGAAAATGAATAACGTATAAACAAAAAATACCCCGAACCTTAGTAGGTTCAGGGTATTTCTCACGCAGTAGGAATGCTGCTTAGTTTGATGTAACCAAGCGGATATCGTCAAGGTATACGTCACTAAGTGCTTTTTTGCCTGTGCCGTTGGCGTTTACGTGGTACAACCGATAGAGGTCATTTGCATTGATGTAGAATACGCCTGGCACGTTGTTTCTGAATAGGAAGGTATCCCATTCTTCACCAGTAAGTTTGGTTACCTTGAAAGCTGTTGTAACAGAGTAGAGACCGTTGTTGCCTGAGATGTACACCGTGGTTGGTGTGCTGTTCGTGTACTGATTGGATGCATAGGTTACGTTGTTCAGGTTCAGGGTAGTTGATTTGGTCACCTTGTTGCTAACAAACGTTTTGCCGTAAGCTTTTTTGTCTGCATCAATGATGACTACTTTATCTGTTCCTAGAGCAGTGACTTCTCGCACACTCTTGCTGTGAACCTGGAAGGTCTTGCCCGCAGAAGTCAGAGCAAAGGCTTTGCCTGTTGAATAGTTGTAATCTTTGTTGCTATCAAGCACGATGCCTTTGTTATAAACGTAAAGGTTATTTCCCCAGCCACCGGAGTACACAGCGTTCACATCAAGCTTAGACTTGGGATTAACAGCTGTACCCTTGCCGGTATTGTAGTTTACTTTGTACAGAACCATCGCATTGGTTGAATAGTAATCCTCGTAGGGATCTGTATTGAGCATCACTTGTAACTGATTTTTGGCTTCATTCACTAGGTAACGACTCTCTACAGCACCAGATGCAATCCGTTGCACAGCTCCGCTTCCATTAGAAGCTTTGGAGACAAACCATGTGTTGCCATTAACGAGACCGTTGTAGTATATGCGACCTTTATTGACCGAGAACATCGGGAATTCTGTATCTGCTTTATCGGCAATCTTTGTAGCGGAAGATGCAGCGCTATTTCCATTTGCTCGATAGATCTGTCCGGTTGTATCTAGATAATAAATAAATCCGTTATCGGTGTAGTAGTCGAGTACACCTGTTGCATATGTCTCCGCAGCATCACTTGATCCATCATTCGGGACTCTAAGCAGGGTTGTAGAATTATTGGATGGCAGGTAGTAGAGATAAGAGCCTGCTTCGACCGGATCGGTACCTTCATAATCAATCAATACTTCTGTAGTTTCGCTGCCGTCCCCAGTCACCTTGTAGAGAACGCCATCCGAATCATAATACACGCTAGACTGACTAAGCGTTGCAGCTTGTACCTCAGCCCCACCAACGAGTGTTGCGCCGCCCACCAGTGCGCAGATCAGCAATGCTCCCATGGAGCGCTGCATTTTGGCCAACCATTTGTTCATAATGAAATCGTCACCCTTCTTCATGTTATATATGTATAGACCTTTAAATTATATCGGTAAACAAGGGGAAAAATGTTACAGCTCCCAACTCCAACAGAACTAAAAATGAAATTGAATTTCACTAAAATCCCACTTGAGAGTCCTTCTGTGCATGGTGGTGCCTATTCGGTTCTTAAGCATTCTCGGAGCGAATCAAGCATGATAACATTCGTGTATCCTAGAGCAGAAGG
Organism: Paenibacillus sp. ACRSA; assembly: GCF_022346845.1. Classification (NCBI taxonomy): domain Bacteria; kingdom Bacillati; phylum Bacillota; class Bacilli; order Caryophanales; family Paenibacillaceae; genus Paenibacillus; species Paenibacillus sp. ACRSA. Next base: position 228,018 of record NZ_JAKRNP010000003.1, on the reverse strand, counting down.
AGTCATGGTAAAATGCTAAATATCGCCATCATTGGATTCGGCAATGCTGTTGTCAATTATCACCTGCCTTATCTGGAGAGAACAAAGGACATCAAGGTGAAGAAGATCTACCGGCGTGAGGAAGATCGCATAGGTGATACAGAAAGAGAAGCGTATTATCCCGATATTACATTTACGATAGATTTCAATGACGTACTTCAAGATACGGAGATTGAATTAATTGTTGTAGCAACACATGTGGACAGTCATGTCGATTATGCGAAGCAAGCCCTAGAGCATGGAAAACACGTATTGGTAGAAAAGCCGTTTGCTGCAACGTCAGCAGAAGCGAAGGACATTTTCGAACTTGCTAAGCGCAAAAATCTAATCGCTATGGCGAATCAGAATCGCAGGTTTGATGGGGATTTCTTAACCTTGAAAAAGGTAATCGAGAGTGGAAAACTGGGTAATATCCATGAAATTCAGTCTCATTATGATTATTTCAAGCCATCCTGGATCAGACCTGGGTTTGGGTTAATGCATGGATTGGCTGTGCATACCATTGATCAAATGGTTTCCCTATTTGGTGTAGCGGATCGAATTGATTACGATGTCCGAAGCTTGGTTTATCCGGGTCAGGCGGATGATTATATCGATATTGATTTTCGCTATGGCTTGACCAAAGTAACGATTAAGTGCAGTTTGTTAGTCAAGATTGCACATCCCAAGTTTGTCGTCCATGGTGATCGTGGTAGCTTCATTAAATATAGCAGTGGTCATCAAACCAAAAATGGAGAAGGGCCAACACAGGTATCCTTTGATCAAGAGCCTGTAGAGAATTGGGGTACACTGACTTATGTAGATGATGAGGGAGAATCTCATACGGAGAAGGTACCTTCTGAGATTACGGATTATGGGCTGCTGTATGAGAGTCTAGTGAGGGCGATCCGACATCAAGGTGAACAACCCGTCAAGAATGAAGAAGTACTGTATGTACTCGATATATTGAGTGATGGAGTTGAGGCTGCGAAGCAAGCCCAATAATATAAATGAACTTAACCATATAGATCTAGTAGGAGTCGCTAATACTACCCATATATAGGATATCAAAAAGATAGAGAACAGAGACCATGGTGGACATCTTGGATAGACGTAACTGTTCATAATATCCATGAGTAAGAAGAGTTTCAGTGCACTGTCTGGACAGTGTTGAATGATTGTTGCTAGTGACTGCGATGACCTTCATGGACTTCTGACTAAGAATTGTGGCTGCATCGATCATAGACAGATTCTCTCCTGTATGTGATATGACAAAAGAGAGCGTTGTCTGACTGGGAGCCATAGTGTTCAAATAATGCAAATTAGGGCTATTGTGAGCAATGGCAGATATGCCGAGTTCATTCCACTTGGTACAGGCTTGTTGGGCTAGATAATAGTTCATGTCGTTACCGTAGATATCAATTCGATGTGATTCTCTGACCCAATCAATAATTCGTTGCAGAACAGAGGGGTTCAACAGACGGCGAGTCTCATTCAGTGCTTGTTCGTAGAGATAAGGAACGGATTCGATTGCTGCGAGTGCATTACCTTGTTCTGCAATCAGTTGATCCTCAGAGTGGAATGGGGTAGAACTAGGCTGATATTCCAGCGCAAGTTTGAGTTGAAAGTCTGGGTACCCTTGGGTACCCAGTTTTTTGCATAAACGGACAATAGTCGAAGCGCTTGTATAGGTTAATTGAGCAAGTTCATGTGCGGTTGAATGAAAAACAATGTGAGGATTGTTTAAAATAAAGTCTACAATATGCTTTTCTTGTGGCGTTAATTTCTCTGCATATTTCAATTTTTGAAGTAGCTGGGATTCCATTCTATCCTGTATGCCTCCTACTAGCATTCTAGGTACATCTCTTCATATCATAACCCTTGAGTTTTGTTTTCTCAATGATCATAGAAGAGACGACACCGCATCAGAATAATCTAAATCTGACTCTCTGCTAATTGCTGGCGGCTGTTCCAGAGTGTAACGAGACGAAGCAGGATGAAGCAGACTAGTAGAAGAATTGCACCAATGAGAAGTAACATGAAAGGACGAATCAGCAGCATTCCACTTGCCTGACCAGCAATGAGAGCAAGTAGTGGAATAACGACGAGACCACCAAGCTGATAGGCTTCCTGAAATCCACGTACTTTGGCTGAGATGAGCACATTGAATAGGATGACCATCAGACTACATGAAGGCACAACCCAGAGAACTAAGATGATCCAGTTGAGATTAGGAAACATCAATTGTCCGAACATCGGGTACATCAGAATATTGGCAATGATGCCATAGATGATGAATGTAACCCAAGATAGCAGCACAGAAGGGATGAAGGCGGCAAGCACTTTTCCTTTGAACAAGGTATCCATGCTGATGGGTATGAATAATAACCCCTCCAATGTCTTGCGCTCTTTCTCACCAGCGAAGCTGTTCGCCGTTAATATGCTGGATGCCATCACTGGAATAATGAGGAACAAAGGAGCGAACATGTACAAGGCAAGGTAATAGACAATTCGATGATTATCCGTAGGCATGGAAGCGAGCTGAGGGATTTGCCCTGAACGCGTGAGTGCATCTAGAGAATCAAGCATAAATTTAAGATTACCTATAGTGCGTAGTTCTGTTCTTGAGGCTACCCATAGGAGGGCGGCAGGCATAATAATACCAATCAGAAGTGGAACAATGATCATAGGAAGCCAGAGCTGCACACTGGCAGTAATAGCTCGAATATCTTTGCGAACAAGTGCACGAATGGCATGGCGTTTATTCATGGTGGTGTGCCTCCCTTATGGCAAAATATATACGCTCCAGATCACTGTTAACAATGCGAGCTTGATACACTTCCCCGTGCGCAGTCAACTGTCTTAACAAGGTTGGAATATCTTCACGGGATTGAAGCTGGAAGACAGCTCGCTGCGCGGATATAACCTCAGGGCTATAACCTTCGACCCGATCCCATCCCTCTGGCAGAACCGCTTCTACTTCGATCCGCGGCGCCGTCTGGTAACGGCTAATAATCTCATGCTCAGTGCCCTCCTCCACTTTGCAGCCATTCTGCATAAATACATAACGGTCACACACGGCTGAGAGCTGGGATAATACGTGAGATGACACGAGAATCGTCAGGTGTTCCTCTGTGTTGAGACGACGAATCATCCGAAGAACCATCTGAATTCCATCGGGATCTAGCCCGTTTGTGGGTTCATCCAGAAACAGAACGGATGGACGGTGTAGCAATACCCGTGCTAGTCCTAATCTTTTTTTCATACCTGTACTGTAGGTACCGACTTTACGATGTTGATACTCTTGAAGCTCCAATAAATCCACAAGTTCGTTTATTCTTCCATCACGCTGCGGAATACCAAAAGCATCTGCAAAGAAAGCCAGGTTGTCACGCCCACTCATATTGTCATACAGCCCACTTTGTTCCGTTAGTGTGCCGCACATGGCAAGAACCTTCTCTGTCTCCACGAACGGATCAAGTCCATGAATTCGAACCTGTCCGCCGGAAGCGCCAAGAACACCATTCATGATGCGAATCAGAGTGGTTTTACCTGAGCCGTTAGGGCCAATCAAACCTGTGATACTGCCTTCTGTAAGGGTAAAGCTAACATCGTTTAATGCTTGATGATCCTTGAACTGTTTAGAGATATTACGAACATTAATCATATGTATTCACCGTCTTTCATACTGATCAGAGCTTCGTTATCGATGATTCTTCCTGCACTTCGCTCGATCCATGTTTGCTAATGATACGAGTAGCTTAGCCAGATCGTTCAATCCTTTTCGAAAATAGTTTTGATGAGTGTTCAAAAGTACTCCTCTGCTTGATTTTAGACATGAATTTGTTTCTTTTTCTATCTTTAGTCCCAAGTGATCAACATAGTTATGAACCTAAAGTCTATTGAATTCGGGTCCCAGGTTTGTTTTCATCCGTTCTTCTACCTAGTATCCTGAATATAAGGTGACTGAAGTCGTTTCAGCGCTAATGCCATTGTGGTAATGATAGGATAGACCCCAATGATCCATATAAAAATGAATTATTCGTCTAACGCCGGTCTTGGTGAACAAGGCCGGCTTGACGCGTGGTTTAACCTATTGAATCTAACCTATCGTTGCTGAAACAATTTATTAATATGTATACATATTTAATTCGTCTAACAGATCAAATGCCATATAGACTATGGAGTTATGGTGTGGTTGGACTTTAAGGAAGGTGAACGAATATGACAGCATCTAATGAGTATCGTTTTCAGGTTAACCTGAGCGGTATGATCCAGATTTTATCGAACCATTTGTACAGCAGCCCTAAAGTGTTTTTACGTGAACTCATGCAAAATGCGACAGATGCGATTACAGGACGCGCGGAAGTAGAACCGGGATTCATGGGGAATGTCCGAGTGGAGCTTACGGGCAGCGGTGAACAGTTAACGATGATGGTAGAGGATAACGGTATCGGATTAACTGAAGCGGATATTCATGAGTTTCTGGCGATGATTGGTCAATCATCCAAGCGGGATCCACAGTCACTTTTGCAAGGAGAGACCTCATTTATTGGCCGGTTTGGGATTGGTCTATTATCCTGCTTCATGGTGAGCAATGAAATTGTTATGCTGACACAGTCTGTGAAGGGTGGACCATCGATGGAGTGGCGTGGGAAGCCAGATGGTACGTATACGATTCGACAGCTGGATACGCAATTATCTCCAGGAACCAAAGTGTATTTGCGCTCGACCCCCGAAGCAGCCCATTATTTTGAAAAGGATTATGTGCAACAGGCGTTGTTCTATTACGGAGCATTACTACCTTACCCAGTTACGCTACACAGTGAAGGTGTGCAGAGCATCGTGAATGCCGAATCGCCTGATTGGCTAATCGCGCCTGAACGTGCAAGAGGGCGGAAATCTGAAGTATTGGCCTTTGGCGAGCGATTGTTAGGTGAGAAATTTCAAGATTTTATCCCGCTGACAACAGCCTCAGGGCGCACAGGGGGGATTGCCTACGTGTTGCCCCATGCTGTGAATTTGAACGTCAAGCGTTCACACCGGGTATATCTGAAGCGCATGCTCATATCGGAGAAGGCAGAGAATATTTTGCCAGAGTGGGCATTCTTCGTGAAATGTCTGATCTGGACAGATGAGCTTCAGCCAACGGCATCACGGGAGCATTTTTATGAAAATGAGAAGCTTGAAGAAGTGCGCTCTGAATTAGGAGGTGCTCTTCGTCAAGGACTAGCTGATATGGCTGAGACTCAGACAGAACGATTACAGAAGATTATTCGTTTACATGCGTTGTCTATGAAGGCTCTTGCTGTGGAGGATTTGGAGTTCTATCGCATGATTCACCGCTGGTTGCCGTTCGATAGTACCCGAGGTCACCGGGAGTTAGGAGAACTTCTGGAGGAGCAGGAGACACTCTATTTCACCACAACGGTAGATGAGTATCGTCAGATTCATCACGTTGCTTCTGCCCAATCCATGCTGGTCATTAATGGCGGTTATATATATGACAGTTCACTGATGGAGAGCCTGCCTATGGTGGCAGAGAACGTGAATACCGAACGGATTGAGCCAGATGAAGTGTCGATGAGCTTTACCGATGTCCCGCCAGATGAACGCAATCGTTATTATGATGCCTTGCGTCTTGCCGATTCAGCCTTACAGCGTTTTCGCTGCCGAGCAGAGGTTAAAGGGTTCAAACCAACCGACCTGCCGGTGCTGTTCACACTTTCACAGGAATCGTCAACGCTACGTGCACTAGAGAAAGCAAGTGAAGAGACTACGGATTTATTTTCATCCGTACTTGGCTCCTTATCTTCTGGCTTTGGATCGGCAGGATATTCGACGTTATATCTGAATGTAAGTAATCCCGTAATACAGCGGGTCTTAACGTCACCAGACCCTCAGATGACACCGATTGCCATTGAAATGTTGTACGTGAATGCCTTGATGATGGGTCATTACCCGATGAACCGCCAAGAGCTTGAAGTCATGAATCAAGGTATTGTTCGTTTCATTGATTGGGGTCTGCAGGCGAATACGAAACCACAGGAGGGACATGAATGAGAACGGAGATGGATTTTGAAGACTTAATGGAAGAGGCTTATGGACTCCCGAACGGGCCTGCCAAACTGGGGATGTTAGAAGAAGCGGCTAGAATAGCTGATCTGAGTGGTATGGAGGAGGAGGCGTACGAAGCTCGTTCCGAAATTGTTGAGGTGGCTTCCTTCTGTGGCTATCCCATGAAAGCCTTGATTGCATTCTCCTGGCAGTTGGGGAAATTCGATCAGCAGCCGGAGTTATATGACGAAGAAACATTGATGTGGTCGTATAAATGGATTCTGGGGAAAATGACGATCTTCCCTGAAATTTCACGTGATAAAATTATGGAGCTTCTCGAGGACTTCGGACGTCGTTTCCAATCATTTGGATATAGTGATCGTTCGTACTGGTATTATCGCTTCCGTGTCTATATGGATCTCGGTGAATTGGATGAAGCTAGTGCGAGCTATGCCAAGTTCAGAGACCTCGAACGTGACTATATGAGTGATTGTGAGGCGTGTGAGCAGGATGAGATTATGCGCTACTGGGACAGAATGGGTGATGATGAGAAGGTGCTGCAGACAGCCAAGCCCATCTTGAAGGGTCGCATGAGCTGTGCCGAGATTCCACACTTGACCTTGTCCGAGGTTCTTATGCCATTATATCGATTGGGTAAGATCGAAGAGGCGCATGTTCACCAGAAAAATGGTTATCGATTGATTAAGGGACAGAATGATTTCGTGCAAAGTTTCGGCGAACAGATGGAATTCTTGACGTTAACTGATCCTGCGAAGGGCATTGATATACTGGAGGAAAGCCTTGTGCTGGCGATGGATCATGAAGATCCTTTTGCCAAAATGATCTACTATGCACATGCCGCTTCGCTATTACGGCGCTGGGCAGAAGAGTCACCTGGCTATCGCCTGCGCCTACCCGCATCGTTTCCGTATGACGGAGATCCAGGAGATCTGATTAAGCTTGCAGATTATTTCGGAGATTACGCCAAATCGATGGCAGAACAATTTGATCAACGGAATGGCAATCGCCACGTTTCATCGTTGATAGAGAAGCGTTAAACATAAACAAAATTTTGGAACAGAGAGATTGACTGAAGCGATCGTATATGTTCAATTGTTCTGTTCGATATGTTAAGTGAACCTGTAGCTCATGGTGGGATTGTTCAATCCAGCCATGAGCTTATTTATTAGCTGAATGGAGTTATGCTTTGTTTTTACGATAGACTTCACGATAATAGATGCCGATGTGGGCAATCCAGATTACAGAAAGAACAACGATAGGAAATGGGGCAAAGGTGAAAAGTATGGAATATAGCACCATAGAGACCATCCCCGCACTAAGTAATACATTTATGTTGCGGAAGGAACGATAGGCTGCGCGATAGACGGTCCACTTCTCGCCTTCATCAAGTTTATCAAAGTGCTCCTGATGCATGTTACTTGAGTTTAAATCCAACGTACGATCTGGAAAATAATTATTATATCGTTTAAGAGTTATGTTCTGAAGGAAAATAATGATAAATATGGCGATGACCGCAACGATTAAGTTAATCAGATTAAACATTTCCGAAGAGCCAGTAACTGTTCGTGTTGAAGCAAGTAATGACAGAGCAAGAGCTCCCCAAGTAAACGACAGGATCACATTGAAATTGCTAATGATCATTGCTCTGCCTAATGAACGTTCCGCAGGTGAATCAAGGGTATCGGCATCACTGTAGAGGTCTTCTTCCGGATTCAGTTTAGTAGGAATACGAACCAGAATGGCTGTATTGCATGCAAACAACGCCAGAACCAAAAAGCCAAGAATGCCGAACAGCAGATCGTAATTGTAGTATACAGAAAAAGTCCAGTCTAGATTGGCAGGTGCTTTCAGCAAGATACTCGAGACCAAAAAACCAACGATTGCTCCACCAGCCATGTACAGCGGTAGACGTAACCAACGATACTTGGAATTTACGCTTGTAGTTGAATTAGTCATGTGAATCTCCACCCTTCAATTCAAAAATTTGTTCAACAGGTTCATTAAAAACTTTGGCTATTTTCAATGCCAGAACGACAGAAGGAGAGTAATCTCCGCGTTCAATGAGGGCAATGGTTTGACGAGAGGCGTTGATTAATTTAGCCAGTTCTGCTTGAGATAGACGGTCTCTGGCTCGTAACTCCCGAACATGATTGTGTAATTCTTCCACTTGCTCACCTCCTGATTGAATTGTATATTATAATATACAATTTGTAAACGATAATATACAAATTAAATAAGATAATATACAAAAAAACAAGGATGCACGGCAAAAAACCTCCGTGAAACTTTATTCGGAGGCGAAGTGGATAAGTAGTATAAAATGCAAACTTCATTTGAACTATGCCTTATTTTCTAGACTTGGAACCAAGCAACTAAGAAGCATCTGCAACAGAGACAGAATCATGATGAGTCGGTGTGACCGGTGACTGCAACGTTAATGTCTGACGGAAAAAGAATAACGAAGTGATTCCGAGCAGCGCATACAGGGCTGCCATCCCGTATGAAGGGAGGAAGGCACCAAGCGTGAGTCCCAAGCTTCCGAGCAATGCAGCTACATTGTAGCTCATGCCGTCAACAGCCATATAGGCAGCTCGATTCGCATCTGGGATCATTCCTGCAAGTAGAACTTGCCGGACGGGATTATACATCAGTTCCCCAACCGTGAGTATTACGGTGCAAATGATGAGCAATAGCGTCCAGTTACTGAATCCGAGAAAGGCAAATCCAGCAGTGTACAGACACATGCCAACCGTCATCACTTTTTGAGTAGGTAGCCGTCCCATCCATTTGGTGAAAGGAATGGCAATGAGTACAACGAGTACGGTGTTAATAGCCATAATGAGACTGAACATTTGCAAACCTGTGATATCCCAATGGAGCAACTGAGCACTGAATTCGTTTTTTAGCCTCACCGCAATGTACTTGTCTAATTGAAATTCTAGAGAGACTGCTAATACGGTAGCGGTGAGGAAGATCATAAATCGCTTGTCTTTAAGGACATCGATGTAGGTATAGAAGATGTTTTTAGGAGCGGTTGGTTTTGTTCTGTGAGACAGGATCGCATGTCTTCTATCCATTGTTTCGTGAATATAAAAGACAAGGATAACTAAGGTGACTAGACTCTCTACCCATACGATACTAAATAGGATGAAGCGGAAGGATTCAAATAACAATCCCCCCATCAAAGCACCGATCGTAATCGCAGCGTTGGTTGTCCAGTATTGCAGTCCATATACATAATGGCGTTCAGATTCACTGCTTACATCAACAATCATGGCGTTGGCAATCGGAACAGTGATCCCGGAGCTTAAGCTGCTAAGGAAAAACATCCAGCAGGTTAAAGGGACTGAATTAAGCCATGGCGAGTTAGCGGCAGCTAACCAGAAAAGTGCGAATACCTGCAGTATTTGAGCAATGACCATCCATTTTTTTCTTCCAATCCGATCAGCCCAATACCCAGCCCATAACCCAACCAACATGGAGCCGATAATGTTAATCGTCAGTAACAAGCCTGCCCAGCCTGCACCAATCTGAAGACTCAGGTAGATCGCCATAAAAGGAATAATGGATTTCTGTGTCAGGTCCGTAAAGAAATCGGTGATGATTCGAATCTGAATATTGCGATGTAAGTCGGTGTATCTCATATGGTTTCAGTCTTCCTTTCGTTGGTGAAACGGTTTTTCCTGAGTATAATGAAGAAAAACCTGAAGAAAAACTGTAGGAGTTCAGAGATGGATTTCATATTTTAGTGAAGGCGATGAAAGGCTGGGACGGTTGTGGAAGTGACAGAACATTATATCCAACTTAGGTTAATCTTCTCCCATGTACATGAAGAGGAAGAAATAGAGATAACGATGGGTGAATTAGCAACTCATTTGTGCTGCACCATGCGTAATATGAATCTGATCATGAATAAGTTTTTGGATAACGGCTGGGTCAGATGGAGCCCGCAGCGGGGAAGAGGCAAAAAGTCTATACTTGTTTTTTGTTTACCGTTACACGACGTGGCTGGGGACTGGTTTGAACGTCTACTACATAACAACAAAATAGAAGAAGCATACGCACTGGCTGCATCATTGCCGTTTCTCATCCGAGAAAATTTAATGCATAGACTACAGGGACAATTCGGTCTTCGTTCAGATCATGGTGCTCGGGGGAGAGTGGACACACTCCGCATTCCTCAGGAGACGTCGTTCGAGACGTTAGATCCTACCCAGGCTGTTGTATGGGGCGATGTGGGGATCGTTGCAGAAGTGTATGATCGCTTAGTGCGTTACAATGCAGAGCGCCATGTCTGTGAGCCAGGGCTTGCGATGGCATGGGAGAGCAACGCAGAGGGAACGGAATGGACATTTTATTTACATAAAGGTGTGCTCTTTCACCATGGCAGAGTTCTGGAAGCAGAGGATGTACAATTTACATTTGAACGCATCCTATCCAGCATGGACAACCCTTGCAAAGCCTTATTCGGCTCGATTCAGAGGGTGGAAACGTTTGACGATTTGACGGTTCGCTTTGTGCTGAATGCACCCAATTTTATGTTTCCTGATTTGATGAGCAGCATTAATGCTTCTATTCTGCCAAGAGATGTGGAGATAAGCCCACTTCATCCGATTGGAACGGGACCTTATCGTTTGGTTCGCAACGATCCGAACATCTTAGTCTTGGAGGTATTCTCTTCCTATTTTCAAGGCCGTGCGTTTATTGATCGTGTAGAGATCTGGCAGCTTCCTCAAGCAGGGCGGGGGGAATCCATGATCCGACAGGAACTATTCCCAGACGGTAAGCCACATGCGGTACAGCATGAAGTACAGGGCGGGGTTTTTATGACGTTTAATATGCGCAAAAGAGGCCCTCATCTCGATATATCCTTTCGTCGTGCCATACGAGAGCTTATGCACCCACAAGTCATGGCGGATGCTTTGAATCGATCATCGATCCAGCCGACATCTAGTTTGGTGCGCAAGTATGATCGAGGAAACCAGCAGGAGGAAGAGAGGTATCTGTTCGATGCAGATAACCACCTGAGAGAAGAGAAGATGGAACAACAGAAGTGGACTGAAGTAAATGAAGCTGTAGATGTAGGCGTAGGTGTAAGTGCAGATGTAGATACAGGTGTAGACGAACCTTCTCTCGTTAGCGCTTCGGCATGGTTGAAACGTAGCCATTATGCAGGAGAGATGGTGAACGTGTGGGTTGAAGAGGGCGTGAACATGGAGCATGACATGGTTTGGTTTGCTAAGCGATGTGAACAGATTGGTCTACATGTAAACATCGTACCTGGTGATGTGGTCAAGGCCATTTATCATGATGAATTACAGGCGTATGACCTCATATACACTGGAGAAGTTTTTGACGATCATGTGATGCGAAGTCTCGTTACGATGTACACGTTCCAAAATACGATCTTTCTCAGTGTAATGGATGATCATTGGAGGCTTGAGTTAGAACGAGAGTGCGGTCAGATCGTGGCGATGCAGGAGCCAGAGGATCGGATGGAGAGTTTGCTACAACTGGAGGATCGGTTAATTCACGAGGCGTTATTATTGCCTGTGTATAGCTTCAGGGAGGAGCATTCACATCATCCATCGCTACGAGATTATCGCGTGATGGGATATGGGATGCCTGACTTGCGACGGTTATGGGTCAAGCGAAGTCCTAATGCTTCGGAAGAGTCTTCCAGCTATTCGGCCTATATCCCGTTGTGGTAGAAGTTCACTACAACGGGATGGTCGAATATTAGATAGAAGGACGTTTAATCTGTATTTGAATCCTACCTTAAACTCAAGCGTAAGATGCTGCTCAAGGTATTAGGCTTTACTTTTGGGCATCAATATCAACATTAACAGTAACATTAGCTTTTGTTTTAGTTTTAGTAAACGTAATTTCATTTGTATTGGGCTCCATCAGTAGTGGAATGTGAAGAGAATGGGTATGGTTTTGATCATCTAACGTGAACGTGAATGGGAGCTTTTGTTCCTGTCCCTGTTGAACAAGCTCAACATCGAAGGTTCCGTTGCCAATGTATTTCATGCTCATATCTAAATTGTTAAATGTTGCTCGTAATCCGTCCTCAGTAGTGGATTCGATCAGGATATCACCATAGCCCAGATGGGTGTATACGCCAATATATTCGGATGCGGGACGATCCAAGGGTTGAACTTCCGTTTTCTCGAAATCTGTTGTCTCCTGCTGCTCAGATCCGACAGAGGCTGTACCTTCTGTTGCTTCGGATTCGTCCCCTGGTTGAGTACCCTCCCCATCGATTAGTTTGGTCAATCTATCGCTCCAGTCGATTGTTTCCAGTTCAAGTAATCGATCAATAATGTGATAGGAAACGGTATAAGGCACTACGCTGCCATTGCTATTACATAGCACAACGACGCCAATCTGTTCATCTGGCAGGAAGGCTACTTGGGAGGTAAAGCCGTCGATTCCTCCGCCATGATGGATCATCCGATGACCGCGATAAGATTCAATAATCCATCCCAATCCATAGGTGCTAATCGGAACTTCTTCACTACGGAATGACGAATCACACGGCATATGTGGGTCATGCATGGTCTGCATTTCCTCCATGGAAATGAGGGCTCTGCCATCATGCTGTCCTTGATTCAATTGAAATTTTAACCACGTAATCATATCTATAAGATTGCTGTTAATGGAGCCAGCAGGGCCAATCGTATCGATATTGCGATAAGGAATTCGAATGTGCTGTTCATCCTTCTCCATATAAGGCAGTGCATATTCAGGTTGAAGCTGCATCAGATCAACGGATAACACGCTTGAATTCATCCCTAGTGGGCGCAGCAACGAATCTTCTAATACGCTCTCCCATGACGAGCCTTTTATTTGCCCAACTAGATAACCTGCCGTCATATACATCATGTTCTGATACTGCCACTTATTTCTGAAATCCTCATTAGGCTCCAAGTATCGTAGACAATGAACGAGCTCTTCTCTCGAACGAGGTGAGTTATACCAAGCCATCTCATGTCTTGGAAGTCCAGAACGGTGGCAGAGTATATCCCGGATCGTAAGCCGCTCCGTCGTTACCGGGTCGAACATTTTGAAATCAGGCATATACTGCACAACAGGCGTGTCCCAGTTCAATTGATTTTGATCTACAAGTATAGCGGCAGTCGCTGCTGTGAAGGCCTTGGTAGATGAACCGATTGGAAAAAGCGTGTTAGGAGTTACGCCAAGCTTGGTTTCTAGGTCGCGATAGCCATAACCTTTTTGCCATATCACCTCATTCTTGTGCACTACCGCAACGGCTGCGCCCACACCATTCCAATGTTTCATTTGTTCTTCTACAAAATCATCCAACCCTTCCAGCAATGAGTGAAGATCCGTTGTCGTCATCTGTTACCCTCCAAATGTATGAATTAGGTTTCTGATACAAACAAGATGATTGTACTCCAGTAGTTGCTTCCCTATATTAACTATCCCTTTTCTATACAGAAAAAGCATCCTTCCCTAGACGGATTTGATCCTAGACCTCCGGTATAAATTAGAACAGGTGATGCTTGTCAAACTAGTCCGCATAAATCGAACAAGTCCCTCATAGACATGTACTAATCAAGTAGGGGTTCTGCTGCAAGCACAGCCCTGAAGTGAAAACAGTGCTAAAGGGGATGATGTCATGCGCCGAATATCATGGATGCTTGCCATGGTATTGGTCTTATCGGCCTTGCTTGCTGCTTGTGGGAAAAAGGATGCGGCAGCCGTGGTCAAAGATCTGAACGAAGTCGTAGGAGAGATGGAAAGTTATCAGGGGGCAGGCGTGATGACGCTGCACACTGGAGATACGCCGCAGCAGTACAAGGTCGAGGTATGGCATCAGAAGCCTTCCTATTATCGAATCGCGTTAACGAATGCGAAGAAAGATGTAACTCAGATCGTATTACGTAATGATGAGGGTGTGTTCGTACTCACACCGAGCCAGAACAAGAGCTTCCGTTTCCAAAGTAATTGGCCAGACAATCAAGGACAGGTTTATTTGTACGAAACATTGATTCGCAGCATTACGGGAGATTCGACTCGCCAGTTTGTAGATGAGAAGGATAGCTACGTGTTCGATGTTGCTGCCAATTACAATACGCATGCATTGGTTAGACAGAAAATATGGCTGAACAAGGCCGATTACGCTCCTAAACAGGTTGAGGTATCCGATTCCAATGCCAATGTTGTGGTCGATGTAAAATTCGACAATTTCAAATTCGGTGCTGAATTTGGTAAGGATGCGTTTGATATGCAGCGTAATATGACTGCGGCTACAGAAGGAAATGGGAACATCGGAGCAAGCAGTGAAGGTTCACCTGCCACAGATCCTCAATCTTCAACGGAGCAACAACCAGCATCCGATTCGAGTGGTGAAGTAAGTGACGGTCAGACTGGTATTAGTGGAAGTGATGAGCAAGAGGGGGCACAAGACCCAGCGAGCACAGATCAAGGAGCAGAAGAGCCAACGATGACAGCGCCAGAGGAGAGCGAAGGGTTTGGTGTTGTTGAACCAACCTACGTCCCTGAAGGTGTGAAACTGAAAGATGATCAGATTGTAGAAGAATCAGGTAACTATTCTGTACTGCTGCGCTACGAAGGGATGTATAACTATACGATCTTTGAAGCTAGACCACAGGACAGAGCTGTATCGCTTGCGCCATCCAGCGTTGTGGATCTCGGATTCACGTTGGGCATGATGAGTGGAGACGCATTGAAAACTCTTACGTGGATGTACGATGGAATCGAATACCGGATTACAAGTGCAGATCTACCCGAGAATGAAATGAAACAGATTGCATTATCCATGCAGGAGCAATCCGGAAAATGATATTATAGTGGACTTTTCGAACAATTCTTTAAAGGTATAGTTGTCATATCAGAAGGAATGCTAAGAAGCATCGGAGACCTATTCTCCGGTGCTTTTGTGTTGTGCACGGCTGCAACGCTGGTCGCATAGAATGATGATGCACATCAGTGGTAATATGGGATCGAAACATGGAAATACACAAGCTTGAATAGGCTTGGAAATCTCAATAATTCAAAAGACGCTTCTACGCACGAGGAACCGGGTAAGTAATACGGTATAGACGGACATATTCGATCGTGGGATGAGAAAATGATCTGACGATGTTCAGTCTATCTGCCGTTTTCTTCCTTAATCTCCGGCTGCATGATGACAAGGTCATTGCATTTGAATGAAGCACATATTTAACTCATTTGACAGTCACATGTTAGAGCATTACGATGGAGTCTGATGCGTGAGCCGGATTAAGACGATTAGAGAAGGTGACATAACGTGCAAGAACAATATCGGCCGACCCAAGCGGAAATTAACTTGGATCATCTGTGTGACAACGTAGAAGCTTTCCGTGAGGCATTGCCGAAAGGGATGAAGCTCCTTGCTTGTGTTAAGGCCAACGCTTATGGACATGGAGCTGTAGAGACAGCGAGAGGACTTGAACAATATGGAGTCGATTATTTGAGTGTTGCTTTTCTAGATGAAGCGCTCGAATTGCGTCAACATGGGATCAAGCTTCCGATTCTCGTGTTAGGCTACACACCGCCTGAAGGTGTTGCTGTAGCTTGGGAACATGATATTACAATTACCTTGTACAGCCGGGAAGTGCTGGATGCGATTCGAAACCTGAATGCATGCACATCCACCGGGAAATTGAAGGTGCATATTAAAATGGATAGTGGTATGGGGCGGCTAGGCTTGCTACCTGGTAAGGATGCAGTAGCCTTCGTACAAGAAGTCGCTTCGCTGGATCAGGTAATGCTCGAAGGCATGTTCACTCATTTTGCGAAGGCAGATGAAGCAGACAAGACCTATACACTGGAGCAGTATCGACGGTTTCAAAGCGTTGTAGAAGCGCTGAAGGATCAGGGATGTGTCATCCCGATTATACATACGGCAAACAGTGCCGCCGCCATTGATACACCGAGTCTGTCCTACGATATGGTTCGAGTGGGCATCAGTTTGTACGGATTGTATCCGTCTACTGAGGTGAATCATCAGGTGGTGAAGCTGTCTCCGGTATTGACACTGAAGACAAAGGCGGTTCTGGTCAAAACGCTGCCACCCCACTGGGGCGTCAGCTACGGAACACGCTATGTTACACAGGAAAATGAACGAATTGCGACCCTGCCTATCGGCTATGCAGATGGATTCTCAAGAATGCTGACAGGCAAAGCACAAGTGCTTGTACGTGGACGCCGTGTTCCCGTTGTCGGTACGATCTGCATGGATCAGTGTATGGTGTCGCTACAATCTTTCGCTGAAGAAGCGGAAGAAATTCAAGTCGGCGAAGAGGTTGTCCTCATCGGCCACCAGTCTGGCGAATGTATAACCGTAGACGAGGTGGCCGCCCAGCTAGGTACGATTCCATATGAAGTGATCTGTATGATGGCACACCGTATTCCGCGGATCTATCTGCGGGATGGTATAGAGGTTGCCAAGGTTAATCCACTTTTGTCCTCCTAATAGGTTAACTGGACGCTATTTACAATAAACTTTTTTTAGAACAGAAGGAAAACTGTCGGAGCATCTCGAATTATGTATGACGATAAGGATTTATAATCCTGGAAAAGAGATGTTTGGTCTGTACGAATATTGTTCCCCGTGTTTATAATGGAGTACAGCATACTTGATATACGCGGGGCATATATATTCCTTTGTATAAAAGTTCTGGAAAAACGTAATACTGGTTCACAATGGCGAAAGGTTTGTGGGGGTGGAAGAAAGGTGGCCAACTTGCAGAACACCAAGCGAATCATGATCAGTCTGCCTGATCATCTTTTGCAGGAAGTGGATGGCATCGTAGCGCTGGAGAACTCCAACCGCAGCGAATTGATTAGGCAGGCCATGAAGCTGTATCTGACGGAACGGAAGAAGCGGTATATCCGTGAGTCTATGCAGCGTGGGTACATGGAGATGGCGAAGATTAACCTGACCATGGCATCCGAGGCCTTTCACGCGGAGGAAGATGCGGACAGCACTCTGGACCGCTTAGTTAGCGGGGTGTAGACATTGATCGTAAAACGCGGTGACGTTTTTTTTGCGGATCTTTCTCCCGTTGTCGGTTCCGAGCAAGGTGGAGTCAGACCGGTGCTGGTCATCCAGAATGACATCGGTAATCGATTCAGTCCAACTTGTATTGTGGCGGCGATTACCGCCCAGATCCAAAAGGCAAAGCTGCCGACGCATGTAGAGATTGATGCGGCGGCACACGGCTTTGACCGGGATTCGGTTATTTTGCTCGAACAAATACGGACGATTGACAAGCAAAGATTGACTGACAAGATTACTCATTTGGACGAGGAGACCATGAAATTGGTTAACGAAGCCTTACAGATCAGTCTGGGCTTGATCGATTTTTAAAGGTGGAGCAGTGGTTTGAGACTGCCAGCCAGCCGTTGACAGCGGGAAGTGCCTTAGGTGTTCTAAGGCATAACCAATTTAAGTGTGTGTTCAGAAGATCCCTTTTGAACAACCACGTTATAGTGCATGTTCAAAAAGGTCGATCTTCAGCACCTTTTAGGGCAGTAATTCACAGGAGCGTACAGCAGCCAATCGGCAGCGGTACGCTCTTTTGAATAAAGCTGGATGAAAGCGTAGAACATTGTCCATCTTTTCGCTATAATGAAACCTGAGAAACCGTTTACCCAAAAGACAGATATATAGAGGTGGAGGAGACATATGAGCATTTATATCAATCAGGAGAAACTACAATTTCATTTACAAACTCGCAAGGCAAGTTATGTGTTTCAAGTATTGCCTTCAGGATATTTGGTGCATTTGTACTACGGTAAGAAATTACGCGATACCGATCTGAGCTGGTTGCATGTTCGTACAGAGCGCGCATCTTTTAGCCCTAACCCGGTGCCAGAGGATCGAACGATCTCTTTCGACACATTGCCAGTGGAACTGCCAGTGTATGGGACGAGTGATTTCCGTAACCCAGCCATCCAACTCCAATTGGAAAACGGCTCAACCATCTCGGAGTTTACCTACACAGGTCATCGCCTGGAGAAGGGGAAGCCTTCCCTTGAAGGACTACCAGCAACATATGTAGAAGCTGCGGATGAAGCAGAGACATTGGTCATTGAATTGCAAGACCGTGTTGCTGGCATCAAAATCGAGCTTTCTTATACAGCCTTTACAGCATTTAATGCGATTACTCGTTCGATGCGTGTAGTGAATGAGAGCGCTACCTCAGTCAATGTCTTGCGTGCGCTTAGTTCCTCAGTTGATTTCCCACACGCAGATTATGAATTGCTGCAATTGTCGGGTGCTTGGACACGTGAGCGCGACATCGTTCGCAGACCGCTTGCTTCTGGATTGCAAGGCGTAGAGAGTCGCCGTGGTTCGAGTAGTCATCAGCAGAATCCGTTTATTGCCTTGATGACGCCAGGTACGGACGAAGACCAAGGTGAGGTATATGGATTCAGCCTCGTTTATAGTGGAGGCTTCACAGCACAAGCGGAAGTGGATCAATTCTTCACGACACGTGTGTCGCTCGGAATCAACCCGTTTGACTTTAGCTGGAAGCTGGAGCCACAAGAAGCATTCCAGACGCCTGAGACCGTTATGGTGTACTCTGATGCAGGTCTTGATGGCATGTCTCAGTCCTATCACGAGCTTTATCGTGAGCGTCTTGCACGCGGTCAATTCCGCAACGCAGAACGCCCTGTTCTTGTTAACAACTGGGAAGCAACTTACTTTGGCTTCGATGCAGACAAGATCGAACAGATCGCACGTGCAGGACAGAAGCTGGGTATTGAGCTGTTTGTATTGGATGATGGCTGGTTTGGACATCGGGATAGCGATAACTCCTCGCTAGGTGACTGGATCGTAGATAAGAATAAGTTACCTCAAGGTCTGGACGATCTTGCGAATCGAGTGACGGGTCTCGATATGCAGTTTGGACTGTGGTTCGAGCCTGAGATGATCTCGCCTGATAGTGAGCTGTATCGTGCACACCCAGACTGGTGTCTGCATGTACCTGATCGTCGCCGTACCGAAGGACGCCAGCAGCTGGTACTCGACTTCTCCCGTCAGGATGTGCGTGATGAGATTGTACGCATGCTGAGTGACGTACTGGGCTCTGCACCGATCTCCTATGTGAAATGGGACATGAACCGAAATATGACGGAAGTAGGCTCCGCGTTACTGCCAGCAGATAGACAACGTGAGACAGCACACCGTTATATGTTGGGATTGTATGAGGTAATGGAGAAGATCACGAGCAAATTCCCGCATATCCTGTTCGAAAGCTGTTCAGGTGGTGGCGGACGCTTCGATCCAGGTATGCTCTATTACATGCCTCAAACTTGGACAAGTGATAATACGGATGCGGTATCCCGTCTGCGTATTCAGTATGGTACGAGTCTCGTGTATCCAGTAAGTTCGATGGGTTCACACATCTCTGCCGTACCGAATCACCAGGTAAACCGGATTACATCATTGGAAACGCGTGGACATGTAGCGATGTCAGGGAACTTTGGCTATGAGCTGGACTTGACTCGTTTCACTGAGGAAGAGAACGAAATTGTAAAAGCACAGGTTGAACTGTACAAAGAAATTCGGGGTACAATTCAATACGGAACATTCCGTCGCTTGCTCAGTCCGTTTGAAGGAAATGAGACGGCATGGATGTTCATCGCACCGGATGGCAGCGAAGCTGTCGTGTTCTACTTCCGTGTGTTGTCTGAGCCGAATGCACCGTTGCAGCGCCTGAAGCTCAAAGGATTAGACCCTGACGCGGATTACCGTCTGAAGGGCAGTGAAGAGACACTTACTGGCGATGCCTTGATGTATGGCGGTATTGCAGTTGGTGCAGCGTCAGGAGACTACCTGAGCGAGATGTTCCGTTTCGAGCGAGTATAATTTAGAAGCTATATCAAATGAACTAAAGCGTATTACACTTGCCACTCCGATGACAGAATAACCTTCCGATCGCTGTTATCCCCAGATTTTTTTGATTTCCCTTCTCCTGAGGGAAAAATCCGGGGATAGCGTATGCTTCCGAAGTAGCTTTCTTTCAGAAAGCTTTTAGGCGAACGGTTCGCTTCTTCACGTTATTTCTGTCCTCTCCGTTCTCGTGTAATTTACGAAGTTCATTTGATATAGCAAATCCAAAGTAATACTTCGCTTTTATAATTAGTATGATGAAGACCGGGATGCGTCGAAACGACGTTTTCCGGTCTTTTTTTTGCCAGGACATTGCATGATAGCTGCCGATAAACGGGGGTATCGGGATTGGATGAACTTGTAAGCTCGCCTCATGCTGGAAATTTGAACGGGATTTTGTGATAATATAGGGAAGAAGAATCTGCACACGTGTGGATTCCATACTGTGATTATTGCAGCGAAGCTGCCCTGATCGTGCTTCTAATGATCGATTCAGGAAGGAAAGAGGGATTTATTTGTCTGAACAGGAAACGGTTCTGGAACCTAATGAAGAAACGATAAAGGCTGAACGCCACGAGCGAATCATCAAGCAGGTAGCCAAGGAATTATCGCTACCCCTGAAGCAGATCCGGACGACGTCCGAGCTTCTGGATGAAGGCAACACAATTCCGTTTATCGCTCGTTACCGTAAAGAAATGACTGGAGAGCTGGATGAGAACCAGCTACGAAATATTGAAGAGCGTATCGTATACTTGCGTAACCTCGAAGACCGTAAAGTAGAAGTTATTCGTATTATAGACGAACAAGGCAAGCTGACGAAGGAACTGAAGCAGTCCATCACTCAGGCTGTGAAGCTGCAAGAAGTCGAGGATCTGTATCGTCCATATCGTCAAAAGCGTAAAACGCGTGCCAGCGTAGCCAAAGAGAAGGGTTTGGAGCCGCTCGCTACTTGGATCTGGAGCCAGCCTAAACAGGGAGATGCCCTGGAAGAGGCAGCGCGTTATATCAGTGCTAAGCTTGGCGTAGATGACGCAGAGGCTGCGTTGCAGGGAGCTAAGGACATATTAGCTGAGAACATTGCGGATGATGCGGCCATTCGTGCGTGGATTCGCCGCTATACGTTGGATCACGGAATGCTGACTTCGGAAGCGAAGGATGCGGAGCAAGAGTCCGTGTATGAGAATTATTATGATTATCGTGAATTAGCGAAAAAGATGCCGCCGCACCGGATCTTGGCGATTAACCGCGGTGAGCGTGAAAATATTTTGAAAGTCGGTTTGGACGTGGCAGCAGATCCGGCTCACCGTCATATGGAAGGACAGATTATTAAGGGTGCTTCTGTTGTACAGGACATTTTGCGTGCAGTAATTGAAGATGCTTATAAACGTCTAATCGCACCTTCCATTGAGCGTGAAGTTCGCGCAGAATTAACGGAAAAAGGGGAGACCCAGGCAATTTCCGTATTCTCAGCTAATCTTCGGAACCTGTTGCTCCAACCGCCGATCCATGGCAAACGTGTGCTTGGTGTCGATCCTGCCTACCGTACAGGCTGTAAGCTGGCAGTGGTTGATGATACGGGCAAGCTGCTTGAGGTGGCTGTAACTTATCCAACCCCACCACATAATAAGAAACGTGAAGCATCAGAAGTGTTCCACCGGATGATTAAACAGTATGATATCGGTCTGATTGTAATCGGGAATGGTACAGGATCTCGAGAAACCGAGCAGTTTGTTGCCGAGATCATTCAGGAGAATGGCGATGAAAGTCTTGTCTATCTGATCGTTAATGAAGCTGGCGCAAGTGTGTATTCTGCATCTAAGCTGGCTCAAGATGAGTTCCCGGATCTGGACGTTGCTGAGCGTAGTGCGGCTTCCATTGCTCGTCGAGTACAAGATCCGCTGGCAGAATTGGTCAAAATTGATCCTAAAGCCATTGGTGTAGGGCAATACCAGCATGACGTTTCTCAGAAAGTTCTCGAAGAGAGCCTCAAAGCTGTTGTTGAGTCTGCCGTTAACCATGTTGGTGTTGATGTAAACACCGCATCTCCTTCACTGCTGTCCTATGTAGCTGGAGTGAATGCAACCATTGCGAAGAACATCGTGAAATACCGGGAAGAGAACGGTCGCTTCACGAATCGCCGTCAGTTGCAGAAGGTGCCTCGTCTCGGAGCCAAAACTTATGAGCAATGCGTTGGCTTTATGCGGATTGGTGAAGGGGAGAACCCACTCGATCGCACACCAATTCACCCAGAGTCCTACAAGGTTGTGGATCAGTTGTTCAAGGAGCTTCAAGTGGAATTGGACAAGCTTGGCAGCAAAGAACTGGCTGAACTGTTGTCTGAGCAAAAGGCTGATCAGTTGGCTGTAAAACTGGATGTCGGTGTGCCGACACTTCGCGACATTTTGGACAGCTTGCAGCGTCCGGGCCGAGATCCACGTGAGGAAATGCCATTGCCAATCTTCCGTACAGACGTATTGAAGATTGAGGATCTCGTTGAAGGTATGGAACTGCAGGGTACGGTTCGTAATGTTATTGATTTTGGTGCCTTTGTAGATATCGGTATTAAGAGTGATGGACTTGTCCACATCTCACAGCTCAGCAATGGTTATGTTAAACATCCGATGGATGTGGTTTCCGTCGGGGATAATGTAACGGTATGGGTTATGAATGTAGATACCAAAAAAGGCCGTGTAGGTCTAACGATGAAGAAACCAGCTTCAGCTAAGTAGTTTCTTTAAAGTGCCTTTGGAAACGATAGAATAGCCTTCCCTAGTGACAATGTCATTAAGTATTTTTATCTTAATGACATTGCGCTTAGGGAAGGCTGTTTTTGGTCTGGTTGGATTGTCCTGTGGGCTAATTACCATTCGATGATAGATCACTTATAATATCAATGTTAAGCTATATAGAGGAAGAGTATTTGATCGGACGGAGAAGGTTAAGCATAACAACGTCGTTCTTAGAGTTCGCTGTCCGCGCTGCGTACCGTACCACTTTTCGGTTTGTTACGATAAAAGAACCAACATTCGTTAAGTAGCTTAATCTGGCGGCTGTCTTTTTTGTGGAATGCACGCATGAGTTGATTGCAGAGCCATTGAGGCAAGGGTATCTCCTCCTCTTGCATAATTCATCTGTATGTTAGCATATGTGATAACAGCCTGGCCTGTGCAAATGAACCATTGACATTAGGAAATTCAGGTAGGGTTGAGTTGATTACAGTTAGCGTGCAGTTGTGGACTAGAGGTATATAGCAAACAAAACGCACACCCATAGATGGGGATGCGTTTTGTTTAGGCCGTGCTAACTTTTCCAAGATGAATTCAGTTGAATTATAGCGTTTCCATCTCTTCTTCATACCATTGTTCTAATTGAGCTTGGAGTGCTCGAATTTCAGTGAGTAAGGAAATTAACGGATAATGGCTCTCATGTAATTCGGCAAAACTATGCTCAAGCGCGTTGATATAGTCTAGACCTCCAACAATCGAAAGTTGTTCATCCAGCAGATCCAGTTGGTCACATTCGGCAATTGCTCGGGGCAGAACGGGTACGTTAGGTGCGGTGAGTTTATCGATCTCTTTGTGTAGGCGCAGATTAAGGGCGCTGAGCTGATAAGCATAATCGGCAGGCATTTCTACAAATTGTAATTGTTGTTCCAGTTGCAGGATGACGTAGCGCATTGTAGGCATAACAAGTAATAATCTCCCCTCATACATTCTACTTGACAGTGTAGCCTAGGAAACGGTTAGAATTCAAGTATTATAAGAGGTTGTTTAAAAAGTCCGCTTTTGATTACGAAGGATGCATTAATGCATCTCAGCGTCGAATATGGGATTCAGCCGAAATAAGTGGATGCTTACGAAGGTGTTTCCTTTGGAAACAATGTAGTTGCTCACGTAGTTTTGCCTACGCTCCGCCACTCCATTTCTAACTTCATCCCATCTTCTTGGTACTGAAAACCGACCTTTTTGAACACGTATTATGCGGGAAAACGAATCGTTTAATCGGTGTGAAAGGAGAGGGATCGATGGAGAATGAGGAATTACAACAATGGATTGAACAGGTATCCTTGGATCACTTCGGGGTTCCGTTCACCCATGAGGCGTTGTTTAATCGGCGGCTAACGACTACGGGTGGACGATATATGCTTAAGAGTCATCGGATTGAGATCAATCCACATCAGCTTGAAGTGTATGGGAGAGAAGAAGTCGAGAAGATCATTAAACATGAGCTCTGTCATTACCATCTGCATATTCGTGGACGGGGTTATCAGCACCGTGATCCTGAATTCAAGGCTTTATTACAAAAGGTTGGTGGTTCTCGCTTCTGCCAGTCTCTTCCCGGCAGTAAGGGTCGGAAGCCGCTGCCCTATCGCTATAAACTGGTGTGTAAGAGCTGTGGTACCGAATATTTGCGTAAACGTAAAGTAGATCCCAAGCGTTACCGCTGTGGACGATGTGCGGGTAAATTGAAGATGGTAGATTTATAAGACAAGCCCTTTATTAGAATGGAAATTAGTCTTGTTGACTTGGCCCTTTAATCATGATAAATTGAATCTATTCAAGATTAATATTCCCTGATAGCTCAGTTGGTAGAGCACTCGACTGTTAATCGAGTTGTCACAGGTTCGAGCCCTGTTCGGGGAGCCATTCTTGGAGAGATACCCAAGTGGCTATAAGGGGACCCTCTGCTAAGGGGTTAGGCTGCGTAAGCGGTGCGAGGGTTCGAATCCCTCTCTCTCCGTATTGAATAAACTTCCCTGTAAAGGGATGAGAACCCTAAAGGTTCGTCGAAGCATAAGCTTCGTTAGTGATACTTCGCAGTCTCGAATGAAGTGAGAGTATCCCTCTCTCTCCGTTCTGAATAAAACATGTAAATCCCCACCGGATTGAGCGATAACAGCTCCATCTGGTGGGGATTTTTTGTTGTTTCGATATGCTCCGTTTACTATCATTTTGAATAATCCTGCCTTTAAGAACAACCTCTATAGGGAAATGTTGAGTGCTTCGTATAGCCCTTTCTTACCTGTCTCTGTTAATTCAACGGAGCGGCTTCCCTTCATTTGTCGTGTCCAGTCTAGTTGAGATAATCGACGGTTCAATTGCTCTCCGAGCAAGCCGGAAAGGTGGTGTCGTCGTTCGCTCCAATCCAGACATTTACGAGCCAAAGCACGGCGTGATCCGGGTTTCACCTGAAGCTCGATTCCAAACGAGGCAAACCATTCGTATCCTTTCGTTGTAATCGTATAGTCTTTGTTTTCCTCATCTTCCGGTTCAATTAGATACTCCTCACGCAGCAAAGCCTCACACATGGCGATTCCCAGCTTCCCAGCCAAATGACCATAACAAGTTCTAGCGAAGCTCAGATGCCGCAGTTGATCAGATTGTTTGAGTGAACGCACTTCTACAGGAGGGGCAATGTTGGCCATGGACTCGATCAAAAAAGCAATCTCTTGATTGGCCAAACGATAATAGCGATGTCTGCCTTGTTTCTCAACGACCAATAACCCGCCCTCGACCAATTTGCTCAGATGATTACTTGCTGTCTGGGGAGTAACTTTAGCCATATAAGCAAGTTCGCCTGCAGGTAAAGCTCGTCCATCCAGCAATGCTTCTAAGAAGATGGCGCGACTTGGGTCGGCAATTAATGACGCAATAATTGTTATATTCGGATATGTACTCATACTTCGATGATACTTGAACTATAGGTGTATTACAATCGATCTGAGACGAATGCTCTGGGCTGCGTAAAGAGGAGCTAGGTAAATGAATGGGAATAGGAGAGGAAAAATAGATGAAGCAGGAACAACCACAACTACGGCAACAATCGCAGGAACTGCAACCGAATTATGAAAGTTCTGAACAATCAAATGGAGAACAAGAACGAAGCCCCAATAACGACTCACATTCACAACATATAGGAGATACGCATGATACGGGAACGATACAACCGAGTATTTTATACTATGGTACCCCAGTGATGATGCTTAGCACGCTTAATGAGGACGGTTCGACTAATTTATCACCGTTATCTTCCTCTTGGGCATTAGGGGATTGTCTCGTACTTGGTATCGGGATTCAAGGGAAGGCATACGAGAATCTGATGCGACACCCAGAGTGTGTCGTTAACCTGCCGGAAGCTTCGATGTGGAAACAAGTTGAGGTGTTGGGGAAATTCACAGGTGTAACTCCAGTACCTGAGGCCAAGCAACAGATGGGCTATACATTTTGTCAGGATAAATTTAACGCTACAGAACTTACACCTCAGAATTCAGTCGAGGTTGTGCCACAGCGAATTGCAGAATGCCCGATCCAGATTGAAGCTTCTGTCCAGCACATTCGTATTCCGGAGCATACACCTTATATGGCTATTGTGGAAGTAAAGGCGATGAAAGTGCATGCTCATTCCAAGATCATCTCAGGCACAAACAAAATTAACCCCGAGGCGTGGCGACCGCTTATCTATAACTTCCGGCATTATTACGGGCTCGGAGCGAAGTGTGGAGAGAACTTCCGGGCGGAGAAGGTGTAAGGGGACTAGTATCATAACCTCATATTTTGGACAAAAGTAAACAAGCACAGACTCTTAGAAAGAGACTGTGCTTGAATTTTATGTTTTGATATACGCACACTATGAGTGGGCTGTTACAGATTACCTTCGCTAACACCTGCTGGTGGGTTGATCGGTTTACCTTCAAGTACGGAATAGATAGCATGAGCTACGCCGTGCTCTACATTGGTCAATGTGATAGTTTTAGCTAGTGCTTTAATTTCCGGTTCTGCGTTGCCCATCGCGATTCCGAGCCCTGCCATTTGCAACATGGATACGTCATTGAAGTTGTCCCCGATCGAGACCGTATCTTCCATAGCAATGTTCAGATGAGCTGCAAGCTTAGACAAGGCATTACCTTTGGACACATCAGGATGCTGCATCTCGAAGTTGTGTTCAGAAGATACAACCATCGCGACATCTGAACGTGCTGCAAAGTATTGTCTACCTTCACGTAATTGATCCGGATTCATGGAGAAGGCCATAATATTGTAAATGTGTGCTTCTGCAGGGATTTCCTGATGTGAGTTCACACGGTGGTAATCCTTTTTGTCGTAATGCTTCTTAACAGCTCGGATGAGGCGTGCAACGTCCTCGCTAGGGCTTGCGCCTAGAATACGATCCATCTCGGCAAGCATCGCATTATGACTGTTAATTGGAGCATAGATCCCCTGCTGCGTGGAGGCTTCATAATAACAATCGTGATCCTCCAACCACTGCATAACAGAGGCAGCTGTTTCGCGTTCCAATGGGAGATGGAAGAGACGTTCTCCATTCTCATCATGGATGGTTGCGCCATTTGAACCGATAACCGGTGTTTTAATTCCTCCTTCTAGAGAAATAGTAACAACATCGGAATACACGCGACCTGTCGCAATCGTCACCCGTAGACCTTCTTGCTGTGCACGGTGAATTGCGGCTGCGTTCTCAGGGCTAATCTGGCTGTCTCTGTTTAATAACGTTCCATCTAAATCTGTAGCAAACAATTTCATATACTTACAACTCCTTATCTTCTGTAGGTTCAGGAATGAGAATCTCGACTTGTTGTTCGGCTAGAAAAGTGCGCCATTCCGGCGATGGCCATTGGTTCGTAATTAATATGTCTACCAGTGACCAGTCGGCAAAGCGATAACCGTAACGTTTGTTAAACTTAGAATGGTCTGCGAGTACAATAACTTGTTTGGCTGCTTGCATCATACGGTATTTAATCTTGCCTTCTTCTTCGGAGGCGCTGAAGCCATCCATGGTAAGACCACCAATGCCGATGAAAGATTTGTCTACATAATAGTGAGAGAGGGTTTCGATCACAGGAGCGCCATAAACATAGCGTTGCTCTTTATCAACTTTACCACCAAGCAAACGAATTTCGACGGAGGCATGATTGGAGAGAAGATCAGCTGAATGCATGGAGTTCGTAATGACAGTGCAGGATTTACCGTTAAGGTTCTCGGCACAGGCTTGCACTGTAGTTGAGGCATCCAGGATGATATTCTCACCTTGACGAACGATAGCTGCAGCAAGTTTGCCAATGGCTCTTTTTTCCTCTGAGACATAGAGTAGGCGGTCTTTGTAGGATCTGAATTCTTGCGGAGGAGAGGGGAGAATCGCGCCGCCACGCGTCCGGATAATGCTATCCTGCTCTTCAAGTTTAATGAGATCTCTACGAGCGGTGTCCCGGGATACGTCAAAGAGTGAACCGATCTCCTCGACAGAGATGCGATTATGTTTACGTAAGTGTTCTATAATAAGCTGCATGCGTTCCTCTTGAAACAAACGTGCCGCCTCCTTATGCAGGGATGACCGTGTTATATATCTATATTTTTAATTATAAGTAGTTATAATGTTATTTGCAATATTATAAGTGAATATCAGTTTTTATAAGTAATTTGACGTATCTTTTACATATACATCCGATTCTAATGACATATCTCTGAAAGGCTCCTTATTGATATTCTTAGTTACTGAAAACTTCATCAAAAAAAGTGTTGCACTACTTCGAATGATCGTGGTATACTCATTCTTGTCGCCAAGAAAGACAACTTGTTATTAAGGCCCGTTGGTCAAGGGGTTAAGACACCTCCCTTTCACGGAGGTAACAGGGGTTCGAATCCCCTACGGGTCATATCTTCACCACCTTTTTAATCGAAGGAACCTCGCAAGTCATTGTTCTACGTAAGAGATGATCATGGCACATCAGGGTGAAGTTACAGCAAGAGCCATTAGCTCAGTTGGTAGAGCACCTGACTTTTAATCAGGGTGTCGAAGGTTCGAGCCCTTCATGGCTCACCATTTTTACAATTGAATATGCGGTCGTGGTGGAATGGCAGACACGCTATCTTGAGGGGGTAGTGGGCGTACGCCCGTGGAGGTTCGAGTCCTCTCGACCGCATCATAGTATTATGAAATAGACTCTCATGGTTATCCATGGGGGTCTATTTTTGTCTAAAATCCAGTGTACGGATTTATCGTAGGATTAGTGGCTGAGGATTCATGGAGGTTGTGGTATAATTATGTATATTGTGTTGTCCGTGATTCATTAGGATAAGAAGATTATTATCGTTGGAAGGCGGTCCTGTATGCAGTCAATATATGAGCGAATTGAACACCTGATTGCTGAACGAGGAATGACGAAGAAGGCTTTCTGTCAACAACTGAAGATTAGTACAGGTAATTTGGGTGATTGGAAACGTGGGAAGTCCACGCCGAGTACGAATAAACTGATTGAGATCGCTGCGTTTTTTGATGTGAGTCTGGACTGGCTCATGATTGGTCGTCCGTCGAAGGAAGCGATGGTACGGGAAAAACGAGAGGATTATTTTTTTGACGTGTTGCGGCAATTGAATTGCCAAGAGAGTGAATTATCGACTGAAGAGCAGTCTTTTATTAGTGAATACATTGAGTTTACCCGCTACCGTAAATCGAAGGAGAGTCGAAATACTCAGGAATTCCGTTATGAGAAAGAGCGCAAGACGGAAGAGGATGAATCGCTCTAGCTTGAGTACTTATTTAGTCTGTGGTTTTCCTCAGGTTTTTCCCTTTGAAGAAGAGAGTTTATTTTGTTCGTTGTATATAGCTTTTACCTATGAGAAACGCTTGAATACCCGTTGTTATGCGGGTACTCAAGTTTTTTTGTTGTTTCTCATAAGAAGTTGTAGATCGTATATTCATTTACGGAAGGTTAAAGCTCCTCTACCAAGTAGTTGGGGGCGAATTGTATTCCAGATGTGCAGGCATTGTTCTTGGAGCTCCCAAGCTGCGGTGCCGAGTATACGGACGCCGATCCCACCAGTGGCCAGTAGACTGGCTCCAGCCAGCATGCGTCCATCTGGGGGGAGGGCTGAACGTATGAGCTCTAACTGTGTTGCCCCGAGATTGGGGGCGATCATCCACAATGCTGCGGTATGAGTGTAGTGAAGTAAGGCGGCAGATTGTCTAGGGTTGTTGAATGTTGGTTCTAATCCGAATCGATCCCAGACTGCAAGTTTTTGCCCTTGCCAAATCTCTGTTAAACTGCGATACGTATTGAATTGAAAAGCCTCTCCCCGGTGAATGCGTCCCGCTGACCAGATATCCGCATAGGCAAGTATGCAATTTCCCTCTAATTCAAAGGTGGCGTGAAGTGAGGAAGAACTGCCTTTGAACGGGATAACGCATTCCGGAAAATACTCCAGCACCGCCCCGTGCTCCAACCGGAAGTGATGATGGATTGAAGAAGGGAGAGATGGTGTTGGGTGAAGGCGAGTGGCTGACGTGCTACTCAGCATCACATGAGTGTCTTGGCCTAAATGCCAGTTGGAATGATAGTGATCTCCATTCAGGACGCCTGGCGAGACATCGGAGGTATAAATGCAAAGTCCATCTCTGTCGCCGGGTGAACGAAAGGAACGGCTGAATCGAAGAGGGGCGCTGTAATATCGATCTGTCATGACGGTGCGCCCGCCTTGAAGGGCGAAAGTTGCCTGTAGCTCGCTGCGACGCATCACGGCTCCTTCGACATGAATGTCCGATTCGATTGTACCTTCTGATCGTGAGGAATTAGGCTTAATGGGTGTGGGTGGAACCGTGGCCATGTGTATGTGGATGCGCAGCGGCATCGTCATCCATATATTGATGTTCAAGCCAATGGACAATCTCGGAGACACCTTCGCCACTCATTAGATTAGACATGACATAAGGGCGTCCTTCGCGTACTCGCTCAGTATCTTCCTGCATGACCTGTAAGCTTGCACCGACATAAGGCGCGAGATCGGTCTTGTTGATGAGCAGTAGATCGGAACGTGTAATACCGGGTCCTCCTTTACGAGGTAATTTCTCCCCTTGAGCAACGTCAATAATGTAGATGAAAACATCTGCTAGTTCAGGACTGAATGCCGCTGATAGATTATCCCCGCCGCTTTCAATAAAGATGAGTTGCAGGTCAGGGAAACGTTCAATTAATTCGTCAACAGCTTCGAAATTCATAGAAGCATCCTCGCGGATGGCGGTGTGAGGACAGCCGCCTGTTTCGACACCAATAATACGTTCGGGTGCGAGTGCGTTTTGGCGTAGTAGGATCTCAGCATCCTCTTTGGTGTAAATATCATTGGTAATCACTGCGAGACTATAACGGGTACGCAGTGCCTTGGATAACTTCTCTACCAATGCGGTTTTGCCTGAACCTACGGGGCCTCCGATTCCAATCCTCATCGGACGACTCCGGTCAAACGTTTTGCGTTCCCATTCTGGGTGATGTGTATGATCTGCTCCTCCGCACATAACCATTCCTCCTCCGTTTTTCCTTCAAGATTGAGCGTGTATGAATGCCCTTAGAATCAGGACATAAACAGACGGGCGGGTAAACTTTCATGCCGCATGGCGTAGATTTCTTGCGCGATACCAAAACTATGCATGTCATCTGGAGCGTCGCCGCGGACTTGGTTCCATTCAAGTTCAATGACGTCTAATAGTGTATGGATGAGCATTTGAGCTTCGGTCTGCCCGATGGGCAGAAGGCGTAATGCGCTGTTCACATAGGCGTTGACGGAAGTGTAGAGATGTCCGATGACGGCTTCGTCCAATCCGATATCCAACCTGTGATTAATGTGACCGTGAACGGTTGTGATC
Source organism: Paenibacillus sp. ACRSA (assembly GCF_022346845.1). Taxonomy (NCBI): domain Bacteria; kingdom Bacillati; phylum Bacillota; class Bacilli; order Caryophanales; family Paenibacillaceae; genus Paenibacillus; species Paenibacillus sp. ACRSA. The sequence continues at coordinate 196,355 of NZ_JAKRNP010000003.1, read as the reverse complement.
CCGCAAAAGGCACCGTGCTCATGGATGGCGGTGTCGATAAGGGGAAAGTCCATCTGTGGATAGAGTGAGCGTGCTAATTTCAGTAGTCGCTTACCCATTTTATGTCCGCTTTCCCTGAGTTCGCGTGGTGTGCGCTGGGCGTGAACCTGCTTGTCATAGAGGGCGAGAAGGGCTGCGTTCTCCTGATCCATTGCCTCGTAAACACCCTTGATCGCAAGCCCGTCGAGGCGAACAAGGCTAGCGTGGAGTTGGCTACGAATGAATGCTTCGAGTTCGCCCGTTGTTCGCACGGTGCCATCATGAGTGTATGCCTCCAAGCCGAATGAATGTGAGAATCCGCCGATAGGCAGAGCAGAGTCCAAGAGTTGAACGTAACGAAGTAGCTTCGTGCCACTATGCATCATGAGAAGCTCCACCCCTTTGTCAAAACATGAAATAACGCTGAGCCATAGGTAATTCGTCTGCGGGTTCACACGTAAGGAGTATACCGTCGGCGCGCACCTCATACGTTTCGGGATCTACTTCAATGATGGGAGTCACATCGTTGTGAATCATGTCTTTCTTATTTACTGTACGGCAGCCCTTCACAGGCTCGACACGCTTGTGAAGCCCGAGTTTTTCTTTGATGCCGGCATCTGCCGCAGCTTGGGAAACGAAAGTGATGGAGCCTTTGGGCAATGCGCTGCCATAAGCGCCGAACATGGGTCTGCCAAACACGGGTTGAGGTGTTGGGATTGAAGCGTTGGGATCACCCATCTGGGCAAAAGTGATCATACCTCCCTTGATTACCATCTCGGGTTTGACGCCGAAATAGGCGGGATTCCAGAGTGTGAGATCGGCGAGTTTACCAACTTCGACGGAACCCACGAGATGACTGATTCCGTGAGCGATAGCTGGATTAATTGTGTACTTGGCGATATACCGCTTGATGCGATCGTTATCAGCTGGTGAATCTAGATTGATGTCCAGTTTGCCACGTTGCTTTTTCATTTTGTCTGCCGTTTGCCATGTTCGTATGATGACTTCTCCAACACGTCCCATAGCCTGGGAGTCGGAACTGATGATGCTGAATACACCAAGATCATGCAAAATATCTTCAGTGGCGATCGTCTCGGGTCGGATTCGAGAATCTGCAAAAGCGACATCCTCAGGGATAGACGGGTCTAAATGGTGGCAGACCATCAGCATATCCAAATGTTCTTCTACTGTATTTCGTGTGTAAGGTCTGGTGGGGTTAGTGGAAGAAGGGATGACATAGGATTCACCGGCTGCTCGAATAATGTCGGGTGCGTGGCCGCCGCCTGCGCCTTCTGTGTGGTAGGTGTGTATGGTGCGACCGTTAATGGCTGCGAGTGTGTTCTCCAAGAATCCGGTTTCGTTCAAGGTATCAGTATGAATGGCTACCTGCATATCATGCTCGTCAGCAGCGGTCAGACAGGCATCGATTGCACTTGGGGTTGTACCCCAATCTTCATGGAGCTTGAGTCCAATGACCCCTGCTTGAATCTGTTCAATTAAAGGGGCTGTAGTGGAGCTATTTCCTTTACCGAGAAAGCCAATATTCATAGGGAAGGCTTCTGCTGATTCTAGCATGCGATGGATGTGCCAAGCTCCTGGTGTGCAAGTTGTTGCTTTTGTTCCTGTGGCTGGCCCTGTGCCGCCGCCAATCATGGTGGTAACACCAGAAGATAATGCCGTCTGAATCTGTTGTGGACAGATGAAATGAATATGGGTATCAATCCCGCCTGCAGTTACGATCATTCCTTCGCCAGCAATGATTTCCGTGGAAGCACCTATAATGAGTGAGGGATCGACACCGTCCATCGTATTGGGTTGCCGGATTTTCCTATGGCGCAGATGAGTCCATCGCGGATGCCGATATCGGCTTTGACGATCCCCCAATGATCAATAATGATTGCGTTGGTGATTACAGTATCAGGGGTGCCATCACTACGAAGGGCAGATGCGGATTGACCCACGCCGTCGCGGATGACTTTGCCACCGCCGAACTTGCTCTCGTCTCCGTAGATGGCATAATCTTGTTCGATCTCAGCCCAAAGTTCTGTGTCTGCTAGTCGAACGGCATCGCCGGTGGTGGGTCCGAACATGGAGGCGTATTGCTCGCGGCTCATTGATTTCATGCAGAATCACTTCCATCCTGCTTCGGTGGGGCGAAAGTGTTCAAGAACGTGTCTAGCTTCTGAGAGTCGGGAGGATGGTCTATGGCACCTTCGGTTAAACCGTTAAAACCATAAATTTGTCGTTTGCCGCCAAATGTCGTAAGCTCGATGGGTTTCTCTTCACCAGGCTCAAAACGAACAGCGGTACCTGCCGGGATATGCAGGCGATGTCCATAAGCGGTTATGCGATCGAATTCCAATGCGGCATTAACCTCGTAGAAATGCACGTGGGAACCGACTTGTACGGGACGATCCCCACGGTTCAAGACAAGTAATCGCACTGTTGGGCGATTGGGGTGACAGATGATTTCGTCCTGCTTCAAACGATATTCACCAGGAATCATGATGTTCTCCTGCCTTTCTTAGCGTATGGGCTCGTGTACGGTAACGAGCTTTGTGCCATCGGGAAAAGTAGCTTCTACCTGTACCTCGGGAATCATATCGGGTACACCTTCCATGCAGTCCACACGTTTCAGAATGGTACCGCCGTATCGCATCAATTCTGCAACACTCATTCCGTCACGCGCGCGCTCCATGAGTTCAGAGGTCAATAGGGCGATAGCTTCGGGAACATTCAACTTAAGTCCTCGGCCTTTGCGTTCTCGGGCGAGGTTAGCGGCTACGGTAACCAGGAGTTTTTCTTTTTCCTGCTCAGTCCAATGCAATGTAATCCGACCTTTCCTCATATGAAGTCAGTCTTGAACTTTTTTTGAAGACGAACGAGAGTATGTTCATCTGATATAGAATAATATGTTAAATATACTCACACAGGGTAGGTTCATTGTCAATGGGATTTGAATATTATTGGAATTTTATCATCGTTATAATCGATTAATGTGTTAAGTATACTAACATTTGAGTTTGGTGTTTTCTTTGAATATCACATTACCAGGGGGCTGGGATGTTTGGGTTGGTACGTGTATTAACAAGATGACGTGAAAAGAGGTGGCTGGTTGGGGATGAGAATAAGGTGGGAGTTGAGGAGTTGAAGGGATTTCTTCGAGGTAAATCGTCCGAAGGCATTCAGCCTTCGGCACCAACAAGGTTAGAATTTATCTATCACTACCCGAGAATGCCGGAATATTGTGGGTACAATCTGCGGATGCAATCCGGGCAAATGTCGTGGGTGAACTCGGCATGGGTGTGCTTTCTGAGATAACTCTCGACGGAGTTCCATGTATCCTGTTCATCCTTGATTTGTTTACATACGGCACATATAGGAAGAAGTCCTCGTAGTGTGCGTACCTCGGATAATGCTTGTTGAAGTTGCTGCTCGGCTAGTTTCTGTTCTGTGACATCGGTGTGGGCGATTAAGGCGAGTTCAGAGCTACATGGTGACTCTGTTGTTGGCAAAGGAGTGAGTTCTAAGCGGAACCACCTCTGTTTCGAATTGGGGAGGCGTATCGCGATGTCGTATGTATGGTTACTGTCAAAAGGTGTTCGAATCTTTTTAAGTCGCTGGATGGTCTTATTGCTCTGATGATCTCGCTCATGTGACGTCCATACCTCTAGTAGATTGAGATAAGGCAGTGTACCGGATTCAGAATAAAAGTAAGCTGGTAAGTGTGTGTAGTCATGCATTTGACCAAGTCCTTGTCGCCAAGCGTTGTTGCAGCTACGAATGATCCAGTTGTTATCTACGATAATGAGCTGGTGGCGCATAAATTGATAAGATAGTTTCTCTAGATCGGTTGTTAAGTACCGCATTGGTTGAAACCCTCCTTGTGGTCAGTTGGCGAATGAGACAGGGTGCTTTGCTAACGTAGATCGTCTGGAATTTGTAAAATATCTGCGACCTGATTCCGGAATCGGGTAGCCTTGCGTGTGCCGTGAATTAGGTTGGATAGACGGTATGGTGGGATGTCGTGTTGTTCGCAAAAGGTCTTCTGATCCATCTGGAGTTCGGTTAAACGGCGTTTGATGGCCCATCCGAATGGGGTCACGGGTTTCTTTTTGTTCAAAAGGGTTCACCCCTAGGTTAAAAGTAGTATTCAGTCGCTCCTACTTCGGGTAGAATGTAGGGAGATGCGCGCTGTATATTTCATTATATACGTTATTACGTCATGTAACAATTAAAAATGACGGAAATAAGTGTATTTTATGATTTAAAATGACGTAAATTCGCAAATTCATCCATTAATGAATAACAACAAAAACACGCCAGCAAAGGAGTTGCGGCGTGTTTTTGTTCAATTGGAGAGGTATGTGTTGCGGGAGAATGCGTGGGTACGCAGCTATGCTTTGAATGCATGTAACCCTGCACCAAGCATGTGGAAGCTTGGGAATAGTGACTTCATAGACGTTGCTGTTGCTTGTGCTGGTTCATCCGCAACGGAGGCGCTGACAGTATTCCATTCATGCTCTAGGTCTGTGGTTAGGTGAACCATCAGTTCCTGTATGCTTTGACGATCGAGGGGGATGGCTTTCGAGGCTTCCGTTATGCATGCATTTGAGGCTGAGTGGAGATAACCGAGAACTGCCTCCTCGACGGGGATATCGAGATAGTGGTTAATCCAGGCGTGAACAGTGGATAGGCATCCAACTGAATTATAGGTAGACAGGGTGTGCTCGAGTTTTCTGAAGTCGATCCAGGGATGGAGGGCTTGAGCGAGCTTGATTAACCGTTTGCCCATAGCGGAGGAGTGTTCCCTGAGATCTGGAGGGGTTCGCTGGACGTGAACTAGTTTGTCAATAAGAGCTGTTCGCCATGTGTCCTTCTGATCCGCTGCACTGTAGATTCCCTTAATTGCCATTCCTTCCAGGCGCACAATGCTCGGATGTAATTGACAACGCATGAATGATTCCAGGTCTGCTACGTTACGGATTGAACCTTCTGCTATAAGTGCATCCATGCCGAATGAATGAGTGAACCCTCCGACTTGAATGGAGGAATCAAGCAGTTTGACATAATCGAGCAGCTTATTCCCACGGTTCACGATCTTTCGCCTCCTACGTTCGCTAAATGTTATTATATATAACATTTTATTTCGTTTTGGTGCTGTTTATGAGTTTGAATCCGAATTATATGATATATATAATCACATAATTATCCGCTTTTTGTCAATTAAATCTTGTTTATTTTGCGCTAATTTCTTAATGTGTTAGTTATAATCACTCAACAAGTTATGTATTGGAGTGTGTGGTGATAATCTTGTCATTGAAAGAGAAATAGTAAATGTAATATTAGTGGTTATTCCATTGGGTTGCTCATTGAAGCTTATCAAGGGTAAAGGAACTACAAAAATAGTTCAAACTCAAGGATATGCAACTGCTGTGGAAATATGACGATTCATGCAGTTAGAGGGGGAACTATCGTATAAGACAGCTGAATTTAAAAAATGCTTTACTTTTATAATGAAACCCGGTATAATCAATTTTGTTGCCGATAATTTACGACATGCGGTCGTGGTGGAATGGCAGACACGCTATCTTGAGGGGGTAGTGGGCTTATGCCCGTGGAGGTTCGAGTCCTCTCGACCGCATCATAATGCAAGACAGAAGAAGCTTCCGAACTCGGAAGCTTCTTTTTTGTTTCTAACGTTTTTATTTTATTCTAACTTCATTAAGCCTGACCGATTTGAAGTAAACGTATGATTTCGCCATCAATAAGCTCTCTACTTACTTGCATGAATCCTAACGATTCATATAACGTCCCGGCGATCTGATTGTCTGATCGATGTGCAATCATAATCCTTGTACCATTAGAAAAGTCACAGGTTGTAAATCGATGTTCATCCTTAGTTCCTCCCGAATTTCGAATTCGCAGAGGATCTAGTGCTCTACGATGATCTTGAACCCTTTCTCCGAACCATTGCAGTAAGTACTTTTTGCATACCACATCACTCCTCTCAACAGAACACTCTAATGTATATCATAAGCTCTCATGCCAAAATAAGCTCTTGAGTGCAAAAAAAGCCACCGACCAGAGAGTTCCTGCTTAATGCTGGGGTCTCCAGTGAGATGGCTGTTGGTTGTTCAATTTATTTTTTTAATAATTTCTCGATGTCAGCTTCAATCTGATCAGGAGTTGTTTTGGGTGCGTAACGCTTTACGACACGTCCGTCCTGATCCACGAGGAATTTAGTGAAATTCCATTTGATTGCTTTGGAGCCGAGCAGACCTGGAGCCTCTTTGGTGAGATGTTGGAACAGGGGATGAGCGTTCGATCCGTTGACATCGATTTTCTCAAACATAGGGAAGCTTACACCATAGTTCATTTGGCAGAACTCAGCAATATCATCGGATGAGCCTTTTTCCTGTGCAAACTGATTGCTCGGGAATCCGAGAACTTCAAAATTACGATCTTTGAATTTATTGTACAGCTCTTGCAGCCCTTCGAATTGTGGTGTCAATCCACACTTACTAGCTGTATTCACAATAAGCAGTACTTTGTTCCGGTATTGAGACATTTCTTGTTCTTGGCCTCGAAGCGTATTAACTTTGTATTCATAAACGGTCATAAAAATCGCCTCCTATATCGAATGGATTAATCCTATTTTGTATATATCTATTATATTGGTTGCAATTAAATAATGCAAAACTAATATTGGATAATTATAGTTTTAGTACTTTTTGAGCTTGAATTGGTCTTCTTATGGACGAATAGGTAGAAGATTTCTGTGATCACGAGAATTAGAGAGCTTTGGGGAGATGTATGAAGCAAAAATATGTTGTAAGCGATATCATTGGGTTGAAACGGCATAAATCAGTCGATTCGGTGATCTATGTACACTTTACATCAACATGACCTCGGTGTATGATTCATATCGTAATTTCTAATTTAATTTCTATTGTACATGAAAAAACGAAACAAACGATAATATCGATCTAATCAGTCATGATGTAAGAACGATGTTTTAATCGCTGAGTTTCCATTCATTCATGGGTGGAAAACGGGGGAACCAACAGGATGCGCTGTTCTAGGACGGTATGGATCCATGGGGTGAATTTTCCGGTAACAGCCGGAAATAGGGCGACTCTCGCGCCCGAATCCGTCAGCTAACCTCGTAAGCGTTAAAGGGAGAGGCAACAAGCCGTACGCTGGTTCATGGTGTTTTTGCCATGGATTCTTTAAGAAGCGTCCGGGAGGCCTTGGTCCCCCACGCTTCTTTTTTGTTGTCTTTTCACGCTAAGGGAGGAACGAATGATGGATAATGAGATGATTTTAGTAACTGCTCCGAACGAAGCGGGGCGCAAATTTATCAAACTATTGATGTACAAAAAAATGCCGTTTGCCGTTCTGACCAACAGTGCAGGGGAAGAGCGGAAACTCCGGAAGTTCGGGGTAGAGCATGTCATTCGCATGAATACGGCTGCAGCTGAGAAATGGTTCTTGCCTCAGAGTAGTGTAGGCAATGTTTTTATTTTTGAGAATAGTCTGAACTTGACCTGCCGTTATTTGCAGATCTGTCGTTCATGGACATCCAAGTCACTGTGTGTAATTACAGAACAGAGCCATCCAAAAGGAATTTATCGTGGCATGGGGGCCGATCGGATTGTCTATTCATTAAACGGAGAAGTGGGCTTCCTGCTTAACGGTTGATGCTGCAACCGATGATTGCTCCCTTGTCAGGTGCCTGATATAATTGGACTAATAGATCATTATACTTATGAACAAAAGGGTAAACGGAATTTTGAGGAGACTCATGCATGAAGTGGGTCTTCTTTTTTTATTGTTCAGGGGTGCAGCAAGATAAGGAGGAATTGATGTGCCGGATGTACGTGGGTTAAAATGGTTGTTCTTCGATGTAGGAGATACGCTAGTGGACGAATGGGAGCCTGTAGACGATATTATCGGTCAGTTCGTGAGAGAAGCCTGTGCGCTTGGATATCCGGTGCAGATCGAGACTGTACGGGAGATATTTGTCACCTGTTACCGAAACTACGAGGCGTGGCCAATGAAAGTGGCGATACGTACGTTGATTAGCGATGAACAGCATAGAGAACAGATTCAGGCTAAATTGAAGTTTCGTAAAGAGCTTGAGCAACCTTATGCGTGCGCAGGTTCAGTGCTGAAATCACTGTCACGATATTATCGAATTGGCATCATTGCTAATCAGAGTCCGGGTACGGAGGAACGGCTAGAACGTTACGGTTTGCGTAAGTATGTGAATGTGCTCGCCTGTTCCGCTGAAGAAGGAGTGTCCAAGCCTGATCGTGAACTGTATGCAGTGGCATTGAAGCAGGCGGGATGCAAGGCGGAGGAAGCGGTGATGATCGGAGATCGCATCGATAATGACATCGTTCCGGCGAAGAAGCTTGGCATGCGAACGATACGCATTTTACAGGGGTATGGACGGTTCCAGCCTGAGCTTGAAGATCAGGATCACCCGGATTGGACAATTGATAATCTAGAGCAGCTTCTTCCTTTGCTTTTACCAGATCAAGACTAGGAGATATATACTCCAAAATAAAATTTGTAGCTGATGACCCTACTGGAGCATATCGTTCTGGGAAAGGTTTAAAAAAGAGCCGACCCATTTCAAGTGAACATTTCACTTTGGATGAGTCGGCTTTTTTTAGAATTAAAACAGAGCAATGGTCTGAATAATGAGGTACACATTCAGGACAACGATGACTGCAGCAATGATCCATGACGTAATTTTCAACCACAGTTTGTTAGCGAATGCACCCATACTCTTCTTATCACTTGTAAACATGACCAGCGGAATAACCGCAAAAGGAAGTTGTAAGGAAAGTACAACTTGGCTTAGGATCAGAAGTTCCTCTGTTCCATGCTCTCCTGCAATAGCGGTCACAATGACGGCAGGAATGATTGCAATCAGGCGAGTGACTAGACGCCGCAACCATGCAGGAATTCGAATGTTGAGGAACCCTTCCATAACAATCTGTCCGGCCAGAGTGCCAGTAAGTGTCGAGTTCTGACCTGATGCCAATAGAGCAACGCCGAACAGAACACTTGCAACAGTGGTACCGAGCAGGGGTGTGAGCAGATGGTAAGCATCTGCAATCTCGGCAACCTGTGTCATGCCGGCACTATGGAATACTGCCGCAGATACGATCAAAATCGCTGCGTTGATGAACAGCGCGAGTGTAAGTGCAATCGTGGAATCCATCGTTGTATAACGAATGGCTTCTTTTTTACCCTGCGGTGTCTGTTCGATCTGACGTGTCTGCACAATGGAGGAATGCAGATACAAGTTATGCGGCATGACGGTAGCTCCAATAATACCAATCGCGATGTAGAGCATAGCCGGATTCTGTAGAATTTCAGTGCTAGGTACAAAACCGTGAAGCACCCCGCCCATATCGGGTTTTGCCAAAAATAGATCAATACCGAAACAAAGGGCAATGGTCGCCATAAGTACAATTACAAGGGTTTCAAGCGCCCGGAAGCCTTTATTCTGTAACACTAAGATCAATAGTACGTCCACAGCTGTAATGATAACGCCGTATAACATCGGAATGTTGAAGAGCAGCTTCAAGGCAATAGCGGAACCAATAACTTCCGCTAGATCGGTGGCTGCAATAGCAAGTTCGCAGAGTACCCAGAGCATAATAACCACCGGCATACTGAAGCGTTCACGACAGGCTTGAGCCAGATCGCGTCCTGTGACGATCCCGAGCTTACCCGCGAGTGATTGCAGTACAACAGCCATCAGATTCGAGATGAGAATAACGGACAGTAGTGTATAACCAAACTGTGAACCACCTGCGATATCTGTTGCCCAGTTGCCGGGGTCCATATATCCGACAGCTACCAAGTAGCCCGGGCCAACAAACGCGAGGAACTTTTTCCACCAAGCTGCGTTCTGAGGAACCTTCATGGAGCTGTGAGCTTCCCCGAGGGAAGGAGCCATCCCAGCCGTGGATAACGATTCTCTGGAAGGAGTGTTAAATGGATTTCTTTTACTCATACAATAATCACCTGACTTTGAAATAATAATGTGACAATATGCGATATGTGATATATCTAAATTTTTATGTTTATTCTTACATTGTACTCCTTCAATAATTTTTGTCTAGTGCAACTTTTATGTGCGGGCACAAAAATAAGACGATATCTTTATCAAGCTCCTCTGTATATTACCCATTGATCAAAAAAATACAGCCTCTGAGCGTTATCTGCATGAAAATGAAAAAGATGTACAAGCTGAATATGAATCCAACATGCGTTTCAAAATGAGCCAGAAGTTTAAAATGAATTGTAGGCAACAAAAAAACAAAGTGAAGGAGAGATTCTAATGGAAGCTTTATATACAGCAACAGCAACGGTTAAAGGTGGACGTACAGGCTCAGTAACTTCTTCGGACGGCGTACTTCAGCATGATCTGAAAATGCCTAAAGAACTAGGTGGCTCCGGTGGTGAGGGAACGAACCCTGAACAACTCTTTGCAGCCGGATATGGGGCATGTTATGAGAGTGCACTAGCTAACGTAGCGCGCAAAGCAGGTGTGAAGCTGGAGAACGTAGTTGTAACAAGTAATGTATCCATTGGTAAAGACCCTGCGGATGATGGATTCCAACTGTCTGTTCGTCTCGATGTAAGTATGCCGGGAGTGGATCATAGTCAAGCAGAGGATCTCGCTCGCAAAGCTCATGATTTCTGCCCATACTCCAAAGCAACTCGTGGCAATATTGACGTTGTATTGAATGTAGTATAACCACTACTTATAGGAAAAGAATTGATCCATAGAAACAGATAACCTTGATATCTGTTGCATAAGACAAGCCCTGCTGGTAATCGGCAGGGTTTTCAATTTCAGAACCTTTCTGAATAACCTCCTAATTAAATTAACGGATGGTGCAGGAGATTGTAGGGTCAGGAGCGTACTCTTTTACATAAATTATACTCTTATTTCATGTGAGCTATCCTAAAAAAGGGGGAACGCAAAAAATGAGTATTGAAGAGATGATCGAACGTCGGTTTGTATGTTCAAAGTGCCGAGGAACCGATTGTGATATTAAGGAAGTGTCGATGTCGGGGGCGGGTTTAAGCAAAGTATTTGATATTCAGCATAATCATTATTTGTTCATCACGTGTACTTCCTGTGGGTATGTAGAGGTGTTTAACCCGGATGTGCTAAAGGGAAAAAAACAAGGACAGGTAGGGACGATTCTGGATATTTTGTTTGGAGGATAAGATCACAAAAGGTTGATTGTAGGTAAGTATTCCGGAATATTCCAGTTCAGGCGTAGCTACTTGAGTTGACATGAGCCTGAAATTTCTTTAATATGACTTAGTACTGAGAAGTATCATTGCATGAACCAAATTTGAATTGACAGGTGATATCCATGTCTTATAGACCGAAAATTGCACAATTGCAAGTAGCTAGCCAAAATGAAAAAGACGGATTGTATGAGTTTACAGTAAAACTCGAAGATGGTACACATTGTCGTGTGTTCTACTCCCGTTCCCCAGAATGGAAGTTGACTCATATCAGTCGTCTGCAAAAAACACCTTGTCCAGTATGCCGCAAAGATTTCATTTGTAAATGTATGGATCAGTGGTCAGAAGATCTGCATCATCAAATGATTGATGAGCAATGGGTGGACAAAGGACTTGCTGAAGTAACTAAATAATATTTCGTCTGATTTCGGGTGAATAGCCCAGACAGATATGAGCGTAGGCACCGAGCCTACGCTCTTTTTCTATTTTTCATTCCTACTTCGGAGTGTGCTGTGTTTATTAGTATGATTCAGTGTTGCTCAATTTAGGGCATGCTCTAGTTGAACATAGTCTAAAATGGGTAAGTAATCTGATAGCAACAACTTTAGGAGGCCTGCATTATGACAGCTAATGACATCGAACAGCATCAAGGACACCCCATTGTGCTCGTGGACGGCGTATGCCATTTCTGCCAGGGCATTACTAAATGGATTATTAAGCGTGATCCGGAAGGTAAATATCATTTTGCATCTTTGCAGTCCGATATTGCGAAGGAGTTACTGCGGAAGGGCAATCTTTCGCCAGATCAAATGGATACATTTGTACTTATTGAAGATGGCGTTTATTATACGCGTTCTACGGCGGCACTTCGCTTAGCCAAAGGCCTCGCCTTCCCATACCCATTGTTATACGGGTTAATCATTGTTCCCAAATTCATACGTAATGCTGTATATAATCTGGTTGCTCGTAATCGTTATAAGTGGTTTGGTAAGGATGAGGCTTGTATGTTGCCGACACCAGAGATCAAAGAGCGTTTTTTAGAAATGTAGTTTAAAAAAAATTGCTTTTGATTACGAATGATGCCTGTGGGCATCATCAGCATCGAATATGGAATTCAGCCGAAAATCTTTTCATGATTAATAACGGGAAAAACTGGGTAATAAATAAGGATTATATTTATTTTGGGAGGAAATCAACTTGAAGAAGTGGACTACATTAATTATCGGGGCGTTATTATCAATCAGCTTGGCTGCATGCGGAAACGATACAGATAACAGTGCTGCAACGCCGCCAGCAAACAACGAATCAACCAATGAAGCAACCAATGAAGCAACGAACGAAGGTACCGCAACTGAACAACAGGAGACGGCAGCAATCCCTACGCTCGACGAATTAATTAACAAAACAAATGAAGCAACCAAAGCGATGAAGAGCTTCACAACAGACGCAAATATCGACCAAGTTTTGAAACTTGAGGCTGGCGAACAGTCCCAGGATCAAGAGGTTAAAACCTCACTGAAGATGGATATCATCAAAGATCCAATGATGATCTATCAAGAGATGAAGGTCGAAATGGCTGGGCAGGAAGCACAGAATGTGAAGCAATATATTACTTCAGATAATATCTATTCACAAGTTGGCGATCAGTGGGTTACGATTCCAGAAGATCAAACCAAGGAACTGATCGAACAGATGCAAGCAAGTATGAATCCGGAAGCGGAACTGGAGCAATTCAAAAAAATCGCTGAAGATACGAAGATTACAGAAGAGGGCGACAATTATGTGATCAACGCTGACGTATCGGGTGATAATGTGAAAGAATTAGCCAAATCCGTCATGGAGCAAAATGGATCAGATGCTCAGACTCAAGCGATGCTGGAGCAAATGAACATTACGAGCATGAAGATGAAGTATATGGTTAACAAAGAGACATATCTGCCTGCAGCTACCGATGTAACTATGGTAATGGAGATGGAGCAGAATGGACAAAAAGTAACCATGGATATGAAGATGAACTCGACCTTCTCCAACCATGACCAAGTAGAAGAGATTAAAGTTCCACAAGAAGCATTAGATAGCGCGAAGTAATCTAGCTCAATGCGAATTGGTGAGTAATCTCTAAACTATACGATTGTAAATCAAAAGCATGTCTTAACACAGTTCGGTGTGTAAACATTATGTTTGCACTCATCTGTGCAAGACATGCTTTTTGTTTATGTCCATCTTTCCTGGTCATGAATCAGGAAAGTATAGTAGAATTTATGTAAACGTTTAACGTGAAATAGCTTGGACAGTATCTCAAGAGAGGGGATTCAGAAATGATTCAATATGCACATTTACATCATGTCAGTCTGGCTGTACGTGATCTGGAGATTGCGAAGCAATTCTACTCTGGACTGCTACAGATGCAGGAGATTGAACGTCCGCCTTTTCGCTCTACAGGTATATGGTACGCCATTGGAAGTCAGCAGCTGCATTTGCTGCAGCATCCAGAAGGGCATACGCTGCGTGAAGCGGGGATTGATACGACAGATGGGCATTTTGCCATCTGGGTTACAAGCTATCAGGAAACCATAGACTGGCTCACGAAGCAAGGCATTGAATACGAAGCGAGACCAGATAGTGTGGCTGGCTTTGCACAGATTTTTGTGCTTGATCCGGATCGTAACATTATTGAATTTGGCGCATTGTATAATTCCTAATATGGATCATCGGATAGATGTCTACAACGAGTGCATGAGGTTAAGGTGAATTAGGCCATAGGATCATTTGTATAAATCTCTTGATCCTCCACAAATTGTATGATATATTATTCATACATTCATAGCACGTGACGGAAGCACCGTCCATATGCTGCATGCTCATGCAGTCATTGGACGGTGCTTTTTTGTGCTTTTTTTGCGGGGAGGGGAGTACATTGATTGTTCTGAAAGTAGTGCTTGCTTCAAAAGATCGAGAGTATATCAGCGCCTGGTTAGATTTTGTGCAGGGGAGCTCATCAGGCTCTGGTTTGCGATTCACAGCATTTTCACAATGGGAGCTATTCAGAGAGCATATGCATGAACAGGGGGAGCGAGAGATACCCGATCTGGTCATTGCGGAGCCGGAACTGTTGAACGCTTGGCTCAGTAATGGTGGGGACACCTCGGGGATCCCATGGTTAATGCTAAGTGAGGGGAATGATGAGGTGTATGAAGATAAACAGTTGATGAAATATCAACCTCTGCCCTCTTTGCTAGATGCGGTAATGAATGCATGCCGTCAGCCACGTCGTAAGAAAGCGCATCGACCCGGCCAGGACACCCTTTCCATTGGAGTCATATCTGCTTCAGGTGGAAGTGGGAAGACAGCAGTTGCTCTGCATATGGCGAAACAGTTAGGACTCGCTGGATATGCTGTGCTCTACCTTAATCTGGAGACATTAGACAGTACGCAACCCTTCCTTGAGAAGGGTCTAACTCGAGGCCTACAGCGTCAGCCTGATGCCGAAACGGGGTTGTCTCGACTGTTATATGATCTGAAGGTCAGCCGGAAAGAAACAGGAAAAGCAGTAAAATCCCAATCACAGTCCAAAGGTGTAGATCATTATGTGCTCCGTCATGAGGGATTGAAGTCCGATGTATTCTGGCCTCTATCCAATCGCAAAGAGTTGTTGCAAATGTCCAAGGAGGATACAGCTAATCTCATTCAACACCTGATCCAATGTGGACAATACGATGTCATTATTCTAGATGGAGATTCAGGTTGGGATGGACGCAGTGAAGGGATCATCGAAACAGCAGATACATTCGTATGGCTCGTAGAGGATGATATTGCAGCGATGCATCGCTGGGGGCAATGGATACAGTACGCTGAACGGGTGAAGCCGAACTGGATTGATAGTGTAATGGATCGTGCACGATTCGTCGTGAACAAGTATCGGGATAGTGTTGTGAATGCGACGCCAAGACCTGATCTGCATCTGGATGCCGTATTGCCATATATTCCATCCTGGAGGCAGATTAGTCAGGAGGAAGTACTGCTTAGCTCACCAATCTTTCAGCGAGAAGTGAAAAGACTGTGCGCACTGCTGATCCAGAATGGGGAGGAAGAGCTAACGCAGACAGGTCGAATTCACCAGGGAATGGGAGGAGGCTAATGACAGACTCATCCCTCAATGATCTGAACCGGGAAGAATTGTTCCAGCATATGCGCCAGGAAGTAAGGGCTGGGCTAGATCTGACTTCATCTGCAGGAGACGAGGAGTTATGGCAGGGAATTGAGCGGAAAGTGCTCTCTGATCCGAACCTGCATGACCTGACATCTGGTGAGCGACATACGTTGGTACAGCGGTTGTTTGACTCCTTCCGTGGGCTAGATATATTACAGCCGCTTGTGGATCATCCCGATATCACGGAGATTATGATTAATAGCCATAGGGAGATATTTGTAGAGCAAGCAGGTGAAGTTAGCCGGATTACACTTGAATTCGAATCCAAGGAACGGCTAGAGGATATTATTCAGATGATCGTGTCTGGGGTGAACCGAATTGTTAACGAATCTTCTCCAATCGTTGATGCCAGGCTTAAGGATGGTTCACGTGTCAATATCGTATTGCCGCCCATTGCCTTGAAGGGGCCTACGATGACAATTCGTAAATTTCCGAGTGAGCCGCTGACGATGTTGGATCTGATTCATAAGGGCGCCCTACATGAAGAGGCGGCTGAATTATTACAACAGTTGGTACGTAGTAAGCACAATATTTTTATCGGGGGCGGTACGGGTTCAGGGAAAACCACGTTCCTCAATGCATTATCTCAGTTCATTCCCGCTGATGAGCGGATTATTACGATTGAGGATTCGGCAGAGCTACAGATTGTGACTGTACCTAACCTCGTTTCTATGGAGACACGTAATGCCAACACCGAAGGTAAGGGTGAGATATCGATCCGGGATCTAATCAAGTCTTCCTTACGGATGAGACCCAATCGTATTGTTATTGGTGAGGTTCGGGGCGCGGAGGCGCTAGATATGTTGCATAGTACGTCTATAAAAATGGGTATGAGTAACGAGAGGAGTAATTGAAATGAAGAAAATGCTTGCTACTACAGGGGATTTTGAACGATATATAAACTTTAAACGTCCTATAGTTGTATTGTTTACTGGTGAGAAGGAAGAGGGAGTGATAACATCTCACAATGAATATGCAGTTAAGGTTAACGGGAATTATTATGTAAGGGAATCGTGTGTGTTTTGGTTAGAGTAGAAAGTAAGTTCGTATACATGGTATAATATCCCTATTACAATATAGAGGGAGAAATGTGAATTTGGGATATCGCAATTTGTTTATTGTCATGTCAGGCTTATCTAGTGGAGCAGCTATATTTTTGTTGTTTACAGCACTCTTTAAAATTAATCCTGTGATAGAATACACCAATTCCAGCATCGGGCAAATTAGAACAATGGGATATGATTTCTTTAGTCAGTTACAACGTATAGCAATAGATCCAACCAATATAGTAATTGCAGGAGTTGTACTTGCATTTTCGATGTATTGTATGATGGAAATAAAACGATATCAGACAGCCTAGACAGCCTTATGTGGCTGTTTTTTTGTTCTGTCCCATACCCATGTCGCCCAACTCCTAAAACTATAGCATGGACAATCTAGGCCTCCCGTAATCGTGTCTCTTGGTGACGCTGTGGTTCCGGATTTAGGAAATGCAAAAGTTGCTCTTCAGTGGTATCATTTGGCGATACCCCATATGTATCTTTACGTTTAAAATCACTTTGGCGGGTGCTATACTGTATTTAAGGAGTGAAGATACATATGAAGACAGATAGATTAGAAATTGAACAAATTCTTTTGACTCATCTTGAAATAGCTCTTAAAACTAAAAAAGTGAAGCACCAATTACAGGTTCAATTAATCGAATTAAATGTTCCAGTTGAAGAGATAAATTCAATAATATCTAATGTGGAGTCAGTTTCCAATTTAGATATTCCAATGCTTTATGGCCTGACCAAAGCTCTATATGAAGTAACAGAGGATAAAATATTCAACCCAGATAGGTATTTCGGTAAGCGAGAAATTAAAGAAGCGGAGATTGTTCTTAGTCAATCAGTTCAAGAAAGGATCACTCTACCTATCCATTTTGAGGAATGTACAAAGATTAAATTTGATAGTTATATCACTAAGATCTCAATTCAAACTTTAGTCAAGTTGTACGACAGCCAGTTAATTATTTATGACGATGAAACACAACGTGGAGTCAACTATAAGACAAACAAATCAGGAGGTATAGTTAGGACTCCTATTGTAAACAAGGCCAGTGTTAAAAGGATTGCTGATAAAATGGCTTCCAACAGTTATTTTGAAGATATGATCACTCTTAATGTATTCTCAAGTGAAGTAGACCCTGTCACGTACAACGAGGAGTCTAATACACTGACAATAAACGATGGAGTTGTTATATCCATCCTTGATGGTTTCCATCGCTTACAGGGTGGCGTGGTTGCGCTACAAGTCAATCCACACTTGGACTTAGAATTAATTCTATCAATAAGATCGTATGACCATGATACAGCTCAAAGATACTTTGGTCAGATTAATACAGTTAACGTGTTGAAGAAAGAAAGAAGAGAAGAATTAGCTCAGGAGAGATTGTCTGATAAAGTAGTGGCAAATATGCAACGTAAGTCTGAAATCGGGAAACAGATTGCATCATCTAACAAAGTAAGTTATTTAGTTGGAGAACTTACAACGTTTGATATCCTTTCTTACGCTATAGATAAAGTTTTCAAATTGGAAAGGCAATTTGATGTGCTTCAAGTATCGGATTACTTAATAGAATTCGTAGTTTATTTAGTAGGAAGCTATCCAGATAAGTTTTCAACCAATGTAAAACTACGAGGAAGTCACATTATGAGTCACCCTCTAATGTTTATAGGATATATCGTTCTAGCTCATTACATTTATGAGAAAAAGATTCCTTTACAGAAATTATCTCAATATATTGATAGCATTAATCTAGAAGATGGAAAACTATTAAATCTACTGAATGAAAAGAAGACATTAACCGGAAACAAGCGTATACGTGAGGATCTTATCAAGTATTTTGACTCTATA
This sequence comes from Paenibacillus sp. ACRSA, assembly GCF_022346845.1. Lineage (NCBI taxonomy): Bacteria > Bacillati > Bacillota > Bacilli > Caryophanales > Paenibacillaceae > Paenibacillus > Paenibacillus sp. ACRSA. Next base: position 177,937 of record NZ_JAKRNP010000003.1, on the reverse strand, counting down.
TTTAGAGGTGTACAGTGTGAATAAAATCTATGATGAGTCCTTCTACAATTCAGCCGTGAAAGAACGATATTTGAAAAATCAGAGTCAAGCAGCGAGAATCTCATATGGACGTGTACTCAAGAGAGCTTCGAGTATTGAAGCTAAATTAGGTCGTGATCTATATGATTTTAACTTGGGCGAGATTAAACAGGTGTTGCTCTTGTTGAAGTCCACAAAGATGACAACAATAACTGCTACAGGAATCATAATACAAAATTATATAAGATGGGCAGTTGCACAAGATCTTAGAATAGACAATATCAATCCTTTAGATGCTGTGGCATCAGGTGAGTTTTATAAGCAATTTTTAGATACAAGTGAGCCTACATTATTCTCTCACGATGACATCATGCACTGGGTGGATGAGTGCATAAATCATCAAGATAAACTTGCCATACTCGGAATATTTCAAGGCATATACGGCAGACAATACAGTGAACTTTTGACCCTTAAAATGGAGAGAGTAAGAGAAGTTAATAGCGATCCGTTGAGTTATGAAGTTGAATTATTCAATGAAACATCAGATGGCAGTAAAGAATCAAGAGTGATACCCATCTCAAACAAACTTTATAACATTATGAGAATTGCCAACAATGAAGAGGTCAATTTCAAGAATAATGGATTAGAGTTTGAAGGCATGAGAAACAATAAAAACTATCTTACTAAAACGGACTACATAGTTCGTGGTGCGGCTGATGCACGTACAGGTGTTGAGGGTAACGTACCAGCAGCTTCTGCATTGATCAATAGAAGAATAAAGAAGATATCAGAGCTGTATCAAGTTCCAACTTTAACACCTACAAATATCAGAAACAGTGGAATGTTATATATGGCGTATGAATTGCATCAGGAAAGCGGGAAACTTGGCAAAGAGGAATATTTTTCTATTTGCGAACGTTACAATGTAGGACGTACACGTGATGGAGGTTATGTTTACGCTAGATTGAAAAAGGATTTCTTGAACATGGAGAACCTTGAATTAGTATATGGATTGGAATAATTTGATCGCATGGGGTGGCACTTGGTGTCACCCTGTAACTGGTTTACGTCACGTCAACCTGTTCACTACGCAACTTTGCACAGTCAGAATATACTTAGGACGAAATTTCGTCCCCTTTTACACACTACGAATATAACCAGTTTGATAAGTTTAACTGTGTACTCACTGTACACACACCTGATCGTCAAATTGACGAGAAGCTTCCACGAAAATATCGGGTAACCTATTGAAAACTCTTATCGGGAAATCATCCAAGATAGACAGGGAAATCCTCTTGGAGAAAATCACCCTTAATAAGTATTACTATAATTTAGACTTTAGACATGTATACACAGTATTTACAGGTGGCTTCGCAAAGCTAATCTACCATGTCTAAGATTGATTTTTGAATGTTGGTTGAATTATCTATTCTTTAATCAATACAAACAACCCTACAGCAAGGATAGTGAATGATACAGCCGTTATAGCCAATACATAGCTCATATCATTATCAATCACATATAGTACAGCTCCAATAAGCGCTAGAACGTTACCATTTGCCCAATAATATTTAGAGTATTTAATACTGATCATTCCTCTGATGTGGAGTTGTGATTAGTTAAATGTACATGGTATTATATTCCTATAGAATAATTAGGAGGTGAGACTATGGTTAGAAAAATAGGAGTCTTTGAAACTATGCCGAATACTAACATAATTGTGGTATCTGGCGTAGAAGAGTTAAAAGGAGCGAATGTTGCAGATGAGTATGAAACGTTCTACGATATGTTAACACTGCATGAGGCACAAACTCTCGTGTTTAATATCACTGCAAAATATACTATGGAGAACAAGCCTAGAACATTCACTGTAAACTTAAATGCAAAAGCAAATCGAAATGCACTATTAACCTTAGCAAAAGGATTGCCAATGTATTTTACAGCAGCCGACAATAACTCAATCATTGGGAATATGTTGGGAGCAGAGCTGCAGTTAGTAATGGCTAAAGAAGGTGCGGTACATATACTTATTGAAGATCCAATTATTCAATGGACTATTAGTACATTCGCTGATAAACACGCATAAAAATTTGACCCTATTAATTTAGGGTCTTTTTAATACTTACTTTTTATTTCTCTGATTTTCTCTTCAAGTTCTTGGATAATCTCCTGTTTTGTATTATCAAGAACAAATTGTAACTCTTCTCTGCTTGGATCGCCAAGTTTCTGACCCTCGTGTTCTTTCCCTTTCAAAATCCAATCTACAGATACATCGAAATACTCTGATATAGCAATAATTAAGTGGATATTGGGATCATTTCTATCATTTTCTAGATTGCCAATAGTTCCTTTTGTCACCTGTTTGTATGATGCGATTTCTCCATATTGGTTGTACACAGGTATCTTGATTTCATTGACAAGATCATTAACTGTCTTCATTTTCTTCATGCGTAGAAAGCGAACTCTTTTCCCTATACTATCTAACATGGCATACCTCACTAATGCTGAAATAAGTACTATGTAACTATTATATCAATAGTTTGGAGTAAATAAACTATTAGGTACAAACTTTTAGATTTGACATGGTTAAAATATTAGATTATATTTGTTTTTAGATACAAAACTTTGTATCTTCATATTTTTGAAGGTTAATGTTTTATTTCATGTTATATCTATTTTGGGTAAGAAAAAAACCACATCAATGGGATGTAGGCTCATGTTCATCTGTATCCGATACTTCTTCAAACTGGATCAACTCAGATATATCTGTGATGCCGAGGGCTGTAGCTATTTTTGTTAACATATCGAGGTTGATTTCTAAAAGCGAATTAAATCAGCAACGTTGTACTGTAACTATTATTTGTGTAACAACTAATAAACAACCTCCCGGAAAATTTCCGGTAGTCAATCCTATTATAGAAAGGTGTGTTGATATGGTAATAAAGAAAGTGTTGCCTGAAATTGATGTCAAAGCAATATCTTCAGTCATGAGTGAAATTTTCAAACAGTACGTGATATGTAAATGTACTGTCTCTAATCCAGATAGAGAGCAATACCAACGTGATGTTGAGTCTGCTGTAAATTTATTGGCTGACGAAGAAAAGGATTTGATTACCTATAAGTTTATGGTGAGTGAATACATAAAGGATTATCAGGTTTACAATTTTATGATTGACCCACCAATTTCAAAGGATACATTCATGAAGATTCGTGCATCTGCATTTTATAAACTTGCAATTTTATTTCAAGAGCGTGGTATCTTACAACTATAAATTGTAAGGTGTGCAAAATTTTGCGGAGCAGAGGGGAGAAATGCAAATGTATAGACATGGCAAATTGATTAATCGACAGCTATGTTTACTTACTCATAACGGTTCTTGGATATCGTTGAAATCTGTTGCAATGACCTATAGAACAAAATTAAACACCAAGGAGACTGATGCATATGGCAATCGTAATTATTCCTTCTATTAAACCTAAATCTTTAACGCTTGAATCGATCATTACCAAATTGAAGATTAACCCTAAAGCTCATAGATTGATAGCCAACCTCAAAGCTGTGCTTACTACAGATGAGTTACGCTACGATTTTATGATGCGAATCCCTTATAGTCCATCTGGTTCAAATATTCACGCTTTGCTTGATGAGATGAGAGATGAGCAGCTTCAATCCAATCCAATGTCGGATGATGCATTTTTGGACATGTATATGCTTAATCCGCTACAGGCTCTACGTAACTACTTCCTCCATAGTGTTGTTCTAGCTCATATTGAACGAATTCAGCAATGGGGTATAGATGTCAACGATATAATCAAACTGAAGCGAATGGAGAGTAACATACATCTCAATGATGTGCTGGAACGATTGTACACTTAATAAGGCGACGTGACAGGAACTAGATCGACTCTCTGTCGGGAGATTAATATAAAACGAAATTTGTAACATTGTACTGTAATGAGATTTTCATAATTCATATAACAATTTAAATAAATGGTTTTCCTGATAAAATTTTTGATTTCAACTTGATTAAGGGGGTAGCACCGTGAGCGATAAAATACAATCATTTGAATCAGATTTTGACAATTTACCTTCAGATGAAAAGGCAGCTTGGAACTATGATCACTATCGGCGTACTCGTGAAACCATTGAAAGATATTTTAAAAAGTATGGATTAGATGTTGCCATGATCATTGGAATGATGGAAAGAGCTAAAGAAACAGACATCAGATATGTCACTATGATCAATATCATTGATGCGAAGCTGTCACAGCCATTCAGTAGTGAACTAAGTGAAATAGAATCATTGTTTGCTGATTTGTTACGTGAAGTACTTAGACCACTTCCAGAAGAACTGAAGGGATGATAGATATGGAATGAAATATTGCTAATCAAACACAACCAATTGTTAATCGTATTGAGGGATTATTTGATCTACCTGAACTGAACAAGGAATTGAGTATGAAGGTATTGAATAAGTTTGATGACTACAAGTTTTGCTGTTTAATAGACAATGCTTGGGATGCAGTTATCAAAATGGTTGTTGCGTCTGCGCCTGATATTGGAGAAGAAAAGTCTCAAAGATTGGTGAGATATTTGGAAAGTGATCAGTATTATGACCATTTCGCCAATAAGATAGCTGAACATTTTGAGAGCGTTGTTGTTGAATTCTATCTTATAGCTAACAGTATCGTAATTTAGTATGTAATTGACTTAAGGGAAGGAGAACGAAATTCGATGTATGGCAGAGAGAGTTTGTTTGAAACGATTATGAGCCTGAATCATACGGAAATTCCGTATCGGTCACCTAGTAGTAAACGCAGAGCTAATCGTATCAAGCCAAATAAACAACGCAAACATAAGCTTAAGCCTGTAATAATTGAGTCAAGGTATAGTCATTTGGTTGCTGAAGGATCAAGATTAGATATAACAATTGAACAGCGTTTGCAGATACGAGAAGAGTTAACATTGATCAGAAAGCAGAAAAGAATGATGAAAATTGAATGTTACATATGAGGAGAGCGCAAAATTGCACTGTCCTTTTTTGTTCGTCTTTTCATTATAGACAATTTTGTCTACATTGAGATTCGTTAAAATATGCGACAAATATATATGAAAAGTGAATGAAATTAGACTGATATCTTTGTTAATGTTCGTGTTCTCAATATGCACATTTTTGTGCACATTGGATTATGTACCACTTAGACGTGTGAATAGGCAAATACACGAACATTCACAGTCTCCTTCAGTTTGAAGGTAACTGGTTAAGGTATTCTCAAAGTTGAGCCTTCGTCAAATTGACGGTAGTTTTTGGACGTTGTATCCAACTTGAACACGAGTGTCCATTATGAACATGCGTTGCGTTAAATCATATCGAAGCTATCCTCGCAATGATATATCAGACATTACATCCTAGAGTGAATGATTTCCTTTGAAGGAAAACGTTAATTCTCCCTCAGTGAACAATGACGGGACACTTAAACTCCCTCGTTGCATTGATTGACCATGAACAAGTAGTCCACGGTGGATTCGTGACCTAAGCTAAACTTAGGGTATCTCCCAATAGAAGGAACCCCTACTTGGCTTTGATCATATCTTTGATGTCGACCATATGATAGTCCACAACCTTAATCACGAAGTGGAAAGTTATCCACCTTGTCTTTCCCCCCACGCGGGTGAAAACCTTTGTGTTTAGTTAGACAATATAGTTACTATAACTTGGTTCCTTGAGGGAACTGGGTGTAATTGGATTCTCGTGCGACAGAATTGTCCGATGAGGAGTTTAGAATGCTGTAGGTTGAAACCACATCATTAATCTGAAAACGGAATTTTACGCTTTCTAACTTCAAAGATAAAAAGTCGAGTACACATTGTACCTGAGTTGACTAGGCAAAGTTGACAACACAAACTGTATTTATATCGGACAGCAGATTTGCGTTATGACCAATGTTGAACGGAAAATTCCGTTACACTAATTTGTGACGTCCTTTAAGGACATGGCAAATAATTTCCATATTGGCGGTCGATTTGGTCGACAGCGATCATTTATAATAGAACTGAGTAATACAAAGACAACCAGCGGAAATATTCCGTCAGTGAAACTCAATGGCGAATCACCTGTAAGTTCAAATATAACGAATCGTTACAATTGAATTCTAATGTCGTGAATCTCGACTTTTGGATACGGCGATTTACCATGTCTAAATCAACTAGCACGAAATTAGGGTAGGTTCATTCAGCCGAGACAACGAACGGTAAATATGATGGTCTGTCAAATTAGAATATATCATTATCACTATACAGTGTACTTAGTAGTATAATATTCCTATTAAGCATAAGGAGTGATGTAGGTAGTGGGTTGGGTATTTGATTGGATAGAGACTATGTGGAAAAACAATGTAATAGGAAGCGTTATAATGCCTTTGATTGCAGTACTTATAGGTTGGTGGCTTGCTAACATGAGAGCAGATAAGAAAGAGAAGAAAGATGAACAGAATCAGCGTATCAAGTTGTTACATATGCTTAGTCATGAGTTGGAAACTGTAATTAGACACTACAACGAAAAGAAAAAGTACTACACCAAAGAATCGTTAACAGGAAAATTGATTGTAAACAGTCCGTTATTTAATGTAGATAATCATAAAGACATGTTGAGTGGATTATGGGAATATTTAAGAGGATATGAATCATTAAACACAGCTATTGACACGATCCCTATGCAGTTCGCGCCAAAACAATTAGCCTTACTAGACGAGAGTAGGTATGCTAGTAACAATTACAACTTGGAAAAATATAAAGAACTATCAGACGAGTTTGTAAATAAGGAAATAGCGTCTATTATTGATGAATCAGTCCAATACATTATTACCGCAGCTAGGCCACTATTAGAAGAGGTAGAGAAACAAATTAAAATAATGGAAAGCAAGTAATAAAGTCCATTCGTTTTCTAACGGAAGGAGGTGGAGATATGATAGTGATAACTTTCTTGGATGATTCCAGTATTACAATTGAGAATGACACTGTATTAAACGGATATAAGAATGATTCAGATGATCCAAAGGAATCATACTACTTACGTCAAGTTTACTCTAATTCAATTGATGGGAGCGAAGGTAAAGAAGCTTCCCGGTTAACAACAGTTGATGGAAAGGTTGGTGTGATGGGATTCATCCTTTCAGTTGATTGTTTCTCTATTGGAAGAAATACAGAGAGCAACATACTTTATCGTTCATCAGCAGTGAAATCAGTAGAGAATACCAATTTTAGTTTCGGTTGATGATTAGCATCCTTATGGGTGCTTTTTCTTTTATATAGCTCACATTGAAATCTTAAGGATAGAATGAGTAGTAGTCAAGTTGACCACCACTGAATACTTCCTCTCTGCGATTACTGTTACCAAACTCCACGACTCGACTGTAATTATGACGATGAAAATGTGTATCGTATGACTTGTCCATGTGGATGAGTCTATTCCTATTTGTATAGTTTTCTTCAAACATAGTAGATGGTAACTTGTTGTTGTATAATTGTGGTAGTTATGTAGGTGTAGTATGCACAGTTTTACCATTATTTATCTAAGTGAAATAATACTTTTATTTGAAGTTACATTTCGTGCGAATTGAAAGAAATCGGAGTTGAACTTATGTATTATCACATTCGAAAAAATGCTCTTGATAGAAATAAAGAAGCGGTCAAACTCTCATGTGATATCTCTGAGCTAAGACAAGGAATGGTGCGTCCTTTTAGGCTAACGATTCAGAATGAACAATTTCATGATGTTGGATATTTAATATTCAACTACTATTATGATGGAAAAATTTATATTACGGATTTTAAAGTGCAAAACCAAGGTGTTAGACATGGAAGACTATTGCATGACTTTTTTCTCGAAGTGTTGCCGCAAATTGAAGAAATCGCCTTCGAAATGGAGTTAAGATCTGTAAAGATGCACATAATTGAAGGCGAATTATTTCCTAATGGAATATCAAGAAATGATCTTATCGCAATATATAGGCATTTTGGCTATAAGATTGATGGTAGTTGGATTACTTTACATTTAGAAGTGAGTTGATGGAAGGTTTATTTCATATGAAATGGAGACGTGAGTTTTGAATGAGCAGAAGTCAATTACTAAAAGATTTGGTTAGTGGGACAATAACATTGGAAAATATACTTTTAAGGCTGAAAATTATTCTATCAGATTTAGAAAGCATAGCTATTATGGAATGGATTAATGGGGAACTTGAAGGGTACTCAGAAGGAGTCGAATTACCTGAGTACAGAGTGTTAACTGGAGTTCCAATGGGAACTTTTATTGTTAATGGTAGAGTTCAATATACCAAGTCTCAAGTTCCGATCGAGTCTTTATTGACATCTCAACAAGTAGAAGATATAAAGACAGTACATCTGTATGATAGTGTATCAACTTTACAGGCTATATCAAGCAGCGACAAAGAGGGTAGCTATGGTAAACAAATATCCACATATGATTGCCACTATATCTCAAAACCACATTTGCAAATTGCAAGTATGCATGTTTCAATTCCTTCAAATCTCTTAACTGGTATTGTATTTAAAGTAAAGTCAAAACTTTTAGATGTAATCATGGAACTTGAAAAAAGGTTTGAAAATTTAGATGATCTGGATATTAAGTCTCAAATTCAGAGTGATGAGTATAAAGAGCAGATTGTTAACAACATAGGCCAAATTATCTATGAGGGTAAAATAGAAATTGGAGACAAAAACAAAATTAAAGGCTCTGGGATTGGAAAACTTTTTAGAGGTGGGAAGTAATGAAGATCAAAATCGGAGATAATAACAAAATAAAGAATTCTTCAATTGGTCATCAAATTAATATAAATACGGATGAAAACAGTAAAAACAATCATCGGGCAAATTCATTCGCACAGAGGCATCCAATTCTTTTATCTATTATTATCTCAATGGCTACAGGTATTTTTTTGCTATTTTCTTTTTGGAAGTATGTAATTGATTTTATTGAGGGTTTGTTCTAATTGTTTGAAATAACTATTTTATGAAGAAGTGAGGAATAGAAAGTGAGCTTAGTTACAGTTATTGCGAAAGAGAAATATTGTTGCGTTATGTCTGATGGAAGAGTCGTAGATCAAGAAACAAAGGAAGTAAAACAAGAGGATTTACAGAAGTTTATAAATTATGACAATCGAGCATTTATTGCATACGCTGGAGGAAAGGACATGTGTGATATTGTCTTAAATGATATCACTGAGGTAAAAACTTATGATTTTGATTTATGGCTTCAAGCATTTCAACAACTATTTGATCGCTACAAACTTAAAGAGGCTTATTTGGTCGATCCATTGAGATACAAAGTATCTCTACTGTTCGGAGGGCTAAATGAAAAGGATGAGGTTGAAGTTTATTCGATCAGTTCTATTAACGGAGCAGTAGAGCACTATCTACCAAAAGATGACCAAGTTGCTGTTACCTTTTTGTGTAGTGAGAATGTCGGAGACGGTTCTAGAGTGATGGACTTCCTTGGCGAAAACTTGAGAAATGTTGGACATCAGACCCCTAGTCAAGCTCTAAGTACTATGAAACTTACTAATTCTTTTGTTTCTGATATAGATTGGTCAGTTGGAAAAAAGACTTTCCGAATGGTAATCAAATGACTGTTTTAAAGGATGTGGTGAAAATGAATAATGAAAAGATAAGGTATATCATTCTTAGTGAAACAAGTAAAGGAGAATTATTCAAAGGCATAGATGCTAAAGGATTAGAACGACTGAATCTTGGGTTTGACTGGAAAGAATTTGAGGTACAGGTTGCTTTTTTAGTAAGTGAAGGCTACCTTACAAAACCTTATTATGCTGGAGATACAATTTACTATTACAACTCCGTTTTGACTGAGAAAGGTGAAAGTTACATAAAAAAAATTGTTGGAGGGCGATATACTATGTTAAGAGAAAATGAGTATGAAAATGTAACTATAGTAAAATTGAATGGGAAGAAGTTCGAGAACGTTGAAGTTGTTATTGGGCCTGATGAGGTTGTAATTGAAGATGGTAGCTTGCCCGTAGAAGAAGGAGATAAAATTCTACGACTATTACCAAATGGACTTACTGAGACATACATTGTATTGGATAGAGGATTCTATGACAGATTTCTGGACATACCAGCACATTACCAAGCTAAAGTTAGAAAGGAATCTACAATAGATTTACAGAGATCTTCTGCAATGCATTTTAATATTGGAACGGTGTACGGTTCGAATATAGGTACACAAGGAAATGCGCATATTGAGAATGTTTTCAATTTCGAAAAGGTTAATCAGCTTATTGAAGAACATGGAGGTGAAGACAAAGAAGTATTAAGAGACATGATTGAGGAAATTAAAGAATTCTTTGAAGACTCTGAAAAAGTAAAAAAAGGTTCTTTATCGAAGTTTTCTGAGTTAATGGAAAAACATAGTTGGATCACTGGAGCTGTTTCACAAATGGGGTTGGGCTTTCTTACAGGCAGCTTGTTTAAATAGATTGTGTCGATAAAAATGGCTATTTTACATCCTGAATTACAAGGGTTAGACATTGGATCACAATAAGAAATGAAGTTAGCAAAAATTGAAGATGACATTAGTTAAAGGGGTTCTTTATATGGTGTTTATATTTTTAATTGGCCTCTTTGTAATATTTATTAGTTCGATGAATTCATATGGTGCAAAATGGGCGCATATTGCGTTCCCGATATACCTAACAGTGGGCTTGTTATATTTTTCTGTTTTGTGTATTGTCAACGAAAAATACTTTATAGGTAGTATCTGTGTAATTGCTACAATATCTTACTTGATGTACTTGGTACTCGACTTCAAGATTGGTGAAAGGTCACATAGAGACTCTCCCTCCGAGTGGGTGTCATATCTTGGGTTGTATCCAGTATTGGTAGCTGTTATTGCATTGTTGTTCCTACCTAATAATTTTGTGGTTCTAAAAGATGAAAAAGGCCCCGTCCAAAGTGACAATGTCTATTATAGTAACTGCTCTGAGGCGAGAAAAGCTGGAGTAACACCTATATATGAAAATCAGTCGGGTTATAGAAGAGGTTTAGACAGGGACAATGATGGAATAGCTTGTGAGTGATTCAGTAAAAGATGTGTTTCACGAGGAAGGATGTGCGACCATGACAGACAAGATCAACCTTTACGTAGATGACCTCAGAGACTGTCCTGAAGGCTTTGTGGTTGCTCGTACATACTATGAAGCAATACATATCCTAGAGACCAAAGAGGTGGCTATTCTAACATTAGACCATGATCTGGGCGAGGATGTAGATGGCAATGAGTTGCCCAATGGATATGACTTGGTGAAGTACTTCTGTGAACACGGATTGAGGGCAGATAAGATATACATACACACAGATAACCCTGTTGGAAGACAGAACATGTATGAGACTCTGTTAGCAGCTCAACGACGAGGATTTATAGAAGAGGACATTGAGATTTATCATTATCCTATTACGGCGAATAGATATTCAGGTGATTAAGTGAAAGGCATGTTAAATTTTAACTAAGGGAGATGTTTGAATGCGCGTTTTTATAATTGAATCTCCAAATCCTAAAGATTTACTTGATAGTCGCTCAGAAAGAGAGCCGCTTGAATACATTTGTAATGCTATGGGTCATAACGTGTATTCGTTTTTGGTTAAATCCGCTAGAGAACTTGGCGATACCTGCAAATATATTTCTTCTTTTTATGAGGGAAGTGATGACGACCCCGAAGAACCGCTATGTATTCATTTAAGTTGCCATGGAAGTAACACGGGATTACAATTTGGCACCGATAGGTTGAATTGGAAAAAGGTCGCTGAACATTTAGAGCCAATTCTAAAAATGAATTATCAAAATGACTTATTCTTAGTGATTTCTGCTTGCGGTACTGATAAGCAAAGAATCACAACGGAGATACAAAAGCTATCTAAAGTGGACAATAAAATAAAACCACCTAAGTATGTTATTGTATTTGATCAGAATGAGGTCAGTTGGGATGATGCAATTTTAACATGGACAATTTTATATCATCAAATAGACAAAATTGATCACAATAATAATGGGAATGTAAAAGGATTGCTTGATAGAATTAAAGGTTCTCGCTTTGGAAATTTAACTTATAGACGATGGAGTAAAAAGAATAAGATTTTTCTCAAATACGCACCAGATGATCCAGTGAAAGAAGAATAAGATAAAATGCCAAGTTTTATTAGAGATGATTAAGGAGCCGAATTATGTCCGATGTATGGTCTTTTTTTGTAGCTTTAGTTATATCCTTACCCATTACTGGTGCAACAATGTTGGCAGCTTTAAAGTTTTGGGGAAAGGCTTATATTAATCAACAATTCAATAAAAAACTTGAAGATCATAAACATGATTTGAGTGCGATAATGGAGGTTAGTAAATTTGATTTGCAAAGAAAAAGCTACGACTTTAACCTATATACAACAAAAAGGCATGAAAGCTATGTAGATTTACATAACTCATTATTGGGGACACAGGGATGTATAAGCAACTTCAATAGAGGTTTGGAAAGGAGTCCGCACTTTGCCTTTGTTCAGTATGAAGATTTAAAACACTTTTTAGAGAGCAACAATTTAAGACCTGACAGAATTGAGTACTTTTTAGGATTATGGACTAAGATTCCTTCCTCAGATAATCCACTTAATAAAGAATTGCGAGAACATTTCAAACAACAGGAATTAAAACGCCTTAATGATTCATTAGTTAATAGTTTGAATAAATCTTTGTTGGTAAGTCTGTATTTATCTGAAGAGGTAACTAGGAGTACTGAGGCGATAATTATTGAGATGCACAAAGCTTACGATTTTATAGAGCAATTCTGCCTTAGTCATTCTCCAGAAGATGTAAAATATATTGAGTTCGGAAATGCTATGGAAATCTCAAAGGAAATTTCTTCTTCCATAAAGAGTCTAAGATTGCAGATGAAGAAGGAATTATCCGTAGGCTATTATGATCAAATGTAAAATTGAAAAAGGCAATCAGATTATTAATTCCTGGATGCCTTTTTTGTGACTCTTATATTATTAGGATTAACTATGATGGGAGTGCTCTCTTGAGACATCTACTATAAACTTCCTTTTACAAAGAAATTTTTCAAAGCTTTATTACCTCTTTTATGATCTTCAGGATCACCAGATACTTTGATAGTAATCTTGAATCCTCGGCTGTTCTTCTCAGTAGACAAGTGCTTTGATCCGTCAGAATATTCAATATAATTATATAAATCACCATCAAAAATAACTTGCTCTCCGGGATAGGAAACTATAGTTACTGGCTTTTCCATATATTACTCCTCCTGAGTATTGTTTGTTATTTTAATATATTCAATATAGGTGGAAATTATGCTAGTTTTTTATAATGATTTTGTATTGTTGGTTTGGTTTCAAAATTTATTATAGTTCAGTCATCAAGTATGAATTCGACGGAATAAAGGTGAAATAATCAATAAATAAGTCATCATTTTAGATAATCCTGTTACTATACGATTGAACTTTTGAAAAACGCTGAAATCCCTTGACCTACCTACATTTTTTGATGTTCCAATCGTAAAATTGAAATTTTTTCCAATGTGTGAAAATCGTTGCTACGACTAGCTTTTCAGGGTGTCGATCGTCATTCTACGATTGCGTTTACGATATAGGATAAATTGACCTGATAAAGAAGCTAAAACGTTGATTTAACTGCATAAATGGATAGCTATTGTATCTTACACGATTGAAATCATGATTTATGTGATTGGAATTTGTCCATTCAGTCAGGAATCTGGTTATAGAAACGAATTTCTAAGACAGGCTCAAACTGAACTGTCCATAGGGACTTCGTAATTGTCCGATATTGTTCCAGTGCCACATTGGTACGTACCTAGGATTGAAAAGGTGTGGCTAAAAGTATACTTTTTGAAACACTCTATTAGTATGTGTCAAAAGTGGTTATGGTATGTTTCAAATAGTTTATAAATATATATGAAACATTTCAAAAGTGTTGGTATACATTTTGACATTAATTTGATATAATATCCTTAACGACATAGCAAAGGGTGATTGAATTATGGGAGAGATTAGACATCATGGATACATAAGAGTTTCAACTAAGGATCAGAATGAAGCGAGACAATTAGAAGCAATGAAGAACTTAGGGATATCGGAGCGAGATTTCTACATAGATAAGCAGAGCGGCAAGAATTTTGACAGACCATATTATCAAGCCATGAAGAGTGCTATCCGTAAAGATGATATATTGTTTGTGAAGGAATTGGATCGTTTAGGACGTAACGCACAGGAGATTAAGAAGGAATGGGAAGATATTACCCAGAACATAGGCGCTCACATTGTTATATTGGATATGCCAATCCTAGATACTAGACAGTACAAGAATGGATTAGAGAAAGTCATAAGCAGTATTGTATTGGAGTTGCTTTCGTATATGTCAGAGCGAGAGCGGGAAAAGATAAACGGTAGACAGGCTGAGGGAATAGCGACTGCTAAGAATGACGGTGTTGTATTCGGTAGACCTAAGCAAGCAATTAACGAGGAGTTTAAGCAAGCATACACAGAATGGAAGCAAGGTGGTATCACAGCCGTTGAAGCTATGAGAAGGGCAGCTATGAAACCTAACAGTTGGTATCGGAGAGTTAAGGAGTATGAACAATCAATAGTCTAGATCATGTGCTCAGGCATATGTTTGTTGTTATGGACAAAATTGCTGGACAGATAGTAAATGTAAAGGGTGAAACAAAATAGTTGATAATTAGAAGAAGACTAGGGTTACGTTCCTAGTCCTCTTTCTCTTCTAATAGCATTCTTAAAAGTTTGTTTTTCTCATCGTTCTGATCCAGTTCTCTTTCTTTCTGAGCAATCTCTATTAAAGGTTTTTGTTCTAAATTATTGTCTGATGAGGTAGCCTTTTCTACGGCTAGTACCATTAAATCAGGAGAGAAATGAATAATAATACTAACTAAAGCGACAAGAACATATTTTATTTTGTCGTCTGATGGATATAATTTATAACCATTAACCAACTCAATATACAAAGCAATGAATTTTTTTAATGCGATTGTCTTATTTAAACCTTTATCTATATTTGCCGCTTCTTCCTCAAATATATTAGTTGAAATATCGGTAGAAGAATCATAATCAATTTCTTCGTCAGTTATAGTGTAGTCTATAGATGAAAGAGAGTCAGCAATAGCCTTATAGGAATCAAAATTTGTATTGTTGGCAAGAGTGTTGAACGCATCGCCGAAACTGTCTTTAATCAAATCAGATAATGTTGTTATGCTTTCGAAAGCTTTTGAATCTACCATAGTCAACAAACTATCTCTTAAAGCATCCATCGCATTTTGAGTATCCTTAATAGCTGCCATTGTTGAATCGTTAAAAATCAAATCCACATTCCTCTGCATTACTGCTGTTTGTTCAGCTATAGGAGAGAAGGATATTCCCATTCGTTCCCGATGTTGAGTGATTGTGCTTACAAGGTCAGAAGCTAATTTAATTTGCTTATCAGTCATATAACACCTCACAAAGTGTAGTAACCATAATTATACTACATTGAATAAAAACAAATAAGCCTAACGAACGCAAGTATGATGTTGGTATAAATAGGAAAATTTACATAAGGGGGTATATTTACATCTGAAATCCACTAATAATTTCCATAATATCCCACAGCACTTATGCCTACACAGTAAGGTTATTGGATGGTCACGATAGGCAAGGGGGGTATTTAAAATCCAAAAAGTTGACTATTTTACAGAATATAAACCTAGCACTTCCACTCCGACACCACGATTAAACTTTTATCTGATTATATACCCGCTGGACATAACGCCGCCTCAACAAAAATAACCCTCCAGAGGTAGGAGGGGATAGTTTACCATTCAATTATATAATTTGCATCTGGTAGTATAAGTTGCTCAATAATCTTGAACGCAATAAAAAAGAGGAAACCTTGTTAAGGGATATCCTCTTTCCACCATCTAATTAAAATTGTCGAGCACTGATATTCATTTCAACTTTATGACCTGTTGAACTGTAGACATAGACTTTAACACTTGTTGTTCCAATAACACCTAGTCGTATATTACTTTGCTTTCCTTTAGCGATTGGAACATCAAGAGGTGAAAGGCTGCCTACAGTAACCTTGGCATAAATAGTATCTGTACTAGTATTCTGTATCCAAAGGTTAGCATCCTCCCCATTCTCAGGGGTTAATGTAAAATATCTCTCATATGCATTGTAGCTGCTGTAAGAATCAGGTCTGATAATTTGTAAATCCAATGGAGTAATAATTGGATCGTCGGGGTTCTCCACAGTGATTGGAGGGTTTGTATAAGTATCCTTTATTCTATCTTCTAATGGATTAGCACTAGCAGGATTAGCAGATAGTAATACAGACAAAGCTATACCAGCACCTAAAATTTTATTCAATGACAATGTAATTCCTCCTCTATGGCTAGTAGTATGTAATTGTGTTCCAATTACTTATATAATTTTATTACCAAAACATGGAATAGTACATAGGTCTAAAGTATAAATGTTATTTAATAACATATTTAAAATATTTATTAAATAGTCCTAACCAGGAGAATGCAACAAATTAAAGTTAATGTATGGATAATTTAACGCATTTTGATATAATTAGAGAAATAAGATAACTTGCAAGTTTTGAAGAAAAATATATTTCAATAGTGCTTTTGACATGATTTTACCTTATTATACCATAAAAATTTAACAAAAAACTAAAGGATTGTACCACGAAGTCAATCGAATGACAGACACAACGGGTTTTGTTGTGGATGAAGGTGAACGACAGCCATGGAGTGAAACGGAATGGATCTCGTCACCTATTATTAAGGAATGGAAACAATCAAATCTTGTCACCTTAAAGTCCTATAATATAAAATCATAACCCTAGTAGGGAATAGAAGTGACACATTTTAAAATTGACTATTGATAATTGTAATTTGAGGGTAGTAATAAGGAAACGATACCAACTCGATAAAAACCACTTCGCTATCGCTTCGTAATCGGTATTTACCGACCTATCGCGTTTCCTCTCGGCTACGCCAATTCACCTTCCGATTCAATTAGGTCTGAATTCTTGCAAGAAAATGAACAAAAAAAATCAAGAAATCCTTATGTATCAAGTGTTTTTTGGTATTCTTTATAGTCTAGTTTACTATAGTTTATATATATAAATATGCAGGATAATGAGACAACTTTATTAAAAAGTACGCATAAACTCAGGCTTTTTTGGGATTCCACTGAAAAAAAATCTGGAATTAATCTCAGTAAATATGTTTTGCTACTGTCCAGAATGTCTTGTTAAAATTCGGATTAGGTTGGTTATCTTCTGTTTTCCGCTTATTGTCCCTGTTCTTATCTCGTATGTTATATGGAATACTATTCTGTATAAAGTATTCATTAATCAATCTAACACTCTTTTGAAGCCTGTTATAATTGTCTCGAAGGTTAACCATTTTTATAAGGGCTCTCTGTTCATCTTTAAATAGCTG
The DNA here is from genome assembly GCF_022346845.1 of Paenibacillus sp. ACRSA. Lineage (NCBI taxonomy): Bacteria > Bacillati > Bacillota > Bacilli > Caryophanales > Paenibacillaceae > Paenibacillus > Paenibacillus sp. ACRSA. The sequence goes on along the minus strand of NZ_JAKRNP010000003.1, from coordinate 160,360 downwards.
TTTACCAACAAGGCTATCCAGATAATCTTTGGATGTAGCTTTATCATATGTGTCATCTAACATAGTGTAATTCTCCTTTTGAAGTTTACTTTTTACGTGCTCTATATACCCATTCTCAATTTCTCGAATATCCTCAAGATTGTTTCTGTCTGAGCATTCTTTAAAGTAGCGCAATTCATTAACGAAGAACTCGGGATTAGTACGATCCTTATTCGGTTCAACGTAGATTGTGGGGTTGTTATGATTCCGTTTGTATTTGTCCATATATGCAATTGATCCATTTTCAATTAAGTATTTTGCCGAATTTATTATCTTGTTCTTTGCTCTTATACGTTGTCCAATTTCTTTATCCGTTATATTTCTAATTACTACTGTAACTTGATCTTTGGCATCTATGATTCGTTTTCTACCCAAGCATTGAATTAGAGTATCAACATCTTGTATATCGCAGACTATATACTTCATTTTCTTGTTTCGAAGATTTATTCCATTGTCCAGTGTTGAAGTAGTAAAGAGATATTGTTCCTCGAATGATTCACTGTCGAGCATTAGTTTAACTTGATCCTTGTTAACATATTTCTTGTAGTCAGAGTTTCCTTCTGCACAGACAAACATTGAATCTTCAAACCTCTTATGTAGTTCATATGCTTTTGATGCTTTGGTGAAAAATGCTATCACTTGTTGTCCTTTTCTAATCTTACTGAGGTATTTCTCCAGAACTTTCTCGTGTCTGTAAAATATCAGTTCTTTAATATGACTATAATCATGAGGAACACTATAACTTCTAAATTTGATCTGCTTGAATTTGAAAAAATCTATTGTGATATCTGCTGTAGCTGACATAAATATTCTTGTTTTGTTCGAATGTGACATGATCAACTTAAATGAAGTGTCTGTATTGGAGTTATAGGTTGAATCGGTTAGAAAATAATGAAATTCATCGCAAACTATATACGTGTAATCGTCTTTAAATGTGGCAGCTTTTTCTCTTCCAAGTCTACTTTCAACTTTTTGATAAAGGAAGATGTCAATTACATCATCTTTTCCGTCCTTCTGTATTTCTTCCACAAACTGATCTTTGAGCCTAGTTCGATTAACTAGGAATAATATTTTAGTACCCTCACGTTTAGCCTTTTCGTATAGAGTATTCTTGATGAAGTAGGATTTACCTACACCTGTTCCAGCTTCAATTGTGATGATCTCACCTTGCTGCCATTGTTCAACTTCCTTGCCTATGATATCCGTTACTGTAGGTTTCTTTTTACGTGCAATAGCTTTAGTCCTCCTTTTTTAAGAATTAATATATGTATTCATAACTAAATTAACATGTTTATGATAGTTTTGCAAGTGTATTATGAGAAACGGAGGGGTAAAATTGACCCTCCCTACTAATGGCAAGCAGAGTATCTTCTCATTGCCGAAAATACTGAACGCCGAGGGGAATCAGAGTTTGATCCGGTTAGGAAGGGGAAACAGGCAGCATTTCTGAAAGATTATTGGGATATCAAAAATAATGGTGACCAAACCGCTGAACCATTGTTCCAGCGCTCAATGAAAGACGTTGCTGAGTCATTAGGAGAATCTGAGCGCACTACTCGTAGACTGTAAACAACAATGAAATAAAAACTGAGCTCATGAAGGAAGACACTTTATACCTCCTAGGCTAGTTGTATTCCAAATTCCTATTAATTAATCAAGGATATGAGGAAGAGAATCGATTCTGAGATGACACTATAGTAGAAGAGAAATGTAAAGTTAAATAAGAGTAAATATACATATTGACAATAAATTATTAATTGCATAAACTGTGATTACAAGGTTAACGAATTCCAAGGCAGACTCTTGGAGCCTATGAATACATATGAAAGTGAGGGATGAGATACGAGGAAGGTTAGATATACGTGGTATAGGTTGATGAGCTGGCTGGGCTGGAAGTGATCCAAGGAGAATTAGCATGGGCAACAGGGATGAAGAAAAACCGAATTCAAGTTCGGATATAGTTTGACAGTAGATAGTGAAAGTTGAAAATAATACATAGTGAATGGGGAATTGTAAATATGAGTAAGTTTGATATTGTATTTAAGCTAAAAGATGGTTATGAGTTTAAATTGGATAAGTTGGATGGGAACATTCTAAAGCTTGAAGAGATGCAACCTGTCTTGAATCAAATGTACAATAATTTCTTTACTGGTTTGATTGCTAATCGTCCAATTACTGTTAACGATGAAGATGGTAATGCACGTCAATACAAGTTTGAGGATTTGAGTTCTCTCACAATTAACTTTGTTGGGGAGGGCGAGTAAATGAGCTTGGCAATTAGCGCTAGTTATGAGCATGATCATTATATCGCTGTAGATACTGCGGTATCTTTTAATCGAAAAGGGATTAGTTATAGAAATACTGACCCCAGAGAATATGACAAATTACATGTATTAGACGGAGAAGGGTACTTTTTCTCAGGAGATTCGATCTTATGTGTCAATACATATGCTCGTTTTAAAAATCAGCTAGAAAGAAGTTTCAAAAAGTTGCTATCTATTGCAAAGGAAACATACTCTAAATTGGCTGATGAAGGAGATAAGCTTGCCTTTGCTAAATACGGGTTCGATAATGATTGCCGTGCTACTTTTGAATGCATGGACAGCAGTAACTGGGATACAGGAAGGAATATGTTCTACTACGGGAACTCCAAAATTAGTTACATAACTTATGGAGCCCAGATGCAAAAAGCAATGAATGAGCTTGACAAGTATAAGAGTGGAGATCCTTCTATTCCTTCATTTTATCTACCTATTTATGAAGCTGTTGCTAATGAAGGCGTTGGTGGATCAATCATCTTTTATCATCTAACACCTGAAAAGTGGGAAATGTCATCTGAAATTCCTTTGAACGAACCTACGGATATTAAGAAAGCATCATTTTCGGATATACAATTAAAGAAAGAGCACACGTTTGTTGGATCAGGAGCAGACGCTTTTCCAGAGGTCACTTTGGGGGAGGGAGATGGAAATGGATTCGGCAAGGCAAAAATCTCTAAGCCGAATGGTTCATTAGATGTTGTGTATACTGCAAGCAACTTTGGACGTGAAAGAAGTGTGAGGTTCAAAGACAATGGAATCACATTAATTTCTGACAATGGATCTTTTACAGCAGAAAGTAAAGACTTCAAATTCATTTCTACAGAAAATGGTTCATATCAGTTAGGATTGTCCAATGGTTCAACTTTTGAATTAAAAACATCAGGTCTTGATATGGACATTCAAGGTGACATCAATATTAAGGCAACTGGTAACATTAAAATGAATGGTGCTCGTATCGATCTAAACTAATTAAACAAACATATAGAGGAGAATATACATATGGATAAACGATTTGAACTAGAGAAGAAACTGATGGAAGAATTGATTGAAACGAGAGAGTTGTACGAAACGACTATGACTGAGTGTGATATTTTGATGAATTTTGTGATGCACAACGATTTAACAATGCATTTGGAGTCTTACATTAATGAGCAATTAAAGATCTGTGATGATGAATACATTATTGATCGCTATCTACAGTTGATTACAAATCCTCACGAGGAGATTGTTGATGAAGAAGCAAGTGTGGAAACGTCAGGAACTCAGCCACTCTTTTTCATTAATGGTCAGGCAGTAGATTTCTCGAAAATTTTAGTAGGGAATTCTAAGTGAAACTGGAATTTTAACCGATATTTCTATGGTATAGTCTCAATTTTAGGCTATACCATATCTAAATCGGAGGTATATAAGATGAAAAAAATATTATCAAAGATTCCCACGTTTACATTAGGTTTAATTGTTGGCGTTGCAGTTACAGCAGGAACAGCAGTTGGAGCAGCTACATACCTTAAGGCGACACAAAGTAATGTGAAAATTGTTGTAGATGGCAACCAAGCAAAATTGTCTGACAGTCCAATGAATATTGGAGGAAGACTTTACCTACCTGTGAGAGATACTGCAAATGTAATGGGTTACTCTGTTGAATCTGTAACTAGTTCTCAAGTGTCTTTAAAAGAAGGCCTTACTGCAAGCAATACAGCTAATGGTGGGTCAACGAGTGGTCAATCTGGAACGGTTGTTACTACTCCAAGTAGTTCAAATAGTGGATCAGCTAATACAACAGCAAGTAGGAAGATAGCAAATTTGCGGGAAACGTACAGTACAAATGGGAAATTGGATGCCGAGAAAATACGGATTGCGCTAAACAATGGCGCATTGGATGTAAACTCCACCGACTCTACCAATGGCAACAATACGTTATTGATGTACGTCATAGAAGAGGATAATTTTGAGGCATATAAAGCGATAAATCGTAATGCACTTGATGTTAATATTCAACGTGATGACGGCAAAACAGCGTTAATGATGACTGTAATTGAGAATAGTTCGTTTTATTTTGGAGAGGTAATCAATAAGAAGCCAGATACAAAATTGAAAGACAATAGTAGTAAAACGGCTTTGGACTATGCTGAAAATAATTCATCGCTACGTGTTGATTTAAACGCGTACATGCTCTTCAACAAATAATCAATATGTAATAACTACCCAACTAGCGTTTAGACTAACTCTAGGCGCTTTACTTTTACCATTAGCAATGTAGATACAAACGAATACAATACATAGAAATCGACTTTTAATCGAACAAAAAAAGAACTATTACCAACTATAGCTCGATCGTGTTATAATCATAACTGTAATGATCTTCCGCTGTTACGTTGGTAAAAATGGGTATATTCTAATTATTGGGGCATACTTTAGATGATTTACTAATCAACTTGCGGAGGTGTGTAATATGTGTGAGCCAAAGGAGGAAACAAAAATGGCTACAGTCCTGACCTATACAAAGAAAGATGTAAGACCTACTTTAGACAATGGCGAATTCTTTGATTTGCTTTTCGATAAAGCTAAACGAGAAGCCATTTACAGAAAATTTGATGAAGATTATGTTGAGATTGAAGAAGACAATTTCGTGGAAATGTTTAGAAAGAAGAAACAAATTGACGAATAGAGGTGTTCTTGTTGCCAGCCCCAAATTTATCTCCAAATCCTATTCCATTTAATCCTCGCGCAGTGGAAAAAGGTATGCTTTTCTGGTATGACTTCTCAGATGGTGCGGATACATTCACTGGTCAAAAAATCCGCCCCATCTGCATCATAGGAAGAACAAATAAGAATTCTAGCAGGGTTATTGTTTCTCCAGTGTCAGACATACATAATTACTTAGACAATGACAAGTTAAAGTACCCTTACCATGTTGCCCTACTTAAGCATGTTCATCCATTCTTAGAAAAAGACTGTGTAGTATTGCTTGACCAAGTTATAACTATACAGAAGTCGGAGCTAATGAATGAATGGCATATGGGTTGTTTGCAAAATATGGATGAACTCGATCAGGGTCTATTTTATAACTATGACCTTTATGAGTCCATTGTTAGTGGAGTTGTAAATAGAGTTAGTAGTATGATGATGGAACATATGACCAACTTCTCCAGAAAATAATACATTCTCTATCAACAAAGTTAACAGTAGTACTATAAAAAATAAAAAACAGAAAGGATTGGGCTTAATACGGCCTGATCCTTATTTTTTGCCTAATCCCTAATGTCAAGAACTTTTAGTAAGGGGGGAATATAGTTCCTTGTCAAAATTTACATATTAACACTTGTTAAATTATTTAATTGAAACTGTTGAAATGATAATGATTCATGCTATAATACTTTTTAAGAGTAAATATACAGATTAAATTTATATATTAGTGAATTGATAACAAGTGAAGGAGAGATTTATATGAGTATGGTAATGGATGGAAGAGGGGTTGATAGTAAGACAGTCAAGCGATTTGAGATTTGGGAAGCTGATTTGGGTTATAGAGAACGTTCAATTCAAGGCGGTAAGCGTCCTGTTTTAGTAATTTCAAATAATATCGGAAACAAATATGCTCCAATTGTGATTGTAGTTCCTATAACAAGCAAACTTAAAAATCCTTCTCAACCAACACATGTTTTCTTTGACTCAGATGAGTGTGGAATGGCAGATGACAGCATCCTATTGTGTGAACAAATCATGACGATCAATAAAGAAGAAAACCTTTTAAGAAAGTTATTTGATATACCAAGACATTATAACGATGAGATAACAAGAGCATTGGGAGTTAGTATTGGTATGGTGAATTATTAAGAGTTAATATATGTACATATATAAAATCATGTGATATTATTGAATTGTGAAAGGAGGGCTTGTGGCAAGAAGATAGACAAATCTCATGCAGTCTATGTAAAATAAGATTTTTGTTATAATATTAAGAATAAATATACGAATATAAAAGAAAGGTTGTTTTGAATTGACAAAAGATAAAAAAATGGGCAGACCATACAAGTTGCATCCGTCAGAGATTGCAAAATGGATTGAAAAGTATGGAGAGAATACATATTTACCAAGAGCGATTCTATGTGTAGAGAGTTTAATTGAGGAAGGAATAATTGAGGAAGAACACTCCATGGCAGGATACCTATTATTCAAATCAATAGAATCGCGTATCCATAGTTGTCGCTATGAGCAAGGTATCTATAAGGGGGTTCATTGTGCTTGGAGTGATCCAATTAGTGGAGTAATGGACATTATCAAATACAAAACAGATATGTGGTTACTATGGATTGAGCAGACAAAAATTTTTCTAGATAAAGATCAACAGCAAAGTTATCGTCCCACAGTCGATAGAACCGACACTAATCCAGATGTAGGATACAGGTTATCTAATATTACCATGCTACCGTTCGGAAAAAACTCTTATAAAGCACAAGTGAAACCAGTTTATGCATTTGAGATGAGTAATAATCAGTCAGTAGGGTTACCAACATTTAGGAAATTTGATTCGATAACAGAAGCAAAACAGGAATTGGGCCTGCAAAAACTAGATAAGGATTCTGGAATGTTTACTAATACTCAAGACGGAAAACAATTTCTCATTCAATCAGAGAGTGTAACAAGCGGACAAGAAAGTGTTGAGACTGTAATCACCGAAAGTAAACAGAAAAAAGAGTATGTAGGTTATATTCCAATTGGACAGGTAGAGATAGGTGGACAACGATACACCGTTAACCAACAATTCACCTTCGAACAGTTGCAGGTTACGTTGAAGAAACAAGATTAAATACATAACAAATGACTAATTTGATCTATCTGAAATTAATTCTAAGCCTACCGGATGTTATATCCTCAAACCTAACAATACACTATAGACACAGGGCTTAGAATGGATTCTAGATGGTCTAGCGGGGTGTCATCAGGTGTTACCTGAAACATATCGGTAAGGAGGTGAGTGAATAAATGAAAAAAAATTCGAAGAAGGCAAGAGAATTCAACTTCATCTTTATTGACGATGGTAGAACCGACGAGGAAGCAAACGAAGCAATACGATACGTAATTGATGTGATAAAACACAATACAAAGAAACTGAACTTAGCAAAACAACGAATTAAAGATATGAAAGGATGATTAATATTGATTGCAACACTCAAATATGATGACCGCGAGATTGCCCAAGTGGAACAAAAAGAATTTGTAAACTACATATGCAAAGAATTTAGTATCAACGAAAAATCTCTATATAGTGGCTACTATAAGAAACTAAAGGATGTTCAGGAGAAGTGTAACTTGTTGGATGTAGTGGAAACCATACAAAAGAATGCTGAAGCGATTAAAGGGTTCATTCAAATAAATAATGATTACAACAATGATGTATTTACAGCATTAGCAGTTTTAAAATTAGCCATCAAACTTCATTTAAATGAGAATTTGAACAGATTGAATAATAGAATTACATAAGTAAGGAGAAATTATATGATTGCAACTTTCTATGCTCGTGTATCAACAGATAATGACGAACAAAAAAACTCAATCATTAGCCAAGTTGATTATTATAATACATATCTTCACGAAAACAATTACCAGAATTCTAAGACAGGGGTCTTTTATAAAACGGATGGTACATTCAGAGTAACAGACGGGTATTATGTTGATGAAGGCTTCTCAGGGGCTAAATCTAATAAATACAGAAAAGCGTTCCAGCAGATGATGAATGATGCACGAGCAAGAAAGTTTGACATAATCCTTACTAAAAGCATAAGCAGGTTTGGACGTAACACTAAGGAGCTGTTGGCTGCAGTTGCTGAATTAAGAAGCTATGATATTGCTGTCTACTTTGAAGACTTAAAAATTAACACGATGAATAGAGCCGATGACTTTAAGTTAACTATCTTTGCAGCACAAGCAGAGGAAGAATCCAGAGCAAAAAGTGAAGCAGTGCAGTTTGGGAAACTTCAAGGCTATAAGAAGGGTGTATGGGGTGGTCGTGCTCCCTATGGTTATGATATTAGGCAAGGGAAGTTAGTTGTTAATCCCAATGAAGCACCAATTGTTAAACGAGTGTTTTCCATGTACCTAAATGAATGTATGGGTTTAAGGAGCATAGCGCAGCAACTAAATGAAGATGAGATTCCTACTAAACGTGGAGCGAGCCTATGGGATCAAAGTCTGATTTCAAAGATGCTGAAGAATGTTATATATACAGGCGAGATTAGGTTACATAGAACAAAGAAGATTGATTTGAATCAAAATCTAATTAAGAAAATACCACCTGAAAAACAAATCGTAACCTATGATGAAGATTTAGTATTGATTGACATTGATGATTTCAAGCTGGTTCAAATAGAAAAAGAAAAGAGAAAAGATGATTTCGGAACTTTGACTGTTAAAGAAATAACGGTAGAGAACAATGGAGAGATTGAGAAACAGAAAGTGCACGTTTTAGAACGTGGTTCTTCAAGGCATTCATCTAAACACATCTTTTCTAACGTCTTAAAGTGCGGAAATTGTGGTGGAAGTTTGAGAAGAAAAATCCAGCGTAATAAGAATAGAACATTTATTCAATGGATATGCCGTAACAATGATCAGTTTGGCAGAAAAGGTTGTCAGTATAGAAACCTCCAGTACGAAGAAGACTTACTGGGCTATATCAAGAAAGAGATAGAAAAGTATCGAAATAATGAACAGGTTCATCAAGAGAATCTTAATTACTATATCAAATCACAATTTGATTTAAAGAATGTGGAGCGAGATATACAGACACTTAAAAGTGAGATTGAAGGATTAACTCAGGAAAGAGAAGTCAACTTTAGACTCCTTACCAAAAGCATCATTGACGACAGCGAATATGAACAACGCAATACATCAATTCAAACTCAATTGACTGATAAACAGAACAACCTATCACGGCTTGAGAATGTAAATGTTGAGATTGAAAAACTTGAATTACGTCATAAAAAGTTTCTGGCGTTTCTCTTCAAGGTAGATGTTGATAACCTCACCAATGCAACTCTAAGACAAATTATAGACAGATTCGAAGTAACTTCACCTGAAGGAGCCGAGCCTTTACCGAGATTCACACAGCATGAATTTAAGGAAGATCAATTAAAGATTTATTGGCGTGTGTTTGGGAAATCGAGGGAAAGTGTTATTGAGGATACCGTAGATAAACTTATATATGGATTCAAATTAGACAGCTAATAGTTGCTGTTTTTCTTTTTGTCTAATAATCACCATTTATATGTATATGTTACAAGCCATGAATACAGGTCATGATGGTAGCTTGAGCACTGGGCATGCCAATAATATTCGCGATATGATCAGCAGGCTGGAGACGATGGTACTTAGTGGTGCAGATCTTCCGATTGCTGTTGTGCGGCAGCAGATTAGCTCAGCCATTGATATCTTTGTACATCTGTCCAGGCTACGTGATCGGTCACGTAGAGTAACTGAGATTAGTGTATAACAACAATATAGTTGATCCCCGTTAATTAAAGTTGGTCCCTCTAAATTAAAGTTGGTCCCCTTTAAATAAAGTTGATCCCTAGATGTATAATTCGGAAAAACGGCTCCATACTGTGATTAACCATGAAGGAGGTTAATTATGGCTGGACGCCGTTTTTTTTGGAGTGAGGCAAAGATTGAGCGTTATTTAAAGAACGGCAAAGGGCAGGGAAGAGGAAAAGAGTACAAACCATGGATTACAGTGGAGTCAGGTTTCTCGACTGGAAATCAGTACAAGGTGTTTGGCTTAAAAACTGAACGTATTCATCACTTCCTTTCGTCACTTGAATATCATTATTTTTTGTTGCTTGAGTGGAATGACAGCGTGATTGATATACGAGAAAGATTCCCCTTGCTTAATCGAGTCGAAGCGATGGCAATTGCCAAGGAAAGATATATGAACTATCCACATTGTTCTGAGACTCGGACTCCATTAATAATTACAACCGATTTTTTGGTTGACACAATAGTTGATGGTAAAATCAAACAATTTGCGAGGAGTATTCTGCCGGAGAAAAAGAAAAATATCCGAAGGAATGTTGAACGATATTCGCTTGAACAAGAATATTGGGCAAGAAGAAATATTGCTTTCGCTGTTGTATCCGAAAAGCAACTGAATTTTTCTATTGTTCGCAACTATCTTTCGTTCAGAACTGCTTACATTCTTGAGGCGACTAAGGCTTTAAGTGCTGAAGAATTACAACAGCTACTTCCATCTTTGAGAAGGTATTTATTGCTTTCTCCAAAGGACGTAGAGGTGAGGAGCGTATGTGGTGATTTTGATAAATTCAACAGTCTACCCAAAGGTACTGCGTGGTATCTTTTTCGGCACATGCTTGCCCGTAAAGAAATTACTGTTGACATGAATCAAAAAAACTACGAGTCGTGTAGGATAGAACACTTCAAGTAAGGAGGGGAATTTAATGGATTTTAGCGTTCCAATGATCAGATACCTCTATGCTATGGACCGTGAGGGTCAAGAGATTGTGGCACGGCTGGTACACATTGATGCTAAGGAAGAAGATATGTATTTTTTTGATATTTCAGATACAAAGTCTGGTTTTCCGTTCGTATTGAAAATAGAAGCGTTTAACAATTTGATTTTATCCGGCGAAATAGTAAAGGTGGAGGAAGACCATTTTACACTTCTGTATGCGGAAGAAGATCTCACTAAAGAGGTAAGAGAGCGCAGAGACAAAATATGGGGCGTTTTTGAGCCCTTTTTGAGCAACCAGACCCATTTGCTGCTTCTCAATGAAGAATCTCGTGGAGAGATGATTACACGCTTGTCAGAAGAGCTAGGGAATCACAAAAAAACTGTAAGGAACTATCTTCGAAGGTTTTGGCAAAGAGGGATGGTTAAGAATGCATTTTTAGATGATTATTCGAATTGTGGAAGCCCAGGGAACAAAAGAATGCCTGCAAAAGAGGGGAGCAAGAAACGTGGAAGACAACGAAGGTATTCAAGTATCCAAGGAGAGGGCATCAATATCGATTCAGTAACGAAAGGTTATTTCGCATTTTCCATTGAAGAATGGTACAAAAAAAGTGAAATGATCTCACTCAGTGCTACCTATACCAGAATGATTGCAGAGTTTTATACAGAAACGATCGAAAAACCGGATGGCTCACTGCACACAGAAATAGCTTCCGACAAACCATCGTTAAGGCAATTCACTTACTGGTACAACACGGAAGGAAAGGACGAGATTGAGGACTACAAAAAACGATATGGTCAGCGTCATTTTGATACACACAAACGAGAGTTGAGAAGTGATTCAAATTCTAGGGTGATTGCTCCAGGAGAGTGCTATCAAATTGATGCAACCATAGCTGATGTTTATTTAAGGAGTCGTTTACATGAAAAATGGATAATCGGGAGACCGGTTGTATACGTGATGATTGATGTTTATTCTCGGCTTGTAACAGGGTTATACGCTGGGTTTGAAGGTCCATCATGGGAAGGTGCAATGATGGCTCTTGAGAGTGCGTCGAGAAACAAGGTTGAACTTTGTGAGGAGTATGGTATCGCAATTGATCCGGCTGAATGGAATTGTGAGCATATCCCAGAAAGGATTATTTGTGATAATGCTGAATTGAAGAGCACATTGAGCAATAACTATATCAGCGCTTTCAATACTACGATACAGGTTGTACCGCCAGGGCGGGGGGATCTAAAAGGAATTGTGGAACGTTTTTTTAGGACGGTTCAAGGATATACGCTTCCGTTTACTCCGGGGCGAGTGATACCTGGTCTTAAAGAACGAACAGGACGAGATTATCGATTTGATGGAAAATTAGATATCCATCAATTCAGAGAAAAGATTTTACGGTCGGTTTTGATTCACAATGCATCTGTTTTGAGGAAGTATAACCGTACTCGTATGATGATTAAGGATGATGTTGAACCCGTTCCAAGTACCATATGGAATTGGGGGATAGAAAAGCATGGGATGTTACGATGGTTTCCCCAGGATTTAGTTAAGTTGAATTTAATGAGATCGGGTGAAGCCAGCGTTACTGAATCAGGGATTATTTTTTCGGGAGGAAGATACACTTCTCAAAGAGCCCAGGAAGAAAATTGGTTTGGGAAAGCTGCTATGAAGGGAAGATGGAAAGTACGAGTTGCTTATGATGGACGAAGTAACATGGACCATATATATGTTAGGAGTCCTGATGGCAAAAGCTTTGACAAGTGCTGGCTTAGAGACACAGACGAGCGGCTACGTGGTCTAGATATCGCAGAAATTGAATATCTTATTGAGCACGAGAAAATGATCCAGATTAGTGGCAGAGAGAAACGCTTAGTAAGCGACATCGAGTTAATTAAGCTAGAAGAAAAGAAAGCAGTCGATCAATCGAGAGAAGAAAGGAGAAAGCGGAAAAATCAGCCTAAGGAGAGTAAGGCACAAACAATTAGAAACATTCCTTCTAGGCGTGAAAATGAAAAACAGTTGTTGCGTGAAGAAGAGGAATTCGTACTGTTAACGAAAGAGGAAAGTAAAGAAGTGGAGCATGTCAGTTCGTATGAAAATAAGGATAGAGATTCAAAGCCATCTATTCCTTTTGTCGAAGAAATCAAGGAAACTGAGGAGAGCGAAGTGGTAGTGAATACTGGCTTAAACAAACGTGAACTTAGAAGACAAATGTTGTTAAGAGAGCAAGAAGAATTTTTCTCGAAAGCAACTAAACAAGAGGAGGAATAAATATATCAAACACAATGGAGCAGGCACAGTATACCGAGCAAGTTATTCCAGATTACCAAGATAACCCTCTCATTGAGGCGCTTCCTGAAATTAATTCAGAAGAAGCGGCATTGAAGGCGTTGCTAACAATGCCTAATTTTGATCAGCGTGAAAGAGACTTGAGTGCTATACACAGAATGCATTGCATTCCTCGGCTCTTTAAATACTTTTTGCCTTTACAAAAGCATTTGGATTTAGAGAGGGATATTGGATTGGTTATCAGGCAATCTTACTGTTCTCGTAATCCATTAAAAGGAGATTATGTGAAGAGAGCACAGAGAGGTTACCGGGAGTTGAAGGAGGGGAAGTACCAATATCACTTGGATGACAAAATGCCTTCTCTGGGATTCACAATTATCGGAATCCCAGGTTCAGGGAAATCAAAGTCTCTCGAAAGGATTATAGGGCTTTACCCAAGAGTTATTGAGCACAGTTTCTATAAACAGCAACATTTAATAATGTTCCAAATACCAATGTTAACTTTGCAAACTCCTCATGATGGGGCATCATTGAAAAGTTTGTGCTTGAATTTCTTTGAGAAGGTGGATAAAACCTTAGGGGGAAGGACAACATATTTACAGAAATTTGGACTTTCCGGAAATCCATCCACGGAGAAAATGCTAATACAAATGGAGCAGATTGTTAACAATCACGGTATTGGTCTTTTAGTTATCGATGAAGTTCAATATCTGAGAAGAGCTAAAGATGGGGCTCGAAAGATCTTGAATTTTTTTGTTTCTATGGTGAATCGCTTAAATGTGCCAATTCTTTTTGTAGGTAATTATGAAGCGGTAAATATCTTAGAAGGGCAGTTCAAAATGCAGAGGCGAGGAACTGGATTAGGAACAGCTGAGTGGAACAGATTAAAGTCTACAGACCCTGAGGATTGGGAAGACTTTGGTGACATACTTACGGGACTTTGGAAATATCAATGGACGCATGAAACTGTCGAATTGACTGAAGAGTTCAAAGCGGTGATGTACGACGAGACTCAGGGAATATTGGATTTGATCGTGAAGTTGTTTATCATTAGCCAAATCTACGCTATCGGATCTGGAGAAGAAAAACTGTCTGTGAAATTGATTAGGAAAGTGGCTAAACAGAATTTTAAGCCCCTTCAAGAAGCTATCCATGCGCTTCGTATAGGGAACGAGGATCTGTTGTCAAAATATGATGATCTCTTGCCTCTGGATGTGCAGGAATTTATCAGAAAAAATCAGCCTAAGTTAGACAAGGGCGTCAGAGCACAATTGATAAAAGAGGCGAATATGATTTCGGCTGAAGAAGAGGGGCTGCCATTTACAGATCAAATCATTAGAAGGTTGCTTTCCGTATATAAAGATATGGATGCGAAGCAAGCACAGACATATGCGGAGAACGTACATGGATATTTTGTGAGTTCAAATAAGCCACTGGATGTCGAAGCAGGTCTAAGGGAAGCGAAAAAAATGGTTCATGAAGAACGGGGGGAAAGTGGAATGGAAGAAAGTAATTCTAAGGTAACAAAAGAAAAAGCTAATGAAAAAAGAGCGAAGGAAATCGTTAGCATCGAGGAATTTGAGGAGAATGGTTTGTTCCAAGATCCACTAATCCCAGATAATACTTGAAAACGACCCGCAGTGTAGCAGGTCGTTTTTGTTTTTGTTAGTGATAATTGTTTCTAGATTACATACACATGGGAGCTAATGTTGCGATATGGCAGTCAACAGAAATTCGAGATGGAATAGTTGGGAATGCTTTAATTTCTGTTCTAAAAAGGAGTCTTCTTTTTTAGCACAGATGTGGTTTTAAATATCACTTGCTGGGCTCACCTATTAAAATCGTTCCGTTTTCACCACCAACGATAAACTTCTCACCATCCCATATTACGTCTGTTTTAAGATTTTGATTAGTCACCTGGCTTGATTGGGAATAGTTTAAGCCATTATAAGAATAGTACATTTTTCCTACCTCGTTACCATCACTTCGAGCGGAAGCTACATAGAGTTGACCGTTCCAGGCTAGACGGTTAAGTCGGCTTATTGTTTTATTTGTCTTCCAAGTTAGCCCGTTTGTGGAGGTAGCTACTGCTGGAATGTCTCCGAGGACGGCAAATTGCTTACCATTCCAATTTATATCACTAAATGAGTTACTTGTAAGCCAATATTCATTGCTGAATTTATTTAAGTTGATTTCACTTTTTTTCCATGAGGTAAAATCTTTGGAGTTGTAGAGTAGATCACCATATTCATTTTGTGTATTAGGTGCTCTTAATCCCAACAAATAGCTATTGCTTGCGGCGATTTTCGTCATAGTAATATTAGAAGAGTTGAGCTTGCTCCAATTAATTCCGTCCTTTGAGGTAATGAAACCTCCATTCACAGCCACATAGAATTGACCCTTCACCCAATAAATTCCGTCAACACGATTTACAAAAGACGGGAATTTTTTGAGTTCCCATTCTCCCTTTTTAGAGGAGAATAGATACTGATTTCGCGGCGGCTTTGGTCCAGCGGTGACTGTCCCATAAGCGATCACAGATCCGTTCCCAGAAGCTAGATTTGTCCATTGCATGTAATCAGAAGCATCTTCAATTTCAGTCTTCGCCCAGTCATATCCGTTTGTTGATTCCCAAATAGAAGCTGTTGAGTACATAAAAGATATGTACTTATAGCCTGTTGCTACATAACGCCCTTTTCCATCAAAAACAATATTTGTGAAGTCTGACGTATTCGTTTCTCGGACAATTGTCCAGTCGGTTTGGTCATAATCTTCATTCAAAGCATCCTTAAGTAAAATGAAACCATCATCCGTAATGGCGATATGTTGCTTTCCATCATTTATTATTTTGTTAATTTTTTTTCCTTCAAAAAAACTTTGTTCGCTCCAAACAGTTGATTTGTTTTTGTTTATTAAAGAAAGACTCCCATCAAATTTGTTCCATTTGAGCCCATCCTTTGAAATTAACAGATCTTGTTTAGTGTTTGTAATGAAACTTCCATTATGAATTAGCACATCGTTAAGTTGACCACCAGGAATTTTTGCTTCCCAAGTTTCACTTATTGTTGGAGAAGAAAATGCTACCTGACCGGCTAAAATTACATACTTAGTACCATTGAAATTGATTTTATAAGGGTCAGTAGGATAAATGTTGTTATTAATCTTCTTTAATTTGTTATTATCATACTTAAGCGGTTTTATGCTCCATTTAACCCCATCCGAAGATGTTGCAGTATAATATTGGGTTATTACAGTAGGA
The DNA here is from genome assembly GCF_022346845.1 of Paenibacillus sp. ACRSA. NCBI lineage: Bacteria > Bacillati > Bacillota > Bacilli > Caryophanales > Paenibacillaceae > Paenibacillus > Paenibacillus sp. ACRSA. The sequence continues at coordinate 143,990 of NZ_JAKRNP010000003.1, read as the reverse complement.
TGATCCCATAGAACTTGTAGTTGCCAAGTACCCACTGCTACATAGCGTTTTCCGTCCCAAATGATATCACTAAAATTAAAGTCGGATAGTTTGACTTTTTGACCCCAGCCTACCAAACTATATTTCTTTGGATATGTATTGTCGTAATAACGGTAGAAATCTCGGTTTACTGGAGCATTAACTAGCTGACCTGATGACCAAGTGATTCCATTTTTTGAGTTCAATAAAATTCCGTTACTCCCAACCGCGACAAATTTTTCGCCGTTCGTTGCTAATGATTCCACATTTCCGACTAGTGAGTTTGGTTGCGAGGATCTCAACCATTGCTTTCCATCTCTAGAATGCATAATCGTTCCATCGTCTCCTACAGTCACATATACATGATCATTGTTAAAGGCGATATCGTTTAAATCCACGGACTGCAAATCCGATAAGGTTGACCACTTAATTCCACTTGTATCCTTGCTGGCTGCTTGAATAGATGGAAGCCAAATCCCAGAAATTAATCCGAGTGAGAGGAAAACAGTTATTATATTACCAAATCTTCTTTTCAATTTCTTTCCTCCTAAAAAGTAAATCCGCAAATTCAAAATCTCTAAATTTTTTTTTCAACATCCTCCTTAAAATTCAAGTTAAGAATAACTTACTAGTTATAAGATACAAATTCAACCAATAAATCAAGAGTCGCTCTAGTAGAAGGATCGTTTTCTTTAACGAAGTTCTCATAGCAAATTCAGAAAGCGTACCAAATGGTTCTAAAGTAAAAAATCCTTGAATGTATATTTTATAAAGAAACATCCCGTTAATGATCTTTGAGATCTCGGTCAAAAGGTTGAATATCCTAGTGATTCTGTATGCTTGGAATCACCTATATAACCCGATATTTGGCTTCGTAATCATACGCTCAAACAAACGGCATTTTCTTTATCGTCGGTTTCATGGCTTTGGGGTATGACAAAAAGGCGTTAACTTACAATCCTTACAAAATATAATCTGGAGGAGGAAATGAATTTTGTGTTATAAAACAAGAACAACCTCTTGATTCTAAATGTTAAAGATAATAATTTGGTCGAAGCTACAATGTACAGGGTACATAACCGATATTTTAATAAGCGACAATATCATCGATTATTTTAGAAGCGAGATGGCTGTAAAAAGTTTATTAGGGTTTTAACTATATGCCCAATTTGGGCAAGAGTCTACCGAAAATGCGCAAGTCAAGGAGTTGACTAAAGAGCAAGATAGTTTCAATCTCTAAAAGCATTACAGTTTTGAAAATGGTGAGATTTGGGGAGGAAATGGAGGGCTTTGGTCTCCGCTGACGAGCTAAACGTAGTAAAAAATCTATGGGAGTTATTAATGGCGATAAAAAATTATACTTAATCAGAGTGCGTAACAATAGTTGAGCAAGCGTGTTTAATGGCTTATCGTTAGCTCGTTAAAACGGAATATAGTAAAAATATTTTAAGAAAGTAGAGAAGATAATGAGAAATTCTTTATTAAATGCATCGTCCATTTTAATTTTGGGGCTAGCATTAACAGGGTGTGGATCAAGTGACCAAGGAAATTCAACAATAAATGGGACACCGATAGCATCCACAGAAACAACACCGGAAATAATTGATAATACTGAAATAACCGAGGAAAATTACGGGTACATAACAGATGATTTATGGCTTAATACAGTTGATGCTAATGGTGTGTCAGGGAAGACCTTGGTCACTAATGAATTTAACAATGCATTAATTTATCAGGAAAATAACAATATTAGAAAGATAAGATCTGGTTTAGGTTACTATATGAATATTAATATTTCGCTTACAGGGAGTACAGTTATATATACATACAAATTAAGAGATAAACTTTCATTTGGGCAAATAGACGCTATAAAAACCAAATTAGAAGAAAAGATTGAAGCAAGTGCGGATATACTTCAATCTGCCTTGAAACCACAAATTGCTATCCATATGCAAGACCCTGTTGTATCCGTTAAATTCGAAACGAAAGATGGGGAAGTCTTTTTTTCGCAAGATTCCGCAAATTTACAACAAAACGTTGATGCAAAAGAAATACAGCTTGAGAACAATGAACCTGAAAAAACAGATACCAATTCAGTTCCCTCTATCACGCCCAATTTAAATGTAGATAGGGTTCGAGTTGTAGGGTCGTTCTTGAGTCAATTCAATCAATATTATGCGGGTACTGGATATCCTAAAAATGTAAGTGGTGATGAACATTACTATTACAATTACATGGCTTCGATAACTGGAAGAGGCTATAGGGAGTTAGGAGCTGAAATGCTCTCTGGTGATGAGATAGATATGATTGATAAACAAATGTCAAATCTACAAGAATATTTGAAAGGTTCGACTGTGTACTCAGGCTATTCTAAAGCTGGGATACAATTTATTGCAATAGGTGAACCATCGGGAACTCACAGTTCTAATTATAACGAAGCTGTGAGTCGGATAAGTGGTGTGAATCAAGAGATGGACTTTTTATATGATGTTTCACAGCGGATTAAACAGACCAGCGATGGGAGGTATCAAAAGGGTTTCGGTTATATTTTTGTTGTTGACCTTTATGCTGAAGGTTTGTTAAATCCTAAGAGTGAGTATGAATTAGAAAAGATACAGCTGTCCATAGAAGAGAAAGAGTCTAGTTTGAAGGAATATACCCCCATTACAATACCCAAGGAGGATATAAAAATTCAAGGTCTATTTGACATGAAAAAAAGAAGTATTGAAAGCGGGAATTCCATTAAAAACAAAGAATGGAAAGTATTAGCTTTTCATACGCCAAACATACCAAATAAGATACTTATAGATTATGATGGCGAAAGGATAGAACTACGCAGGTGAGCTTAATAAGAGATCACGAATTGCGGTAGGTAGCCGGCAACCCAAAGTGGATTGTCAAATGCATCTATAATCGCATGGATCTTAGTGGTGACTCTACGTGAAAGCAAATTAATTCAGCCCTACTTGTGATTAAGCGTGTTAATAGATCAATATAACGGACTATGGAATAAAATGATAGCTTTTAAAATTGCTTTCGGAATTCGATAACAATTCTATGGAATTCACCGGCTAAGCCGGTGGTTATGACTTTTCAAGGGAGTAGGGAGTATAGATGAAAAAGTTCGTATTTAATGCAACATCGTCCCTATTAATATTTGGGATAATATTATCAGGGTGTGGGTCAAATAACCAAGGTGATTCAACAATAAATAGCTCAGTAACAGCAACAGCAGAATCAACACCAGAAATAATTGATACTACTGAAATTACTGAACCGAGATTGGGGTACATGTCCAACGATCTAGATAGCATTAGGCTTTTTACACTTGACGCTAATGATGAGCTAACAATGACCTTGGACGACAATGGCGAATTCCAAAATGAAGTAATTTATCAGGAAAATAACAATATTAGAAAAATAAGATCTGGTCTTGGTTACTATATGAATATTAAAATTTCAATTTCAGGTGGCACAGTGACGTACACATACAAATTAAGAGACGATCTTTCATTCGGACAATTAGACGTTATGAAAACCCAATTAGAAGAAAGAGCTGCCGAAAGTATAGATATACTTCAATCTGCTTTGGAGCCACAAATTGCTATCCGTATGCAAGATCCAGTTGCATCCGTTAAATTCGAAACGAAAGATGGGGAAGTCTTTTATTCTCAGGATTCTATAGTTCCAGGAGATGCGCCTGTACAAGAAGAAGTTCCGCCCCAAGGAGATGCACCAGTAAATGAAGAAGTTTCACCACAAACAGATACAATTTCGGAAAATGATGCAGAAAAAATTTTCTATTTGGAGTCTATCCAATATGCTGAAGAGCTAATAGATATTGCTCCTGAAGCATCCTCTTATTCTATAGGGTTACGAGAGGCAGATGAAGCTTGGGATAATGAACTTAACAGAATCTATGGATTATTGAGAAAGAAACTTTCATCCGAAGAGATGGAAGTACTTAAAAAAGATGAACTAGCTTGGATTAAAGCACGTGATAAAGAGGTTGGGGATCCGGAAGAAGTGGGTGTTTGGACAGCACTAGAAGTTCGGATTCGTTTAACAAAAGAAAGAACACTGTATCTAATTGATATGTATTTTGATGATAAAGAATAGATCACAAAATTCTAAATGTATATGGTTGGTGACTAGTGACTTTGTTTTGGAAAGTTCCAAAAGTTATAGGAGGTATTATTTTGAAAATTAAAGCTTTTGCAATTTGTATGGTATGTGTTTTGATGACTTCTATAATGTCGTCAACTACTTATGCGGCGGATAAAATGGTGGCTCAGGCTGATATGTATACGGAATATATCAATTCCGGTAAGTGGTATAACGATACAGAGTATGGTGACCAAGCAAATGGAATTACGGTTGATTTTTTTGATCTTGATGGTGACAGTAATTATGAACTTTTAGTTAAACCACAATTTCCAAATGAACAGATCCTTATGTTGTTATATACGATTAAAGATGGAAAAATAACGTTAGTTTCTGAAGGTTATAATTTGGATGTGACAAGGCATACTAATTTGATCTCAATTTCATTGGACAATAAAACGGGAAGATATGTTATTAAATCAGAAAGTGAGTTTGACTTATATGGTGGGAACTCTTATGGGAGTGATAATAGAACCATCTATTATAGCTTTAATAAGGGTGTTATGACACCGATAACTCAGTTCGATAAGATATCCAGTTACGCTGATCAAGGTAAGTCTGGTTTTGTTGATATTTATAATGCTGCTAATGGTGCCAAATTTAATAAGAATCTCGTATACGAAGGTGAATCCGAATTTGGTAAGACGTTTATGGCTTATAGTTTGAATAATGTTATGTCAACTAAGAAAGAGTATAATAAAGCTCTTACCCGTTTTACAGATAGCATAGATATTAAAACAGCTTTTAGAAACATTAGAGTTGCGTTAGATAGTCGATATGTTGAGTTTGAACAACAACCGGTTATGAGAGATGGGCGTATCCTTGTTCCGATGCGTGTTATATTTGAAAGTATGGGGGCTTCTGTTTCTTGGAATCAAAAAACTCAAACAGTTACAGCTGTTCGTACAACCTCTACAGGTATTAAAGACACTGTTGAAATGAAGATTGGTAGTAAATCTATAATTAAAAATGGTAAAAGCATTTCTGTAGATGTTTCGGCACAAGTTATTAATGGTAGCACTTTGGTACCTGTGCGTGCTATTGCTGAAGCCTTTGGTGCATCAGTAAGTTGGGATAATGTTAACAGCATAGTTGAAATTCAAAGTGAAAATTAAAGTCTGCTAACAAAACACTTGTAATGGTACTGCTGGGAGAGGATAGTGAATATTGGCAAGATTTATCCCGAAAAATGAGGATAGAATTACCTCTCCGAAGGTACAATCGATTTTATGCAGATCTCGATCTCTTCAAATTTATGCGACTGAATAAGTAATGCATGTTTCAACTAATTTATACACCAAGAAGGCAGTTGATCAATGTGATTGACTGTCTTTATTTCATTAATGGGTAGTTGAGGGGACAAAGATAAGACGGAAGAGTTGACATTTCAAAGAGGAGCATAAAGATCATAATACATCCCGCTTCAGCGAGTGACCAGTGTGAGGCTTACTTACGACTTGTGCTGTAGGTACATGAGTTTTATTGCTTGATTGACAATGCCAAGCTTCCTGACCGCGTAAGCCGTAGTATAAGGGATGGATGGAACGTACGATAAATCAGCAATTGCTCTATCAATGGATCAATGATAAGTGTAACTCTTGCAGCTGCATCGTGATGAAAATGGGATACGAGCAAGTTATGGCTATCAGGTTGCGCTCAGTTAGGGACTTAAGATTCCTACGCTAACAACAACTCACCTCAACATCGATTCTATTCCATGGACACAGCTCTAATTAATTTAGGAGAGGAGATAGTATTTGGAATTGAAATATTGAATTGAACAGAATTTAAATCAAATTTGAATTAGAAGTCGCCATTAAGGAGACTTTTTTGAATGTTGTTTTTTCAGAAAAGGATCAAAGATAAATCCGTGGAGAAAATAAGAGTTTTAGAACACACTGTCACCTGTAAAAGCTTGTTTTCTGATGAGATAATATCTCTAGGAGGTTACATGAATCTGTTGATAAGCGCTTGATTTTGTTTGGACTCAGGTTTATCCAATTTATACATAAAAGTAAACATCATTATAATTTTCAGGGTTAACAAGTATGATTTTTGTTCTTGAGAATTAGATCTGTGAGTGTAGACTTCCTTGTATAATTATTATATGAATTATGTAGTTAAGCAGGTGTTTGGAGAAGAATGTCGAATTAACAATGGATAACTCATATTTTACAAGGTATGGTGATCTTATGGCGGAATATGAATTTTCAAAAGGATCTGAGTGGAGGAGATGGGACTTGCATGTTCACACTCCAGAATCATATCAACAGAGATTTGGTCAGGACTGGGTTCGATATGTAGATGCGTTAAAACAGAAAGCTATTAATCACGAAATAGAAGTAGTAGGTGTTACAGATTATTTTTCTGTAGACGGCTACGATAAAATAAAAAAAGAATTTGCTAATGGAAATAGTTATTTGCAATTATCAAATGGTAAAAAATTATATCTGATGCCTTGTATTGAGTTGAGGTTAGATGCATTTGATACGCGTGAAAATTCAATTAATTTACATCTGGTATTTAATCCAAAGTTAGAAGCATCTACGATTAAAGGTGCCCTACTAGATAACCTAGATGTTCGTTATCAAGGTTCTATGCTAAAGTGTAAGCACGAAGACATGGTAAAAATAGGGTATTCTGAAGTCAATAAGGGAGCATTCAATATTAACTTGGATGTACATTCTATTGATGCAGCTCAGCAAAAGAAATATAAAAAGATAGCTTTAGATATGATTACGATTTCTATGGATAACCTCAAGGAAATTCTAACACAATGCGGAATTTCAAGAAGCGATTACCTAATCTTGGTGGCGTACAAAGGGCACGGATCTTTAAGTAACATGCCATGGAGTGATCAGAGTAACTATACTGGACGATTAGGAAACATAAAACAAACACTTTTAAACTTTTCAGATATGTGTTTTACTCATAACCCATCGGATATTAAGTTTTTGTTGGGGCAATCCTCCTATGCATCAGTTGAAACTTTTCAATCGAGATTTCGCTCTTTGAAACCGAGTGTATGGGGTTCAGATGCTCACGATTTAAATAATTTATTTCATCCCTCTAATGGAGCGAGTCAAAACTATACATGGATCAAAGCTGATCCAACATTTGAGGGGTTGAAACAAATCATTAACGAGCCTGAGGAAAGAGTGTTTATTGGATTACAACCATTAAAATTGAAACATATCATGGGGAAAAGAACTAAATATATACAATCATTGAAAATATGGAAAAAGTCAAATTCATTGATTCAAGAGAAATGGTTTGAAAATGAACTTAATTTTAACCCAGGCTTGGTTGCTGTTATTGGAAATAAGGGAAGTGGGAAGAGTGCTCTGGCGGACATTCTTGGTTTGATGGGGGATACACCACATAGTGATTCTTTTTCATTTCTAAATGAAAATAGGTTTAAACAAAAAAAAGAAAATAAAGCATTGAATTTTGAAGGTACTTTAACTTGGGAAGATAACACAGTTATTGAAAAGAGTTTGAGCGATTCAATTAAAACTACTTCTGTCGAAAGAATTAGGTACATTCCCCAGAATTATTTTGAAACCATTTGTAATGAAATGGCAAATGGCGAAAAAAGCTATTTCGATTCAGAAATAAAAAAAGTCATATTCCAGTATGTCCCTGAAACTGACAAACTCAATAAAGAATCATTAAATGATTTAATTTTATATAAAACAATTGAAATTCGAGATTCAATAAATTTGCTAAAAACGCAAATAAGCAAAGTCAATAATGAGATAGCAGAGTTAGAACAAAAAACATCTGAAAAATATTTATCAACAATTCAAAGTCAGTTGAATTTGAAGCAAAGTGAGTTAGCTTCTCATGAAACGACAATTCCTAAAATAATTGAAAAACCGAGTATTGATCCTGAAACTGAAGGGGTCATATCGGAAAAACAGTTAGAATTAAGTCATATCGTTGAAAAAGTTAAAGACTTAAAGGTTTCTCTTGCATCAAATGAGCTTGCATTAACAAGTAATGATAAATTGATGGGTAAATTCACTAACTTTTTGACTGCATTCGACTCATTCAAGAGAGAATGCGAAGAAGAAATGAATGTTTTGGGTTTGGAATTTGACGATGTTATCACTTTAGATTTTGATGAACAATTAATTGTTGCAAAAAAAGTTGAACTGTTAAAAACTAAAGCACAAATATCTAAAGATTTAGATCCTGAAGTGGAAGGATCGATACAATGGCGACAGAATAGCATTGAAAGTGAAATTGCTACTCTACAAGGAAAACTAGATGAACCTAACAAGGAATACCAGGCTTATCTAAATGAATTAAAAAAGTGGGAAGACAATAAAAAAAGCATTATTGGAGATATAGATGTCATAGGTTCCTTAAAGTATCTTGAGGAGAAGCTCAAAGAATTAGAGTATATTCCGGAAACATTAAAAAGTTTAAATGAAAAGCGACTGAACATATTGCGTGACATTTATGGAAAAATTCAAGAAGAGGTCGCTCTCTATAAAAAACTATATTATCCAATCCAGGAGACGATTCAGGAAAATGTAATACTAAAAGATTCATTAAAACTTAGGTTTGAGGTTAGTGTGAAGATTAATAATTATTTTCACGAGAGCTTTTTGAAAAGGATTAATAGAAGAGCAAGAGGTTCATTCAGTGGAATAAATGAAGGTGATCAAATATTAAGTAACATCATAGACCGATTTGATTATAATACTGAAGAAGGTGTTCTTGGATTAATCGAAGAGCTTATAAATCATTTGCAATATGATATGCGGAGCGAAAACCCCAAAAAAATTGAAATAACAGAACAGCTCCGACATGGGGAAACTATCCAGGAAATTTACGATTACGTATTCTCTCTTTCATATTTAGAACCAACGTATCAATTGAAGCTGAATAATAAAGAATTGTCAGAATTATCGCCTGGAGAAAGAGGCATTATTTTATTGATTTTTTATCTTTTGCTAGATAAAGATGATATTCCTTTAGTTATTGATCAACCAGAAGACAACCTTGATAATCAGACTGTTTATAATTTGTTAGTACCTTGTATCCGTGAAGCAAAGGACTCTAGACAAATATTTATCGTAACGCACAATCCTAACCTGGCTGTTGTCTGCGATGCAGAACAAGTAATTTGTGCATCGATTGATAAGTTGAATGGAAATCGAATAATTTATGAGTCTGGATCAATTGAAAATTCCTCAATTAATAAGCGACTAGTAGACATCCTAGAAGGAACAAGACCTGCTTTCAATAATAGAGATTCGAAATACTTGCCTGAACTTCAATCAATTTAATGGAAAAGCCTTCAGATAACTGAAGGCTTTTTATATATCGTAATACTGTACTTTATATTGAACTTACTCACCACTATACAGTGATTAATGGGTGAAATAACAGTTCTCTGTCACAAAGTATTATAGGTATTCTATTCGCTGCAATAAATTTTTTTATTTTCTCTTTTCCTGCCTTATTATCAAACAGGCAGGCTTCATCGAAGCAAATAATAAAATCACTCTTGTTTCTCACTGTCCATCTCATTAAGTTAAGTAATTCTTTTCTAGTGTCAATTAAATTTTCTAAAACAAGATTCGTTTTATTATCAATGTAGTGTTTGATAATTTTAGAATTGTATTTCAGCATAAGTGCATTAGCAGATTCTACTTGTTTATTCAATGAATAAACATATCTATCAACCCCGTAAAAAACCCCTTTTTTGCCTTGCCCCATCACTGTTTGCAATTCCAAAATTATTTCCTCCTCTCAACTATAACAACATTTTTATGCTAATTATTTTGAATTAGAAGTCACGCCAAAGCACAATTAACAGCTTTCGCTAAACATTTTTTGATTTTTTGAAATTGAATATCGTTAGAGATGATGCTCTCAACATCTCAATGTTAGTTATACAGAGTTATTCCATTGTTCAACTTGTTTTACTTATATGAGTTCTTAAGTATACATAATGTCAGAGTCAGATAAATGAGATGCAGTTAGTGGATTATATGGGGTTTAGTGCGGGGGATAAGATAAGAAGTTCATTTTTCGTTCTCCATAATACATACTACTCAATTATTTATTTTATTAAACTGAATGTAGAAAAGGTTAACCATGAGTGGTTGTACTTTTTATAAATTATCATTATATTGTCATAGTTAAAATTATACTATAGAATTATTTGTTTGGTAAAATTTACTATATTTTAAATAAGAGAATCAACTTTTATACCACATGAAACTGAAATATATATAATATATTATGATGCTTTTGAAGTAGAATGAGGCTCCTCGAAAACCAGACAATACATTAAAACAAATGAAGTAGTGGGATCTTTTACTGACCGAGCCAATTGCCATTTAAGTATATATGTATGGTTGATGCTTCTTAGTTGAAATGTAAGATTAAGTAAAGCTAGGTGATGTTTCTGATAATGATTTTCTGATACAATAGACCTATTACAACGAAGATGATTTCATGGGAGTGTTAGAATGCTTACTGGAGATATTAAACACAAAGTCGACTCAATTTGGGAAATGTTCTGGACAGGCGGGATTACCAATCCCCTTTCTGTTATTGAGCAAATTACATATTTGTTATTTATAAAACAGCTTGATGCACAACAAACGAAACAAGAGCGTCGTATACGGCTTTCAGGTGGACAATTAATTCATCCCATTTTTAGTGAAGAAGAGCGTGAAATTCGCTGGTCCACGTTTAAAAATAAACCAGATGCAGAAGAGATGTTTGATATCGTAAAAGATAAAGCATTTGTGCACATGAAGGAATTAGGTGGAGCCGAATCTAAGTTCGCGCGGCATTTAGAGAACGCGGTATTTATTATTCCGACAGCGCAGTTACTTCAGCGTGTTGTTACAGCTATTGATGTTCTTGTAGATGAGATGAATGATAAAAACAAGGACACTATGGGGGATCTATATGAATACCTGCTCTCGAAATTATCTACTTCGGGTACGAACGGTCAGTTCCGGACGCCACGTCATATTATCAAAATGATGGTCGAACTCATGCAGCCTACACTTGCTGATAAAATCGTTGATCCGGCTACTGGGACTGCTGGTTTTTTAGTTGTAGCTGCTGAGTATATTTCAAAGCATTATCGCGATGAACTTTTTGTGAAATCGAATAACGAAGAAGTTCAAGACCATTACAAAAAATCCATGTTTTATGGATTTGATACGGACCAAACAATGCTGCGTATTGCCAGTATGAATCTCATGCTTCATGAAATTGATGATCCCAATATGGAGTATAAAGATTCCCTCTCAAAATCGAATACTGAAGAAGAGCAGTACACGTTGGTTCTTGCTAATCCTCCATTTAAAGGCTCCCTTGATTACAGTGAAGTTGCTGATAACCTGCTCGCCAAGGTGAAAACAAAAAAGACGGAACTACTGTTCTTGGCACTCATTTTACGTTTATTAAAAAACGGTGGACGATGTGCGGTCGTTGTACCAGACGGAGTATTATTTGGCTCGTCTACTTCGCACGTGGCGATTCGAAAAGAAATTATCGACAATCATAAACTGGAAGCCATCATTTCAATGCCTTCGGGTGTATTTAAGCCGTATTCAGGAGTTTCTACGGCAATTATGATTTTTTGTAAAACAAGCATTGGTGGAACAAATCAAGTCTGGTTTTACGATTTGCAAGCAGATGGGTACTCTCTCGATGATCACCGCCGTGAGCTTGATCTCTCGAAACACGAAGATAACAATATACCTGATATCATTGGGCGCTTTACTAATTTAGAAACTGAACTGTCACGTGAACGTTCAGAACAATCTTTTTTTGTTCCGGTCGATGAGATTCGTGCTAATAAATATGATTTAAGCATTAATCGTTATAAGGAACGAGTACACGAAGAAGTTAACCATATGTCACCGAAACAGATCCTGCTGGAGATTACTGCGTTAGAAGAAGAAATCTCAGCAGGACTGCGGAAACTGGAGGGAATGTTAGGGTGACAGTACCTATGAAAGTAGTCAAACTAGGCGATATAGCTTGTTTTAATCCTGAGAATTTAAAAAAAAGTACCGCCGGAGAATATGAGATTAAGTATATCGATATTGAAAGTGTAAATGTGGGTAAGATTAACGCATATAAAGATTTTGCATTTAAAGACGCTCCAAGTAGAGCTAGAAGAATTGTTAAGTCCAATGACATATTAATTTCAACAGTACGCCCATACTTAAAAGCGTTTGCTAAAGTTGAAGATGATTATGGAAATATAATTTGTTCAACAGGATTTGCGGTAATGCGAGTTAATGAAGGTATTTCATCTGATTATGTTTTTAGTTACCTAATGTCTGATTTGTTTATAAATCAGCTAATACCTAAGATGGTAGGAGCAAATTATCCTGCAGTTAGTGCTGAGGACATTAAAGAATGTTCAATTTCCCTCCCCGCATACAAGGAGCAGCTCAAAATTGCTTCCGCTTTGGCGGAAGCTGACACCTTGATTCAAAAGCGAAAAGAAGCGATTGCCAAGCTGGATGGACTCGTTCAGTCCGTTTATGACGATATGTTCGGAGATTACCGACTTAACAATAAAGACTGGCTTGTTAATACTTTGAACGAAGTAGTTGTCGATATTACAGCTGGATGGAGCGTTGGAGGAGAAGAACGCCCTAAAGCTCCAACAGAGATGGCTGTTTTAAAGATTAGTTCTGTAACATCAGGAACTTTTAATTCAGCGCAATATAAAGTTGTAGATCCTAAATTGCTGTTGAGTAGAGCCTTGGTTCATCCATTGAAAGATGACATATTATTTAGCAGAGCTAATACAAGAGAATTAGTTGGGGCTACGTGTATGGTTGATGCCGATTATTACGATTTATTTCTACCAGATAAATTGTGGAAAATAAATGTTTCAGATAAATGTAATCCGTATTATTTCTTAGCTGTGGTCAAAAATAGATGGTTTAGAGAAAAGCTTTCAAGTAAAGCAACCGGCACAAGTGGCTCTATGTTAAATATTTCAAAAAGTAAGTTTTTAGAAATGGAAATTCAAATGCCGCCGAAACAACTTCAAGATCGGTATGGCAAAATAGCTGAGAATATACAAAATCAAAAGAAGCAAATGCAACGACAACTTGCCAAGCTTGAAGAAAACTTCCAATCTCTCTTACACCAAGCGTTTACCGGACGACTACAATTCCGCGATTAGAAGGTGAATGAATATGACATTGAACGTTGATTTTTTAAAAGATAACCAGCAGTGGCAAGTGTTGCACGAATATGCCGTCGAAGCTGAATCGAATGTTTATGCGAATCCTCGTACATCCTTGTTTTATAGCCGCGCGTCACTTGAACGCGCGGTACGTTGGATGTATAGCAGTGATGGCTATTTGGAGTATCCAGATAAAGAGAGATATACGCTTAGCGATTTGATACACACTCAGTCTTTTAATGAAACGATTGCACAAGGGTTGTTTCAGCCTATTAAGCTCATTGTTAAGCTTGGTAATATAGCTGTACATGAAGATACACCTGTGACGAAGGATCAGTCGCTGCTCATTTTTGAGCATTTATTTCTTTTTCTCAGTTGGCTTCAAGATTATTATCTTGACGAGCCGATTAAAAACTTAGCGTTTGACCGTGATATGTTGCCAACTACTGCAAAGAAAATCGCTGATTCTACGGAAGACCTGAAAAAGCTAGAAAAGAAAATTGATGAAAAAGATGCGAGCATCCAGAAAATTGAGGAAGAAAATGCAAGTCTCAAAAGACAAGTGGATGAACTTACGAAGCGAGCATCTGGTTCAACCATAACGATGCCACCTGAAAACGAAGCACGAACAAGACAGCTTATTATTGATGTCATGCTTCTAGAAGCAGGATGGAATCCCCATGGTCAAAATGTACGTGAGCTGCATTTAGAGGGGATGCCAAACCGTACAGGTATAGGCTACGTTGATTATGTGCTATGGTCAGATTCTGGCTTACCACTTGCTATTATAGAAGCAAAGAGTACAGTTAACGATGCTCGTAAAGGGAAGCAGCAAGCGCAACTATACGCTAATCATCTGGAAGAAAAATATGGACAACGTCCAATTATCTTCTATACAAATGGCTATGAGACATGGATATGGGACGACATGTTCTACCCGCCACGTCTATGTGCATCTTTCTATTCAAAAGCGGACCTGGACTGGGCTGTACAGAAAAGAAATGAACGCAAAGTAACTAGCGATTACAGGATAAACTCCATGATTGCTGGTCGCGTTTATCAAATTGAAGCGATTAAGCGAGTTGCAGAAACATATGAAAGTAGTCGGCGCAAGACTCTTCTCGTAATGGCAACTGGAACAGGTAAAACACGTACTGCAATTGCCTTAGTGGACTTCCTTAAACGTGCAGGATGGGCTAAAAATGTTCTGTTTCTTGCAGATCGTAGAGAACTGGTTAAGCAAGCAGCTAAAGAGTTTAAAAAACATTTACCGAGCGTAACGACGTGTAATTTGCTTGAAGACAAAGATGATCCATCAGCTCGCATTTATTTTTCGACATATCAAACCATGCTCAGCTTTATCCAGCCGGGAGTAAAACCAAAATTCAGTGTAGGTTTTTTTGATTTGATTATAATTGATGAAGCTCACAGATCAATTTACAACAAGTTTGGCACGATTTTTCAATACTTTGATTCACTTTTGTTGGGACTGACAGCTACACCGAAATCAGATGTAGACCACGATACATATACATTTTTTGGTCTTAAAGCGAATATACCAACATTTGCTTATGAATATGAAAAAGCAATTGAAGACAAAAACCTTGTTCCTGTAAAACCGGTTTCCGTATTTTTTAAATTTCTCCATGATGGCATTGATCGAGATGAGTTGTCAGAAGAAGAACAAGAAGAATACGACAAGAGGGTTATGCCACATAAACAAAATAAAAAGGTCACAAAAGAGGAAGTTAATAAATTTTTGTTCAATAAGGACACCGTTCGGCAAGCACTAGAAATCTTGTTTGAGCATGGGATTAAAGTTGCTGGTGGAGATCGGCTCGGAAAGACGATTATCTTTGCCCGTAATAATGCACACGCTCATCTCATTGTTGAAGTATTCGACGAGATGATGCCTCATTTAAAAGGTAAATTCGCTTCAGAAATCCACTATAAAGTAGATTATGCGGAAACATTGATTGAGAATTTTAAACAAGCAGATAAAGATCCTCACATTGCCGTATCAGTTGATATGCTCGATACAGGCATCGATGTTCCAGAAGTAGTAAATCTAGTGTTATTTAAACCTGTCTTTTCGATAACAAAGTTTTGGCAAATGATTGGTCGTGGAACGAGGCTGTCGGAAGATTTATTTGCTCCGGATGTTGATAAGACCCATGCTTTGCTGTTTGATTTATGTGGAAACGTGGAATATTTCAAGTTCACAAAAAAAGAAGAGCCGAAATCCACTCCTATCCATCTTACGGGACAGTTATTCGTGGAGCGTGTCCATTTAATCAGAGAACTGTACGCTTCTGGTAGAATGTATGATGAAATTAGAAACGAGCTTATTGACACGTTAACCAAGCAACTGGTTGCAATGGATGAGCATCATTTCGCAATTCGTCCACATATTCCGCTGTTAACAAAGTTCCGTAATAGTGAGAGTTGGGAGCGAATCGAAGATCGTGACTTCGTTAGCCTGACAGACGAAGATGGCTTTGCGAAGCTTGTGTATGATGCTGAGCCAGAAGATAAGAAACGTATTGATTTACTCCATGTAAAACTTCAGAGGTCGGTTCTAGGTGTAGCGATTATCCCAGGTGCTGACACCAAGAAAAAACAACTGCAAACCATTGCAGAAACACTGTATCGGAAAAGGATAGTTTCGCAAGTTGCAGATCATGCGGATATGCTTCGAGAAGTTATGGATGTTCGTTTTTTTGATCGTACGAATGCGATTGATTTGGATGGCGTTCGAAAATTGATACGAGAGCTCATTCGTTCACTTGATAAAGAGCAAAAGGTAATCGTGCATACAAATTTCGAGGACAAACTAAAAGAAATTGTTTTCGATGATATATTACCGTCATATGGAGATTTCAAGGATTATAATGATCATATTAGTGAGTACGTTAGAGAGCATCAGGACCATATTGCTATTCAAAAACTAAAACGAAATAAATCGATTACTCTCTTGGATATCACTTCTTTTGCTGACATGCTTGAAGAAGAACAGGCTGGGACGAAGGAACAATTCAATCAACATTTTGGTTCTGGTGAAAACAACTCTTTTGGTATATTTGTTCGTGGATTACTTGGGCTTGATCGTAGTGCGGCTCAGGATGCTTTTGCTATACTCTTGCAAAAAACGAACCTTAACGCAAATCAAATCAATTTTATTAATATGATCATAGATTACTTATCTGTAAATGGTATTTTGGAACCGAGCAAACTTCTGGACCAACCCTTTGTTACTTTACATCATGAAGGTGTATATGGATTATTTGACGAAAAAACTGTAGATGAAATTGTTAGTGTTATGTATGCTTTAAAGGAAAGTGCTAGGGTTAAAATAGGTTTTAATGATACTAAAGACCAAATTAAATTTGAAAAACAGAGCTGAACTGGACAAACGAATTTCATTACGATAATAAGTCGCTAATTTTTAGCGGCTTTCTATTAGTTCTAAACAATGTTCTTGTCCCTATCAGGATTACATTAATAACCAAATATTTGAAATTTAGTGAGATCACAGAAATAGAAAACAAGCTCGCTTCACCAGGCAAATAGATGAAGTCTGTTGGGGATTAATGTATAGTTAGAAGGTGCCAGAAATTTTGCGGAAATACAATGCATAGGAGAGTGAATGTACATATCTATGAATACACCAACAACACATCATATCTTGACAGAGTGGGATTCAGAGACGAATGCAAGTGAGCTTATCATTCATCTATATACGTTACCTGTTCGAAACGTCTTCGAACAACACAATGAAAACGGACTTGTTCGGTCTGCTTTAAGGAAGTTGAATAAGTCGCAAGATATTGATTTCTTTGAACAGTATATTATCAGTTGGAAACCGATCAAAAATTGGGGGGAGTACTCATTTGCGCAGTATGAAAATCGATCAATAAATTCTTCTGTTCCAAGGGAACGTACACTCCTGGAACGGCTGATTCTAAGAACCATTGAAAGTGTTCAGCCTAGAAATGAGATAGCTGCTGGATTTCGCAAGTTTACATGGCTCAAAGCGGAAAAAGTTGTACAAGATGTTTCGATACATAGGGTTATTCAATGTGATGTTACAATCAATCAGGAAGGTGTTATCACGGTCGGGTTCGACTTGAATCACAGTTTTCGTACAAGTCAATCTGTATATGATTTGCTGAACACTAACGGAATCTTCAAAAATGATCGGGTTATTGATAAGTACAACAATCTGCACTATGAGTTTGACGAGGTATCAAATTTAACGATTAGCGATGTCACCCCTGAACTTAACCAATCTGTGATTGATTACTTCGTTAAAGGAAAACAAGCTTGGAAAGTAGACAAGCTTGACCCAAGCATGCCTGTTGTCTATGTGAAAACAAATACGGGAGCTAGAATAGCTTATGCTCCAGCGATGCTACAAAAAGAGCTAACTTTTGAGTCACTACCCCCTGCTGTAGTTCGTCAAACATCGGAAGTTTATAAACAAAATGCAGATAAAAAAATCACAACTTTGTTAGCTGAAATGCAAAACATCATTTCGCGCATGGATAGGCTTGAATTTTCTAAACAGAAGCTACTAGTTCAGCAAGCCGGATACGAAGTAAAACAATTTAACACTCCGAACCTTTTATTCGGAAATAAGAATGTTCAATCAAACACTAAGTATGGACTCGATAAAGGGGGAGTTGTTGCTCCCACGGCAATTTCTATTAACCTATTTGTATATCCAGAGTTGATCGAAACTAAGCTTGATGCTATAACAGCATTTAACGAGAAGTTATGTAATCTCTCTGATAAATGGGGGGTATCACTTTCCTTTCTAAAAAAATCCAGAGCGTATCGCAACAAGAAGATTGACTTTACCAATCCGCATCAGTTCGCCATTTTACTAAAAGAGCTCACGAAAGAGTCGTTTCAAGAACTCACACTTGTGATTATTCCTGATAAAATTGCAGGCATGTGGTATGACGCAGTTAAGAAAGAGTTTGGAGGAAAAGCTGCGGTACCTACCCAGTTTGTAACCCTAGAAACTCTACAACGCGCAGACGAATATACATTAGGAAATATTCTTTTAGGACTTTACGCTAAATCAGGAATTCAGTCTTGGTTATTAAACTCTTCCTTATCATCTGACTGTTTTATTGGGCTTGACGTATCGCATGAATCTGGGCGGCATTCTGCGGGAATTGTTCAAGTTGTGGGCAAAGACGGTAGAGTTTTATCTAGTGGAGCCAACACTTCAAATGAGGCGGGAGAGAAAATCCGTCATGAAACCATCTGCCAAATCGTATATTCGGCAATTGATCAATACCAAAACCATTACAACGAAATGCCTAAACACATCACGTTTCACCGGGATGGGTTTTGTAGAGAAGATTTAGTTAGTTTGGATGAAGTGATGGACCAACTTGGTGTGCAATACGACATGGTTGAAGTTATTAAGAAAACAAACCGACGAATGGCTTTAAATGTTAACAAGCAGGGGTGGGAGACGAAGTCTGGACTTTGTTACGCAAAAGATAATTTAGCGTATCTCATTTCAACAAATCCCCATGCTCGTGTTGGTACCGCACAGCCCATCAAAATCGTTAAGAAGAAAGGATCGCTTCCTTTTGAAGCCATTCTTCAGGATATATATTACCTTTCATTTATGCATGTTGGATCCTTGTTAAAAAGCCGGTTACCGATTACCACGTACTATGCGGATCTTAGCTCCACACATTTTATGAGACAATGGCTGCCTAGTGAGTCTGGAAAAGCACTTCATTTCGTCTAGCAGCAGAACATATAAAAGTAGAAGGAGTTTTATTCCGCTTCATTGGAATAGAGCTCCTTCTTTTATTGGATATACAAGATTAATATTGAATGTGTTTAGCTTCAAGAAGTCCTAATTCGCTGTCTTCTTGATTTTGTTTAAATTTTACTTTCAAGTTTAAAACACCAATTAATTCGACAATGTTGCTGATAAGGTTACCCAGGTTTTCATTCTTGGTGAGGCTGTTCCATTTAGAGTATGGAGCCAGGAAGGCGGCTTCAAAGTTTTTGTAATTGCCATTAAGAAGATGTACTTACGACATAGTTCCCTTTACCGTAACCATACCCGGTCGAATCACTTTCACCAAAAGCGGAACCTGTAAGATAAATGCCGTGGGTGCACAAGAAGAAAGAATGAGTAATGTGCCCGTTAAAGCTGGTGCTGGACATTGATGCCTAAGCCGGCTTGCGTCTCAGTACGTCCCATCGCAGTTATTCTCCTTAGCTAATAAATTTATGGAAGGAGACCTCGTCAATTATATTATTACATGGAGCAAGTGTGAATATTTAGCAGTGAGTGTCTAAAAATGATACCGACAATGCTGTCACAAATTTCAAACGCAAGTGTGTAAGAATATCAGTACTAAACTTCCTGATTTTATTGTTGCTATAAATAACTTTTGAGAAGTAATTTGTTTTTTATTGATTAAATTTCTTTAGATTTGTTAGAATTATTAGATTGTGATAGATAATTTTTTTAAATATTTGGATATTTAACATTATTAGGTTCATATTAGGTAAAAGTAAAATGTCTAAGGAGGTAGGGGAATTAAATGGAATTTATTGGGGTTATTGTAGTTTCAATTTTATGTATCATTGGTCTTCTCATCTTGGCTGCCGTTATACGTTATGCCATAGATTCGTCCAAAACATCAAAAAAATTTGATGATATTATAAAAGAGATCCGATCTTTGAGAACTGAACTTAAAAATCAAAAAAAAGTTCAACAAGAAAAAAGCAAGAATATTATTGATGAAAAAGTATAAACTAATTAATTATTAATAATTCGATACTCTGTAAGTCACTATATTGTATGTAACATATATATATCAGTGATAAAGAAATTCGAAACATGGATTAGTAATTTTACTGGTTTTGGAAACAATACTCGATAGCAGTCCAGTAATTGTATTGTTATCGTTGAAGTGTTAAAGGTAATGAACATTTAACCAAGTAATAAATTTAAATTATATCATTCACTGAATATCAGTACACTTCGGTCTACAAAGAGGAACTCTCGTAATATGTTTGTAGACTATTTTTTTAGATACTAGGTCGTGATGAATGGACTGTTTAAAAATACAATAAATAAGGTTAGTTCTAAATAAGTGAATTAATAATTATAATGATGATTACCTTCAATCAGAAGCAACCACGACTCGATACGAAGCAACTGCAAAACGGCGTTCGTAAGGTGTAAGAAACAGCCCGGAATTTAGGCTGTTTCTTTTTGTATAAATGTAAGATCTTATTAGAAAATATGTAAAATAATGAAGTTGCTTTGAAACTCAACTATCCTAAATAGCTTGCAATTGGATTTAAAATAGTAAGAGTTATTCACCCTTACGGAATTTTTAGTTTGAAATTCAACGATACCATATTCCTCAATAATTTACCGTCTTGAAAACTAGCTGCATGCCATTTGTTTAGAATAGCTTCGTTAATGTAATTTGCCCTTTTTAATTTATCATTTAACATATAAGGGTGGGACCTTCTTTAAATTATGTGGTCGTTATATAAACTTCTTTTTTCAAATCATATCATATGGAAGGTGAAGATATTGATAGGTCATATTATCCGTGGTGAAGATGAAGCGAAGTACTGGTACGATAAACATTTCACTGTAAAAGAAGCTGCCAGTTATTTAGACATTTCAACTTATAAGATTCGAAAACTAATCAAACAACACGAAATCCCCTATTCCAGAAGCTGTAACCAGGTAAGTTTCCATAAATGCTTACTTGATTCATGGAAAAAAGGTGAGGTTATAGGGGGACAAGTGAAGTTGATTTTAGATGACGAATGTATTGATTTCGATCATGAGGAAGCGCTACGTGAGCATTTCAAACGCTATCCAGAACTAGTCCCGAAAATGAAGTCTGTAAATTTTGTTCCGATAGTTAGATATATTGATGGACAGAAGGTAACCATCAATGCAGAAACAGTTATGATAGAAAGTGATTCTGGACAACTTGTATTTTCACTATCGAGAGAGTTTTTAAGACAGCTAATGCTTCACCTATAAAAGTGAGAATTTATCTCAAGAGACAACGTCTCCGTAAAAATTGTCCACATGATGAATTGTCGTAATACTTTCGCCCTGTTCGTTTCAATCCTTGTGATCTAGGATTGTTTTGATGATTGTTTGATAAAATCAATGCTGTATAAAGTGTACAATTGCAACAGAATTAGAGAGGGGAACGGCTAATGAGTGAAGTATCCATATCCTTTACGATACAAGGTGACAGTGAAGGTTTCGTAGCTCTTGAATGCCCTTTTTGTGAATCAGAATTTAAAGTGAATGCAGGTGAATTTCAAAGTGATGATGAACCTGTCACTGACCTGTTCTGTCCATACTGCGGATTGACTACAGACAAAGATCAATTTTTTACCAAAGAACTTGTAGAACAAGTAGAGGCAATAGCCACTAATTATATTTATGAACAATTAAATAAGTCTTTTGGGAAAATGGCTAAGAAAATAAACAGTCGAAGTAAAAGTGTAATCAAAATGAGCTATAAGCCATTAAAGAAAATGAATGTACAAGAATTGAAGAATAAAGATACTGTCGAGGAGATATTTGTTTGCTCATGCTGCGAGAAGCAAGAAAAAGTATTATTTCTCTCAGGTGTCTCAAAAGTATATTGCACGTATTGTGGGGTTGATCTTCCGTGAATTTAATGGAGTATAAAACTTTGAGCTTGGATTTTAGAAGAGTATCTAGCAATTTGTTGACTGCTGATGCAGACAATGCTTTTATAAAACTTAAAAGGTTCAAATTATTTATTGATTCATCTCCTATCATTACTAAGATTATTCAGACACGCATATCTAAATTGGAATTCGACTTTAGAGATTGTTTTTTGATAGACACAGTACAAGGTCATCATCAGATTATTCCTCCAGTAGATGAAGATCTTCATATAAAAGCCCAATATGATTATCTATCATACTTGTGTTCTCAGGATATAGATATTAGAGGTGTGGCATTTCAATTTGTATCTAAATCAGGGAAATGGAATGACATTGTCAGAGAATTTTTGGACAAAGCATTTAAACCTTTGGTTGATTTTATTGTGGATTCATTAGGAAAAGAGATAATGATTCTAGGAGGGGATCGGTCTATGGGGAACAATATAACCCAAAATATAGCGAACAACTACGGGAACGTCAACGCCGCAGGCAGAGATGCTACCATTAATACAAATCTAAAAGCAGATGATATTGGTGAGATAAAAGCATTAATTGAAAAACTTTTACCTACTATTGCCGATACTCAATTAACAGATGAAGAAAAAGAATTCTTAACTGACGATATGGAGACCATAACTGAACAACTGGAATCGAGTAAGCCAAAAATGGCAAGGTTGAAAAAGGCATACGAAGGTATAAAAAAATATGTTGGGAATGCTAAGACAGGAATCACATCTGCAACTCTTTTCCTATCTGACTGGAATAGCCTGATGGAAAAGGTAGAAGAGCTGATCGGTAAGTCATAAGAATAAACAGAAAAAGAAAATTTAACTATAATGAGGTGGACAGTAACGATCAGCAAGAAGCACTCGTTTCATTTGAGTATGATGGTAAGAGTTATTTTGCCATGTGTTCAAAAGAAAAAGGAGATGAATGGATTAACAAAGGGATATTGCATAACGCAGATGACTGCACTTGCGGTATTCAGTCATCAATTGTATGTGAACTTTTTGACGAGTCTTCACGAGGAATTATTATAGAGGAAATAAATGCGCGATATAAGCTCATGTTTATTTTTCCAACAACTAAGGAACTACATGCTGATAATTTACCGCAATGGATCGTTGATGTACTGGAAGGGAATTAAAAATAAACAAAAAGGAATCTAACCTGTATATATGATTGATCCCTTTTTTCTTATGTTTCGATTATTCACTTTATTAAGAATCAGACTGAACCCAATCTTCAGGTATGTAGCCCAAATGGTAAGCTTCCTTTTTTAGCAGCATCTCTACTTGGTTATGAATACTAGTTAATTGATCAAACATTGCATTTAATTTATTTTCATCTGCATCATTATATCCACCTTGTCTGAATCTTTGCGGTTGTAACAATTTATTAAGTTCATTGGCTTCCTTTTCTAGATTTTGATAATTCCTTCTTAACGTATCTATCTCATTCGCAGTTTTTTCAAAAATCTTACCCTTTGGAATAACTACATCAACTGATGCTTCTATTGAAGGGATACGTAATTCATCAGCAAGATACGGTCGATGATTTCCTCCCGTCCAAACTGCATATTTGCCGTCTGGGGTTAAATACAGATGCAAATCTATAGGCGATTCATCTTTCCAACCTTTTGTAGCCACTGACTGTCTAAGTCGCTTCATTTTATTATCATTCGCTATATCTCTTGGTCGTAAACCGAGCCCAATAATATCCTTTGTGTGCACCGTTCGAATTCCAACATCACATACCTCATACGTCCCATCCGGGTAGTTCTTCATAACTTTTTCAGATGGTAACCAACGAGTTTTTTTTATAAAACCAACTATAACAACCACCTGCCTTTATCATATTTTATTCCTAGTTTATGAAAAAAGGTTTCATTACAGCACCTCGTTGGAAGTATTTTTGAATAAGATTTTTTCGTACCAAAGAAACTGGACTGGGATTAGAATACGGTAAAAGAGCCTCAAGGGATTGAAGTATGTAATATGCAACCCCAATAAGCTTGAACTTATTCAATCTTCTGTTTATTTCTCCAAACTCATATTTAGATAAAGCCAATTGCCCTCATGATACCATTCAAATCCGACATCTTTCTTGAAATACAATGTTCGATCTCTATTTGTATTCTTCCATTTGCCTGCCCAACCGGGAATGATGGGCTCTTCATTAACGTAAAGAGTGCCATGACTAATGCTCACAGAATCAGCATGACCAGAGTGTCGACCATCTTTATAGTACGGATTATCAGTAAGGCATAAAAATCGTTTGACCGCAAAGCCATCAAAATTCAGTAGCCGTTCGATATCCTTTAGAACATCATACATATCGGTATCTGTCGCACGATTCGATGCTTTTTTAAAGCATTTTAGTTCAATCGCTGCTTTGATATTGTTGTAATAACAAACAATATCAATATTTTTTCCTTGAAAAGAATGCTCTAACTCAATTGAAAATACGTCATTCTTATCAATGCACATTATTTCACCCAAACTATTAATCAATGATGCATAATGCAGCTGCATTGAGGATTCTTTGTTGACTTTGATGCGCCCAAGGGCAAGCCTTTTAATAAAAATACTCCAAGCTAAATCAATTACATAATTTAAGCGATCCACATGATTAATTGGGACACTGATCATACCTATTTCTCCTTTAACATTTTAAGATGTTGAGATTTTCCAGCTTAGTTTACCACAAATTTTTATACGGTGGATTGTAATATTGGGAAGAAATCACTTAATATGTGGTTGTATAAGAAAAGTAATTGAGGTGTTTGAAGGAGGGCTGCATTTGAAACGTAGCATTACTGTCTTGCTTGGAGTTCTTGTCATTAGCTTTGTTTTATTATTAGGAGTTAATATCCTAGGCTTTCCTGTGCCCATAGTTATTAAGCATTCAAATATCTCAACTGAGGGTGAATTTAAGTATCATGAGGGAGGTGACTCAAAGATTGAGATAATGTGGTGGGAAGACTAACTGATGTCTTGGCTTAAAAAGGATTACGGCGGACAACGCCTTTACTTGGTTAAAAGAGTCGGAATTTATTGCAAGTTAGGCTGAAGATGTAATAGCAGCAAAATATGAAGGTTCTGAAGGCTTAGTGAAGGTGTTGAAAACAGATGAGGTCAACATTATGGAATTTGAGAAAGATGAAAATGCAACGAAATATCATAACCCTGATTTGAACTCTTACGCCAGTGTACATGATAGTGTACTAAATTTCATTCTACATAATTCAAGGTTTGAAAAAAATCTGATCTATGAAAATTATATTAGAAGGAGACTTAAAATGAATTCATCAAAAACAAATTTAGAAAAATTAGAAAATTTAGAAATGTATCTAAAGGAGTTGGAGGGTGAAGATTTTTTATACGAAGTTGTTTCTGTATATGATATGTTACTCACACATACATACACGAAAGATATTATCAATCATGCTGTTCAAGAATTTGAAGAAATTAAAAAAAAGCATGAGGCATATAAGATGAAAAAAATTGTTATATTACAAGAGTTCAAAAACAAAGCTATTGAACATCTTTATGATCTTTATAAAATGAAATGTGACCAATCAGAGCATTTCTTATTTATGGCTGCTACCAAAGAAGATTTTATAAATACAGAAATTTATCAGGACTTTGGGGGGGATACTGCTGATGGCTATGAAGGATCCTTCAAACGATTGGATAATTTATTACAGAACAAGCGACTCTTTAGAGACAAGAATCCGGAAGTTGATAATATTATTGCTGCCACAGAATTCCTTAGAGAGAAATTCAATTGGTATAAAGATGAGAAATATCAGGGGTGGTTTGAAACTACTGGGAATTCCTTTTTGAAGGAGATTAGTACATTTAAAACGAACTATATGCTGAACTACAAAAGATATAATGTTCTTATGAGAAATTCAATAGGAGCCGCTATTCTATTCATAGAAAGCTTCATACTACGAATAAATCCAAATAAAAAAATGATTCGGTTTTTAAAAGAGTACTCCTATGAGCCATTTTTGTTAACCACTAAAGAAGCTAATGTTATGGAACAATCAATGTTTGTTTATAATTTTTATCAAAAAGAAGAGCAGTTTCAGAAAATATATTTAAAAATTAGAACAAATATTTTTCGCATAATACACAAAATTAAAATTAAAATACATGAAAATTTATCAATTAGTCAAGTTATTGAGAATTTTAAAACTAGATGTATGTGGTACGATAAGGAGAGAATTAGAGGACGAATTCATCAAGATGGACAACGGAAAAGAAATTGTGAAGACATTTTAATGAGAGAGATGGCTCTATACCTCTTTGATAATGGACATCCTGTAATTAGCAGAATTCAGACTGAAAATTTACAGACAGATTTAATGGATTTATCAAGTCAAATTTCTGTTCTTATTGAATGCAAGGTTTATCATCAAAATAGTAAATCTAATTTGATTCAAGGATTCGCACAGTTACATGCATATCTTAATAATTTTGAGAATAGTCATTTTCGAATTACCACAGCTTACTACGTTATCTTTCGAATAAATGGTCCCATATTCGATCTGCCTTTAAGAATTACAACAAATAGGTATTCAATTATCCCGATTATAATAGATTTGGGGGAGTCAAGAGTTAGTGGCAGCAAGCAATCTAACAATCCCATTAAAATAGAGGAAAAAGAATTTATAGAAAGTTTAGAAAACACCTTCATATAGAGATATTTATTTTTATGAATTTAAACTTGAACTAGACTAATTAATGTATTTTATTAAAAAGTGCTGTAACTCACTATTTTATTCATTAGAATGTTTGTTTAGGTTAACACATTACTATACTTTCGATTAAATTTTATTATTGCTTAACCACTCCATATAGCCATGTTTTATGAGATGAGATACTGAAGCTATTACAACTATAACTTCTAAAACAACCCAATGAAGCAGGATCCCAATAAGGACCCGCTCTATTGGGTTGTTTACCGTGTACTCGTATAGAAAAAATTAGTTAGAGGGATGTAGAGAAATTTAAAAAATATATTTTCAATGTAATTCAACACTAAATTGAAAGGGGGAAATGTTGTTGAGATCAGATTTTTACAGCACGTGGGAATTCAAAATAAAAGATATAGTCCTTGAGAATATAACTCAGTGGCTAGAAAATATGGGGAGTCAGACAGTTGATTTCATATTAAATGCTCAAATTGAAAATGTATATTTTGATCAACAGAAACTGCTAAACATTATTTTGAAACGAGATCAGATGGTCTGGAATTTAAAACACCTCTATGTTCAAGATCTTCCTATGTTGCAAGGTTACAAAATTAACGATACTCCTTTTAATGATTTCTTTGGACTATCTAACAAAGAATACACTTTTTTCATTAAACAACTTGATGAATTGAATTTTGTTAGTTTCTATAATTTGGTAGACTAGTTTCTTTACCTCTCCTATATTTATCCCATATTAAACTTGGAGGATAAATATGAACTCAAACAAGCTTATAATCGATGATGCAATTATTTATGATATTCAAGCTACTAATAATAACTAATGGGCGAAATATCGATAAACGGGGAGTGGTTTATCCTGGATTTGCTGAAAAAAAGAGCGGATGGCTGCTAGATGATATTTATCCGAAAGATAATCCAAACGGGACTTTTCCGGAAGAGCTTCAAAGTCAGCTAATAAGGGAAATTTCTGAAAATGTAACCTTTATGTTTCATTATTAAGATATATCAAACATTCAATTTGTGAAATGGACCCAGCTCTTTCACAGATGCATAAACATAAGCCATCATCACGTTTTAAAGAAACTTTTTACTAAGATATTATCTTATTATAAGATAGTATCTTAGTAAAACGGCTTTTATCTGTGTCGAATTAAAACTATTATAGAATAAATTATTCACGTATGATTCTGTAGAAAACACATTGCACATGAATAAATTATGGACGAAGTATGTGAAAAAAGTATATACTTAATGCTATAAAAATTGGAGGGAAGAAGAGGATTGAAACAATTTCTTTTAGAGTTCGAAAATTTCAAAAATAGAGTTACAGGGTTGGATGATATATTAGATGATGTAATTCAAGACTCTCAACTTCAGAATGTGCTTAGAAGAATGGCATATGAAAATGGATATCGAGAAATTGTTGATTTAATTTTATTGATGCAGTCAGACACATGTTCATTAAGACCTGTAAACATGTCAAGGTTACAAAAGATTGAATCTGTAAAAAGATTTGTAAATTCAATCTCAAAAGATGACCAAGTAGATGATCCAAACACTCCGACAATGTTTACTCCTCCAATTCAAAAGGGACAAATGATTTATGTCGATTTTGCAGGAGTTGGAGCTGAGTTGAATAATAAACATTTTGCTATAGTATGGGATGATGTCACCGATAAACAAGATAAGATTGTTGTCATACCCGTAAAAAGCGAGAAGCCAAAATACCGAGACTACCCTAATTCATTTTCAATTGGGAATGTTGATTTCTTTCCTAAAGAAACGTGGGTTGATGTTCGTGAGTTGACTTCAATAAGTAGGAAAAGAATATGCGCTACTCAATTTGAATCAATGCAAAATGCAAATGATTTTAGAGAAGTTTATTTATGTTCAGAACAAGAAAATCGTATAGAGGATGCATTTAGGGTTTATTGGGGGAAGCAAAAATCTTTGTTAGATCGAATTCTTGAGAATAATAAACAAAGAATCCCCGCGTTTGGGGATCCCGATGTACAAATTCATCACTTTTTCAGACCAGTAAAGTATTTTAAAACCGATCCGTCCCGTACAAAGTCTGAATATACTTTCTTTAATGATAATACGATTTATGAAATCATTTGGAGAGATGCTACAACTTCAATTAACCAAGGTGAGCGTAGAAAACTTATTAAAGAAATTGCTTATGCCTCGGCGAATATTCAAAACGACAGAGTTCTTTCGAATAGAATTCAATCGAAGATGAGATTGTATAGTGCAATTCAGGCAATCTGAAGCCATTAATTTCACCAAAAACATTGATATATGTTCGAAAATGTGTTATATTTTGTTTAAGATTAATCCTAGCCGGTGTATCTGGCACAATTTTTTTGGAATACATAAACAACACTAACTTTCCTGTGTATCGGGAACAAAAAGACCTTCACATAATTTGTGTAGGTCTTTTTGTGTTTTCATTTTTTTCGGATATAATTGCATAATATCCTAGTTGTCTTCTGCAATTAGGGCATTTATTTACTGGATTTAGCTCTTTTCTTAATTGTAAAGCAGTTGCACGGGCTGCATCATAGGTTATAGTGTTTATTACATGTTTGTATTTTTTGTTTGAACATTCTGGATTTCCACATCCAATAACTACATTATATTTTTTTTTCACAGAAGTATATTTCCTTCCCGGCTTATAGCCTTTTCTGACAAAAACCATATTTACTTTTGAAACTTCTAATCAATAGATTATCGCACGCTCATTATTCCCTACTCTCAGTCTATACAGAACATTAAACAAAAATGACAACAATGAATTCCTTATCATTCATTGTTGTATATTTTGAATGAAACGATGCAATGTTCTTATCGTAAGGCTGTCTGCGTGAAAAATATTGCTAGTTGATTATTCGAAGCGCATTGCAGCTTCGGTAGTTCAATGAGGTGTTTGATGCTTAGTCTAATTCGATCAAGTTTCCCCATGAAAAAGGTTTCACCGGTCTGAATTTATGAAAGGAACTTTTAAGCTCTGGTAGGTAGTTTTTAGAAACTGTTACGATATCCCTTTCTTAGCTTTATTAGACACAAAAACCTATAAAGCGTCACTTTGAAGCTCCCAATGCTGCTCTTCGGCTGAAACGCAGGCTTATCCGATCTTGCGTGTCATTAAAACAACTCCTATTCAAATATAAATGGAGTGTATCGTCAACTCGGGCTTCTATGATCGTTTTATGAATGTGCTTTCTAATCACCATGATAAAAAATCTGGAACCGCTCTGGTTCACCCGTAAACGATATAATTGGTGCATTCGGGTCTAACACAGCAAGCGTAAGAATATTCAAAAGTATTTAAAGTTATGATCGAAAGTAATTCTGGAGGGATTGCATTTACGCACTCAAGAGAATTCTTGAAACATCTAATACATCACCTATAAATAAAAGAGAATATCTCTCTAAACTGAGATATCCTCTTTTAAAATGATGGAATTTCACCTGCTTTTTGGAGTAGAGAAAAGCCTGCCAAATATCAACTGGAAAGCTAAAAAGACAAGTGAACCTACAATGATGTGTATAGTCTGAGCTGAAAAAGTAGTGAAGTTTAGTGTGAAAATTGAGTATATAATACCACCTATGAAGCCTAACACTGCATACGCAACAATGCTCATCAGCAATTCGAAATACATATTATTACTTTTTATGATCATGAGTAATCCATCCACAAGGATCGAAAGCGGTGTTATTAAGAAAAGGAAAATAGCCAAGTTGATAAGTAGCCCAATAGTAAATTTATACCCAAAAGAATAGTAGTGAGCGTTTGCAAGCCTCTCATCTAAAGGAACATAGTGATATATACCCATAACAAGTGATAATAAAATGGCGGTTAATATAGCTGCAAGAAATTTTGTCATGTCAAATACTAACCTCCATCTTGAATATGTTATTCATCAACAGACTTTGTGATTTAGAGTTTACTATATTTTAGTATACCCAGAAAAATTCAAATATTATCTTCCAAAGTATAAATTGAAAAAGAGATCCTTGGTCAGTATTGAAAAAGTATGGTTTGGAAGTTCGAAAAAGATAAACTAAAATGGAACGCTATGCAGCATCCTATAATTACCAATATGAGTATCAGAATTTTCCTGTTAGTATAATGATAAAAGGAGTATAGGAGCTAACAAAATGAAAAAAAATCGTGAATTTAAACTTTTAATCTTACTATGTCTAGCAATTGCAATTGGAGGGTGTGGTTATATAAATGAATCTAAAAGTGCAACAGATAAAATGCAGAGTTCTGAAATTGAAATGAAAAAAATCAATGAATCATTAAAATCAATATCTAAGTATATTGATACCCATGTTGAAGGGAAAAAACAATCTGTTTTCTATGAGCCTGAAACTAAAAAAAATGTCGTTCAGGCTGAATTGTCTAATGAAGAAGTTGCCGCACTTTATGCGAAATTTGATAAAAATAATATAAACATTGAGCCAATTGACGGTGAATTCATTGGAATCATGCTAAATGACAAAGAAAACCTTTTTGCTCCTAAATAAAGATTTTTCTTGCTAGAATGTACCAGCATAGTTCTAGAGAAAGTAATGTTAAAGCGTTCATTAGTGAGTATCATGGTTTGTGTCGCCTTGTTTCTAATTGGCTTCAATCGTTTCTGCTCCAAAAAAAGACCCTACATCCTTAGATGTAGGGTCTTTTTTTGGTCGTTACAGATTGAAGTAGTAGTCTATCCAGTCAAATTGCTTGGTGTCCTCTTCTCCATTCTGATTCAGATATAATAATGGCTCATCATCCACATGAACTGCGACGAAGAGATACAAATTACCATCATCAGAATATTGCTTGGCAAAAGACTTAGCTTTTTTCAAAGCATCTTTCTTTGCTACTAAAGGAGCGACTTCTGCAGGGAATACTTCGTACTCCACAAAATCTCCTGAACTGAAACTACTAACACTTACCACGTAAGACCTTGATTGTTGCTTAACCATGGGCGTCCCTCCTCAACAGAAATGTGCGAGGTGCCTCCGGTTTAGATTATTGTAATTTATTCCAATTTTAAATTCAAGTAAAAAAATCCCATTTCCCTTGTTCGCTATATGGAATCGCATCTGTCAGGTTTTTTAATAATGAGCACTTAATTTTTTCAGCGCATATGTATATAGAGATATTTTTTTGTTCACAATTCTAGTAACAAATTTAATAGAAGTGGTGAAAAAAATGATAGGTTATTTCCCTGCACCTTATCCAGATGAACTACTGTATAGCATCCTCGCTCGTTATCATGTTCGCTCAGGAAACACAGGTACAGCTGCAACGTTTCTCGAATTATTTGGAAAAGAGAAAGCGACAATTTCAATTTACTTCCCTTGTTATATCAACACGCTGATAAAAAGAATTGCTAACGAAAGTACTACTTGGAACTCAGCTAATTGTATTTATGATCATACGCTTTATACATATTTCACTTCATTTATGTCAAAGGAACGATCAGAGAATATTTATAATCTTATGCTTTCAGATACCGGAAATAAGTTAAACTTCACCTCCGGAATTACTGCTAGTTCAATTAAGAATATGGATTACCTAAGATATTGTCCTTGTTGTTCAAAAGAGCAGTTGGAGCTCTATCAAGAAATGTACTGGATACGGTTACATCAAGTACCCTCAGTAATGGTTTGTCCAACTCATCAAATACCATTACAAAATAGTACAGTCTTGATCGGATCTATAAATCGTAACCTAATTGAAGCCAACGAGCAGAATTGCCCAATAACTCAAACCCATACTTCATATAGCCAAGATTTAAATGATAAATTTCTAGTTCTCGCAAGAAATACGGAATGGTTACTAAATAATAAATCTGATGTCAAGGATATCACATGGGTGCACAAACAAATAATGGAGCATTTAAAAACATTAGATTTGGCAACCATTCATAATAGTGTTCACCAGTCAAAATTGAATTCGAAGTTTATTATGTTTTTCGGAGAAGAGTGCCTTGAATTAATTCAGTGTGGCTTGAATAAAGGGTTAACAAAAAATTGGCTCCAAAAAGTAGTTCGTGGTGATGGAGATATGGTATATAATCCACTTTATTATCTCTTGTTGGGACAATTTTTATCACAAAAAACTTTTGAAAGATTTCTTAACGAAGAAGTGAAATTTCTACCGTTTGGAACTGGTCCATGGCTTTGCTTAAATGTGGCAGCAGAGCATTATTCGAAACCAGTGATTGATAAAATAAATATCGAAATTAGCACAAATTCAAATAAACCAATAGCTACGTTTAGCTGTAAATGTGGATTCAAATATACACGAACTGGTCCAGATATTGATGATACCGATAAATATCGTTTTGGAAAAGTCATAACATACGGGAAAGTATGGGAACAAGCATTGAGAGGAATAGTAAGCAGTGAAAGACTTTCACTTAAAGATATTGGATTGAAATTGAATGCTTCTGCATTAACAGTTAAAAAATATATGACTCTGTTAGGGCTCAATTATCATAAAGGATTGAAAAAATTGAAGACAGATACACCAAACAGGAAAGCGAAATCTGACTTCAATGTTTCGCTTAACCAGTATAGGGAAAGATGGCGGAGCTTAATTGAAAAAAATCCTAAGTTAACCATTAATGAATTGCGGAAAATTGATAATGCTGCATATACGTGGCTAAGGCGTCATGACCAAAGATGGATCGAGGAAGTCTCACCGGAAAAACAAAAACCTGTAGCTACACAAAGTCGTATTGATTGGGGAACTCGTGATCAAGAAATATTACAAATTTTAAAATCTAAATTTGAAGAGATGAACAAAGAAGACAAGCCAATTCGTCTAACAAAGACGCGTATTCTAACAATGGCGTCATTATTAGATAAGTTGCAACATCTTGATAAACTGCCTTTATCTAAAAAATATTTGGATTCGATAGTTGAAGACAAGGACCAATTTCAAATGCGACGATTAAGGTGGGCTGCTAAAAAGCTCGAGGAAAGTGGAGGACCAATTACGAGAGGCACATTGCTTAAAAAAGCAGTGTTAAATGTAAATCGTTCTAGTTTGGTGAATTCAGAAATTGATAAACTAATTAATGAATATTATTTCTTTAGCACTTCATCGAAAGAAAATCTGGAAGATGAAGGATGAATACTACGATCAAAGATGAACTGTTTAAGTACGATTTAATCAAAGAAAGATGAGCTTCTTTATTCATATTCTATGGGACAAGATCATAGGATGTAGGTAAAGGAGTTGTTTTAATTGTTAGGACACTTTCCAAGATTTTACCCGGATGAACTACTACACAGTGTGTATGCACGATACCATCTTCATTCCGGGAATGGGACATTAGCAAAAACCGCAAGAGACCTATTCGGTAAAAATCATATGCCAAATTCAATTATTATACCAAGCCATCTAGACCTGTTTTGTAGTAACTTCTCTGAAAATACTCAAATTTCTTCTCAAGAGATCATCCATAACCATACGTTGTTTCCATACTTTCAATACTTTTTGCCGCTCGAGCGTGTAAACAAGGTTATTGATGGAATGAGGGGAACTACAAGTTGGGAAGCAATTTTAGCGACAGGAGTAGCACAAAGCTTAGTTCGTCCTCCAGAATTTTTGAGGTTTTGTTCGGAATGTGCAGCTGACGACCGAGAGATGTATTCCGAAGCTTATTGGCATCGAACACATCAATTACCAGGAGTGAACGTTTGCGACAAGCATGGAGTAAGACTCAGTAATAGCAATGTTTACATGACCCCTTCTAAATCGAATCTTAAATACAGAAAATGGTTGTATGATCTTGAGTCGTTCTTAAAAGAAAACTCCTTAGTTCATGTCCCTGCAGACAATCTCTCGATTTCGATTCAAGAACTTACAATAGCAAAGATTAGTCGTTTTCTATTGCATAATAAATCACTATGCATCACAGACAGGGATAAGGTACGTTCACAATATATATTCTACCTTCAAAGGAAAAATTATCTTATGCCTAGAGGTGGAATTAGGTTAACGAAATTAAGGCAAGATTTTGAGTTGTTTTTCGGACGGAGATTCTTATCGAGCCTCTATTGTAGCGAATACGAACATCCATGGATTCATAGTGCCTTTCGTAAATCAGGTTCAATTTGTTTGCATCCGTTAAGGCATATACTTCTCATGATTTTTTTGGGTATGGCAACAGAAGATTACGCTCTTTCAAATCGCCGTTTGAATAATCCATACGGAGAATCACCGTGGATTTGTTTGAATCCTACAGCTGAACACTTCCTACAACCAGTGGTGAAGGTATGTGATATTCAAAGGAAAACAGATGGTACTGGCATTATCGGGATTTTTCGATGTGACTGCGGATTTACCTATACAAGAAGTGGACCGGACAAGTCAGAGTCGGATCGTATGAGGTATGACACTGTAAGAGAATTTGGAGAATGTTTTGAAAAGAAATTACTGAAGTTGCGAGATGATGACAATTTAAAATTCAATGAAATTAGCCGAATACTTGGCATAACTGAAAAAATGGCAAGTGTTTACTATAAACGGGCAAAGAATCAGGAAGATTTAAAACCAAAGATGCAGAGGTCTAAAGGGCTATTTGCATACTATCAAGAGAAGAACAGGAATCTTTGGCTTCAAGCTTTAGTAAAATATAAAGGTGAATCTAGAACTTCCTTGGCGAAGAAAGCAGGCAGCGGTTACGTATGGCTTTATAAACACGATCGTGAATGGCTAAAAAAAAATTCGCCAAAAAAGCGCTCGAAAAAACGGAAAATTGTAAACTGGACAAAGCGAGATCAAATTTATGCTAAGAAGGTGGTTCAGACTGCGAAGGAAATTTTCGAAAGTGAGAACTATCCTGTGCGACTCACGACTTCCAGCATAACCAAAAGATTAGGGACCTACTTTGCGTTTGATAAGATGCCGCTTACTAAAAAAGCGATTTATTCGCTCATTGAGAGTGTGGAAGAATTCCAGATACGCCGAATCAAGTGGGCAGCAAGAACCTTATATAGCAGTGGCGATCGGTTGTCTTCTAACACTGTACGCAAAGCTGCAGTATTACCGGATAAAAGAAAATTATCCTCCAAAGTGATTCAAGCACTTGAAGAACATATAGATTTGTACCAATCACGCCAAGAATTGGCGTGATTGGATGTTTGAATTTTATCTTAAAAAAAGGAAAATAACCTGACTGGTTTCCCGGCAGGTCAATATTCATAAATGGGCTATTAGTTCAATAAGAAATGTAATCTAGTTTTATCGTTTGTAGCTAACCAGTCGACCACTTGGTCCTTGAGCTCGTTCATTATTGGGCAGTAAGCACCTGCATCATGGCATTTACATAAGGGCTGATCATCTTTATGGTATATTGCAATTAAATCAAGTATTTCAGAGTCGAGGGGATTTTGAATTATATCCACTTCATACCATATATTTTCGATCAACATTGCAACAACTTTGATCGTTATCTTTTTTTGTCTAGGATGAGTATATGATCCTACATATTTTATTTCGTCAATTTCCAATTTTAGAACCTCTTGTGGTCAGATTTTTTATAATCATATCACAAGTGTACTGTTTCATCCATAATGTTAAAGTATCTCTGAATTTCTCTATTATAGAAAATTTTAAAGGAGTGGGAATCATTAAGTTTGGTAGTTGTACACATTAGGTATTCTCGTATATAGATTATGATATTTCTTAGTAATTCATAATACTTTAATACAATTTCAGTCATCATATGTTTTGAATACGGTTGCTCTTCAGAAGAAGAGAGAAGGATAATTTTATAGTTTTTTGATTTTGTGCACAAAACAGCTAGATGGATACTTATAGAAGGTACACTTGGGATGTGACATTTAAACTGAATATTTTTGCATAGTGACCCAAAAGGGTTCATAAAGATCTTCTGTTTTTCAAAAGAGAAATTCTTCTCAGAAAAATGGTCTAATTTAAGCTCTTTGAGAATCTCCATGCCGATAATCTGAAATCCTATCGGAACGATTTCTTCATTTTCCAAATCTTTCACCTCTAAAATGAATTAGTATTCTTTTATATTTGTCCTTCCATACAGAATATTACAGACTTAAAGGGTTAGTAGTCGCTTAATCAAACGGAACCATTGGAAAAGCGCTAATTCCACTTTGAATATACCAATTGTTTATTGTATCCTCAATCCAGTCGATATCAGTTAGAACTTCATAGCGATTAAACGTTGTATTACTGCGTATGTCCCCATGTTCTTTGTATGTATTAGCCGGAGTATCAATTCTTTCCATTACCGATGATATCAACTCCCCTGCATCAAGGATGATGCGTCTTTTCGACCGGAAAGTCGTATTCGGAAAGAGTGTGATAATACTTCCGCAAAGCTTGGTCATGAAGTCGTCAAAATCCAATAAATTCTTAAAGTGCAGTATCTCTCCCTGATCAATTGAAGTATTTACGACAGTAACTATTAGGTTGAGGCTGGTAATAAAAAATGATCCAACTGTAATCTTACATACAGCTTGTGGGTAGTACGTGATTTCTGTTTGGGAATACAATTCACTGATTATAAGACCTTTGTTAGCATTTAGGATATCAGTAAACTCTTTCTGGACATGTTTAGATGGTTTCACGAAATAATTACCTCCTTAGATACAAAAAAGCACCACAAATGACCGGTTCATAAAAACCAGAAATTTGCGGTGCTTCCGCTGAATTGAATTAATCGTATAATAACATCTTTGTTAACATTTTTCAATTACCATGTACAGCTAATGTTTAGTTTGAATAAATCTTGCCTTGAATTCTTCATCCGAAAGATCCTCTATTTCGTAGTCGAAGTCATCCTGTACAATGAATTCTTTTCCTGAAGGGAGTAGCTTATGTTTATATCCTACATATTCACTGTTTGGAATCAAAATTTCTTTCACAAAGGGAATTTCTTCGGCGTCTTTTTTGATAAATGTTACCCCGCCGGCAATCCCAGAAATATACCAAGGTTGTTTATGGGGAGCAGAACCAAATTGAGTCTCTATAATTAAACTGAGGTATTGAATAGCCTCCAGAGCATGTTCTCGGGTATATAATAGGGTGTCTGGTGTAAAATGAATTGATCTATTTCTGATCGGTTTCAACTTCAAAAACAATTCTGTAACTTCAGGAAGTAATACCTCCCATGATGTTAAAGTATTTATAGCCAAATCCCAATTATCGAATGAGTTTTTATTATAAACTTTACGATACTCTGGTGTGTTAGCATAATACGATCTCAAGGTAATAAGTAATTGATTGAGGATTCGTTCTCCTAACGAACATGCTCCAGTAAGTGCAGGATAGTAAGATCCAATCACAAATGAATCTCGGACTTGCTGGAAAAATTCATTATGATAAGCTATGACGGAAAATGGTTTGTAACTTAAATCAAGAAAGTTTTGATACTTGGTTTCAAAGTCTACTGGACCATAAGTAGTAATTAACTGCTTCTTGATCATAGATTTATTAGCGTTCCACATTTCCCTAATATGTGGTGCCCACTCATCCTCTATTTTCATGTTTAACAAATTGGCTCTCGTATCAAAATCGTTTGTCATCACACGATATCTTCTCAATGCTTATCAGACCTCCATTCAAAGGTTAAGGCTTCCCCCCTAATAATGATTAGTTATCAGACTTTAATTAACGGCATTGGTTCTGATTTATGTTGATACGAGCACCTAGGACAGGAAATGGTGACCTCCACTTTGTCTTTTCCATATGTATTAAAAAATACACCTTTATTAGGCTCAGTTTTTAGATCAGAGGGTAGAACACCTAATCTTTCCATATCGGTACCGTGCAGAGTTCTTAATTCTAACTCCCAATCAATAAGGTGATTACAGATTATGCAAGTATGCTGACCAGCTTGTTTTATAATTAATTTTCCATTCATCACAGGTAATACACTCCTATTAATAAAATTATTCGAAAAATGTAATAATCTTCATTAATCACTTCCAAAAATAATATCCTTCATGTCGGGATATTTCTTGTATAAATCTCCATATTTAACGGCGGAGTCCCAACCCTGAAGCCCAGGTGTATTTTTGTCTTTAGATGATGCCGATGGTTTAGATCTCCATTTAAGTAAAGACGAATGCATATCCGCAGCATCCGGGTTTTGAGATTCTTTTAACTTTCTTAGAGCATCTTCATAAGTAATTCGTGACTTCTCGACAATCAGCTCGTGATGAACTAGTTCTGCCAAGAATTCCTCGGGGGACTGCTCCAATTTCTGAACAATACCAATCGTGCCTAACAGCATAACTTGTGCTTTACTTAAAGGCAACTTTTCACAAATTTGATCAATACGCTCCATCAATTCGCTTGGAACCATTAAATTGAATCGAACAGTTTCTTTAGGCATAGCTACCTCCTTGGTGTTAAAAATCGGGTCAGCATAGATGCTGACCCTTAATATTGTGTTTATCTATAGTATTTGTCGTAGAGGTGCCGATGTTCTTTTCTGGCAAGTACACCATCAGCTCCTGATTTTCCGTGTTTGGCATTGGCAATGTAATCTTCAACATCTTTAAGAGCTACAGCTGCTCCAGATACTCCTTCTGCAACATCTTTTCGAAGCATATCAACAAGCTCATCAACGGTGAAACGCGGTGTATTGCTCATGAAAAGCCTCCTATAAATAGTGATGTAAAATTTGAGTAATTGTGGTGTAATTCGACTATCACACATTATCCTTAGAATGTCAAACAAGAAGTTAAATTTATCAGTGGATTTTTAGGGGACCAACTATATTGTCTGATGTTATTTTGAAGGGACCAACTTTAATTCATTTTATAACACATGAAAGTTATTGATTTATAAGGATGTGAGGGACCAACTATATTGTATATCTACAATTAGTGAGGTACTGGGTATAGAGAACGGGGAAGTGCTGCTCAATCCTTTGTTTCGATTCCAAGAGCAAGAAGAACGTGAAGGCAAGATCATCGGGGGACTGATACAGGTTGGCATGCTGAGTCAAATCGATAAAATTCAGATGGCTGGCTTGGGGGATTGGTTTGCAGAATACATAGAACGAACAAAGGAACACAATTCATTGAAAAATACATTTTCTGATAACAACGTTAATTAGATATTTGATATTGATTGGAAGGTGATTAGTGTTGGCGGAAGCTAGACAAGCATTAACCAATTACACCGTATTCACGCTATCCCGGAGACAGCGATTTACCTGCATGTTGATCAGTGGATTGTTATTTTTCGGTATCGGGATTCTATTCTACCATCACTGGTTGGCTGGCATCATCTTGGCTGCAGGGTGTATCTGGGTGCCTAAACATTGGACTAAGGTGTTGTTGGAACGAAGGAGAACGACGCTCAGTCTACATTTTAAACAGGCATTGTATGCATTGTCTTCTGCTTTGGCTGCCGGAAAATCGGTTGAGAATGGATTTAAGGAATCCGTTGAAGATTTACGTATGTTAAACCCTGAAGCAGATACGGATCTTATTCGGGAGTTTACTATTCTTCGGACACGGATGGAGTATGGACAGCCTATTGAGGAAGCGTTGCAGGACTTTTCTGATCGAGCACAGGTCGAGGACATTACTAATTTTGCCGATGTGTTTATAACTTGTAAACGAACAGGCGGTGACCTGGTCGAGGTTGTCCGGCGAACTTCTTCGGTAATCGGAGAAAAGCTAGATATTCAGCAGGATATTATGGTTGCCATAGCACAGAAAAAGTTCGAATCCAAGGCGATGTTTGCTGCACCATTTATATTTCTTATTTTTCTTAATTTGACTGCAAAGGATTTTATGGAACCTCTATATAGCGGCATGGGATATCTAATCTCTACAGGTGCTTTAGCACTGCTTGCCTGCTGTTATCTATGGATTACACGAATTATGGATATCAAAGTATAGGGATTGAAACTTTTGATTACGAGGGATGGCTGAATACGGACTACATGAAAAGGAGTGGAAACGATGCTACTTCCCGTCATATTTGTAGGGATGCTCGGGATTGGATGGCTAATACTGGATCGTACCAAAGGACAGACTTATCGCCATTTACGCAAGCTGGATATGGAAGGATTACGATTCAAGCAACTGCACGCTCCATTCTTGTTTCTATTGGATAAGTTTGAGGTGGGTCGTCGATTGCCTGTTGTGATGTTCCGTATGCAGCATGCCATTCAGAAGATGTATGGCATACAACACAGTGGAGAAAAAACGTTGCTCTATAGCGCTGAGATGCTGACGTATACCTGGCTTATGTTATTGGTGGGTTGCTTGTTATCTCTTGTTGGGGATATAGGTCTTGGTGGATTGGCAGGTGGTATAGTGCTTGGCGCTCTCCTGCCATTTGCACTATACAAGGATCTCAGCAGTAAGGTGCAACGCAGAGATCAGGATATTCTGGTGGAATTACCAGAGCTACTGAATCGAATTGTTCTATTGGTTGGTGCTGGAGAGACGGTACAACGTGCCATTATGCATTGTGTTGCCAGTCAGGGGGAACGAGATCATCCATTATACAACGAACTGCGGAAGACAGCCCACGACTTGAATAACGGTTATTCGTTTCAACAATCGTTCGAGCAGTTCAGCCGGCGCTGTGGAGTACAGGAAGTAACGATCTTCACAACAACCGTGTTACTTAATTTTCGGCGTGGAGGAGGTGACTTTGTATTGGCGCTGCGGGATCTTTCGCATGTGTTGTGGGAGAAACGTAAGGCTGTTAGTCGGGCGAAGGGAGAACAGGCTTCTTCCAAACTTGTGTTTCCGATGGTACTGATCTTTTTTACGATCGTTGTGATGATTGGGGCACCTGCTTTTATGATGATGAATATGTAGGAGGAATTGGGATGTTGGAATTAATGAATAACAAGGTAAATGGATTTTGGAAGGAAGAGGATGGGCTTGGCACACTAGAACTCATCTTGATTATCGGCGTTATTATCATTATTGCGTTGATATTCAAGAAACAAATAACTGAATTAGTCACGGATCTCCTAGGTAAGGTGACGAAGAAAAGTGATGAATTTTTCCCGGCTAAGTAAGATGAAGAAGGAGGAAGGGAGCTTCACCATTGAAGCCTCCCTGGTCTTCCCTGTTGTATTGTTTATCCTTGTAATCCTTCTTTTCTTCAGCATGTTTATGTATCAAAAAACGTTCCTGAATCAGCATGCATATGCTGCATCCGAGCGTGCCGCTTATAGCTGGGATAACAGCCATAAGCAAGCAATGACGGGAGAGTTCGCTACAGGGGAGTACGATAACCTGTACTGGAGATTGACGGACGACCAATTGCTTGGTGCACTCTTTGGCTGGGCTGGAGCTGATAATCAAGTTACAGTTTCAGTGCCGGCGGGTGAAGGTGGTAGCTTATCTGAGACAAAGTTATCCCAAGCGGTTCAAGGC
Source organism: Paenibacillus sp. ACRSA (assembly GCF_022346845.1). NCBI lineage: Bacteria > Bacillati > Bacillota > Bacilli > Caryophanales > Paenibacillaceae > Paenibacillus > Paenibacillus sp. ACRSA. The sequence goes on along the minus strand of NZ_JAKRNP010000003.1, from coordinate 101,751 downwards.
ATGCCTACGGCGATGACTGGAACGATTGAATACCAGAATACGCTGATCCAGCGGAAAGTAACGACTAAGCTTGAACAGATGCTTTCTCTACCGCTACCTTCTATTTTGTTCGATTCAGGTAACAGCGTGTTTACCACCGCATCATCTGCGGTGGTTGAGCCGGTAGAGTTCATTCGAACGGTGGATTTAATCCGTTATTATGGAGCCAAGTTCAAAGGCAAAGATGGAACCGGAGCTAGTAACGCTGCGGAAGCGGGGCAGGTTGTGCAATATTTCGGAAACCGTAAAAAGTGACAGAAGGAGGGAGGAGCGCTGTTTAGAAAAAAAGATGGTGAAGCAGGAGCCGTTACCCTTTTTTTAATATTAATTTTGGCAGGCGTATATATGTTTGTTGCTGTGTTCATCGATTATGCCCGCATAGCTGCTTTTAAAGTGCAGGCTGAACGCATGACACATGCCGCATTAAGATCCGTCATGTCAGCGTATGACCCTTCACTGCGAGAATATGGGTTATTTGCTTATGGAGATAGCAGTAGCGAAGCCATTATGGCGAAAGTGTTAAACGACAGCGTGAAGCCCTCTGCGGTGAAGGATGGCTTTCCGATTCTCGATATCCAGTGGGATACAACATCCTTAAGCATGGATCGGGAAGTAGGGAAATACGACATCTTCAACCGTCAGATTCAAGAGGATATGAAATATCGAGCACCTGTTGATTTTACCCTTGAAGTCGTTAATCGTTTCAAACCGATGTCCGAAGAGTTGAAGGAAGCAGCACATACGGTAGATTTGCTCAAAAAATTGCAGAAGCTATATGACAAACGTGAAAAATTGTTGGATGAAGCAATTGATAATCAGACAGAATCGGCGGAAAAGCTGAAAAATCTTCCGGATCTGATCATGAAGCCGCCTTCGTCTGCCATATATGATGAGATGCTAAGAGAAGCACCAGAGACTGCTGCTGAAGCTGCAGCCCGTTACGCTGATTATTTTAATAAAAAGCAAATCGACGAGGGTCTGCCCTTTACCCAGCAAATGTACATAGTAGAACTGGGTCGTTATCGGACAGGGGTAGGCAAGGTGGCAACTGGCATAAGTATGACTATTCAGCCAGCGTTTCAGACCCATCAGACCAAGCTGGAGGAAGCACATGCCAAGATCGAAGAGGCTCGCCAAATTAACGAAGAGATGAAGCGAGTTATTGCTGAGGGAGAGAATCGTTCACAGAATGCCGGTTACGATAACGTAGGTAATTCAACGCTGCCTGGCGCGAGCCCTTCATCTGCTGGACGAGGTCATGAGGCTAAAAGTACGCGTTCCCTTGCTTCCGAGCTTGTGAGAGCTGATTCTTTATTCGATCAATTAAATGGGCGAGTCCGTTCACAGACGTCAGATTTCAGTCAAGTTCGAACGGATAGTATGGAACTCAATATGCAGCTTCATAGTGTCACGTCCGTAAACGGTGTTGCTATTAAACCCGCAGTTACACAAGCAAGTCGCACTACGGAGCAATATATGAATACCTATGTACGCAGTGGCTCTTCAAACGTCATTATGCAAAGTAAAAAGCAGCTTGAAGAGGGTCGAGGCTCGGATGCTCAGCGTAAAGCGAACGACAAAGAATCGAAAGGCAAGCTAAAGGAAGTTAAACGTATGTTGTCACAGATTGAAAAGGGCAGTTCAGGATCAAAGGAAGCATTCAAGCAATTAGAGACGTACTACAACGCAAATATTTCTTTTAACGAGGCGAGTCGTGAAGAGGCTAAAAAAGCTGAGATAGATGGTGATCCATACGATTCTGGCGGCAATGCCATGAACGGAATGGACAGCCTGTTTGGTGGGATGTCAGGACTACTAGACAGTCTCGGGGATGAATTGTTCCAGAATGAGTATGCGCTGGCCTATTTCAATTCAATGGATTTTGGGCAACTGTTTAGCTGGACTGAGGGTAGTGGAGATGCGGGTGATGTCTTTAAGCTTGAGAATCAGGAGCTGGAGTATATCATTTACGGTTTCCATAATCCTTCAGGTAACATTGCGGCTGCATATGCTGAGATCTTTGGAATGCGACTAGCAATTCGTACGGCGGAAGGTTTAGTGAAGAATAGCAAATTAGGCAACCCGCTTCTGGTACTCTCCGCAGCTATTTTATATGGGATTACACATGCGATTGCAGACATGGTGGCTCTTGCCAAAGAGGGTAGCGTAGAATTGTCCGATTATATCAAAGTCAAATTGACATACCGGGATCATCTCAGGCTGTTTTTGCTAATGCATAGCAATAATGAACGGAAAATGTCGCGGATGCTTGCGCTGATCAGGATGAATACGGGTGTGAACCCAGACGAGAAGCAGACCTATGCGTCTAGCACGATACGAAGCAGCATCAAATTATGGTTCCTGCCTGACGTCGCCAAAAGTATAGGTGCGGTATTAGGCAGTGCAGATGAGGTTGAGGATGGACGACTTTTCATAGATCGGAAGGCGGATTATTCCTACTGAATAATGAGGTTCTTTCTGGTGGAGGGAATATGGATAAGCAGTATCAGCAGCAGGCTCAGCAAGAGAAAATGTTGGAACGATTGCAGGCACGCCTGACACAGATCAACAGACTAGAGCGTTTGAAAAATCTAAAATCGTTGAAAGAACGTAGCCGTTCTCTGAAAAAGGAACAGGGTAGCATCGTGCTGGAAGCTTCGTTAGTGTTACCTGTATTTTTGTTCTTTGTCATGTTTCTGATCTACATTGTGCAAATGACACTGGTATCTACTGCGCTACAAAGTACAGCAGGCGAAGCCGTGAAACAGCTCTCTACTAAGATATATCCCGTATCCCTAGTATTTACCCCTTCTGATTCAGCAGGCAGCGGAAGCAGTGATTCGGGTACTGGTTGGAAAATACCTGAGTTGTCCCTCACAGAGTGGGCAGAAGGGTATGCATCTTCGCTGCCAGAGCCACTTAGTGACTGGGTACGGGCAGCAGCAGCTCGAGGGGAGCAGCCTTTACAGGAGATCAAAACATCTGTACTAGAAGCTGTACTGGACCCAGTTGTTAAGCCGTTGCTTAAACCCTTCATGAATACTTCTCTACTGGATTATGAACGAGTACATGTGAATGGGGTATCTATCCCTAATCTTAGAAACAAGACCAATCCGTATTTCAGACTTGAGTTAAGTTATGATTTGCCGCTCAAGGTACCTTTTCTCGGCAAATCGCTACGAATTCAGGCTTCTGCCGCAGAACGATTATGGATTGGAGACACAGGAGAGGGCTCTGACGGTAGTGGAGATGGCACAGATTCAACAGGTTCCGTTACGGTGTTGTCCAAGCCGGAGCCTGCATACATAGGCAATAATGCCATGATTAAGGTTAAGGTGGAGCCTGGAACCACAGCAAATCTAACGATCTTTTACAAGTCGGGGGAAAGTACAGCCAAGCACATTGGTTGGGCAACTGCAGATGAGAACGGAGAGATTCAGTGGGAATGGTTTGTTGGAACACGTACAACGGAAGGCACGTGGACGTTTGTTGTAGAGACAGCGGATGGTGTTGCAATGGAAACGGCATTCGATGTTGCTTCAAGAAAGTAATAGAAGTGAGTGGTGTTCATAAAATCGGTTTTCAGAACAACATCTAGAAGGGAGGGGAGTCGGAAGTGACATGGTTCTCTATGATTTGTGGTATCTATGTACTCGCCGCCTTTGTGACAGACGTACGTTCAATGAAAATTCCAAATCGGCTGACGTTGCCTGTAACAGCAGCGGGGCTCTTAGCTCATACGATCTGGCAGGGCTGGGAAGGGTTTATATTTTCAATAACAGGATTTGGAGTTTGTTTCGTAATCATGTTTCTCATGTATGCATTTGGAGCTGTTGGTGCGGGAGATGTCAAGTTATTTGGCGGCATTGGAGCATGGACAGGGCTTATGTTTAGCATTCATGTCTTGGTCTACTCCATTTTGTACGCTGGCGCAATTGGTTTGATCATCTTGTTGTTCCGCAGAGATTTTGCCAAACGAATACGTGCCATGGTAAGTGGGCTTGCAGGCTTCCTCATGCTTGGTTCACTCCAACTGGTAAGTCAAGATAAGACATTAAAGTTTCCGTTTATGCTGGCAGTTTTACCTGGGTTTATCAGTGTCTATGTGTACATGACTTCGATATAAATTGGATTAAATATAGTAAAGGAAAGAGAGGATCGGTATGTATGGATTAACAAGGGATTTTATCCGCAACGGAGGAGCCTTTATGGTTCTGGAGAAGCCGGAAGGCTTGAAGATGGAGAACCTAAGCCAAGTTCAGACGGGCATGCTCACTGCCAATTCGATTCCACGGTTACTACCTATCCATATTCGTGAAGTGGACAGCACGGTGACATTACAGTATGACATTTCAGGCTATAAAATGCTGTCTCAGGTGTTGAAGTCGAGCAAGATTGAGATGGTTGTATTATATGGCTTACTGTATCAGCTTGCGGACACCTTTACCGAATGTCGTCAATATATGCTAGAGTCACGTAAATTGATGCTGCATGAAGAGTATATTTTCGTAAATGGATCGCTTGATCAGGGTGAGCTTGGCTTAGTCTACGTACCTCTCATGGATACGCCAGAAGGGGATTCTACTCCTCTGCAATTTCGTGAACTGGTCATTCGACTAATGGCACATACCAAGGAATTACAAGGGCAAGGGATCCAACGTGTTTTGCAATTATGCGATACGGAGCAATGGGATATTCAGAAATTACGAGAGTTGTTGATGGGGCTATATGCAGATGAACAAAAAGGTTCAAGTAACGTTGAGTTTCTATCTTCACGGTCGACTGGAGACGGCGGTTTCGTCGTTAAGGACGCACAATTAGCAGGTAATCAAGCTTTAGAAGATGTTCGAATAGGACAGCAACAATTTAGTAGTCGGGAGTCTTACTCGCCGCAGCACGTACCTTATGAATCGGAACCTCAGCTCCATTGGCGTCAACAGTCTAAGACTCCTGAGGAAAAGGAGCTGGATATCGTGAACCGGGCGATACCTAGCTCTTCAACTACACGTGCCCAACGGGATATACTACCTCAGTCTCGATTCGGTAATGAACAATCATTAGGGCGTTCGAATAACGCGTCAGTACAAGATGATATGTATGATGAACCGTTGCACGATGAAGTCGAAAAGAAAGCAACTTCTTCCAAAGTAACTTATATCCTATTGGGCTGTATGGTGGGCATGGCATTGGTATGGAGATTCATCTATATGGAGCAGCCAGGTGAGACACAAATGATCCTATCTGCTGCATTAAGTGTTATATTGCTTGCCATTGCGGCATGGGCATGGTTGAGCAAAGGGAAATTTAATACATCCAAAGGTAACGCGAAGCGAAAAAAAGCAGATCAGGAACAGAATGCCTATCCCTACTCGGATTCAGATTCGAACGCTATGGAGCCTTCGATCGATAAAAAACCTACCTTTTTTGGGTTAGGTAAGAAACGTCCTAAAGAGGAGGAAGAGATGTTTCAGGAAAACTGGCGTTGGAATGCTCCTGCACCAGCAGTTGATCAAGCTTCCAGTGCATCTGGTTACGTAGGTCAAGGTGTGAACAATCGTTTTCAGGATTTGCATACGGAAACGCATAATAATCTGACTCCGCAGGCTACCTCTATCGCTCCATCAACTTCTGAATTACCACGTTATCATATGGCGACAGAGCCAACGGTTAATTTGCAGAATGTGTCAGGTGGGGTACAATCAATCGCAGGAACAGGTATGCCTTCATATTATCTGGAACGCCGCTCGGCGACGGGTGAGCGCAATGAACGGATGGATGTAAGCGGAGCTTCGTTTGTGATCGGTAGATCAGCAGAGATGGTGCAGTGGGTCGATACAGCAACCGGTGTGTCCCGTGCTCATGTGGAATTGAGCCGGAACAAAACGGGATATGTGATCAAGGATTTGGGATCTGTCAATGGAACGATTCTTCAAGGCAATCCACTTGCCCCGTACAAAGAATATCCGTTGCAGGATGGTGATACATTTACGTTAGCTGATTCATCATACACTTATCGATCAGTCGGATAAGTCTCGATGCTTCAGATCTTCTAACGCTTTAGTTAGTGTAGGAAATGTAAATTCGAACCCGTGATCTAGAGCCTTTTGAGGAATCACGCGCTGTCCTTGCAGAAGTACTACCGAGAGTTCACCTACCAAAGCCTTGATGAGAAAACCAGGTACGGGGAACCAATGCGGGCGATGGTATACCTTCCCGACAACGCGCCCAAACTCGTCATTTGTTACAGGGTTCGGCGATGACGCATTTACAGGCCCTGAGATGTCTTTGTTCTGGATCGTAAAATCAATAAGACGCACGATATCCATAATGTGGATCCAACTAGTCCACTGCTTGCCGCTGCCGATTCTACCTCCAACCCCTAGCATGTATGGCAGCTTCATAAGAGGGAAAGCGCCCCTTTTGTGACCGAGTACAAGACTTACCCGAATTTTCACCAGTCGTACATCCTGAATGGCATCAGCTGCTACCTCCCATTGCTCGGATACACGGGAAGGGAAATTCATTGATTGCTGCGGACTGCTCTCATCAAAGGTCTTGGTCGGGGAAGTTCCGTAGATCGCCATCGCAGAGGCTTGAACGACAACTTCCGGTTTGTTCTCAAGTGACTTTACGAGCTTGGCTACACGAGCAACGGTCGTTACTCTCGATTCCACAATTTCTAATTTCGCCTTGGTTGTCCAGCGCTGATTCAGTGTCTCTCCAGCAAGGTTAACCAAGGCATCCATTCCTTCTAATAAATGAGGCTGCTCCTCGGCTTGCTCCCAAGAGATATATGTAAGATTCTCACTAGGGTTATGAAGGTCGGGCAGTTTGCGTGTAATGATTTTCACATGGTATCCGGCCTGCAACCAATAATCGACAAGTGCCCCTCCGACAAATCCGGTTCCTCCACAAATAGCAATTTTCATGCAAAATTACCCTCCTCGTATATCATTATGCTGATAATTACCCTGACGAACGATCAACAAACAGCCCCGACTGGTAAGCAATGCCTCAAATGGGTCTTACCTGACGGAGCTTTGTGAAAATAATATCGTAATTAACTTAAGTGAAGATAGCAATTAAGATCTGTAGTGCAACTATTTAATTATCGCTCGTTTTATTTCTTATTTAATTATTTATTTGTTTATTAGATGTTTATAAGGCATATAATCAATTTTATTTTTCTCTAGGAATTTCACGAGGAACTTATTATCACGCTTCGGGGTGGCAATAATGTATCCTTTGATGCAATGATCTCTCGATACTTCTGTAGCTTGATCTTCCACGGCGATTCTACCAATCTCAGCGGCGATGGAATGTTTGGCGATATCACGAAAAGGACCGGGAACAGGTTCCACAAGTTGATCCAAAAAAGCCTTGGCTTCGTCTGTCCATAAGTGACGACTTGTCTCGACCCAATGATTCTGCCAATCTAGCTTGGACTTCCCGTCTGCCTTTGGGAGAACCTTTAGGAACTTGCGCATCATAAAAAAACCGCCAATGCACATACTGCCAAGCAAAACAAATGTCCAGAACGCCATGGTATTCATAAACCAATTGCTGGGTGAACTGCTGGCCAGCGTCAAAGCATAGGAATCGAAAATCATTGCGGAGTCACCTCGGTTCATTGATTTTCACGGATAGACGAAATCCGTCTGCCCATGTTCCAGATGTTAGCTGTAAAAAATAGCCTGTATCCCGAATTATAGCGCATTTCTAGATTTATTTCGATAATCACGTTAGAATAAGGGATAATTCAGATTAAGGGGGATCAATGATGCTGAAAATAGGCTCCCACGTGTCCTTTTCGGACAAGGGATTATTGAGTGCAACGAAGGAAGCGTCCTCGTACGGTTCTAGCTCGTTTATGATATATACAGGTGCACCGCAGAATACACGTCGTAAGCCTATCGAATCCATGTATATTGAAGAAGGCAAACTTGCTATGCAAGCAGGTGGAATGGAAGATATCGTTGTCCATGCGCCTTACATTATTAACCTGGGTTCGTACAAGGAAAATACGTACGAGCTTGCAGTAAGCTTCCTGCAGGAAGAGATTCGTCGTACGCATGCCATTGGTGTCAAAAATATCGTATTGCACCCAGGTGCATTTACGGACAAAGATGCACATTATGGTATTGAGCGGATCGCTCAGGGACTAAATGAAGTGCTGGACGGTGTGAGAGAGACTGATGTAAATATCGCCTTGGAAACGATGGCGGGTAAAGGAACTGAGATGGGCCGTAGTTTCGAAGAAATTGCCCAAATCATTGAAAAAGTGACGCACAATGAACGCCTTACTGTATGTATGGACACATGTCACATTCATGATGCCGGATATGATATCGTGCATGACATTGATGGTGTTCTGAGACAGTTTGACGAAATCGTAGGTCTTGACCGCATTGCGGTTATGCATATTAATGATAGTAAGAACCCTGTGGGTGCACATAAAGACCGGCATACGCCGATCGGCTCTGGCTGGATTGGTTATGAAGCCATTCATCGTATCGTTCACCATGAAGCACTTCAAGGTCGCCCATTCATTCTGGAGACGCCTTGGATCGGGAAGGAAGCCAAGACACAACGTCCGATGTATGAAGCTGAGATTGCTTTGCTGCGCGGCGATATTGAAGGTCGATTTGGCGGAGAGTTCCTGACAGATGTGGAGAGATTGCATCACTTCTTCCAAGGCAAAGAGATTGAAGCGCGTTCTTATGTACTCGATGTGTGGACTTTGCTCAAGAACGATGCCAAAGCCAAAAAAGCAGATCCACGTGAACCGCTAGAGCGCCTATATGACTTGGTAACTGAAGCAGCGCTGTTCCCACAGCTCAGTGAGGAACAACTGAATCAACGCTTGATTGCTTGGCTTGCAGGCAAGGAAGCACTGGTCACGGTTTAATTTGAAGGAGGAAGAATAACCCGATGGAGATTCATGCTAAACAAGTACGTCTTGATGCTAAAAACCGCGCCGATCGGGCGCGGATGCTCATTTCCTGCCCCGATGGGCCGGGAATTGTAGCGGCTGTTTCACATTTCTTGCACCAGCATGGTGCAAACATTGTTCAGTCCGACCAGTACACGATGGATCCGGCTGGCGGCATGTTCTTCATGCGTATTGAGTTTGACCTTCCACAGCTCGAAGCGAGTCTTCCTAAGCTGGAAGATGACTTTGCTGAAGTGGCGACGCGTTTCAACATGGAGTGGACTTTATCGGCTGTAAGCCGTAAGAAGAAGCTTGCTATTTTTGTATCCAAAGAAGATCACTGCCTCGTTGAATTGTTGTGGCAATGGCAGGCCGGTGACTTGGATGCAGACATTGCACTGGTTGTTAGTAATCATCTGGATATGAAAGATTATGTGGAGTCCTTTGGTATTCCGTATCATCATATTCCGGTTACAGCGGACACGAAGAAGGAAGCAGAACAACGTCAGCTCGACATCATTGGTGACGATATTGACGTCATTATCCTTGCTCGTTATATGCAGATTATCTCACCGATGTTCATCGAACATTATCGTAATCGCATTATTAATATCCATCACTCATTCCTTCCAGCCTTTGTGGGTGGTAAGCCTTATGCTCAGGCATATAACCGTGGTGTTAAAATCATTGGTGCTACGGCTCACTACGTTACAGAAGAACTGGATGGCGGACCGATCATTGAGCAGGACGTACAGCGTGTAAGCCACGGGGATGATGTAACTGAATTGAAACGAATCGGACGTACAATTGAACGTGTTGTTCTAGCGCGTGCTGTGAAATGGCATGTAGAAGACCGTATCTTGGTTCACGAAAATAAAACCGTTGTATTTTAAGCTTGTGCTTTAATACTGTGCAAGGTTGATTCGGAGCCACATAAACTGGCAAAAGAAAAAGGCGATTCCTATCGATGTACTCATAGGGGGTCGCCTTTTTTGAGCTTATTGAAGTCTTTTGCACACAAACCAAGAATTACTCCATAGATGAGATGGGCTGTGACCCAGTAGAGAATGGCTTGCGTGTCATTTAGATCAGGAACACGTGTAGATAGTTGGGATAACGGTATATAGAGAAGAGAGGAAACCCCACCAATTAGAATACCCTTGAACATGGGATGCTCAGGCCGTATCTGTACCCACCATATATAGAACACGCCGATGCAGATGGAGACAATGAGGTGGAGGGCAAATTCTACGAGTTCCGGCAAGGTGGGTGGAAGCCCTGGCACGAAATCAATGTTTAGGAGCAAGGTATAGACCGCAATGCCAGTAAATGACTGAATCGCTTTAAGCAGAAAACCAAGTACGAGACCTGAAAGTACACCTGTCCATACGCCTTTGAACCATGGGAAGGTGTGAGGGGGTGACTCGGAACGTTTAACAACAGGGTCAGAAGACATAGCGAGACCTCCAATCCATAAAATAATCTTCGATTCCTGAAGTATACTACGTTTTGAATTCCTAATCAGGATTACAAGGGCAGGTTCATACCAATAAAAACTAAAATGAAATCTACATGCCAAAAAGAGTATGGTTTTCTGGTTAAAGGTTATACTTCTTCCGATGGATTGACGAGGCTCGTCCTGACGAAAGATGGGCTGCAATGTTTTTTTGACTCGATTTTTTGGTGCTGGGAACCCATCTCTCGTAGCAAATCACCGAATTTTCCCGAACTTCTAAAAGAAGGTTATGGAAAAGCTTCACGCCAAGTGATACAATACAAAAGTGAATAAGTCAAAATGAAACACTCAAGCGGATTCACTTATTGTTATATACGGTTTGCTTGGTATTGATGAGAGGGATTCGCTTGCGCACCCGACTTATCTAAAGACATGAGGAGGACAAACCATGACTGACAAGAACGAAGCGATTCAAAAGGAAGAGAACACTACAATCGACAACCTGTCGATCACTACCGTACGTACTTTGGCGATTGATGCAATTGAGAAGGCAAATTCCGGACACCCGGGAATGCCTATGGGCTCCGCACCAATGGGGTACCAACTCTTTGCAAAAACGATGACACATAACCCGAACCACCCAACTTGGGTTAACCGGGATCGTTTTGTCCTGTCCGCAGGACATGGCTCCATGTTGTTATACAGCTTGCTGCACCTGAGCGGCTACGACTTGCCGATGGAAGAACTGAAACAGTTCCGCCAATGGGGAAGCAAAACTCCGGGTCATCCGGAATTCGGACATACAGCTGGTGTTGACGCAACTACAGGCCCACTGGGTCAAGGTATTGCAATGGCAGTTGGTATGGCGATGGCTGAAGCACAACTGGGTGCAACATATAATAAAGAACAATTTAACGTTGTGGATCACTACACATACGCAATCTGTGGTGATGGTGACTTGATGGAAGGCGTATCTCATGAATCAGCTTCCCTGGCTGGACGTTTGCACCTGGGTAAATTGATCATGTTGTTCGATTCCAACGACATCACTTTGGATGGTAAATTGGATCTGTCTTCTTCCGAAAGCATTGCGAAGCGTTTTGAAGCTTATGGCTGGCAAGTGCTGCGCGTTGAAGATGGTAACGATCTGCCTGCAATCGAAAAAGCAATTCAAGAAGGTCAAGCAGACACACTGCGTCCTACATTGATTGAAGTGAAAACTGTTATTGGTTATGGTAGCCCGAACAAACAAGGTAAAGGCGGCCACGGCGGTACTCACGGATCTCCACTAGGTGCAGAAGAAGCTAAATTGACTAAAGAATATTATAAATGGGTTTACGAAGAAAACTTCCACGTACCAGCTGAAGTTCGCGATCACTTTGCACAAGTTAAAGATCGCGGTATCGCTGCAAACCAAGCATGGGATGAGAAGTTTGCTGAGTACAAAAAAGCATTCCCAGAGCTTGCTGCTCAATTCGAAACAGCGATCAACGGCGACCTTCCAGAAGGATGGGATCGTGATCTGCCTAAATATGCAGCAACAGACAAAGCGCTCTCCACTCGTGTAGCATCTGGTAACGCTCTGAACGGTCTGGCGCACAACGTGCCACAACTGACAGGCGGATCTGCTGACTTGGAAAGCTCCACTATGACTCACTTGAACAACCTGACTAACTTCTCTCCAGAAGATTATGCAGGTCGCAACATCTACTTCGGTATCCGTGAATTCGGTATGGCTGGTGCAATGAACGGTATGGCTTTGCACAGCGGCGTAAAAGTATTCGGTGGTACGTTCTTCGTATTTACAGATTACCTTCGTCCAGCAGTTCGTTTGGCTGCCCTGATGGGATTGCCTGTAACATATGTCCTGACTCACGACAGTATTGCTGTGGGTGAAGATGGTCCTACCCACGAACCAATCGAGCAGTTGGCTTCCCTGCGTATCATTCCTAACTTGACAGTAATCCGTCCAGCTGATGGTAATGAAACTTCTGCTGCATGGGCTTATGCGCTTGAGAATAAGAGCAACCCGGTTGCCCTTGTGCTTACTCGTCAAAACCTGCCAATCTTGGAAGGAACAGTTGAAGGCTCACGTGAGAACGTTAAGCGCGGTGCTTATGTTGTTTCTGATGCAAAAGACGGTAAAGCAGTAGCACAAATCATCGCTACAGGTTCTGAAGTACAACTGGCTGTTAAAGCTCAAGCTGCACTTGCAGAGCAAGGTATCCAAGTTCGTGTAATCAGCATGCCAAGCTGGGATCTGTTCGAGAAACAGGACAAAGCGTACAAAGAATCTGTCCTGCTTCCAGACGTTAAAGCTCGTCTTGCAATTGAGATGGCTCATCCAATGGGTTGGGAGAAGTATGTTGGCGATCAAGGCGACATTCTCGGAATCAACACATTTGGTGCATCCGCGCCTGGCGATCGTGTTATCCAAGAATATGGCTTCACCGTGGATAACGTTGTTAGCCGGGTAAAAGCATTGCTGTAATAGCATGACCAACGCGCAATAGACTGAAAGCTTATTTCCGCAGAGAAGGGTGGGTAACCGTCCTGATCTGTTTTGCCTTTTGTTTTCATTAACTTCAGGGGAGCGGGTACGCATGTCACAGTTTGATCAAGTGAGTGTAGTTAAAGAGGCCAACATTTATTATGAGGGTCAGGTAACCAGCAGAACGGTTATTTTTGGAGATGGCAGCAAAGTGACATTGGGCATTATGCTTCCAGGTAGTTACGAATTTGGTACAGATTCTCGTGAGATTATGGAGATTCTGTCCGGAGATCTGAAAGTATTACTTCCCGGTGAAGAAGATTGGCAAGAGATTCAAGGTCAAGCTACGTTTCACGTGCCTGCCAATTCCAAATTTAAACTGGAGATACGCAGCGTTACCGACTACGTCTGCTCGTACCCGGCGGAATAACATAAGAAGGGTAAGCGGAACCTCGTTAGCGAGTTCGGTTTACCCTTCTTGCTATTTATAACTTAACGACAAAGTTCGCGTTGCAAGCTTGTCAGTAAGGTGGATTTGAAGTATCCTTAGGCTAAGTTGTTTGTATGGAAAACGGAAAATTACTTAACGATTATTAGGAGGTTTTTTAGATCATGGCTAAAAAAGTGACTTTTGACTATAGCACTGCATTACAATTTGTCAATCAACATGAAGTAGACTATTTCGCTGAACCAATTCGTTTGGCTCACGAGCAGCTTCATAACGGAACGGGAACCGGATCAGATTACCTCGGATGGATTGACCTTCCAACGGCATATGACAAAGAAGAATTCGCTCGTATTCAAAAAGCGGCTGCAAAAATCCAAAGCGATTCAGAAGTTCTGATCGTCATTGGTATCGGTGGTTCTTACCTGGGTGCTCGCGCAGCGATTGAAATGCTGACACACTCTTTCTACAACAACCTGTCAAAAGATAAACGCAAAACGCCTGAGATCTACTTTGCAGGAAACAACATCAGTTCCACGTATGTAACACATTTGCTGGATCTGATCGAAGGTAAAGACTTCTCTGTAAATGTAATCTCCAAATCGGGTACAACGACAGAGCCAGCGATTGCATTCCGTATCTTCCGCGCAGCTCTTGAGAAAAAATATGGTAAAGAAGAAGCTCGCAAGCGCATCTACGCTACAACAGATAAAGAGCGCGGCGCTCTCAAAAAACTGGCGAACGAAGAAGGCTACGAGTCCTTCATTATTCCAGATGATGTAGGCGGCCGTTACTCTGTTCTGACAGCTGTAGGTTTGCTGCCAATCGCTACTGCAGGAATTAACATCGAAGAAATGATGCAAGGTGCTGCTGACGCATCGAAGGAATATAGCAATCCTAACGTGGCTGAGAATGAAGCATATCAATATGCAGCCGTTCGTAACGCGTTATATCGCAAAGGCAAAGGCACAGAAATCCTCGTAAACTACGAGCCATCCTTGCACTTTGTATCGGAATGGTGGAAACAATTGTTCGGAGAGAGCGAAGGTAAAGATTTCAAAGGAATCTATCCTGCATCGGTTGACTTCTCAACAGACTTGCACTCCATGGGTCAATTCATTCAAGAAGGAAGCCGTAACATCTTCGAAACAGTAATCCAAGTAACTGAAGTTTCCGAGCACATCTCAATCGAGGCTGACGCAGACGATCTGGACGGTCTGAACTTCCTTGAAGGTAAAACGATGGACTTCGTAAACAAAAAAGCATTCCAAGGAACGTTGCTTGCACATACAGATGGTCAAGTACCTAACCTGATTGTGAACATTCCAGATATGACTCCATATTCTTTCGGATATCTGGTATACTTCTTTGAAAAAGCATGCGGCATTAGTGGATACTTGCTGGGTGTCAATCCATTTGACCAACCAGGGGTAGAAGCTTACAAGAAAAACATGTTTGCATTGCTGGGCAAACCAGGCTTTGAAGAAGAGAAAGCCGCGCTGGAAGCGAGACTTTCGGAATAATTCATCGCTCTGCTCATATGATGATATCATGTAAGTGTTAAGTCGATTGGGGAACCAAGGATCATCATTATGATTGATTGATTCAGGTGTCATCCCAAATGTCTAAAACAAGGCAGTTCGTCCGCGTTCTTACGCGGGGAACTGCTTTCTTGTAAAATGGATCAAATTAGAAAGTTGGATTGGAATGATTGAACGCTATCGCACGGTTCGAAAATCGGGCAATCTAGAGATTGTAATTAAAAAGTCCCGATTTATCGGTCATATTATGCCAGTAACGACAGAAGAAGAAGCCATAGCTTTTATCGATGACATTAAGAAAAAGCATTGGAATGCAACGCATAACTGTTCCGCTTATATGATTGGCGAGCGGGATGAAATTCAGAAGCAATCCGATGATGGAGAACCGAGTGGTACTGCCGGTAAACCTATTTTAGAAGTCATCAAAAATCAACATTTGAAAAACGTAGCTATTGTGGTTACACGGTATTTTGGGGGAATCATGCTTGGTGCAGGTGGGTTAATTCGCGCTTACACAGACGGTGCTGTTGCGGCCATCGAAGCCGGAGAGGCAATCACCAAAGTGCTGCATCGTGAAATATTTGTGGAGCTTGACTACACTTGGCTGGGAAAAGTGGAAAATGAATTAAGGAGCCGGGAAGTCCGTACAGGTGAAACTGGATTCACCGATAAGGTTACGTTGACTTGTCTTCCGCCGGATAGTGAATCTGAGGCATTTGTAGCTTGGATCACGGATTTGACGCAAGGGCAGTCCCGGATCACGGAAGGACAGCGGCTTTATTTTATTGAAGGGGAATAAAATATATGGCTAGAAGAGCAGTCGAACAGGAATTGTCGAGGGAGCGGATACTGGAGGCGGCGAGGCATCTTTTTATTACCAAAGGATACCGCGCCATATCGATGCGAAGCATCGGCCAGCATCTAGGCTATAGTCATGGGTCGCTGTATTATCATTTTAAGGAAAAGGCAGAGCTGTTTTATGCCATTGTAGTGGAAGACTTTAACCATCTGGGACATTTGCTGATGCAAGCTATGGTCAGGCCAGTATGTGATGGCGTGAGCAAAGCGGAACATATCATGATGGAGTTTATTCGCTTTGGATTGGATAATCCGTACCAGTACGAGATCATGTTCATGCTGCGGGACGAGGAATTGTTGTCTTATTGTCGTGCCGAACAGGGGCGTTGCTTTGATTTGTTTGCATCCATCATTAGGCAATACATGAAAGAGGAAGGCTGTTCAGAAGAGGATATCGAATGTGTACCACGTACACTGTTTTTGTCTATGCATGGATTCATATCCTATTTTAATCAGGATCGTGTAACCTTTGCTGAAATTGAGCCATCTGCACTGTCTCATGTTAAAGTACTCTGTCGCAATCTCCACCACCAGCCTGGCGTCCAATAATGACGCTTTTGTTGCACTCATACACTTCAGGGCGGTGAATTGTCATAACATTAATTCTTTATAACGTTGTCTCGCGAAAGTTTTATTATGCAAAACAACAAGTCAGGCGGTTCATAACCCGGGAATGGGTGGGAATCGCCTGTTTGTGTTGTGTAACGATATAGTTGAAGATCACGTAGAGTTCACTTATCCTTCCATGATTTTGAGGAAATACTGACGCTTACGTGGGCCATCGAACTCGCAGAAGTAAATTCCCTGCCACTGACCGAGTAGAAGTCTGCCTTCATGGATAATGACCGTTTGTGAAGGACCAGTTGTAATCGACTTCAGGTGAGAGGCTGTATTGCCTTCAGCATGTCGATATTCAGGGTGCTCCCAAGGATACACTTCGTTCAAACGTAGCAGAACATCATGCTTAACGTCAGGGTCTGCATTTTCGTTAATAGCAATGCCAGCAGTGGTATGAGGACAGTAGATTAGCACAGTTCCCTCTTGAACGCCACTAGTTCGGACAATCGCTTCCACGTCCCTCGTAATATCTCTCATTTCATCCCGTCGGGAGGTAGATAAACTTTCAGTATATAACACGTACACCACTCCTTTTTCACTTCTAATTATGTCTCCTAAATTGTACCTTACCCGCCACATGCGAAACAAACCATCCTCATGATTTATCCCACCTCTGGCGGCTGATTTTTTGCCATTAATACATCTCAGATCTGGCTCTAATATATTCAATAAAAGCATTGACGATTAGTACTGTAAACTGGTAAAGTATCAGATAAGCAAAAAACCAAGTAGACTAATGGGAATAATATTAAAGTAATAATACCCATATTAGGGAAAGTGTTGTGCCATAACAGGAAGACTGCCGACCGGACTAAGAACCGGAGGCTGGGAGGGAATACGGCAATGAATACCGTTCTTCGTCACAAGGGATGGACTTGGGGATTTCGCAGTACTGTATTGTTATATTTCATCGTACTTATTGTGCTTCCGATTATCGGGGTGTACGTCAATTCGTTCTCTGAAGGCTGGAGTACCTTTGTCGAGAGTATTATGGATCCAATCGCTTGGAAGGCCGTACTGCTTACCGTTCGGTTGGCTGTGATAGCCACATTGATCAACGTTGTTTTAGGTACGATGATCGCCTGGGTACTCACACGTTATCGGTTTTTTGGGAGGTCGTTTCTGAACAGTCTCGTAGACCTGCCTTTTGCATTACCAACAGCCGTTGGTGGATTGATGATTATGTTGCTCTTAGGACCGGTTAGTGCCATTGGCAAGCTGGCACAGTCCATGGGTTTCGAAATTGTGTTTCATCAACCCGCGATTGTCATTGCGATGACCTTCGTTACGTTTCCTTTTGTTATCCGAGCTGTACAGCCGCTACTTGAAGAGATTGATCCTTCCGAAGAAGAGGCGTCGTATACGATGGGTGCATCGAAGGCTCGTACATTCAGACAGGTTATCTTGCCATCAATGGCGCCAGGTATGATCAGTGGAGGGATGCTGGCATTCTCCAGGGCATTGGCTGAATTCGGTGCGGTTGTATTGGTAGCAGGCAATATTCCAGGGAGAACGTTAACGGCATCCGTATTTATATACGGGGAGATTGAGAGCGATAACCCCACCGGGGCAGCCGCTGTATCTGTTCTGTTATTGACCCTATCCTTCGTCATCCTCTGGATGATTAATCTAGTGCAGATGCGGGGGAGAAGACGATGAGACGGCTGTTAATCGGACTGACGTATGCGGTATTTGTAATTTTGCTGATTATTCCGCTTGGGCGGATTGTTATTGGTGCTTTTGAAGACGGAGCAGGAGGATTCCTGGCTGGACTGATGCGTCCTGAGGCGCTACATGCTCTAATGATGACAGGACTGGTTGTTCTTGTTGTCACTCTGTTAAATACATTGTTTGGTATTATGATGGCTATTTATTTGGTTCGTGCTGGCTGGTTAAGTGAACGAATCAAAGGATTGCTTAACAGCATCGTGGATCTGCCTTATGCGGTATCTCCCGTAATTGGTGGATTGATGATTGTGTTATTGCTCGGTCCAAGTAGCATTATGGGTGGTTTCTTTGAAGGCATTGGCTTCAATGTCGTCTATGCGTTCCCAGGTATGGTGATTGCAACATTGTTTGTCACATTTCCGCTCATGGTTAGAGAAGTTATGCCTGTCTTGCAAGAGCTCGGCTCTCAACAAGAAGAGGCGGCATCCACACTCGGAGCGTATGGTTGGAGAACGTTCTGGAGTGTAACGTGGCCTTCCATCCGTTGGGCTGTTGTATACGGTCTTGTGCTGACTGTGGCGCGATCATTGGGTGAGTTTGGAGCTGTACTGGTCGTATCAGGAAATATTATGAACAGAACACAGACAGCGACGACGCTCGTGTATCAGGATGTAGAGAATTTTAATGTGTCTGCTGCGAATGGTGTGGCATTGGTGCTGGTGACGTTTTCCGTATGTCTATTGCTCATGATGGAATGGGCCAAGAAGCGAAAGGAAGTGCATTAAGATGCATGTAGAAGTCCGTGATCTGAACAAACATTTTGGTCAATTTCATGCCGTAAAAGATGTTTCATTCGATATTGCCAAAGGCCATCTTATTGGTCTGCTCGGTCCTAGTGGTGGCGGGAAAACTTCAATTCTACGTATGCTGGCTGGGCTGGAAAGTCCAGGTTCAGGAGAGATTCGCTTTCATGGAAAAGTAGTAAACCATCTGCCACCGCAAGAGCGGGGCATCGGATTTGTCTTTCAGAACTATGCTTTGTTCAAACATATGACGGTATTTGATAACATCGCTTTTGGACTTAAGGTCAAAAAGACACCAAAAGCACAGATTCGTGAGCGAGTTATGGAGCTGGTAGAGCTGACTGGGCTGAAAGGTTTTGAGCAGCGTTATCCACATCAATTGTCCGGTGGACAGCGGCAGCGTGTAGCTTTTGCAAGAGCGCTTGCACCTGAGCCTCAGTTATTGCTATTGGATGAGCCGTTTGCTGCGATTGATGCGAAGATTCGTCAGGAGCTTCGTTCATGGTTAAGGGAATTGATTGAGCGTGTCGGCATCACTTCGATCTTTGTAACGCATGACCAAGATGAAGCCATTGAAGTCGCAGATGAAATTATGATTATTAGCCAAGGACGCTTGGAGCAAAAGGGAACCCCTTGGGATATTTACAAAAACCCAGAGACACCTTTTGTAGCTACCTTTATCGGTGAATCGACAGTCGTTGAAGATGCTTCCGAGCTGAAAGGCTTTGAACACGCGGTTGAAGGTGAGAGTACTCGTGCTCTGATTCGTCCGGAGTATATTGAAATTGGTCTCAAAAATGAATTCAGCATGTTGTCAGCAACTGAAAAGGGTACGGTGAAGCACCTTCATTTCCGCGGAAGTGAATGGATGGTTGAAGTCGAGGTACGAGGTCATAAGCTGATTACGTATCGTTCCTTGGAGAAAACAACACTGGAAATCGGTCAACAGATTCGCGTGCTAGTGCACCGGGCATATCTATTCAACAATTCCCATAGTTGGGTCGTTGAGAATCGACTTAAGGAAGATCCAATGCCTGTCATGATCTAACGAATCATACCAAGTGGGGATTCACCCAGAACGTTTAGAGAGGAAGACGTTGCCCATGCAGACGAGGAAGAAAAACACATTACCCTTCGTTGCTGTTCTCATGTTTCTGCTCGTCTGCATGACGGTTGGATGCAGTAAGCAAGAAGCTGCAAACGAACCCAGCGATGCTGCTGGAACGGATCAATCCAACACGCTCGTTATTGGGGCTTATAGCGTTGTAAAAGACGCGATGGCAGAACTGTTGCCTATTTTTAAGGCAGAATGGGAATCCAAGACGGGACAGTCGATCAATTTTGAAGAGTCTTATGAAGCTTCAGGCACACAAGCGAGAGCCATCGCAGGTGGTTTCGAGGCAGATGTAGCTCTGCTCGCAATGGAGAATGATATTGATAAACTGGTTAAGGCAGACCTGGTTAACCCTGACTGGAAGCAGGCACCTAATGATGGCATGATTACGAGATCTATTGTTGTGTTAGGTACGAGAGAAGGCAATCCACTGGGTATCCAGGATTTTGATGACTTAACCAAACCGGGTGTGAAGGTGCTGTATCCTAATCCGAAGACGTCAGGCGGTGCACAATGGGATATTAACGCGATCTATGGTGCTGGCTTGAAACTATCGGAAGAGCAGGGGAAGAAAGATCCCGCGGTAGCCAAGGCTTTTCTCGAGAAGGTGCATCAGAATGTTGAATCACTTGATAAGAGTGGTAGATCTTCTATGGCGGCATTTGAATATGGAGTCGGTGATGTCATCGTAACGTATGAGAATGAGTTGCTCGCCCGGATCGCCAAAGGAGTCAAGTATGATATCGTTGTTCCGAAGAACACGATTCTGATCGAAAACCCGGCAACCGTGGTGGATAAATACGTGGATAAACACGGAAATCGCGAATTGGCGGAGGCTTTTGTGGCGTATCTGAATACACCGGAAGCTCAGCGTATTTTTGCGAAGCATGGATTTCGTTCGGTAGATCCGGATGTATATGCGGAGACAAAGTCCACTTTTCCAACACCGCCAGGGCTATTCGATATCAACTACTTGGGTGGCTGGGCTGAAGTTCGAACCACATTATACTCCAAGCGCGGGGTGTGGTATCAGGTATTAGCGGGCTTGTAACTGCTTTGTAACTGCTTTGTTAGAACTGAAACCTTTGGTTTGCCTTGTCCGGCAGGCTGAAGGTTTTTTTGAAGTATCTGGGGTACTTTATTCTTGTGATTCGGACAGGCTATAATGAGATAGGTTGAATATGGCATGGATATTATAGGAGGGTGTGAACGAGATGAGTACAGAGGTTAAGTTGTCCCAAAGTACAGCAATCCGGCTGGAACAAGCCCGCACGAAAGGCATGTCTGATGCAGACATACTGAAAGCCATTCAGGCAAATGATGTTGCGGCTTTTGATGCTGTGTCTGAGGAGGACTATAGATATGATGAATTCCTTTCCTACGCAGCAGATCATGGTGAGAACTTGGAAGTAGCAGTTCAAGATGGCTACCGTATCACGTTTAATACACGTGGCGGATTAGGCATATATTTAGAGAAAGCTTTCGGGGTCGTAGCAGAGAAGGATTTCACGGTTGGTGAAGGTATTGTAACAGGGCTAAAGCTTACGACAGAGCAGTCAGAAGTGTTATCGGAGCGACTTGCATCCAACTGGGTTATTGCTGAATCGAAGGATGGTCCTGCGGGGAAAGAATTGACGCTGAAACTGCGGGCTTTGGTTTAATTTAAGGCGAAGGCCTACATAATACTTAGACATCCAGACATCCAGACATCCAGACATCAGGCTGTCCTGTATTGCGTAATCAATCGCAGCGGGAGAGTCTTTTTTTTGCCAAAACAGAGATTGGAGAATACAATTTAGATCATAGTGAGCTTGAGAGGGGATAGCGACCATGAATCAGCTAACATTTCTTGGAACAGGCGATGCGATGGGGGTTCCGCGTGTATATTGTGATTGCAGCGTCTGCACAGAAGCTCGGCTTACCGGCATTAATCAACGTAGACGTTCTTCTGTTCTAATCCATAGTGAGGGTGCGAATGAACCCTTTATGATTGATTGCGGACCTGACTGGAGAACACAGATGGAAGCGCAGAATCTTAGAATGGTACAGACGATGCTGATCACACATGCACACTTTGACCACATTGGTGGATTGCCTGAGTGGGCAGATGCATGCCGATGGTTGGGGGTAAAGGGCAACTTGTATGCACCACGTGAAGTGATCGCCACGATCCAAGGGCAATTTCCATGGTTAGATCGTCATATGAATTATATGGAGACAGATGATGATATTGAAGTGCACGGGTGGCACATTCACTCATGGAAAGTATGCCATGGGAAGAACGGATATTCCTACGCCTATCGTCTGGAACGAGACGGATTCCACTGGGCATACTGTTCAGATGCGATTGATCTAAAGGAGGAGGAAAAGGATCCGTTGCACGGTTTGGATCTGCTTATTCTGGGAACCAGCTTTGTGCATGAACTGGCAGAATTCTCAACACGCTCTGTATACGATATGAAGGAAGCACAGGAGCTTTTGCAGGAATTACAACCGAAGCGCACGTATTATACACACATGTCTCATGATGTGGATGTACGTCAGGATCATGCTTATGCTCAAGGTGTTACGCTTGCACTCACAGGCATGAAGGTGTCTCTTGAAAAATAAATACAGAAGAGCGTATCCTTTGCAGGAGGTTCTTCGTTTACATAGTGTAAGTCGATTACAGCAAGAGCACAGAAGGATGTAAAAGGAAAGCAAGACCAATCAGGAATCAACAAAGGGGGGCCCCGTAATGGCCTTTGTGAAATCCGTGGATTGTCGAATCAACAGATCACACGACCATGTTAATCAACCGAATAATCCATATACACCACCACACATGAATGCTGGAGATTCATTTCAAGCGGGTGATCTTCATGCTGCATTACTTGATGTACAGCGTTCGTTGTATGCGTATTGTTTGTCCATTACAGGTTCTAGAGAAGATGCTGAGGATCTGGTGCAGGAGACGTTTGCCAAAGTGTTATCTTCTTCCTCGGTTCATCAATCGAGTGCAGACAGGGACATCAATTGGGAAGCATATCTCATTCGCATTGCCCGCAATGCGTGGATGGACGTTCTTCGCAAACGCCAACGTTTACATTGTAAAATGGATGGTTTGAAGCCGCTTATCCAAGAAATGGCGGAAGAGGAGCCACTAGAAGAGCTGGATACCGCTGTTGAGATTTTAATTAAAGAGTTGCCGTCATGGCAAAGAGTGATATATATGTTACGAGAGTTATTAGGATACACGGCGGCAGAGGCTGCTGAGATGTTAGATACAACAGAAGGCGCAGTAAAGTCAGC
Source organism: Paenibacillus sp. ACRSA (assembly GCF_022346845.1). Lineage (NCBI taxonomy): Bacteria > Bacillati > Bacillota > Bacilli > Caryophanales > Paenibacillaceae > Paenibacillus > Paenibacillus sp. ACRSA. The sequence goes on along the minus strand of NZ_JAKRNP010000003.1, from coordinate 78,495 downwards.
GTTACGTCGTGCCCGGATGACCATAGCTGAGATTAGGGATCAACTAAATGATCTAGATACCGACGAGGCGAGAGAAGTTAGCGAGGAACGAATCCATATGGAAGAGTTACGCGATTATCTGCTGGCATTACGCCGCGGCGATACGGCTCGCCTAATTGATCTATGTCTGAATCAAACGGATGATCCCATGGCTGTGGCAAGTACGATTTTGCAGCAGGCTCTGCCGTCTTCAACGATGCAACCGATGATGTACAGTTATGCCATCTCAGATTGTTATGGAGGGGGTTATACAGTCAGCATGGTTGCATAATCTGAGGAGGGATATGCATGAATGTAGTGCCTTATGTTGTGGAACAAACGGCTCGTGGAGAACGGAGTTATGATATTTACTCTCGCTTGTTGAAAGACCGTATTATTATGGTATCTGGCGAAATTGAGGATCAGATGGCAAATGCGATTGTGGCACAGCTATTGTTTCTAACTGCTGAAGATCCGGATAAGGATATTCAGATGTACATCAACTGTCCTGGTGGTTCAGTAACCGCAGGATTCTCGATCTATGATACGATGCAATTTGTGAAGCCGGATATTTCCACCATCTGTACAGGTATGGCGGCTAGTTTTGGAACGATCCTGCTCGTTGGCGGCACCGAAGGCAAACGTTTGGCATTACCTAACAGTGAGATTATGATTCATCAACCACTCGGGGGGATGCGCGGGCAAGCATCGGATATGCTTATTCACGCCAACCGAATTATTCAGCACCGACAACGGCTGAACCAGCTGCTTGCAGACCACACTGGTCAGCCGCTGGATCGAATTGAAGAGGATACCGATCGTGATTATTTCCTTACCGCTGCTGAAGCTGTGGATTATGGCATCGTTGATAAGGTGATATCTAGCACGTAGGCAAGTTAGCACAAGAACGCATTTAGGACAGCAAAAGGATAGAAAGAGGACATCTCAAGGTTACTTGACATTTAAGAGGTAAGTGAGCCAGGTGTAAATCGCAGTGTTGAACGCAGAGTTGGGAGAGCTGTCAAATATATCACGACTGAATATTCACAAAGACAAAGCCCAGATGGTCTATTGACCTTCTGGGCTTTGTTGCGGATATAAACTTTGCTCGACTCGATGACTTTAAACATACTCAATGGCACGCTTGGGTAGATAGGCTGCAAAATGTATAACAGACAGTCATTTAATAACATGGGCTAACGTCTAAATGGAGCCTTATTGGTTATTATTTCAAAGCGATTGATTTGATTATTTTGGAAAAATTAAAATTAATCGTTGACCTTTCGCGTATATAGTGTATATATTAGATATATACACTATATACGCGAAACCATGAAAACACCAATGAGGTGAGAGCATATTAAAATTTTATTGTCCAACGCATCGAGCGACCCAATCTATATCCAGATCTTAACCCAGATTAGACAGAGCATCTTGAGTGGTGAGTTGGTCGAAGGAGATAGTCTTCCTTCCATCCGGCAGCTGGCCAAGGATTTACAGGTGAGCGTGATTACAACAAAACGTGTCTATGAAGAACTGGAGAAAGAGAATCTAATCGATTCCGTTGTAGGTAAAGGTAGTTTTGTCTCGGGAACCAATCAGGACTTTATTCGAGAGCAGCGAATGAGAAGATTGGAAGAGAAGATGCTTGAAATCATTCGTGAGAGCAAAGAGATCGGCATGAGTTCACAGGAGTTAATTCAACATCTCACTTTGTTGTCAGAGGAGGAACATACAGAATGAACGCCATTGAAATTCGCAACCTTTCCAAAACGTATCCTTTATTTAAAGTAGAAAATGTATCTTTGGATGTGAAGCAGGGTTATATTACGGGGCTTATCGGTCCCAATGGGGCAGGGAAAAGCACATTAATTAAAATGATTACAGGTCTAATCCACCCGGATTCTGGGAGTATTCATACATTAGGTAGTAAGATGCCTGAGCAGGAAGTGCACATTAAACAGCGTCTCGGTATAGTGTCGGACGAATGCTTTTATTATGAGCATCTGACGATTTATGAGATGAGTCGGATGATTGCTCCGTTTTATAAGAAATGGAATGATCGCACGTTCAAAGATTTTCTAGATCAATTCGAGTTATCTCCAAAGAAGAAGATTGAGGATTTATCCAAAGGGATGAAGATTAAGTTCTCCTTGGCAGTCGCTTTATCCCATGAAGCGGAATTGCTCATTATGGATGAGCCAACATCTGGACTCGATCCTGTATTTAGACGGGAATTGCTAGACCTGCTTGCAGACACGATACAGGACGAGACGAGATCGATTATTTTCTCCACACATATTACGACTGATCTGGAGCGGATCGCGGACTATATTACATTTATCCATCGCGGACAAATTGTATTTAATGAAGCCAAAGATGATGTGCTCGAACGCTACACGATTGTGAAAGGGGATATGGATCTACTGGATGCAGACACCCGTGCTCAATTGGTGGGAATACGCGAAACTGCCGTAGGTTTTGAAGGGTTGTCCGATAACAAGGCAGAAGCAGAACGGCTGTTTGGCAGTTATGCCTTATTACACAGACCCTCATTAGAAGATCTTATTTATTTTACAGCAAAGGGGGCACGGAAACATGGTTAACCTGCTTCGCAAAGACTTCATTGCACTCAAGAGTTCCCTGTGGATCATTCCTTTTTACCTAGCCGTGTTCAGTGTGGCCTTTATTCCCAAAAGTGAAATGTCGATGTATCTTGTGGGCATATACACCGCATTTGGTTCCATCATGCTTGCGACCATGATTGATGTCAAAAACCATAATCATAATTTCCTGGTCACGCTACCGATTAGTCGGAAAAATGTGGTGCAAGCGAAGTATGTATCCACCATTTTCTATACACTTTTTGGCGTTCTCGCATCGTTCGGCATTCATTCTCTCGTTAACATAAATTTCCCTGGACTCCATAAGCCAGCTTTTTCGGTATTGGATATTCTGATTTCAATCGCTATGGTACTTGGTTTAACTTCAATCTATTTGCCTCTTTTTTATGCACTTAGTAAAAAGGGCGCAGGGATCATCAATGTTGTATTCTTGGTTGCCCTCGTTGTGCTAGCCCAGCCATTTGCATTGCTTATGAACTTGGCGAGCGAGGAAGGCATGGTTACTGCACAGGTCATTGGTATGGTGGCCATCGGTATTCTGCTGTTATTCGTTGGATCATATCTGGTCACTGTTCGTTTGTTTAGCAAGAAAGATCTATAAACTTTGAATACGAATAATATTTATAATAATAATCAGAGCGATCTCTTGATCACCTGACAGTGCGGGACGATCGAGAAGGTTGCCTTGATACAAAGTCAAAGTCGCCTTGATGGCGACTTCTTTTTTTTAGAGATTGTACCTACGAACCCGCGAACTAATCCTTGTGAGTACACCCCTTATAGAAAAATGGTTTTTAATTAAGCCTTTTTCTGCGCCAGCTCAATCAGTCTACTCATACCCTCGTGAATCTGCTGCTCATGTGCATACGAGTAAGATAAACGTAATTTACGACTTGCTCCAGGATCGGAAGGATCAAACACCGTACCCGGTACAAAAGCGACGGAATGTTCCATACATCTGTGCAATAATCTACCCGTATCCATGCCTTCTGGAAGTTCGACCCAGATGTTCAGACCGCCTTTAGGTGTAGTCCAGCTCCAGTCTGTCTCTCGCAGGTACTTCTCCATCACTTCCATCCGTAATTGAATGGCGGTACACAGCTTAGAGATATGCTGATACATGCGTGGAGATTGGAAGTAGCGCAAGAACAGCTTCTGATTCAGTAGCGGTGATCCGTTATCTGCAAGTGTCTTAATCGCCTGTAATCCAGGCATGAATCGTGGGCGGCACATAATCGAGGCGATCCGAAGACCAGGGACGACATATTTGCTATAGCTGCGAATGTAGAGCGTATGCCCTGTGGTGTCGTAAGTGAAAATCGGCGCCGGAGGTTTTTCTTTAAAATAAATATCATACGTACTGTCATCCTCTACAAGGAAACATCCATATTGCTCAGCAAGTTCCGGCAATTGTTTGCGCTGTTCAGCGGGAATATTGATTCCGGTAGGGTTTTGAAAAGTTGGCGTCATATAAAAGAGTCTAGGTTTTTCTTGCTTCATCAGCAGCTCAATCTGATCTAGATCGTAACCCTCTGAAGTGATGTCGGTAAACACGAGCTTAGCACCCTGCTTGCGGAATATTTCCATAGCCGGACCATAGGTAGGTCGCTCCACAAGGACACGGTCGCCCGGTTTGACTAAACTGCGTGCAATGAGGTCGATGGCTTGTTGTGCACCCGAGGTAATCAGGACTTCATCTGCGGAGATATAGAAACGTTCCCGTGAGGTCAGATGGCTAGCCAGTTCACTTCTAAGTTCCAGGTCTCCCTGATTCGTAGAATAGGTTCCGAGCAGGCGAGGGTAATGATTGAGCAAATCACGCATTAGCTCCCCCCAATACCGGTTGGGCAAGAGAGAAGGGTCAATCAATGATTTGGAAAACTGAAACTCCGCCTCCAGTGATTGCACACGGTCGAGGGAATCCCAATGCAGCCAAGCCGAAACGGCGGGGTCATCCGCCTGATCCATAATCGGGGCAGGGTCGGCAGGGCTGACATAATAACCGGATTTGTCTTTGACGTAGACTTTGCCATGTTCTTTTAACTCCTGATAGGCTTTGAAAACGGTCAGGCGATGTACACCGAGTAGCTCGGATAGGCTGCGTACAGAAGGCAACTTCTCATGTTCCGTCCATTCTCCTGCTTCAATGCGAACAACAAGATAATGAACGACTTGTTCATATAGTTTAAGGCTGTTATCTGTCATCATGATGGTTTTGCCCACCCGGCTCACGCTCCTTTTGAACTCTATTGTAACAGCATACGGGTCTAACTGTTCTGTTTTCTTCACTCTGTTCTGTAGACAGTGCTATATGATGGAGAACAGATGAAGGAGGGGCTAGCATGATTGGAGTAGCATTTGCAATAATGTGTCTTGTATTTGGAACGACGTTTCTAGCGATTAAGATTGGAGTTGAAGCGGGTCTGCCGCCATTTCTGTCTGCGGGTTTACGCTTTATGATTGCAGGTGCGTTGATGTTTGCCTGGATGCTGATGAAAGAACGGGTTAAGATGTCCTTGTTGTGGCGCAAAGAAATGTTGCTCACTGGCGCAGGACTAACCTTTGGTACGTTCGCCGCTCTATATTGGGCAGAACAGTATGTAAGTTCAGGTGTTGGCGCCATTTTATCAGCGACAGGTCCAATTATGATTATGGTGATGCAAACGGTTTTGTTAAGACAGAAGACGTCTGCTCGCATAGTTACAGGCTGTCTAATCGGCTTTGTTGGCGTTATATTTGTTGTTATGCCTGGCGTAACGATTGGAGGCAGTCCATTGTGGTTATGGGGGTGTATTGCCGTGTTAGTTGGAGAACTGTTTTATTCGGCAGGAGCGCTGTATTCCAAAAAAGTGATTAACCAGTTCAAGGAATGTGATCCAGTAGCGCTTAATGCCGTGCAGATGATGCATGGGGGCTTGTTGTTATTCTTACTCTCAGCCTTCACAGAGTCATGGAACATATCGGTTATGGACTGGTCACCTGCAATTACCTCATTGATTTATTTGACAGTCGTTGGCTCGATGGTGGGGCATAGTCTGTTCTACTGGATCATGTCACGAACCAATCCATTGTTTCCATCAACCTGGCTGTATATCTCACCACCGATTGCGGTCGGTCTTGGCGCAGTTGTCTATAATGAGCACGTAAGTTGGATGACATGGATCGGCGTAGCACTCATTGTGTCTGGATTGTTATTCATGAATGAGAAAGTCACGAGTTGGTTCAAAAGTAGGAAAAATAGCAATACGTTAGCCGAAAATCCATAAATTGGTGTACAATAATTGGAGTGGATTTTTAGCAAACGAGGTGAGGGAATTTGAAAAGCAGGCAATGGGTGTAGCGATGGTATTTGCAGGCATCATTTTATATGGTATCGTGCATCTCTCCACGTTGATGTATCTACCCTCGGTAATGTCCTATTCAACGCAGTGGGGGAAGTATTTACAAGCGGTGTATGAAAGCGGAGGATTGATTGCGTTGATCGCGTCGATCGTACTGTTTCTAATCGGGGTAGTCTTGCTCATACCGAAGTCTTTCTTTTCTACAAAAGATGTCATGAATGAAATCCGGGAACGAGACCGTGAATTTAATGAGAAGTATGGAACTCGGGAAACGTAATAAGAAGCGTAGCATTATGAATGGTTAATTCTCATCAGAGGAGATTGTAGATGAAGATCATCTAGGATTTCCCGTGATGGGAGTTTTTTTTGTTTAGCATAGACGAATATGGAGAAAAAAAGTTTGGATTTTTTATCTCAATATACCTATATTTTCTTGTTGTATGGTGATAGGATGTTGTAGTTATTGATCGTTATCTCAGATTGGAGGGAATGAAGGTTATGGATGCCCAGCTAGATGTGTTGCCTACAGAAAAATTAAAAATTGCATTGGCACAGTGTTCTGCGGTGGATGGGAGTATACAAGAAAACGTTGATCGAGCGTATGAGATGATTGCAGAAGCGGGGGAAAAGCATGCAGAACTTATTATGTTTCCAGAGAAATATCTAACGGGGTATGTCCCCGAAATCGTACAATCCAATCTTTCTGACAATACGCTATCCATAAATGATGTGAGGATTGAAAAGCTGCGTCAAGCATGCAAAACGTATGGGATTTGGGCAATCATTGGAACGCCGATGAGAAGAGGATCGGAAGTATTTATATCTTCTATCATTATAGATTCGCATGGAAACGAAGTGGGCGTATATGATAAGACGCATTTATTTCAAACGGAGAAGAGCATGTTTTCCACCAATTATGAGCAGGTCATCATTCATCTCAAAGGCTGGAATGTTGGCATGGCCATTTGTTATGATGCTGGCTTCCCTGAACACTCACGTCGTTTAGCACAGCAAGGCTGTCATTTATATATGGGTAGCTCACTCTTTAGCAAAGGAATGGGATATAAGGAGTCACGCGTATGGTTTCCTGCCCGAGCGTTAGATAACACTATATTTACTGCGATGTGTAATCATGTTGGCAGAACCGGAGTTTGGGATACGTGCGGCCATAGCGGCGTCTGGAATCCATTAGGGGATAACATCGTTGATGGCTCACAAGACCAAGTTGAATTGTTGATCGCTGAATTAGATCCTACACTTCTTAAACAAGCTAGAGATGGTGAGATGATGCTCGCAGATTCATTTGAGTTAGATCAACAGCCATATTCGCTCGAAACGATTAAGGGCTAACCGGATCAAGGTAACGATACGTGAAGTTCGGGTCTACGCCTTTTACAGGTGAGCTGCTATATTGATAGATTTGTCCGTTCTCCTCTTTGTAGAAGTAGCGAGCAAGAGGCTCATCCTTAAAAATAACTTCTGTGCTGACGAGTGGTGCTTTACCAAAATGAGTATCGATTTGTTGAATATCTTCGTGACTATATTCTTTGAACGAGAGTAAGTACGCTTCGACTTTAAGTTCCATCGTCCGTTGGAAATTCCAAAGGTACAGAGAGACAAGCGCTACTAACGTGATAAGTAGGGACAGAACGAGTTTTGGTTTGCTCATCTTCATCGGCTCATCTCCTTCGGGTCCATCATACATGATAAGAACTAAGGCTACATATAAAATAAGCTTTTATACAAGAAAGAGCCCAATGTGCACATTTTAGGTGCAATCTGGGCTCTTTCGTGATGTGACAATCAAAATTCTAGAGTAGCTTCAATTGGACAGTAGCGTGTCCATTACTCCGCATTCAATACAAATTTCTCAATAACCTGCTTCACACCATCTTCGTTATTGCTAAGTGTGATATAGTCTGCGATCTCTTTCAGTGCAGGGATGGCATTCCCCATCGCAACACCAAGACCGGCAGCTTCGAGCATCTCATGGTCATTCCAGGAATCACCGATAGCAATGCATTCAGACAACTCAACGCCGAAATGATCTGCCAGGAAAGTGAGGGCATGTCCTTTTGTTCCTTCGCGGTGCATAATTTCAAGGAAGTAAGGCTTGGACTTCGTAATATGCACTTCAGGTCCAAGCAGCTCGCGCAGGTCAACAGCTACCTTATCCAGATAATCTGGCTCGTCGATGATCAGCAGTTTTGGTGTTTGTTGCTCAATCACTTTGATGAAATCAGATTCGATATAGTACTGTGTGCCGTTCAATTTCGCGTAATCGCGCAATTTGTCATTCTCTTCACGCGCATACAATTTATCGTCAATGTACGTTTGCAGATGAAGGTTGTGCTCCAAGCAGTAGTCATACAATTTGCGGGAAGCTTCCTGTGGAACGTAGCGCTCGTACAGAACGTTCTCGTCCAGCAGGTTTTTCACCAAAGCTCCTTGGTATGTAATGATCGGTACGTTCAGTTTGGTTTGGCGAGCCAGTGCCTGTGCAGAAGCATAAGCACGTCCAGTTGCCAGTGTTACCACTGTACCGTGTGCAACGGCTTGCTCCAGAGCAGTTTGGGTTGCGGGTGTTACTTCTTTGTTGTCGTTAATGAGTGTGTCATCAATGTCGATTGCAATTAGTTTGTAAGTCATGTCGTTTCTCTCCTTTATTTATCTGTTTATGTTCAACTAAAGAATGTTTATACTGGCCACTTCGATGACAGAACAACCTTCCGATCGCTGTTATCCCCAGATTTTTTTTGAATTCCCTCTCTTAAAGGGAAAATCCGGGGATAAAGGCGAGCGCTTCGCTTCTTCACGTTATTTCTGTCCTCTCCGTTATCGTATAAAAAGTTTAGTTGAACTTATGTGTATCGTGTAGCAAGAACGAAAGTCTATTCTTCCAGGAAAATGAGGCCAATAAAGTCCTCCAGCTCCAGGTTGCCGAAGTAATGCTTCACATCCAGATCTTGCAGTGCTGTGCGCACCTCGGATTCTTCGTAACGTTTGCCACGCAGCATATCCTCGATATCGGCTACATCCCCCACACCGAAGAAGTCACCGAAGATTTTCAGATCTTCAATCCGTCCATCCTTAATGTTCATCCGCAGATCAATGATGCCGACAGGGAATTTACGTGTGTGCTTCACATTGCTTTCTGGAGACAACCCATAGTTCCAATCCCAATTGCTGTAACGCTCAGCAGAGATTTCTTTGATCTTGTCCCAATCTTTCTCAGTGAGTTCGTATTGAGGCACATCTTGGGGCTCCATACGGAAGATATGACGGAGCAACTCGTCGCGGAATTGTTCGATGGTCATGTTGCTGTCGATCAGCTCACGAATGTTAGCAACGCGGCTACGTACGGATTTGGTGCTTTTGGATTTGAATTTCTCAGGGTTCACGTTCAGTGATGCTTGTACATGATCCAGGTTAAGATCGAACATCAATGTACCATGGCTGAACATGCGACCACGTGTGGAAAACTGGGCATTACCCGAAATTTTCTTTTCTCCCACTTGCAGATCGTTCCGCCCAGTCAATTCGGCATTGACTCCAAGCTCTTGCAGGGCCTCAACTACTGGTTGAGTGAACTTGCGGAAGTTGTGGAAGGACTGACCGTCATCCTTCGTAATGAAGCTGAAATTGAGGTTGCCCAGATCGTGATAGACTGCGCCACCTCCGGATAAACGGCGTACGACCTGAACTCCATTCTCCTGAACATATTCGATATTAATCTCTTCAATGGTGTTCTGATGCTTACCAATAATAATGGATGGGCGGTTGATGTAGAACAGCAGGTAGCTGTCGTCCATCGGCAGATGCTTCAGAATGTATTCCTCAATGGCGAGGTTTACGGAAGGATCTGTGATGCCCTGGTTATCAACAAACAACATGGTCATTCCTCCATTAATGTATGTGAGGGATAGAAATCCCTTATGTAGTGTTTGATTCGTAGAAATTAGATTCACCGAACTGACGTTCATGAAACTGAAATTCCTTCTCTATTGTAAACGAATTGCCCTAATGACACAAAGAAATTAGACAAGTCCACGAATTCAGCCAAGCATAGACAAAACAAGATTGACCCCAACCTGTGATCGACTCCATAATAAAATGGACATGCAGAAAGGATGACGGACAGAATGACCGGTATGATCGAAGTATTCGGACATGGTGGTGATGTGGAGACAGCGGCCTCCCGTTTTGGGGGCAATCCGGCTGATTTTCTCGATTTTAGCGCAAACATCAACCCGATCGGGCCACCTCAGAACGTATTACATGCATTGGAACAGGGATTACAAACCATATTGCGCTATCCTGATCCAGGGCACAGATCGTTTAAAGCACGACTTAGCGAGTATCTTGGTGTACAGCCTGATCAGATCTCTGTTGGAAATGGCGCTGCGGAGAGCATGGCATTGATCCTACTGGGTCTTGCGCCACGAACTGTAGGTACGGTGGAGCCTGGCTTCTCGGAGTATAGTGCGTTAGCTAGACAATTTGGAGCTGAGGTTCTTCATGTATATGGACGTGAAGAAATGGACTGGCGAGCAGAGGTAGCTGATATCGAGAGGCTGATGGAACAAGTGGATCTATTGTTTCTAGGGCAGCCCAACAATCCCAACGGAGTTCAATATTCGGTAGAGGTGCTTCATCGTCTGGCTCGCTCAGCAGAGAGAACGGACACGATTTTAGTGATTGATGAAGCGTTCATGGACTTTATCCCTGAAGCTCGGAGGCAGTCACTTGCACCTCAATTAAATGAGTACCCGCAGGTCATGATCATCCGTTCGATGACGAAGTTTTACGCGATTCCGGGATTACGTCTAGGTTATGCGCTGGCACGACCTGAACTAATACAAGCCATGACTGCGAAGCAAGTCACTTGGAGTGTCAATGGGCTGGCGCTGATTGCTGGGGAAGCCTGCCTCTGCGATGGGGAGGGCTTCGAACAGGAAACGCTGGCTTATGTGTCTCGTGAACGGAACCTATTGACTGAGGGGCTGGAGGCTTGTGGTTGTCAGGTTACACGCGGAGAAGCTAACTTCATATTGGCTCGTCTGCCGGAACCGTGGTCAGCGACCACAATGCAGGCAGCACTGGGAGAGCGTGGTATTCTCATTCGCAGCTGTGCCATGTATCCTGGGCTTGGCGAACGACATGTTCGGTTCGCGGTGAAGGATGCGGATGCCAATGGGCGTTTGCTGAGCGCAATGCAAAGTGTAATTGCTCAGACTAATTCACAGCATATTTCTGAGCATATCTCTCAGGCCTTTTCTCAGGACACTCCTCACGTAAAGGAAGGTGGCTCGAACGATGACCTTACCGTTTCTTGATGAAGAGTCGAAGGGGAGACAAATCTATCGTTATCCTGGTGAATACGTTTCTTCTGTATGGCCGGGATTGACAATTAGCGCACAAGAACGTCATGTAAAAGCATGCATTCCCTCTGTAGCTACTGCGATCTCCAGTGCAGTCTATGGCGGGGGCATGGTTGAACTGGATCGGATATTTAACATTTATGTAGATAAGCATTATCGCTGTGACGATCCTCCGCGCGATATACAGTGTCTACTCCGTGAGTGGAAGGAACGAGAGGATGCGTGTACCGGTTTGCTGACAGCCGTCCGTTTGGAACATACTTCAATTCAAGAGTATGCGAACTCTGACTTTGGGCTTCTATGCTGTACAACGGCAGGTGTATCGAATGCTGCACGCGCCGGTTCACCAAGAGTGGTATTTGATGCTATGGGGAATCGAACTGATGCTGTCCAGCAGCTGGATGGAGCGTACACACCTGGCACCATTAATATGATGTTGTGGTTGAACGGTCGCTTGACGAGCGGAGCTATGGTGAATGCGATACAGACTGCGGTAGAAGCGAAGGCTGCTGCACTGGCTGATGTTGGGGTGAGAGATTCCGAGAATGGTCTAACGGCTACTGGAACCACCACAGATGCAATTGTGCTCGCGGTGAGTCAGGATCAGCAGAAACCGCTTTTGACTTATGCGGGAACAGCCACCGTTCTAGGTTCAGTCATTGGCAGACTTGTCTATGATACGATTACGGAAAGTTTGCAGGCCGGGCGCTGGTGCAATGTGGCGGGAGGAACAACAAACAATGATACATGAATTAAATCAATGGTTTTCTTCGTCATTCTGGATCGGCATGACAGGAGCTTGGATCATCGTTGCAGCGTACATATTAGATCGTTGTATCGGAGATCCAAGGTGGATTCCTCATCCAGTCATCGGTATGGGGAAAGCCATTTCTGCACTGGAGCGGGTTATACGATCTCGTGTCACTTCCAATCAAGGCCTCAAAAAGGCGGGAATCTGGTTTCCGATCTTGATTGCAGGTGGTTCTTTTGCCATGACTTGGGGACTGATCTATCTCCTTGCACATATTCATCCGATGGTTGCAGTGGTAGCTGAGGTCATATTGATTGCGACAACGATTGCTTCCAAAGGATTAAAGGATGCAGGGATGGAAGTATATCGTCATCTCGTTAAGGGAGATCTTCCTGCTGCGAGGCGCGCTCTTGGCATGATTGTAGGACGTGATACAGCGCATCTAGATGAACCTGAGGTTGTAAGGGGAACGGTTGAGACGGTGGCTGAGAATATTGTGGATGCTATCGTGTCTCCTTTGTTCTACGCCCTTATCGGCGGCGCGCCGCTTGCCATGGCATATCGAGCCGTCAATACACTAGATTCCATGGTCGGTTACAAAAACGATAAATACCTGCATCTCGGCTGGGCATCCGCTCGTCTGGATGATTGGGCTAACTGGATTCCAGCTCGCATCACGGCTTTATTATTGATTAGTGGAGCATGGGTTATGAAGCTAGATGCAAGAAGAGCAGCACAGATGGTATCCCGGGATGCAAGACTGCATCCGAGCCCAAATAGCGGCTTTCCCGAGTCTGCCGTTGCAGGTGCGCTCGGGATCAGACTGGGTGGGCATAACGTGTATCATGGGGTCTCGTCTTTTCGTGCATATATGGGAGAACCGACTCGCTTAATGGGTGCAGAGGATATTGTGCGTACGACCCGCCTGATGTTCTGGTCGGCAGGTTCATTTGTCATACTGTGTGTACTTGTTTCACTTGTCGTCTGGTTGGCTGGAGGCACGCTATCATGGTGATTATGAATATGGAGAATACCCTACTTTCTTGTGATCTTATTTTTATCCGTCATGGGACGACATTGTGGAATCAGGAAAAAAGATATCTTGGGCATACGGATATCGGTCTCCTACCAGAAGCGAAACAAGAGCTCGCCCCGCTCGCTGAACTGCTGCGCAACATCGGTTGGAGCAGGCTCTATTCCAGTGATTTACTGCGTTGTCAACAGACCCTCTTAGATATCGCTCCATTGCAGCGAGAACAGGCACATTTAGATGCACGGCTCAGAGAGATTGATTTTGGAGAGTGGGAAGGGAAGACATATGATCAACTGCAACACATTCAACAATATCGAGATTGGATTGATGATCCACAGCACGTCACACCACCCAATGGCGAGTCGTGGCAAGCGTTTACTGCAAGGATTGATTCTTTTCTGAATACTTGCTTGTTGCACAATGCATTGTCCGAACCAGTAACGGTTGATGTACCTCAGATTGGCATCGTTACACATGGTGGTGTAATCCGATATGCGATATCTCGCTTAATCCCTGATCTGAACTTCTGGGATACGCAGGTTATTCCAGGGCAAGCCATTAAGGTTAGACTGGAATACGGGGAGAGCGGCTGGATCGGAAGCCGGATAGCTTTTCCTTGAATCGGCTTGTAAGGTTGTACAATATAACCTATAATCACAACAGACGTGTGACGATGCGTATAGGTCTGATGGGGCTAATTAGTGATTAGGTGCTCAACCATACGCATATAACTAATATGCTCAATTGAATGTTTATATCATAAGCGACCAAGGGTTCCGTATGCATTAGAGTTGCATGGTTATGTGTATTCATACCATGTACGCAAGCGGATGAAATAGGGAAGCTGGTGTAAATCCGGCACGGTCCCGCCACTGTGAATCAGGAATAATCCTGTAAGTCAGGTTACCTGCCCTGGACGTAAAGACCGGTGTTCCTTCGAGGAAAGGACAGCGTTTCGGGCAGTGTTCTGTGTATGAACAGCGCAGGTGATTCATCATGCGTAGAGCACGCCATATGCGAGACGTTATCCCTGATCCTGTTGTAAGGATTGGGGATTTTTATTGTTCCAATATTGGTTCTTCACTCTCCGATAACGTGTAAATGTTGAAGTTCAACCTTATACAGGAACATCAAGACATGGGCATTTAGTTTTTGAGCACGACAGAGGATTAATAGAACAGATAGAGAAGGGGAGAATGAATACAATGAGTATCAAGAATTGGAAAAGCGTAGCGTCCCTGCTTAGTGCAGCGGCTCTGGCACTGGCCTTGGCTGGATGTGGCAATGCAACAACGAATGAGGGGTCAGGAGCATCACAGCAACCTGCACAGGAACAGAGTCAAGAACAGACAACAACGGATCTCAAGACACAATATCCAATTACCGTTACAGATGCAACGGGTGAGACATTCACGTTTGAAAAGGCACCAGCCAAAATTGTATCTGTATCTCCAGCGGAGACAGAGTCATTGTTCGCCCTTGGATTGGACGAGCAGATCGTAGGTGTATCTGATTTTGATGATTACCCTGAAGCAGCTACAACGAAGCCGAAAATGGGCGGCGTATCTAAACCGAATGAAGAGTCCATCATCGCAGCGGATGCAGACATCGTATTCACAGGTATTTCCATGAATGAAGAAGCGGTGAAGAAATTCCGTGACCTGGGGATTGTTATTTTCAAGACTGATCCAAAATCAGTAGATGATGTAGCGAACAACATTGAGACATTTGGTCAAATTACAGATACACAGGAAAAAGCACAAGAGATCGTCGCGAAGATGAAGCAGGATGTAGCCGATGTTACTGAAGCGGTGAAGGCGGTTAAACCGGAAGAGAAGAAGAACGTATATGTTGAATTTTCCCCGGGCTGGACAGTGGGTAAAGGTGAGTTCATGGATGAGTTGATCACACTTGCTGGAGGAAACAACGTTGCTTCTGATTTGCAAGGCTGGAATGAAATTAATGAAGAAAATATCATTGCTGCGAACCCAGATGTAATTCTGTATGCCAATGATGTCATTGATGAGAATTCCAAAACACTGGATCAAATTATCAAAGCTCGTAGCGGCTGGGATCAGATTACTGCGGTAAAAGACGATGCGGTTATCGGTCTAGATGCCAACCTACTTAGCCGTCCAGGACCACGTGTAACAGAAGGTCTGAAAGCCGTAGCTAAAGCGATCTACCCTGATCTGTTCCAATGAGTAAAAAGCTAGCGGTGTACGGGACGGCTGGGATAGGACTACTTGTGTTGACGGTGCTGATCTGCACGGGCATTGGTTCAGTATCCTTGCCTGTCCGTGACATTGCAGGTATTCTGCTGCATCACATTCCGTGGATTGGGGATTGGATTACTCCCGATTGGAGCACAGCAGCAGAACAGATTATATGGAAGGTACGTTTCCCGCGCGTACTGCTTGCCGTGCTCGTGGGTGCCTCTCTAGCAATAGCGGGTGCTGGCTTCCAAGGGGTGCTTCGTAACCCTCTTGCAGATCCGTTTACGTTAGGCGTATCATCTGGTGCATCGGTGGGTGCAGCGTTTCTGATTTTCTTCGGATTACAATATGCATTAATCGGAATCTGGACCTTGCCTTTGGTTGCGTTCCTAACCGGCGTGTTGACGCTATGGTTCGTATTGGCACTGGCTCGTGAGGGTCGAAAAATACCAACTCATAGCCTGATTCTGGCGGGCGTGGTCATGCAAAGTTTCCTAGGGGCAGTTGTCTCCTTCCTATCGACCATGTCGAAACAGACGATTAACGAAATTATATACTGGACGATGGGAAGTCTGGCACTGCGTGGGTGGTCGTATACGGCCATCCTTTTCCCATATTTTCTGCTTGGTCTGATCTTCCTCTGGAGTCGTGCACGCTCGTTAAATGTGCTTGCTCTGGGAGAGCGGCAGGCAGCTCATATTGGAGTAAAGGTGGATGGATTGAAGCTATCGGTGCTGGCGGTTGGCACATTGCTCACGGCAGGAGCTGTATCAGTGTCAGGTGTCATCGGATTTGTAGGACTTGTGATTCCGCATATTCTTCGATTGATCGTAGGACCTGATTATCGCCTGCTGGTTCCACTATCTGCAATTGGCGGAGCCATCTTCATGGTGTGGGCGGATACGATTGCTCGAACGGTATTGGCGCCAACTGAAATTCCGCTGGGCGTTGTTACCGCATTTGTCGGTGCCCCATTCTTCGCCTACCTTTTGCACAGAAATAAGAAGCTTCGTAAAGGGATGATGCCATGAGTAAAGACACGAACCAAACGGTGCATGCCAATCGGAATGAACCTAATTATACGGGGAAACAGGCAGATCCGAGCTTCAATGCTCAGCGCAACATCAGTAAACCTTTGATTGAAGTAGATGGGGCAGGTAAACGGTATGGTGAGCATCAGGCGTTAAATGGTGTGAGCTGGCAGATCGCAGAAGGCGATTGGTGGGGTGTTGTAGGTCCTAACGGAAGTGGCAAATCAACCTTGCTTCAACTATTGGCTGGCACGGAGTCGGTTAGTGAGGGCAGTATTCGACTGAATGGCAGGAATATCACTTCGTATAGCCGGAAGGATCTGTCTCGTATGATTGCTGTTCTGCAACAGGATGGCCTACCTGCAATCTCATATCCGGTAAGGGATGTTGTGGAAATGGGGCGTTATCCTTACCAAAACTGGCTTGGCCGTGATTCTAGAGACGGCGAGAAGATCGTTGATCGTGTGCTGGAGGAATTAGGTCTATCCGAGCTTGCGGATCGTCCTCTGGATGCACTCAGTGGAGGACAACGACAGCGAGTAGCCCTTGCTAAAGTGATGGCACAGGAACCAAGTATTCTTTTGTTAGACGAGCCTACAACGTTTCTGGATATTCGTTATCAATTACAATTTATGGAGTTATTATCGACATGGCGTCAAAGAAATCCAATTACGATTGTGGCAGTGCTGCATGATCTGAACCTAGCTGCACAATTTTGTGATCATATTCTGGCTTTGAAAGAAGGCGAAAATGCTGGCTCTGGAACCCCTCATGCATTGATGACTGAAGAACATATTCGGGAGATTTTCCAGGTGAACCCAGCGATGGTGAAGCATCCAGATCATGGTATCCCTCAGTTGCTGCTGCGCCGGGAGCATGAAGAGCCGAAGAATTGATCGGGGTATATACTCACATATTGATGAAGGAAGTGCTAGTTGTATGCGTAATGAACAGGTGTTGGAGCAGTTAATACGTCGAATCACTGGTCCTCATGAGCAGGTCGCGGCAGAAGCTGCAGCTCATGTGGATATCCTCACGAAGCCGCCAGGCAGTCTTGGCAAACTGGAGGAACTCGTTATTCGTCTAGCAGGCATTACGGGACAGAGTCGTCCTTGCTTGGAACGTCGAGCGGTGATCGTGATGGCAGCAGACCATGGTGTAGTTGCCGAAGGTGTCAGTGCATTCCCTGCTGAGGTAACACCGCAGATGGTTCTTAATTTTCTGGCGGGCGGAGCTGCCGTTAACGTACTTGCCCGGCATGCTGGGGCAGATGTACTCTGTGTAGATATTGGAGTGAATGCTGAGCTAGAACACCCCGAGCTCATTTCCCGCAAAGTCCGCAAAGGCACAGCTAACATGGCGAAAGGCCAGGCGATGACTCGGGACGAAGCGATCCAAGCGATCCTGGTTGGTGCCGAAGTGGTCACGTCAGAAGTGGACAGAGGCACGCAGATATTTGTAACTGGAGAGATGGGGATTGGCAATACAACGGCAAGTGCTGCTGTAATGTGTGCTTTAACGGGAATATCACCGGCTTCGGCTGTTGGACGCGGAACGGGGATTGATGATGTTGGGTTACAGCGCAAGGCAACGGTGGTAAGCCAGGCTCTAAGTCTGAATGCACCCCATGCGGAGGATGCGCTGGATGTGCTTAGTAAGGTTGGCGGATTAGAAATTGCCGGACTAACAGGTGTAATTCTTGCTGCTGCAGCGAATGGATGCCCTGTTGTGGTCGATGGCTTTATCTCAACAGCTGCAGCGTTGATCGCAAGACAGCTTGCACCAGTAAGTACGGCTTATATGATTGCTTCCCATACATCCGATGAAAGTGGACATGCAGCACTGCTTCGCGAGATGGATCTGAAGCCAATGCTTGATCTGAATATGCGACTGGGTGAAGGGACAGGAGGCGTGCTCAGTCTTCATCTCATCGATGCGGCTTGCCGTATTCTTAATGAGATGGCGACCTTTGCCAGTGCAGGTGTATCCGATGGCTCGCCTCAAGGAGAGGTTTCTTCATGAGTGTGCTTGTAACTGGAGGGGCGCGAAGTGGCAAGAGCTCGTTTGCTGAGCGTCTATGCATGCAACGCTCCTCAGAGGCTTGGTATGTGGCTACAGCTCAAGCCTATGATGACGAGATGCGTGAGCGAATCCGTATGCATCAGCAGGGACGTGAAGAAGCGGGATACCTGTGGCATACGGTAGAGGAACCATTGGCATTGCCTGAATGGATCACACGTATGGGAGCTTCTCATACGGGGATGTCAGCTCCTACAGTATTAGTGGATTGCCTGACGTTATGGTTGACCAATATTTTACTTGCCCATGAACATGATCCTACGCATGTCATACAGGGACATATGGATGCACTCATATCGGCTGTAGAGTCATATCCGGGGCTACTTGTGCTTGTAACCAATGAAGTAGGGGATGGCATCGTTCCTGAATATGCTCTTGGACGAAGATACCGTGATCTTGCAGGCATATTGAATCAGCGGATTGCAGCGATTTGCGGGGAAGTATTTCTAGTTACGGTGGGGATTGCGATTGAATTAAAGAGCAAGGAGTACCGTCTATGAGTGACCGCAAGCACGATGGGAGAAAACAGCCAGCGGCGGCAGCCTTCCAATTTTTATCTCGCTTCCCGGTTAAAATGCAGATTGATTTTGTCCCACTATTGCTACGTGAAAGCGTAGTTTATTATCCCCTTGTGGGTGCCGCAATAGGGTTAGCTGTCTGGCTTGGAGCGGCTATTTCGGGTGTACTCCTACCCTCGTTTCCAGCAGCGGTATTAACGCTGACCCTATGGGTCTGGTTGACCGGAGGGTTGCATCTGGATGGCTGGATGGATACAGCAGATGGTCTGCTCAGTTATCGCTCTCGTGAGCGAATGTTAGAGATCATGAAGGATAGCCGCGTAGGTGCCATGGGAGTGATAGCCTGTGTTCTTCTCTTAATGATGAAGGCGGCTCTAATTGCAGATTTCATCGCACGTGCTAACTGGATGTATGGAGCACTACTGATCTTACCGATGATCTGGAGCCGATGGTTCATGGTCTATGCCATCTCGGCATGGCCCAATGCGCGAGGGGATGACGGACTAGCTGTTTTGTTTAAAGGATTGGGTGAGCAGCGAGAAGTTCAGCGTGCACGGAGCAGTGCAATTGGACTTACTGTTCTCGTAGGTGTAATCACTCTAGCAGTCGGAATGCTTTTCCAGCCGGAGATGCCGGTAGTAGAGGGGTTAGATATCTGGAACAGTCCAATAACCCTACCGTGGTGGCTGTATCCTGTAACTGCTGTAATTGTTGTTCCGCTTGCTTGTTATATCATAGGAAAATGGATTGCTGGACGTATAAGTGAACGTCTAGGCGGATTAACAGGAGATACCTATGGCGCGATGAATGAGCTGCTGGAAGCTGTCTTGCTTACAGTTCTTAGTGTATTACAAGGATTCTTTTGGATATAAAATATAATCGGTGACTGGGGGATGGATCGTGGACAGTGCGTCTGTACAGAAAACAGCGGCAGTCTTAATGCTGCAAGGAACCGCATCGGATGTAGGGAAAAGTGTAATAACGACGGCTCTATGCCGGATATTCAAACAGGACGGCTTCAGACCTGCACCGTTTAAATCCCAGAATATGGCGCTGAATTCCTATGTCACAGAGGACGGTAAGGAAATAGGTAGAGCGCAGGGAGCACAGGCAGAGGCATGCGGTATTGAGGCAACGACAGACATGAACCCAATCCTCATTAAGCCTGTTCGTGATATGCACTCCCAGATTGTCGTACACGGTGTCCCCTTTGCTCAGATGAGCGCGTCAGACTATCGGCAGCATTTTCTGCCAGAGGCCAAGCAGACCGTGATGGAAGCATTGGATCGTCTACGGTCTACTTATGATGTCGTACTAATGGAAGGTGCAGGCAGCCCTGCAGAGATTAATCTAAAGGATCGGGATATTGTTAATATGAACCTGGCCGGATGGGCAGATGCACCGGTTATTCTGATCTCTGATATTGATCGCGGCGGCGTATTTGCCTCCATTGTAGGTACGCTTGAGTTGTTGGAGCCACATGAGGTACAGCGTGTAAAAGGTTTCATTATTAACAAATTCCGGGGCGATCTGTCCCTGTTACAGCCAGGACTGGATTGGTTGGAGGAACGGACAGGCATTCCAGTACTCGGCGTGCTACCTTACATAAGAGATATACAGATTGAAGCTGAAGATTCAGTCGTTTTGGATTCCCTGCGTCATGGTAAGTCGGGTCAACAGGAATTGGATCTTGCCGTGATCCGGTATCCGCGAATTTCAAATTTTACAGATTTCGATGCATTGTCTCGGGAACCCGACGTCAATATCAGGTACGTTACTTCACCGGAGGAGCTTGGTTCACCAGATGCAATTCTATTACCCGGGACAAAGGACACTATAGGTGATCTGGAATTCTTGCGTGAATCAGGCTTGGAGCAAGCGATTGCCCGTCATATCGAGCGTGAGCATGTGCAACTCGTAGGGATCTGTGGAGGCTATCAGATGCTTGGTCAGCACCTTAAAGATCCTTTTGCCGTTGAGGCGAATCAGGTTCAGGAGGCAAGAGGCATGGGCATGCTGCCGCTATCCACGGCCTTCCTACAGAACAAACAGACCGTTAGAGCTTCGGGTTGGGTACAGGTTAAACATCCAATTCGTTTACACCAGGAAGTAGATGGAGCCCATTTGCCTGGTCAATCAGCTTCTCCGCTGCCCATTGAAGGTTATGAGATTCATATGGGAGTTACGGAATGCCATGAACCGGAGCGTGTGTCGGCTTTATTTGAAATACGTCATCCAGGAGGACAGTCGTTTGATGAAGGTTGGGGAACCCAGGATGGCAAGATTTGGGGAACGTATCTACATGGATTGTTTGAAAGCGATCAGTTTCGGCGTTCCTGGCTTAACGGTTTGCGGGAAAGTAAAGGGCTTGCTCCTCTCCTTAAAACGTACAGTGCACGTGAGCGTAAGGAAATGGAATTTGATCGCGTAGCGGAATCCTTGCGTTCTGCACTGGATCTGGAGCGGATATATGAAATTATGGGTCTGCAAACTCCACAGTAGACTGTGACTTAATAATACGGTGAATATAATAGTATTCAAAAAAAGTCCCCCATGCGGGCATTGATCCTTTATCAAAGGAACCTTGCCGTGTATGGGGGACTTTCCTATCTAGTTGCGACTCCGAGTTCAGCCAGTTGAAGATTGTGAGCATTCCCTTTACGTTCAGTATTGATTCAAACCGTAGAACGATGGGTTAATGGTACATTTGATTAGTTAATTTTGAATTTCTTCATGGCAGCCTGTAACTCTACCGCTTGTTCATGCAAATGACGAACCGTTCCAGAGTGGGAATCCATCTCATTCAGTTGCAGATCTGCGGTGGAAGCAATCTCCTGCATGCTCTGACGGGACTTGGACGTAATCTGTGCAGTCTCTTCAACAGAGGCACTTACTTGTTCTGCCCCAGCAGATACCTGTTGCGTGGAAGCTGATACCGTCTGGATCGTTAAGTTTACATTCTGAATTAATTCATTCAATTGCTGGAAGGCTGAGCCTGCTTGTTGAACAACATGAGTACCTGAGCCAATCTCTTGCGTTACCCGGTTCATGGCATCAACAGAACGCTCGGCATCCTCGCGAATCGTATTCAGATAATCCGAGATTTCCTCGGTTGCTGTCTTGGATTGTTCCGCAAGCTTACGAACTTCTCCAGCAACGACCGCGAATCCACGACCATGTTCCCCAGCACGTGCAGCTTCAATGGAAGCATTGAGCGACAGCATATTGATCTGTTTCGTAATTTCGAAGATGGATGTGACGATGGTACCGATGGCGATGGAGCGTTCATTCATCGTTTCGACATAACGCAAGGATTCACTTGCGGTCTGGCCTACACGTTCCATCTGCTCTACAGCATTCTGTGCCAGGCGATTACCGTTCACAGCTTCACTAGCCGCCTCACCAATCTGCTCTGACACTTCAGCAGAAGAAGAAGCGATATGCATGATTCCCTGGGTGATTTCCTCCATAGCTCTTGCATTCTCAGCAGCACTTGTGGCAATGCTTACACTGCCTTTCTCGGCTTCTTCGGCAGATTGACTGGAGTTCTTAACCATACTGGACATGGATTCAACCCGATTCAGCAGATCATTTGAACCTTCAACCACTTCGTCGGAGGTGGAGAGAACACGACTAATCATTTCTTTGAGATTATGAGTCATCGTCTGGAAGCTAGTCGCGAGTTGAGCAATTTCGTCTTGACCTTTAATCTGGAGCTGGGTCGTTAGATCGCCCTGCGAAATTTGTTTACTATGTTGAACGAGTGAAATAATCGGACGGGTAACTCGCTTAATCATACTCGTTGAGATCAGCCATCCAAGTACAAAGGTCAGAGCTGTAATACCGAGGCACAGCCAGAAAATTTGCGCAATCTTGGACTGGATGAATTGTGCATCCATGCTTACGGCCATGAGCATATTGCTACCTGCTACAGGTATAAATGCAGCCTTATGTACACCAAAAGAGTCGGAATAAACTTCACTAATAGCTAATGCTTTCGTTTCAATAGCTGTATTCATTGCAGATTCAACTGCAATTTCTTCTCCAGCCTTCATACCTGAGGCGTTGTTGGCAATTACGATCTTGGCATTTCCGTCTTGAATAGCAACAACGTAAGCTGCATCCAAGCTATGTTCCTTAGCTTTCTCAGCCAGGTAGGATTCAACCGTTAGAGCAGCACCATCGGAACCGGCTCCGCCGCTTTCGACTTGCGAAATTTTGGAGGAAGAGATGTTTTTGTATATATCCTGAATCGACGTGTTTAAGACCTTGTCGAATTGCGGGAGTACATAACTATTAATAATATTCATCGATACTGCATAAAAACTAATACTAAACAACAGGGATGCAACTAGCAATACGAGGAACAACATTCCTCTGATTTTGCCAGCGACCGTGCGATTACGAAACATAAAATCATCCTTTCACGTCAAGTTCATTAACATAGTCGCTTTTCCGTACTCATCAGTCCTATCTATCAACGAAGAAAGACCTAATTTTTACATTGAGAAAACTTGGGAATAAGCGGATATACCTATATTACATAATTAACCTGAGGTTGAATACAACAAATTTCATAAAACGCTCAGTTTTTTTCAGAAATGCGCAATTAGTTTACATACATATTACACATATTAAATTAATACCTACCGGAATAGTTTGTTATGTGTTATATTGTTCAATACAATATAAGTAAATAGAAAGCCGGAGGTTTCGGCAAGCACATTTAAGAGGAGGATTTACAGTAGTGGATACATTTTTAATCATTTTGAACGTCGTGGTTATGCTCATTCTTCTGGGTGTCCTGTTCTGGATGCAGAAGAAACACATCTCTTTTACGAAGCGTGTATTTACAGGTTTGGGCATCGGGGTAGTATACGGCGTTATACTTCAACTGATCTATTCATCGGGTTCTGATATTATTACCAAGTCAGTCGATTGGTTTAACCTTGCCGGTTCAGGCTATGTTCGTTTGCTACAAATGGTTGTTATTCCTTTGATTATGGTGTCGATCATTTCGGCAATCATGAATCTGAAGGGTAAGCAAAATCTAGGTAAGATGAGTCTATCCATCATTGCAATTCTTCTTATTACAACTGCAATCGCTGCAAGTGTGAGTATCGTAACAAGCTTGAGCTTTAACCTGACTTCCATTGAGATTGAGGGAGGAGATCGGGAGCTAGCACAAGGTCAACGGATGGAGGAACGTCTCGTCGATGTGAAAGATCAGACGATTCCGCAGCAGGTATTGGAATTTATTCCATCCAACCCGTTCGCAGATATGACAGGTGAACGTCGTACATCTACATTGGCAGTTGTTATTTTCTCTGCATTTATCGGTGTAGCGGTACTTGGCTTGGATCGCAAAAAACCACAGCAGGCTGAAACGTTCCGTGGAATGGTGAACGCGGTGTATGCCGTAGTTATGCGGATTGTTACGCTGGTGCTTCGGTTGACGCCGTATGGTATTTTGGCATTGATCACGAAGGTCACAGCGACAACCAATCCGGATGAGATATTGAAGCTCATTAAATTTGTTATCGCGTCCTACGTTGCGTTGTTCGTCATGTTCATTATTCATCTGATTATTATTGCTCTGTTTGGTTTCAACCCGATCACTTATGTGAAGAAGGTTCTGCCAACACTGGTATTTGCCTTTACTTCCCGTTCCAGTGCAGCGGCTATCCCGCTTAATGTAGAGACACAGACGAAGAAGTTGGGCGTCTCCGATGGTATTGCGAATCTGTCGGCAAGCTTCGGGGCTACAATTGGTCAAAACGGCTGCGCCGGGATATATCCGGCCATGCTCGCCGTTATGATTGCTCCTACGGTCGGCATCGATCCGCTTAGCTGGGACTTCATTATTACCCTGATCCTTGTGGTCATGATCAGTTCATTCGGCGTAGCCGGTGTAGGTGGCGGGGCAACCTTCGCTTCCCTGATCGTGTTGTCCACGATGAATCTGCCTGTTGCTCTGGCAGGATTGTTGATCTCCGTTGAACCGCTCATCGACATGGGTCGTACGGCGCTGAACGTCAATGGTTCGATGACATCAGGTCTCGTTTCCAGTAAATTGTTGAAAGAGAATGATCAGGATACCTTCAGCAACCCAACGCCTGATCTGGATGGTGCCGCTCAGGCATAAGCCAAAGTCTCACTGAAGTAATGGCTTAAGCAGCCATCTATTGCACCACGACGATAGTATTACGAGAACCGTCCTTCGGATAACCCGGAGGGCGGTTTTTTGAGCTTGAATGTTTTTAATGTGAGATACATTAGAACAGAAGGTACACCAACGGTTCATTTTTAGCTTAGCAGTCATGGTGTAATTTAGTGCTGTTCAATAGGCAGGAAATATGATAGAGTAATCATGTTTTGGCTCTGTGCCAGACCGCGGTTCGTAACCATCCCGCGTAATCAAAACTAGGAAGGCAGTGTATGTATTTATGTTTAATTTAGGGTGGGGAGCGTTATTCGTTCTCGTCACTTATGGTTTCTTTTTGTTGTGTTATCGCTTGTTCGGTAAAAAAGGTCTATATGCTTGGATTGGTGTGGCAACGGTTATTGCCAACATTCAGGTGACCAAAACGATAGATATTATGGGGATTGTGTTGACACTAGGCAACACGATGTATGTAAGTCTATACCTTACCAGTGACTTGCTTAATGAGAAGTACGGTTCAGGGGAAGCGCGAAAAGCTGTATGGTTCGGTTTCTTTACGTTAATTATGACCACTGTACTCATGCAGATGGTGTTGTACTTTGACCCAGCGTCTACAGACTTCGCTCAAAAGCCAATGGAGAAAATATTCGGTCTACTGCCAAATCTAGCACTGGGAAGCCTGTCAGCGTACTTTATTAGTCAATTCCTGGATGTACGCTTGTACTCTTGGCTACGCAAAATAACACCTGGTCGCAACCAGCTGTGGATTCGTACGAACGGAAGCTCGATTATCAGTTCATTTGTGGATACGCTAGTGTTCACTGCGATTGCGTTTGCATTCATTTATCCATGGGATGTGTGGATTGAGATTTTCCTAACTACCTATGTGATCAAATTTGTACTGACTGCAGTGGGAACGCCGTTCCTATATGCTGCGCGTAACTTTAAATTTAAGGATGAGTCTTAGATTCGAAGACAATCTACGTGCAGATGGTTACCAGAAGTAAATGAATGCGTGCATGTTCATAGACGAAACTAAAAATGTCCCGCAGAGCCATGTCATCATGGACTTGCGGGACATTTTGCATGATAGGTGGCGATCCATCATCGTGTGGCGGGATTTCCTGTATGATGAGGTGATGAATAAAGAATGTTAGTCAGTCAAAATTTGCAGTTCTTTAGGATATGAAGTCAGTACTTCTACACCCGTTTCTGTTACGAGTACATCATCCTCAATACGCACGCCGCCAGCTCCAGTTACATAAATACCCGGTTCAATAGTGAATACGGTCCCTTCTTGCAAGAGATCTGTATTCTGACCATGCAATGACGGATATTCGTGAACATCAATGCCGAGGCCATGACCCACGCGGTGCATGAAGCGTTCACCGTAGCCAGCATCTTCTGTAACTTGCCGCGCAGCACGATCAATCTCTGCACAGGTTACGCCAGGCTTGACTGCTCGAATAGCGGCTTCATTCGCTGCCAGTACCGTATTATAAATTGTTCGCAGCTCAGGAGAGATATCTCCAAATGCAAACGTACGTGTAATATCGGAAGCATATCCACCAGCATATACGCCCATATCAAACATCAACAGATCACCATGTTGAAGCTTACGTTCGCCCGGTGTACCGTGTGGCAATCCCGTTTGTGGCCCAGTGAGCACCATCGTGTCGAAGGAAGGGCCGTCTGCACCCAGCTTCTTCATCTGATATTCCATCTCGGCAACGAGTTCAATCTCGGTTACACCTGTACGAACGTGGGAAAGCCCTTGGCGTAGAACTTCCTCAATTAGATGAATAGCATGACGAATTCGAGCAATCTCGTCTGGCGTTTTCTTCACGCGTAGGGAGCGCAGCAGTGGACCAACATCTTCATATTGGGTGCCGCCCAAAGCAGCGGTTAACTGCTCATAACGTGCAACGGTAACGTATTCCTTTTCCAAACCGACTCGACCAAGACGTCCTTGGTAACGCTCCAATAGCGTGTATGGATTGTCTGTATCCGTATGTGTCGCGATGTTGGAAACGGAAGAAGCAGCAGCTGCGGCATCGGCATCAAGTGCAGGAACAATTAGAAGAGGTTCTTCGCCGCGTGCGAGTACGAGTCCAAGGAAACGTTCATGCGGGTTACTTGCGAATCCTGTTAAGTAGTAGATATGTTTAGGATCTGTGATCAGCGTGGCATCCAGTCCTTGCACAGAGAGGCTAGCTTCTAAGCGGGATAAGGGTGTTTGGTTCGTCATAGGTACGTCCACCTTTCAATTGTCTATATCATCTAATCTATTATAAATTAAATCTTCCCAATTCCATAGGCACGCGTATATGAGAACATTTATATAGAAGAAAGTAAGGAAATCGGACTATCTCTAAATAATGAGAATTAGGGCGGATTTTTCGTTTGAGTACATATTGGGGCGGGTAACGGGTAATACAGGACGAAACCTTGTTATGTCTGAAGCCGTAGAGTTAACGGTCATGATTGTGTTATATCCGTAACTCCATTAAATATGGACTCATATCCATTCATTCCAATTCGAAGGGAGAGGTATACATGAGTAATCGATTAAGCGTTCCTCTATATGCTTCGCTATTAAGCGTTGCGTTATTGACTGCGTGTGCTTCGGGTGATGGCTCCGCAGGATCGCAACCCACGTCTCAGGGCGCAGGTGGAGGTCAGGGACAGACAGCTAACGGCGGTTCTACTAACGTAGAGAGCAGTGAAAATGAGGCACAGGAGAATGCAGTTGTTCCTTATGAGACTTCAGTTCTGGTAGAAGGGCTTAATGCTCCATGGGAATTGGTCGAAGTGTCCGATGGTCGTATGTTTGTAACCGAGCGTCCGGGTACAATACGGGTCATTGAGGATGGCGAGTTGTTGTCTGAGCCATTGATTGAATTTACTGAACCGTTTAATGAGGAAGGTGAGGGCGGGTTATTAGGGCTTGCCGCTGACCCGGAGTTTGAGGATAACGGCTATCTGTATGCCTATCATTCGTACATTGAAGGCAATAACATTGCGAATCGTGTATTACGATTGAAGGTGAGTGATGGGACAGCAGTCATTGATAAGGAATTACTTGGTGATATCCCTGGCGGTGTGAATCATAACGGTGGGCGCATCAAGATCGGACCGGACAATCTGCTCTATATAACATCAGGTGATCGGTATGAGCCTGAATTGGCACAGGATGAGAGTAGCATTGGCGGTAAAATATTGCGAATTGGTCTGGATGGTTCGATCCCGGAGGATAACCCTTGGCCTAATTCTCCTGTATATAGTATGGGACATCGTAATGCACAGGGTCTTGCGTGGAATCCGAATAACGGCTATCTCTATGCGACGGAGCATGGTCAGCGGAATAATGATGAGATCAATCGAATTGAAGCGGGCACTAATTACGGCTGGCCTGAAGTCGAGGGAGATGAACATCAGAACAGTGATTATGTTGCACCACTCGCGCACAGTGGCGATGATACCTGGGCTCCCTCGGGTATTGCCTATATAGAGGAAGGGCCGTGGGCGGGATCGCTGCTTGTAGCTAATCTTCGCGGTCAACAACTGTTAAAAGTTACGTTGTCCGAGGATGGAACTAAAGCGGAAAAATTAGAGCCAGTGTTCAAGGATGAATGGGGACGCATTCGGAATGTAACGACTGGAGCAGATGGACAAATCTATGTACTAACCAACAATCGGGATGGTCGTGGCTCCCCACGTGATGGTGATGATAAGCTCATCGTGCTTACCCCGCAGGATCAGGCGAAGTAACCCGATATGGTATTGGCTTGCTAGGTCTCAAACCCTGAAAAATTGAATGAATCGACGAAATAACGCCTCTGTGATTCATTAGATCTCAGATCTGGGGAAATGGGAGCGAATAGCGTGTGTCAGATTCATTACATCAAAATAATGCTAAAGGGGATGTCCCCAGTCATATTCATGACTTATGGGACATCCCCTTTATTCATTATTTCATCTCTGTAGAGAGATGCCATTACAGGTGATAAGTCAACGTCTGCATGACGATGCACTGTCTGTATCCGTTAACTTATTCACCAAGCTCAGCGAGTTCAGCCACTCGTTCACTTGCGGCTTGGGTGTATTCACCACCGTGGTAACACAGGACGGTATCGATTTTCAAGCCGATTAATCGTTTCAGGCTGCGCAGTGCCTCAGGCATGTCCGGCGTTGCCGGAGGAGCGGGGCCTACCAATTCGTCATCAACTACACGAAGCTCATCGGCTGCGAGTAGAAACTGCTTCTCGCGGAAGTACAAGCAGATATGTCCAGGAGTATGACCTGGTGTATGAATGACTTGGATGCCTCCTTGTAAAGGCAACATGTCCCCATCTTCCAGAATGCGAGCGATGGGGAGCGTAGGAAGCTCGGAGAGCAGTTGCTCAGCTAGCTCCAATGTAGGTGGGGCTAGCATGGCTCTACGTTCAGGGGTAAACTTGATCAGTGGAAGCTTCCCTTGAAGATAGGGGATTTCATCAGCATGTGCCCAGATTTCGACGTCAGGTACAGCTTCAACTAGGGCACCAAGATTACCGATATGGTCGATATCCTGATGCGTGATAATAATGCGTTTAAGCTCATGAAGCTTCGCACCCGCTTCTTCGAGTGCAGATTGCAATTCGGCAAACTGTCCAATCATGCCTGTATCCACCAAAGTAATTCCATCTTCATCACGCAGCATCACGGGAAAGATCGGACTATTACCAGTGGGTGTAGGAATGTTGAGATGAAGAATGGTGATATCAATAGGTTGTATATTCATATTTGTTACCGGAGTCGTTCCGGAGCACCTCCCTAAATAGTATATTGCTTATATTCAGTACCGAAAATGTACACAGTCGGAATGACATGTAGGTAGTGAGTTCATCCCGTCTTCGCATTACTAAGAACGGGGATTTCGTACTTTAAGTGTTTTCTGTATTGTTTAAAGGTATTCAAGATCCACTCTAGCGTTTGTTCCGCATGGCTATCCTGCCCAACGATTGAGGCGAAGGAAAAGTTGGAATGAATTAGTTTGTTTCTTGCTTTGAATACCTTGACTAGTTCGTCATCATCATTCTCTGTCCCAGATTTCACAGCAATGTGTTGGCTTTTTAATTCGGCTTGAAGAATCTCGATATTAGATAAAGAGCGGTATGCAGGAGTTTTCATAAGTTGAACCGAATTGAATGTTTTTTGATAGGTTTGTTCATAGAGGCGAAGTAACCATTGTTCAATGATGGAGCATAGTTCAATCGTCCATGAAGCATACTTTCGATCCTTACGATCATAAGTCAATCGATGGATCTCTTCCTCGTCCCATAGGTCATGTTTCTTAAGCTGGCTTGAAGCATCCTTTTGCTGGAGCTGTTCATACTCTTGTTCAATCCATTTGATCTCATGCTTAGCTTCTTTTTTCAGTTTTTTGAAGTTTTGTTTGGTTAGCATAAGTCATAGCCTCCCTATAGGATCAGATGTAATACTTCTTGAGGTTGTTCAAAAAGTCCGCTTTTGATTACGAAGGATGCCTAGCGACATCTCAGCATCGAATATGGGATTCAGTCGAAATAAGTGGAGGCTTACGAAGCTTGTTTCCGTAGGAAACAATGTAGTTGCTCACGTAGTTTTGCCTACGCTCTGCTACTCCATTTCTATCTTCATCCCATCTTCTTGGTACTGAAAACCGCCCTTTTTGAACACGCACTTCTATTATCTCACATTGTCTTCTTTAGCTCAAAAGTCAACTCATTACTCATTTAGGTTCATACTCATTCAAGCCTCAGTTTAAGAAGGGAAGTGTTATGATGTCCAACATAATCTCCAATACCATGTCCACGCCAGAGACCGATTCAATGTCCAATACAATGCTCAATCCCAACGCCGATCATAAGAAGAATCCTATCGCGATTGTAACGGGAGCGAACTCCGGCATGGGGCTGGCGACCACGATAGAACTTGCGCGAAAAGGTTATCATGTGATCATGGCATGCCGCAGTGAGCAACGTGGACAAGAGGCGCTTCAGGAAGCACTCCGTCAGTCTAACTCAACTGCCATTGAACTGATGCTGTGTGATCTCGGTTCATTGGACAGCATTCGCAAGTTTGCCCATTCGTTTAATGAGCGTTATGACATGCTGGATGTGCTAATGAATAATGCCGGCGTAGTTATGGTAAAGCGCAAGGAGACCTCAGATGGTTTTGAGCAAAGTATAGGGATTAACCATTTGGGTCATTTCCTACTGACACTTCTTCTGATTCCACCTTTGCGGCGTGCGCAGCAGGGACGGATTGTGAATGTATCATCTGGTGCCTACAAAGCAGGCAAGATTCACTTTGAAGACCCACATTTACATAAAAGGTATAACCCGATCAAGGGCTATGCTCAGTCCAAACTCGCCAATGTGTTATTCACTCGGATTCTGGCTCGCAAAGTAGCCGATAGCCGAATAACCGTTAACTGCCTGCACCCTGGTGCGGTTGGCACAAGTATTGGTGTGGATCGGAACACGGGATTTGGTACCCGTATTATGGCTATTGTGGGCAAGCTCCCGTTCTTTCTTACCCCCGAAGAGGGGGCAAAAACGGCAATCTACTTAGCAACCAGCCCTGAAGTTGCAGGAGTGACCGGAAAGTACTTTTACCAGCAGAAGGAACAGAAATTGCAAGCCCACGCCACGGACGATGCTGTAGCTGAACGATTCTGGACGTGGAGCGAGCAGCAAGTAGGACTTGGATCGAACGATCAATTGTAATGCCCTGTCATTGGTTTACATGATAATCTAGCATGTCGGATGTTTTATCTTTTGGCTTGCACAGCTTCATGAATTTGTTGAATCAGATTGTCTATCCGCTGAATGCCTTGATCGCCCTGACCGTACGCACGGACAGAGGCTGACGAGGCATTTTTCTCATTCTCACCAAGGACGAGGGAGTAGGGCACTTTCTCCATCTGAGCCTCACGAATTTTGTACCCTAGCTTCTCGTTACGCAAGTCTGTCTCTACGCGAATTCCTGCTGCTCGCAGCGCTTGTTGAACTTCTAGAGCATACTCAGCGTAATGGTCTGAGATTGGTAGCAGCTTCACTTGTACGGGCGCAAGCCATAGAGGGAATGCACCGGCAAAATGCTCAGTAAGAATGCCGATAAAACGGTCAATGGAACCGTAGATTGCACGGTGAATGACGACCGGACGGTGCTTCAGACGATCTTCACCAATGTAAGTAAGATCGAACTTCTCTGGCATTTGGAAATCAAGCTGGATTGTGCCGCATTGCCAACTGCGTTTCAGTGCATCAAGGATATGGAAATCAATTTTGGGGCCATAGAATGCGCCATCCCCTTCGTTAATGCGGTAGCTGACTCCGCGCCGATCCAGAACATTTTGCAGTGCACGTTCTGCCTGATCCCATAATTCCTCTGACCCCATGGAGTCTTGCGGTCGTGTGGATAGCTCGATGCTATATTCGAATCCGAAAATATCGTACATACGTCCAATCAACGAGATTGCGCGGTTAATCTCTTCTTCGATCTGTTCAGGCATGACATACAGATGAGCATCATCCTGACAGAATGTCCGTACACGCATCATGCCGTTTAACGCACCCGAGTATTCGTGGCGATGAACCTGACCAAATTCCATCATGCGAATAGGTAATTCGCGATAGGAATGAAGCTTGTTTTTGAAGATTAGCATATGACCTGGGCAGTTCATCGGTTTCAGTGCAAACGTAGCATTGTCCACCTCGGAGAAGTACATATTGTCTTTGTAATGCTCCCAGTGACCAGATTGCTCCCACAGCCGATTATTCATCATAAGCGGAGTGCGAACCTCCTGATATCCTTCTTGTAGCTGTAATTCACGGGAGAAATTCTCCAGCTCAGTGCGGACAGTCATGCCTTTGGGTAGATAGAACGGCATGCCGGGTGCTTCCTCCGAGAACATGAAGAGCTCCAGCTCTTTGCCTAGTTTCCGATGATCTCGTTTTTTCGCTTCTTCAAGCATGTGCATATGCTCATCCAGTTGTGCTTGGTTTGGAAAGGCAGTACCGTAAATCCGTTGAAGCATTTTATTGTCCGAGTTACCACGCCAGTATGCGCCTGCTACATGAAGCAGCTTGAAGGCTTTAATACGGCCAGTTGACGGAAGATGTGGACCTCGGCACAGATCGAGAAACTCACCTTGTTCATACAACGAAATCTCTGCGTCCGCGGGCAAATCGTGAATCAACTCCAGCTTATATGGATCCTGCATGTCGGCAAAAATCTCAAGAGCCTGTTCACGGTTAACGACGCGACGACTAATCTTCCAATTTTCCCGCACAATCTTGTGCATCTCCTGTTCAATAACCGCGAGATCATGAATGGAGAGGGCATGCTCCAGATCCACATCGTAATAGAATCCATCGGCAATGACAGGACCAATGCCAAGTTTCACGTGCTCGGCACCGTAAATTCGTTTGATTGCCTGAGCTAGAACATGTGCAGCTGTGTGACGATAACGGTGAAGACCTTCTTCACTTTCGAGTGTAACGATCATGAGTTCGCAGTTCTCTTCAAGCTGTCGATCTAGATCGACATGTTGCCCATTCACAATACCTCCTACAGCCTGCTTGCCCAGACTTATACGGATGGACGAAGCGACTTCTCCCACAGTAATGCCTGCATGGTAATCCCGCACGGCCCCGCCTGGGAGACGGACTTCGATGCGCTGATTTGGTTGATTGGCATCATTTTCTTTTGCTTGGCTAGATAGACTGAACTGTTCTTGATTATTCATGTGAACCACACTCCAATTCTCAAATTAGAAGCGCAAAAAACACCCGTCCCGGAAAAGGGACGAGTGCGCTCAGCTCGTGGTTCCACCCTAATTTGGTTATGAAGCCATCCTTATTCGGCCAGCCGCCGGATACAGGAAACATCATAACCCTCATTGGAATCCGTTAACGGGGATTAGGCGGTGAACTCTACTGGCCCATGTAAGCTCCGAATTCGAATAGGAACTCGTTGCTTAAAGTGCGTGTTCAAAAAGGTCGGTTTTCAGTACCAAGAAGATGGGATGAAGATAGAAATGGAGTAGCGGAGCGTAGATTAAGCTACGTGAGCAACTACATTGTTTCCGAAGGAAACAAACTTCGTAAGCATCCCACTTATTTCGGCTGAATCCCATCTTCGATGCTGAGATGCCGCTAGGGCATCCTTCGTAATCAAAAGCGGACTTTTTGAACAACCTCTTAAAAGGGTGGTTCGAGATCACGGCTGCAGAGGGGTAACGCCGTTTCGTTCGCTGAAGAAGGTTTCACCAATCCCTTCTCTCTCTGGGCAGCACGCAAGCGGAATCATGTCTCTGGTCATCGCCAAATATACGAAATGATAAGGTTGATCCGTCCGATGTGGAGGACTCCATATCAATTTTTTGGGAAACAGGTGTTACTTGAGTGTCGATTATATAGATTGAAAATTCAAAGGTCAAGTGATTTTATTTTGAGAGTCGTGTGAAATACCGTTCCAGATCAATCGAATCTGTGTGCCCTGCTCGGGTACGGAATGCACTTCAATTCGACCTTTCATCGCCTCAATCAGACCCTTGGTCACAGCCATACCTAGCCCGGATCCCACATCAGGAGTTCCCGTATCGGTTCCACGATAATAACGTTCAAATAACCTCCATACCGTCTTTGCATCCATACCTCTCCCATTATCGGCAAACTGTATGCTGAAGTCTCCATCTCGTTGCCCAGCATGCACGCTGACGATGAGCTTGGTGTCTGTAGGGTTATGCAACAGAGCATTGGCGGTCAGATTATCTACAATTCGTTCAAATGAAGGGATGTGCACTTGCCCGTACACAGGAGTCGGTGCCGGTTGAAACTGGATGCGACCTTGTCCATAGGCTGGATTGCGTTCAGCGCGCAGCACGAGATCATGAAGTAGCGTATTCACGTCAGTTCGTTCCACGTCGGGTTGATATCTACCACTGCGTAAGCGGTAAGTCATAGCAAGATCATTGACCAACCGATCCATATACATCGATTTGTCCAACATGATTGCAGCGAACTCCCGTACTTCCTCTGGGGACCAGCTATATTTATCTGCTTCAAGCATGTGGGCATAACCCTGTATAGAGGATAAAGGTGTCTTTAGATCATGCGTGATGCCTGCAATCCATTCCTCGCGAAGAGACTCCGTTTGCTTGCGAAGTTCCTCGTCTTGTTTCAGCGTACTGGATAACATTTGCATCGAGTGTAACACTTCGGCGTATACACGATATTTACGCTTCCATTTGCCATTACGTCGTTGACTGCGAGGTATGCCGTTCAGTCCAGTAGGCTCTTCGTAGTGTCCCTTTTCCAGCCGCTGTAGCCATTGGAGCATGTGCAACATCGGGGAGCCAAAACGATTGGCGTACCAGAGAGCCAGCAGGATTAACAACATGATTACGGACAGAACCAATACCAGCAGTGCTGGCTCCCAAATAAAAGCATAGGGATCTCTCTCATCTTCCGCTGCTGACAAACCGCTAGGGACACTGATCATCCAGGTCGTTCCAGTCTGTTCATCATACATAGTAGATGTGAATGCTCCATATCGGCTAGGGTAGCGGGCACGCAAAACGAGATCCTGAATGTTATATTCGCTCGGCACACCCATTGTAGGTTTATTATAGGAATCTAGCTCCTTACCAGAGGAATCCAATAGCTGAAGGTAGGCCTTGGCTTCGCGAATGGACGTTTGTTGTTCTGGCGCTACGACAAGCTTGCCGTTGGTAAAGGTACTAGTCTGATGAACCTGGTTAAGTAAGGGGTTGGCAACACTGCGTTCTCCATATATCAATGTAAAAACAATGCCGTTTCTTTCTCGAATGATCATGACGATCTGATAAGGAAATGGCTTAGTTCCTTGCCAATAAGCAATTAGCTCTCCTGGTGCATAGTGAGTCGGAATATCGGAGGGGGTATGAAAGGCGTCGATAACCTTACCTTTATCATCGAGCATTTGCAGCCACCCTTGGTTTTGCTCCACCTGCTTCAGAAGATCGGGGGCATAGTGAACGGTGCCATCAGACGAGATTTTGGCGGTATCAATTAATTGATCTAGACCTGTGGTCGCAAAATCATCGACGAGGTTCACTTCATTCACCTTTTGCACTACCCAATATGTCGCAGCTGATCCAAGTATCACAATCAAAAGAACTGCGCCAGCGAGCATGCCGATAAATCGGGTCATCAATCTGCGCCGAATGCTCATGATTGTGGAACCTGCTCAGGCTTAATGAGCTTGTATCCGAGACCTCGTACGTTGACTAGAAGCTCAGGAGTGGAAGGGTCGGCCTCAATTCGTTCCCGAATGCGATGGATGTGAACCATAACGGTATTGTCGTCACTAATGGCTTCCGATCCCCAGACCCGTTCATATAATTCAGACTTGGTAAAAATACGATTGGGATGCTTACAGAAAAAGAGCAGCAACTGATATACAAGTGCCGGGCAGGTAACAGTCATTCCCTCAACTCGTAGCTCTCCAGCCTGTTCCAACACCTGAAATCGTCCAAAATCATATATGTCTTCTTGTGGACTTGAATTTGACGTACTTGCGTCATATTTTGTGTTTAAGGTGTTTGAGGAGTTCGCTGTTTTTGAAGGCAAGTAACGCTTGAGTAGCGACTTGATTCGGGCGACGACTTCGAGTGGATTAAAGGGTTTGACGACATAATCGTCACCGCCCACAGCGAATCCAGTTAACTTGTCATAATCCGTTGTTTTGGCGGTGAGGAACAGAATGGGTGCATCGGTTACCTCGCGCAGAAATGGGCAGATTTCGAGTCCGCTTTTCCCTGGAAGCATGACATCCAGCACGATGCAATGATAGGTTTTACTTTTGCAGGCTTCGAGTGCTGCTTCACCTGTTGTAACGGTATCGATATCAATAAACTGCTCTTTCAGCAGAACGGTGCGGAGCATATGTAGTATGGCTTGTTCATCATCTACAAGGAGTAATGAGACGTGATTCATGCTTGAAAGTGACCTCCTTAGGCTTCTGTCTGGCTCAGTTCATCATATCACTAAGATCGTTGATCTGGAGCATGCGCTATCTTAACAGAATCTTAATTATGAGTTCCTTGGAAGTCAAAGAGTTATGTTAGGTGTAAGCATATGTTAGACGCAGGATAAGATTCATTGTGTACAGTTAACTTCAAGAGATACGATTTTAATAAGGGGTGTGGAACAATGAACAAGATACATGAAGAATTTGAGCGTATGAGGCAACGGCAAGATGAATCAACCGCAGATTCAAAATCCAAAAATGCTGTACAAGTGAGACCACAGTCGAAGAAGAGCTGGAAGTTATTTGCGATGTCACTGGCAGCCTGTATGATTCTCTCTGCTTGTAGCAGTTCCGTGACATCGAATCAGGCAGAGCAACAGTCCACAGCGCAGACATCTGATTCTACTCCAGCAGTTGGAAATGAAGAAAATGATAAGCAAGAGGGCGCTGAAGAACAATCGGGAACAGAGGTGCAAGCGGTGATCACACCAGATAACTTCTTGGATACATTGTTGAATGGTTCGAAGGATGAAATTTATAGTCAGATGAGCCCTGAGCTGAAAGAAGTGGTATCGCTAGAGGAGTTCAAATCATCTGCTGACAGTTTTTTGCAGGGGGTAACTACGTTAGATCAAGTGGTAGATGCCGAGATGAATAATTTAACTGAACGTGTCTGGAAGGATGCAACTGGAACGAAAGCTATTCGGGCTTATTTCTCAGAAAAACAAATTGAAGGTTTATCCATTCATGCTCTGAAACCTCATGAGGATACAGATAACAAGTTTACCCAAACGGAGTTCCAGTTTCCTATGAAGGGCGACTGGTTTGTATTTTGGGGAGGCAATGATGTTCTGTCCAACTACCATTATGAGCATGAGACTCAGCGCTATGCACTTGATATCGTTCGAACGAAAGACAGTTTCAGTTATCAAGATGATCCGACCAAAAATGAAAACTACTATGCTTTTGGTGAGCCGCTCTACGCTGCAGCAGACGGAACTGTCGTGGAAATTAAAAATGATCTCCCGGATAACACACCGGGTGTGATGAATGCGGAAGAACCAGCCGGTAACTTCGTAGTCATTGACCATGGTAATGAGGAGTACAGCATTACAGCGCATTTGAAGGAAGGGAGTGTAGCGGTTAAGAAAGGGGGTAAAGTGAAGCAAGGCGACCTCATTGGAGAGTTAGGCAACTCAGGTAACTCCAGTGAAGCACATTTGCATTTCCAAGTATCTGATGGGGCTGATCTGTTCACGTCCCGATCCATCAACATTCGCTGGGCAGATCAGAGTCAGCAGTTAACACGTGGTAACACCATTCAAGCGAGGTAGTTTCTGCATCATCCCATAATGGCTTAGAGCATCTCGATCAAAGGCGATAGGAGGAAGGAGGCAAACCTTAATCTATCGCCTGTTTTCTTCTATGTGTAA
Organism: Paenibacillus sp. ACRSA; assembly: GCF_022346845.1. Taxonomy (NCBI): domain Bacteria; kingdom Bacillati; phylum Bacillota; class Bacilli; order Caryophanales; family Paenibacillaceae; genus Paenibacillus; species Paenibacillus sp. ACRSA. Next base: position 39,865 of record NZ_JAKRNP010000003.1, on the reverse strand, counting down.
GTATACAAATGTTATGGGTGACGATTGCGCCTGTATCCCGTTATAATATCGTCATAAAGTCGGATTGGACTGGATGATGGAGGCGTTATGATGATGTTAGATCGTGTGCAGATTGAATATGCCCGTATTGAGGATTTGCCAAGAATTGTGGAGATTTATAACTCGACGATTGAGAGTCGTATGGTAACAGCCGATTTGGAGCCGGTAACGGTTGAACAGCGTATTCCGTGGTTTGAGGAACACTCATCCGATCGGCGTCCACTGTGGGTGATGAAGCAAGACGGACAGGTTGTAGCCTGGGCGAGTTTGAGCTCTTTTTATGGACGGCCTGCCTATAATGGGACTGTGGAAGTGAGTGTCTACGTAGATCAAAATTGCCGGGGAATTGGCGCAGGAAGCCGACTGCTGAATACCATCTTTGCGGCGTGTCCACAACTTGGCATAAGTACTATTTTGGGCTTTGTCTTTGGACATAACGAACCTAGCTTAGGTTTACTGCGCAAGCATGGTTTTGAGCAATGGGGCTATTACCCGGAAGTAGCTGTATTAGATGGGGTGAACCGAGATCTAGCGATTTTAGGCAAGAAAATATAGATAGCTCATCATGGTAAATCATTGATTAGTTATATCCTTGAACGAGATAGATGATGAATTGCAGCCAAAGGGAGGCAGTTTCGTGATGTTGCTGGATGATATTGAAATTGTAATGAAGCCTGAGATCAAGCTGGTGGGATACCAGGCGCAGGCAAGTCTGAACGAGGACATTCAGGGCAGCATTGTGAGGAATTTACGCGCAAAATTAGAGTTGAATGCTCCGCACGTTCCTAATATGAAGCATGCTGGGATGTACCTTATCCAGATCTATCCGGATATAGAGTGGACGCCAGATGTGGTGTTCACTCATATTGTCGCGATTGAAGTCCAGGAATCTCAGCAGATCGCTGATGAGATAATTACACATACTGTGCCAGCAGGGCGCTTTATACGATTTATACATGAAGGCTCAGAAGCTGAGATTGATGACACGTATCTTGCGGTCAATGAATGGCTTGCCAATAACGGATATGATGAGCCGCGTGCATTTGATATGGAGCTTTGGACAGAAGAGATGATGTCTGGAGAAATGGGTGCGCAGATTCACATTTATGTCCCTATTACATAAACGGTTGTGTGGCAATCAACATGACATGAAAACTCTGATACGCCTAAATGGCATGTCGGAGTTTTTTTTGTTAAGCAGGCTTCGGCATGGAAGATATTGCTTAGAAGAGGGATGCTGTCCTTATGTTTGGCTCAGAATATGGCTGTTAGAGGTATTTACCTATACAAAAAAAGCTCGTTCTCTGTCAATGAGCTTCTCTCAATAATTACCATCACCAAAAAAGGATTGACGGTTAGACTATGGCATTCTATAATCGGTAGCAAGTAACTCGATATGTAAGGAGTCCTGACATGATATGTTAGTAATTGACGAGGTGTATCACCATACAGCATTGCAAATATCATCGTCCGATTTATTGTACCTTATGGAACAGCTTAAGGTCAAAAAAGAAAATGAAATAGAAACTCTCAAACATAAAATTGAACAATTCGAGCAGAAAAAACGTGCAGAAGAAGTAGCTTATCAGTCATTATCACCAGTACGTAAATGGTTCGCAGGACGTCCGGCTTCACATCATCAGGCCGTAGAATATATGGTTCAGGTGAAGGAGCGTTTTCGTAAAATGGAGCAAATCAGAAGACGGATTCGAGATCTGGATCGTATAATCGAACGAATTCAACATCCTGACAGCATTGAGCGAGATGAGATTGAGCTTTCGCCCGATACCATCCGTGAGATTAGGCAGCTACGTGAAACGGAGGATGTACAAGCATGACGTTAGAGAGCTTGAGCACGGGAATTGATACGGTCTGGGTAGTCCTGAGCGCGGCCATGATTTTGTTGATGGAGGGTGGCTTCGCCCTGTTAGAGGCTGGCTTTGTACGTTATAAAAATAGTGTGAACATTATTATGAAAGTATTTGCTGACATTACAATTGGTACATTATTGTTCTATGCGATCGGCTTTGGCTTGATGTACGGTTCGGATGTTGGTGGTTTGGCTGGTGTTACCGGCTTCTTCTTAAATGGAGACTTATCTCACATTGATGTACCTGTCTCATTAGAGACGTTCTGGTTGTTCCAAGCTGCGTTCACCATCGCCGTCATTTCGATCGTTTCAGGTGCGGTAGCTGAACGGATTAACTTCCGTGCTTACCTGCTATATATCATCTTAATGACTGCGATTATTTATCCGATTGGTGGACACTGGGCATGGGGCGGCGGTTGGCTCAGCAAATTGGGAATGCAGGACTTTGCTGGATCGGCAGTCATTCATGCCTTAGGTGGATTCTCTGCCTTGGCCGCTGCAATTATCATTGGCCCGCGTAAAGGGAAGTACACCCCACTTGGTGTAAGTGCAATTGCGCTTCCTAGTAACTTGCCGTTAGCCTCGGTAGGAGCCTTTCTGCTGTGGTTTGGTTGGTTCGGTTTCAATGCGGGAAGTACGCTTAGTGCAACAGATGTAAGGATCGGACATATCGCCATTGTGACTATGCTATCGGCCGCCTCTGGCGGAGCAGCAACATTGCTGTATACGTTATTCCGCTTTAATCGTTCAGATGCGCCTTCTGTCATTAACGGATCGCTTGCTGGACTTGTTGGGATCACGGCAGGTTGTGCCTTTGTAGGTGATCTGGCAGCCATCTTTATTGGTGCAGTATCCGGTCTGCTCATGATGGCTGCTACGAACTGGCTTGATCGTCGTCAGATTGATGATCCTGTAGGTGCTTTTCCTGTGCATGCTGTATCCGGCATGTGGGGCACGATTGCGGTAGGGTTATTTGCAACCGATGGAGGTTTGTTCACTGGTGGAGGGTGGAGACTACTTGGTGTTCAAACGCTAGGGCTGGTTGCCCTCGTTGTCTGGGGATTTGTCATGACCTGGTTCGGACTGAAGCTGATTGGCAAGATTGTACCTGTTCGTTCGACAGAAGAAGAGGAGGATCTGGGTCTAGATATCAGTTACCACGGGGTGATGGCAGCTCATCAATCCCATGAATTTCTAGATGGAGAAGAGCATATGCGTGCTTTTCGAGAGAGTAATAGAGACTAACGGCTATGCCGCTGGTCTTTTTTTATAACTTCTATGTTTCAGTTCTATTGATTTTTACAATTAGGCAGGGAAAGATGTCTTGGCGGAAGAATATACAGGTGTGAACCTGAATATGTCTCACCATAGATGTATTGTATTGTCTGAAGGGGAGGATCTTGATGATTAAGCCTGAACAATGTGAACGCTTGACTAACAAAGCTCGTAAAACACTAGAAGAGTATGGATTAGGTGAAGTTTCCGACCTGCTCCTAGCATCTGGCCGCTGGGGCATTCGCCTCGATGTGTCCACGATTGATGAGTACCGTAGAACGGGCAATTCGCGAGTTGGTGGGAGTCCTGATCTGCCTGAAAAAATGGAGTGGCCCGTGACACAGGAAGGTGTACCGATGACCTTTTTGGCACAGTTGAACCTTGTGGATCTGTCACCTTATACACCGAATGATGGGCGTGGAAGTTTGCCGGAGCGAGGAATGTTGTACTTCTTCGTAGGTGTGGATGAACCCGCTTATAATATTGAACATCGTGTAATATTTGAGCCGGAAGCTCGGCATTTGGTAAAACGTGAACCAGAAGGCAACACAGCTCTAGAACAAGCTGAATTTGTAGGTCATGCCGTAACAGTACTGCCGAATCTTGAGTTTCCTACATATGCCTATGTTGACTCTAAGGCGCTGAGTGCAGCAGCTGTTACACAACCTGATGTACAGCAAGAAGGGGAAACAGATATTGATCTGTACGACCGATATCTGGACTTCGAGTCCCATTGGAATCATCCGAGTTCAAAGAACTGGGGTGGGATGTTTGGTTACCCTGATGGCCAGCACCCTGATGCTGAACATCAAGCGCTGCTTCAGATTGCGACTGGTGAAGAGTATGGTTATGACGAAAAGGCATGTGAGGAGAAGTTAACCGCTCATTATGATGGGGATCGGAACCAAGCCTTGCAAGAACTTGAGGATACACTGTTGCTGCTGAAGATTGATACACATGACGAGATTGGTTTCCAGTGGTGGGATTGTGGAGAGTTGCAGTTTTTCATCCGTAAGGCTGATCTGCTGGCAGGTCGGTTCGATCAAACGTATTGCTCCTTATATTCTAGCTGAGACAGAATCATATCTATTCGTATAATAAGCGTGCAATCCAAAGAGGAACGTCTCTGAAAGAAATGAATTATAATTGCGTGTTCAAAAAGGTCGGTTTTTTCAGTGCCTAATTTAAAAGCGGACTTTTTAATCAACCTATATAAGCAACAAAATGTCCCGAAACCCGTCTAATAGAGGGTAGAGGGGCTTTTTTTATTCGTAAATGTTAAGTTTCAGATAACAATGGTTTATATATAAAGGAGGAATATCTTGGTTGTAAACCGATCATATGTTCTGTATAATGGAACGAAAAGGAAGTGTAGCTGTTGATTCAATCTGCATTTAAACATATCGACGTGGCAGTGACTTCACTTATTGATATATGTGACCAGCTGTCTGAGCAAGATCTAAAGTTAACTCCAATCGAAGGGAAGAGACCTGTTGGAGAATTGCTATCCCATCTATCGGTGATCTGCCGAGCGGATGTATACATATCGGAAGGCGCGTCCGAAGAGGATATGGCTGCTTTTTACGAAGAAAACAAACCGCATACTTTATGTCAGATCAAGCAGGCTCTTGTGGACAATCAGATGTATCTGTATCAGCGGTATAGGCAGTTTAATACAGAGGAATTATTACAAGTGACCGATTCATATTGGGGTGCTTCGTATAGTCGGCTGGAATGGTTGCTAGAAATTATGGGGCATGTCTATCATCACAGAGGTCAACTGTATACAATGCTTAACATGACAGGGAAAGATCTGAAGGTGGAGTTATTTGAATAGAATAGAAGGTTTGTATGATCCAATGCACGACTAATGAAGGATACATTTTGTGAACCATCGAATACATAGAAGATAAGTTTCTTCAGAATATAGACGCCCACCAATGAGATGTCTCTGCGACGTACATACGGAATATTTACTGTGCGGGAAGAAATGTAAATGGTTAGAGCAACGGAGGTTTCCAAGATGGAAGAGCAGGATACATATGATGTGTTGCACGAGTTGATGGCGAAGATTCCCGAACTACAGGGAGCTTCGGCGTTTGAACCGATTCACAAAGGATACTCGACCGACTTGAAATTCAAAGTCCGACTGTCGGGAGAGAAAAGTTATTTGTTGCGGATCTATGAATGGTCTGAGCAGCCTGTGAAGCAGAAAGAGTATCGAATCATTGCGGAATTGCATCGGAGAGGAGTTCGTTGCCCCCAAGCAATTAGCTTGGGACAATTGAACGAGCAACAAGGTTATATGCTACTTAGCTACATCGATGGGGAAGATGCGGAAGAAGTGTTGCCTCGAATGGACGAACAGAAGCAGCGGAGCATCGGTATCGAAGCAGGGGGACAATTGCAGCGTATGCATGAATTGCAGATCGGAGAGCCTACTGAATCCTGGTACATGCGTAAGAGTAAGAAGCATCAGCGCTATGTAGATAAGTATCATCATTGCCCTATTCGTATGCGGAATGATCAAGCTATATTGGCATTTATCGAAGAGAATATGAAGTGTATGAAGAACCGTCCTGATCGATTCCAGCATGATGACTTTCATCCAGGGAATCTGATCGTGAAGGACGAAAGGTTCGCGGGAGTTATTGATTTTAATCGTTATGATCAGGGTGATCCAGTTCATGAGTTTCTTAAGCTGGGTCTATTTGCTTCGGAGACAAGTACGCCGTATTCGATTGGACAGATCCAGGGGTACTTCAACGGTGGAGATCCGGATGAGCTATTCTGGCGTATGTACTCTCTGTATATGGCTATGGCACTTATATCTTCTGTAGTCTGGATTCAACAAGTGAAGCCGGAGGAAACGGAGGATATGATGGCTAAGATTGAGCGAGTTCGGGAAGACCATGATGATTTTCGCAGATGGATTCCTAGATGGTATAATGTGAAGAATTACTGATTCGGGATAGAATGGAAAGGAACAATGCCGTGGCACATCCAGCAACTATTCTGCTTGTGGATGATGAGCAGGAAATTATTAAACTCATGGAGATTTATTTTGGCAATGAAGGTTATCGCATTCTTACAGCACATGATGGTATTGAAGCTCTTGCACAATTGAAGAATGAGAGGGTTGATCTCATTATCCTCGATGTCATGATGCCCAATATGAACGGCATTGAAGCGTGCATGAGGATCAGGGAAGAACAGAAGATGCCGATCATTATGTTGTCTGCCAAAAGCATGGATATGGACAAAATAACAGGGTTAAGCATCGGAGCGGACGATTATGTGACGAAGCCATTTAATCCGCTTGAACTTGTTGCTAGAGCGAAATCTCAGCTTCGGCGGTATCATACGTTTAATGAAGGTCGGGAGAAAACGGAGCATGAGTTGATCATCGATGATCTTGTTATTAATACAGATACACATGAAGTATGGGTAGACGAGCAGTCTATTCGTTTAACGCCCCGTGAGTTTGCGATTCTGGAGCTCTTGGCACGCCATCAGGGTTCCGTTCTGAGTATGGAGCAGATCTATCAACAGGTCTGGAAGGAAGAATTCATGGAGTCGAACAACACCGTAATGGTGCATATACGCAAAATTCGTGAGAAGATCGAGATGGATAGCAAACATCCCAAGTTCATACAGACCGTGTGGGGTGTGGGCTATAAGATGTTCAAGCCATAACGTGCAAGGATATGAGCGGTGTTATACTGCCAAAGACCTGAACAGGGAGTATCTGAGATGAATTCGACATTGATTAATACGGTTCGCTGGAAATTTATCTATGCATTTCTGCTGAGCGGCATACTGACAGCGGCTATTTTGTATGGGGGCAGCAAGGTTGTTCAATCGATCCTGGGAGCACAGACCTATCCCAATTATTCGATCCCTGCAAGGGGAGTACGGTGGTTAATCAACAACATTGGTTCTATACCGTTAATGATGGTGATTGGTATTTTGGGGTTTGTGCTGTTCTTTTTCTTATTCACACGTAGGACGATCATGGTGTTGAATGAAATCACTGCGGGAATACAAGAAGTTGCCAAAGGGGAGCTATCGCATCGAATTGAAGTGAAGTCATCCGACGAATTCGGTGTAGTGGCGGCCAGCATTAATCAGATGGCAGAGCAATTACAAATATCGTTAGAAGAGGAACGGAGTGCGGTTGCCGCCAAAAATGATCTGATCACAGGTGTGTCTCACGATCTGAGAACACCATTAACGTCAATTCTTGGGTTCTTGGAATACATAGAGAAGGATCGTTATCAGGATGAGATTGAAATGCGTTATTACGTTAGTATTGCTTATGAAAAGTCCCTAACGTTAAGGAAACTCATTGATGATTTATTTGAATACACCCGTGTAAGTGGTGGGAATCTGCCTTTATCTATGACAACACTGAATCTGAACTCGTTTCTAATGCAGCTTGCCGAGGAGTTTACGCCTATGTTAGAGGAGGCAGGTATGACGTATACGTTTGTCGGGGAACAGGAGCCACTATGGATTGAGGCTGCACCGGGAGAATTAGTACGTGCATATGAGAATCTATTTAGTAATGCTATTCGTTATGGCTCCAAAGGAAAGGTTATGGAGATTGGATTAGGGCTTGAAGGAGAAGAGGCTGTCGTGCGAATTAGCAATTACGGTGACCCGATCCCTGCACAGGATTTGCCTTATTTATTTGATCGTTTCTACCGGGTGGACAAGTCTCGTTCGCGTGAAACAGGAGGTACCGGGCTTGGTCTTGCCATTGCCAAATCCATGATTGAGCTACATCACGGCACGATCGCGGCATATAGTGGCAAGGGCAGAACCGATTTTGTGACTCGCTTTCCAATAGCCTCGCCACTTGCAAGTGCTCAGTCAGCGGATAATCAAACTATCCGTTCTTAGATGACCTGTACAATTATAGGCAGGTTAAATGCGCGTGAAGCTTCTAGCACAATCGTATGAGGGTTATTAGTTTAATGCATGTTAAGGAAAAGATAAGAAGTTAATTACATTTTTATTAAGAAGTACCCGGTATCCTAAACTCAATGATCGAAGTTAAATAGATATCTACATTGAGGAGGATACCGATATGAATTCATTACTACGTACGGTTAGATCGCGATACATATACATCTGTGGAGCAAGTGCGCTGCTTAGCGTGGTGCTCTTTTTTGTCGTTTATCAAATGTTACGATTCGCGCTTACTCATCTGTCTGCAGGGGGGACATCATGGTTACCTCACCTCATTCGCTGGGGAATCCATAATATTGGAACTCGGCCTATTATTATCGTTGTCGGAGCGGCCTTATTCTTAACATTCTTCTGGATTCGATCGCAGAAAATTACGGATGACCTTCAGCGTATCTCCCAAATGACCCATGCTTTAGCAAATGGGGAGACGGATTCGCGCGTTGATGTTCTGAGTGGTGGAGAACTACGCCAGATTGCTGCTCAGTTGAACGAGATTGCTTTTCAGATGGAGCAGGATCGAATGAATGGGGAAGGGAGTGAAAGCGAGGGTGATTGGCATAAGAAACAGATATCCAGCAATGAGCATACCACAAGTGTGCAGGTTAACCCCGTAGAGGTAGACTTACCGGTGAAGCTTACCATCTATAGCATTCTCTCTTCTCTTGAAACCATTATTGAAGGACGGTACCAGGATGAGGCTGAGATCCAGCATTGGGTTCGATTGACATATCAGAAAACATTAAGCCTTCAACAAGCCCTCGACGTCGCAGCGGTGCACCAACAGGTGAGCAAGGGGGATTAACATTGAAATTCGAAATGATACCCAAGGCTAGCCATGATCGATCTGCAGCAAAATATTCCAAAACGCAAACCCGAGAGCGTGTACCGATCATGCGAGAGAAATTATCTAGACTAGAAGACTCTACTGTTAAGGGAGCACTCGGATTACGGCGTAGAGTGAAGTTCAATTTCAAAGTTAAACGCGGAATTTATTATGCTTTTGATGCATCAGTGGTTATCGTGATGATGTTATTGATTGGATACATGTACATGGTGACCTATGGTGAACGTATGATTCGAAGTCATCCTGCGATAACCTCCACGATATCCTCAACGACGATTCTGAACTCAGAGGGAGCAGAAATAACGCGGCTACAAGCTGGTAAAAATGGCTATGCAGCGCATGCTGATCTTAACGAAATGCCGGATGTATTGAAACAGGCTTTCCTAGCTACAGAGGATCGACGCTTCTATAAGCATGATGGATTGGACTACATCGGTATTGGGAGAGCAGTGGTACAGGATGTAATTAACCTTGATCTAAGTCAGGGAGGGAGCTCCATTACGCAGCAACTAGCGAGGAACCTGTATCTCAATGGAGACAAAACAATGGTTCGTAAAGTGAATGAAATGTCCATCGCCATAGCCTTAGAGAAGAAGTATGCAAAGGATGACATTCTCGAATCGTATCTGAATCAGATTTACATGGGACAGGGGCAATATGGCGTAAAGGCAGCGACTTGGCGTTATTTTGGCATTAAGGATCTGCGTCAATTAGAGCTCTGGCAGGTCGCAACGTTAGCAGGAATTCCTAAAGGGCCATCCATCTATAACCCGTTAGATGACGCAGACTTATCTAAGGATCGACGTGCAGTAGTGCTCACCCTTATGCATGAACAAGGAATCATTACGAGAAAACAAATGCAGGAAGCTCGCAAGGTGGATTATGTGCCTCCGGCTACTACTGCTAATTCGTCTGCACCCCAGCCTGCTTACGCCTCTGCTATAGATGCAGTCATACAGGAAGCCTCACAGTTAACTGGCAGAAGTGTCACAGATATTCAATCAGCAGGCTGGGTCATACATACTGGATTGAACAGTCGTGCCCAGTCGGCGATGGAAGAGGAGTTTCGCCAATCTGCTCACTTCACAGATGACCGTGCCGATGAACGGGTTCAGGCGAGCATGGTCATTATCGACCAACGAAATGGAGAAGTGAAAGCGATGATGGGTGGACGTAACCCTCGGAGAGGAGACATGAATCGGGCCACGAGAGATGCTCGGCAGCCTGGATCGGCATTTAAACCTATTATTGCGTATGGGCCAGCGCTGGAATCGGGGAAATTCAATGCAAATAGTATCTTACAGGATAAACGTGTGCGATATGGTAGCTATCAACCGAGTAATCTGGGAGGACATTATCAAGGTTCAATCACCATGACTGAAGCAATCCGAAATTCAGTGAATGCACCAGCAGTATGGTTGCTAAATGAGACCGGGATGCAGCGTGCCCAGCAGTTTGCTGCGCATTTGGGGATCGAGCTGGGTCAAGAGGATCTTCACTTGTCGAGTGCTCTAGGGGGATTGCATCAAGGGGTGTCTCCTCTGAAAATGGCTCAAGCGTATACCGTATTTGCGAACCAAGGAAGATTCAATACCGCTCATCTCATTCGAGAGATTACCGATGCACAGGGACGGAACATATATGTGCGTAAGGCAGAGAATCAGCAGGTCGTTTCTCCCAATACAGCAAACGTTATGACTGCTATGCTACAGAATGTAGTCAGTCATGGCACAGGAAACAAGGCGCAATTACATGGATATCAGGTGGCGGGCAAAACAGGTACAACCCAGGCAGCATTGCCTGGCGTGAAGAGAGAGGCGAATCGGGATCTATGGTTTGTAGGTTATACGAATAAATGGACTGCGGCAGTGTGGATGGGGTTTGATCATACGGATGCGGAACATTATATGCTAGCAAGCAGCGGAGCAGCGGCAAATTTGTATGCATCGGTCATGAGGCGTGCGCTGCCATAGCCAAAAATGCGAAGAGGTGAAGAAGTTCTCTGGAAGAAAGTGACTTCCCGAGAATTGCTTCGCCTGAAAGTATTTGAGCAGAAAGTTACATCAGTAGCGTAAGCTTTGCCTGCATCCCCGAAATTCATCTGTGTAGGCTTACAAGCGCGTGTTCTTAAGTGAACTTGTTGAACGGCCTTTAAATCTAAACTATAGGGATAACAGGCGACATTTACGAGATCAATGTATACGAAGTGTTGCGTAGTCATGTTCCTGGGTTTTTATTGTAACTAATCTAACCTAACTAGGTTGTTGCTACTACGTTGGTGTAATTAGGTCTTGGATCGGAATAAATGCGGCGTACGTCGAATCATCTGATTCAGCACCTCGGATAATACCAGTCCAACGGCGATCGCGCCGGATAACATGAGTGCTTTGGCGGCGAGTTCTACAGCGGCATTATAATCGTTTTGCACAAAACTACGCATCGCATTGTAGGCCAGTCCACCTGGAACGAGGGGAATAATACCGGCTACGCTGAAAATAATGACAGGGGAACGGAACATCCGGGAGAATAACTGGCTGATCACACCAACTGCAATCGTGGCAGCAAGCGTAGCAGGAACTGCATCGGCTGCATACTCCAGCACTACATAGATGATCCAACCAATCATGCCAACAAAACCGCCGTGTAACAACATCCGCCGCGGGGCGTTGAAGATAATTCCGAACGCTGCCGAAGCAACAAAGCTGGTCAGGGCTTGCTCTATAAAATGAAGCATCATCTGCACTCCTTCGTCTTACATAAAAAGTGAAAATACAACGGCTATACCTGTGCCGATGGCAAACGCAGTTAGAAATGCCTCGGCTCCCTTAGATAACCCAGACACGAGATGACCTGCCATCAAATCCCGCACAGCATTGGTAATAAGCAGTCCAGGTACGAGCGGCATAACAGAACCGATAATGATTTTGTCCAGCTCGTGGCCTAATCCAAGATAGACCAGCAGAAATGCGAGTAGACCGATCACAAATGAAGCTGTTAGCTCGGCAAAGAATTTTACCAGCACGAGCCGGTGGAAAGCGATCACTGCTGCATAACCGGTGCCACCACAGATCAGCGCCGGGATAAAGTCACCCCAGCCTCCGCCAAACATGATCGTAAAACAGCCACTAGACAATGCAGCAGCCGTAAGCTGCACAGCAAAGGAATAGGAGGAAGGCTGTCCTTCGATTTGTTGTAACAACCCGTAGGCATCAATGGCAGATAACTCACCTTGCCCAATTCGCCTTGATATGGCATTCACCTCGGATACCTTGTGCAAATCCGTTGTTCGTTCGGAGATGCGAATGAGTTTGGCCGGTTCGGTTGCATCCACTGAGAAAAAAATGCCTGTAGGCACAACATAGCTATGCGAATGAGGTAATCCAAGCGCTGCAGCCATACGTTTCATCGTGTCTTCTACACGGTAGGTTTCCCCGCCGCTCTGCAGCATAATTTTTCCTGCGAGCAGACATGTAGCAATCACACGCGATTGTTCTGAAGTTGTCGTACTATTTCCCGCCATTTCCGTCTCAGGCTGAGGGATGGGGGGAGGGTCATGCGGTATGTATTCCAACCGGATCATACTCCGTTTCTTATAAGATAGGGCTTAAGCCGACACCATTGTATCATATTTCACACGAGAGGACGGAAACATACTGTACGAATGGGTGAACACCTATATAAGCCACACGAATTAACACGATAAACCGAATGGAAAGGCTCCGCTTCAATAACCCATAGGGTCGAAACGGAGCCATGTTAAACTTGAAAATGAATTCAAACTACATCAACAACGTAATGACCAGCAGCTCATACAGCACTAATGGCAAAATCGTTGGTCCAAACAAAGCTCGTGGCTCAGGATAGCCATGCATCGGCGTAACTTGAAGATATAGAATCCCCCGGTCTGCGCTAATGATAACACCTTCCCATACCTGACCATCGATATTCTGAACGTGGACTTTCTTGCCTATATGTTGCCGAGCTGTATGATGAATCATATTCCGCACGCTATGTACGGATTGAAGCATAGGTGTATTCGCCTGATAGACAACGCGTGCCGACGGTGTGGATGTAGACTCAGACATGATGCACAACCCTTCCTTTGAATAAACTTCTTACTTCAAGGTATGCATCTGCCTATAAAAGGTGACTACACCAGCATTATTCCATAAATACGCCAACGGAGAGGTCAAGATGGGTGCTCCCATCTTCACATATCATCAATGCAATGACTTCCGATGAAGTAACTAAGTTTCTAGATTCAGTATCAATGAACCTATGGATTCACCGGAATATCAACCGAGAACGGTGATGGGCTTAGTACCGGGTAGGAGAATAACTCCATATCCAAAGCGCCTTGGGCAGAAGCAGCATTTTCAATCGTGATCGATGCTTCAGCTTCGGAAGGATGCCAGCTAACTCCTTTGACCTCAAATGCCTTTCCTTCACTATCCTTAATATCCGTAAATGACAAACCTGAGTTGGCATTCTCTGAATCTGTGACGGAGAAGTGCAATATCATATCTTTACCTTTAATTTCTTTCTTAAGGAATTTCAAATTCTCTGGACCGCCCTCGATCTCACCTGATTCTGGATCAATCTGAAGATGCAGTTTATCTTTGTCCACGGCTCTAATCCCAGACGCATGTAGGGTCAGTTTTTTTGGAGTAGAGAAATACATACTCTCGAAGAAAACCGACATCCCATTCTCGGGAAGCGATGCCTCATTCGTTGTCCAGATTCTACCTTGCTCATCCACGAGCTGTAGATCATCAATGCCAAAGATTTTTTGGGTATTTTTCGGATCGTAGGTCATGTCCAGTACAAGTCGAGTGGGATATAACGTCGCTTGGTTTACATTAATTTGTTGACCATCTACCACTAAGGTTTGGTTAACAGGAATGACTCTTTTCATACCTTTCGTTAAGCTGTGATCGACGGGAAATGTAATTCTCCACTCATTCGCGTCGGTTTCTTTTTGCTCTTTAAACACAACGGTTAACTCTTGTGGAGGGGATGATTCAGTAAAGGATACATTGATCATATTCTCATAGATGTCCTCATCTGAAGTTGGATTAGGGTACGAATAACTAAATCCAACAGGAAGATCTTTACCGTCTTTATCAAGTAATTTAATGTCGTACATGAGATTTTTGGGATTTTGGATGCCTTTCATCGTGTAGAAAATCACCATGCGTGACTCATCCGTAATTACACCTTCAATGGTCACAGAAGTACCATTATGCTCGTCAGTTATCCCGACCTTCTGTAATAAGGATTGATCAATTGCCATCATCAGCCCTTTATCCTGACGAATCAGACTCACAATGCTATCCATCCCAGGCAATTGCTCTACGAAGGAAGCAAAAGCAGGGGATACCCGGATACATCCGGTGAAAATAAGAACGATCGCAGCGGCTGACACGGAGCTCATCATCCAGCGCAACCGGGATTTACGCCGGCTTGTAGCCTTTCGGATACCAGCCTGCACAGCCTGCTGCGTATCGGGTTCAGGTATAGTCATGGCATCGTATTCTAATCTACGACGATGAAGTCGTTGTTCCAGATCTTCGATAGGCTTCATTTCATCAGACATATTATGTATCTCCTTTCGTTCCTAGTTGATCACGGAGCTGTCCGAGTGCTCGATGCAGTCGTGATTTTACGGTTCCGGTCGGAATTTCGAGTATCTCAGCAACTTCTGTTAACGAGAAACCTTCAAAATAACTCAGGATAATAATCTGTTTGCAATCTCGATCCAATGAAGATACGGCAGCAGCCAAGTCAGGGTCTTCGGGTTGATCCCAGCTACTGGATTCCTGAATATCGGTGATCTGGCTGAATCGGCTTTTGCGTTTGCGTTCATCGGCACAATAATTGAGGAGAATGCGAATGAACCAGGTGCCGAAGTAGGACGGTTCTTTTAACTTTTTGAGTTTGCGAAAGGCTCTATAGGTGGATTCCTGTATCGCTTCCAGTGCATCGGCCTCGTTATGCAGATACGCATAGGCGATGCGATATAGTCGGTTCTGATGCATCTCCATTAAGGCTGTAAAAGCTTCGGCATCCCCTTGTTGTGCGGCAACAGTAAGCTCAGCAGGGGTCACATGGCTCCTCCTTTCGTGGATGTGTTGCGTATTAGACGGCGCAGCTCGCCAAACGGTTCTTGAATTTTCCAAAAAAGTTATAAAAATTTCGTTTCGTTGATCCATTTGTTTATTTTCATCACTCAAAAAATAACCGCTAGACTCCATAATACAGCCTAGGAGCCTAGCGGTTAAACTGGGTTTAGCTTACGGGAGATGAAGTTATGACGTTGCTCCAAGGGCATCTCTCAGACATTTAGCTGTTAAATGATTGCCTTTGTCTAATGCAATATCCAGCGCAGTCTGTCCTGAATTGGAAAGGGCTGATGGATCAGCGCCATGCTGTAAGAGAAGCTCAATCAGTTCTGCTTGATCCGTATGGAACGTAGCCGTATGAAGAGCGTTCTGCCCGTCGCTATCAAGAATGTTCGTCGATGCGCCATGTTCTAACAATAAGCGCACAACCTCCACTGAGCGTTCACCCGCAAGTGCGGCATGGAGCGCAGTGTTGGACGGGATAAATGAGATTTTTGAATGAGAAACAGCGTTAACACCGGCTCCCTGTGCTAGAAGAATACGCACCGCTTCAGCTTGTCCATAATGCGCAGCGTACCCAAGTGGGGTGAGGCCATCACTGTTTTCCGTATTGGCGAGATCAGGCAGAGAGGTAAGTAATGTCTTTATTTTGACGATATCCCCGTTCTGACTAGCTTTGAATAGTTCGTTAATCTGTTCTTCGTGTTTCAAGTGGCAGACCTCCAGTCATTCTCCGAAATACATTTTCTTGACAGCATCAAGACCAGGAACAGCGAAGCAAGCGAGTGGAGATGGTAGATCATCCAGCGGGAACCATCCGATCTCACCGATGGCTCCGCCTTCTTCTAGATTCCGAGCGATGCCGCTAATCATTCGGGTAGAGTAGAGAAGAGAAATCCAATGCTCCTGCTGGTCAGGCTGAATCGTCTCTGCTGTGCAGAGCAATCGGTCGATGGCGATATCTAGATCGACTTCTTCCTTAATCTCCCGAATCACAGCTGTTTCAGCAGACTCGTAAGGGTCGATTTTACCTCCGGGTATGCTCCAGGTGAATTGTTCTGGTTCACGGTTGCGCCAGACCAGTAGTACTTCTCTGCGATCGTTAACAATGACCGCGCCTACGCCAATGCGAGGTTGAACAGTGGTGTTCTCACTCGTCGTGGGCAGGGGCTCAGATGCATCACCAGAAGTAGAAGCAGAGACTGCGGCAGCGCGTTGAAATGGTTTTATGTTAACTGACGTTTCGTTTGAGACATTCGCACGAGTAGATTGAAAAGATAGAGGCAGTTCGGTCTGCTTTGACCATTCCTCCGCAAGGATACTCATAGAAATGAGGTCATAGTGCCTCCCATCTCGTAATACGGCTGAGCGCTGACGTCCTTCTACCTGAAACCCAGCTTTTAGGTACGCCTGCATCGCAGTCTCGTTATATTCAATCACTTCCAGTGCAATTCGGTTCAAATTCAATTCATGAAACCCATAGCGCATAATCAGGGCAAGCGCATCACTACCGTAGCCTTTGCCACGATCCTTTTCATCCCCAATAGCAATGGCCAGACGCGCGGAGCGGTTATTCCATTCGATCCGGTAGAGAGCGGTGAAGCCAATATATCGATTGTCCTCTAATGTACGCAAGGAAAACTCAAATCCATTATCTCTGCGGACAGAAGAAGAACCTGTTTCATCCGGCGTTAGCGGTACTGCAATGTCCGTATCGAGATTACGTAGATATCCATAATCGTCCGTAAAACGGGATAATCGCATACAATCTTCCGGACAGGGTGCTGCTAGTCGAACCTTGGAGCCTTGAAAATGATTGAAATGAAGTGGAGCCATGTTGCACCTCTTTTATCGATATGAAATCGTTCATTAGATATCATTATACTACGAATGAGCCCAGATCCGAAAAAAGGAGGAGCAGGACTCACCTTTTAATTAAACTTTCCGTTCATTTTGAGATGAACTAGTTATTCGCGGTTATGTACTTACCCTGCCAAATAAAAAAGCAGCCTACAGGCTGCAGAGTCATGCATTATTTAAGATCATTTAGAAGATTCTTTATCTTTTTGTAGTGTCCACTTACTCGATCGACCATGTAATTGTACATCAACTGATTCTCCGCAAGGTTCGACATTTCCTTGTCAATGTCAACGTTGTTGCCGTTGTTGTTCATCGTTGTGTTGTTGTTCTCTACG
The DNA here is from genome assembly GCF_022346845.1 of Paenibacillus sp. ACRSA. Lineage (NCBI taxonomy): Bacteria > Bacillati > Bacillota > Bacilli > Caryophanales > Paenibacillaceae > Paenibacillus > Paenibacillus sp. ACRSA. The sequence continues at coordinate 22,546 of NZ_JAKRNP010000003.1, read as the reverse complement.
ATGCGGTATGGCACGACTGGACCAGGGGTACTCACTGGAAAATGTTTCGGATGAGTCCGGTGTAAATTCAAATGATCTGTGTTGCCTTGCTCAACGATGCGTCTAAGCTCTTCTTGGAACTCTACCGACTTCTTCTTATAATTCGGTGTGTCCGCATTGGCTATGTTGTGAGCAGTTACATTATGCCGGGCGGTTAATACTTGTAACAGCGATTCGTTACGCTTGGAAGTGTTCGTTTCGATCACGGCTCATTCTCCTTCACTGCAAAGTAATACCGTTACTCCTATAATAAGAAAATATGTTGCGTCATGTCAACAAATGACGAAAAGACAAGCGTATGCCGAAGGCTTTCACGAAGTGAAGAACCTTACGGCACTATTGCTTGTCTTTAGATATTACTTAATTAGTCACCTTCTAAGGTCAGTCATGGAGTAGGACGGTTAATGTTTTTGCCGTAATAGATCTCGTCCATCTCCAGCTTCAGCCACTCCGTAATTTCATGTTGTTCTGCCTTGCTTAGCTTATCCTTGGTGTACCCAAAGAGATAGTTATCCAGATCAAATTCCCTCAGCTTACATTTGGTATGGAAAATGTTCTCCTGATAGACGTTCACATCAATCATATCAAAGCTGCTCTTGATCTCATCCGGAATGTAGTTCTGGATAGAACCAATCTCATGGTCGATGAACAACTTGCGTCCGCTTGTATCACGTGTAAATCCACGCACACGGTAATCCATCGTCATAATGTCCGTGTCAAAGGAATGAATGAGGTAGTTCAGCGCTTTGAGAGGCGAGATTTCCCCGCAAGTGGACACGTCAATATCGGCACGGAACGTACTGATCCCTTCGCTTGGATGGAACTCTGGGTACGTATGAACCGTAATATGGCTTTTATCAAGCTGCATCACGACGTTATCGGGCAACGGCCCTGGGGATTCATCGAAGGATTCCTCCGGAATTTCCACTATCGGCCCTTCGGATACGAGCATGGTTACACTAGCGCCTTGTGGGACGTAATCCTGCTGCGCCACATTCAAAACGTGTGCACCAATAATGTCGGATACATTTCTGAGAATTTTACTTAATCGTGCCGCATTATACTGTTCATCAATATATTCAATATAAGCCTCACGTTCATCTTTGGTTTTGGTGTAACAGATATCGTACATGTTAAAGCTCAGCGATTTGGTCAGGTTGTTGAATCCGTGCAGTTGAATGCGCTGCTCGGGAGTTAATGTCATGGCTGCAGTTCCCCTTTATCCATACGACATAGTAATCGCAGTTTTAATACTACTTATACCCATATTGCTGCCAAAAAAAACATGAGTAAGCCATTCGAGGCTTTTACAGCCTGCCATGACTTTAGAGAGACCTTAGCGATTCAGTTCCTCTCGTTTCACGTGATCTGGGATAGAGAAACCAGGGGCTTATAGTAACATTAAAGCTTTAACTACAGAAATTAAATTGTTTTTACATCCATCCTTACTTTTTGGTAAAATAAACCTTTCAATGTATAACATACGATTGTTGATGTACGAGGCGATTACTGATGAAAAGGAGGGCTATGCCACATGGAATTCAGATTTGGTGACGTTTTTATTGTTCTCCCACCAATATACATTTCGATTATCTTGATCATTATTATTTTTTTGTTAGTAAGGTGGAGCAGACAATTAGAAACAAGACGTTTTACCATTTTCTTTTACTTTTTGATCAGTACGTCTACTATAATAATTTATTCTCATGCTACAACCAATGGTCTCTTTCAGTTAAAGCTACCCATTGGATTTTTATTGATTTTATTATATCTGTCTAACAAACAAAATTACCATCCAGCTAAAATGAAAGCGAGTCTATTAGGGCTCTGCGTAGCGCTATATAAGCTAATTCTTGAATATTTCGGATAGATAGATGAATAAGGATATATAGGAGTTGAAGGGAATGTCTATTTGGAAAAAGCAAATGATAATCTATATGGAATTCATAGGATTTTTGGTTATTGGTTTCATTGTTACAGAAAATGTAATGAGAAACATTTATGAGAGTTTCAGTATTCCTTTTATGGGGAACGTATGGGTTAATTGGTTTGGGGTCTCCTATTTTTTGTTTTTCCTTTACACACTCATTTGTGCGCTATGTGCAAGAAAGAATGCTAATTTCTTCAGGAAACGTTTGAAATCGGTAATTTTCTGGGTGTTTCTAATGGGCTCGTTGTATGTTATTTTTGTTCCATTTGTTAAAGGAGAGAATCCATTTTGAATAATACACAAAAAGGGCCATCCCCAGTCATTTAAATGACTCATGGGATAGCCCTTTTTACATCCATACAACACTGATTCAGAAGGAAGTATCTTCGTAATGCTGCACATCATTCATCCGTTCATCCTCCGCGATGGATTGAATATCCTCCGACGTTACGCTGATGATGGTATAGTCTTCATTCTGCTGTTTCTTAATCGCCTTTTCCTTCATAAAGCGTGGGCTGCCTTCGCCGGCATCCTCATCGTACACAAGCAATACACCGTCGCTTTTGCGTAGCAAAAGATCGTCCCGGGCTGTGAACTGCCATGGACCAATATAGGGCTGACGACTAATTGCACCATAGTAATCAACCCCTTGCAGGATGGAGCGATAATACTCCTGTTTATCTTCCTTCCATTGTTCCTCGGGATTTTGAAAAGCAGTGATGATCGACAATTTCAGATCAGGGAATGTCTCCTTCAGCTCCAGTACTACTTCACATGCCCACAGATCCACGCCATATTGCCCTGGAGTTAGCACCCATTCCAGCCCGTCTTCCACAAGCGGTGTGAGGCGAGAGGCGATGGCTTTTTTGATATAAGGAATGCCTTCATGCTTCTGTCCAAAAATCTGCAGTTCATGTGCCCGATAACCGGTAATCAGCAAGTTTTTCAGCATCGGTTACTCCTTTCAGCGCGACTCCGTACCCAAGAGCTTCAGTTACTCCGCGGTTGCGTTATCTGCACGGAAAGGATACAAGAATTGCTTCGGAATATCGGTCTCAAATGTCATCAGCTTATCGGTTGTTGGATGGATAAACGAGAGCACACGTGCATGGAGCCCAAGGCGTCCCAGGTCTCTCGTGCGCGCACCGTACTTTTTGTCTCCTGCAATTGGATGTCCGAGGTCTTCCATATGCACACGAATCTGATTTTTGCGTCCTGTTTCCAATCGAACTTCAAGCAGAGAAAACTCACGGTTGGATTTGAGACGTTTGTAGTGCGTTATCGCGTGCTGTCCATCATTCGCACGTGGGCTTGAGTACATTTTCAGCGTTTTGGTTTCCTTCAGCCAGGAGGAGATCGTACCTTCCTCTTTGCTCACAGCACCTTCAACGAGAGCAACATAAACGCGATCCTGTACATTATCTTTCCAGTTGTTTTGCAGCTTCTGTTGTACCTCTTCACTTTTGGCAAACATCATCACGCCAGATGTGTCCCGATCCAGACGATGCACAACAAATATCCGATTGTTTGGATTCGTACGGCGCACATGCTCCATCAACTGGCGGTAAGCTGTAAGGTCGTTGCTACGGTCAGCGGCGATCGATAATAGCCCAGCTTCCTTACGAATGACGATGATGTCATTATCCTCATGCAAAATGTTTACTCCGGTCATGGAAGGGGCAGCTACGGCGCCTTCTTTGCTAATGGATACGGTCTGACCCGGCGTGAGCGCCAGGTTGAACTTCGTCACGACCTTCTCATCTACGGATACCTGACCACGACCTAGAATGGACTTCACGGCATTACGACCATCCTTCAGATGCTTCAGCAGGAACGGTAACAATTCTTCTGGCTCTGTCACTGGGTACTGGCGAGGTGGCTCTTGTTTACGATAATAGGAATTGCCAGAGCGTTTAGACGCACCTGATGATTTGGCTTTGCCAGATCTTGCTTGGTTGCCTGTTGTTGAAGACTTGGCAGCTAGTGGCTTGTTCGTATCCGCTGTATTACGAGATGTGGATGCAGAGGATCTGGATGATTCGGCAGATGAAGCACCTGATCTCTTAGAACGTCCCGTAGAGGGGCGGTTCGATGACTTTCCTTTGGATGATGAATGGCCTGTGGAACGTTTACGTGTATTCATAAATAATAATCTCCTTCTGAACAGCCTGTACCGCTTGCGTGCATACGATCCGTTCATTTCGTTATGCAGTTCAATATACCATTAACCGGGTGTAAATAAAAATAGGTGTATAGAAACTGTTATTTATCCAATCGAACGAGAGTTGAGATTCATAGAATAGGATATCTCATTGCATTGGAGGTGTTACTCTTGGGTGTATTTCTCGATATGAGAACCTCAATGAACTCAGGAAGCGTAGGATCGCCAAACACATCTTTATCCTTATCACCAGAAGTGTTCGGGTCAATTGGGCTGCAGACCTTAGGTGTTGCGAATCCCATTATCACCCTGAATGGCACGGTTGGTGTGACGGGAGAGCAAGGAGATACCTTCGTTGTTGAGTTGGTACGTGGTACGGTATATGATCCGTTCTTTGTCATCTATCGTGCCGAAGGTACGGTGGGACAGACGGGCGGCGCTGAATTTCATTCCTTTACCGCACAGGATTTGGCTGCACCACCCGCACTGGAAAGTGTGTACACTTCATTTATATCCGGGGTGTCTACAGTGGCAAGAACAGGGCCTGAGATGTTCTACGGCATTGCAGCTACTAACTAGCTTATCAGCAGTAGTAAAAGGTTAAAGTCAAAAATCCCGGCTCCAGTATCGAAGGAGTCGGGGATTTTTTTTTGACCATATTTCAGCCGTATTGTGATGTAGCAAGAGCATGAACATAGCCAGCTGTAATTCAAGAAGCAAAGAGCAAACTCAGTTAGCACGGCCTTTCAGAATGATATTGCCTGCTTTGCCAAAATCAATAGCAACTTTGCCCGCTAGGGCGGCTGTGCGCTCAGCGAGAACAACGGCATTAACGCCACAGGAGAAAAGGGCAACATCGAACGTATGCTGGTTCGTGACGATCCATTGTAGCGTTTCATCCGTCTGACCCCAGTTATCAAAGGGAAGCGCTGCTGCGATCTGGAGATGATACGGTTCTTGTACAAGCCGTTCGCGAAGGGCGTCGATCTCACGAGTCACGAGCAGTACCCGTTTACCAGCAAGCATAGACCAGAACCGTGGCATCTGCACGAGTTCCCGATTGACGCAAGCATGGCAGGTGAGTGCAGGAGCGATACCATAGTGAGCAAATACCATATCCGTGAGCGGGCGTTTGAGATAATCCGGTGCTTTAATCGTCATATCCCCTGGGGGAAGCACACCAACAATATTAGCTCGTTGTATAGAAGCGGCAACGTGATCTCTGAGCTGAAAATCGGGGAGACGAAGTCCCTTTTGCCCTAAATTGGCTTTGATCGCCCAGCGCTCTTGAAGCACCTGCTCCACCGTCCAGACCGTTTCCTGAGACATGACAATATTCTCGCCATCGCCCACGCGAACGAGAGAAAATGGACGCTTCTCTACAAGTGCTGCTTCGAGCTGATCAAGTACACCATCTGTCTCCAGATAAATAGCATTCATCGTAGATTTAAACCTCCTTCGTATTCTATTGACCTATTCTATGTAATGGCTGCGCTAACGTTTTGTACGTTCGACCTGTAAAAGGCTGTTCCATAAGTCCACTTTTGATGAAGTGATTACGTTCATCCCATCTTCTCGATAATGAAAACCCGACCTTTTTGAACAAGCAATATAAGGCGAATCTTCGGGTGTATATCAATCTATTTTGTGAAAAGTAGTTCAAGTGTACTGACCGATGCTACCTCTGTTTCATACCTTGTAGAGATGGCAGATAAGAGAATTGCGCTATGAAAGTTGGGTGGAATGCAGCAACGTATTACGTTTATTTCTGCAAGGCATAGGTTGCAAAACTATGAAAATGGTTCAAAGGCAACCAGAAGAGGTTGTTCAAAAAGTCCGCTTTTGATTACGAAGGATGCGGGAGTGGCATCTCAGCATCGAATATGGGATTCAGCCGAATCTACGCTCCGCTACTCCATTTCTATCTTCATCCCATCTTCTTGGTACTGAAGACCGACCTTTTTGAACACGCACTAGAAGAAAGGCTGCTTAAACAAGGAGGGATGTTATGTCTAGGAAAGTCGTTATTGAGATTAACTTCAACAATTATGGAATGGATCCGCAGCGGTTAACGAGAGGATGGCTAGAGCGACGGATGAATATCTTTCGCACCTTTACGTTGCATTGCCTTAAGGCGCAGACGAATCAGGATTTCCTTACTGTTGTGAAGCTGGCGAAGGAATCAGGAGAGTTGATGCAAGAAATTCTTGCGGAACAAGAGCCATTACCTTCTAATATTCGCTTTGGAACCAATATTGAGAGTGTGCGTGCCATTCTAGCTTTTGCACAAGGGGCAGAACATATCTATATTGCCCGTCTAGATTCGGATGATCTGTACCACCGTACCTTTGTTCAACAGTTATACGATATACAACCACAGCCGGGGACAATGGCCTTAATTAATCAGAACGGCTACTTGTGGGATAGTGTGAATCATGAGATGGCACCCGCATTTCATCGTTCTCCGCAGTTCTATGTCTACCTATACCGGACGGAGGAGTACGCTTCAGGCTATCGAGTGAAGCTGCCAGGCCGCGGTACGCATGGAAATGTAATTGATCTACCGCATGAGCTGCTCGCACCCCGCAATTATGTCAATATCGTGCATAGCAGCAACACATCGGTCAAAAAGGTTCCACCCAAAGATCGGTTAAGCCGAGAAGAGATGGCTCAGGTATTACGTGAATTCATGATCTAATGAAGGAGGCATTCTTGCATGATTAAAGGACAAATCATTTTGATCACTGGAGGAACAGGCTCCTGGGGACAGAAGCTGACCGAAGTACTGCTGGAACAGGATCCGGCTGAGATTCGCATCATGTCGCGTAATGAGTATGCTCAGATTGCGATGCAACGTGATTTTGGTCATGATGCAAGGCTACGCTTTGTTATCGGAGATATTCGGGATTATGGAGCAGTGGAGGAAGCGTGCCGGAATGTGGATGTTCTCTTTCATTTGGCCGCACTGAAGCATGTACCTGTATGTGAAGACCAGCCGGATGAAGCCTTCAAAACCAATGTCATTGGCACACAGAATATCATTAAAGCAGCCATTCGTATGAAGATTCCTAAGGTGATTGATGTCTCCACCGATAAGGCGGTCGATCCAATCAATGTATATGGCATGACCAAGGCGCTCGGTGAGAAGATGATGATTCGTGCGAATGGGCTGAGTGAGCATACACGATTTGTCTGCATCCGCGGTGGCAATGTGTTAGGAACAAGCGGCAGTGTTGTGCCATTGTTCCGTCGTCAGATTGATGAGGGCAAGACGCTTACCATTACGGACAAAGGCATGACTCGCTTTTTTCTGACACGGACAGAAGCGATACATTTGCTGCTTAAGGCGGCTGAGGCGGCGGTAGGCGGCGAGACATTTGTGATGAAAATGAAAGCCTGCAAGATGACCGATCTAGCCTCGGTCATGTTAGAGAAGGCAGGTCGCCCATCTTTTGACTACCAGGTTACAGGCATTCGCCCTGGCGAGAAACTACATGAAGTGCTCATCTCACCCTTCGAATCACCTCGAACCTATAAGTATGATACGCAATATTATGTCATATTGCCGCAGGAACCGGACAAGCGCCTGAAAGATCAGTACAGCAGCCTGCCTCGTGTCACACTTTCCGAATACCGGTCAGACACTGCCATGATGAACAAACAAGCGATAGCTCAGTTTTTGCGTGCAGGCGGCTTTATCAATTAATAGAAGGGAGGCGGAGCGTTTGGAGATGGAAGGATTGCAAGACAGCATACACAACCGCTCCCTTCTTGCTGCTGTCATTGGGCTGGGTTATGTGGGGCTTCCGATGGCGGTGGAGATGGCGCAGGCTGGTTATCGAGTACATGGCATTGATATTGATACACTCAAGGTTGCGAGACTTCGAGCGGGAGATTCCTATGTGATTGGTATTGAGGATCAAGTGGTGCAGTCATTAACCGCAGAAGGATTATTCACGGCAACAACGGATTATACGGCAATCGCTAAGGCGGATATCGTTGTCATCTGTGTACCAACACCACTAACGCCAGGTCATCAACCAGATATTTCATATATCGCCGCAGCAGTCGAAGGCATAACTCCTCACCTGAAGCAAGGAAGCCTCATCATCTTGGAGAGTACCACGTATCCGGGAACGACGGAGGAACATGTGAAGCATCCCATTGAAGCGGCCACAGGCTGGACAGTGGGCAAGCAGTTTCATGTCTGCTATTCTCCTGAGCGGGTCGATCCAGGTAGTGTGAATTATGGGGTGAAAAATACACCGAAGATCATCGGAGGTGCTACAGCCTCCTGTTTAGCCTATGGAACAGCGTTCTACGGCTCGTTCTTGAATGAAATTGTGCCGGTGAGTTCTACCACCGTAGCTGAGACCGCCAAGCTGTTCGAAAATACGTTTCGCAGCGTGAACATTGCCCTTGTGAATGAGCTTACACCTGCATGCGAGCAGATGGGCGTGAACATCTGGGAGGTGCTGGACGCTGCTGCAACGAAGCCGTTTGGATATATGCCTTTCTACCCCGGGCCAGGGATTGGTGGACACTGTATTCCGATTGATCCAATCTATCTATCCTGGGCGGCAGAGCGACAGGGGTCGGAGCTGCAATTCATCAAACTAGCCGATGCAACGAACCGGGAGATGCCGGAGCGCATGGTGGCGAGGGCAGTGGAATTGTTAATGAAGAGTGGAATTTTCGTAAAGGATGCACGGATTGTGCTGGCAGGTATGGCGTACAAAAAAGATATTGATGACTTGCGTGAATCTCCCGCACTGGATGTCTTCAGACTGCTGAGTGCAGCGGGAGCAGAGGTCGTCTTCACAGACCCGATGGTGCCTGTCTTCCGCAAGGACGACGGTACGATTATCCAAGCTCAGCCAGCCTCACCTGAACTATGGGCATGGGCGGATCTTGTGATCATCACAACGGATCATAGCGCATTTGATTATCAAGAGATGGCTGACCACGCGAAACGCATCTTCGACACCCGTAATGCTACCCAAGGCATCCATGGGGGCAACATTGTGGTGCTTGGACAGCCAGTCTATGCACGGATCCCTACTGAAATAGAGAAGATGTCTACTAGCCACTCGCCCGAACAAGTTGGAGACAGCGATGGCGAATCATGACCGGGTGAATGAGCGGTACTATGGTGAGATTAATTCAGAAGAATCTCATGAAGCAACGAGGACACGTATTCACTGGATGTGCCGGGAAGCGACAGGTGAGCGAATGCTGGATATCGGATGCAGTCAGGGGATTACCTCTATACTGCTAGCGCGTGAAGGCTTTCGGGTAACCGGCATTGATCTAGAGGAAGAGAGCATCAGGTTTGCGAAGGAAGAACTGGCGAAGGAATCGAAGCCTGTGCGAAGTAAAGTGGATTTCCGGCTGATGGACATTACGCAGTGGAAGGAAAGGGCTGTCTTCGACACGGTACTGCTTGGAGAAGTGTTAGAGCATTTCGCACATCCCGAGAAGTTATTAATGCAGATCCATCGATTATTGCATGAAAAGGGAACGTTAGTCTTGACAGTTCCTTATGGATATCATCCGTTTCATGATCATAAACAGACCTTCTATGCAGGCAAGCTTGCGATGTGTCTGCTCCCATATTTCGAAGTGGTGAAGCTGGAGGTTCATCATAAGTATCTATGCTGCGCTGCACGTAGACGCTGTGAAGTGAATCCATATATGTCCCCTACGCCAAGTGAAATGAAGTCATGGATGGAACTGGACTATGCGCATTTTGCTGAAATTGAACGGAGCCACCTACGACTGATGAATCAACGGAAGAAGGCACTCGACAATGCTGTTGAACAGGTTAAGCGTCTGCGCAAACAAGAAGCGGAGAAACAGTAGTCAGAACAGTAAAAGTAGTAAGGATAGTAAGAACAGTTAGAGATGTAAGATAAGGCGGACACAAAAAGTATAGAGGGAGAGTACGATATATCAAGCTAAGCTGCACCAAGGAGACTTATAGAATGGATGTACAACCGGAGGCTATGTTGAAAAATTGGGCAAGTCTCCAGGGTAACAACTCGGAATATGAAAGTTATCACGAACGTTGAATAAGATGCTTCATCGCATAAGGTGTAGGGGCAAGGAAGGGGTTAATCCGTGATCACTATCAGTCTATGTATGATCGTGAAGAACGAAGAACGCACGTTGGCACGTTGTCTCGATTCGGTGAGTGGAATCGTGGATGAGATCATCATTGTTGATACAGGCTCATCTGACCGAACAATGGATGTGGCTGCGCAGTATACCGACCAAGTCTACACATATGAATGGCAGGATGATTTTGCTGCTGCTCGTAATTACTCATTCGAGCAGGCCACGCAGGAGTATATCCTCTGGTTGGATGCAGATGATGTGCTGTTGCCGGGTGATCAGGCGAAGCTTCAAGCACTGAAAGAGCAGCTTCCGTCAGATGGTAGGACGGAAGCTGTGGTTTTGAACTACACGCTGGCCGAGGGGGCGGAGGCAAGTCCGTTAGTGACGGACCGCCGGAACCGCCTGGTCAAGCGCAGCGCAGGGTGCCGCTGGCATGGCCGGCTGCACGAGCAGCTGAGCTTTCCGCGGAGCGGGGTCATGACGGCAGACATTGCCGTTACGCACCGCCGCGAAGCGAGCAATCATTCGGCGCGTAACGTGCGCATCCTGCGCAAATGGATCGCCGAAGAGGGCGTAGCCCAGGGTCGCCTGCTGTTCTATTATGCAGGCGAATGTTATGACCGCAAGCGCTACCGGGCTGCGTTGCAAGGCTACGAGAAGCTGCTGCAGGAGCCGCAGGGTTATCGCGAGGATCGATTAATCGCCTGCGCGCGGCTCGCGGAATGTTATGAACGGCTGGGCAAGCCGAGTTATAAGCTTCGTGCCTTATTGCAGTCGTTCCAGTTTGACCTGCCTCATGCAGACTTCTGCTGCGCGATTGCGTCTTGTTTTCAAGAGCGTCAAGAGCACATGACCGCAATCTATTGGTATATGCAAGCCCTAGATGTAGGCACTCGTGATCCGGGGTTCCGCCCCGTACCAGCAGCATGTCGAACCTGGCTTCCTCATGCCCGGCTCTCCTTGTCGTATGCTCAATTGGGACATTGGGAACAGGCGCTTAAGCATAATATTCAGGCGCTGGCATATGTGCCGACTGATCCCGGATTGCTCAGTAATCGAGAGAAGCTGGAAACGATGGTGCGTCAGACGACATCTGCACCTCGCCAGGACTGACAGTGAGTAGAGGGAAGGAAAGCGTAGAGCAAGAGCAGAGAAAGAGCAAAGGAAGAGAAAAGGAAGAGCCAAAAGTGGAGAAAAAAACAAGCACAAGGCCGTGATTAATGAGTAAGCTACGTGCTAGAATGTCTGCTCTAATCGTTTGATCTCGTTGTACTGCAAAAGGAAAAAAATTATTTAAGCATCCCTGCTACTACTGCTTCTCAGGAGAGAGGCAACGCACGTATTCACCTTTCATACGCAGGCTTTTACATGCAAAGTTCCATCCATCATAGATGTCCTCTTCAATATTCAGCGTTACGCTGTCATCATTATATTCGTTCCGGTTTTCAATCCGGAGCGTTTTTTCATTTTCCCATTCAAGGTGGTTAGCTCCGCGATGTTTAGCGCGATAGATGGTTTTCACAAAACTGGCGTCTGCACCAGCAGATCCGTTTCCGGTTGACCGAACATCGACCCAGATGGTTACTCCCCCCGCACCCGCACCACCGTAAGGAACACCATAGATTTCGGCTACATACTCTCCGTTCCGTGAAGGCATTGAATAACCAAGGTGGCCTTGTTCAGAACGATCGAATGTCGAGAAGTATGGACGAAGCATGAAGGAAGCGAAGAGAATCAGTAATAAGAACAGAAATGCAGTCAGAATAGGATGTCTACGTATCCAGGGTTTACGTATGTTGGTCGTGGGAGTACCAGACGCATTTTGAGTCATGGGATCAAGTCTCCTTTGTAAGAGATCATATCGTTTGCAAGTTTAAGCTATGAGTTCAGTTCACACTAAAAACTTGTAATAATGATAGCATAGAGAGTAATTTAATGATTACAAATAAGTTAAAATTATCCTAATTCAAAGTGGTACGAGTTAAGTAATGAGGTATTCAAAGAAACGAGATTCATCCGTATGATATATGTTGGAACTGAGAAGATTCGTTAGACATGAAAACGCGGTTGCTCATTCGGGTCTGTCCCGTTAAACTAAAGGGAGCGGCGTTTTGCTTGACGGACAAGTCATGAGAACGCCATTTTGTTGTCAAGGATACGGCAATGGTGCCGTGTTCGGATGTCAGAATCGGATCGGACCAAGCTGGTGGAAGAACACCGGTGACAAGTAAGGAGTCTTTACATGAGTGTGCAAGCACCTACTTTAGAAGAAGCGCAGGGTCTCCTGCAAAAATATTATGGTTACCCCGACTTCCGCGAGGGCCAGAAAAAAATCGTATCCAGCCTGCTCGAATATGAGGATACGCTGGGCATTATGCCAACCGGGGGCGGTAAATCGATCTGTTACCAGATTCCCGCTCTGTTATATCCGGGGCTGACGCTGGTCGTTTCCCCGCTCATCTCACTGATGAAAGATCAGGTCGATGCACTGACGACCGCGGGTATTGCCGCCGCTTATATCAACAGTACGTTAAGCGGCAAAGAAGTGAATGATCGTGTCCGCGCAGCGCAGCGCGGTGATCTGAAGTTGCTCTACGTCGCGCCGGAGCGACTGGAGCTGGATTGGTTCCGCGATGAGATGGCGCAGTTGCCCATCTCGTGCGTGGCTGTGGATGAGGCGCACTGTGTGTCACAGTGGGGTCATGATTTTCGGACAAGCTACCTGGCGGTAGCACCGTTTGTGGATAGTTTGCCGGAGCGGCCGGTGGTTGCGGCCTTTACGGCGACGGCAACGCCCGAGGTTATGGGCGATATTCTGCGGCTGCTGCGTTTGCAGGATCCGCAGACATACGTGACCGGACTTGGGCGGGATAATCTGGCGTTCAGCGTGCTGCGCGGTGAGAGCAAGAAGGATTTTGTGCTGAACTACGCGCGCGAGCATGAGAGTGAGCCAGGTATTATATATGCCGCGACCCGTAAGGACGTGGATGATCTACATCAACGTTTATTGCATGCAGGCTTGCCAGCAGGACGTTATCATGCAGGTATGACAGACGATGATCGAGCTCAGAGCCAGGAGCAGTTTTTGTACGATGATATCCGCGTGATGGTGGCAACGAATGCCTTCGGCATGGGGATAGATAAATCCAACGTGCGTTACGTACTGCATTACAGCATGCCGAAAAATATGGAGGCATATGTGCAGGAAGCTGGCCGTGCCGGACGGGACGGTGAGCCGAGTCAGTGTATTTTATTATTCGGTGCACAGGATATTATCACCCAGAAATTCCTGATCGAACAGAATCCGATGGAAGGCGACCGGAAGCAAAACGATTATCGGAAGCTGCAACAGATGGTGGATTACTGTTATACAACACGTTGTCTGCGCAGTGCGCAGTTGGACTACTTCGGTGAGGTGCATGAGGACAAGCCTTGCGGCATCTGCAGTTCCTGTACGGATGATCGCGAGTTAGTAGATATGACGATTGATGCACAGAAAATATTCAGTTGCATTCATCGTATGCGTGAACGGTATGGGGTATCTCTGGTCGCTTCGGTACTCAAGGGCTCTCGTGCCAAAAAGGTGCTGGATTACGGCTTCGATTCCCTGCCAACATACGGTGTGATGGGCAATCGCACGGAGCGTGAAATTGCGGAGATCATCAACGTGATGGTATCCGAAGGTTATCTGATGCTGTCTGAGGGGCAGTATCCAGTGGTGCGTTTGCAGCCATTAGCGGTGGAAGTGCTCAAAGGGCAGCGTGAAGTGATGCAGCGTGTGGTGCGCAAGACGGCAGCTACAGCTTCGGGTACCAACTATGGTGGACGTCGTGGTCGGGATGCGATGCCGTCTGCGGTTAACGAAACGGTATTTGAGCAACTACGCTTAATCCGGCGTGACTTGGCAGCGAAGGAACATGTGCCGTCCTACATCATCTTCAATGATGCAACGCTGCGCGAGATGAGTGTGGTATGTCCGAAGACAGAACGTGACATGCTGACTATTAAAGGGGTCGGTGAGGTCAAGTACCGTAAGTACGGATTACCGTTCCTGGAATTTTTCCAGAAGCAGTCTGGCGAAGAGGTTGACACGGATGATGATGCCTTTTACGAGTATGAGTAAGTTGCTGGATTGGTAGATGAACACTGCTCAAGTTGCTGGATCGATAAATGAATACTCCTGGTATTGCTTCGGTGGATAAATGAGTAATCAAGAGAATGCAACAGTTCTAAGTAAGAGTAAGAGTAAGAGCACGGGGATGAGGTATGACTGCATGATCTAGTGATCTAGCGATCTAGCGGGCATAGAGGTGAATGAGCTTGATATTTGAGTTTGTTAATCAGGCTCGGTATTCGGAGTTTGTATGTAAGTTGGTTATTTGATTTCAGTCCCTGGGTGATGGACAAATGGAGAAAGAATGTCTTTCATAAGGTGGACATTGTCGATCGAGAGCGTGAACCCAAGGGTGTACAGTATGTAGTTTGATTCGTTGTTGATTGGTCTATATGTTGTAGTTGGATGAGGCTGAGAGAAGGGTGTCTTTTTAAAAAGTGTGTCCACTCTTTGAAAGACAAAATTCAGATATGTCCATGAGGTGTGGAATAGATACCTATGGAAGCTGAGGTATATGTATATTTAGTCGTGCAAGTGCAACGAAGGTGTAGATAGCGGTACAGGTTTATTCTATGAGAAGGCATGGGCTTGGATGGCTGTGGAGCTTTACTTTTCCCAAAAAAATATGGTCTGGGTGTCCAGGCAAAGGTTGTGAACCATGAAGGTTATTCTTTCTACATTAAATGCAAAGTACATCCATACCTCGCTGGCTTTGCGTTGTCTGAAGGCGTACAGTGAGAAGGATTTTGATATTGATATCGCGGAGTATACGATTAAAGACCCTGTCATGAATATTGTGTCTGATTTGTACCAGCGTGGTGCGGATGTGATTGGATTTTCGTGTTACATCTGGAACATTGAAGAGACGATTAAGGTCATTGATAATCTGAAAAAGGTTATGCCTGACGTGAAAATTTTGCTGGGTGGCCCGGAAGTATCCTACGATACGGAATATTGGATGAACCGGATTTCCAATGTCGATTTCATCGTTATGGGTGAAGGCGAAGAGACGCTGCATCAGCTGTTGACGGAGCTTACGAGCAGTAATAAGTTCCACTTTGTATACGGGCTGGCTTATCGCAAAGGGGAAGAGGTCATTCTCATGCCAGGACGCCCGAAGGCGGATCTGAACGATCTGCCGTCACCGCATCGATTTGAAGAGGATATCCCGGATCTCGGGAAGCGGGTTGTTTATTTTGAAACGAGTCGTGGTTGTCCATTCAGCTGTCAGTTCTGTCTGTCCAGTATTGAGGTCGGCGTGCGGTATTACGATATCGAGCGGACGAAGTCGGACATTCTGTACCTGATTGAGAAGGGTGCGAAGCTGATCAAGTTTGTAGACCGGACGTTCAACATTAAGCGGGATTACGCGCTGGAGATGTTCAAATTCCTGATTGAGAATCATCAGGGGACGGTGTTTCAGTTTGAAATTACCGCTGACATTATGCGTCCTGAGGTACTCGATTATCTGGCAGAGAATGCGCCGCCGGGCACGTTCCGGTTTGAAATCGGGGTACAGTCCACAAATGATCCAACGAATGAACTGGTGAAACGCCGTCAGAACTTTACCAAGCTGAGCCGTACGGTGAACAAGGTAAAAGCCAGCGGCAAAATCGATCAGCATCTGGATCTTATTGCCGGACTACCGGAGGAAGATTACAATACGTTCCGTAAGACGTTTAACGATGTATTTGCTCTGGGGCCAGAAGAGCTTCAGCTCGGATTCCTCAAAATGTTGCGCGGTACGGGTCTGCGTCTGGATGCAGAGAAGTACAACTATACGTATATGGATCACGCGCCATATGAGATTCTGGGCAGTGATGTGTTGCCGTTCAGCGATATCGTGCGCTTGAAGCGTCTGGAGGATGTGTTGGAGAAATACTGGAACGCACACCGGATGGATCATACGCTGAAGTATCTGATGGAGCAGGAATTCAACTCGCCGTTTGATTTCTTCCAAGCATTCGGGGATTACTGGGAAGGTCAGGGCTGGCAGAAGATTGGTCACCAATTGGAGGATCTATTCACCCGCCTGCACAGCTTCCTAGAGTCGCGGAATACGCCGCATATGGATATTGTGCTTGGTCTGATGAAGTTGGACTATTTCCTCGGACACAAGTACAAACCACGCAAAATCTGGTGGGATGACGTACTCCAGAAAGACCAGTGGGCGGGTTATATGAAAACGTTGGCTGAACGTCCGGAAGACGTTCGTCTGCCACGTGTTGCCGGTGCCGCAGGCTCGGCATGGCTGGAAAGCAGCGGCACGGGTGCGAGTGCCGCTGTGGGAAGTTCGGCTGCTGCCGGGGAAGACTCTGCCGCAAATGCGGCGGGTATGATCGGCAGTGATGGCGTGGATGCTGCGGCGCATGCAGCGCGCGCCGCAGGGGCTTTGTCCGCCGCGGATGGAGCGGCGGACGGGGGTGACGGCAACGCTTCGCGTGCGTTGCCGATGACCTCGGCCATGACCGCACAGACGGTCATGGATGCCCGTGATTTCGCCGACCTTGGTCTCGGCGAAAAGGAACTGCAGAAGCACGCCGTATTGGACGTGCTTCCGTTCCGGCTTGAGCGGGTGCTTGCTGGCGCTAGCCCGCTTGCCGCGAAAGGTCGGACGCTGCTGGTCGTTGTATACCAGCAGCATGAAGGGCAGCAGGCGCAGTATTACACGCTGCCGCTGGGAGAAGAAGCCGCTGCTATGTAGGTTGCAGCGGCAGGGATGTGCACCGCGAACATTCACGCGGTGCATCTCCATGAGGTGCTGCCCATTGAGCGCAGCACCTCACCCTTACGCGGCTTGGTATTGCACAAGCCGCGCTCCGTTCTACTTTTACAACAGCATATATGTTCCGAAAGCATCGGAAGGTCGTCTGATTCCCTAGGGGAGGAAGAAAGGCCTTCCTTTTTGTTTTTCAGAACGTTAGCCCAACTTAATCCATCCAAACGAAGGAGAGATTCCTATGAGTGAACTTGCTACGACCAAGAGACGATTACGATATCAAAAGGTTCTGCTGAGGTATTGCACATTTCTATCCCGTATAGCCCTGCACATATTGAGCGAATTCGTCGGATCACGGGCAGAATGTGGCAAGCGAAAGAAAAAGTATGGTTCATCCCCTATACCACATCTGCTATACAGGAATTTATGAATCAATTTAATCCAAATGATGTTCAGATTGCTCCAGAGTTGTGGGTGGAGAGTGAGGATTTACAGCAATGGAAAGCTAGCAAAGAGAGCAGTGCATGGAGCAAAGAGCCATTACAGCAGGCATTAACATTACGAGGATACAGTCGCAAAACGATCAAAGCCTATTGTAAACAGATCGAACGCTTTCTGAGTATCTGCCAAATTGAAAGTACAGCCGTAACTACTTCAGTAGTTCAAACGTATTGTTTAAATTTGCTTGAGCGAGGGATCTCACATTCTAGTGTAAACCAGACGATCAGCGCGATTCGCTTCTATTGCAAACATGTACTCCATCATCCTACAGAGATCCAGTATATTCGTCCCAAGAAGCAGACCAAGTTGCCACAAGTATTGTCTGAAAAAGAAGTAGCTCAATTACTCACATCCGTAACTAATCTCAAGCATAAAACGATTCTGTTTCTCACGTATTCGTCTGGCCTTCGTGTAGGTGAAGTCGTTCGTCTGCGGTGTAGCGATCTGGATATTGAGCGCCAGACGCTTATTGTAAGACAGGGAAAGGCCAGAAGGATCGAAGAACGCTCCTCTCCCATCTAGCTTGGGAAATTGTGCAGGAATACATAAGCGAGTATAAACCCCAGCGATGGCTGTTTCCGGGACAATCTTCGGATCGGCATCTGACCAAGCGTAGTGCGCAAAAGGTTTTTGAAGGAGCTAGACAACGCGCAGGCATTGTGAAAAAGGTTAGTATTCATGTCTTACGACACTCTTTCGCCACGCATTTACTGGAAAACGGAACAGACCTGCGCTATATCCAAGAGCTGCTTGGTCACACGAGTGCACGAACAACCCAGCGATATACGCATGTGAGTACCAAGAATATTCAGCGTATTCAGAGCCCGCTGGATCGTCTGGATCTGGGAGATTGAGTGTTGCTATAAATCTACCTTTTTCGCCAAATTCTTCTTCGCAAATACCAGTGCTTGGGGTATCATATACGTAGTCGGATATCAGCCAGGACATGTGGTATTTAAGAAGTACATAAATTAGATGTTATCTGCAATTTCTCAAATACATAGTAGGAGAGAATAAAAATGCGAAATCACAACGATGAAAAATCTGCTTTAGAAGAAGCTGCTATTAGCATATTTATAGACATATACAATTTCAACCGACAAGAAGATTTAAAAGTTGTAGAAAAACAAGAATGTCCAGACTATATTTTAAAGAATATAAAGGGCGATTTTATAGGCGTAGAAGTAACTCACTTATTTTATGACTCAGAAGAAGCTAAAATGTTATTAGGAAGATCTGATAAAGAATTTCACGGATTAGAAAGCTCAACACATTATATAAAAACTCTTAATGAATTGTTAAAGCAAAAGGAAAAAAAGATAGATAAGTATGATGTGGTTTATCCTGTAGCGCTTTTAGTCAGGAATGCTTCTCCTGTATATGGGATGAGTGACTTCCTTAAATACAAAAATGAAATATACAAGCCAAAAAAGTATAGTCATATTTGGTTTGTTTCTAAAGATGGAAATAATAATGAGTGGCTATTGAAAGACTTACTGACTGATTAGATTGATCGAAGAAGGCAGAAACAGCAGATAACATAATATTCACGCTACGGACATTCGTCCTTGGTCCGGCATTCGCCGGACACTCGACATGCGTCGAGTCGCGAATACAGGAACGTTATGTGTAACTTCTGAAGGGCAGATTTAAGAGCAATTTAAAAGCTGAGAATTGTTAAAGAGATGATCAAACTAATGTAGCAGATTCGGAATCGAAGCGCGCCCAGCGAGAGTAAAGCAAACGAAGCAAATTCGGAACCGAAGCACGCCCGGCGGTGAGTAGAGCAAACGAAGCAGATTCGGAATCGAAGCACACCCGGCGGTGAGTAGAGCAAACGAAGCAGATTCGGAACCGAAGCACGCCCGGCGGTGAGTAAAGCAGACGAAGCAAATTCGGAACCGAAGCACGCCCGACGGTGAGTAAAACAGACGAAGCAGATTCGGAATCGAAGCACGCTCGGCGGTGAGTAAAGCAGACGAAGTAGATTCGGAATCGAAGCATGCCCGGCGGTGAGTAAAGCAGACGAAGTGGACTCGAAACCGGAGTATGCCCGGCGATGAAGGAACCTTTGAGGGTAACCCAAGAAGACAGAAGCAACACATAACATAATATTCACGCTGCGGGCATACGCCCTTGGTCCGGCATTCGCCGGACACCCGACAATTGTCGGGTCGTGAATACAGGAACGTTATGAGAAATCGGCGCCAAGCAATTAAAACTAGAAGTACAATTGGAGGAATAATAATTGTTTTCTGATTTTAGATACAATCCTAACTCAAAACAAGTTCATGATTTTTGGAAAGACAATTTCAATAATTTAAATGATTTTTATGTGAATTGGGAAATGAAATCTTATGAATTGAAACTTGCTTCTGAATTAATTTATCAAGAATTTAAAAGTGCAGTAGATACTCTTGTAAGTCAAATAAATGTTGATGAGGAGGAAGATGAGTCACTTTTCTATAGACAAAGTTTTGGATCAATATGGATGATGTTGTGTGGGTATAGTTTAGAATGCCTTTTGAAAGGAATGTATTTCATTGTAAACCCAAATGAAAATATTAGGGATGGTAAAGTAGTAGTTGATTGGAAAGGATCCGGTCACGACCTAATAACTCTGATGAATTTGTACAATGAAATTGTAACAGAGGAAATCAGAATTAGTTTAAATGAAAATGAAATAAGTTATTTGAGGAGAGCTAGTGAGCATTCATTATGGATAGGAAAATATCCTTTACCCAAAAAATATCATAACACAATTCCAGTATTACAAGAAGGCGAAGGATATGCACCACTTGGATTAATTAATGTTAACGGAGATAAAGATATTTACGAAGAGATATATACAAAATTACAACAGCTTTTTAAAACTTGCTATAAGGAGAAAAAAGCAGAAATTCAAAAAGAAGAATAATATTATAGTATTTCAATGAAGGCGCCAACATCTTATAACATAATATTCAAGCATCGGCTCCTAACGGAGCCTTGGTCTTCGGGAAGGATTTCGGAGAAGAATTTCAGAAGACAACCCCGTTGGGGTTCATGAATACAGGAACGTTATATGAAATAGCATTAGATTATATATATTTTAGGAGAGTTGAAAAGTGGAAGTAACAGGGACTGTTAAAACGAAAGCTGTCTACTCTGACGCCAATAGACGCTACAGGTATTATTTGGAAAAGAGTGCCGTAGAGAAAGCTGAACAAGGTGAGAAAATCGCAACAATTATTATGTTAAATCCTAGTTATGCCGATGAATACAAATTAGATTTATCTATAATGAGAGTATTTAATATGCTTCTTAAAGAAGGCTATACAACTCTAAGAGTAGTCAATTTATTCGCTTTAGTAGCTACTAAACATTCGGCTCTTGTTAGTACTGTAGATAATACTGGAGGAGAAAATGATAAGTGGATTAAAAAGGCAATCCCAAACATTGATTTATTAATAATTGCATGGGGCTCTAATGAAAAACAATATAAAAGAAGAAAATTTCAAGTGAATAAAATTATAAATAGTATAAATATAGAAGAAAAACCAAAGCAAATAAAGTGCTTTATTGACAAACAAAAACGTAAAGGTAGACATCCAAGTAGATTAGGTGAATTAGAACTTATTAATTATTCATAAGAGCATGCTACATCATATAACATAATATTCACGCGACGGACATTCGTCCTTGGTTCGGCATTCGCCGAACACCCGACATACGTCAGGTCGTGAATACGGGAACGTTATACGAAAGGACCGAAGCGAGTGATATTCAATAAACCATTAGATCCATACGATTTTTTTCTTCAGTCCGAAGATAAAAAGTCACACATCCTTTTTTCATTTAAAGATATTGAATTAGAACGATCTAAATCCATTAACTACTTGGTACATATTAAGGACGATCAGTTTGCTGGGCAAGTTGAGATCTGGATCGATCATGAAGAACTCTATAACTTTATGGAAGGACTTTTAAAAGCTGAAAATAGCGAAGTCAAACTGATCCATTTGAAAGCAATGAGTACTGAGGAATTTGAAATGACTTTTGTAGATCAAAAAATGGGGCATTATGAAATTGCCTATTCGATTATGAACAGAAGATATTTAAAAAACAGATTAATAGAAACGACATTAAAGGGGTCTTTTGACTACGACAGTGAATTTTTAAACCAATTAAAAGAGAGTTTGAAGGGCATTCAAAAACTTTTATCTTAAACATTTGTAAGTAATTCAAGGTCCCTTCGTATAACATAATATTCACGCTGCGGGCATACGCCCTGGGTCCAGCATTCGCTGGAACACCCGACATACGTCGGGTCGTTAATACGGGAACGTTAGATGAAATTACTGAAAAGTATTAAATGGAAAGAAGGTGAGTCATTATAGTGAATTCCAATGACAATAAATTAAAAGATTTTTTTCAGCAGCTCGAAAACATTAAACAAACTTATAGTGATCTATCCTCTTCATGCTTACATAAGGGATCAAAAATGTCGTGGACTGAATTTGAAAAAGAATATAAGACGATAGGGGAAGTAATTAACCCAGACAAGTTCAAAGACATTCAATCAGAATTAATAGAAGAAGTCATGTATTCAATATTAGAAATGCTTGATGGGTATAGTGATTTAGATTTTGAGCTTGATGTTGTAGATAAACAAACAGGAGAATCTATAAAAAACGGAATACAACTACATGATAAATATAGAGATTTTGTGGACAAGAATAAGTAGTGGAAGCAGATCAAGAAGACAGTAACATCATCTAACATAATATTCACGCTGCGGACATTCGTCCTTGGTCCGGCATTCGCCGGACACTCGACATGCGTCGAGTCGTGAATACAGGAATGTTAGCAGAAACCTCTGTTAAGAACATGTTAAAGACCAGGTTCAAACACAAAAATTATTAGATTTGAGACAACATGATGTAAAAACTATTTAAACAGAGGAGTTGATAGTCATGAGCAAAA